>CAKUXV010000001.1 GCA_934700895.1 uncultured Bacilli bacterium
GAGAAAGCAGCGAACCGGTTGCGAACTACTTACAGGATAGGTATTTCTGTATTCTGCCTACCTCCACCGTGTACTGCAAGGGGCAGAAATATGTCAGCAAGCTGGACGAAATACGGCAGGTGGAGGACTTTCTGCATCGACAGGGCGTGGAGCGGCTGGCAATGGTGGTCGCTTCTTCCATCGGTGCAGACCTTGCCATGGCCTTTCTGACACAGACGAAGCTGCCCGTGGAGCATGCTTTCTTTGACGGCGGGCAGTTTGCGCAAATCGGAAAAGGCACGCGCCGCATTATGACGCCGTTTCTGTATTTCGCTATCAGAAGCCTGTACTGGTCGAAGGGCGGCACACTGAAAAAGATACTGTGGTGTGACGACGACTCCATAAAGCCATATTTTATAGCCGCAGGGGAAAGTCTGACCTATACAAATTTGCGGCGGCATATTCTGGATAGCCTGGAGAATAAGCCCCTGCCGTCCCTTCCCGAAGAAATGCAAAAGCATATCTATTTCGAGTTTGGCAGCATAGAAGATCATTTCAAATACCGCCAGGCGGTGATGAAAGCCTACCCCCGCGGTCATTATCCCGTGTTTGAGGGATACGAGCATATGCAATATCAAATACGCGATCCGAAGGGGTTTGCCGAAATGCTGGAACACATCGCTGAGCGTGACTGTATGCCGGAACTGCCATTTATCAGAAAGTGAGTGATACCCTTGAAATATAAAATCGAAAAAAACACCGTACAGGAGACGCTGATCATTCCGCTGTATGCGCGGAAGGTCTGCTCAGAACTATACCCGAATCTCTACCGGGACGAGACGGCGGTGCGTCTGATCGATCAGATCGACTACGACTTTTCAGCGGCGGAGAAAAAGTCCCACAGCCTGATGCAGCGATTCGGCTCGCTTGAGGTCGCCACGCGGCAGAATGACCTTGCTTTTGAGGTGCGGGATTATCTGAAATCTCACCCCAATGCGGCGGCGGTTAATCTTGGCTGCGGGCTGGACAGCACTGGAAGAAGCTGCGACAACGGCAGCTGCAAGATGTACAATGTGGACTTTCCCGATGTCATAGCCGTGCGTAACGAGCTTTTACCCGCCGGGGAGCGGGAGGAAAATATCCCATGTGATTTGAACAATACCGAATGGTTTAGGAAAATTGACTCTTCAAACGGCGCGGTTTTCTTTGCCTCCGGCGTGTTCTATTATTTTCTGACCGAGCAGATCAAAACATTGGTGCAAAAAATGGCAGACGCTTTTCCGGGCAGCGTGCTGGTGTTTGACGGGGCAAATCGGATGGCGGTAAAGATGATCGCCAAGACATGGCTCAAGAGTGCGAAGATCAAGGATGTGGGCGCTTATTTTGCGGTTTCCAACGCCCCAAAAGAGATCAGTGCGTGGGATAGCCGCTTGCAGGTCACCAGCCGGGGTTATATGTTGGGCTACAATGATTTGAAAGACCCCTCTGTCAGTGGTTTTTTTCGATTTCTTGCCAGGGTCGGTGACGGAATGATGAAGATGCAGATCGTAAAGATTAACTTTTGAAAGAGGTGTTTTGAATGAAGCACATTCATTTTGATGCTGAAAGCGACGGCTTTTACGGCGCATATTGGGCGTGTAAGGACGGTTCAAGCTGCGCCGTCATCGCCATGCTCGGCGACGACCCCGAGGATTATATGGCGCGCTCGGCGGTGAAGTGGCTACTTCGCCTTGGCGTGAATGTACTGACCATGTCGCCCGGGAAAAAGGACTATGGCCATCACAACTATCCCCTTGAGCGCATTGAAAAAGGGATGACATGTCTTAAATCGCATGGCAACAAAAAAATAGGCATTGCGGGAGCCTCCACGACGGGCACGCTCGCCCTGACGGCGGCTTCGCTATTTGGAGACATCTCTCTGACCATCGCAATGACGCCCAGCGACTTCGTGTGGCAGGGCTTCATGCAGGGCAAAAAGGACGGCTGCAAAGAATGGCCTATCGAGGGGGAATCACTCTTTTCCTACAAGGGCAAGCCTCTGCCCTATATGCCGTTTTGCTACAAGCACCCCGATTATTGGCGCAGAATCTCGGAGGAGTCCAAACGCACCGGCAATATGGTCGCCTCGCGCAAGCTGTTTGACGACTCGGAAGCGTCGCACCCGATAACCGAGGAGGAATTCATAAAGGTCGAGAATATCCACGGCAAGCTGTTTCTTGTCGGCGCAGAGGACGACGCACTCTGGGATACCGCAAAATACATCCGCCGCATGGAGAAACGCCTTTCGGAGAAACCGCACTCCTGCGAAGTCGAGGCGGTCGTATATGAGCACGGCACGCATTTTGTTTTCCCCGACGGTATGCTCAAGACCATGCTTCCCGTCGGCTCGGCACTGTTTGTCAAGCTGGCGTTCAGCGCTGCGAAGAAATATCCCAGGGAGTGTAAAACGGCTCGCATTGACATTGACCGCCGCATGACCCGCGTGATATGCGATTGGAGGGACAAAAAGTGACCTATTTTGGAATGCCTTTCGGCATGTGGACGATGTTTGCAGGCTCATTCCAAAAACAGCTGACGGTTGTGTTCGGCTATGATGCCAATACGGCAAAAACCATCACGAAAAAAGCAAAGCCGAAATACAGGGAGATCATCTCCGAGCTTCCCGAATTTGAAAAGAGCGACCGGTTCAAGATGAACCTCGTCAACTGCGCGATGATCGGTGCGTTTATTCTCTCCATGCCGAAACGCCCAAAGGTGGACAGCCTGACAGATTACTACGCAAAATCCATGATGACAAAGCCCATGAAATGGTTCTGCTGAATGAGTGGAAAGAACAAATTCACCGAAAAGGACATTGCCGGTATGAAAGCCACCGCCGCGTTGAGAGCCGCTGACCGCAACCCCTACTCGTGGAATATGGAGTTTTACGAATATCCCGACGACAGCGGTTACGAGGGGCGCTTCACTAAATGCGGCATCTGTGTGCTGATGAAAAAGCTGGGGCTATATGACCTCACCCCCGCCCTGTGCCGTCTGGACTACACCATGAGCGAGGCGGGCGGTGCGACCGACTTTGTGCGGCAGTACACTCTCGCCTCTGGCGGCCCATACTGCGACTGCGGGTATAAAAAGAAGGACTTCGCGAAGACTGGGACGGAGGCCGGACGATGAAGGAATCCTATCTTTCCCGTGATTTTCGGGAGACTGCGGCACAGCGCTTTCCTTCGCAGGCCAAGCAGCTGAACGCCGCTTTTGATGCACGGCTTCAGCATCTGCGTTTTGAACAGTGACATCCTATCCCTCGGAACGCTGGGGGGGAAGCGGGCCGTACGAGGTTTTCAAAACCCCTTCGTAATAGCTGCTGTTTTCAACATGTCTTCGCTAACTCAAATCGAAGCGGCTGGACTATCGGGTCTCCCTTCATTCCTGATATTTCTCTGCTTTTGAAAAAAAGAAACAAGTAGTTCGGTGCCCTATAAAACAAAATCGCCTATTTTTGATTCCATTTTCAAAGGGGGGGATGCCGGATGTTGTCGTGGGAAATTCTAGACGGAATGTTTATTTCAAATCCTATTTTGATACCTATATCGCCAAAGACGTCATGCGTTTAATTTCTGCGTCTCACGAGATGCAATTCCGCAATTTCGTTTCCTACCTTGCATTAAGAACCACTCAACAAGTGAATTATCAGGTCTTTTCTCGAGAACTTGGCATCGATGTTGATACGATTAAGAGATGGATTTCCATTTTAACTACATCGGGAATTATCGTTTTGTAGAACCTTTCATGGCCAATGTCTCCAATCGGATTATCAAAGCGCCTAAACTGTATTTTATGGATACGGGCTTATGCGCCTATCTTTGCAAATGGCCGAACGCTGAATGTTAGAAGAAGAAGCAATGGGAGGGGCGTTTTTTGAAACGTTCGTCGTGTCGGAAACGATAAAAGGCTACTACAACGCCGGAATTGACGTAACAAGCCATCTTTATTATTACCGAGACATTGTTCAAAGGGAGATTGACCTCCTTTACGTGGATGAGAATGCTATTTACCCCATTGAAATCAAAAAAAGGTGAGACACCAACAAGCCAACAAAGAACTTCGATGTTTTGGCGAAGTACAACATGGAAATTAAACCGGGACTTGTAGTAGATTGCCGCGACAAAATTCGCCCCATCAACGACAAAGCCTATACCTTCCCCGTCTTTTTGTTGGGCGCATAGCGAAACTCCATGAAAATTAGCGTTCGTTTTTTCTCAAAAATGGGAAAATCGGAACGATAATTAAACACAGATAAAAGGCGGCTAAAGTCACTTTCGACTCATGCAATACAATATTTCGCGTTGAAACGGAGCAAGATTTTGCTTTAGAACGGAGCAACTTTTACAAAGACTTTGTCTATTTTTCTTATGCCACCGGAAAATCGAGAACCAAAAAAGCTTCACCAGTCAGGATGAAAAGAGGCAAAGGACGATCGTTATCGCACGATGCAGGTAATATGCAAAATCCCCAGTTTTGCAGGGACGATGTTGCCTTCAACGGGCTTGCCTTCTACAAGCAATTCGCAGGGCTTTGTTTTCTTGATGTTATTTTGAACTTCGATTTGATAGGTGCATCCGCGGTATTTGCGCGTGATGGTCGCGTGATGGATCGAAGAAGGCAGACAGGGGTCGATGAATAGGCCATCCATTTCGGGACGAATGCCGCAGAAGTAGTGTTCCAAGGCTAGATTCATCCAGGTGGCCGTTCCAGTCACCCAGCTGACGGCAGCCTCCCCTTGGCGTAAGACGCCAGGAGCACGAATGTTCGAGGAATAGATATAGGGTTCCGCGTTATAAGCATCAACGCCGACTTTGGAAATGATGTGATCGGGAAGCATTTCCGAGTAGACCATATAGGCATCGTCGGGGCGATTCAAAAGGCACAAGGCGATGATGGACCAGGTGTTCGCGTGGCAGAAGATGCCGCCGTTTTCTCCAATCCCCGGGGTCGCCCAGCTGATTTCTTCTTCGGGGGTGGGGTAATTTCTTTGCAAAGGAGGATTTTGAATGCGTAAGCCGAAGGGGGTGTTGCAGTCTCTTAACGAAGTGTCCAACGCGATGTTTCCTCTTTTTTCGTCAGCGACTCCCGAAATGACGGCCCAGGCGTTCGTGTTGATCCAAACGCGAGCGCAGGGCTCGCTCTGCGCTCCAATGCGAACCCCGCTATCGGTCACCGCGCGGAGATAATGGTCTTTTTCGAAGAAACGGGTATTGAGGATTTCTTTTTGCTTCTTGGCTTCTTCTTCGTAGAAAGAAGGATTGCGTCCTAACAGTTTTTCGATTTTAGCCATCATGGAGCAGGCCAAAACATATTGCTCGCCGACCATGACGGTTTCGCCTTGGCCTTTTCGGCAAATCGTATTGAGACAATCGTTCCAATCGCTTCCTAGCATTAAGGGGATACCGTCTTTCCCCATGGTGGAATGGGTGCGGGAAATGGAAGCTTCTAAGTGCTCAAGGACCGTTCCTTCTCCCCCATCATAATAAGGAACAACGTCATTTAAGATGGAGAGGTCACCGGTTTCGCGAATCCATTGATCGACGACATAGACCATCCAAAGATGGTCGTCGCTGCGATCGTTGATATCGGACTTTTTCTTTTCGATGTGAAAGAACCGGTGGGTGGTTTTGCCGCACCGATATTGTTCGGTCATGATTTCTTCGATTCTTGCTCTTACCGCATCAGGACGAACGGCAATTTGAGATAAGCAGTCTTGAGAAGAATCACGCACGCCAAATCCGCGGATGGTTCCCGTCGCATAGAAGGAGATTTCGCGGCAAACCTGGAAATTGACATAAGCCTGATAGGGATTCCAGATATTAGCCATGCGGTTGAATACGGGGTCATCGGTTTCCACGTGGAAGGTATCATCTACTTTTTGCCATTTATCGATGACGCCTTGATAGAGTTCATCCAAATGCTTCAAGTCCTTGAGACGTTCAATTTGGGTATCCACCTCATCGTTTTTGGGTGTTGTTCCTAAAATAACGGCTCCGTCGTGAGCTTTGTTCGCATCGAGATGGATGGGGTAAGAAAAGGCAAAGATGCCTTCTCCCCCTTGAAGGTCCGTGTTGGGGCAGAATCCTTTTTCAATTGCTTCGGGGTTCGATAAATCGCGATACGGGCCCAAGAAGTCTTTACGGATTCCAGTATGGGAAGAGGAGGGAAGGGTCGCGGTTAAATAAACATAAGGGGTTTCTTCGGGGCGGGCCTGCATGTCGATAAAATAGTCATAGACCAAGGCATCGCTAGAAGAGTGGTAGAAGATGTTGTTGCTTTGCTTGGTGTAGCATTGCCATTGGGCTTCGCGGATGTATTCCATGTTTCCCATTTCTTTGGCAACGTATAGCTCGATGTCACCCGGATGATCGGAGAGGATTTGAAAACGATAGATTAAGGCGTTTTCTTTGCCGACAAAGGCGGTGAGTTGGACTTGGATGCCGTCTTTTTTGGCTAGGAATTTGGTATAGCCGCGCCCATGGCGGGATTCAAAGAAATCCAAAGGTTCGTTCGTGGGGAGAATATTGGGGTTCCAAACCTTGCCCGTTTTCTTATCTTTGATATAAAGGAATAACCCCTGCGCGTCCGTGGGGGTGTTAAAGAAGTGGTAACGGCCAATCCGCCAAATCTCAGGGGATTTGTACCAGCTGAGGTTGCCACCGGCTTGGGAAATCATCGTATAGAATTCGTCGTTATTGAGATAATTCATCCACGGGGATGGCATATCGTGACGATGAAAGACGACTTCCTTGTTAACGTCGTCAAATTCGTAGAAAGACTCCTTTTTATCGCGGGGCAGAATCATGGGTTGTTCCTCCTGAAGAAACGTTTACTGCATTCATTTTATAATGACGAAAAAAGTCGCGGATGAGTTTTTTGTTTCCGTGAAACAATTCGCCAAAATAAAGTTACAATTCGCGGATTTTGCGACTTTGGATGGCCGATTATTTATGCGGTCCAATATTTTGATTGTCTTGTGTTTGCCTTTCATTGTTGTCTAAAACGGAGTACCACTGCAAAAACAACTTTTTGCTTAATCATTCGGCGGATTTTTGATTTTGAAAATCCAATCGTGGAGGACAGGCCACAGGATTCCCAGGATAGCAGCCAGAATTAAGGCAATTTCAATGGCCAAAGTTGCTTTGCTCCAACCATAATGATCGGCTAGAGCACCTAATCCATAAGAAGACACGGTCGATCCCAAATAGCAGAATCCGTTGAACAGGGCTGCGTAGAAACCAGAATTTCTTTCTTTTCCCCATTCGAGGGGAATCATGCTGGTGGCGATGTTCACGATGATGGCAAAGCATAAACTCGATAAGCCAAACATCGCGATGCAAAGCACCAAGGAAGAAGAGCCAAAGAAAAGGTAGACCCCGATTAGAAGCGAAGAAACTAAAAAGGTAAGCCCGCATAGAAGGGTCCGATTTTTCATGAGCTTGCCTAGAACAACGGATAGAACGCTTCCGATGAATTGGCCAATTGGGAGAAGAATGGCGATGAGGATGCTATAGGAATCGGATACTCCAAACCCCTCTTTTAGAAGGGGTGGAAACCAAGTGGAAATTCCATCGCGGGCAAAAGTCGATATAACGCATAAAATGGCTATGGCGACAACAAGAAGGAAGAATGCTCCGTTATTTTTCGGTTTAGAAACAGGACTTTGTTTTGTTTCCTTTTGTTCTATTGGCATGGCCAAAACGGGATAAAAGAAAAACCACAATAAGGCGATGAAAATCCCAATCCCGATTCCGACGTAAAAGATGATTTTGTAATGGTTGATCGCGGAGAATAAGGCGCTTAAAAGATAGACGAGAATCGTGCCGACGGCCGTGCATAATCCCATGACCATAATGGCCTTATTTCGATACCCCTCCTCGATGTTTTCGGATAAAGCACGGATGCAGGATGGCCAGAGGATGGATAAAATCGCCCCATCGAAAAGCCAGTAATATTTGATGGGAGCAAAGGTTGGGGAAAGGGCGGTGAGAAGGTTTAAAACGCATCCTAATAGAATGGCCAGGGGAACGACGAAACGAAGGGGATATTTCTTCACAAAGATTCCATGAAGAATTTGGACGGACCCATAGGCGAAGAAAAAGAAGGTGGTGACGATCCCCGCCTCTGCGTGAGTGATTCCGAATTCGGCTTCCAAGCAAACGATGTTCGCGTTGTAGCTGAGTTTCAACAAGTAGGAACTGGTATAGGCCAAAAAACACAGGAGGATGAAGAGAATGTTCCGCTTTTTGCTGCTAGTTAAAGCCATGGATGGACGCTCTTGCCGCGTTTCGATTTGATTGTAACCGCTTAAGCAAAGAAACCAGCGAATGCATCGAACCATCCTTGCTTGATTTTGTTACATGGGCGTTTCATGAACAAAAGAGGGCCAATCGCAAGTAACCTGTTTTTGACATTAGAATTCGATGACTTCTTCGGTGTCAAAAGTTTCTTTCGCACTGACAAGAATAACTTTCGTGCAAAAAATACACACAAAAGGTAATAACATGTTTTGATGATATTTGGGGAGATTTTCTTATGATTTTGGAATTGAGATTCAACGATTATAAGAAGTTCAAGGGCGAAAACGTTTTATCTTTGTCTGCGGATACGAGGATTAAACGATTGGGATCCAATTACGTGGATGTGTTGAACCGCAACGTATTAAAATCGCTTAGTCTTTATGGCCAAAACAATATTGGGAAGTCTAATGTTTTGGTTCTGTTCCGTTTTTTAAAAAGTTTCTTTTTAGGGAAAGAAAACATCCCTTTTAACAAAGAAGTCTTTGACGATGGTCCTCTTAGCGATTTTTCCATCACCTCTAAGACCGGCGTCGACGAAAATTGGATGAAATATTCTTGCACTTACGACAGTTTTAAAGACGAAATCACCAAAGAAAGTCTATGTGAGATCACCTATTACGAAACGGCGCCCCATTGGTTAAGACCGTCTATTTAAGAGACAACAAGAAAGGAGAGCTTAAAGTGCTGGGTGATGAATATTCCAACTTATTGCCGTTGTTGTCATCGAAAAAGCCCTTCCTTTATTGCGTTTCGTTAAAAAACGATACTTTCCAGGAATTAAGTCCTTATCTTGATTCCTTTGTTTCTTTTGCCAACTCCCTTGAGGTCATTGAACCCTACAACATTCCCATTGAGAAGACGATTAATGCCCTAAAGGGAAAAGATAGCAAAAAGAAGAAATTCATCCTGGAATTCATCAAGCACGCCGATTTGTCCGTAGAAGATTTTTTCTATAACGAGAAGGCCGTCATTAAAGAGGGGGAATAACGAACCGCTCAAAGAAGAAGTCCTTAAAAAAGTGGATGCTTTGGACCAATTAAAATTATTTACAAAATACCATGGCAAGTCCGTTCCTTCGATTTTGTTCGATTCCACGGGAACGAAAAAGATGGAGGCCATCGCTTCCTATGTTTATGAGACGATCGTGGAAGGCAAAACTTTGATTATCGATGAATTAGATAATGGCTTGCATTTTAAATTATCGAGAGCAATTCTTGCTACGTTCAATAGTTTCGCCAATGAGAAGGGGCAGCTTTTATTTACCGCGCGCGATTTAGAGTTAATTTCCTGCAAACATATGATGCGCAAAGAATAGATTTATTTATCCTTTCGTGACGAGGAGTTAACAAGCAAATTATTTTGCTTAAAGGACGCGCCCGTTAAAGAAGGTGGCCCTCGAAGCGCGGAGGACTTATTGAAGCATTATAACAAAGGCGAATTTTGGTATGTTCCTACACCGAATTTCATGAAGACCCTTTCTTCGATTCGCGAGGAATAACGCGTGGATAAGCATTACGTCAAAATCATTGTGGAGAGGAATGAAGAGGAAGCGTTTTTTGACGTGATTAAAGCGGTTGGTACCCATGGAAAGTTTGTGATTGATGTAGAAAATTCAAGAGGGTACGGAGGAATGGCGGACGCCTTCCTTTCCGCTCTTCGCGAAGCGCTGCGCAACGCAATATCGAATGCCGATTTTATTTTTCTCGCGGCTTGGTTGTTAAGAAGTTTTAGACCGCGTTGAATTTCAAAATCCCGGCAGTTTGCGAATTAGTGCCGAAAAAGCTTTCGCCGGCGGAGAATCCGACGCAAGAAATAAAACGATACTAAAAATGTTTGGTCTTATTGGCGTAGGGAAAAGAGCGGGCATGGGCGTCCCGAAAATTTTGCGTGTTTGTGAGACATATGGATTGAAAAGGTCGAAACTATTTGATGAATACGTCCCCCGATCGGAGACACTTATTTTCGATTGAACAAAAAGGAAGGTCAGCAAGATATTCAGCCTGAGAAGAAGCAGCCGAACCTGACGGAAAAAAGAACGAATGATTCTCTCCTACTTTCTTTCGCGTGGGGAGTCCAAGGCGAAGGATATTTCCGTGAATTTTGGCTATAGTGTTTCGACGGCAAAACAAAATCTTTACCGCTTGATGGGTAAGGGCCTGGTTCAGGGTAAAGGCTCCATCAAGAATCGCCGCTATTCGGTTATAAATTCGGAAAATATTTAATCACACGGGCGTGTATTAAATCCGAGTTTTTGGGTTAAGAAGTTTAAGCGATCCTGAAATGCTGCTTTCTGATTTCTTAAGGAGTCTTTGTCGAAGTTAGTGTTATTTAGCGTTGTTTTTCGGCATTTAGTGACAAAAAATAGCGTTTAGTGTTTGATTTAATGTTTTTTAGTGTTCAACAGATTGAAGAAATATACCCTGACAGGTATAAAAGCATAATAAATAGCAGTGAATATACCTTATAGGGTCTAATTGATGGATGGAGGAATGGCGTGAATCCAATTGCAGAATTTGTTAAACGAGCCGAAGAAAGGCGGGTCTGACCCAAGAAGAATTCGCGATGCTTTCTGGTCTTGGTTTTCGCTTTATCCGTGATTTAGAACAAGGGGAAGCGACGGTTAGAATGGATAAAGTCAGTGGGGCCCTCCATGTGTTTGGAATGGAAGCCGGCCCCATTCGTAAAGCGAATGCAGCCATGGAGAATTCTGAAAGCGACCATAGACGTTAATTGGCTAAATCGACACATTCCGTTCCATGGTTTTGCACGACAAATTCGCAAAAGGCAAGACGCGTATGGGGCGTGGCTGCTCTAGATCTTTCGCGTGCGTATGATGCACGCGTTTTATACTGCGCATGCATGACGCGCTTGAAATCAGCATATAAATTCGTATCATTTACGCGTAAAAGCAAACCCGGAGTAATCCGGCGACGCAAAGCTAGAGGATCCAAATTGGATAGCCAGTTGCCGAATTCTTAAAAAAAGGACAAATGGCATGAGCGACTTCAGATCCCAAAGAATCAAACGCATCCGTCGTAAAGCCATTTTGACGTGTGCTTTTTCTGTGGGTACGGCGGTCTCTTTTTCTACCGCGACTTTTGCATGGTTTACGATTAACCGCCAAGCCACCCTTCAATACATGAACATCGTCGCCCAAGATTCCGCGATGGTCGAAGAAGTGAATTATTACGGAATCAAAAGCGTGGATTCCAAAACCCATTCGTATACGTTTGATGCAACTAAACCCAATGCAGTTCTGAATACGTATGACCGCGAATTTGGGGATGGCGCCTATCAAGTATTGATTCGGGTGAAACTAAAGGATTTCGTTACTCCATTTCAAGTCAAAGCCACCTCAGAAAAACAATTGCTGCCAAATAGTAGCTGGGGCGATATCGACTGGGAAAATATTGCCAATCTTCCGCTTTCTACCGTGGTTCAGATGACTTATTTTGGGTCTACCGCCACAGCCGCTAACAACACCATTACGGTGGCCAAAACAGCCGAGATGGTCGATAGGACGTTCGTCACGTTGAACGCGGATGTTCCAACTTATACACCGAGTTTGGATTTGAGCGAAGCTAATCAAACGGGGCAATATGTTTACATCATGTTGGACTATTATTCCGCGGCCATTACTTCGATTTATTCTTACAACATTGGTGTCGAGCGGTTTAACACCGGCCTAACATTTGGGTGTGATTTCTCTATCACCTTTATACCGGGGCATTAAGGACATGGACAAGCTTAAATTTTCTTATAAACGCTTCTCCGTCACCGTTATGGTGGGGACCATTCTTGCCGCGACTACGGCCACGGCTGCCTTTTCCTATGCTTGGTTCACTAACCACAATAACGTAACGAACAACGACATCCAAGGATCAACGGCTGGCGCCTATTTTGCTCGCGGGGATGGCTCATCCGAGAAACCTTATGTCATTAATAAGCCCATTCACCTGTATAACTTGGCGTGGCTTCAATATATCGGGGCCTTTGATGGAAAAGAGCCGTATTTCATCATCGAAGCGGATCTTGATATGAAAGACTGGACCCTTCCTCCCATTGGAACAACCGAGCATCCGTTTAAGGGCCATCTAGATGGATACGATGAAGCCCATTCTCAAAATCAAACGTCTACGGCAAAGATTTCGAATTTGACGATCAGCAACAGCTTCGGAGACTTCAGCCGACATCCAAGTTCTGTGACGAGCTTTACCTCTCCTGAAATCACGGGTCTTTTTGGCGTGATTGAAAAGCCCAATACAACATCTCCCTCGGTTCAAAATCTATATATCGACAATCTAACGGTTGCTTCGAAAACACCTAATGCCTTAACGGGCTTAGTCGCTGGATATGTTGATGGCCAACTAGAGGGAATTGGCATTAATAATTCCAAGTTGGATATCCCGGATGGAACGTCAAAATTGGCTGGTTACGACAATATTTCGAAGTATACGTCCGTAGGTTATTGCACGTCTGAATATGAGACCTCTTACGTCAAAACGAATACGACCATGTATACGCCTGCCCAGGTAGGGACGGCGAGTTTTAATCCGACGGGTGGCGGAGGCGGCCAAGAAGATGATTGGGGTGGAAGTATTGACATGATGTCGCTGAATAGAAGGATTAACTACATTGGCGCGGTTTCGCACCACACCTTGCCCGACTCTCATGCTTACAACAACATAATTACTTCCGACACTTATAATCTTTCTGCATATACTTCCAACACATCCTTTGAATTCAAATGGAATGAAATCAGCAGAAGTTGCAACGTAATTTATATTAACGACGGGACTCTGCTTCCGTTAAATATCGATGAAACTATTGCGTTTGAGGGAAACGAAATTGTGGTTGAGCCAGAAAACAACAAACTATCAAAATGGCACACCTCCCAATTTTATAAAAATCATGTAAGCGAACAGTCAATTATTAAGAAAAACAATACGGGGTATTTGGTTGGAAACGGCAGCAAGGGAGGCAATAACAATATTCGATCCCGCAAACAGTCCCTGCAAAGCAGTTTGGGCAATTCGTTTGGGCCTGGCGGCGCACCGTCCGTTTATGATCCAAATTCAATAGTTATTTCAAGCATTAATACAAAGACCGGACAGGAAGTTGCCGACGCCAGCAAATCTGATTTTGCAAAATTTAATAGCGTAAAAAATCAATTCGATATAATGATGGAAAATGCATCGGTTATTCACGGCTTTCATTTCATGCAAAGCATAGATGCCTCTTCGCCTGCCGTGAAAAGCGCTAATAATGTAGTTATTGATGGCCTTTCAGAGAACAATTATTATGAATTTGTTAAAAGCGGACTCAATTTCACGGTTAAAAACCCTGGATATATCACAGCCATTCTAGGGTCGTATTATCATCCTAATGCACAATCTCTTTTTGACTTATTTGAGGTCAAGCGAAATGGAGGGGTGATTTCAAGCGTCAAACAAATCGAAAAAATTTACCATGTTGGTTCAGATATCAAATATTCGTATTATGGCGAGTCCACAAATTATTCTGGCGGTGATGTTGCTTTCGATTTTGCGAAAGTAACTGGTGAGAATGTGCCTTTAAGCCCTCAGAAAGCATATTATTTTGAATTTCCAGTGAGCCCTGGCGATTACGTGATTGGTAAAGCCAATACCTCGGATTCAGACATGGCATATCTAATGTATTTAGATATTGGCGCCAATGCTGGCGGGACCTCTGGTGACAAAGTCGACCGTACCAAAATCTATGAAGTCTTCGAACAAGTAAATGAAGAATTCAAATATCCAAATGGTGTGGAAATCGTTAATTTTGCTAACGCCGGCGTTGATTCCAAGAAATTCGCAGTTGTTGTTGGCACTTCCTATACCGGTGAGGTAAAACTCAATTACGCGGGTGGCAATAAAGCAACCGTTATCGTGACTGAGTCCAACGACACAGGCCTTGGTTATTACGACGCAGGGTTAAGCTTCACATCTGGCCAAACGGAACAAGTGGGAGCCACAACAACGCATACACGTACTCAGCGTTTAACCTATTTTGATTATTACCGAGAGTCCGAACTAGGGACGGATGCGTTGTATACCAATGTTCTCCAGTTCTCGCAAACCCAAACGATGACAAACGAAACGTGGGGTGCCTGGGGCGATATAACCCGTTCTGATTATCGGTCCGGGGAAGGAAATACGAATTTCGCCAAATATAATGGAGTACTGACTATCTTTGGGGATGACGGTAAGGCCACGACTACCCCCACTATTACAACGCCATTGCCTGAAGAGAGTTTCTGGGATTCTACCGTTTTTACCCTCCAAACTAAGGATCCGACCGTTCAATCCATCAACGCGGATTGGATTCAAACGGGTTCCTTTCCAACTGGATCGGAAACATCGCCATATGTCTTTAAGGTGTCGGGCTATAAGTTCACGATGAAAGATAACGCTGGAACCGTTTTGGCCGATAGCCAATATTTGGCTACTATCAACGAGAATTATACCGTTTCGATTAATGCTTAAGGCCCAATTCCCAGGGCCTTAACGCATCCATGTCCCCGCCATTTTGTAACGGGGACTTTTTATTTATCCGGATGAAAGGTAATCGTAAAGGTGCTGCCTTCTTGGAGACGGCTATCTAGATGCAAATCAAATCCATAATGGAGGCAGATATGCTTGACGATGGCTAAACCTAATCCCGTGCCCCCGTCTTTACGGCTTCTGCCCTTATCCACGCGGAAGAAACGCTCAAAGATGCGGGCTTGGTATTTCTCTTCGATTCCAATGCCGGTATCTTCGCAACGGAAGAAGGAGGAATTCAATGTGATTTTGACCTCGCCCCCATTTTTATTGTAGAAGATGGCATTCGCGATGATATTCCGGGTCAATTGGTCGAAGTCTTCCCTAGCCATTTGAATCTGCATGGGTTCTAAGTTGAGTTCGATACTCACGTTCTTTTCTTTGGCTAGAATGGATAAAGAAGAAACGATTTCTAAAATCGCGTCTTTTCCTTCAATCCATTCCACGTTCCGATCTCCGACATTGCTTTCTAGGCTCGATAACGAAAGCATGTCGTTTAAGACTTTCTTCATACGGATGGATTCGCTTAAGATGGTTTCCAAGGCTTTTTGCTTTTCGATTTCCTCTTGAATCATATTGTGGGATAAAAGCTCGCTGTAACCGATGATCGCGGTTAAAGGGGTTTTTAATTCGTGGGAAGCATTTTGAAAGAAGTCCCGTTTTAGTTTCTCGCTTCGCCTTTGCTCGGTGACATTTAGAATCAATACTCCAATGCCTTCTTTTTGGTTCGAGCCTAACCAATCCAAGGGAATCTTGGATAAACATAATTCATAGATTTTGCCCTTTCGTTCTAAGTCAAAACTCGCCTCCCCCTTTTCCAGGGCTTCGCTTCGTTTACTGTCGAAGGCACTTCCTAATAATAAATAAGGATAAGGTTTACTATAGACGTCTTCCTTTTTTAGGAACAACGTCCTTAAAGCATATTTATTAATCAGGGTGATTTTCCCTTCGTTGTCTAATACGATTAATCCTTCTTCCATGGAATCGAGGATGTAATCGACTTTAAGGTTTTCTTTCCGTAACGAATCAATTTTATCTTCGAGGTTTAAAGCCACGTTATGGATGGATTCATCTAAGGCTTCTAAACCATCAAAAGAGGAAGAAGGGGCGTTATCCTTGGATAAAGCATCGAGTTGATGAATTTCCCCTTGGATGCGTTTCAAGGTTTTGGAATAAGCCCAATATCGATACCCAAAATACGCCGCGTCGACGACGATTAAAGCAATGGAACCATATAGAAGCACGGCATTCGCATTCCGTTCGACTTCGGAGCGAGGGAAGCCAACGCGGACATAATAGGACGGCGTCTTTTTCACGTAATAAAGAACCGGGTAACCAAGGGTTAATGATTTCTTTTCGTAATAAGCATCCGCGTGGGATTCTAGTTCCTCTTTTCGATCTTCGATCGCCGCTTCTTTATCGAGGGGGTTGATTTCAAGAACGAGATTCGCCTCCGCATTGAAAATTGATACCCGTAACGAATGGATTTTAGAAAAAGCCGCTAAAGTGGTTTCCTTATCGCTTTCCCCGTGATAGGTCTGGCTAATCTGCTCCCCGTAATAAAAAAGATTGTTTTTCGCTTCCTTCGAGGCGACAGACTTGGTGCTAAAAAAGGAAGCGAGCAAAACAATCAGAGACAGCAAGAAGGCGAGCGAATAATCAAGAAGAAGATGCTTCTTATTCATTTTTGAGTTTATATCCGAGCCCGTAAACGGTTTCGATGAGATCGCCATCTGGGGCTAATTTACGGCGGATTTCTTTGATGTGCATATCGAGGGCTCTGGTTTCCACGGATCCCCCATCTCCCCATAACGCCTTGATAAGGTCATCCCGGGACACGGCATCCCCGATATTTTGGACGAGCAAGAAAAGCACCGCCCGTTCGCTTTGGGTTAATTTGATGTTTTGATTGCCGCGAGATAAGGTCCGCTTGACGGAATCAAACGTCAAATTGCGCATGACGATGCGGTCTCTTCCTATGTATCTCCTGGCTTTGGTAGCGATGCGAGAAAGGAGTTCCATGATATCAAAGGGCTTGCAAATATAATCGTCCGCTCCATTATTGAGGACATCGACCTTGTCGATCAATTCCTTCTTCGCGGAGACGACGAGGATCTGAATCTCATCGTTAGAAGGGTCCGAACGAATTTCTTTGAGGATGTCTTCTCCCGATTTTTCGGGAAGCATCAAATCGAGCAAGATCATATGGGGCCTTTGATGATTTAAGGCTTCTTTAAAAGAGGCGTAGTCTAAAAAGGCGTGGAAATCATATCCTTGCCCCTTCAACGCGAGCTCTAATAAATGAGAGATGCTAGGATCATCTTCTAGAGAATAGATGACATAATCCTTGGTGATCATGGTTGTATTATATACCCGCCTTTCTTCGAAGTGCCCTAAAGGATTTCGTCGCCTTTATAGCACCCCGTTTCAATGTAGTCCACCCATTCGGCGATGTTGGACGCGTGATCTGCGACCCTTTCCCAATATTTTGCCATCAAGGTGGCGTAAAGAATAAAGTCGTCATGGAGGGAATAACGGTCCCGGAATTCGGGGATTTCTTCTAAGGCCTTTAGATAGAGATTATCCACGACGTCATCCCGTTGAATGACTTCCAAAGCCAAGGAGTCATCCCCTTGGGCGAAGCCGCGATAGCTATCTTCCACCATTGACATCGCGACTTTGGCTTCTTGTAGTAACGAAGGGATTTCCACCCCTTGAGAATAGGGGGCAAGGTGAGCGACGGTCCAAGACAAATCTTCCGCGTGGTCGCCGAGGCGTTCGATGTCTTCGACCAACTTAAAGATTCCGGTGACTTTCCGTAAGTCCTTGGAGAAGGGACGCTCCTTTAAAATCAGGATTAGACATTCTTTCTCCACGGAACGTTCTAGATGGTCGATTTTATCATCGTCGATTCTAGGGGCTTCTTTGCCCTGGATATAGCTATCCAGAGACTCGTTTAAGAAGCGGATCGTCGTCTCAAACATCTTGATGACGTCCAGTTTGATGGCGCTTAATTTTTCATCGATTTCCATATTATCCAAACCTCCCGGTGATGTAATCATTGCTGCGTTTGTCTTTTGGATGGGCGAAGAAGTCGTTGGTCTTATCGAATTCCACGAGTTCCCCGAGCATGAAGAAAGCGGTGTAGTCGGAGATGCGCGCGGCCTGCTGCATGTTATGGGTGACAATCACAATCGTGTATTTTTCTTTCAGCTTGCTGATTAGTTCCTCGATTTTTAAGGTCGCGATGGGATCGAGGGCACTCGTTGGCTCATCCATCAATAGAACATCGGGCCGCATGGCCAAGGCTCTAGCGATGCAAAGACGTTGTTGTTGGCCGCCAGAGAGGGCTAACGCGCTTTTGCCAAGTTCCCCTTGGACTTCTTCGTATAAACTCGCCTCTTCTAAGGCTTGCTTCGTTAACTCATTCAAGACGTCTTTTCGCCTTTCCCCTTGGCATTTTGGCCCATAGATGACGTTATTCTTAATTGACATGGGAAAGGGGTTCGGTTGCTGGAATACCATGCCGACTTTGGTTCGGAGATAGATGGTATTGAGCTCCTTGATATCCTGGTCGTTAAAACGAATGTCTCCGGTGATTTGGCATCCGTCGACCAAGTCGTTCATGCGGTCGAAGCAACGTAATAAAGTGGATTTTCCGCATCCTGAGGGGCCGATAAACGCGGTTACCTTGTTTTTGTAAATATCGATGTTGATGTTTTTTAAGGCATGCTTTTTTCCAGAATCGTAATACAAATCTACGTTTCTGCAGGAAAAGATGGTTTCTTCCATTTTTAAGCCCTTCCTTTCTTTTTGTTGATACGGTAGCTAAGCAATTTGACGCTTAAGGACAAGATTAAAACGACGATGAGGATGATGATGGAGATGGCGCAGGCGGAGCCATATTGGGGGGATTCCCCCTGCAAGCAGGTCCAAATATGGACGGCTAAAGAGGCGTGGCCATCTAGTAAAGACACGTTATCTCCAATCGTGGCCCCCATGGCAAAGATTAAGGCCGCGGATTCCCCGATGATGCGCCCAATCGAGAGCAAACTCGCGGATAAAATGCCGGGGAGAGCATTGGGCAAGACAACCTGGAAGATGGTTTGGACTTTGCTGGCCCCTAAGGCTAAGGAAGCCTGGGATAAAGAAATAGGGACCACGTTAATGGATTCTTCGACGGTTTTTACAATCGTAGGAAGAAGCATGATCGATAAAGTTAAGGCTCCAGAGAATAAGGAACCCCCCGTATGGCCGGTGATGCCATTTACAAAGGGGATAAAGATCAACGCCCCTGCTAAACCGAAGATAATGGAAGGGATGCCACCCGTGACATCGATCAAGGTGCGGATCCCTCGGGTCCATGCATTATCCTTCGCGTATAAGGCTAAATAGATGGCTCCTCCAATCCCTAAGGGAAGAGAGAAGAGCAAGGAGAAACCAATGAGGCAAAGAGTCGTTAATAAGGATCCGCGGATCCCTTTTCCTTGGCTTGTCAGGGTTCCATCGATAATCGCGTGGGCGTTGTTCAAACCTTCCGCTAAGGCCTTCGCCCCTTCTTTGGCCCCATAAACGTCGATGGAGCCATCGTCGTTTTCTACTAACAACGAAGACAAGAAATAATCGGGATGGATTTGGATGGCTTCGTTAGAAGAATCCACGAGGTGATTAAACGGAGAATCTTGCTGAATGGAGACGATGTAAATCACGTCCTCCTCTCCGTTTTTTCCATCTTCGAATCCAATACCCCAACGGGAGGAATAAGCATCCACGTTATCCTTATTTTCAAAATAGGAGGTGACGGGAACGGAAGTGCTATCCTTGGAACGAATCGTATAGGAATGCTGGCTATAATCCCCGGTGATAAAATCCCAGGTCAGGTATTTCGCCCCGTTTTGGAAGATATAGACGATCATCCAAATAAGGGTCACGAAGGTGAAACAGGAGAAGAGGCTGGTAATCGCGTAGGATCCCGCGTCTTTGGCTCTTCTTAAACGAATCCGTTTTAAAAGGGAGGTGGAATTATTCATGGGGGACGCTCTCCTTTTTGCCTTGGAACTTTCGAACCAACGCATGGAGCCACGATTCTTTTTGAGGGGCATAGGGATTTAGTTTTCTTTTGATCGCCGTAAGAATCATCGAGGTCAATAAAATGACGACGATAAGAACTAAGCCAAGGGAGAAACGGACGTCATACCCAATGCCAGCGGCTTCTCCAATGCCCGAAAGCATCGCGCTGGTTAAGGTATTTCCCGGCGTGAAGACGTTATAGAAAGAAGTCCCTAACGAGTTATTGCCGATAACCATCTGAATGGCCGTGGCTTCTCCTAAGGCCCTGCCAATCCCTAGAATCATCCCGGCGAAGATGCCGGAAGCGGAAGAACCAATCACGATTTTGAAATTGGTTTGGGCGGAGCTCGCGCCTAAGGCAATCGAGGAATTGATGAGCCGTTTATCCACGGCTTCCATCGCATTCATCGATAAGGTGGTCATCGTGGGAATCGACATCAAAGCCAAGACGATGATGCCCGACAGAATGGAACGTCCTCCGAAGGTATCCGGGCGTAAAGCTGCTACTGCAGGGCAGATAACGCCTACCCCGAATAAGCCATAGATGACCGAAGGGATGGAGGCAAGCAAATCAATCGCGCTTTGCAAAATGCTTTTCAGCCATTTCGGGGCGATGCGAGTGATGAATAAGGCGGTGAAAACGGAGGTAGGAACCGATATCACTAAACTTAATAATGTGGTGAATAATGTGGTGAATAACAAAAATAGCATGCCGCCCGTCCCGTCATATAACCATCTGGGATTGGAGAAAAATAGTCCAACATCCTGGCGTATAACCGTCCCGGATTCCAAAGAATAATTATGGAAAAAAGGATAGATGCCCTTCCAAGCGATGAAACAGGCGATAAAGATAACAAACGAGGCGCAGAGGATGGCTAAAAGCAGGAAAAGAAGCTTCGCAACCTTGTCGAGAAGCTCTTTCCGCTCGTAGGTTTCTTTTTTCTTCGTTCCAGAAGCCATGATTATTTGGCTAAGGCCGGATATTTGGCTTGCTGAATGGAAGACCAGCTCGGGGCTGTGGCTAAGCCGGAGACGATGCCGCCCGCGGTTTTGATCGCGGCAAGGCCTTCCTTGGTGGACATGAAGTCGACGAAGGCTTTCACGGCAATCTCACGGTTGGAGTCGGCTTCATAATCGCCGCGGATGACGTAATTGAAGTTACGACTGAGTTGGTAGGAGCCATCGACGACGGCTTCTTCCGAAGCGGCGACGCCTTCAAAGCTAAGTCCTTTGATTCCGTTAGCGGAGGCAAGGGAATCGAGGGAGCAATACCCAATGCCAAGAGGAGCATCTTTGATGGCGCTCATCATATCGCCGTTCGACGCTTGGCTAGAGACGGTGACGCCTTCATTCCATTTGTCTTCGGCTTTGACCGCGCTATAGCCAATGCCTTCGAAGAAGCATTCGCGGGTTCCAGAACCAGCTTCACGCGAATAGAGTTGGATGTTGCCCTCTTTTTCCACGCCAAGTTCTTTCCAGGTTTTCTTTTCGCCCTTATAAATCGCGGCTAAAGTGGCTTTGTCGGTCGCGGAATAGGGGTTCGAGGCATTGACGATGGGGACGACCGCGTCTTTGCACATTTGGCCATTGATGTTCTTATCGGTCAAAGCGGTTTTTTCCGAGTCTTTGATTTCGCGAGAGAGAAAGCCGATATCGTATTTCTTGCCGTTTTTGCCCGCGGTGACGCCGGTAGTAGCATCTCCGGATCCATGTTGATCTTTTTCCAGAGTGACTTTGTCGCCCGTTAAGTCGGCGAATTTGCCGCCTAAGGCCGTGATGACTTTATCCACGGATGTTGATCCGCAGGAATAAAGTTGAACCGGGGTGAAGGAGGGGGCGACGCTTTCCGAGGCGCCGTCTTGGTTTGCTTGGTTGCCGCAGCCGACCATGGCTAAGCCTGCAAGGCTAAGCGCTAGGATTCTCAATGAACTTTTCATGATTTTCTTTCTTTTTTTTAACGCCATGATTCTAAAGACAAGGCAAAAACGCTCTCTACCAAGGAGTTGTAAATAGTTGTAAGGGAAATGTAAGGGGCGTTTTAGAACAGGGTAAAAAGGGAGGCGCTTTGCCGCCGCCCCCCGATGGATTCATCCCGTTTCTATTCTTCTAACATGGCTTGCCATTCCACGAATTCTTTGAATCGTGGCAATACAAACTGCATGGTTCCTCTTGTTTTGGATGCGATGAGCCCTTTGTCCGTTAAACGCTTTTTATACATTTGAAGGCAACCGTTGGAGATGGAGAGGTTTTTGCAGATGTCGACTTGCTTAGAAGCGGATGCCATTTCCAAGAGGATTTGCTTTTCCCTTTCCGTTAAGTGGGCCCAAATCAAAGAATAGGAATTATCGAATAACTTTAAATCGTATTCGTCCAAATTTAGTTTCTTTTCACTATTTTTAAATAACAAGGATCCTAAGATCTGATACCCATAGGCATATCCTTTCGTGAGCTTTGCATATTTCGCGGATTCTTTATTGTCTAAATCCAAAATTTGTTTATAGGCAAAGGCAATGGAGGTGAGATTTAAGGGTTCTAGGGCGATTTTCGGTGCGCGGATGAAAAAGGTCAGGCTTTTGCTTTTCCCTAATTCGGAGATGTTTTCGTATAGGCCCGTCATGAGTAAAAACACGGGGTATTCGTCGCGGATCCATTGTTGGAAGGAAAAGATGAATTTCTTCATTTCGTCCGTGTTGGAGACATCGTCGATGAGAATCAAAACCCGTTTTTTCTTTTTTGTCAGGTAAGAGAGCATTTTCTCGATTAAGGTCGTGACGTTGCTTATTTCGTTGGTTCCGTTTATGGAAAAGGTAAGACCCTTGAAGGAGAAAGAGAATTCCGGTTTTAAAAACAATTTCCATAATTTGCCTTCTTCATATAGCTTCGAGGCGAATTGCTCTTCCATGTTGCCGTAGGAATTGAGGTCAACGGTGAGGTAGCCCTGCTCTTTAAAATCTTTTTTAAATTTAGCTAAAAGGACGGTTTTTCCCGATCCACGAGGACCCGTGATGATATAGACCTTCGATTCAGGGGTTTCGTCCCGAAACGTTCGAAGAACAAGCTGCTCTTCCTCTTTTCGTTCGATGAGACTTGATGGCAGTTCGCCGAAAGTTACGTTGAATGGGTTTGACATATTTTCCTCCTTTGCTAGATAAATTATATAACAAATTTGTCATTGGTGATAATTCATAGTAACAATTTGTCATTCGGAAAATTATTTGTCATTCATGATGGCGATTTGTTATTCCTAGAATCTATTTGTCATCTTAGGCTGAACTGAAAAGAGCTTAGTAACCAAAAAAGGCGATACATATAGGTATATGGATAGAAAAGATCAAAGAAGCAGTTGGTCTAACCCCGTATGGGCTTCATCATAGATTTGGCCAAGGTAATCAAAGACTTCTTGGGACATCGGGGGATAGAATCCAAAGGATTTCGCCGTGCTTCGGATGACGAGGTTCCGTTCGTTGATTTTCCCCGTCTTGACGATTTGGCCCATGGCGAAGGCGATTTCTTCTTTGGAGATGTCCTGGATTTTATTCCCACCGACGCGGGCGAGCAGAACTTCATGGTCTTCGTTGCCAGGAGCCCAATAGAAAACGTGGTTTCCCGAGATGGTTTGAGGCGCCTCAATCCGGTTGAGCATCATGGAAACATAATCTTTTCCCTTGTTGCCAAGGCGAGCTTTGCCAAAGACATGGACACATAAATCCTTGATGAGCTTATCAAAGAGAATGGGTTGTTCTTTTCGGAGGATCGCGGTTAAAAGCTTTGCAAGTTTATGATCGTAGTTCGAAGTGTCCTTCACGAGCTGGTCGTAATTGATTTCGTATTCTTCTATGGGCTTATATTCATAAGATTCATAGGGCGTTAAAGGATAATCGATGACCGAACTCGAATCGGTGAGAAGGGGTTTCCAACTCTTTTCCGTTTCTTTTTGGACCTTTTGGGTTTTGGCTTTTTCATAAGCCGCGCGGATATCCTCGATGATTTTTTCTTTCTCCGAGAAATAATCGAAGCAGTAGACGCGTAATAACTGCCATCCTAAATGAGACAGCATGACTTCATCCACGTAATAACGGTCGCGGCAGGTCAAAGCTCCCAAGGGCTTTTGGTCGATTAAGATACCGAGGACATAGGTTTTCGCATCTGGTTCGCGTAAAGCGACGTCGACGGTGAAACGACTGTTGCCAACATGGGCTTCCGCGGTAAGGCCGGCATCGCAGAGATCCTTAGCTAGAAGCGTGGCCGCGTCCTTTTCGCCTTGGCTCGTGGACAAGGCTTTATTATGGGGAATGCTATTTTCCGAGAATTCCAAGAAGCGCTTTAAGAAACTGGGCCCGGAGTTTTTCGAACGGTCGGAACGAATATCCATCGCGCGGATCGTGGAAAGCACATGGATTTCTTCCTTAGCTCTAGAAGCGGCGACGTTTAAGCGTCTTTCGCCCTTTTCTAAGGCCAAAGGACCCGTGATTGCGGCCTTGCCATCGTTCGTTTTAGCAAACCCAATCGAGATGAAGACGATATCGCGTTCATCTCCCTGAACGTTTTCAAGATTCTTGATGAAAAGGGGATCTTTCCCTTGGAATTCTTCTCCTTCCCCATAGGCAATTTGGCGGAGCGTCTCGTTGCCGGGTTTATTGAAGAAGGTTTCTAGAGCATCGGAAAGAACATCCTGTTGTTGGGTATTGAAGACGATGATCCCAAAGGATTTGAGACGGTTCTCCGGTTTCTTTAATGCGGTGGCGAGTTCTTCGATAATCGCTTGTTTTTCTTGTTCGGACATCGCGTTGGTCTTTTTTAGACGCGGCAATTCGATGTAACGGAAGAAGACGTGGGGGTTTAATGCATCCGCGGAGGGGAAGGTGAATAACCCGGAATCATAGAAATTCTCGTTGGAGAATTCGATGAGGGATTGATGCTGGCTCCGGTAGTGATAAGAAAGGCGGATGCGGGGCAAGCCCACGGAGATGCAATCGTCAAGCAAACTCTCCGCGTCGGTTGTTTCCACCGAATAATTCTCGTCATTGCCTTCAACGTTGGATTGGAAATAACTGGTTGGGGGCATTTGCTCGGGGTCGCCCGCTACAATCAAGGCGTGTCCCCTGGCAATTGGCCCAACGGCTTCGCAGGTGGGGATTTGGGAAGCTTCGTCGAAAATCACGATGTCGAATTTCGCACTGGATAAATCCAAATATTGGGCGGCGGAAGAGGGCGACATCAAGAAGCAGGGGTAATACATTCGAATGTATTTTTCGTAGGTCGATAAAATCCAACGGATGGTTTTGCCGCGTCCGGAAGATCCCGCGAGTTTACGGAGGGTCGTTAAGGCGCTGGAACCGTGGAAAGAAAGATTTACGTCGGGGAAATCTTTGGTAAGACGGGAAGTGACTTCCTCCACGGAGCAACGGTTGTAGTCATCGATTTGCTTTTGATATTCGAGGATTGTCTTTTCATAAAGGGAGCGGTCGAAGGTGCTGAAGAAGTCATCGTGTTTGAAATAGAAGTCGATGAAGGCGCGGTCGATTGCATTTTCATAAGCGACCTCAACACGGTCTAAAGGCAATCTCCCCGAGAGGATATCGTAATAGACCCCATTCATCTTTTGATCGAAGAGGGGCTTGGCTTCTTTTCGAGCTCGAAGCAAAGTACGGATGATGCGGTCATTATTATTTTGGGATAAGGCATTGGCTAGTTCCAAAACCCCATCCAAGAACCCATCGCTTGTCCATTCGGACTTATCGACGGCATAAAGGTTTGTTACCTCGTTATAACCTTGCTGGAAGGAGGCGTCGTCTTCTTCGATTTTCTTTAGTAGTTCGCGTAAATCCAAAGGACGGGTCGCCGCGACCATCTGAAGATAGGAAATCCGTTCGGCGAAAGTCCCCCCGATATCGTTCTTCGCCGCGTCGAATAAGGCGTAGGTCTCTTCGTAGGACTGGCTGCATAATTCGGGGTTATTCCATTTGGTTTCGAATTCATCCCCGTAGAATTCATGGACGAGGGGCAAGGCCTCGTTCATGCTCTTTTGAAGGCTTTGAAGGGTGTTAAACCGATCCACGTCCCCTTCCAATTGTTCTCTTGTTGGTTTGAAGGAGGGATAGAGGCATTCCTTTAATAGCCGCAATGCTTTCCGATATCCATGCCCTTTTTGGAGGAATCCCTTTTTGCTTAAGGCTTCTTGAACGGGGCCTAATGAGGTCTTGAGGATCAAGCCCACGCGGTATTTTCCTTCTAGAGTCTCGGAAAGATAATGGAAACGTTTTAGGTCTTCGTTGAACTGCCGCATCTTCGCGGGGGCTTCTCCCTCGAAGAATTCGGCTTCGCCTAAAGAACGGAAGGTGATGTGCTTTTCTAATCCTTTATCAAGGGTTTCTAGGAGGGTGGGCAGGATCGCTAAATCCCTGGATAAACGGAAGGGGACTTTGTTTTGCAAGGCGTCTAAATCTTTCTTTAAAGTCGAAGCGCGCCTTGCTAAATCGGTATACGCCTTCCGTATTTCGCCTGAATAGCCTAGGAAATTGCCTTCATACGCAAAAGCCCGTAAAGAAGAGCCGATTGCTTCGGGGCTGCCTTTCAAAATGGCAGTCAAATTGCCCAAAGACGACTGGATGTCCGCATCCGCTTGAAGGGAATAAACTTCCATGGAGGTGGAATCAAAGGATAATGTCCCCTTTTCTTCTTCCGTCAAGGAGTCTCCAAGCAATGCTTGGTATAAAGACCTCGCGACAGGAGTCCCAGTTTTAGGATTCACGTAGACACGGTGGAGATGGGACAAACTATCTTGAATCGTGGCTTTTTTGGCGGCGATTTCTTCACAGGTCTTATGGAAATCTTCCAAAGCGACGGTTGGGCCTTTGTTAATCGTGTCGTTTAAGCGCGTAAGCATGGCCCGCTTATTGGCTTTGCCCGAATAAAGTTCTAACACGAATCGGTCGAGGCCTAGCTTTTCTAAACGCTTCCGGACCACGTCGAGCGCGGCTTGCTTCTCCGCGACGAAAAGAACGGTTTTATGGTTGAAGAAGGCGTTGACGATCATGTTGACGATCGTTTGGGATTTTCCGGTTCCCGGAGGCCCGTCCAAAATAAAGGAATTGCCCGCGCCGCATTCCAAAATGGCCCGTAATTGGGTGGAGTCATAAGGGCAAGGTGCGGCGAATTGCTCCATCTTCTCAAATTTCTCGATGGGAGTGTTATAGGGTTCGGGGATGGCTGGAACGTTATGAATCAAAGAACGGTTTTCCACGAACGAACGGATCGTGTCGTTTTCTAGCAAGGCTTCTTTTCGGTCCGTGATATCTTTCCACATGACATAATGGCCAAAGGAGAAGTTCGCGACGTAAAGGTCGCGGACGTCGATCGTCAAATCCGCCTTGGCCATCCTGCTGATCGTCATTTTGAGGTCTAGCAATCCTCCTTCGGAATCAAACCCATAAAGGGAAGAATAATCCGCGCCGGGAACTTTGAGTTTAATGAATTCGAAGAAGGTGGTGTTGAGATGGATGTCGTCGAAGTCATAGGTCATCGTGAAGGAATCGGCAAGGCGGTCCTTGGTGATGGAAACGGGAAGAAGAAGTAACGGGGCTTCGACTTGAACGTTCTCGCGGCAGGAGACGCTGCCGATAGCGAGGTATAACGTCGCTGAGCCCGTTTCTTCTTTGGCGTCGTTGGATTCCTTGATGTAACGTTGCAGCTGTTTGGCGGGGGCGAATCCTAATAAAATGGGGCTTTTTTCCTTTAAGAGACGTTCTGCCAAAGCTAGAGAGGACGGGTCGAAGAATTGGACGTTATCTCCTTGGTCCACGGCGACCGCATCTTTGGTTTTGATGGAGATTTTTCCGCTAGAAATCTTTCGAAGCAAATCGTAGATATCCGCGCCTAAAGGATTAAGGAAAACAACGGATTTCCGGATTTTATGAGGAAAGTTCACCAAGCGGTTTTTCGTCGAGAGTTCGAGCAATTTCTTTTGCCAAGTCAAGAAACGATCAGGGTCTTCGTCCCCTTCAATGGCTCGGAAGGATTTCGGGGTGAGGTCTACCTCGCCCCCTTCGTGGAGTTCGATGGGCTTGATGGATAAATCCACTTCCCCGTTTTCTTCGGGGACGGGGATGGGCTTTAAGAAATTGCACTGCGCTTGATGGACGTCAATCGCATAGAAAAGCCCGCCGTAATTATCGAGGTGGGATTGCCCCATTTGGACGGCTTCTGCAAAAGAAGAACTGTTATTAAAAGAAAGGGTCGTGCATTCGAATAGAATAATGTCTTTTTCTAGGATGGCCCGGGAATAGACCTTCGCGGGGCTTGTTTCGACCGCGTGGGAAAAATAGCCGTTCTCATCTAAGAATGCGCCGGCAAACGCGTGCCCTTGGATGATGAGGAGGATGGGGTGAAGTCCCACGTGAAGAATCATGGAGCACATCAAAAGGGCAAGGTCCAAGCAGGTGCCGTGCTTTAACTGGAGGACTTTGTTGGGGAGGCGGACGTTTTGATAAAGCCCATTGGAATTCTCGGGGTCCGCATAGGTGATCCCCCAGTCGTGGAGGGCGGAATAAAGGGCTTTGATTTCGGCGGCGACGTTATCGCGTCCTGCTTTATCGCTATCCTTATTATATTGGTAGCCGGCAAAGGAGGCGTTATGCTCCTCCTCTTCGCCGTTTTGAACGGTGAGGTATTTTAAGGCGTTCGCCTGAACCTGATAGGCATCGGGGAAAGAAGTGATGCAGTACTTAGCTAGTAATAACGGGGCAAGGGCCCAATTGTTCGTGCATTGCTTCACCGGTAGGATTTGAATCGTTTTGGTGACGGAAGCTAGTAGGGTTCCCGTTTTGGGATCTTCCAAAGCCATGTCGATATTCATGACGTCGATGCCATTTAATTCATAAAGGGTTTTACCATCAGCCGTAATGACAGGATCCTCGTGAACCGGATATTTGACATGGGCTTTGACGTCCTTTAATTCCATCGGGGCGATGGAAAAATAGGAACAGTTCGTGGAGAAACGAAGAATAAGCTTCTCGTAGGACACGTTGGTTCCGTTAGCGATGGTAATCGTCTTGAAAAGAGAGAAGAGACTCCGCTTATTGGAAGCGGTGGTCGCTTTGAAGGTGGCGTCGGTATGGTACTCCAAAAAGGAGAAGGATTTTTGGGTTCGGACGTAGAGGGTGATTTCGTTGGTGTCTAACATATTTTTTAATTATAAGGATGAAGTTTTTGAAAGGAATGTAGGAGATAAAATTCGTTAAATTTTGATGATAGAGCGCAAGAAAATGCATGGGCATCGGACCCGTTTGTAAAGCCAGAAAAGGGCCAAAAATTCGTAAATAATGGTAATAAGTTTCAAAAATCATCAATTTATTACCGCGAAACAGCAAAATATGTTCTCGCTTTGATGCAGCTAGTGGGATGTCCCGGATGTTTTCTAGCCATTTTGAGCGTGGAAAGATGATGGGCGCGAATTCTTCTTTGACAACCATTAGTTGCTAAAATTGCAACGATGGGTTGTTTGCAAACCCCGTGCCTTGATTCATAATTTTTAGCAACAACAAAGGAAATATTCATGATGGCTATCTCCGATAAAATCTATGCTTTAAGAAACAAAAATGGGATTACCCAAGAGGCGTTTGCAGAGAAACTCGATGTTACCCGCCAGTCCGTCCAGAAATGGGAATCCGGTGCCGGCTTGCCAACCATTGATAAGCTTATTGCTATTGCAACCATGTTTGGCGTGACGATGGATTATCTTTGCGATCGAAACGATGAAGCCGTCAGCGATGGCAGAACGGATAAAGAATACATCCCCGACTATGGCAAGATGCATGCCTGGGAATCCTACGCGAAAAGCCTGGAAATCGAATACGAGCAACTGCAAGACGAAGGGAAAGACGTCGAGAATCTCAAAGACGTTTTCCTGGCCGTTTCCAAATTGCCTTCCACCAAGCGGAAGGAGGAATTGGCTGACGTCCTTTTCAAAATGGTGGACTCGCTTCCGACTCGCAACGGCTATCAATACGTCGAGCCCAATGACTGGAACGCGATTAAAGCCCTTCGGGATGGTTATGTTGCTAACGACGAACATGCCTGTCCAAGTGGCGATGCTCTTTTAGATAAGGTACATGGCGGATGGATGGGGCGCATCTGCGGCTGTTACCTTGGCAAGCCCGTTGAATGCATCAGGATGCCCGATATGGAGAAGGTATTAACTAGGACCAACAATTATCCGTTACACCGCTACATCAGTTTGGAAGAGATCGAAAAAATCGATTGCTCCGACATTACTTTCCCTATTAAACAGCGTGCTTACCCAAGCGACTTTAATCGCATGCCATCGGACGACGATACGAATTACATTCTCATCGCCTACGAAGTTTTAAAGCGTTATGGCAGGGATTTTAAGTCCGCGGATGTTGCGGAGGTATGGCTTTCCACCCAGACCAAATACGCCTATTGCACGGCGGAACGCGTTGCCTATATCAATTTGATCAATGGCTATGTCCCTCCCGAAAGCGCGGAATACAAAAATGCTTACCGCGAATGGATTGGGGCGCAAATCCGTTCTGATTTCTATGGCTATATCAATCCGGGCCATCCCGAAACAGCCGCGGAGATGGCCTATCGCGACGCCCGTGTTTCCCACGTTAAAAACGGGGTGTATGGCTCCATGTGGGTGGCAGCCATGATCGCAGAAGCGTTCGTGACGGATGATATCGAAACCATCATTCGGACGGGATTATCCCAAATCCCCTCCACGTCGAGATTGCATAAAGCAGTTTCTAGAATCATCCGGAAATACGAATCCGGCATGTCCGCGGAAGATTGCATCGCGGATATCCGCAGTCGCTGGGACGAATGGAAAGGCCATCATTGGTGCCACACCATCTCCAATGCCGAAATCGTCACGGCCTCGCTTTTATACGGGCACAAGGATTACGGCAAATCCGTCTGCATGGCGGTAGGAGCCTGCTTCGACACCGATTGCAATGGGGCGATGGTTGGCTCTGTTTTAGGCACGGCCATTGGATATCGCGCCCTCCCGAGTTACTGGAAAGACCGGGTGCACAATACCTTGGAAAGCACGTTAGCGGGCTATAGCAGCGTATCCATCGATGAGATGGCTGAAAAAACGATGGAATTTGTCCAAAAAGATTGAAAAATCAAGGAAGAGAAGCGAAAAAAGAATAGGGTTTTGAGCGGAAGGCGAAGGACGCATTCTCCCAATTACGGTTAATATTAAGTGCATTCTAAATATTTCCTTTTTTCGGAGGTTCCTCTTTATGAAAAATAGAATTGCCCCCTTTGCTGCCTTGGCGTTATTAAGCCTTGTTTCTTGTGGAGGGGGAAATGTAGAACCCCCAACCTCTTCGGAGAAATCCACGACTTCGGAAAATAAGGACAATATCCAAATCCTTGATCCCATCGATGGAAAATCCATTGATCTGCTCTATGCTCCTGCAAGGGCATATCTTAATAGTGAGAACCCCGCTTCGACGTTAGCTTCCCTTTCTTCCAACCCGGGGGACAATGCAGATCCGTTGACGTTAAGATGGAAAGTCACCACCTCAGCGGTGGAACGTTATACCCTTCAAATTGCGACGGATGAGGCGTTTACACATATCGAACGTTCCTATTCGGATTTACGGAAATCCGTGGGGAACATGGCTGTTTATAACTTGATTCCCGGCACTTATTATTACCGAGTCAAAAGCCCGAGCATGGTTTCGCCCGTGGATTCCTTTGTATTAGAAGGACCGGTAAGAACGATTAATACGAACAATACCATTAAGAATATGCGCGACATCGGGGGATGGAAGATCGATGATACCCACCGCGTCCGTTACGGATACCTCTATCGCAGTGCCGCCTGGAGCAGCGCGGACACCACGACCGATTCCCGTTTCAAGGAAATCGGCATGAAGACCGAACTTGATATCCGTTATAGCTCGGGAAGCTCGGATTATTCCAAATCGGAACACCCAATTTCTGGAGTTAGCTATGTGAATCTAGGCATGGGCCAATACGATTCCATTATTCCAAAGAGCAAAAAGTATTACGCAACATCGCATGCGAACTTCAAAAAAACGTTTGAATTGCTGGCTAAAAAGGAAAGCTATCCGTTGACCTTCCATTGCACGGCGGGGGCCGACCGCACGGGAACGCTTGCCTATTTGGTGAATGGATTGCTCGGCGTGAGTTACGAAGACCTCTGCAAGGATTTCGAATTAACTTCGATTTATAACTCCAAACGTTGGAGAAGCAATATCGTGGATGGGGAATTCGATTCGAGCGGCGTCATGCAGGATGACGCGAATAACTATGTGGGGTTCGGAGCCCTGCACCAAGCGATGATGGAGAACTACAAGACCAGCGATAACTCCTTAAGCGGTGCGATTGGTCATTATCTCAAAACAGTCTGTGGCATCAACCAAACGACGTTAGATTCCGTCAAAACCAACTTAGTGGAATCGATTTAGAAAGAAAGAAGGCAAAAACAATGGGAAAAAGGTTTAAAGTCTGCTGCATTGGCTTAGGACATCGCGGGATGTGCTATCTAGAGAGAATGTTCCTTCAAAAAGACCGTTATGAGCTTATCGCCGTCTGCGACATCAACCATGAACGGGTCCGCCAAGCCAAAGAGCAATTCCAATTGAAAGAGGAGAATTGTTTCTACGACGAGAACGAATTCTTTGCTAAAAATCGCGGCGATATCTTAATTGTCGCGACCCAAGATCGCGACCATGTGGGTCACTGCATCAAAGCGTTGAAACTCGGCTATGACATTCTTTGCGAAAAACCGATTTCGGGCGTGAAAGAAGAGGTCGAAGAACTGCTGGAAGCCCACCGGAAATACGGCCATAAAATCTTTGTTTGCCACGTACTTCGGTTTGCTCCAGCTTTCCGCAGGGTCAAAGACCTTCTCGACGCGGGGAAAATCGGTCAATTGGTCATGATCGATTCCATTGAAAACGTTGGCTACCTCCACCAAGCCCATTCCTTTGTTCGTGGCAATTGGCGGAGAAGCGAAGAGACCTCCCCGATGATTTTGGCCAAATGCTGCCACGACCTCGATTTGCTCGTTTGGTATTCGGGCAGCAAATGCGAATCCCTCAATTCCAGGGGAGACCTTCGTTATTTTAAGAAGGAAAATCAGCCGAAAGGAGCAAGCGATCGTTGCCAAAACTGCAAATATCGCGGCCAATGCCCTTATGATGCCTACACGGCTTATCTTGTCCACAATTTCTGGGGCAAAAAGATGATTACCGATGTCCGACCGATTACCGATGAAGCCATTATCGATGCGTTGGACCATGGGCCTTACGGACGCTGCGTCTTCGCCTGCGATAACGACGTCGTAGATAACGAAATGACGATCATGCGTTTCCAAAACGGCGTGACGGCCAACCTTCGCATGACGGCCTTTACTTATGGGGGAGGACGCATCATGAAATTCTATGGGACGTTAGGAGAAATCGACCTCGACGAAGAAGCGGGCCGCATCGACATCATGGAATTCGGAAAGAAAAAAGAGACGATTGAAATCTCGACTCTTGTAGACGCGGTCAGCGGACACGGCGGAGGCGACGATGGTCTCATCAACGCCCTCTATGACTTCATCGTCTCGGATAAGCCGGGCGGAACGACGCTAGAAGCCTCCATTGAAAGTCACTTGATGGCCTTTGCCGCGGAAGAGAGCCGTCTCCATAATGGGGCTACCGAAAAGATCGAACATAAATAGATTTCTATGGTAATGGGGGCGAATTGCCCCCAAACCAATCACCTTCAACTTGAAGGACAAAACGTTAAGGAGCCAATTCCTCGGTCATTGATGGCTTGTCTAACGTCTTGTACCTCCTCCTACCAAATCAATCTTCTTGTAACAAAATGAAAGGAGCTGCTATGAAGATGATGAAAAATCCGAAAGTCCGTTTACTGGTGTTGCCTTCCTTGGCCTTGATGGGACTTGTTTCCTGCGGAGGGCAAAAAGAACACGTCCATGAACTGGAGGCCCACGAAGAAGTGTTCCCCACCTGCTGCGAAGAAGGAACGGAAGCCTATCAAACCTGTTCGGGATGCGATAAGTTCTTTGACATGGCGGGGGAAGAAATCGAATCCCCGGTTAAAACTCCCATTGATGCGAATAACCACAAAGGAACGAAAGAACTAACGATTTCCGGTTCTTTTCAAACCCATTATTGCGTCGGGGATACCTTCGATATGGAGCATGCCAAATTCGCGGTGAAATGCGAATTCTGCCAAGGAACCGTATTAAGCGATGCCAAAAAGGCGAAAATCCAATATTCCTATCCGACTGCGGGAGCAAGTAGCTTCACCATTGGGGATTTGAATTCCCAAGATTTGAAGATGACGTTTACTTATAACGATTTAACCGTTCAAACTAACGTCACTTTAAGCAAGAAAGAAAACGTCATCGAAGGGTTAAAACCCCTAGAAAGGGTCTGCGGGTTCAAGCCATTTAGTTCCTTAGAAGGCGTGACTTCCACGTTTGGAGAAATTGTTTATACCTTTGCTGAAACGGAAAATGGGGAATATAAAACCGCCGAACAATTAGGCGCGGATTATTCCTTCCTGAATACTCCCGCCTCCTCTGACCCCAAGGTCTTCTATGTGAAGGCGACGGTCCAAGAAGGGGAAGACTATAACGGCGTTGAAGCGTCTACCACCTTGACAATCCGCCATAATGACGCGTCTTGGAACACGGAAAGCGAAGAGTACGACGTCTTTGGCTGCGTTTGCCAAGAACCCATTAAATTCAACAAAAAGATCGTTGATAACCAAGACGTTGACTTGAACGCGACCGCGAAGATTGCCTTGACGGGAACGAGTTTCGATGCGGCGAAAGACACGGTGAAGAGCATCCATTACCAAGTGAATGAGACGACTACTTATGATTTGGGAACCGACTTAAATAACTTGGATGTTGCCGCCTTAAAAGAACATAAAGAGCACCATGGGGTTGGTTCCTTGAAAGTCGTCGTCACGACCCCAAAAGACGGCATTGTTCCGGAATTTGATCACGAAATCAACGTGCCAGTCACTTTGGCAACCGCGTTGATTTACGATAACGACGAAACCTTCAGCTTGATTAAACCACTTCGTTCTTCTGATCCTGACCACGTGGTTACCGGATATTACAAGTTGGTAGAAGATATCAGCCACGATGTCTATAAAGCCGACAATTTCTTGAATTTGCCCTGGATATCTGGATGGAATAAAGACGTCAATCACTATGCCTTTAAAGGGATACTGGATGGAAACGGCAAAACCATTACGGGACAAGGCAATTTCACCTATGGCCTCTTCGGTCAATTAGAAGGAGCGATCATTAAGAACCTGACGTTTAATGACGTTTGGTTTAACGGCTTAAATAACTGCCCACTACTTGCCGGCGGTATCCAAAATACGAAGTTCGAAAATGTCACTTTGCGTGTTGCTGGAGGGAATGGGTTCACGATTTCCGAGCCGGATCCCAAGGCCAATAACTGGGGTTGGGTTGCTGTGTTCCGCTTTATGTCTAATACGTTGAAGGATTGTACCTTTGATTTGGGGGGGCAGGACGTGGTCATGGTCTTTGCCAACCAAAATTGCAACGATTCCCAATTCACGAATTGCACGCTGAATGTCCGCAAATACCAAGGTCTCATCAACCACTGGAAACATGGCGTCGTGACTGCCATCAATGGATTGACGGTTAACGGCGAAGTCTACGTTGCCCCTGAGACGAAATAATCCGGTTTCATTTTTAGGGAGAGTGGCGACGAAAATCGCCATTCTCCCTGCTTCATTCAATTTTAATGAACCTATCGTTTTGTGTTCAAAAGATTCCGAACAAACGTAGGTTTAATCCGTTTTCTAAAGAGAACACCTATTAAATTTCTCACAAATAATATCCATGGTGATACCTTCATTGAAAACGTGAAAGCGCTTGCTTTAGACTTTTTTAAACCAAATCACTATGCCCTTTTGGCAATTTAAGGAGGACTTATATATGAAGTATAAGTTGAACAAGAAAACGACCCTTCTCGCCGCGATCGCGTTGACGGGTGTTGCTGGTGGATTGACCAGCTGTGGCAACAGTTCCATCGACAAGAACAAAACCCAGCTTTATGTGAAATGCTACCAAGGTGGCTATGGCAACAAGTGGCTTTATGCCGCCAAGGAACGCTATGAAAAACTCCACGCGAACGATTCCTTTGAATCCGGAAAAACCGGCGTTCAAGTCGTTATCGCGGACCAAAAGAAGACCCCGTCCACCGCGGAAATCAAGAACAACCAAAGCGAACTTTATTTCTTCGAAGGACTCAATTACCTCAATTGCATCAGTGATGATGCCTTTGAAGACATCACGGATTTCGTCACGGGCACGAACCCCTATGAAAAAGATAAAACCATCGAGAGCAAAATCTATGATGGGGTTGCCAATTTCATGAATATCATGGATGACAAGGGGCAAAGCCATTATTATGCGGTCCCCCATTACGTCTCCAACTTCGGCATCGTTTATAACAAAACCGTCTTCAATAAATACAATTTCTATTTTGCCGACGGCTATGAAAACGAAGCTCCGGGCAATGAACTTCGCTTCATCGCCGGCGCTAGCGAGAAAAAGAGTGCGGGGCCCGATGGAAAATACGGCACCTCGGATGACGGTCTCCCCACGACCTACGCCGAATTCTTCGAACTTGTGAATTACATCTATGAAGGAAAACAAATCCCCTTTGTTTGGAGAGGCGAAGGCAATGCGAAAGACTATTTTGGCATGTTGCTCAATTCCCTTTCTGCTTTCTACGATGGACCCGAGCAAAACAAAGTGAATTACACGATGGATGGCAAGATTACCTGCGTGAAATTTAACGATAAAGGCACGGACGTTGTTTTGAATTCCGATGGCTCGCCCGTTACGGAAGAAGTGACGGTTCACCCGAATCGCGTCGATGACAAATACGACGGATACGAAATCCAACGCATGGCCGGCAAATACCACGCCTTGGATTTCGTCCGCACCGTGGTCACCAACAAAGACAAATGGCTTTGCAACTTAGTCACCGATAGCACGAACCACCTCGATGCCCAAAATTTCTTCATCAATTCGCAGTTTGGACGTTTGAATGCTCACCAGGAGCAGAAGAACAAATCCATCGCGATGATCGTCGAAGGCGATTGGTGGGAATCGGAAGCCAGCGAAGTCATTTCTTCCCTCGCCGAAAGCGAAAAGAGCCAGTTGGACTTTGGCTGGATGCCTCTTCCCCGCGCGGATGAGCATTCTAACACCAAGCAAACTTCGCTTGGCGCCCTCGGATCCTTGGTCTTCCTCAAAAAGGGCCTCAATGAATCCAAACGCAAACTTGCCGGCGACTTCCTCCAATACATGAACACAGACGAGGCGTATCGCGAATTCACCCGTACGACCAATGCGATTAAGTATTTCCAATACGAAATCACGGATGCGGATAAAGCGGAAATGAGCAACTTCGGCAAAAATTACTGGGAACACTTCCATAAAAGCGAAGTCATCATCCCGGAAAGCCGCACCACCCAATATACCAATGGACTTGGCCAGCAACTTTCTTCCAGAAGATACGCGACTTCCTCGGCCAAATATTTCCCACAAGATGATTTTATTAACGACAAAGGCCTGACCGCGGGACAATATCAAGCCAAGATGTATAAGTATTATAAAGACACCGTTTGGGCCGGGATGAAATAATGCGCAGAAAGCATAAGAGTACTCCAGACCGCAAGAAGGATTTGGCATTCCACCTCATCCTTCTTGCTTGGCCTGTCCTTCAGTTTTGTGTCTTCTACCTTTTCGTTAATTTCAATTCGATTATTCTCGCCTTCAATTATGGCTCGGACGCGAATCCCAACGGCGGATTCTTCTATTATTTTGCTCAATGCTTCCGACAAGAAGGTGGGAGTTATATCTACCTCGAATCCATGGGTATTGCGGTGATTCTTTATCTCTGCAGCGCCGTCTTATCGATTCCTTTGGCTCTCCTCTTCGCCTATTACATTTCCAGGCATTTTGCTGGAAGCAAATTCTATCGGTTCGTCTTGTTCTTGCCTTCAATTCTATCCGCGACGGTCATGATCATCCTCTTCAAATATTTCAATGACCTTGAAATCCTCTATTTTGCTCAAGAGCATTTACCCGCGGATAAGGTCGTGAACATTTTGGCAACCGACAGAAAAACAACCTACATCACGATTATTCTCTTCGATGCCTTCATCAATTTTGGTACGACGACTCTGATTTATTCCAATAAGATGAGCGAGATTCCTACCGAAATTTATGAAGCGGCTCAGCTCGATGGAGTGAGCCACATCCGGGAATTCTTTAGCATTTCCCTTCCTCTTACCTTCCCCACCCTGTCGACTTTTATCGTTACGGGGATTGCCACGATGTTCGTGAACCAATATTCGTTATTCACTTTCTTTGGCTCGAACCTCAATAACCTTTCTCCTGGTCCTGCAGGATATGTTATTTACAACAACATTCAGCAATATGCGGTTCAAGGCAATTACACCGCGGAAGCCTTCCATCAAATGGCAGCCTTCGGCTTGATTTGCACCTTCATCACGATTCCCCTTGTTTTCGGGGTTAAGTATTTGCTGGAGCACTTCGGCCCGAGGGAGGACTGATTTATGAATAAATTAGTACGTAAAAAAGACCGGATGCGCAGCAACAAATTGACCGTGTTCCCAATCATTATCATGGTCATTTTGCTCCTCTACACGACCATCCTCTTCGGCTTATTGGCCTATGCCCTGTTCGTCTCCACCCGTTCTCCGGATCGCGCGGATTTCAGTGGAACCTATTTGATGATGACGAACAAAAAATTCTATTTCAACCTGTTCGAAATTTTTAAATTGGTCCATATCTCCAAAAGCAGTGGTGGTGAATCCACCCTTCTCAACGTCGTCTTGAATTCGTTGATTTACTCCGTGGGTTCGGCGTTCGTCAAAACCCTTGTTCCTTGCCTTGCGGCTTATGCCTGCGCCCGATTTGAATTCAAAACGAGCAAGATCGTCTATACGGCCGTTTTGGTTGCTATGATGGTTCCGGTTGTTGGTTCTCTCCCCTCGGAATTAAAGTTGGCTTACGCCTTGGGACTCGTCAACAACATGGCAGGCGTCATTATGCTCAAAGCGAACATGCTTGGCCTTTATTTCTTTGTTATGTATGCTTCGTTCAAGAGCATGCCCGATGGTTATTTCGAAGCGGCGAAAATCGACGGGGCGAACAACTGGCAGATCCTCTTCCGGATTGGTTTCCCCCTCGTCCGCAACGTCTTCTTGACCATCGTCCTCATCAATTTCGTCACGTTCTGGAACGACTACCAGACCCCGATGGTTTATTTACTTGATAAACCAACCCTTGGCTATGTATTGTGGCAACTGATTGCCGGAACCGGCGTCCCCGGGGACACCAAACTCAAAACCGGCGTCTATGCCTTCAACATGGTCATCCTCTCCTCCCTCCCGGTGGTTACGCTATTTGCAATCTTCAAGGATCGCTTCATGGGCAGCTTAACCATGGGTGGTATCAAAGGTTAATTGAAAGGATATCAACATATGAAAGCGAAGAATCTGTTTCTATCCGCCGTTCTCCTCCTTGCTGGAGTAGGAATGGTCGCCGATCTCTCTCCGCGCTTCCAAGCCTCGTTTCGGCAGGATGTTTTAAGGGCAACTGGCTGGAGCGATTTCCAGGAAGGAGACCCGAGTTTTGGCGCCTCTTACGAAGTTCCGAAGATGAGTTATGAGCTCAACGGAGTTTCCTATCCCGCGAGTGTCATCGTGACTTTCCCCGATGGCACCCAAAGCGCTGATTCGACTTTGTTTTTAGACCAAGCCGGAATTCATACCTTCGAATATTCCGTGCTTGTAAATGGGGAAATCCATAACATCACCAAGCAGATCAAGGTGGGATTCCCCCAAATGCGCGTGGGGAACCGCGAAAAATCTTCCATCGAATATATCACCGCGGAACAATCCAAAGAATTAGGCGCCGAGGGAACGGCCGGGATGTATGTCAAGCTCGGCATGGGGGATACCCTGAATTTTACCAAACCCATTTACTTAGATGAGATGAATGACACGACCGCTTTGGTGAAGGGCTATATTGCTCCTTTAAGCAAGGGGTCCGTGGACTTTAACCAGTTATTCATCAAACTGACGGATGCGGATGATCCTAACAAATTCGTCATCCTTTGCTATTACTCCCACGTAGAAACCGGCGGAGATGGCAGGACCGCCCATTTTTCCTCTGCGATGGCCCGTAGCGATGCCCAGCCTTATTTTGCCGGTATCCATCAATCCCAGGGCCTTCACACGAACGATAAATACGGTTTGTGGTCCGGCGTGACCTTTGATGGCTATATGAAAGATAAAAATGGCTACAAAGACACAATTGATGAAGCTCAATTCGTTTTCGGCTTCAATTACGCGAGCAAAGTCGTCTATGGAACGGGATTTGGCAAAGGTCAAACCCTCGACACCGTTTTGGATTTAGATGAAGTGCCGACACAAGTAGAAACCGCATGGGCGGGATTTACGAGCAATCGCGCGTTCATGTCCATTTATGCGGAGAGCTATAGCGGATCGACCGCGAATTTCGTCATCAGCGAAGTCGCTGGGGTCTCCGCGAAGCAAATGGCGGACAATTCCTTCACCGACTCCGAAGAGCCGGAAATTACGATTGATACCTCATTGGATTCCTTGCCTAACGGCGCGGTCGGTTATTATTACCCCGTTCCTGCGGCGAAAGCCTATGACCAAATCTCTTTGGATTGCCCGGTGAAGACGGAAGTGTTCTATAACTATTTCTCCTCGGATCGCACGAGCGTCAAAATCAAAGACGGCAAATTCTATATGGATAAAGAAGGCACCTATACGATTTGCTATACCTCTTATGATAAAGCGGGCAACAAAGCGGAAAGCCTCCATACCATCAGCGCATTCAAAAAGATGGACAAGCCAGATTTCGATATGCCCGCCCACGAAGAAAACATCGCAGTTGGCGATTTCTTCACCGTGAATAAGAAAATTGCTACTCGCGGTGGCGTTGGCGAGAAAAAAGTCGAAGCCTATTACGAAGTGGATGGGAAACGTTTCCCCATTGAAGGAAATGGTTTCCGCGTCACCGAACTCAAAACCCATAAAGTGATGTACCGCGTGACCGACATGATCGGCCAAGTGACGGAAAAAGGCTTTGATATCGGAGTTATCGACAGCAAAAAGCCGATTTTAGAGAAGAAAATCCATTATCCGAAGTATTTGATTTCGGGTGGCTATTACGAATTCCCCACCGAGAAAGTTTTCTATTATGAAAACGGCGCGTTGACGGAAAAACAATTGACCTTGGAAGTGACGGATTCTAACGGAACCAAGACCTATACCAACGAGGATTTCTGCCCGGTCATTATCAATAATAAGGATAAGGTGACTGTTAAGGCCAAATGCGGGGACGAAGTCCTTCAAAGCGATGAAATCGTCGTGATGAAGAACATGGGGACCGAAACGAGCGCCCGCTCCATCAACTTAACCAATTATTTGATGAGCGACGGCATCAAAAAGGAACTTACTCCCGATGATGGCATGCTCTTAACGACCACGAAGGAAGAAGCCAAATTCGATTTCGTCACCTCGTTCTATTTGGATTCCTTTAGCCTTGATATCAAAGCGTTACTTGGATTTGCCAATCATAGCGGAATCGTGGTTCGCATCACCGATTTTGCTAACGACGACAACCAAATCGAAGCTCGCATCGCCTTAAATAACGACGTGACCACCTTTGAGGTGAATGGAACAAAGACGGCGTTAGTGAATAACGACATTAACGTGGGAAATAACAACTACGTTCTTGGCTATAAGAACGGTTCCTTCACTTGCGGCGACATCGCTCTCCCCGTTAAGGCCTTTGCCAATGGAGACGCGTTCCAAGGCTTTGAATCCTTAAAGGGATACATGAGCCTCGAATTCGAGAATTGCCCGGTGGGAGCCCGTTTGAATTTCGTGAATTTCTGCCAATGTGGCTTCTCTTCGAGAACGGCTAGAGACCGCGTGAGCCCAGTCGTTCAAATGGATGATGATTATGGTGGAACCCGCAATATCCATACGACCTATCATATTGATCCCGCCTATTCCTTCGATGTCCTCTCTCCCAATACCGTTTTCACCTTGGACGTCCTCTCTCCCAGCGGACAACCCGTGAAAGCCTTAGATGGAACCCTGCTCCAAAAAGCGGATCCGACGAAGGGATATGACATTTCTTTGGAAGAATATGGCCAATATTACTTCACTTTAACGACGATTGAAGATTCCCGTTTCCTTTCCAATGGATCGGAACTAACGATTAGCTACTATGTCAGTGTCTATGATGACGTCGCCCCGGTGATTGAATTCGTTACGGGCGTGAAAAAGGAAGCCAAGGTTGGCGAAACCGTCCTTCTCCCCGAATTCATCGTCAGCGACAACATCACCAAAACAGAGAATTTGATTATCCAACGTGCGATGCTCACCCCGCGTGGAGATTATCGTTATCTCGATGATTCCTATACGGCCTACACCTTCCAAGAAGAAGGGACCTATCGCTTCATGATCCGCGTGATCGACGAAGCGGGGAACATCGTTTCCAAGACCTTCGAAACCGTGGTCTCGAAAGCCTAAGGAGGAAAGAAAATGAAAAGAACATTCCAAAAGATTCTCGGGCTCTCGTTGCTCACTCTCGCTTCTTGTTCGGGACCGTCCCAGAAAGTCGTCGCCTATGATGATGAAGGCTATCCTTTGTTGGCGGAAGGAACTTTACATGACACCTCCGTCCGTTATGGGAACCGCGAATTTACCAAAGATGGTTCGACGGAATACAAAGTCATCTATGATAGCACCCAAAAAGGAGCTGCCCAAGCCGCTGCCTATATCGTTTCCAACGTCTATAACGCGACCGGAGCGATGATGACTTCCATCGATATCAGCCAGTTCGACGAAGATATTTCGCGTGCCGACCACTATATCATCGTGGGTAGCAGCGACCTCTTTGGCGATGCGGGAAAAACCCTACCGGATTATAAGACCCTTGGCTTTGCCGGATATTATATTTCGAGCTATGGCAATAACGTCTTCCTCATGGCTCATCGCCTCTCTGGATATCAACAAGGGGCCCTTACTTTCTTACGCCACGTCGTCGGTTATGACATGATTTCCGAAGACACGGTTATCTATGAAAGAGATGGATCCGTGATGCCGGATATGGAAATCAAGGAACGCCCCGACTTTGACTGGGCCCCCCCGATCAATAACTTCACCGAAAAGACCAAATACGGCTTAGGCTTCTCGACCCTTTACCCCTACATCGTTCCGGCGACGGAAAATCCCAAGGCTACCCCAAAGACCGTCCATAACGTCTTCAATTTCTTGGATCCGGATTTGCATTGCGATGCCTCCAACATGGACATGTACCACCCTGAATGGTTCTCCGATGGAGGCGAACAGCTTTGCTATACCGCTCACGGAGATAAGGAATCCCTCGATTTGATGATCGATACGGCTTTTGAGACCATCAAGAAATCCGTGGAATACAAAACGGATGCCGAAATGCTCAATTTCACGGATAACGACGTGGGCAACTGCTGCCAATGCGATGCCTGCAAAGCCTCCATCGAAAAAGACGGCGGGACGATTTCCGGCGCGGTCATTCGCTTCATCAATCGCCTCGATGACAAATTGCAGGCGTATCTACAAGAAGAAGCAGATAGGACCCATACCGAGAAGCGCACTATCCACCTTCAGTTCTTCGCGTATCTTTCTTCTCTCCAAGCTCCGACGGTTTCGGTAGAAGAAGATCCGACTTTAAAATGCAATCCGGACGTTTCCGTCATGATTGCCCCGCTTCACGCGAATTACACCAAGACGTTCTACGACGAAGAAAATGCGATGTATGCGGATGCGTTTGAAACCTGGAGCCATTACGCGGACCACATCACCGCTTGGCTTTATGAAACGGATTACCATCATTACATCTATCCGTATAACACCTATTCGACGATGATGAAGAATTACCGCTTCGTCAAATCCAAAGGCGCCTCCGTTATGTATAACGAAGGGCAACGTTATAATGCCAACGTCACTTGCTTTGGCAAACTCAAAGAATATTTGAATAGCAAAGCCCAGTTCGACGTCAACGCGAATTACACGCATTACTGTGAGAAATTCTTCACGAATTACTTTAAAGATGCCGCCCCCATCATGCGGGAATATTTCGAAGAATTGACCGGATGGGAAACCTATTTGGAAAGCAAACCCGAGATCTACGGGCTTGCTGGAGGCGTTTACCAAGAAATCGGCAGCAAAGCCGAATATTGGCCGAAGCAGATGCTCGTCAACTGGGTCGATATGATGGATGAAGCTTATAAAGCCATCGAAAAATACAAAACGACGGACAGCTCCCTTTATACGACGTTAAGCAAGCATATCCTCATCGAAACCATGTTCCCTCGCTTTGCTTTATGCAATTTGCATGGTGGAACCTATGCCCCCGAAGAACTCCGCCAAATGCGGCTAGCTTTCCGCAGGGATGCGGAATCCATCGGCATGGTTGAGCACATGGAACACTATTTCATCGACTCCGTCTATGCGACTTGGGGTATCTAATTGGAGGTCAACATGAAGAAAAGCAGCAAATTAACGGTTTTGGCCCTCTCGCTCTTTGCCATGGGTCTAACCTCCTGTGGTGAGCCTAGCGGCCCGCAGCCTGTTCCCTATGAACCGGAAATAACCGTCAAAGAAGCTACGGTCTACATGGGATTATTCGAAACGAAAGAATATACCCCGGATTCCAGCCTCTCTTTCCACGTGAGCATTGATAATTCTTCGATTGTCACCTATGAAAACGGCGTTTTCCAAACCGGCCTCCAAGAAGGAAAAACCCTCGCGGTTTTTGCTTCGACGGAATGGACTTATAACGTCACGGTCATCGTGGCAAAAGACGCGACGGTCCCCCTCTTTACGATTGAAAATTCGGACATCTCCGTTTATCGGGGAGCCACCTATGAATTCGATACCTCCCTTTCTTATCGTTCGATTGATGTGAATAACTATGAACATGAAATCAAAGTGACCAAAGAAGGAGAAGGGAATGTCGCCGACATCGCGGTGAAGGGAACCTCGTTGCAGATTACCGGCAAAGAAATCGGGACCCAAACCTTCACGGTCTATACCGAATTCGCGGGATTCACTCTTTCCAAATCCCTTAACGTCTCGGTCAAGGACAATAACGGTCTTGTCGTTTGCGGCAGGAACATGATTTACGACAATCTTGGCCCGCATTACACGATTTCGATGTACCAATATTCGGCAAGCCCCATTAACCTTGAAAACGATATCGTCGTTTTAAAGGGCGGGGTGGAAGTTCCGTTCAGCCAATTAAGCATCACCTTCAACGATCCTTCGATTTTGTCTTTAAACGGCAAAACGCTTGCTCCTCACAAAATGGGCAAGACGTTCTTCACCATTTCTACGGGAGGCGAGGATATCGTCGTCAACGTCGAAATCATCAAGCCGACCTTGAATCGCATCGACTTCGATTTGCTCGATAACCGTTTTGACCTCGATATGAGCGTCAATTCGACGAATTCGTCGCGGACTTATATCCCGAGCCCCACGGCTACGAAAACCTTCAAACTCCCGGTTCAAGGCGCTTATACCCATGTGGAAAAAATCGTTGTTGCGGGCAAGGACATCGTCTTCGATCCTACCAAGGTCGCCTATAATTCCACGACGAAAGAGGTGACGTTGCCGGCTTCGATCTTTACGATTGATAATTATGGCAAACAGTCCGTCACGTTATCTCTTTCCGCCGCCGAATACCTTGATACCTACACCTTCTCGATGGATTTTGTGACCAAATACATTTCCACCTATGCTCAGATGAGCGAATATTTCGTTCAGAAGTACGCCAAAGACGTGATTTACGGCCAGTACATCCTAAAGAACGACTTAGACGCGAATGGGGCGACTGCTACGGCAGTATACGCAAACTTAGGCACCGTCAATTACGCTTATGGCTTCCGCGGCATCTTTGATGGAGATGGTCACGCAATCAAGAATTTCCGGAGCACGATGTTTGGCTTCTTCCTCGTCATCGGAGAAGGGGCGGTCATCCGTAATTTGACTCTTGATAACGTCCATTACCATGTCAAGGTGGATGCGGCAAACGATGATCGTGGCGAAATGATTCTCGGGCGTTTCATCTCGGGAGCGACCTTAGATAACATCACCGTTAATTTGGCTTCTGATTCCATTACAACTGATTCTCGTGCAAGCGGAGGCAAGCTCGATTCCTCGGGATTGTTCTCCAGCGAAGTCTTCACCTTCAACACGGTTCGCAATATGACGATCCACGCGGAAGGGTTCGAAATGGTTTCCATCTTTGGAAAACAAATTCCTAATTCCACCTTCTTCAACGTGAACATCTATTGCAAGTCTCTTGCCTACATTGGTTCGGACCAATCTCAGTTGGATGGTGTGACGGTCTATCAAGCCTAATTCGATTTCTATCGCCTAGACTCCTCTCCATAAGAGGGGTCTTTTTGCTAATTGTTATCAAAAATTGCCTTCCATGATCTTCTTCATAGGATTCTTGCCAAAAGAGTAGCAAAATAATGCCAACGAAAAAGAAAGAGCTTTAATGATGATTTCAATCCAGGGCCATTATTTCAAAATCGACACGGAACATAGTACGTACCTCTTTAAGGTGAACCCTCTCAATGTTTTGGAGCATATCTATTACGGGAAACGCATCCCCGAGGAATCCTCCTATGAATTCATGGAGGAAGTCCAAGGGTTTGGATATGGCGTAGAAATGAAAACGGAAGGGTATTCCACGCGTCCCGAGCATGCAAGTGTAGAAACCTCCATCAAAGGACGCGGGGATAACCGCGAAGTTATGGTTCAACTTGATTGCCATGGCGACCTCATTTCCCATTTCCTTTATGAAGGTTACGGAATCCTTTCTTCCTTTGAAATTCCGGGGTTACCTTCTGCTAACCATAAAGAAGAAACCTTGATGATTCGGTTAAAAGATCCGGTTAAAAACTTGGAGCTTCGCCTTTATTATTCGACCTATCCGGGAACGGATGTCATCACCCGTAGCGCCTCCCTCCATAATCTGTCGAACCAAGGAATTGTGATTCGCCGAATTTTATCGAACCAAATCGATTTCCGTGAGGATGAATTCGTTTTAAAGACTTTAGACGGCACGTGGGCCAAAGAAAGAACGGTGCACGCCCGTGCTCTGCAGCATGGCGTGACCAAGATTGATTCCAAATGCGGCTTTTCTAGCGCTTATCACAATCCTTTTGTCATGTTAGAAAAACCAGACTGCAGTTTGAAATATGGGGACTGCTATGGCTTCAATTTGATTTATTCAGGGAACCATGTGGAATATTTCGAGCGAAATAACCTCCACGGGGTTCGTTTCCTGCAAGGCATCAACGACGATTCCTTTGCTTGGGATCTTTCTGCTGGAGAATCTTTCTTCACCCCAGAAGCGACGTTATGCTATTCGCCTGCTGGAGAAAATGGTTTAACCCATCAATATCATCGCTTTATCCGCGAGCATATCGTTCGTGGGTATTGGCAGTTTAAAGACCATCCCGTGCTCATTAACGATTGGGAAGCGTTGCATTTTACCTTCAACGAAGAAAAACTCCTTTCTCTAGCGAAGCGCGGCCAAGAACTTGGATGCGAAGCTTTTGTTCTAGACGATGGGTGGTTTGGAAAACGAAATGGGGACAATGGATCCCTAGGAGACTGGTTCGCCAACAAAGAAAAACTACCCAATGGGGTTGGTGGATTGGCGGATAAAATCCACGAAATGGGGATGCTATTTGGCTTATGGTACGAACCCGAGATGGTCAGTAGAAATAGTGACCTTTATCGGACCCATCCCGAATTTGCCTTAGCCCATCCGGATTATGAGGTATTAGAAGCCCGTCATCAGTTGATTTTAGATTTGGCCAATCCCAAGGTCGTGGACTATTTGATTTCCATGATCGGAAATAGCATCGCCGAATCGAAGGCCGACTTTATCAAATGGGACTGCAACCGCGTCTTCTCCGATTATTTGTCTCCTGCAACCTCGAATCAAGGCGAGACGCCGCATCGTTATATCCTAGGGCTATATCGTCTTCTCGATGCGATTACGAAGCGTTTCCCCAAGGTTCTATTTGAATCCTGCGCCGCAGGAGGAAACCGCGTCGATTTAGGCATGCTTTGTTTTATGCCTTCCTTCTGGTGTAGCGACAACACGGAACCGCATGAACGGATGCGAATCCAAGAAGGGACCTTGATGGGGTATCCTCAGTCGACGATTGGGGCCCATGTCTCGGCCTGCCCGAACCATCAAACCTTGCGCTCTTCTCAAATGGAGGATCGTTTCAACGTGGCTTGCATCGGCGCCTTTGGCTATGAACTCGATCCCAATGAATTAACCGCGGTGGATACCTTAAGCATGATGGAACAAATCGCTTGGTATAAGAAGAACCGCCATCTTCTTGCTTATGGAGATTATTACCTCCTTTCTTCTTTCTATAGCGAGAATCCTCAGCAATACGTCATCGTTTCCCCCGACCAAAAAGAAGCGGTATATTTCTTGGGGAATCCTTTGTTCGAACTCAATGCCCCCCAGGTGGTGGCAAAGCCCGTGGGACTCAACCCCAAAGCCATGTACCACTTCGAGGAAAGACAGCAGAATTTCGATTTTGAATATATGGACGGCAAACGCATCCCTTCAACGAAGAAAGTCGAAGGAAAGAATCTAGAAGCCGAGCTAAAAGCCTTAACACCTTTAAAGAGTGAAAAACAAGTTTGCGACCTGAGCGGAGAATCGTTCATGAATGCCGGGGTGCGTCTTTATTACGAATGGGGAAGCGGCGGATGTTGGAAACGCATGATGCTTGATTTCGGCACGCGCCTTTATAAGATTTCGATGAAATAAATATGGCAGACATCGAGTTAAAAGAACTTTATTGCTATTACGGGAAGGGAAAGAAAGAAAATCTTGTCATCGAAGATATGACGGAGCATTTTCCTTCGGGCAAAATCAGTGTCATCATGGGTCCTTCCGGATGTGGCAAGACCACTCTTTTGAAATCGATTCTCGGCTTAATGGAATACGATGGGGATATCTTCTTCGATGATAAAGATATCTATAAAATCCCCACCTATCAACGAAATATGGCTTACATCAACCAAGACGTAAGCCTTTATCCTCATTGGACGATTTTTGAAAACATCATCTTCCCGTTGAAAAACAAGAAGATGTCTCGCGATGAAATCTATAAAAGGACTAGAGACATCGCTGAACGATTTGGAATCGCCCATTGTTTGAATGTAAAACCCAAGTATTTGTCTTGGGGGCAACAACAAAGGGCCTTATTAGCCCGGGAACTCGTCGGAGGGCCTGAGGTAGTCTTAATGGATGAGCCAGTTTCTCATTTGGATAAAATGTCAAAAAAAGACGTGCTCGATTTTATTAAAGAATTAAACCGGGAATGGCATTTGACGATTCTTTACGTCACCCATTCCTATCAAGAAGCGATGGAAGTGGCGGATCAAATTTACGTCATGGACCAAGGGAAGTTCATTGAAAAAGGGACCCCGAAATCCATTCGGGCTTCCATCAATAGCTTTGTATGCACGATGAGGGCGGCGGACGATGAAAAAGCGAAAGAATAAAGCGGCTTCTTCGGATTTTTTGCCGGCTCAACTTCCCCAAACGAGGAAAGACCAATATCTCTTCATCCTCAAGAACCAATTCTCGACTTTGTTGCTTTCGGGTTTATGGCTTCTTTTATGTTTTCTCCCTTTGATTCTTGCGGTTTATTTCCAAAACCAATTTGAAATCGGGTTCTACCAAAAATACGTCTCGGGAGAAATGAATAAGGCGGATTATCAGGCGTCGATGAATGCCTTGATGATTTACGGGTCGATGATTGAAGCGGTTTTTACCTTCGTCGCTTCCATTGCTATAGCAGGGGTGAACCGCATCCTAAAATCTTTGGTCTCCGGAGAGCCGATTCTATTTTGGGACGACTTTAAATGCGGGGTGAAGCAGAACTATTTGAATACCTGTCTCCTCTTGTTTTTCTTTTCGATTCTTTTGGGCTTATGCCGGTTTGTGAATGCTTTCTTTATTGAATTTTTGCTTGGTATCCCCTGCTATATCTTATTGATATTAATCGTGATTCCGGTTTTTATGCTGGCATCCGTCTTCTCTTCCGTTTATGAATGCAAGGTGTTCCATGCGATTTCCAATGCGATCAAACTCTATTTCCCCTTTTGGTGGAAATACCTTTTGATGAGTTTAGGCATCGCCGCGGTTTTCACGGGACTTAATTATTTGGAGACTTTGCCTTTTGTTGTAACTATCGTTCAAATGGTCTTATGCGTTTTGGTCTTGCCTTTATATCTTCTTTTGTTCTATTCCATATCCTTTTCCCTGTTTGACAAATACATCAACCAAGAAGAATTCCCTGAATTCTATGGGTCTGGACTATATAAGCCAAAAGAAGAAGAGAGCCAAAGGAAATAAGGCCTATAAGGACTTTATGGCTTCGGCTTCCTGAACGAGCTTAGCAAGCACCCCGGTATTAGGAGAGCAAAGGTAACCTTTCGCGGTTTCTTTATCTTCGCAATAACGAAGGCTATCCCGTTCCATGATGGTGATGGAAGAGATTTTGCCGTTAGTCGACCACGTCCCTCCGTGAGTGGCACTGATTTGCAACCGGGTACGGACCACTTGGTATCCGTTCCGCTTCAACACGGTTTCTAAAGCGTCAAAACTTGCATCCGTGATGCAGGTTTCGATATGCTCGCTATCGATAAAACTCATACACGTCCCCCTTCGTCTTGCTCGACTTGCTTGATGGATAAAGAAATTCGCTTTCTGGGTAAATCCAAAGCGATGACTTTCACTTTGACAATTTGGCCCATCGTCAGGGCTTCGCTAGGATGACGGATGAAGCGATTTGCGATTTCGGAAATATGGACAAGGCCGTCTTGATGAACCCCGATATCGACAAACGCGCCAAAATCGGAAAGGTTTCTTACCGTTCCGCTTAACGTCATGCCGACTTTGAGGTCTTTGATGTCGCGCACATGGTTATCGAGCTGGGCGGTGACGACTTTTTCTCGGGGATCGCGCCCTGGCTTTTGGAGTTCGTCGATGATGTCTTTTAAGGTGTAGGAACCAATTCCGATTTCTTGGGCTAAAGCATCGAAATTCTTGGTTTGCTTTAAGATTTCCGTAGCTTTGGAAGTTCCGACTTCTTTTAAAGATAAACCTAATTTAGAAAGCAATACCCCAGTAGCCTCGTAATCCTTGGGGTGAACCGCGGTGCGTTCTAAAGGATTATCGTTCTCGATTCGGAGGAAGCCTGCCGCGCTTTCAAAGGCTTTCGCCCCCAATCCTTTGACCTTCAAAAGGTCCTGACGGCAAGAGAAGGGCCCATGCTCTTCTCGATAATCCACGATGGAAGAAGCGACTTTAGAACTTAATCCCGAGACGTATTGGAGAAGAGAAGCGGAAGCCGTATTCACCCAAACCCCGACTTCATTGACCGCGTCGATCGTCGTATCCGATAGGGTTTGTTTTAAGCGGCCTTGATCCATGTCGTGTTGATATTGTCCAACCCCAATGGATTCGGGAGGGATTTTAACGAGCTCAGCCATCGGGTCGAGAAGACGCCTAGCCAAAGATACCGCGGAACGTTCCTCGATATCCATATTGGGAAATTCTTTGATGGCAAGAGGAGAAGCGCTATAAACGGAGGCCCCGGCTTCGTTGACGATGGTGATGGTCACCTTATCAAGATGATTGTTTGTTAGGAAGCGGCGTAAAAAGGCTTCGCTCTCTCTTCCTGCTGTCCCGTTTCCAAGGGCAATCGCATCAAAAACAAACTGTCGGTAAAGGGATAGGAGTTTGGTTTCGGCTTCTTTCTCTCTTCCTACGGTAGGATAGATGATGCAGGAAGAAACCACGGCACCCGTCTCATCGATTAAAGCCAATTTGCAGCCATTTCGATATCCGGGGTCAAATCCTAATATCCGCTTTCCTTTTAAAGGGGATTCCAAAAGGAGTTGCTTCAAATTCGTGGAGAAAAGCCTCAAGGAAGAGTCTTCCGCCTTCTCAAAAAGATCGTTTTCGATTTCGTTTTCAACGGAGGGGCCCAGCAAGCGTTTATAGCTATCCGCGATGGTTTCGCGAATTAGAGTCTCGAAAGGGCTGTTGCGGACGAGAATTTCGCGGGCCATGTGGTTTTCGATCGTCACGCAGTCGTAATCAAATCCCCAGGTGAGTTTCTTTTCCTTTTTCCCACGGCTTAAAGCCAAAGTTTGATAAGGCTTGATGCGAGAAAGGGGGGTAGCAAAGTTGTTGTAATTGAGGTACTTCCCTTCGGTATCTTCCTTGGTTTGTTTGGATTCGACCCGTCCTGATTTTAGGACGTAAGATTTAGCGAAAAGGAAGAAGTCGGGGTTATCGCTCCAACGCTCTGCAAGAATGTCTTTGGCTCCTTGGAGAGCCTCTTCCGGGGTTTTGACTCCTTTGGACTCATTTCGATATTTATTTGCCTCTTTGGTCAAGAACTCTTCGTTTCCTTTTTGGGCAAGAATAAAGTCGGCAAGAGGTTCTAACCCCTTTTCTTTGGCCATGCTTCCGCGTGTTTTACGTTTGGGTTTATAAGGACGATAGAGGGCTTCAAGGGTCGATAAAACCTCGCAGCTAATGATTTGCTCCTTTAATTCCGGAGTCAATTTTCCTTGTTCTTCGATGCTAGCAAGGACGGTTTTCTTCCGTTCCTCTAGTTTTTCGAATTTGGCTTTTTCCTCTTCGAGTTCACGAAGAGTGATGTCGGACATATTGCCGGTTTCTTCTTTTTTGTAACGAGCGATGAAGGGGATGGTGGATCCTTCGGATAATAGACGTAAAACGGCGTTTACGTGTGTGAGATTCAAGTGAAGTTTTGATGATAAGTAGTTTGCGATATCCATAAGTCCGTCTATTTTACCCCAACTCGATTTCAACGAATAGGAGGGTGGAAATCATCGAGGAATCCATTTGTGTTGGTTGGCAGATGGTGCGAAACGTTTTAGGAGCTTGGGACACCTCCCCTGTATCGTGCATCCGCTTGGACAACTTTTTAAGTTCCACCTCATTCGACGACTTCCTGTTGAACGCCATTTGCGGCATTCCGTCGTGCCTCCGCATTCACCTTGCCCCCTGCCGGGCAAGGCCTGAGAGGGGATGGAACGATGGCCTCCGGTGGAATTTCCCCCGGTCGATCCGGCGCGATCGCTCGACCTTCCCATTGCGCTCCGGGACTCGTAGCTCGATGCGTTTGCGCACGATCGAAAGCTTTGCGCAGAACGAATCCAATGGGCTCGGCCAATCCTTCGCCAGCGTGGAATTCTTCCGTTTCGTCATTCCCTTGCCGGCGAATTCGTCGGGCCCGTTGTCGGTTTGGATCGCCTTCGGGGCGTGGCCGAAAAACCCGATCGCCTTCTTAAACCCGACGATTGTTTGGCATACGGAATGCTCGCCCGAGAAATGGAGACGTCTTTCCATCGTCGCGTCTTTTCTTTGGATTCGTTTTGCGTGGCTCTCATCCAAGGGTTTCGGGTTCGTTTGCTCCCTTTCGATTTTGTTTCACATCATTTGAAATAGAACAGAATTTTATGAAAGGGAACGGTGGAACTTCCATCCTGCCCCCTCGAATTCGTGCCTGACTTCTTGAAAGAGGAGAAGCGAGACGTTGTGGTTTATTATTGCTCGGGCCAAGCGCACCGTCATTTGTCGAATCGTTTGTTGGCCATGCCGTTACGCAGAACTCGAATCATTGGAGTCCAACTTTATCGAACGGGCGTTCAGGGCTTATTGCGCTGGGGTTATAACTCTATGGCTCCGCCTTTAGCAAACGTCCGATCAACCTTTATGAAGTCAATGATGCGGACGGAAACTTCCCTGGCGGATATTCCTTTATCGTTTATCCTGCCGCGGACGGCCACCCCTATGATTCCCTCCACCATGAAATGATGTCGGATGCTTTTAACGATTATTGCGCTATGCAAACGCGAAGAAAAACGTAAAAAATTATCGATTTATTGAAGTAATTTTATATGCCATAAAACCCGAAAAGGCGATAAAATCTAGCGCGTTTAAAGGAGATTTATTATGGCAAATACGACGACGCACAAATATTCGTTGGCCCACGCTCTCTTCCTCATCTCGGGGATTTTGCTGGTCATCTACTACCTTCTTTCCGAAGGGGTTCCTAGCTTGGGGAACGACATCACGTCCCTCATGAAATTTATCGCGGAGATTTTCGTTCTTGTTGTTTTGATTGGCTTCTATTTCTATTTCTTATTCGGGGCTCAAAATTGCCAAGGGACCATCAAATCGATTGCCCCGTCTCTACTAATTCTCATCGTGGTTGGTTCTTATTCCATGAATTTTGGGAGCGCACAAGCCAACGCGATTATTTCTGGCGTGGCGAAAATGCTTTTCACCTTGATTATCGCCTGCGGTTTCGTTTTCCTTTTTGTTCATAGCAAACTCCTTGGTTTGGTCTTTGCTTGGAGCAATATCTTCTATTGTGCTTTCGTGCTTTTATCCTATGTGATTGTTTTAATCATCGCCCTTGTGAATGGGGGAGGTTTCTCCGGGGCCAAATTCGCCGAGACGATGTTCTATGCCGCATCGTTAGGACTGCTTTTTGGTGGATCCTATATCCATTGCAAAAACAAAGACTGGGCGTTCTAATCCCAAATAAAATTCGTTGGCCGTTGACGTCATTCCTTATTTTGGATGACGTCGATGGCTTTTTCTTTTCGTAGCATCAGCAAGAAGCCGAATACCAAAAGGAGAACGACCCCCAAAGCGATTCCTACGCCGAGGAAATAATTGGACCAGGTGAAGGAAATGATGCGAAGGATGCTGGCAGAATGATTGGTGCGGAATAAGGCTTGGGTTAATACCCGGTTTAGCATATTGGAAATGAAGACGTAGCCCACCCCATACCAAACGGAGGAAAGAAGGGTGAATAGCAACGTTTCTAACGCAAAGTAGCAGGACAAATCCCTTCCTCGATACCCCAAGGCTTTCCATACCCCGATATTGTATTTTTGAGATTGGATGAGGGAGATGGAGAAAAGGACCAAAAGAACGGCCGACCCCAAAATGGAAATGAGGGAGAGAATTTGGAAGGCTTGAGAGAAGATAGAAATGCCAGAAGCCACCTGACTCATCGCATCGTAAAGGATGCTTTTGGCTGCGTAATGGTAGGAGGAAAGAAGCGAGGTGACATAATCCAATTGATCGGGGGAATCAAAGGCAATAGCGTAGGGAAAAAGCTCGCGGTAACGGAATTCGCAATAATCCTCTTTGCTCATACGGATAGAAATTGCCGCAGAAGTAATGGCGTAACGGGACAGTGTTTCATCATCGTAATCGGAATAAAGGCGGATTTTGCATCCTTGGAGGAAGGGAAAATAATCCATTTGCGAATTGCCTTTGGAGGAGACTGTACCTAACGAGAAGGTGAATCCCCCATTATCATTCCCTTGGTGGATGAGGTTGACCAACTTATCGTGGTCTCCCACTTTGAAGATTTGGGCAGCGGTCGTTTCCGTAAGGAGAATCTCTCCTTTTTTAAGGAGGGAACTATAACTAGTTTGATAGTTCGATTCCGTTTTTTTCCAGCCAGTAGCGGAGGAAGAAAAAGATCCGTGGGGCAAAAACAGCAGGGGCATGGTGCTGGTATCCGACTTTAGGTCCTGCATGAAATCCTGATTTTGGGTGTAAACGAAATTGAGGGCGTAGGACAAATATTCCAGTTCGCTTTCATATTGACTTTGCAAAATGGCAGAACTTTCCGTTCCTTTGCCGAATTCGTCCAATAGACCGCTGATTTTGTTTTTATAGTCGGTTTTGATGACCCCGTTGACGTATACGGTTCCATTTTGAAGCCGCCCGATTTGCGCATACTTGCCCACGAAGTCGTCATAAGATTTATAGTTGGATTTTTGGACGAGGATGGCGTCGGCAAAATAATCGGTGACGTAGATGCCGGTGGAACGAGGCTGTTCCGCCAAAGCCGTGTATTCGATTTGATCGATTTTTAGATGGGACGTCAAGAAATCGTCGTCGACGATCATAAGGCCCTGTGTTTGGCTTACCCAGGTGCTTGACATGTAGGCGGCGTTAATGGTTCCATCCATGGCTAAACGATCGGAATCGGCAAAAGGCAAGGCAATGGGGAATTTATAAATGGGATAATATTTGCCCTCGTAATAGTCGTTAAGAATTTGCCATTCTTCATCTTGAATCGGCAAAAGGCGGTTGACGTTGGTGGATTTCCCATTATTGGAGAGCACGCCTTTTTGCATGATAAAATCCGTCTTCTCGCTTTGGCGATAAGCGGTCGAAGCGTATTCGCTTGCATCAAATCGATAAAGGGAGAACAAACAAGAGAACAACGAAAGCAAAATGCCCGTTAGGATGGGAAAAAGCGCCATTCGCCATTTGGAATGGTTGATGGTCTTCATCATCGTGGGAATCGGCGTGAAGAAATGGCCCTTTAGCTTCTTTTCTTCTCCGTGCTCATCGGGGCAGGGAGAGCTAGGCTGGAAAAGTTCTTTTCGCGGTTGGATACGCTTGACGCGGCCTTCCGCTAAAGCCCTATTGACTCCCTCGATTTGTTCAGAGGTCATTTCATCGGGGTTCGACAGATATAAGGTTTCGGCATCCACGTGGCTTTCGGGACGGAAGGAAAGGTCTTCGACGATAAAGCCTTTGGCCAGCGTGATGATGCGGTCGGCGAAGCGATAGGCTTCGGGCAGGTTATGGGAGACGACTAAAACAAGGGAGGTTCTCGAACGCCTTTTTAAAATCTTAAGCACGTCTTCGGAGGATTGACGGTCCAAGTTGCCGGTGGGCTCATCGCAAAGCAAAACGGGAGGATCCTTGATTAAGGCTCTGGCGATGGCAATGCGTTGCTTTTGGCCGCCACTAAGATGTTTGACTCGTTTTTTGGCAATTCCGTCTAAAGCCACATCTTCTAACGCTTCCTGGATTTGGCGCTTGATGTGTTTGGGCTTTTCTTTTAGGCCCATGGCGATATTGGCTTCGACGCTCATTTCGTCAACAAGGCAATAATTTTGGAAAATGAACCCAATGTCGGAATAATGGTATTCATCCAATTGCCTTTCATTGAACTTGCAGACGTCTTTGCCATTAAATAGAATCTGCCCAGCGGTTGGTTTATCCAGTCCGGCAATGAGATTTAACAAGGTAGATTTGCCGCTTCCAGACTTACCGATGATGAAGACGAGGCCAGTGGCCGGCAAGGTTAAATCGATCCCTTTCAGGGCTTTGGTTATGTGCTTGCCGCTAACGAAAACGCGTTCCAACCCCTTGACGTCAATCATACTTTTATTTTAGCGCTTTTTTAGCACAACGCATTTATTTTTATAAGAATTTGTCAGAAAACAAAAACGTAGGAATGAAAAACAAAAAACCACGCCTCAAAGGGCAAAGGCATGGTTAGAAGGAAGGTGATTTAGAAAACGTAGAGATAGAGGCCTGTCCACATCAGGATGGCACCCGCCAAAACGAAGAAGTGCCAAATGAAGTGGGCAACGGGCTTCTTTTTTAACAAGGCAAAGGGGATCATGCCAAGGGTATAGACGGATCCCCCGATGATTTCCCAAATTAGCAAGGGAATGTCACCGCGAATCCAATACGGGAAGAACAAAATGGCGCTCCAACCAATGACAAAATAGAGGGTGAAATGGAGCCAACGAACTCGCCCGGGACCAAAGACGGCTACAAATGTGATGCCCAAAGCAATCAAGGTCCATTGGACAGAGATGAAGGCGATGCTAGCAACATCTCCCCACATCTTGGTCCGCATGTAAATGAGCCATAACGGTGCAAAAGTACCGCCGATGGCAAGATAAATCGAAGAATAGTCGAAGCGGCGGAAGATACGCTTGACGGTCGAACCGCAACGGAAGGAATGGTAGAGACAGGAGAAAAGCATCTGCAAAAAGAAGCAGGAACCATAAATGATCGCGGCGGCCAAACTCCATGCATCATTGGCTTTGGCAATCATTAAGCCTAAACATACAAGTCCCAATATGGCCCCGACGCCGTGGGTCGTTGCATTGCCGACTTCTTCCAAAGCCCCTCTTCGCGGGGCTTCGTTTAAAGCTCGGTTTCGATTTTTCTTTTGGATTTTTAAGCGGTATTTCTCCGCTTTCAAAGGCTGCTCAATCGATAGCTTGTCCACGATATATTGCTGCTTTCTTTCTTCTAAATCCTTCTTTGTCTGGTCTTTTAAAGCGGCTTTATCGCGAAGGTAATTGAGTTTTAAATCGTGATATTGTTTTTTACGTTCCGAGACTTCTTTTTGTTGCAATTTGATTTCGTGCTCGGGTTTTAAGGTAGCTTCCAAGGTTTCCATAACGTCCTCCCTTTTCATCATTATATACCAATTTCAAAGAAGAACTAGTAATAAAAACTAGATAACGATAAATATCGAACTAGCAATATAATCTCGTTTATTTTTATGTTTTATATAAGGGAAGACGGGGATAGAATGAAGGTAGAAAACGGAGGGTGTTTATGAATCCTAAAGACGGTAGCAAATATGTCCCTTATGAAGAAAGAACGGGGAACGAATCCATTGTTTATTTTACTCGCGATTTAAGCGCGAAAGGGCTAGAGAAAGCCTATGATAAAATCGCTGCTTCTTTGAAAGGGAAGGTCGCGGTTAAGGTCCATACGGGAGAACCGGGTGGACCCAATATCCTCCCCCGCCCTTGGGTGAAGGATCTACTTGCAACTCGCTTGCCGAATGCAACAATCGTTGAGACCAATACCTATTATGAGGGCGATCGTTATACGACGGATGTTCACCGGAAAACCTTAGAAAAGAATGGTTGGACTTTCTGTCCCGTGGATATTCTAGATGAAGAAGGTACGACGATGCTCCCCCTCCATGGCGGTAAATATTTTAAGGAAATGAGTGTGGGTTCCCATACCACGAATTACGATTCCCTTTTGGTTTTAACGCATTTTAAGGGGCATACCATGGGCGGATTTGGCGGATCCAACAAAAACCTTGCCATCGGAATGGCGGATGGACGCATCGGCAAAGGCATGATCCATTCTGTCCCCAATTCGAATAACCCTTGGAGCATTTCTAAAGAAGAATTCATGGAACGCATGGTGGAAAGCACGAAGGCGACCCTTGAATTCTTTAAGAATCAAATCGCTTACGTCAACGTAATGCGTAATATGTCCGTTTCCTGCGATTGCGAAGGCATTAACGCGGAACCGGTTGTGACTCCGAACGTAGGAATTTTGGCTTCTTTGGATATCCTTGCCATCGACCAGGCGTGCGTGGATATCGTCTATGCGATGAAAGAAGACGAGAAACATGCCCTGGTGGAACGCATGGAATCCCGCCATGGCTTAAGGCAATTAAGTTATATGAAAGAAATGGGCATGGGAAATGACCGTTATGTCCTCATCGATTTGGACAACGACGAAGTTCGTATTCATCCCAAAGACTGCGTGCAAAACCTCATTCCGTTTGATCAAGACAACCGTTAAGAGTGGCTCATGACCATTTCGGTCGCGTAATCAAGCTGTTTTTGGGTGATGTCGCCCCCGCTGATTAAATAAGCGACTTGGCGAATCTTTTCGTCTAGCCCCAATTCCTTGATTTCGGCATACGTCCTGCCTTCTTTTACCTTTTTGGATAATAAAATCTGGTGATCGCTACGTGCGGCAACTTGAGGCATATGGGTGATAGAAATCACTTGGGTGGAAAGAGAAATCTCAGCGATTTTATTGGCGACCGCCTGCGCGGAAACTCCGCTTAAGCCCGTATCGATTTCATCAAAGATGACGGTGGGGATTTTCTTGGCTTTGATGAGCAGGGCTTTGAAGGCCAACATGATGCGGCTGGCCTCGCCACCAGAGAGGATTTTGGATAAACTCTTCATTCCTTCTCCAACGTTGGTTTCGATTAAGAAATCCACGGAGTCGATGCCATTTTCTTGCAAGGCGGACTCGTTTTCCGAGACGGGGGCAAACGCGATATGAAATTGAGTTTGAAGAAGAAGGGATTTTAATGCATCTTCGAGTTCTTTTTCGATTTTAACGGATGTTTTTTGACGAATCTGGCTAAGTTCCAAAGCTGTTTTGTAAGCCTCGTTAAAGGCCTCTTCCTTGGCTTTTTCTTTTTCCTTTAACGCGTCTTCTAAACTGGCGTTATCTCCAAATCCTTTTTGTAGGTAATCGCGGTATTCCAAGAGTTCGGAATAGGAACGATGGTATTTCCGTTTGCATTCTTCGATATCGCTTTGCCTTTGTTCCAGTTCGTCGAGCTTCTCCGGGTCATAATCCATGTCGGAGAGTTTCCGTTTTAATTCATCGAACAAATCGGAAAGCTCGTAATAACGATCATCGATTTTTTCTTGGTAAGCTTCGTATTCTTTTTCGTATCCGGATAGTTTTTTAAGGAGTTGATCTAGTTCATAAAGCCGATCGAAGTAGTCACTACGCAGAATTTGGTTGACTTCTTGATGGAGGGAATAGACCTTGTCGTAGTTTTTCAAAACATCGATTTGGGCTTCGATTTCCTCTTCTTCGCCTTCATAGAGATTCAAGGCTTTTAGTTCTTGATATTGATAGGCATAAAAATCCTTGCCCGCGTCCAGCTGCTCTTTCTCTTTTTTAAGGGCTTCGTATTCTTCTTTGGCATGGAGGAAAACGTTTCTTTTTTCTTGGTAGGCTTCTAAGGTGGTTCCAAGGATCGAGGGGGATAACCCATCGATAATGGAAAGGTAGTTCTCGGGATTTAAAATTTTTTGGAAATCGAATTGGGAATGGATATCGGCGAGCTCGCTGCCTAATTTCTGCAAATCGGGCAAAGAAACGGTGACCCCGTTGATCTTGGCGTAGCTTTTGCTTCGCCCGATGATGCGTTCAATGGTGAGTTGATCTTGGCGAGGGATATCACGTTTAGCCAAGAATGCCTCGATGCGTGGGGAAGAAGTAAAAACACCTTGAATGGAAGCCTTATCTTCACCAGCCCGGATGAGTTCTGTGGATGCGCGTGCGCCTAATAATAAAGATAAAGAATCAATGACAAGGCTTTTTCCTGCTCCGGTTTCACCGGTTAAAACCGTGAATCCGTCATGGAAATGAGCATCGACATTGGAGAGAATGGCAAGGTTATGAATGGTTAATCGTTCTAGCATTGCTTCCATTATAAGCGTTTTTCTTAGAAGCAGTAGATGGTCCGCGAAAAGAAGAGATTAAACAGGGAAATTGGCGGATTAATCCAAGGAGCGAGTCTACTTAGAAAGAAGGAGTAACTACGAAATTTCGTCTAATGTTTGGGATAGTAATTAGACAAAGGCAACATTTAATCGACATATTTTATTTTAAGCCCATGGAACAAACCTCTTGAAATTAATTTAGATGCGAACTTAGGAGTTCAACTACTAATTTAACCTCTAAGTTCAAGGGTTCACGCATCGAATCAGGGTAAAAATTAAATTGAAAAAAATAGTGCAATCCCCTTGATAAAGGCGTAGAAGAAAGTAAGATATACAACGTTAGCACTCGAACGTATTAACTGCTAAAACTCAAAAGGAGATACGAAAGATGAAAGAAGAAAAACAATTTAAAACCGAGTCCAAACAACTTTTGAACTTGATGATCAACTCCATTTATTCGAATAAGGAAATCTTTCTTCGCGAATTGATTTCTAACGCGAGCGATGCGATCGACAAATACCGTTTCCTTGCTGTTTCTAGCGAAGGGAAATATCCAACGAAAGACCACAAGATTTTCCTTTCGGCCAATAAGGACGAACGTTGGCTTCAAGTCCAGGATAATGGTATCGGCATGTCCAAAGAAGACCTCGAGAACCACCTTGGCACGATTGCCAAAAGTGGAACCAAGGAATTCTTGGAGAAGATGAAAGAAGCCAAAGACAAGAAGGAAGACGTCGATTTAATCGGTCAGTTTGGCGTTGGTTTCTATAGCGCCTTCATGGTGGCGAAAAAGATTGAAGTCTACACTAAGGATTTGGAAGGCAACGCCTATAAGTTCTCAAGCGATGGCGTAGAGACCTATACGATTGAAGATGATCCAAATAGTTTCTTGCCGGATTCCGGCTCGGCGGTTCGCGTCTATTTAAAAGACGACGAAGAAGACGAGAAGTATTCGACCTACCTTGAAGAATGGACCCTTTCTCGTTTGGTGAAGAAATATAGCGATTTCATCCGTTATCCGATTCAACAAAAGGTGAAGAAATCCGTCCAGGACGTCGACGCGGATGGCAAGCCCATCAAAGACAAGTATCACGATGAAGAAGTGATCGAGACGCTTAATTCGATGGTTCCGTTATGGAAAAAAGCAAAAAAAGACGTCACGGATAAAGACCTCAACGAATTCTACAAGAATCGGTTCAACGATTACGAAGACCCGATGTTAGCGATGAATATTAAGGTCGAGGGAACCTTGGAATATAACGCGCTTGTTTATATTCCTGCCCGCGCCCCCTATAACCTCTATTCTCAAAACTATGAAAAAGGCTTGGCTCTTTATGCCAAGGGAGTCTTCATTGAGGAGAAAAACAAAGAACTCGTCCCCGATTACTTGAAGTTCCTCCGTGGTTTAATCGATTCCGAGGATTTGCAGTTGAACATCTCCCGTGAAATGCTTCAAAAGAATCCTTTGCTATCGAAGGTAGCCAAAAACATTGAAAAGAAGGTCGTCGACCGTTTGATTCAATGGAAGAAAGAGGATTATGAGAAATACCTCGAATTCTGGAAGGAATATGGATCCTTCATTAAGTTCGGCATCTATAGCTCCTATGGAATGAAGAAGGAAGAACTTCAGGATCTATTGGTCTTTGATCATCTAAATGGGGATAAGCCTATTTCGTTAGACGACTATAAAGCCGCTTTGAAGGAAGGGCAAAAGACCATTTGGTATGTCTCGGGAAAGACGATTGAATCGCTGAAAATGCTGCCGGAGATGGCTAAATACCGTAAATCTGGGGAAGACGTGTTGCTTTTAACCAACGACATCGATGAATTCACTCTCCAAGCGATGCAGGAATTCAAAGAACTGTCCTTCAAGAACATCACTGCGGAAGATAAAGAATCCTTAAGCGAAGAAGAGAAGAAAGAAATCGAATCCTTGTCGACGGAACACCGTCGCTTCTTGGATGACGTGAAGTCTGCTTTGAATGGAAAAGTGGATGACGTGGATTTCTCGTTGCAGCTCGAAGATGCGCCGGTATCGATCTCGACCAAGAATGGCTTAAGCATGCAGATGGCGAAGACCCTTAATGAGAATCCGGAGACGGATGCTCATCCAGAAGAAAAAGTCCAAGCTCAAAAGGTTTTGAACATCAACCCGAACCACCCGTTGTTTAGAAGCCTTGCCAATGTGACGGACGAAAAAGAAATCGCCGCGGTCGGACATTTGCTTTACGATGAAGCGATGCTTGCCGAAGGGTTTGAAATCGAAGACAAAGCCGAATTTGTGAAAAACTTGAACGCCTTGTTCGAGAAAGCCTATCCAAGCAACGAAAAAGAAGCGATTGTCGACGAAGACAAAGAGGCTTAAGAACCGTAGATATCCATGCGAAAGGCTGCCAGTTAAAGAGGCGGCCTTTTCGTATGCAAGATTTGAAGAGTTTCTAAACACGGAGTTGAAATCGATATCCGCATCCCCTATTTTTTTGCGTAAATACATTGACTGTAACTGGAACGCAGGTTGCTTAAAGGTGTTGCGCAAACATAAAACCCGAGCACTTGAAAGACTTTTGCCTTTTTAAAAAGCCCGTTTCCACGCTTGCTTGCTTTTTCCATATATATCCTAAAAGTAATCAAACCATGGAGAGATGCCGTATGAATAAGCGCAATTCTTTTGTCTTCATCGGCGGTTTGGCAGTTTTAACGGGGCACAACTCCACCTCGGAGACTCCGCCGGAGCCTATTGAATGCCTTTTGGCCGTGATGAATAACTTCGCTTCACACGGTGGGAAAGAAGAATCTTTTTATAAACTTATTCATGACTGCGACTTGGTTGAATACCGAAACGAAATAGGGGAGTTCCGTTAAAATTAGAAGATTTTGGTATGGATTTCGACCAATTAATCGGTGGAGACGCCCTTGACATTACCTTGGAAGGGACAGGATAAGTTGCGGTACAAGCTCTTTTGCCCGGCGATGCTTTATAAACGATCAAATCGATAGGATCGAAGTCAGCTATGTCGATGTTTATTCGGCTGTTATCCGTCAGAGTGGAGACGATATTTTTTTCTTATGCAGATGGCTCCGAAGGACCCGAGATTGGTTTATCTGAATCGCGCGTCGGCTATTGCTTAAGTAAAAACAACGAGACCACCGTGAAAATGAAATTCAAGGACTACGAGGACGGAACGGCTCTTTATTACGCCTATTAATAACCCTTTGTACTATAAGTTGCCTGTACGATGATTATAATCCGCGATAAAACTATCTAATGTAACAGGCCGTCTTCCAGTTATCGGGAGACGGCCTTTTTGCTATTCCATATCGAAGGAATAGGAGTAGATGAATGTTTTCCCCGCCGCTAAATGGATGAGGTTTTTCTTTTTTTCCAAATCCTTTTCTAAAGGCAAAACATCAGGAGTAGATAGCCATGGCTCAATGGCGACGAAATCTCCTTTTAAATCCCTCCACAAACATAGATGAGGGGCAGTTCCTAAATGGAAACGAATTTTAGAACCATCTTTCTTATTTAAAACAACATCTTTGAAGTCCCTTGAGTCAAGAATTGCCGTGTCTACTTTTCGGAAGAAATCGGAGGATAAATCCATGACGTTATTTTGGAGTCCAGGAACTATCAGGAGACGATTGCTGACAAATCCTCCCGGCAACAATTCTGTCATTTTGATTTCTTCTTTGCAGGGCGGAAGAAGAAGGGTGTTCCCGGAAGTTTCCAAAAGTCCATTGGAATCTTTTTGACAAGGGACGCGGAACGCAGGATGGCCACCAAGACCGAATATTAGGGTACTGTCCCCCTTGTTTTGGATTTCATAAGTGACTTGAACCCCATGAGGCAAAAGAGAGAAAGCGGCCTTTGCTTCAAAGGGGAAGGGGTAATGGATTAATGTTTCTTCGTTGGAGATAAAAACGATTTCAATGGTGTTCTCGGATACTTTTCTTCCTCGCCCTTCTTGATTTAACAGTAGGCCATGCATTGGCATGGTATAGGTTTTGCCGCGATAAAGATAACTCCCATTGACCATTCTTCCCGTGAAGGGGAAGAGAAAATGATCCTGACGTTGCCAAGATTCTGGAAGAGGTTGATAGAAGAGTTCTTCGTTTCGGGTTTTATCAAAAACGGAGGTGAGGTTTCCTCCAAATGAAGTGACTCCGATCCGTAAAACGTTATTTTCTAAAGTGTAGTTCATGCGTTCATTATGGCATAAAGAAGGTTTTGGGCCTATGGAATCTAATAAAACCAGGTTTTGCTGGTTTGTTTTTTGTACAAGTTTTTCATGTTTTTTACTCATGATGAAAATAGGAAGAAACGATTAGAAGAATTCCATGTACAATCAAGCTAACAGAGGATTTTGCATGCAAGGATATCAGCATTTCGGTGTCATGGTCGACGTTTCCCGCAATGGGGTTTTAAATCACGACGAATTGATTCGTTTTGTGGATTTGATCGCCAAGATTGGCTATGACACGTTAGAACTTTATAGCGAAGACATTTATGAAATCGATGGGGAGCCTTATTTTGGATATCTTCGTGGGGCCTATTCCAAGAAGGAAATCCAAGAAATGGATCGTTATTGCGCTTCCAAGGGAATAGAACTCATTCCTTGTATCCAAACTTTGGCCCATTTCACGAATCCGGCTAAACTGGGCTGCTTCCAAAAACTGCTTGATATCGACGATATCCTTAATGTGGATAAGCCAGAGGTGTACGAATTCATTGAGCGCTTGATTGCCAATGTCCGATCCTGTTTCACTTCAAAAAACCTCAATATTGGAATGGATGAGGCCTATAACCTTGGATATGGGAAACATCTCCGGGAATATGGGTACGAAAAGCAAGGCGAAATCATCGCCCGTCATTTGGAACGCGTGGCTAAGATTGCCAAAAAATATGATTTTGACTGCCACATGTGGGGCGATATGTTTGTTCGTTTGTCCAATAACGGCCATTACTTGGATGAAATCGATATCGAGAATTTCCACGCTCCCAAAGAGGTGGTGAATCGAATTCCTTCTAACGTCAGCCTCGCCTATTGGGATTATGGTCACGAAGACCCCCATTTCTATGACCGCATGTTTGAATTTTATGGCGAATTCCACCATCCCGTTTGGTTCGCGGGAGCTGGATATACCTGGCGTGGATTCTGCCCACAAAACGCCTATTCGCTTAGTCTATTGAAAGCTTCTTTCCAAAGCATGAGAAAAAACCGCGTGGAACATTATCTCCTTACCCTTTGGGGAGATAATGGAAAAGAATGTTCCCTTTATGAGGCCTTGCCCGTCATCTTTGCTGCTTCCGAGTTTGCCAAAGGGAATGAAGATATTTCAGATATCGCAAGGAAAATGAAGGGCGTCCTTGGATTATCCTTTGAAGATTTCCTGCTTTTAGATAAGCCGAACTTAGGAACTGTGAAAGGCGAGCCGCTTGGCGGCGCCAATAGCCTCTCCAAGTGCCTGCTTTATTCCGACCCCTTGATGGGTGTCTATGACTTGGACTTCAAAGAACTGGATCCCATGGATTTTAAGACGATGAAAATAGAAATCGAAGAAGCGGGAAAACGAAACGAACCCTATCGATACGTATTCGATATGGTTGCTGCGTTGTGCGGAGTTTTGGAACATAAAGCCTATTGGGGAATCAAGGCCCATGAAGCTTATTTTGCCCAAGACAAAAAGCAACTAAAGGTCCTTTGCGACGAATGCGATGACATCATAGTTTCTTTAAATGTTTTCCAACGCTCGTTCGAAAAATTATGGCTAAAGGAAAACAAGGCCTTTGGCTATGAAATCCAATGTGCGCGACTTGGTGGATTAAAAGAACGGATGGCCTATGCAAAACGCCGTTTAAGCGCTTATCTAAAGGGAGAAATCGATTCGATGGAAGAACTAGAAGCGAAGCAACTTCCTTCTTATCGCCCCGAAGGGCTTCGCGTGAATAATTACCGTTGGTCGGTTTCTACGAGCGAAATCTAAAAAAGGTGGTTTATGAAGAAATTAGAATTACGTTATGGGCAACCTGCGCCCATGAATATCGAAGGATGGGAAAAATATTCCCTTCCGATTGGAAATGGGTATTTCGGTGCAAGTGTGTTCGGCGGGATTGAAGACGAGGAAATCCAATTCACCACGAATGAATATGCGAACGATTATCCACATGGGGGTGTTTCCTCCTTTTCGGAGATTCATATCGCCTATCAACCTAAAAATAACATCTCGGACTACATCCGTTCTTTGTCTCTTCGAACCGGGTGCGCGTCTTCTTCGTTTTTCGATGGAAGCAATCACATCCAAAAGGAATGCTTTTGTTCTTATCCCGATCATTGCTTTGCTTTTTCCATCGAAGCGAATCAACCCATCGATTTGAATATCGGCCTCCTCATCTCCTATTTGGGAAAGCGCAGCATTGAAGATGGCGGAAGAGAAGGACGCGTCTATTTTGAAAAAAATGTTCTTGTGATGCGAGGAACCCATCCTGCCAAAAATCTGATTTACGAAGGACGGCTGGGAGTTATTTCCAATGGAAAAGTGGAACAAAAAGAAATGAGTTTTTGCATCAAAGGAGCGACCCACGTATCGATTTTCTATGCGGCAGGGACTTCTTATTTGCTTTGTCCAAAGACTTTCTTCAGCCATAAGGCGGAAGGGAAAGATCCTCATGAAGATGTTACGAAGCGTCTTCAAAATGCGATGGGGATTGGCTATGCCGAGTTAAAAGAACGCCATGTCCAAGATTACGTCTCCTTAATGGGCCGCGTGGATTTGGATCTTGGAGGAAAAGAAGATGCCCGTTATACGGATGAATTATTAGAAAGCTTCCGCCAAGGCGAATCCATCCCGTATTTAGAAGAGCTGTATTTCCAATATGGACGCCACCTTTTGGTTTCTTCTTCTCGGAAAGGCAGCTTGCCTGCTTCCTTGCAAGGAGTATGGACGGCCCACGATAAATCGCCGTGGGGGAGCGGATTCTGGCATAACATCAATATCCAGATGAATTATTGGCCGGCTTTTGTGACGAATCTTGGCAAGACTTTTGATGCCTACGCGGATTTCTTCTTGGCCTATTTGCCTTATGCTCAAACGAGTGCCTCTAAATGGGTGCAGGAAGAAAATCCCACCTCCTATGAAGAAGGGGAAGGAAAATGCGGTTGGATCATCGGAACGGGTGCTTTTGCCTATGAAATTGAGGGCATGCGTCATCAAACCCATTCGGGCCCTGGGACCGGAGGAATGACCAGTCGTTTGTTCTATGATGCCTACGCCTTTACCTTGGATCAGGATTTTGCAGCCAAATACGTTGAACCTGCGGTCCACGGCATGGCGAAATTCTTTGTCCGCTGCGTCAAAAAATATGACGATAAATATCTTTGCTCGTATTCTGCTTCCCCCGAACAGCTTCTGGGCGGACACTGGGTATTAAGCGATCCTGCCCAGCAATATTATCACACGGTTGGCTGCGCGTTTGATGAGCAAATGATGCAGGATAATGCTTTAAACGACCTACGTATCGCCGCAGTTTTAGGAAAAGAAGACGACACGACGAAATTAGAACGTCTTCAAGCCAACCATTATGATCCTGTCCAAATCGGTTACAGCGGACAAATCAAGGAATACCAAGAAGAACATTTCTATGGGGAAATCGGCGAATATCATCACCGTCATCTTTCTCAACTCGTTGGCTTGATGCCGGGAAGCTTAATCACCCATCAAACCCCTGCTTGGTTAGACGCGGCAAAACGCACCTTGGAACTTCGCGGGGATTTCTCTACTGGTTGGGCTTTGGCGCACCGCCTTTGCTGCTGGGCTCGTGTTGGGGATGGTGACCATTGCTATCGTTTGCTGAGAATGCTCCTAGAAAAGAAGACCCACCCGAACCTTTGGGACGTCCATCCGCCTTTCCAAATCGATGGAAATTTCGGAGCAACAGCAGGCATCGCCGAAATGCTCCTTCAAAGTCATGAAGGATATATTTCTTTGCTGCCTGCCTTGCCTTCTGCTTGGAAAAAGGTGTCTTTCCGCGGACTAAAAGCCCGTGGCAATTTTGAAATTTCTTGTTGTTATGAAAACGGCGTGATTCAAGAAGTTCGTCTTCTCTCCCTGAAAGGGCAAGAGGCACGGATTCGTTACGAGGGCATTACCCACGCGATTCAGGTGGAAAGCGAAGAAGGGGTGTACGCCAACGTCGAAGGGGCGGAAGTCTCTTTCCCAACGATTCCAGGGCATACCTATGTGATAAAAGGGTTTGTTCCTTTAGAAGTCTTTGCCCCCGTTGAATGTTTTCAAGCTTCTTATGCGATGGACGGCGTGCATCTATCTTGGCAAGGAAGCGGGCCTTTCGCTTTGTATCGCGCGGAAGGGGACTCCCCCCGTTACCAATTGCTTGCCGTGTTAGAACGTTCTTCTTTCCTCGACAAGGACTTTTCGATGAAGCGAAAGGGGAGACTAACTTACAAAGTGATGCCCGCTCACCGGGCAAGCCAAGAGAAAAATGGGGCTTTGGCCTTCCTTTCTCCCGCTAGTGAGTTAGAAGAAGATCGTTACCAACTAAAAATCGCGGTGAATAACCAATTCGCTGAGAAGATTGGCTGGAGCGAAAAAGACGATTAAAGAAGAGAACTTTCTTGAAGCGGGGATAAGATGATACGCCCCGCTTTTCTTGTTTGGGGGATATCGATGATCCGTTGATTGGTAGACCCGCGGAAATTTAAAGAGATGTTTTTGTTTTCTTCTTGAAAGGGTCCATCCACGAGGATATCAATTTTATCTAAAATGGAATTCGTGAAGGGCGTGTAGCGTTTTCCGCCTGGCAAAAGGTCTTCGTAATGGAATCCGGTATACATCCAAATGGTCTTTTTAGGGTTCATTTCGTGGACGCGTTTAACTAAAGGGAGAAGGGCGGGCTGATTTTCGATTTCAAAGGGTTCGCCTCCTAAAATCGTTAATCCGTCGTAGTAGGATTTTTTTAGTTCTTCGATGATTTTATCTTCCACCTCTTGGGTATAGGGCTCTCCAAAAGAGAAGTCCCAAGTTTCGGGCTGAAAGCATCCCGGACAATGATTCGTGCATCCCGAAACAAATAAGGTGAGACGAATCCCCACTCCGTTAGCACTGTCGGCGATCATGATTTGTCCGTAATGCATCATTGTCCTCCTATCGAAAAGCCACAAGGAATCCCTGTGGCTTCTATTCTACTTGTTTTCTTCCGCTTTTTTCTTTTCGGCTTCTTCGTCCAAGGTGTCTAGGCTTAGGTGCAGGACGCGGTCTTGGATTTCCTGCGTGCGGCCTTGATTCCAGAACTGGGTGCCGATATATCCGCAGGTTCTACGGGCGACGTGCATCTTGCTTTGGTCGCGGTTGCCACAATTGGGGCATTCCCAAACAAGTTTTCCGGTTTCGTCTTTGACGATTTTGATTTCGCCGGTATAGCCGCAATTCTCACAAAGGTCGCTCTTGGTGTTGAGCTCCGCGTAGACGATCGTGTTGTAGATATGTTTCATGATTGCAAGAACCGCAGGGATGTTATTCTGCATGTTCGGAACTTCAACATAGCTCACGGCTCCGCCCGGAGAAAGCTGTTGGAACTGAGCTTCCTTGGTCAATTTATCGAAGGCGTTGATCTTTTCACGGACATTGACGTGATAAGAATTGGTGATGTAGTTATGGTCGGTGACCCCGGGGATGATGCCGAAACGCTTCTGGAGGCACTTGGCGAATTTGTAGGTTGTGGATTCCAAAGGAGTACCATAGACGGAGTAGTCGATGTTTTCCTCTCTCTTCCATTTAGCGCAGGAATCATTGAGAAGTTTCATGACGCGAATGCCGAATTCTTCGCCTTCTCCAGAAGTGTGGGAAATGCCTTTCATGTAATAGACGCATTCGGCGAGTCCGGCATAGCCCAAAGAAATCGTGGAATAGCCATTGAAGAGAAGCTTATCAATGGTTTCTCCTGGCTTTAAGCGGGCCAAAGCCCCATCTTGCCAAAGAATCGGAGCTACGTCACTGGGGGTGCCGAGCAAACGTTTGTGCCGAAGTTGCAAAGCACGGTGGCAGAGTTCCAGACGATCGTGGAAGATCTCCCAGAATCGTTCTTCGTCTTTGCCGCTAGAGCAAGCGACATCAACGAGGTTAATGGTGACAACGCCCTGATTGAAACGGCCATAGTAGCGGTGCTTGCCGGGAACGTAATCCAAAGCATTTGCAATGTTGCCAATGCCCGCATCGGTGAAGCGGTCCGGAGTTAAGAAGGAACGGCAGCCCATGCAGGGATAGCAATCGCCCTTCAATTCGAACATCTTCTTTTCGGAGATGTAGTCGGGGACCATACGCTTGGCCGTGCATTCCGCGGCCAATTTTGTCAAATAAAAATAGGGAGTGCCTTCATCGATGTTATCGTCCTGGAGGACGTAGATGAGCTTAGGGAAAGCCGGGGTGATATATTGCCCAGTGCGGTCTTTAACTCCAAGGATACGTTGCTTGAGCATGACTTCGATAATGAGAGCGAGGTCATCCCGAGTGCGGCCTTCCGGGACTTCGTGGAGATAGAGGAAAACGGTCACGAAAGGAGCTTGGCCGTTGGTGGATTGCAAGGTGATCAGCTGATATTGGATGGTTTGGCAGCCCGTTTCGATTTCCTTGCGGACTTCTTGTTCCACCAAGTGATTGAATTTATCGCTGGAGGTTTCGATGCCGGCGGCTTCGAATTCCGCTTTCAAACGTTTGGCGATTCTCTTGCGCGAAACGTCGACAAACGGAGCCAAGTGGCTCATGGTGATGGTTTGTCCACCATATTGGCTCGAAGCGACCTGAGCTACGATTTGGCTGGCGACGGTGCAAGCGACGGAGAAGCTATGCGGGGTATCGATATGAGTGCCCGAAATGCAGGTTCCATTTTGAAGCATGTCGTCGAGATTGACGAGGTCACAGTTGTGCTCGTGCTGGGCAAAATAGTCGGCGTCGTGGAAGTGGATGATGCCTTCGCGGTGAGCTTGAACGATGTCGTCGCTAAGCAAATAACGGCCTGTATAATAACGGCTCCATTCTCCAGCCATGTAGTCGCGTTGAACGGAAAGAATCGTCGGATTCTTGTTGGAGTTTTCTTGTTTGACCTCTTCGTTAGAACGTTCGACAACGCCAGCGATTTTTTGGTCGATGTCGCTCATTTTTCGGTTCTCGCCGTGCTTATATCGATAGGTGATGTAAAGACGGGCAACCTTATATTTGCCGGTGCCCATCAAGGCATCCTCGACTTTGTCTTGAATTTCTTCTACGGACAAATCGCGCCCCGCATTCGCGGCATCCTTCATGATGCCATAGGCGATTCCATTGATTTGCTCTTCGGTTAGACGTTCGGAAACGATGCCTTCTTCTTCGTTAGCACCGCGGATAGCTTCCACGATTTTCATGCGATCAAAACCCATGCGTTCGCCCGAACGCTTCATGACGCAGATTTTTGGTTCCTCAATATCTAAGTTCCCATCGAGACTTTCGTCGTAAATAGCTGTCATAACGATACTCCTCAAGACGCTAGAGAAAGACAAGCGTCCTTCTCTTTCATTGCTGACGAGTCCTCATTTTAGGCGCGCAAGAGAATGTTGCAACAAGAGAGGACCAAAGTTTTGACAACGTCCTATAAAGAGGTCAAAAAGCCCGAAAAATTGGGAAAGGAGCTTTGGGTTATTTTGCTTGATTTCTTCTTTCTTCCATGTATCTTGCTAGAGTCGATATTGAAACGCTCGACATTGCTATTTATGAAAACCAAGACGCCATGCCAACAATGCCCTTCTCCATGCGTATCTGCATGGCTTTTTGAGGAAGACCAAAAGCAAGGGAAAAAGGATTCGCTTTTTGCTTCGGCTATTCGGTCGACGTATCAAAAAGGCGATGCGATTTTTTCTCTTGGCGATCCTGCAGACTCCCTTTATTTGATCCATAAAGGGAATATCAAACTCGTGAATTACGATTCGGATGGTAGGGAAAAGATTGTCGCGTTTTTTGGCAAGGGTGAATGGATTTGGGAGGGATTATTCCTCGAACAGCCCACATTCCCCTTTCATGGTGTTGCCATGGATGAAGTGGTGGTTTGCAAAGTCCCAGCTTCCATTGTTCGGAATCATCTAAAAGACGGGCGTGGCGCCTTGTCCGTCATCGAGATTCTTTCGAAAAAACTCCACGATGCGAATGAGCGGAATATGATTCTTTCTACGACGGACCCCAAAGCCAAGATTGCTCGACTATTTGCTTATCGCGCTTCCCAATTTCATAGTGATTCCTTTTCGATGAAATTAAGTGACATCGCTTCGGCGGTATCCCTTCGCCCCGAGACCGTATCCCGAAAAATCGGCGAATTGCTTCAAGAAGGTGTTCTTGAAAAGAAGAGCCGTTCCCATTTCCGGATTTGCGATTTCGATGCGTTGGTGGAAATCGCCAATTCTTGATTGAAATCAAGGAATTTTTGATATTTTGGAAAGATAATAAGCACGTTGAAAGGATTTTTGATGCAAGGAAACATTCATTCGATCGAAACATTTGGATCCCTGGATGGTCCAGGAATCCGTTTTGTTATCTTTTTGAAGGGCTGCCCCTTGCGTTGCCTTTATTGTCATAACCCCGATACGTGGGCGACTCCCGGCGGGGAACTTCGCTCGGCGGATTCGATTCTGGAACAGGCATTACGTTACCAATCCTATTGGGGTGAAGAAGGCGGCATCACCGTCAGCGGGGGAGAACCCTTGCTTCAAATCGAATTCTTGACGGAGTTATTTACGAAAGCCAAGAAAAAAAGGATATCCACCTGCATCGACACATCAGGATCGCCGTTTACAAGAGAAGAGCCATTCTTCTCCCGCTTTCAAAGCCTTATGAAGGTGACGGACTTGCTGCTTGTCGACATCAAGGAAATCAATGACAAAAAGCACCGTGTCCTGACGGGAAGAAGCAACGAAAATATTCTAGATATGCTTCATTACTTGGATGAAATCCATAAACCTGTGTGGATTCGCCATGTCTTAGTGCCTGGATACACGGATTTCGACGAGGATTTGAAAGCAACGAGCCGCTTCATCGATAGTCTTCATAACGTAGAACGGGTTGAAGTGCTCCCCTTCCATAAAATGGGAGAATTCAAGTGGAAGGAACTTCATTTGGATTATTCGCTTGGGGAGGTAGAGCCCCCATCGAATGAACGAGTGAAAAACGCGGAAAACATTCTTAGAAAAAAACGAAGCGAAATTGATTGAAATCAAAGAATCGCTGCCTCTAAACTCTCAAAATATTGCACGTTCCCACAGGAGGGAAAACATGGAACAAAAATTACAATGGGAGGGCTTTGCCCCCGGACACTGGAATGAAGACGTCAATGTCCGTGACTTCATTCAACGCAATTATACGGAATATCAAGGAGACGCATCCTTTTTGGAGGGGCCAAGTAATGCGACCGAAACGCTTTGGAACATGGTGCAGGATTTGCAGCATCAAGAACGTGCAAAAGGCGGAGTTTTGGACATGGAAACCGAGGTTGTTTCCTCTATTAATGCCTACGGCCCCGCTTATATTGGCGAAAAAACCAAAGAATTAGAGAAAGTAGTTGGCCTCCAAACCGACAAGCCATTAAAGCGCGCCTTTATGCCTTATGGTGGCATTAAGATGGCAGAAAAAGCCTGCCAAACCTATGGCTATACCCCCAATCCCGAACTCCACAAAATCTTCACGGATTATCACAAGACTCACAACCAGGCGGTCTTCGATGCTTATACTCCGGAGATGAAATTGGTCCGTCACAACAAAATCTTAACGGGTCTTCCTGATGCCTATGGCCGCGGCAGAATCGTTGGCGATTATCGCCGCATCGCCCTTTACGGCATTGATTTCTTGCTGCAACAAAAAGAAGAAGACCTCGCCGAATGCGGAGACGGCACGATGACGGAGGACGTCATCCGCTTGCGCGAAGAAATCGCGGATCAGATGAAGGCCCTTCGTGAAATGAAACAAATGGCTGCCTCGTTTGGTTTTGATATTTCTCAACCGGCCAAAGACGCCAAAGAAGCGGTGCAATGGCTCTATTTTGGTTACCTCGCCGCTATCCGCACGCAAAATGGCGCGGCGATGTCGGTAGGTCGCATCTCCACGTTCCTTGATATTTATATCGAACGCGATTTACGCAAGGGCCTCATTACCGAAGCGGAAGCCCAAGAGCTCATCGACCATTTGGTCATGAAGCTCCGCATGGTTAAATTTGCTCGCATCCCCTCCTACAATCAACTTTTCTCTGGCGACCCCGTTTGGGCGACCCTCGAAGTTGGCGGCATGGGGCAAGATGGCCGCAGCTTAGTGACCAAAAGCGATTTCCGTTTCCTCCACACTTTGGAGAACATGGGACCTGCTCCGGAACCCAACCTCACGGTTTTGTATTCCAAACGCCTCCCTGCCGGATTTAAGTCCTATGCGGCGAATATCTCGGTGAAAACCAGTTCCATTCAATATGAAAACGATGATGTGATGCGCCCGGTTTGGGGAGATGATTATTCGATTTGCTGCTGCGTCTCCGCGACGGAAACGGGCAAGGAAATGCAATTCTTCGGTGCACGCGCGAACTTGGCTAAATGCTTGTTATACGCGATCAATGGCGGCGTTGACGAAAAAACGCACGACCAAGTGGGTCCGCGTTATCGCCCGATTACTTCCGAATATTTGGATTACGAAGAAGTCATGGAGCGTTATGACGACATGATGGAATGGCTCGCGGGCATTTACGTCAATGTCTTGAACCTCATCCAATACATGCACGACCGTTATTATTACGAGGCGGCTGAAATGGCTCTCATCGATACGGATGTCCGTCGCACGTTTGCTACGGGTATCGCGGGTTTCTCCCATGTTGTCGATAGTCTTTCCGCGATTCGCTATGCCAAAGTGAAAACCATCCGCGACGAAACGGGCTTGGTGGTTGATTATGAAATTGAGGGCGACTTCCCTCGTTACGGCAATGACGATGACCGCGTGGACAATATTGCTGTATGGTTATTGAAGACCTTCATGAAGAAGATCAAAAAACACCACACCTATCGCGATTCCGAACCCACGACTTCGATCCTGACGATCACTTCCAACGTCGTTTACGGCAAAGCCACGGGTTCGATGCCGGATGGCCGCAAAGCGGGAGAACCACTCTCCCCGGGCGCCAACCCCGCTTATGGAGCGGAGAAAAACGGCTTGCTTGCCTCCCTCAACTCGGTGGCAAAACTCCCCTATGAATATGCTTTGGATGGTATTTCCAACACGCAGACGATTGCCCCGAATACCCTTGGAAAAACGGATGCGGAACGAGTGAAAAACCTCGTTTCTGTCCTCGATGGCTATTTTGATAAAGGCGCCCATCACCTTAACGTCAACGTCTTTGGGATCGATAAACTCAAAGACGCGATGGAACACCCGGAAAAACCGGAATATGCGAATTTCACAATCCGCGTCTCTGGCTATGCGGTCAAATTCATCGATTTGACGAAAGAACAACAGTTAGACGTTATCGCTCGCCATGCGCACGAATCGCTCTAATTGGCAGGACAACATAAAACCGGCAGGTCGCCCCTGCCGGTTTTTGTTAGAAATGCGAATTATTTCGCGCGGCTTTTGCCCCAAAAGAAGAGGGCGACCGTGCCAGGTCCCGTATGGGATCCAATCGTGGTTCCGATGGAATGGATGACAACCTTGCCGTTCATGTTCTTGAATTTTTCGTCGACCATGTTCTTCACCGGCATCGCAAGATCCATGCAGTGGGACATTGAGATAAAGACTTTTCCGTCATAGTCGAGCCCATCGTTTGCGTTTTCGACCATTTTCTCTACAATCCGCTTTTCCACCTTCTTGGTTCCGTGGACTTTTTCTAAGGGGATAAGCTTTCCGTTTTCGTCCATATGGAGTAAGGGGCAAATGTTAAGCAAGTTCCCGAGGAATCCAGCGACGGGGGAAACACGACCGCCGCGAACATAATATTTCAAATCGGTGGAGAAGAAGAAATGATGGAGTTCAAGACGGTGCTTCTCGGCCCAATCGCCTAACTCGTCTAATCCCATGCCTTCATCCCGTAGATCGGCTAATTTATCCATGAACAAGCCGTAACCGCTGGAAGCACCTAAACTATCCACGATACGGATTTTGCGTTCGGGGAATTGTTCCTTGAGCATTTCCGCAGCGAGGTTAGCTGAATTGTATTCGCCGCTTAATCCGCTGGAAAGGCTGACGTGCAAGATGTCTTTTCCTTCTTGGAGGAATGGCGTGAAGTAGTCGATGTAGTCTCCAGCGGAGGGTTGGCTGGTTTTGGTCATCTCGCCCTTAGCCATGCGTTCATAGAATTCATCGAAGGGGATGGAATGCCCTAAATCATCGATGTAATCGACTCCATTGAGGTTGAAATGGAAACAAAGGTAATGGATATTCCGATTATGGAATTCCTCTTTGGTAAGGTCGGCGGTAGAGGTAGCGCTAAGTATATAGTTCATAATACTAGTTCCTTTCGGTTTAAATCCTAGTATCTCGATGGGAAAAGTCAATACAAATCGAGGTATTTCGTGGGCTTTTTTATCGAAAAAGAATGCGTAGAATTAAGGGAAATAAAAGGAGGAAACGTCCATGCTGCAAAATCCTGAGAAAACGGTTGAAGAATTGATTCGATGGCTGGCGGATTATTTTGAGAATAACGGTCCAAAATGCAAGGCGGTCATTGGAATTTCTGGCGGAAAAGATTCCTCCGTATGCGCGGCCTTGTGCGTTAAAGCCCTTGGGAAAGAAAGGGTTTTAGGCGTTTTAATGCCCAACGGGGTTCAAAGCGATATTGAAGATGCTCGTTCCTTGGTCCATTTTTTGGGCATTCCGTTTATGGAAATCAACATCCATGATGGGTTTCTTGGCATGAAAAAGGACGTGGAGGCGTCCTGTCCTTTGAGTCACGATGCCCTGATCAATTTGCCACCCCGTTTGCGCATGGCGACTCTTTATGCCGTAGCGCAGTCCATAGAAGAGGGAGGACGTGTCATTAACACCTGCAATCGCAGCGAAGATTATGTAGGCTATTCCACCAAATTCGGCGATTCCGCGGGGGACGTGAGTCCTTTAATGCTTCTTTTGGTGGAAGAAGTGAAACAAATCGGAAGGGTCCTTGGACTGCCATCCTATCTTGTGGATAAGACGCCAAGCGACGGCTTGTCTGGCTGCAGCGATGAAGATAAATTAGGATTCACCTATGCGACTTTGGACCACTATATCCTAACGGGGGAATGCGTGGATTCGACAACGCAAGAAAGAATCGATCGATTGCATCAAATGAACCTGCATAAGCTCCTTCCGATGCCTCATTTTGACCCCGGGAATGTCGGAAAATAAAATTTGGGATCCCCTTTCTTTTCCGCGTTTTCGTTGGGGATGGGTTTCATGTTCCTAGGAACTAGTCTAAAATAGACTAGCCCATGGCCGAATATCAAATCAATACCAACCAAGAGCCACCTAAGAAAAAGTCTCAGCGGTTCAAATATCTCATCTACATCGTCGTCGTTCTCGTTGCCACCGCGATTTCTTTGGTCATTTCGCTTTGGGGCGATAATTTTAACGATGCCATGACAGCTTTTAGCCAAGCGGATTGGCGTTATGTTTTGGTAACGTTTGGCGTTGTGATCCTCACTTACTGCATCGAAGCGTTGATTCTGGTGATTTTTTGCCGTCTCTACACGAGAAAATATCGTTTTCATCAGGGCTTAGCTTGCGCTCTTGTTGGCCAATTCTATAGCGACGTCACTCCGGGGTCGAGCGGGGGGCAGGTCATGCAGGTTTATACGATGAAAAGTCAAGGAATCTTGGTGTCGAACGGCGCGTCCATCATGGTCATGTTCTTCATTTTGTACCAGTCGGCGTTGATCATGTTTGGCGGGGTGGCCCTAATCTTTGAATGGAACACCATGATTGGAATCAATCCAGTCATTTCGCTGTTCGACCATTCCTTCACCATCCCAATGTGGCCGCTTATCATCATTGGCTTTGTCATCAATTTGTCGGTTATCCTCATTTTGTTCGTCATGAGTTACAGCCACCGTCTCCACAATTTCATTTTGCATTACATCATCGGTTTTTTGGGGAAAATCCATCTTTTGAAACACCCAGATAAAACACGCGAATCCTTACGCGTTCAGGTTGAAAACTTCAAAATCGAGTTACGTCGCTTGCAGTCGAATATCCCTGTTTTGATTCTTCTTTTCACCTTATTCCTTATTCTTATTTTCTTCCGTTTCTCCGTGCCTTATTTTTGTGGCCTTGCCATGCATGCATGGGGGGAAGAGACACATTTCGTCTTTGTTTCCACGAAAAACTATGGAAATTCCATGGTCCGCGCTTCCTTCCTCATGGCCTTCCACCAAATGGTCACGGGTTTAATTCCGCTTCCTGGTAGCGCTGGCGTTGCTGAAATATTCTATAACGCCATCTTCACCAATTTCTTTGGTTCCAGCCAGGGCGTTATTTCAGCCACTCAGATCCTTTGGCGAAGCGCGACCTTCCACATCGTTTTATTGATTTCTGGAATCGTCAGCGCCTTCTATCATTCTCGCGGAGGAGCCGCCCCCGAATTCGCTTCCAGAAAGACTTATGTTACCTTGCAGCTTGAAACCTTTGACGAACGTAAACGTTCCGCGGATACCATGTATGAGACCAGCCAATTTTCTCGCAAGGAAATGCAACGTCGCCTAACGGCTACATTCCGCAAAAAGAGCGAGGAGGAGGCGGAAGCGTTGACGACGCAAGACCCTGTCAACTCGCACACGACCGATTTATCTTCCACCTACATGAAGGTTGGCCAAGAACCGGAAAAGGAGCAACGGAGAAGTCGTCGCCGCAACACGGAAACCAACCCTCTCCCCATCAAAGAAGAAAAACCCAAAAAGGTTAATCGCAAAAAAGAAAAGAAAAAGAAGGACCAAAGCGAGGAATCCGGATGGTCCAACTGGGAGATTTAATGATGAATATCGTTCTTTTCTCGGATACTTATCCACCCGAAATTAACGGGGTAGCGACCTCCACCTATAACTTGGCTACTACTTTAAAGGAGCACGGGGAGAAGGTTTTGGTTGTCACGACCAATCCCTATGGCAACCAGTTCGCCTACGAAGATGGCGTCGTCCGCGTGCCGGGCATCCAATTGAAGCGTCTTTACAATTATCGTCTTCCTACCCCCTACAACCGAAAGGCCGCTCAAATCATTCGCGATTTTCACCCTAATGTGATTCATGTTCAAACGGACTCCAGCGTTGGCATTTTTGGTTCGATGATGGCGGATCAACTTCATATCGGAAAAATCTATACGTTCCATACGATGATCGAGGATTACACCTATTACATCACCCACGGGCATTTCGATCGCGTTGCCAGACATTGCATCCGCGCTTTTTACCGAGAGAAAACCAGGGACTTTGGCACGATTATTTCTCCGAGTGAAAAAACGTATGACTACCTACGCATGGTGGGGATCGATGCCAATGTGGCCGTTATCCCCACGGGCATCGATTTTGATCGATTCTCTTTGAAAAACGAAGACAAATCTGAAACGGAAGAATTGAAACGGAAATACGGAATCCGGCCGGATGAATACGTGGTTTTGTCCTTGGGACGCGTGGCCAAGGAAAAATCCATCGACGTATTGCTTCGCGGCTATGCCCGTTTTCTTAAGAATTCCCCGTCGCGCAAAACCAAGTTTGTGATTACGGGCTGGGGGCCTGCTGAAAAAGAACTGCAAGACCTCGCCCACGAGCTTCAAATCGAATCCAACGTGGTATTCACGGGGAAGGTATCTCCCAACGAAACTCAAAAATTTTATCATTTGGGGGATTGCTTCGTTTCCGCTTCCGTCACCGAAACGCAGGGATTAACGTTTATGGAGGCCATGGCGGCATCCTTGCCGGTACTAGCGCGATACGACGATAATCTCGTCGGAACGATTCAAGACGGTTCCACGGGGTTCTTCTTTTTCGACGAAAAGGATTTTCCGGAACGTCTTGAACATGTCATGGGCTTAAACAAAGAAGCCAAAGAAAAAATCATTCAGTCCGCTCTGGGGATCATTGATGTCTATTCCTTGGAACGGTTCTATCAAAACATCATGGAGGTGTATCGCCGTGTCGTCCGTCAAAACTGGTAAAGTCATTGCATCGATAGAAAGAAAAAAGAAAGGCGTCCTCGTTACTTTTGATGATGGGACCAAACTTGAAATGGGCCTCCATAGTTTCACGGATCAGCCTCTTTATGAAGGAAAAGAAATCTCGTCCCAGGAATTCGCTCAATTAAAGAAGGCGGCTCAATTGGATGAATATTACGATTACGCCTTAAAACTTTGCTCTGGAAGCAGTAAAACAATCCATGAAGTATCCGCGAAACTCGAGTCCAAAAAAGCGAGCCAAGAGACGATATCCGCCATTTGCTCCCGGTTAATTAAAATCGGGTTATTGGATGATGAGATGTATGCGAAGGTCTATGCCTCGGATATCGCGGATTTCAAATCCTACGGCAGAAAGAAAATCCTTTACCAACTGAAGAAAAAAGGAATTCGAGACGAAGTCCTTTCTACGCTAGTTTTCGACGAAGAAAACGAAAAAAACAAAGCCCTTAAGTACGCGACGTTGCTCAATAAACGGAACGAAAAAGCTTCTAACGCGAAGAAACAGGCTAAGATGATTCAGGGCTTAATTCAAAGGGGCTTTGACGAAGATATCGCCATTTTGGCTACCAAAGAATGCGCAAGTGTCAATGACGAAGAATCGGAACGCAACACCCTTCTCAAAGATTATTTTACCTATCGGGCGAAGTATGAGAAAAAATATGAAGGATATGAATTGCGTCAACGCATTTTTGGTGCTTTGATGCGCAAAGGATACCAATCGCAAGACATTCAAAATACGATGGAGGAAAACGAGAATGCTGATTAAAGATTTAAAAGACGGCGTAGAGGTCTTTGGACCCTATCTAGTTGCTGATTCTAAAAAGTGTGTGAGTTCTGCGGGCAAGCCTTATTTAACGGTGACCCTTCAAGATTGTTCTGGAACCATTGACGGCAAGAAATGGGATTATCAAGCGGAGGACGATAAGCTTTTTGAAAAAGGAAGCGTCGTCCAAATCCAAGGGAATGTTCTTTTATACGCTTCCCATTTGCAGTTAAAAATCAAGACGGCGGAAGCTTTGGATCAAAAAGGCATCGACTGGTCCATCTTCGTTCCCAGCGCCCCCGTGGATCAGGATATTTTGCAAAAGAAGCTAGACGTATATTTGAATTCCTTCCACGACCCTGTCATCGGAGAGCTCGTGAAAGCGATGCTAAACCGTTATATGGACCATTACCTTCAATGGCCGGCCGCCGTGAGAAACCACCACAATTTTGCATCGGGATTGCTGTTCCATAGCTTAACCATGACGGATTTAGCTCTCAAAGTATGTGAGATTTATTCGTCTTTGAATCGCGACATCATGCTCGCGGGAACGCTGATTCACGATATCGGAAAAGTCATTGAATTGTCGGGTCCTAATGGCACCGTTTATACTTTGGAAGGCAAATTGCTTGGCCATATTTCGCTTGGCCATTCCGAGATGCGCGAAATTGCCAAGAATATGGGGTATTTTGAATTCGCCTCCCTTTCTAGCGCCGAGCAAGAGAAAGAAAGACAAAACAATTCGGAAATCTTCCACCGTTACGAAGTGGCGGTCACCTTAGAACACATTATTTTGTCTCACCATGGCAAAATGGAATTCGGAAGCCCTGTTTTGCCCGTGACCCGCGAAGCGCTTGCCATCTCCATGATCGATGACATGGATGCGAAGATGCTTATTCTAGATACCGCGTATAACGGGACCGCGAAAGGGGAAAATACCCCGAAAGTCATGGCACTAGATGGGAGATATTTCTACCATCCCTTCTATTCGCGCGACGATGCTCGCCCCTATGGAACGAGTGTTGAGGAAGAAGAAAAAGACCTCGCTGCGGACGAACCGAAGCAAGGCCAATTGTTCTAGATTTAGCGAATCGCTTTCGAGATATCGCAGGCCAAGCGCGGCAAATCCATTCCGGAGGTGTCGTTCTCGGCCATTTTAATTTGGAATCCGCCCTCCCCGCGAATATACCGCGGAATGACATGAACGTGGAAATGGGGAACGCTTTGTCCGGCTGCTTCACCGCAATTGGTGAGGATATTCACGCCCTTGGCTCCCAATACAGCCATTTCGGCTTGACCAATGCGCTGCGCCACGGCATAAACCTTCATCATCAAATCCTTGGGACAGGATAAGAAGGAATCATAATGCTTTTTCGGCATTACAAGCGTGTGGCCACGAGTGGCCTGAGAAATATCAAGAATCGCGAGGACGTCATCGTCTTCATAGACTTTGGCGGAGGGGATTTCCCCTTTGATGATTTTGCAGAATACGTCTTCCATAATCGCTCCTTCTCCCTATAAAAATAAGGGACAATTGCTTGTCCCTTATTATAGCGTGTTTTTGGATTAGTCGAAGAGGTCCGGGAACGTCTTTTCAAAATAGGAATAGACGTCATCGTCGTGATAGGAGATCGACATTTTTTCCACGAAGTACTGACGAGCAGCCTTTTTGTAGGAATCGCCATCGCCAATGAGGTCCGCGATGTCCCAAATGATTTGGTTCATCGTTTCACCGGAGGTGCGCTTTTCATAGCTGGTGTCGCTGTTCTCTTTGCTTTGAAGCTTCGGAGACTTGACGGCTTCGTCCACACGGACGATGTACCAAGTTTTACCGGAGTCATCATACATCGCGTACGGATAGGCTTCGCCGGTTTGAATCGTTTCGGGGCGGAGGTAATATTCGCCCTGAACGCGCCAAGTGAAGGTGTCTTTGATCGTTTCGGTGATATCTTTGTCCGCGTAAGCCGGGTTATCGACTTCGTTGGCCACCTGGGTCTTGAACAAACGGGTCTTCATGGAAGAGGGGAGATCGCTCAAGCCGGAAGAGGTGTACCATCCTTCAGTGACTTTGCTGGAAGCAACGATATCGCGGGTCTTCATTTCAAGACCAGTGACTTTGGTATAAGCTCCGGAATTGGTGAAGTCTGTGGTCGATCCGGTTTCCCAGCGAGAATCGCTGAGATCCTTGAAATCGAGGACGAGTTGGCCATAGGTCGTTTCGCGATAGGTGGCTTCGGTCGTGTAGAGCAAGTCGCCATCCGCGTTGGTGACGTTATAGGCAGCAACGGCGGTGAAGCCAGCTTCATTGTAGATGCTATTTAAGACCGTCGCGTAAGAGGTTTGCTCTTCGGCGGTGAAATAGCCGGAATAAAGACGATTCAAGAAGTGGAGGTCTTTGTAAACGCCGGCGAATTCGCCAAGGTCGCTATCCTTCTTTTCCAAGACGTTCTTGCAATAGGCGCGAACGAGGGAACGGGTGGAGGATTCATATTTGTCGAGGTTCGGCAAGGCGACGTATTGGACCTTACGGGCATAGGAACGTCCGAGGGCGCCATAGTTGTTGTCGATGAGGTATTGCTCGACTAAAGCCTTGCGATAAGCGTTCGGCAACAAGGAACGTTCAATATAATCCTTATAATAAGAGAAGAATTGATCGTTTTGGACGTGGAAGTAACCCATGACGTCCTTATAGGTCTTGGAGCCGTCGATGGCGCCGTCATTTTTGAAGGTGACTTCGCTATCGAGCTTATAAAGTTCGGCTTGTTGGGCTTTGACAAAGAGTTCTTCGTGGAAGCGTTGGTTCTTTTGATAAGAACTATTGCTGACCACGGACCAGAAGGACTTCATGATGGAAGTCACGATGGAATTGTGGAAATCCAAGGCTTTGGTCGTCGCGACTTCGTCACTGATACCTTCGCGGAAGAAGGCGGTCGGTTTGACGCCGTCGTTTAATTTCCAAGTTCCGGTGGCATCGCAGGTATAATCTGCAAAGAAATCGCCGAAATAGGATTTGGCATAGAGATAAAGAACGTTGTTGAGGATCTTTTCGCTATTGGTATCCCCGCTGACGACGACTTTGTCATAAATCTCAAGGAGTTTATTTCCAAAGACGTCGGTATCTTTGAGGATGGTCTCGTTTTGGTCGGCCTTTCCGAGGCTCATTTCGACATCGCCGCAAGAAGCGAGGCCGAGGGTCATCGCAGCAAGGAAGGCTGCGGAGAAGATTTTGATTTTCTTCATGTTCGTTTCTCCTTACTTCTTATAGCAGGCGCCCGGTTTTCCGGCGTGGGTGCCGCTGGTGACGATGCCCCAGATGTTCTTTCCATCACGGGCGTCGGCGGTGTTGTAGGTCAAGGCCGCGACTTCGGAGATAAGTTTTTGAGAACCGTCTTCGCGGGTTTCGCGGGAAGCATCTTCGCGAAGGAGGAATTCCGCGTATTTGGCCCAGGCTTCGTCGATGGACTTTTCTGCGTCTTCCGCGTTCTTCTTTCTTTGCTGCTTCGAATAGTTATAAACGGAATCCATGATCGTTTTGACCGTGGCGTTCTCCACATTGAATTTCGCATTGGTTTCTTTGACCAAATATTGGACTTCATAGGTGTCGAGGTCGCTAGAATAGGCGGCTTTGACTTTGCTCTTTAAGTCTTCGATGTTGGTCTTGTAGTTTTCCTTGGTGGTATCAAGGCCCATGGTGATGAGGGTCGTCTTGTCCATCTTGGTATCGCCAACCGTGTATTGCGGATAGCTCTTAGATTCAGCCGGGTTTTCGAAGGTGTAGTATTCGGAAAGCGAGGTGATGTCTTTGCTGGAACTCGTTTCGGTGGTTTCGACGTATTTGCCGTTGTCGAATCCAGCGTAAGCGATGAGCGGGCTGCGTTCCACGACGATGAAGTGGATGCCTTTGGTTCCGGAATCGCCTCGGACGGCTAGGATGATTTGTCCTTTTTCGTTAGTGAGGACGTTTTCGGCGTTGCCACTGGCGTCTTTCACGTCAAGGATGTCTTTGGTGTTATTTTGGAAACCAGGGAGTTTCGCGTAATCGTTATCCAACGTGCCTTTCCAAGCAGCGTCTTCCGCGGCCTTTTTGTAATAGCCTTCCACTTCGGCGTATTTGGTGGCGGCAGCTTCTTCGCTGGCTTGGGTGAATCCCGCTTCGACGACATCGTTATAGGCGATGCGGTTCGGGGTGATCACGGCAATGCGGTGCGAGTTGAAGTATTTGTTCCAAATGACGTTGCGCGGCATATAGGCCGAATCATTGTCATTGACTTGATATTGCTGCGACGGGAAGTTCTTGTTGACTTGGTCGTTGGCCAAAGCAACGGCGGCACCGAAGGGAATCGTGCCGATTTCGCCTAAAACGCCGTTGGAGGCAGTGGCTTCGGAAAGAAGGGTTTCCTCACCTTTTTCGTTGCGGAATTTGGCGTCTTCGGAATACATGATGGCCGATTTGTTGGCATCTGCATCTTTATGCGTGCTCTTGTTGAAGAAGAGGTCGTAGGCATAAACGCCGTATTGGAATCCTTGAACGAAGGAAGTAGAAGTATCCATGATGCCGAGGTTCCCGTATTTTTCAGCGGATCCGGTATCTTTGGAATAGGTTTTGGCCAATTCGCCAAAGGTCATGCGTCCGTCGGCGACGGATTTCTTGCCGTTATCGCTATCGACGGTGCTGGCGCCCGCCATCATCAAGATGACATCGCCAAAGGTTTTGGCTTCGGTTTCGCTGACCGAGGTGCTCGTGGCATCGGATTCGCTCGCGCTAGAAGCTTCGAGCAAAATGTGCGAAACGTTGTACGGCATGCGGGTCTTTAAATAACCTTCCGACCCTTTGCCAAAGTTTTCGTCTTCGGGGAAGAAGCTGTTGCCGTTGGAATCCTTGCCATCGCGCATCTTCACCAAGTTGGCGTCGCTTTGATAGTCGGTGTTGAATTTGTCGGATTCGACTTCGTAGAGTTTCTTTTGATAAAGCTCTTCGACATTGTCAACATCTTCGCCGTCCAACAAAGCTTCCAACTCAGTCGCATAAGACGTGCCATTGTTTTTGGCATTGGTCTCCGCTTGGTTCTTGATACCGTCAACTTTGGTTTGAGCCGAGGACTTCAAAAGACTGAGGTCGCCGGCGCGGCTCGGATCCTGGTAGTACTTACGGATTAGAATTTCTTTGATTTTGTCAAAATCGCTGCTTGCGGTGCTGCTGCTGGCTTGATAGTCCTCAAACAATTCTTTGGTTGTATAGTTCGTGACTTTGCCGTTCGCATCGGTGAAGCTAATCGCGACACCCTCTTTGTAGCTGGTCTCATTGCAACCCACCAAAGTGGCAAGGGCCGTGAGGCTAACTAAACATGTGAGGAGTTTGGTTTTCTTCATGTGGAATCGTTCCTCCTTCGTCTGAACGTAGCCTTTGAAGTTTATACTCTTAAGAGTATCAAGGCAATAAAAATAATTCGGGATGATGAGCGATTGTTCATTAAGGGATGAAAAGAAGAAATCGAACGATTTTCCTTTCGAGTTCAACCAGCCAAATTTTGCTGGATTGTGCTAAAAAACACATCCTTACTCAAAGTTTAATTTTAATGTATAAGAAAACGACAAATGTAAACGGAATGAAAACGACAAATTCTACCTTATATTCTTAATTAGTTAAGAAAGATTTGAAAAATTACGCGGATTATTATTTAAAAATGCTGAACATGAATGTACAGCAAAAAATAATTATATTTTGATGATTTAAAAATTATATTTTGACTTTGGTTTCGCTAGGGAAGGCGGATTTGATTTGCTGTCTCCAGAGCACGGATAAATCTGTTTCTTGAGCGAAAGCGAACATTATTTGCGTTTGACGTTATCGTTTCGTTTGATAGGCTATGCCTAGATGCATAAAATAGACAGGCTCTTTCGGAGGCGCTTTTTATGTCCACACTAAAAATTGAAAATTTACATGTATCGGTCCAAGACCACGAAATATTGAAAGGGGTAGACCTCGAATTGAATGAAGGCGAAACCTTGGCCCTCCTTGGCCCCAATGGTCACGGCAAGAGCACGTTGCTCGCCGCGATCATGGGAAACCCCAATTACGCTGTGACGGAGGGGTCCATTACCTTGGACGGGCAAGATGTCTTAGCCATGAGCGTTGACCAACGCTCGAAATCCGGCATCTTCCTTGCCTTCCAATATCCCAGCGAAATCCCTGGGGTGAATAGCGCTGATTTTTTGAAGGCTGCCATGAATGCTCGCCGTCAAAAACCGATGTCGCTTTTTGAATATTATTCCAAACTCCAAAAGGCTTATAAGGAAACGGGCATCCCGTTTGAGATGAGCAACCGCAACCTAAACGAAGGCTTTAGCGGCGGAGAAAAAAAGCGCAACGAAATTCTCCAAATGAAGTTGCTTGATCCGAAATTTGCCTTGCTAGATGAAATCGATTCGGGCCTTGATGTGGACGCCATCAATATCGTTGCCAAATCCATCGAAGAAGAGCAGGCCAAAGGACGTGGATTTCTTGTTATCTCCCACTATGCCCGTTTATACGATTTGATTCACCCTACTCGCGTGGCCATCATGATCAACGGTCGTATCCGCGTTAATGGCGATCCTTCTCTCATCGAACGCATTGACCGTGAGGGATATGAATGGATTAAACGGGAACTCGGCATTGAAATCGAAAAGGAAAACCCGGGCATGAACAACGTTTCCATTGGCGTCTGTGCCGCGAAAGAGAAAGCGGGTATCTGATGAAAACGACTTTAACTAACCAAGATATTCAAGCTGCTTCCTATTCGGTGAAAGAAGGGGAAGAACTACGCCTTAATTTGGCGAGTTTCGATTCCTTCCCTTCTACGGATATTGAAGTCCACGTTGCCAAAAACGCCAAATTTATTGGTGCCTTAGCGGATTTTTCTCAAGGGAGTGGAACGTTCCGCCTTTCCGTTTTCCTAGAAGGAGAAGGCGCGTCTTGCGAATTCCATGGCGCTGTTTTATCCAAAGGGAGCGATAGAAAGACGATTGAAGCCAGCTGCTTCCATTTGGCCCCGCATACCGAGGGAGTCATGGAAAATTACGGCATCAGCGAAAACGAAAGCCACCTTGTTTTCACGGGAGTTAGCCAGATTCAGCACGGAGCTCGCGCTTCCAAAACCCGACAAGCCGCCAAAATCATCGTCTTCGATCCTCGTTGCTTAGCCCGTTGCTCGCCGATTTTGAAAATCGATGAGAATGACGTATCGGCTTCTCACGCGGCAATCGTCGGCAAACTCAACGAAGACCACATGTTCTATTTGATGTCCCGCGGGCTGGATTCCAAAGAAGCCCGTAGACTCATTACTTTGGGTTACTTAACGCCCATTGAAACTTATTTCGGTGAAGCGGATCGCTCTCGCATCGACGAGGCGATCGAAGGAGGAATCTAATGTTGGATCTCGATAAAATCCGTTCCGATTTCCCGATGCTTCGAAACCATATCCAAATGCAGGGGAAACCTCTTGTTTGGCTTGATAACGCCTCCACGACGTTTAAGCCCGACTGTGTGATCAACGAAACGGTTCGTTACTATTCGTTTGAAACGGCCAATTCCCATCGCGGGGATTACGACCTTTGCTACAACATGGACCAAAAGGTCCTTGCAACTCGAAAAGCCGTTGCCCATTTGTTACACTGTGACCCCACCGAAGTGGTTTTCACGGCGGGGGATACCGCCGGCATGAACCTCATCGCCTATGGATACGCCGCTAGAAAACTCGGCCCCGACGATGAAATCCTGATCACGCAAGCCGAACACGCCTCCAATATTTTGCCGTGGTATCGCGTCGCCGAACTAACGGGTTGTCAGGTGAATTTCATTCCTTTGACCAAAGAGGGGCGGTTAACGGCGGAAAACCTTAAAAAGGTGATTTCCTCCAAAACCAAAATCGTTAGCATCGCTGGAGTGACCAACGTTTTGGGCTATGTTGCCCCGATGAAAGAATTAGCGGAAGTGACTCATGAAAATGGAGCCATCTTCATTCTCGATGGCGCCCAATGCGTGCCGCATATGAAGATGGATGTCCAAGACCTCGACTGCGATTTCTTGGCGTTTAGTTCCCATAAGATGTGCGGTCCCACCGGAGTTGGCGTTCTTTACGGCAAATACGATTTGCTGAAACAAACCCAGCCCTACATGACGGGCGGAGGCATGAACGTCAAATTCGATATGTGCGGGGAAGCCTCCTTCTTGGAACCCCCGATGCGCTTTGAAGCCGGAACTCAGCCCTTGGCCGAAATCTGCGCTTTGCGTCCCGCCATTGAATATCTGGAAAGCATCGGTCTAGACAACATTCAAAAGCACGAACGCGAACTCAAAAAATACGCGGTCGAAGAGCTCCAAAAAACCGGAAAGGTTACGATTTATAATCCTGATAGCGAAGCGGGAATCGTTACCTTTAATATCAACGGGGTCTTTGCTCAAGACGCGGCGACCTATCTCAATAGCCGCGGCATTGCCTGCCGTTCGGGCAATCACTGCGCCAAAATTCTTTCGTCCTTGCTAGGAACGGTGGCCACGGTCCGTGCTTCCTTTTATCTCTACACCACCAAACAAGAAATCGACGCCCTCGTTGACGCCGTTAAAAATGGAGGTCATTTCTTAGATGCCTACTTCAATTGAACTCAATCCCATGATGATGCGCGAAATCATCATCGACCACTACAACGCCCCGCGTCATAAGGCCAAACCCTCCACCATGGACGGCTATCTTTCCACGCATAGTTCCTCGGTCAATTGCATTGACGATATCGATGTTTGGCTCAAGGAAGAAAACGGAACGATCGTCGACGCGTGTTGGGATGGCACCGCCTGCGCGATTTCCACCGCATCGACGGATATCCTCTGCGATTTATTAATTGGCAAAAAAGACGAAGAAGCCAAAAAAATCCAAGAGGAATACACCAAGATGATTACGGGGCAGGAAGAATACGATGCCTCCGTTTTGGACGAAGCCCTTTGCTTTGCCAATACCCATCGCCAGCCTTCCCGCATCCATTGCGCGACCATTGGCTGGGACGCTTTTGCCAAATTGATCCAAGAAGAGGAGACAAAGCACCATGGCGAGTGAGAAAAAACCAACGGCCAGCGACATCCTAAACGAAGAGTACCAATACGGATTCCGCGATAAGGACGTTTCGATTTATAACACCGGCAAGGGATTGAATGAAAACGTCGTTCGCGAGATTTCCAAAGCCAAAGGGGAGCCGGAATGGATGCTCGAATTCCGCTTAAAGGCGTACCGCCAGTTTTTGAAGATGCCGATGCCAGATTTTGGCCCCTCCCTCGATAACGTCGATTTTGATTCTTACACCTATTTCACCCGCGTGGCGGAGGGAGAACATTCCTCTTGGGACGAGATCCCCGAGACCGTCAAAAATACCTTTAACCGCCTTGGAATCCCGGAAGCGGAACAAAAATTCCTTTCCGGCGTTTCCACCCAATATGAATCGGAAGTCGTTTATCACAACATGCTTTCCGAATTGCAGGAAAAAGGCGTGATTTTCCTTTCTAGCGACATGGGTTTGAAGCTTTTCCCCGATTTATTTAAGCAATATTTTGGGACCGTTATCCCTGTTGCCGACAGCAAATTCAGCGCGTTAAACGGAGCCTGCTGGAGCGGAGGAAGCTTCATCTATGTTCCTAAAGGCGTGAAACTCGACAAGCCCCTTCAATCTTATTTCCGTATCAATAACCAAAAAACGGGCCAATTCGAACGCACTTTAATCATCGCCGACGAAGGCGCGGACATCCATTACGTGGAAGGCTGCACCGCCCCAACTTACAACAAGGAATCTCTCCATGTTGGCGTTGTAGAAATCGTGGTCAACAAAGGGGCCCACGTCCGTTATACGACCATTCAAAATTGGTCGACCAACATTTTGAATTTGGTGACTCAACGCGCCCGCGTAGAAGAAAATGGATTCATGGAATGGGTGGATGGCAACGTCGGTTCGATGACGACCATGAAATATCCCGCCTGCATTTTAAAAGGCGACCATTCTCGCGGTTCCACCGTGACGATCGCGGTCGGAAATAAGGGGCAGTACCAAGATTCGGGCGCCCGCATGATTCATATTGGCAAAGACACCTCCTCGACGATTGTTTCTAAGTCCGTCGTCCATCATGGTGGCGTGGCCAATTTCCGCGGCACCGTTAGGATGATGCCATCCGCTACGGGAGCCAAGTCGCACATTGAATGTGACACGTTGATTTTGGACGATGAATCCAAGTCGGATACTTATCCAAAGAATGAAATCCAAAACGATGACTCCTATATCGAACACGAAGCCACGGTTTCGAAGATTGACCAAGAACAGCTTTTCTATTTGATGAGTCGCGGTTTAAGCGAAAAAGAAGCGACCCAGATGATCGTTATGGGCTTTATTGAGCCTTTCGCCAAAGAACTTCCGATGGAATATGCGGTAGAACTCAATCAACTCATTAAGATGGATATGGCAGGGTCCATTGGATAAAGATGGAAACTGATTTTGACGTCATCGTGGTCGGGGGCGGGCACGCGGGAATCGAAGCAAGCCACGCTTCTGCGATGCTTGGCCTGAAGACCTTGCTTCTCACCTTGAACCGCAAGATGATCGGCAACATGCCTTGCAACCCGCATATCGGGGGAAGCGCGAAGGGGATTGTCGTCCGTGAAATCGATGCGCTCGGTGGTCTTATGGCTCTTGCTGCGGACCATCGTCCTTTGCAGATGAAAATGCTTAATACCGGCAAAGGCCCCGGCGTACAGTGTCTTCGTTCTCAACAAGATAAAGAAGGGTATCCCGCTTTTATTCAATCTCTTTTGGACCAAACTCCGAATCTAACCATCCTAGAAGAAGAAGTGAAAGACCTCCTTCATGATGATAAACGCGTATACGGGGTCGTTCTTTCTTCCAAAAAGACCTTAAATGCAAAGGCCGTGATTTTAACTACTGGCACCTACATGAATGGTCGAATCATCTCGGGACGGGATGTTTTTGAAGGTGGCCCAGATGGGGAAAAGCCCTCGAAGGGGTTATCGGAATCTCTGCAAAAAATGGGGATTGAGCTTGTTCGTCTTAAAACGGGGACTCCTCCTCGTCTAAAAGCTTCGACCATTGATTTTTCGAAAGGTGAAATCCAAGAGGGCAGCCATGAAAAACTCGCTTTTTCCTATTCCACGAAGCACTTCATTCCCTTTGAGGAACAGCTCCCTTGTTATTTGATTTATGCGGGAAAACCAACGATTGATATCGTCAAAGAACATATGCAGGACAGCGCTGTTTTCAATGGCGTCATCCAAGGAATCGGGCCTCGTTATTGCCCGTCTTTTGAATCGAAAATCGATCGTTTCGCGGACAAGGAACGTCATCAATTGTTTCTTGAACCCGAATACGAACACGGCGAATCCATTTACCTCCAAGGTTTTTCTACCGGCATGCCCCACGAAATCCAAGAAGAGATGGTCCATTCTTTGCCGGGATTAGAACACGCTGAGATCTTAAAATGGGCCTATCAAATTGAATACGATGCCGTGAAGAGCTTTGAATTCGACGAAACATTGAAAATTAAAAAATACGATGGCCTCTATATTGCAGGACAAATCTGCGGAACCAGCGGTTATGAAGAAGCGGCAGGGCTTGGTTTAATGGCTGGTATCAACGCCGCAAGAGCGATCCGCGGCCAGGATAAATTCGTTTTGAAACGAAACGAAGCCTATATCGGGGTCATGATCGATGATTTGGTGACCAAAGGGACGGACGAGCCATATCGTTTGCTTTCCTCCCGTGCCGAATATCGTTTGTTGCTTCGTCACGATAACGCGGACCTGCGTCTATGCGAACATGGATATGAACTTGGTTTATTAAGCGAATCTCGTTACGAGGAATTTAAGCAAAAGTACGAACGAATCAACGAAGCGATCCATCTTTTGGAAACCTGCAATATTTCAGATCGCGATGGCTTAAATGCCTATTTTGCCGAAAAGGGATTCCCACCCACCAAAGACGGCAAAAAGGGCATGGATATTTTGAAACGCCCTGGCTTTCAATATCGCCGAATTCGCACTTTGATGCCGGAATTAGAACCCTATGATTTTGACGACGAATCCGTTTTGGCTTTAGAAACCAAAGCCAAATACGAAGGGTATATCGCCAAAGAAGAAAAAGCGGCGAAGAATTTTTCCAAAGAAGAGTCTATGATATTACGCCCCGACTTGGATTACATCCACATGGATGGTTTGCGATTAGAAGCAAGGCAAAAGCTCGATAAATATCGTCCTGCCAATTTAGGGCAAGCAAGCCGCATCTCGGGAGTCAATCCCGCAGACATCACAATCCTCGCCCTTTATTTGAAGAAGGAGAAACGTCTATGACTTACGCTGAATTATTCGCATTCGCATCCGAGCGTGGTTTGGAACTAAACCCAGACCTTGAAACGAAATTCCACCGCTATGCGGAATTGCTCGCGGAATGGAATGAAAAGATGAACCTCACTTCGATTACGGAGGAAAGCGAAGTCATTGAAAAGCATTTCCTCGATTCCTTAACCCCTGCTTTCGCAACCTCGTTTGCAGGCAAATCCGTGGCGGACATGGGGTCGGGAGCAGGCTTTCCGGGCATGGTCTTCGCCCTTGTCTTCCCTTCTTGCCACGTAACCTTAATGGATGCGACCAAAAAGAAATTCCTCTTCCTGGAAGAACTCAAAAAGGAATTGGGGCTCAACAATGTTCGTTTCTTTGTGGGTCGGGTAGAAGACGCGAAATCGTTACGGGAAAATTTTGATATCGTCACGGCTCGCGGATTCGCTGCTACGCGTATCCTCCTCGAAGTGGGCGCCCCATTAGTCAAAGTCAACGGAACCGTCATTGCCATGAAGGGCCCTCGTGGGGAAGAAGAACTTCGCGAAGCGCTTGGCACCGAACAGCGGCTTGCCCTTCATTTAAGGAAGAAAGAAGAGTTGATGATGCCAAGCGGAGAAAAACGCATCAATTATTTCTTCGAAAAAATCCATCCAACCAAACCCTGCTATCCCCGTAGCTGGGCGGATATCCAAAAAAAGCCTCTCTAAGAGAATTTGCCAAAAAGGAGTAAACTATCCTCGTCATGCCTAAGATCATCGCCATCGCCAACCAGAAGGGCGGGGTGGGAAAAACCACCACAGCCATCAACCTTTCGAGCGCCTTGTCTCATTTTGGGCAGCGCGTCCTTTTGGTGGATATGGACCCCCAAGGCAACGCGGGACGCGGCCTTGGCATCGATATTACTTTGGCAAAGGAAACGATTTACGAAGCTTTGACCGGCCAGATGGAAATGGAAAGTTGCATTCAGAAAACTTCCTTTGAAGGATTAAGCGTGACTCCGTCGAATCTTCGTCTGGCCTCTTTGGAAGCTTCAATGTATACCCATCCCCAAGAGAAGCCCTTTGATTTGCTTGCCCGTTGCCTCAAATCCGTCGAATCCCATTACGATTTCATGATTTTGGATTGCCCACCCTCTTTAGGTCTATTGAACCTCAATGCCTTAAGCGCCGCGGATTCGGTGTTAATCCCCGTTCAATGCGAATATTTTGCCATGGAGGCGGTCGCCGCGATCCTTTCTTCCATTTCCAACGTCCAAAATACGTTGAACCCCCGGTTAAAAATTGAGGGTTTCCTGCTTACGATGTATGACGCTAGAACCCAATTAGGGACGGAAATCCAACAAGAGGTGAGACGGTTATTCAAAGAAAATACCTTTGCCACCTCCGTTCCGCGGAACCAAAGCATTTCGGAATCCCAAGCCCGTCAACAGCCCGTCACCGTTTTCCGCCCGACTTCCCAAGGGAGCTACGCCTATTTCTCCTTGGCTAAAGAGATTTTGGACCATGAAACGCGATAAGCCCAAATTGCTATCGGATTCGCTTTCCTCTTTGATTGAGAAATTTTCCCAAAGCGATGTTATCGCCGAGATGGAAAAGGAATATCAAAGCGCGCCTGCTAAACTGATTTCCACTTTGCTTATTGACGATACTTCTTTTATTCAAGAAGTCCCTCTTCCAGAAAAAACGATTCGTTATTTTGCCGAAGGATTGAAATCCAAAGGTTTTTATAACCCCCTTGTCGTCCGTAAAAAAGGAGAAGGGCGTTATGAAGTGATCCTAGGAAGAAAGCGTTTCTTTGGTGCCAAAGCGGCGGGAATTTTATCCCTTCCGTGCGCGATTGTGGATTGTGGGGACGAGGAGACGTTATTGATGCTTCTTGCCGACGCCCGCGATCAGCGCGAAACGAATATTCTCGAAATGGCTCTTCTTTGCCATGCGCTAAGCGAAAAATTTGGATATCGTCAGCAAACCCTCGCCAATTTGTCGCACCAAAGTCGCTGCCAAATCACCAATACGATGCGGTTGTTAAAACTTCCTGCTTCGGTACGCTACGATGTGGCGTTAGGAAGACTTAGCTATGGCCAAGCCCGCGCTTTGGTCTCCCTCCCTTCTTCGTTTATTGAAGAGGCGGCCGAGGCAATTCAAGAGAATGGTTGGTCGGTTCGCAAGACCGAGGAATATTGCAAAAAACTGCAGGGAAAAAGCGATAAACCCCTACACGTCCCCTCTATTTCTTATAAAAAAGGCAATACGGTTAGTCTCACTTTCTCTTCCATGGAAGAGATGAAAACCTTCTTGAAGAAGGCAGGGATTCCCCTTCCAATTAAAACCCCTTCTAAGAATTGAAGCGCGAGAAGGGCCGTGCTATGATGAAGAGGCTTCAGGGCGACGAGAATTACGTCGACTGGCGGTATAGCCCGCGAGCCGAAAGGCACGATTTGGTGAAATTCCAAAGCCAACGGTACAGTCCGGATGGAAGAAAGCGCAGAACGATGTTTTGCCTCTGGAGCGTATGCTTAGGAGGCTTTTTCTATGAAATGGTTAGCCGTGGGGCTACTTAGCGCCGTTTTGCTTATCGGCATTATCGTGGCCATGATTTTGGCCAAAAAACGTCCCGATTATAATGGGACGAGGCTCGTGGCCCGCGTTGGGATTTTCGGGGCGCTGTCCACGATTTTATATTGCGTACCCATTTTCAATATCCCCTTGCCCTTTTTCCCTTCCTTTTTGAAGATCCACTTGGATGAATTGCCCGCGTTTATTTGCGGCTTTGCCTATGGACCCTTATCGGGATTCTTGGTCCTATTCGTTAAAACAATCATCAAATTGCCGTTAACCAATACAATGTGCGTTGGGGAATTTGGGGATTTATTGCTCAGCTCCCTTTATTGTCTTCCCGCGACTTGGATTTATAAGCACTTCCGAACTTTAAAAGGCGCGATTGTTGGCATGGGCGTAGCCACGGTCATCCAAGTTTTGGGAGCCATGTTGTTCAACGTTTATATCCTGATTCCTTTCTATGTCTTCATGATGGGAATGGAAGAGACGTCGTTATTGGCGTTGATGCAGAAGGCCATGCCGATGATTAGCGACGTGAAATGGAGCTATGGCCTCATTGCCGTTTTGCCCTTCAACCTTTTAAAGGATGCGGTGATTACGGTTTTGACCTTCGTCCTTTATCATTTCCTTCATAAACCGTTGCGGTTAGAGAAGAAGACACCGAAAAAAGAGACTTTGGAAACAACAAACAAATCCTCCAATTAATCGGATGAATGCTTGTTTAGTTCCTTTTCTAAAGCGGCCAAATGACCCATTAAGTCATCGAAATTTTTCACGGAATCGTCGCGAATCATTTCTTTCATTGATTCAAAGTCTTTTCGCAATTCTGGCATTCTAAAACAAGCGGGACAAGGCGTATTGAACCTGGACGCATTCATCTAAGTGATTCCATGAATAACGATAAAATTTATTTTTAAAGGCGATAACTTGCTGCAAAAGGTCTAGGTTATCCATGGCCTTTCTCTTGTATTCCGTCAAAGAAATTTTCCAAACATCATAATAATGTCGTGCGTATCGCCTTGGGATAGGGATATATTTTCCACTCCGTCGGCTATTTTCCGTTTTGGGCGGTTGGCTTCCTGGCGAAGGATAAGAACTTTTCCCAAAATGTTCTTTCCGGGGAAATGGCACGAGCTTTTGTCGATGCGATTTGGCCGAGGGGAATGTTCATGCCGCAGATGAGCGGACTAATTTCTTTTTCAGCGGAAGGAGTGGCCTCGGCTAATGGTCCTATTTCCAAACGCACGCAAGGTAGAATTCCCGCAGATGGAATGTTGAAAGTGGACGGATAATAAAAATTGATAATATGTCCATCGCCCTTGCCTAGTTGGAATTGGGGCGTAGTACGTAAAATTCCCGCGAAGCCTTTTTCTAAATCTGGCAAAATTTGGTTGGCAATAAATTTTGTGCGGCATCTTCTACCTCTTGATTGTATTTAAGTTGGGCTGTATGGCTTCGATTTTGATAAGGCTCTTCTGCTGGAAACCCCAGAGTCTTCCAATCGAGAATGAGATCGATATCTTCCAAAAACCGATCGATGATGTGAAAACATTTAGACAAGCTTGTCCCACCTTTAAAAGTAAACGAGGCGAGAAATTTGGAATGATGAAAAAGATAATCCAGAACGTGTGTTACCCAGAAATCTTTTTCGACAACAATGGAGGAAAGACCTACTTGAATGGCGTAGGAATCAAAGAGGACCGCCCTGTCCTCTGGCTTCAGCTTTGCAATTTGGTGCACTTAAAATTCTCCTCATTTCTTGATTGATCCAAAATGTTGTTTTCATCCCGTTTCGAATTTCTTCTTTGTCGGTTTTGGATAGAAATGTGGAAAACCTGGCCCTAACTTTGTCTGATACGCCCCCCTTGCCTAGTTCTTTGATGGCTTGAATGACAAGTCGATTGTTATTCGACAGCCCGCAAATATCTCTGCTAGTTGAGTGCTTAAAAATTTTTCTTTTATCTTGGCAAGAACGTACTATGATAGTGCCCGTGAAAAAGAAGAGGTTCGTTCTTACGCTCGTTCCGCCTTCGGGGCCCAACAATGGGGGAGTGTATTCAGTTAACGTGATCCGTCCTAGTTTGCTCTAGGACTTTTCTTTTCCCTTTTTCTAGTAAGGAATACCAACATGGCACATAAAATCCTCGAACTCAGAAACATCAAAAAATCCTATGGCGATAACGTCATTTTGGATCACTACAACCTCTCGGTGAACGAGAATGAATTCGTGACCTTTTTAGGCCCGTCCGGATGTGGCAAGACCACGATTCTCCGCATCATCGGAGGATTTGAAACCATGCAGGAGGGGCAACTCCTTTTAGACGGGGTGGAAATTCAGGATTTGCCCGCGCATAAACGCCCAATCAACACGGTTTTCCAACGTTATTCCCTTTTCCCTCATCTTTCGATTTTCGATAACATCGCGTTCGGGCTCCGCAACAACGTCTATTCCAATGTTTACGACATCGGAACCATGAACATGATGAACGAGAAGGGCTTTGATGAAGAAGAGGTGGATAGCCTCATGAAAATCCTCTCCCACATCGAAAAGCCGAAAGACGTTTTGCATTATGTCGTGAGCCATTTCCAAGAGGCTTCCCCCTCCTATAAGCTTAGCGATGCTTTTGCCGCGTTGAAGAAAACGAAAAAACCCAAAACGTATGGGGAAATTAGCAAGGACGTGGAGGAGATTTTAAAAGGCTTATCTTTGGATAACCATTACCAAATCGACGCTTCATCCAAAGCGAACTTGGCTTTAGGCATCATTTTGAAACAAGTGGAATCCACAGACCCCTACTTTGATATGATTTCCCGTCTCAAGGACCGTCATTTCAAAGAAAACGTAATTCATGGGGAAGTTTTAAAAGCCCTGAAATTCGTAAACCTCGAAGGATACGAAAATCGTAGCATCACCTCGTTATCCGGCGGTCAGATGCAGCGCGTTGCCATCGCTAGGGCCATCGTGAATAAACCCCGTATTTTACTTTTGGACGAACCCTTGTCCGCCTTGGATTTAAAACTCCGCAAGGCGATGCGCCTAGAGCTTCGCGAAATGCAAAGGAAGCTGGGCATCACCTTTATTTTCGTCACCCACGATCAAGAAGAAGCGATGGTTATGTCCGATACGGTGGTGGTCATGAATGGGGGCAAAATCCAACAGATGGGTCGCCCCGAAGACATCTACAATGCCCCGGTGAACCGCTTTGTCGCCACCTTTATCGGGGAAGCCAATTTGCTTCGTGGTGTCTATAGCGCCCCCCGCCGCTTGGATATTTTGGGGAAGACCTTCAAGGTTTCCGCGGATGATTTCCGCGTGGGAGACCCGATGTATGTGGTTGTTGAAAAAGAAGACTTCGATGTTTGCTCCCCTGAAATCGCCAAATGGATTGGCAAGGTAAGTGGAGTCCGCTTCGCCGACAACAAATATGAACTCGACGTGGACATCGAATCCTCTCGCATCCATGTAGAAACCGACGAAAAATACCAAGTGGGTCAAGAAATCCCCTTAACGGTCGCCCCCGGGAACATCTATTGCGAATCCATCCATGAAAACAAAGCCAAACTTTTGGCCAATTATGAAGGGGCGAACATCATGGAAGGAACTTATCTTGGAAACCGCAGGGTTTCTTTCCTGGGTCAGAATTTCTTCACCTACATCATGAATTTTGTTCCCGGAGAAGTCGTGGATGCAGTCATCCGTCCGGAAGACTTCGATTTGGTTTTCGACGATCCGGAAAGCGCGATTCTCCACGGAACGGTGGTCAAAACGGCTTTCACAGGGGTCTCTTTCAACCTTTGGATTCAATGCGAAGGAACCACTTTGATGGTGACGGACTATCAAAATGCCGAAATTGGGCAGGAAGTCGGACTCAAAATCGACTTTTATGAAATTCACTTGATGAAAGTGGAAGACGAAGAACAACCCCGGGATATTCGCCTTCTTCGCGAGAAGGCTCGGAAAGAGGAGGAAGCAGCCCAATGAAACGATTCAAAGGGTACGCGGTCCCCTATTTTGTTTGGCTGGTCCTCTTCGTCGTGGTTCCGCTATTCGTCATGCTGATTTTGACGTTTTTGCAAATCAACGCGATGGATTTTTCTACGGCTAGTTTTTCTTTTGACTCCTATTTCCGTTTAGCCGACCCTTCCATTTTAAAGGCATTATGGAATTCGCTGGTGGTTGCCGTGTCGACGGTGGCCATCTGCTTATTGCTTGGCTATCCCACCGCTTATTTCCTTTCGTTTTCCAAACTAAAGAACAAGAAGCTCGTGCTGCTGCTTATGATTCTTCCCATGTGGAGCAATTCCATGCTTCGCATCGTCAGCTGGCTTCGTTTGTTCTCCACGGATTTGTTCGCCGCGATGAATCTATTAGGTTCTACGGGCGCGGTCATCGCCGTCACGGTGACGACCTATCTCCCCTTCATGATTTTCCCGATTTATACGATTTTGGAGAAACTGGACCGCAGCTGCCTGGAGGCCTCTCGCGATTTGGGCGTGAATGCGTTTAAGACGTTCTTCAAAGTGACGCTCCCCCTATCGATGGAAGGCGTTTCTAGCGGGATCTTAATGGTTTTCCTCCCTGCCGCGACGGGATTTGCCATTTCCCAGACGATTGGACAAGGAAGGATAAGATTAGTAGGTAACCTCATTCAAAGTGTTTTTGAGAAAAACAATTACAGTTTTGGCTCCTTGCTTTCTTTGTTTGTCTCCGTCGTGATTTTGGCTTTGGTGTTTGTCATGACTAAAATTCAAAGCCAGAAGAGGAGGGTTGTATGCTAGAAAAATCGAACTGGAAGCAGATTCTGCTCTCCGTTTTCAAGGTCGTCTTCGTCGTGTTGGTGCTTTCTTCGATGTACGTCCCCGTTGTTTTAATCATTTATCAATCTTTCAATGCCGGGGCCAATTCCATTTCGCCCCTTTCTTGGGGAGGGTTCACTTGGAAGAATTACGCGGAAATTTTCACGAATCGACAGCTATATACTTCGATTTTAGACTCCCTTCTCGTTTCTTTTTGGGCGACCGTTTTAGCTACCGTTGGCGGATTATTCGCCTCCATCGGCATCCATGCCTTGGGAAAGAAAACCCGCAAAACGATGGATTTCTTAAATGAGATACCGATGCTCAACTCCGAAATTGTCACTGGTATTTCCATCATGCTCGTTTGCTCCTTGGTCAAACCGATTTTCCCTCATATTTTTGGTTTTGCTTCCATGACCTTGGCCCACGTCTTCTTCATGATTCCCTATGTCATTTTGATGGTTTTGCCGAAACTAGAGCAAACGGATGAAGCGGTTTTTGAAGCGGCTCAGGATTTGGGTTGCAGCCCGACAAAATCCCTCTTCAAAGTCGTGATTCCGAGCTTATCCACCGCTATTTTGACGGGGGCCCTCATTGCTTTTACCTTGTCGATCGATGACTTTGTAATTTCTTTCTACACCCAAGGAAACGGCTTTTCCAATTTCTCCAACTACGTTTATAGCTCTTATACCAAAAAGAATTTTTCCGCGGGGAGCTATGCCTTTAACGCCTTATTGACGTTTGTGACGTTGGGCATCGTTCTTGCTTATTCCCTTTATGAATCGTCCAAAAAGAAGGGGGAGAAAGAATGAAAAAGATCATCATCGGCCTCATGGGCTTATCCTTATTTACCGTTTTTGCTGTGTTGGTCCTCGCCTCGCCTTCGAATATCCTTTATTTCCTGAACTGGGGCGAATACATCGATATGAGCCTTGTGGAGCGTTTTGAGCAAGAAAAGAATTGCCAAGTGATTTTAGAAACCGTCACTTCCAGCGAAGCCATGTATCAAAAAATCACTTCGGGGACGACCCCTTATGATGTAGCAATCCCCGGGGATTACACGGTTCAAACCCTTTATAAAGAGGGGCGTCTCAAGGAACTCGATGTTACGAATCCTGATTATCCTCATTTATCTGCCTATCAAACGATGTTCGTGGATCCGCTTCATGCGTTAACTTCCGAATATATGGTGGATTCTAAAAAGGAGGGATACGCCTCCTATTACATGCCTTATTTTTATGGGGCCTATTCGATTTTCTATTCGGATAATAACCCAGAAGTGGGCCAAGTCATTCGGGAAAACGGCATCTCTTCTTTGTATAATCCTGGCCTTTATTCCTCCAAACCCAAAATTGGAATGTACGATACGGCAAGGTGGGTGGTCGCGAGCGCTTTAATGGCAGACCATCTGAACCCCAATATTACGGATTTAAGCGGCAATACGGAGGGAAATGACCTATCCAGCGAACTTCAAAATAAACTCGTGAGCCAAATCCAAAACGCGGGATTCTATGAGTTTGGCAACGACCAATTGAAGCGAGATTGTGCGAATGGTTCGATCGATGCCTGCTTCTCCCAACTTGGGGACTTCTTCGACGCGTTATACCTTCTGCTAGAAGAAGGTTCGGAAGTGCATTTCAACGTCTTTGTTCCCGACTTCACCGCGGCTTTCTTTGATTCCATGGTGATTCCTTCCACCTCCCGCAACAGCAAACTGGCCAATGCGTTTATCGACTTTATGATGAACCCGGATAACGCTTATCAAAACGCGAGGGCAATCGGCTATAGCCCCACCTTAAAAGAAGTGTGCTCCCGTTTTGAAAAAGAGGCGGATAAAGGCGAATATTATTATGGGGATGAAACAACGGAAACTTCCCTTGCCCTTCGTGATTTTTTGGATCGTTATCCCATTTATCTCGATCCTTTAGGCCATTCGAGCCAAGTTTATATTTTGGAACCCAAATCCAACCAATATCTCACAACCTGCGAATCCATTTTCAATCGCGCTTTAGCCTAATCCCCCTTTCTTTTATTCCGTGATACAATCATCGCGAAAGGAGGAAATGATTTATGAAACTCGTCCGCAAATCTTTAAATAAATGGATCCAAGCCGCCATCATGTTGGTTGTTGGTATTTTGGTGATCGTCGCCGGAGCCCAAATGGGCAAGGGGTCGAACCCTGGCGATGCACTCAATGCTATCTCCCTTGTTTTGGGCTGGACTCTCATTGTGATTGGATCGATTGGAATCATTGCAGGCATTTTCGCAGCTGTGGTTAGCCATGAGGCTTTCGCTACCGCGGCGATGTCTGGGGGGATCATCCTTGCCGCCGGCATTTGGTTCTGCGTTTATCGCGAAGCCGCCAACCTTATGGGTGTTCTTATCGGATTCGTCCCATTCGTGATGATTGTCGTTGGGTGCATTTTGGCCGTTGATGCGATGCTATTAGTGGTCAACGCCATTCGCCAAAAGGCCATGAAAACGGCTCTTCCGGCGGTGATTTTCGGCGTGATTATGGCCGTTGTTTCCATTGTTCTTGGCGCGCTTTGCATTGCCAAAAGCAATAGCGGAGACACCATCATCCCCGGAAACGTGCAGCTCATCATCTTTGGCATCGTCGTCTTGGTCTATGCCATTTTTATGGGCCTGTCCACCTTCGTCGTGCTTCCCGGCGCGACGGTTGTGATTTCCAAAACCATTCAGCCAGATGCCCCGATTGAAGGGGAAGTCGATAACGAATAATTCGTTGAACTTTTAACGCCTTTGTTCAAGGTATTACCTTTGCAAGGGCGTTTTTTATCCTCAAAAAGGCATTAATTACCATTATTTCTTTAAAACTTTATTTGTTTCATAAGCGACGGTACTATTAAAGTAACATTGAAATAATTCGATGCTAACGAAATATTTAACGAAACGATTGGCTATTTAAAGTCTATTTTTGGTGAAACAATCGTGATGAATGAATATTAAAACGAAGCTTCATTACCCCACTTTTTACAGACGAATTATGCGTTTTGCCAATTGGAGTGGGACGGCAATTCTTGCGTTTTGCTTCGACCTTTCTTTGCTTGAAATAAAAACAATATTTTTTTCCAAAAAACTGTGTGTGTTCCTGCGCTTTATGCGAGGATGGGCTCACGGCTTTGCAAAGAAGAAATCTCGTGGAAAGCCATGTCTCTTTTGTTTCCTCGTTTTAACAGGCTTATTTCCCATTTTGGGGATGTTTGTTTCAGGAAAGAACCGAGGCGCCTTCTCTCCCATTCTCGGAAAAGATGGTTCCCGGTACACAAGCCGTATTTTGTATCTTTATTATTGTGATGGTTCGCATCCAGTTAATTTGAACCGCGTGGCTAAGGACCTTTCCGTTTCGAAGACAACATGCACTCGAGCTTTCGACGATCATTTGGCTTTTAGCCTTATTAACCAGAAAAAAGAAGGAGTGAACAAATGGATTCCTCCTGCGTTTTCAAAGGATGAATATCTAAAAAGGGGATATCCGAAAATGAAATCCTCCGTTCATTGTATGCTCTTCATAAACCCGGGCAATCATTTCCCTATAAACTCATTGAGGGGTTCGGGCTTTATCGGAAAAAACTGAATTGGCTACGAACTCCATGGATGGCGCCGTTGTTATTTCCAAGGAGGAAGAAAAACAATTTCCTCTCATCGCCTTTGCAGTCGATGTGATTTTGAAGATTACGGAGGGGAAGTGGTGGAAGTTTGGCCTTATGACCCATCTTTTCTCCAAACAATCTCATGTCGATGACATTTCCTTATTGCGCAGCATTAAGGACAATTCGGACGAACGAATTCAAAATCCCTCGACCAAATTCGTGCCAAACGCGGATTACTAACCAAATAAACAAACGTTAAAGGAGAACTATTTTGAACGGAATTTAGATTTTTCAGAGTATTTTAATCATTTTAAAGACCAATATACCGTCATTGGCAACGTGGTTTGCAACCTGTTGATGGATGAGGTCGGTTTGCCATTTCACCAAACGGTTGATATCGATATGGTTTTGATTGTTGAGGATTTGACGCTGGAATTTGCCAAGGCGTTTTGGGATTTTATTCAAGCGGGCGAATATCGGATAAAAAGGTGAAGGAATGGCCAACCACAGTTTTATCGGTTTTCCCATCCAAAAAATTTGGCGTTTCCCAAAATGATTGAGCTTTTTTCTCGCACTAAACCCCCGTTATCCTGCATCCGGATTCCCATTTGACATCGCTTCACGTAGACGAAGAAATATCGAGTTTGTTCTGCTATTCTTCTCAATGATGACTATTATCACTTTCTTCTGAATGGAAGAATGGTTTCGGATGATGTTTCTATTTTGAATGCTGAACATATTATCCCCTTCAAAATGAAAGCGTTGTGAACCTCAAAAGCAAAAAAAGAGAAGGGACACACGTCGATGGCCGCGATATTAAGAAAACATTGCTTGGATGCTTTTCGACTATCTCGGTTGGTTTCCGTCTCTCCCAAAATTTTGGCATCCTCCTCGATTCAATCCGGTGCTGATGCGTTTATTCGCCAAATAAGCGAAGAAGAATTAGGAATTCGCGAATCGAAAGAAGAAATTTTAAATCGCTTGCAACAAATTTACGTTTCAAAATAAGGGAAAAAGGGATAAAGGTTTATAAGGCCTCGTTTTTTCTTTATACTTTTCTTCAAGGACGAAGGGAGATTTCCATGTCACGTGCAGACCGCATTTTTATTGATAATATGAAGGATATTTTGGAGAACGGAGTTTGGGATACCGATTATCCCGTCCGTCCTCATTGGGCGGATGGGGCCCCTGCCCATACCATTAAGAAATTTGGCATCGTGAATCGTTATGACTTGCAAGAAGAACTGCCGATTCTTACGATTCGCCGCACCGCATTCAAAAGCTGCTTGGATGAATTACTTTGGATTTGGCAAAAAAAATCGAATAATGTCCATGACCTCCATAGCCACATCTGGGATTCTTGGGCGGATGAAACGGGATCGATTGGCAAAGCCTATGGATACCAGCTCGCCAAGAAGTCGATTTATCCCGAGGGCGAATTCGACCAAGTGGATCGCGTCCTTTTCGATTTGAAGAACAATCCGCACAGCCGTCGCATCATGACGAACATCTACAATTTTGAAGACCTCCATGAGATGAATCTTTACCCCTGCGCCTATTCGATGACCTTCAACGTTTCTGGAGACAAACTCAATGGCATCTTGAACCAACGTTCTAACGATATGTTGACTGCGAATAACTGGAACGTGCTCCAATATTCCCTTCTTTTGATGATGTTTGCCCAGGTCAGCGGCTTAAAGCCCGGCATCTTGCTCCACGTGATTTCCGACGCGCATATTTATGACCGGCACATCGATATCGTGAAGGAAGTGATCTCCAAGCCCGAGCACCCCGCGCCCAAGCTCATCATCAATCCCAACATCAAGAGTTTCTATGACTTCAAAGTTGAGGATTTCGAACTCGTCGATTATGAATTCGAGACCTTGGATAAAAAGATTCCGGTGGCCATCTAAAATGGGAAAATTAATCGAAATACTAAACGCCGACAAGAAGTTCGGCATTGGAAAGAAGAATGGACTATTGTTCCATCTTCCTTTGGATATGGCTTTCTTTCGCAAGACGACGATGGGCCATGTTTGTGCCATGGGTGAGAACACGTTGCTCTCCTTTCCGGGCCAAAAACCATTAAAGGGACGTCCTAGCATCGTTTTGTCCCATGACCGCACCCATGAATATGAAGGGGTCACGAACGTCCATTCGATGGAGGAATTTCTATCTAGCATCGTTCAAGCGTTAGAAGAACAAGATGTCTACGTCATCGGCGGGGCTTCCATTTACCGTCAATTGCTTCCTTATTCTGACGAAGTCCTTTTAACCAAGGTCGACGCGGATGGAGGGGCGGAAGTCTTTTTCGAAAACCTCGACGAAAATCCCGATTGGGAATGCGTGGAAGCAGGGGACCCGATTCAAGACGGAGGCATCACGATTCGTTTCACCCAATACGTAAATCGTCATAAAAAGAGCCTTTGCAACCGTTAGTTGCGGATTTGACTAGCAGAATACCTAGACCGTAAACCGGAAGAAACACTACGCTGGATGCACCTTCCAAGGAGGAAGAGATTATGAATATCGAAATTGCCAATCGCCTCGTCGAGCTCCGCAAAAAATCGGGGCTATCTCAAGAAGAACTCGCGTCCAAATTAGGGTTGTCCCGCCAAGCCGTTTCCAAATGGGAACGCGCGGAAGCAAGCCCAGACACGGATAACTTAATTGTTTTGGCTCAAATCTATCACATTTCTTTGGATGACCTACTTTCCACGGATACGCCCGTTGATGAAATCGTTCAAGACGTGAAAGACCAACAAGAAGAGAAGAAAGAAGAACCGGAGGCTGTAGAACCCCAAAAAGATGACGACGCTTGCTTAACCCCAAACCAAAAGATTGCCAAGGCGATCGTCCACGGGGTATTTGCTTTCCTTGGCGTTTCTTCTTTCCTTCTTGCTGGATTTCTTTGGAAAGGAAACCAGGGGTATTTAGGTTGGAAGTGTGGTTGGACCTTCTTGTTGCTAGGAGAATTTATTGCTTCCATTTCCGATGCGGTTTTGAAAAAGAAAGCCACCTCGGTCAATGTCGTTTTCCTTTGCGTTGCCCTTTATTGCCTCACCTGCTTTATCCTCCAAGATCAAGGAACGAATTGGTTCCATCCATTATGGGTCATTTTCCTATTGATTCCTGCCTACTATGGAATTGCCGGGTCGGTAGAAAAGGCGATGGCGGCGAAAGAAGAAGCCGCTAAAACGACAGATTCTACGAAATAATCAGCAAAATGCAGGAACGTGACGGGGCCGATAGGCCTCCGTTTCTTTTTGAAAGAGATATGCTAAAATACGGCCACTTATGAAGATTGTTTTTGTGCTCGAATGCGCGAATATCCTCAACAATGGCACGACGGCCACCTGCCTTCGTTTTGCCAAAGGATTGAAGGCAAAGGGACACGAAGTTCGTCTTGTTGGGACGACTTATAACAATCCAGACGACGCCCCTGACGATTATTATCCTCAAGAGCCATTCCACTTTCCTTTTTTCCAGTGGTTGATTGCTAAAGAAGGTTTTACCTTTTGCCACGTGGATGACGTGAGTTTATATTATGCGATTCAAGATGCGGATCTCGTCCATTTATTCTTGCCCTTTAAACTCGAAAGCCATGCTCGGCTGATTGCGGAATCTTTGGGGGTTCCTGTCACCAGTGCCTTCCACCTTTTGCCTCAAAACATTACATCAGCCATCCATTTAGGATGGACGCACGGCATCAACACCATCCTTTTCAATTCCTTTCGGCGTTATCAATACGATTACACCAAATACGTCCATTGCCCAAGCACGATGACGGCAAGAGAAATTCGTTTGCATCATTATCGAAGAAGCGTCCCCGTGGTGATTTCTAACGGGGTGAACACCGATTTTTTCCATCCGATTGAAACGAAAAAACCCAAGGAACTAGAAGGCTTGTTTGTCGTTACGGCCGTCGGAAGGCTTGCTCACGAAAAAAGGCAGGATTTGCTGATTAAAGCCGTGGCAAAAAGCAAATATAACGATAAGATTCAATTAATCCTCTGTGGGCAAGGGCCGGAGAAGAAGCGTTATCTCCGTTTAGCGAAGAAAGTAGGCCTAGCCCATCCTTTAATTATTCAATTCTGTAAGCAGGACCATCTCCGCGAAATCCTGAATTGGAGTGATTTGTATGTCCATTGCAGCGATTTTGAAATCGAAGGGATTTCTTGCATCGAAGCTTTCGCCTGTGGCGCCGTCCCCATCATCGCGGACGCCTATATGTCAGCGACCAATACGTTCTCGTTGGACAATCGATGCTTGTTCCATCATGGCAGCGTCCGTTCCTTAACCAAACGGATCGATTATTTCCTCGACAACCCATTGATTCGCATGGATTTGCGTCAAAAATATATCGATAATGCGAAGAATTATGCTTTGCCTTTGATGATTGATCAATTCGAAAAGATGCTTCTCATCGCCGTGGAAGACCATAAACACGGAACGGATTGGCCTAGCTTAGAAAGACGGAAAAAGGACATCGTTAAATCCCGTCGTATTTTCAAAAAACTGATCAAACAAGGGGTGGTAGAAGAGATGCCGGAATCTCTTGTTAATCCTTTTGCATTTTTTCTCCGTTCATTAAAATAACTACGTGGACTTATCCAAAATTGCCCGGGGATTAAAGGTCGCTTCCGCCCTTATGGAAGACGAAGGACGCATTACGCCCGATGTCATTTTAGATGGCTTCTTTTCGGGACGGTTTTCCGATACAAAGAAATATTTTGAATCCATCCATTCCTTAATAGAAATGAACCAACGGGATTTCCCCGATTTGGCCCAACGAGAACTCGTGACCTTCCCTTCTGGCAAAAACATCTTGCAAGGATATCTTTACCACAAGGAAAACCCCAAGGGTCTCATTCTCTATGTTCATGGCTTAAAAGGGATGGCGGATGACCAATACGCGATGGGGATTCACGAATTTTTAGTTCGCGGATATTCCGTATTCGCCTTTGATTTAACGTGCTCGGGAAGGAGTAGCGGTTTGTCGATTCCGGGATTGCAACAAAGTGCGATCGACGTTGCCGCGGCGAGGTCCTATTTATCGCAGCGCCCGGATTTAGCATCTTTCGATTGCTTTGGTTTCGGGCATTCTTGGGGCGCGTATGGTGTCAGCGCCAGCCTAGGGCTAGGGGCGTCTTTTCAAGCATTATGCGCCTGCGCTGGATTTACTAGCCCCTTGGAAGAAATGCTTGCGGCTCCCGCATCCTACGTGGGATCGATTGTTGAAACCAATAAGGACCAACTAGAAGAGGCCATCCGAAAAACGCGACCCTCTTTATTACAACCTTTCCGCATCGAGCTCGTTGGAAAATAGCACTGTCCCTTGCTTGATTGTTCAAGGGGACAATGACCGCACCGTTCCTTTGCTTCGCTCTTCGATTTATGGTGCTCTTTCATATCGAAAACAACCGCATGTCTCCCTTCTTTTGCAAAAAGGAAAGGGACATATGGACTTATTGTTCGATACCTATAGTTATCAATATCGCAAAAAAATCGAAGAAATGGCCAAGCCCCTTAAAAAGCAATTTGGCAAGAAAATTTCGGGTTGGCCGGAAGAAGAAGTGAAGAGATTCCAATCCTCTTTTTCTAAACCGATGTGCGGGGTGGCCAATGCATCTTTATTTGATGAAGCGGATGCGTTTTTTACCTCTTTTCATTCCTAATATCCGTTCTCTTCGATTTTTATGATGGAGGGGATATAATCCTTGCAACATGACTAAGAAAACAAAACAACAACGTCAGGCATTGACCCTTAGGGAAAGATGCCACCTTCTTCATGGGAACGGAGAATGGAAACTACATGGCTGCAAACGATTGGGAATCGAAGGGGTAGAGATGCATGATGGCCCGCTTGGGTTACGGGTGCGCTCCCCCAAAGAAGTGGATTCCACTTGCTATCCCGCGCCTTGCTTATTGGCCTGCAGTTGGGACGTTGAACTGGAAAAGCAAATCGGCCGAGCCATAGCCGAAGAATGCGCCTTAAAGGGAACGGATGTTTTGCTGGCTCCGGGAGTCAACATCAAACGGAATCCTTTATGTGGCCGTAATTTTGAATATTTGTCCGAAGATCCTTTGCTTTCTGGCAAAATGGGAGCAGCTTTCATCCAAGGCGTCCAAAGCAATTCCGTTGCCGCCTGCGTCAAGCATTTCGCCTGCAATAGCCAAGAGAGCTATCGATTCATCAATGATTCGATCGTTGACGAACGGGCGATGCATGAAATCTACCTTAAAGCCTTTGAAATCGTTGTAAAGGAAGCGGACCCTTGGTCGATGATGTCCGCCTATAACATCGTCAACGGGGTTCATTGCAGCGATAACGAATATCTTCTCGTGGATATCCTTCGTGATTCTTGGGGGTATGAAGGCGTTGTCATGAGCGATTGGGGCGGAACTTATGATCCCGTTTATTCCCATCAACATGGCTTAGATGTTGAAATGCCCTGCTATGCGAAAGAACGCACGACAGAATTATTACGAGCGACCAAATCCGGGCGTTTGTCTTTAGATAAAATGACGGAGTCCGCGGACCGCGTCTTGAATTTAATCTCCAAAATTAGAGAAGGAGATAAAGTGGCACAGTGGGATGCCCAAAAGTGCCACGAATTAGCGGTTAAGGCAGCGGAAGAATCCATCGTATTATTAAAAAATGATAACAACATTCTTCCTTTGTCCAAAACACTGATGGGCGCCTGCGTCATCGGCGCATTCGCCGAAACTCCACGTTATAACGGTGGGGGATCGAGTAAAGTCTATACGGAGCATTCCATTTCCTTCCTCGATGCGATTAACCGAGAGCTCCCCTTTGCTAGCGGGTATTCCTTTAAACCGAATTCCGATTCCAAAGCCCTGCTATTCAATGCGGTCGATTTGGCTTCTCGAAGCAAAACCGTCCTCTATTTCATGGGGCTGCCCGAAGAAAACGAATCGGAAGGCTATGACCGTGAGACGATGAATCTTCCGGAGAATCAGCTTGCCCTATTCGATGCCCTTTATTCCGCGAACCCCAACATTGTCGTTATTCTTTCGTGCGGGGGCCCTGTTGTTTTGCCTTTCCGCGACCGTGCCAAAGCGATTCTATTAACGTATTTAGCGGGAGAAGGAAGCGGAGAAGCCATTCGTGACATCCTTTCAGGAGGATGTTCCCCCTGCGGCAAATTGGCGGAGACGTGGCCGTTACATGAAAGCGATGTTCCTTCCTTTGGCTTTTATCCGGGCTTCCAACGTCAATCGATTTATAAGGAATCCATTTATGTTGGATATCGTTATTACCTGACTTCCGGGGTCAAGGTCGCTTATCCCTTCGGACACGGCTTATCCTATAACCGTTTCTCCTATTTGCTTCGTTGTGAGTCTTCTCATCTTGAAACAGGGAAAACCATTTGCGTGTATGCAAACGTCACCAACAAAAGCTCTCGTCCTGGGAAGACCGTTTTGGAACTATACGCGGAATCCCCCAAAGGGAACGCCTTTAAAGCGAAACGCGTCTTGGTTGCCTTTAAGAAAGTGTCCTTAAAAGAAGGGGAGACCCAGGTGGTTTCCTTTGATTTGACCCAAAACGATTTTGCCATTTACGATACGGAGACCCATGAGTTCCAAGTTGAAGGCGGAACCTATATTTTGGCTTTAGGCACTAGCTCCGAGAACATCGTTTCAACCTTGGATTTGAACGTGGATGGAACCCGCACTTTGCCCAATCTCCGCGAAAAGTGCCCCATTTATTATGCCGTTCCCCATGGGGGCTTCACCCAATACGATGATGAGTTCGAGACCTTATTGGGCCGTCCTTTGACCTTGGATAAAGACCGTCGGGAACGTCCCTTTGACCGTGATTCTACCATGGAAGATATCAGCTGGACCGCGGTGGGCAAAAAGAGACGGAAACAGTTCGTCAAAGAGCATGCGGATTGGACGCCAATTCAAATCAAATCGGGTTTTGATGACGCTCCGATCCGTCAAATTGCCAAAGACCAAAGCCAACGGGATGTGCGGCGTCTCATCGATTATGCAAACGGCCATTATATCCGTGGTTTTATCCATGGACTAATTCCGGCGAAAACCAAGGATTTCTACGCGGATCAAAAGGTGAAAAAGAAATAAAGGAACATTCGATTTTTGCCTCAGAGAAGTATATAGTATTTCCGCGTGCACTGGTGGCGGAATTGGTATACGCGCTAGTCTCAGGAGCTAGTCGGGCAACCGGTGTGGGTTCGACTCCCATCCAGTGCACCATTTACGCGCTCGTAGCTCAGCTGGATAGAGTACAACCCTCCGAAGGTTGGGGTCAGGCGTTCGAATCGCCTCGGGCGCGCCATTTAGATAAAAACGACCTAGATTCGTCTAGGTCGTTTTTGCTAGAGACAGAACGTTTTGTCGGCGTTGGAATGTCCTTTCGATAATTCCAAAATCATTTTTCGTTTTTTCGACAACTCGATTCTGGAACTCAAGAAACTGTTTGTATTTTGGTGGAGGAAATCCGCTAAAGTATGGTTGAATGGGGACTTATATGAAGAATGCTTTATTGTGTTTATCGCTAATAATTCCACTTTTTCATACTCTCACTCTCCGAAGCGTAATGCGAAAACTTAAGATAGAAAAAGGCCTTTTTTAAGGGAGATCTGTTCGTTTAACCAATCAGCATAGCTCAATCGGGTCGGCTTCCATTTGTCGTCTAAAATAATCGGGCGTATAAGAAGTGGTGAAAACCAAGTCCACCTTTTACCCAAACTATTTTTCAATTCATCTTCCAATTCGCCTTGTTCGATCAAAGTTTTGATGTTTCCTTTATCGCGCTGGATGTCGATGTCGCTGCTGGGATTGGCATCTCCTCTAGCATAGCTGCCAAATAAATAGATTTTGGTTATACCGTGATTTCCAAGAACACCCTTGAGTATTTTCTTGATTTCACCCAATTTTAAAACGGATGGACGAATGCCTTCTTTAATCAAATTTAATATATAGCCATTTTTAGGAGGCGCATCGATTACTTTTCCGATAATGTCTTCGCTCTTTTGGGGATTCGCAACAAAACGGAATAATATTTTTTCTTGTTGTAATCGGAAATATATTTTAATTGATTCGACGTCGTGAGTCCCTTCTTCAAACATATGACAGCATATAATTGAGAAAAGAGCGTCGTAAAAATCAAACGCCATTAAAAATCGTGGATTTATCTTAGAAAGGCAATTCTGCTAAGTAATCGAAAACGAAAGAGGAAGCCTATATGCTAAAACCGAGGATAATGAAAACGAACCTTTTATTTTGTTCTGTTATTCTCATCGTCCTTGGATAATTTTTGGAAATAATAAATCATCGGAACCAGAGCGATTAAAGGACTGGCGATCCAGGCGATGGGGTCACCTAATGCCGCGCCTAAGAAGGAAAGAGGGGTTGCTTCGGTTGTGATGGCCCCTCCATTCATTAACGCAGGAACAAATGAACATACCAAAACGCGGGCCACTAATTCGCCAACGCCCGACAAGAAGGGAAACAAAGGCTTTTCTAATCCCTGCAATGCGTTGCGGAACAAAATCAAAATCATGAGCAAAATCAAAGAGGGGACGGCCGCGTAAAGATAGATGTTCCCAAATTCGATGGAACGCTCATTGATTTTTTCTGGCGACAAGAAAAGGTACTGATACGCTCCGTTGATCGTTAATAGAAGTCCCACAACGGTGGTAATCGCGTAGCATACCATTCCAATCCAGAACGCGGCCCATACCCCTTGCTTGATGCGTTTATGGTCACCTGCGCCAAGATTTTGACCGACAAAGGCCAGGATTGCCGTGCCAATCGCGTTATAAGGAACCATCAAGAGGTTGATGATTTTGCAGGCAGCCCCATACCCTAATTGGGCGGGCATCGAGGCCAGCATGCTGCCGTCGGGTTGAATGTCAAAACGAATGATCGCGTTTTGCATGACGATGCAGCCGATGGCTAGAATCGAAAACTGAAATCCCGACGGGAATCCGTTTTTGATATGACGCATATACTCTTTGAAGGAGAAGTTCATGTCTTCTTTGTGAAGACGTAATTTGGGATAACGGATGTAGGCATAAATCATGGCCCCCGCCGCGGCAAGGCCTTGACTCAAAATGGTGGCCCACGCGCTTCCAGCAACCCCCCAATGGAAGACTTGAATAAAAAGCAGGTCGAGACCAATGTTGGCAATCGTGGAGAAAACCAGGAACAAGAAGGGGTTGAAGGAGTCTCCCATGGCCCGAAGCACGGCGACGATCATGTTGTAGAAAACCTGGGCAATCGTCCCGCCGAATATAATGATGAGGTAGGTATAGGCGGCTTCATATTGAGTCTGCATGGCTAGGTCGACTTCCGAGGGGTGGATGCCTAACGTCCCAAGCAAAGCGGGGATGAACAAAATCCCCAAAACCGTCAGGATAAGCGAGACAAAGAAGCAAAGGACAATTTGAATAAAATAGGATTGACGCATCCTCTTTTCGTCTTTGGCTCCGATGGCTCCGGCGATGACGACGCTGAATCCATTCGTGCACCCCAACCCAAAATAAATGACGATGAAAATGAGAGAAGAGGAATTGTTGACCCCGGCTACCGCGGGTTCGGAAAGTGTTTGGCCAACGATGATCGCGTCAGTCAACGTGTAGATCTGTTGAAAGATCAGCGACAATATGGTTGGTACCAAGAAGGCAATCAAACCCTTGTAGATAGACCCCTTGGTTAAATCGATGGGGGCGAAGAGAGAACGAAATTTCTTCCAAAGTTTCATAACGGCCGTGATTGTAACCGCGATGAAAAAAAGATGGTATAGATACCGCTTACAAAGTAAAAAGAAATTTAATCGTGACGGCGAGGGTCATCGAAGGTTTCGGAAAAACGCGCGGCAAAAGAAGGTTCTAAACCCGCTAAATCGAGATGGGGCGTTCCTCCGAATTGGTTCATGCGGAAGCTTGCAATACCTTCTCGCCGCTCTTCGGTATAAAGAGAAGTAATCGAGCTAGGAACCGCACACGTCCCCTGCCAAAAGGTGACGGGGCTTGCGTTTAATAAATAGGAAAGCATCACGCTTTCTACTCCGAAATGGCAGAAGAAAGCGATGGTTTGTTGGTTCCCTTTTTTGGTTTCGAAATGGTGATTGACTTTACGATATCCGTGAAGGTTCAAAACGCTTTCTAGCCCTTTGCAAACTTCTTCGTACTGTCCTTTTAAATCCTTACTTTCTCGGTAAAAAGGCAAAGACTCCATCCATCGAGAAGGATCAAAGCAAGCATCTCCCCCTTGTTCTAAGGTAGAAGGGAGGATATCCCAACTGATGTGGGTGCTATCGTGAGGAGCCAAAGCGCGGAATTCGCGTAGCCAATCTAAAGTCATTGGCTTCACGGAAGTCCTGCTTTCTCTTAAATAGGGTTCCAACGTCTTTTGGGCACGCCCTAAAGGAGAAACGTAAATCGCATCGATGGGGGTGTTTTTGAGGTATTTAGCCAGGGCATTAGCCTCTAATTGGCCCTGTTTGGTAAGCCCATCGATTTTGTAATCGGGGTCCGCGTGACGAAGGATTAAAATGCGCATAGAACAATCATAGTCGTTTTATATTTTGCTAAAAAGGGTTTGACCGTTATTTCTGGTTGCTCTATGCTTTTGCTGCTTGAGGGAGTAGTCGTCGCCGCAAGGCGAGACCCGGCCAACAGCACTGCCTTCTCGAATCGGGAAGCCTGGCCTGTCTTCATTGACGAGACTTGAGCAAAGGCGTTTTGGCGCCTTTGCCCGGTCCCGTCTTTTTTGGTTCCGGGCCACCATGAGGAGGTACATTGTATGTGGTGGATTTATCCGGTCTACGCCCTGGATTTAACGGCGATGATCGTCTTAGCTTTCTGGCTAGGAAATTTGGTCGACATGCTAGATAAGAAGACGAAAGTCTCGGGAGCTTTTATCGGTGGCGTGTTGCTGGCCGCGGTGACTTCGCTTCCCGAACTATTCACGGCTCTTTCCGCCGTCTTTATTGTCAATGAGCCCGAATACGTCGTCGGCGATATTTTGGGTTCTATTATTTTTAATTTGGTTGTTTTGATGCTAGAAACCGTGATGTTCATTAAGAATTTCAGGAAATCGAACGTCAAAAAATTCCACGTTATTAACGGAATCTTCTGCTTGGCGATGTATGGATTCGCCGCCTATGCCTTCTTCGCGCCGAAAGAATGGCAATTGATGCTAGGCGACATCAACTTTGTCAGTTTTTTGATTCTCGGCCTTTACGTCGTTTCTCTTATCATCCAGCCCAAGGAAGAACAAAAAGAAGAAGTCAAAGAGCAGGTTAGTTGGAGTTTAAAGAAAATCATTACCTTATTTGTCTTCTGCTCCATCGGTTTGATTGGAACTTCGATTGCTTTGACTTATCTCACCAAAATGATTCAAGAAGCCCTTCCTGCTTTATCGGGTTCTGTCGCAGGGGCCTTGCTGCTTGGGGTTGGAACTTCGATCCCCGAGGTCATTTCCACGGCTCAACTCTTCAAAAAGAAGAACTACGATGCCGGGATCGGCAACATGGTCGGATCCTGCACGTTTGACTTTGCTATCTTCGCCTTCGCTGACTGCGTGTCGTGGCATCCTTACAACAATCACGTGGATGCCTCGGGCGAATTCATCATTTCTCAGCGTGGCCTTTATATTGCTAGTCCTGATGCGATTCAATTCGAAATCTATGGAGCGATTGTCTGCACTTTGGTGACCGGTTTCTTGGCTTTGAAGGTCTTTGCCCCTTTATTAAATAAGTGCAAAGGATGGACCATTGCTTTGAGCAGCGTCACCGCGGCCGCGTGCCTTGCTTTGTATCTTGTAATCTTCTTCTTTTAAACAAAACGTGGTCAAAATATCGGTTTGTAATAAATGTCATTATGACAATTCGTCGAAATGTATTATAAATGTCTTGAAATGAGAAAGATATTTTCTTAGAATATTGTTAATGAATCCCACGCAAGCATTACCCAAATATTTGGAAATTAAGACGAATTTGATCACGCAAATCAAGACGGGAGACTTTTGCAAAGCAGAGATGCTTCCGACAGAAAAAGAACTTTGTTCCCGGTATGGAGTTTCGCGTATCACGATTCGCAAAACTCTGGATGAACTCAAAAAAGAAGGGTATGTTTCCTCCCGTCCTGGGTTTGGAACGAAGATCAATCATCATAAGGAAGATTTATCGGCTTTTACCTTGGTTGAAAGCTTCACTTCTGAGATGAAGGAGTACGGTTCGAAGATCAAAACCATCAAAGCGTCCCTTACGATTGTTTACGCCGATGAAGAGCGTGCAAGGGAGATGCGTTGCGATATCGGCGATAAACTTTACAATTTAAAGCGTGTACGCGGGGATGAGAAAGGCCCTATCGTCTATAGCGATACTTGGCTGCGTTTGCCCTTTGATTTGCCAAGCACCCAAGATTTCCTATACGGATCCCTTTACCAATGCCTCATTGAAAAAGGGCTTTATTTTTCCCGATTTGAAGAATGCTTATCCGCCCAGAGGAGCACCGCCGCCATCGAAGAAATGCTCCAACAAGAAGAAAATGGCATTGTGTTAAAGCGTGTTCGTCGCGGTTATGATGCTAATAAGCGTATGATCGAGCTCACGGATAATTTCTATAATCCCGAACGTTATTCTTACGAAGTTGAAGTCGATTCCATTCATAAAATTTAAATGTATTAGAAAGGTACTATTTCTTGTTGACACATTAGTAGTACCAAGTTTATGATGATGCCAGTAGAGGAAGCGCTTACATGGCATATTTGGAATTCGAACACGTCGGCAAGACCTACCCCAATGGTTTCGAGGCCGTCAAAGATTTAAACCTTTCTGTGGAGAAAAACGAGTTCGTCGTTTTCGTCGGTCCTTCGGGATGCGGCAAAACCACGTCCTTGCGTATGCTCGCGGGTTTGGAAGACATCACCGCAGGAACCATCTCCATTAACGGAACGGTCGTCAACGATTTGGAACCTAAGGATCGCAATATCGCGATGGTATTCCAGAATTACGCTCTTTATCCCCATATGACTGTTTATGACAACATGGTCTATGGATTGAAATTCCAGCACGTTAAGAAAGAAGAACAAAAAGCGCGTGTTGAAGAAGCCATGAAGATTCTTGGCTTCGATGAATCCCTTTTAAAACGGAAACCCGCTCAGCTTTCTGGCGGACAAAAGCAGCGTGTCGCTTTAGGCCGTGCCATCGTTCGTCGCCCCGATGTTTTCTTAATGGATGAACCTTTGTCCAACCTTGATGCCAAACTTCGCATCACGATGCGCGAAGAAATTATTCGCATCCACCGCGAAGCCACCGCAACCACCATTTACGTTACCCACGACCAGACCGAAGCCATGACGATGGCCGACAAAATCGTCGTCATGAACCTTGGCGTTGTGCAGCAAATCGCTTCCCCAGAAGAACTTTACGATTATCCGGCCAACGTCTTTGTCTCGACCTTTATCGGCGCCCCGGCCATGAATGTGATTCCGTCCCATTTGGAAAACGGCGTTTTGACCTTCCAAAGCGGCAACCGCGTCGAATTGCCCAAAGAACACTTGGAATTCTACAAAGACTACGAAGGGAAAGACGTCCTTTTCGGCATCCGCCCCGAGGATTTCTATTTGGAAGAAGGCGACATCAAATCCAAGATGGCTCATCCCTTCCGCGGCAAAATCGACATCGTCGAATTGTTAGGATTTGAAACTATCCACTATATTCAAGACCAAGATGTCCGCATCGTGGCCAAAGTCCCCCATAAGAGCCCCTACCGCCAAGGCGATGAAGTGACTTTCTTCATCGACATGAGCAAATACGCTTTATTCGATTGCGAATCGACCCTTCGCATTCCGCGGGAGCATTGAGAATGATTCCCTTTTCCTACTTGGAAAAAGAAGGGCTCCTTTCTTTTGAAAAGCCCGCGGTCCTTTCTTCCATGGAAGTGGAAGGAACGGTCGCTTTCCTTTCGTTTTCCCTAGACGGCGAACGTTTCTTCGAAGAGGAAATCCGCCAGGAAGGAACGCGTTTGGATTTGAAAAATCTCGTCTGCTCTTTTCTTCGAATCGAGGGCGCTAAACCCATTTCTTTGGAAGAAGGAGAGGGCTATATTGGAGTTCCGGAGGAAGCATTCACCTCGCTTTTCCAGACCCAAAAGGGCTGGATGGGCGGAGACGGCTTATTCACCTTCAACTTATTCGATAACCGCAACGACGAACCGGATCGCGTTCGGACCTTATGCGTTTTCGGGGACACGTTCGTGAACACCCGTTCCTCTCATGACGTTCGCTTGGACCCGTGGCTTATGCCCCACAATTCCTATGCGATCATCGAAGGAGCAGAACCCAAGAAAGAAGCCACGGCCTTCCACGTTAAGCAAGATCAAAAAGGGCATTTCGGCTCTTACTTAGAACCTCATAATCCTCAAAGCTTTTCTGGAACCATGGCCGATAATTTAGTGGCTTATGGAGAAAAGAAGGGGGACGTGTATCTAAGTTCCTATGATCCCGAGAAACCGATTGTATTGAAATTTTGCTTTGGCAAAGTTTATCCCCTCAAGCAAATCCGTGTCGTGAATTATTCTAGGCCAGATCCCTTTAGCGTGGGTTATGCTCGTCGCGGCGTGAAGAGAATGAACGTTTTGGCCTATGCCCATGGCAAACTCCAAAAAGAAAAAGAAGTCACCCTCCGTATGGCGGAAGGAGCGATGGACGAACAGCTCATCTCCCTTGTCGCGGAAGCCGACGCCGTGGAATTCCATATCCCTAACGAGAATGGAATCGGCAATTATGGCGGAATTGGCGGTAACGAGGGCTTATTTGGCTTAAGCAAAGTCTATTTTGATACGGAACATAGCACCCTTATCGACATCCAGGCCGATGCAAACTTCGAACTTGCTTGCTCGGATAAAAACGGTTGGTTCTGGTTGCAGGATGGCATCATCCAAAATGGATATTTCTATTCTTTGCCTTTAGTTGGCGTGAGCGACCTCGCTCAACCGGAAGGATTCCAGTTCCGGATCGAAGGGGTGTCGATGCTTCGCCTCCCCATCGAAAATGGCTATCCCAATTTTGATAAAGCGGAACAAAAGGCGACCAACCTCCATCAACGCTATGGAACGATTGAAGCCTTTTATGGCGCGGGGATCCTCGATTCTGTCCAAGAAGATGGATACGTCTATGTTTACGGCTATTTAACCGACCAAAATCATTTGGAAAACGGAAAAGAGATGGTGGTTGCCAGGACCAAGGATTTCTCCAACATCAACGAATGGGAATTCTTTGATGGGACCTCCTTCCAAAAAGACATCACCAAGTCTGCCCCCTTGCTCCATCACGTCTCTTGCGAACTCTCGGTTTTCAAGAATTTAGACCAATATGTCGCGATCTTCACTTACGACGTTCAGTCCCCCTATGTCGCTTATAGCTTGAGCCCCACCCCCTATGGTCCCTTTGGACCCATTCGCATCGCTTATGCGGACACGTCCAAATATTGCCCGCATGAATATCACTACAACGCGAAGGGCCACAAGCATTTGTCTCATCCAGGCGGGATTCTAGCCTCCTATAACGTCAATACGTCGGACTTAGGAGAGAATCTGGAATTCGCCAGCTGCTACGGACCTCGATTTGTCCGTCTTCAATACGTTCGCGGAGGTAAGAAATGATGGATCACGCATCCAAACCGAAAAAAGCGACTTTCAAACCGAAGAAGCCGCATTCGAAAAAAGCCCATTCCATTCGAGAAAAGGTCATCGCCTACATTTTCCTTGTCCTTTGCTCCATCTTCTTTGTTGTCCCCTTACTTTGGATGCTTTTAACAGCCTTAAAGTCCACGGAAGATTTGCAAACCGGCGTTTTCTTCCCGACGAAACTTTATTGGGATAACTTCAAAACCGCGGTGAAATCCGTCCCCTTTGGCCAATATACGTTCAATTCCCTTTATTACGCTTTGTTCGCCACAATCGGTACGGTTTTCTCCTGCACCATCACTTCCTATGCCTTTGCTAAGCTCAATTGGCCGGGTAGAGACAAACTGTTCATGGTTCTTATCGCGACCATGGTCATCCCCTCTCAAATCATCCAGATTCCTTTGTATATCATCTATTTCAAACTCGGCTGGATCGATACGTATAACCCCTTGATCATTCCTCTTTGGTTTGGAGTTGGTCAGGCCGCGAACATCTTCTTGCTCCGCCAATTCTTCATGGGCATTCCCAATTCGTTAAAGGAATCCGCTCGTTTGGATGGGGCGAATGAATTCCAGATTTTCTGGACCATCATGTTGCCGCTTGTCCGTCAAATGCTTGTCGTTGTAGCCATCATGACGTTCCTGAACTGCTGGAATGATTTCTACAACCCCTTGCTTTATATCAACGATTCGAACCTCTTCCCCCTTGCCTACGCGATTCGCACCTTCGCCACGCAATATTCCAACCAAAACAACCTGATTATGGCGGCCTCCCTCATCATGACGATTCCGTCCCTCATTCTCTTCTTCCTCGCGCAGAAGCAGATTGTTGGCTCGGTAGCCCATACGGGGACCAAGGGATAGGAGGGCAAACAAGATGAAAAAGAAATCAACAGCATTCCTCGCTTTATTAGGAGGAATCGTCCTCGCAAGTTGCAAGCCACCCCTATGGTTCATTCCCAAAGATGACGCGACCGACTATGGAGAAAGACAACAACTCATTTTCTATCATCAGTGGCAGCGCGGCGCGACAGGCTATGCCGAAATCAATGGACTCATCAAGGAATTTAACGCTTCCGACGTCGCGAAGAAATATAACGTCGCGATTAAAGGCAACGGCGTAAACTTCTGGGACTATTGGGACAAGGTCAATCTCGCCATTTCCGGCGGATCGGCCCCGGACATCTATCTTCATACGGTTTCTGACGTTCCGCTTCGGGCCCGTTATAACCTCGACTTGACCGCGATGGAAGAAGAAGACACCGCCAAGGGCATTGAAACCCTGAAGGCCGAAGACATGTTCTTCCCCACCCAAATCAGCGATATCGCCAAATACGACGAAAACAATCATATGAAGGCCTGGCCGTTCTCGGCGACGGTTCGCGTTGTTTATTACAACAAAGACCTCTTCCGAGCTGCCGGCATCACGGATACTCCCAAGACTTGGGCGGAGATGGAAACGATTTCCCAAAAACTCACCCAATACAAAGAAGAAGGGAATCCCTCCTCCGGTTATAAGGTCGTGGGATATGACCCCTTCTCCGGAGAAGGGCAATACGTCCATCAATGGGGATGGCTCTCCGGCCATTCGTTTTGGGGCAAAGATCCTTCTAACGGCCGCCCCGTCCCCCAATTCAACGACGCCACCTACATCAAAAACCTGGAATCGCTTTATTACGATTCCTATTGCCGCAAAGATGCGCAAGCCCGTCAAAATCTCGAAGACTTTATGGCGGATGTCGGCAAAACCGGCGCTGACCCCTTCGTCTCGGGAAAACTCGGAATGATCATCGGCAACGAAGGTCTTCATACTCGCTTGAAAGAAGCAAAAGTCACTTTCGATTACGGGGTATTTGAACTCCCCACCCTCTCTTCCGAGATCGAAACGACGAACTGGAGCAGCTCCTATTCGATCGAGCTTTACGACAATAAAAACCGGAGCGTGAAGGAAGAAGTGGCTACGCAACGGAACCGCGGATCCTGGGAATTCCTCAAATTCCTTTTTTCCAAGAAATCCCAAGAAGCGATTTCTAAAACCGGATTCCTCATTTCCAACCGCCAATATTACGCGGACTTCGTTGAAACCGATCCCGTCATGACTGAAGTGGCCAAGGCCGTCAGCCATACCCGCGAAGCGGAATACATCTCCGCCGCCCCCAAATGGACGAGCGACATTCAGGTTTACGTGAATTCCATCGGCTCGTACAAGATGAGCGTTCAAGACGCGATGGATGAATCCCAAAAACTGATGGAAAGCAAAATCCGTCAATACTATTCGACCCAAAACTAAGGAAAGGAGAGAACCATGGAAGAAGTTGCAGCAAGCAAAGAAGTCGCTCCAACGATTATGGAAGCGCCCAAAAAACCCAAACGTCATCTCAAAAAGAAGACGAAAGAAGGAATGCTGGGATATGCCTTCGCCTCCGTTTGGATCATCGGTTTCCTTTGCTTCACCCTTTATCCTCTCGGCACCTCGCTTTATTACAGCTTCACCAACTATAACAAAGTGGATGCCCCGGTGTTCGTTGGATTCAATAACTACGTCTATCTGTTTACCCAAGACCCCTTCTTCTGGAAGAGCCTTGGCAACACCTTGTTCCAAGTGGTCTTCGGGACCATATTCTCCATCGTGATCGGCTTACTAATGGCCGTTCTTCTCAATAAGCCCATCAAGGGATTGGGCATTTGGAGAACGATCTTCTATCTGCCAAACGTCGTTTCTAGCGTCGCTATGGCCTTGCTATGGACTTGGATGTTCAACAAGAACTATGGCCTCATCAACGAATTCCTCGGCATTTTCGGCATCCCAAAGATCGATTGGCTTGGCGGGGAGCATCTCGTCAAAATCTCCTTGATCCTCATGAGCGCATGGGGAGGAGGCATCAGCGCCCTCTTCTACCTTGGCGCGATGAAGGGCATTCCCAATCATTTATACGAAGCGGCTTCCATTGCTGGCGTTTCCAAAACCCATCAATTTTGGACGATCACCTTGCCTCTTTGCACCCCCACGACCCTTTTCATGTTGATTACGGGCATCATCGGGAATTTCCAATACTTCACGATGGCCTACATCATGGTCGGGAAAGGCACGAATTACAGCGCCTATTACCTGGCTTACTACCTTTACGACAAAGCCTTCATGGACAACCAGCTTGGTTATGCAAGCGCGATCAGCTGGGTCATGTTCCTCGTGGTCATCCTCGTCGTCGTCGCGATTTGGAAGACCAGCAAATATTGGGTCCATTACTTGGATCAAGATTAAGACGACAACCAAAATCATTTCCATTTTTTAGGATATAGGAGGTACATCAACCATGAACAAAAAATCCTTTGGAAAATTCGGCGCGATTGGCGCGGGCGCCCTTTTGACGGTCCTACTTGCTTCTTGCCAAGTTTCTCCCGTTAACGGAAACACGGTCATCACGAATGCCGACGGTGCCGGCAACAAAACGCTATCGCTATTTTGCCTTGTGGACGGCTCCATCCAAATTCAGCCAGACAAGGAATCCTTCGTCGGCAACAACAGCTATTTCCACATCGGGGATATGAAGAATCCGACCTTCACCCCGAAGGAAGACAACTGGGTCAAATACATCTCGGATGGCTATTTCACGAACCCCAACGGCTTAACCACCCCGACGGAAATCTGGAACGAATGGAACGCCAAAGTCGCCTCGATCATCCCGGAAGGCTTCGAGTTCTCGATGGATACCTTCAAATCCGCGGGATGGAAAGATGAGATGATGAATACGACCGTCGCTGGTTTCAATACGACCAACGAATGGAAAGCCTTCGTCTATAACATCAGCTATTCCTGGAACAACGTCGAAGAATATAAAACCAAAACCAAGGCCTTGATTGGTGAGACCAATTTCGCCGTTTCCGAAATGGCCGATTTGGAAGATGCGGATACCCCGTGGGTTAGCTTCACCAAGGGCGAAGAAGCCGACGGCATGGCCGCCTATACCTGGAAAGAATGCTACACGGTCAACTATTGGTCCTGCTTCGGACTCGTTGATACGATGCTTTCCTCCAACCTCTTCAACCGCGATGCTTTAGGCGCGGAATATCATGTTGATACCTCGTCTGCCATCTCGATGTCGCAGCAAAGCTACAAAATCGGGGAAGGGGAGGTCGTTACCCACAAAGTCGATAACACCTCGACTCTTGATGAAAATAGCAATGTCAAATTCTTAACGGCCGATGGCAAAATCACTCTCCCCGCGAAGAAAGGAAATGGCGCTTTGATCGGAACGATCTGCGGCGTTGCCGGCGCCGCGGTTGTCGCGGGCGTTGTCGCTGGAGTCGTCGTCTCCAAAAAGAAAAAGAAGCAAGCTTAATCGCTTGATTCCCAAGCGGGGCGGAGGTTGCCCTCTTTACCCTCCGCCCCGTGAAAAGAAAAACCATGAACAAAGTTGCGGAAATTCTAAATAAAGCAGGAAGCGTGCTTTTTTTGAACATCCTCTTCCTCCTCACGAGTGCTTTAACGTTGGGGCTTGGGATTGGCACCTGCTGGACGGCTTTAATCGCGACCTATTTGGATTTGTCTACGGATAATACTGGGTACTACGTCCGCAACTATTTCAAACACTGCATCCAGGAATTAAAGGAGACCATCGTTCCATCGATTCTATTCGCCCTGGTGCTAGGAGGAGCCTATTTCCTTTTAGCCTTCATCAACTCGATGACGGACGGGACGCTAAAAACGATTTTGTTTGTTGTTTCTTTGGCGGTTCTATTAGAAATCGCGCTCGTGGCTTCCTTTTTCTTTCCGGTATGTGCTAAATTCCAAGGCGATTGGATCGAGCATCTGAACCTCGCCTTTTGGTTTGCCCACCGCTACATCTATTTATCCGTGGTATTCGTGGCCCTGTTCGTAGGGTCGCTTTACCTCATCGTATACGTCAGCTTTGCGTTCCTGTTCGTTTGCTTCGGCTTGATCGGCTTTTTGGAAGCGAAAATCTTGAAACGCCTATGGAGAGAATATCAACATGAATCAGAATAAATACCTGCCTTTTGTTTCCGAATATGACAAGGAGCCGAAAACGTTTGCCAAAGGAAATGGCTATGTCGGCCATTCCGCCATCGCCGAAACGGTGGCGAAGCGTTTTTCCAATGCCCCGATTATCGCGCTAGAAAAATATCCGGGCATCCGCCAGGAAACGCTTCGCCAATTGGCAGAAGCCATTGCTTTGAAAATCGGAGCGGTTGCCGTGGACGTAGAAGATGCCGCTAAAAGCGAAGACAAAATCCAGGAAATGATTCAGGATAGTCTCACCGATGACCGCGTCTTCGGCGTGATGTCCCATTTCCATGTGGAAGACTTCTACGATGAAAATAAATTAGAAAATCTCAAGGTGAATTTGCCTCCCAAAGCGGTTGTTTATGGATTTGGCGCTTCCCTCGTTTCGGAAGAAAATGTCGTTTACGTGGAATTGGACCGCTGGGAAATGCAGCTTCGTTTCCGCAACAAAGAAACGAACTGGCATGCTTCCAATGCCGAAGAAGACCCGTTAAAGAAATTCAAGCGCGGCTATTTCGTGGAATGGCGGGCTGCCGATCGCTTAAAAAAGAAATTATTACGCAACACGGCTTTCTATATCGATGGCAATGACGATGCGGCTTGGAAGATGGTGGAGACGAAGGATTTATTCGATGCTTTGCACGCCCTTGCCTATCGTCCCTTCCGTCTTGTCCCTTATTTTGATCCGGGCGTTTGGGGCGGACAATGGATGAAAGAAGTCTGCCATTTGGATCCGAACAAAAAGAATTTTGCCTGGAGTTTTGATGGCGTCCCCGAAGAAAATGCCCTTCACTTTGATTTTAATGGGATGGTTTTGTCCACCCCGGCCTCGAACTTAACGTTCTTTGAGCCCAAGGCATTATTAGGAACCCGCGCTTACGGGCGCTTCGGTGATGAATTCCCGATTCGTTTTGACTTCCTGGATACGATGGGAGGGGGCAATTTAAGCCTTCAATGCCACCCATTGACCCAATATATCCAAGATAAATTTGGGATGCATTATACCCAAGACGAATCCTATTACCTTCTTGATGCAGGAGAAGATGCGGTGGTCTATCTTGGTCTAAAAGAAGGCATTGACAAAGAAGCGATGATTCGCGATTTGAAACACGCCCAAGAAACGGGAGAAGAATTCCCCGCGGATTTATACGTCAATCATTTCCCGGCCAAAAAGCATGACCATTTCTTAATCCCCGCGGGAACCGTTCATTGCTCCGGCAAAGACTCCATGGTTTTGGAAATCTCCGCGACCCCCTACATCTTTACCTTTAAACTCTATGACTGGGGACGCCTTGGATTAGATGGCAAGCCCCGCCCCATTCATATCGATCATGGGGCGAATAACATCCAGTTTGATCGCACCACCCAATGGGTGAAAGACAATCTGATCAACCACTTTGAAGTCAAGGAAGACGGCTGGGTCAAAACGGGTTTGCATGAAGCGGAATTCGTGGAGACGAGACGTAAATTCTTCTCTTCTCGCATCGAAGTGAAGACCCATGGCTCGGTCAACGTGAATAACTTGGTAGAAGGACGCGCAGCCCGTATCATTTCCCAAGACGGTTCCTTTGAAGATTATGTGGTCCATTACGCGGAAACGTTCATCGTGCCTTCCACGGTGGAATCCTATTTCATCGAACCCGTTTATGGAGGAGAGACCGTGGGTCTTGTTCAAGCCTATGTCCGATAAGAAATTTCTAGGAATCGATGGAGGCGGGACGAAAACCGCCTTCACCCTCATCGACGAAAAAGGAACTATTCTCCAGCAATTCGTCTTAGGGGGAACGGCTTTTGATACCTATTCAGACGAAAAAATTCTGTCGGTCTTTTCCAAGGCCGACTCTTTGCTTGCCTCGCGTCCTGATTATATTTTTGCAGGGATTGGGGGGATTCTAAGCCCCGAATCCAAGAAGCGGTGCAATGCCTTATTAACCCAAGCTTTTCAAACGGAAGAAGTGGATTCGGACAACGATTCCATGAATGCCCTGTATGGAGTTAGCGAAGGAGAAGACGGCATCATCGCAATCAGCGGCACGGGCTCGGTTGCTTTTGGCAAAAAAGGCAACGCGTACGCTCGAAGCGGAGGCTATTGCTATCAAGAAGGGGACTTAGGTTCCAGCTATGATATCGGACGGAAAGCCCTGCAGCATCTAGGAAAGACCTTGGACGGAAGGGAAGAACCAACCGCTTTATCCAAATTGCTTCAAGAAAAACTGGATATCCAAAGCCAAATCGATTTTGCCGAAGTGGTTTCGAAATTAAAACGGGACGAAACGGCGTCTTTGGCTAAGCTAGTCTCCGCCACCCAAGAGGAGCCCATTTCCCAGACGATTTTAAAACAAGCCGGCGACGAGATATTTGCCATGGTGGATGCCGTTTATCGTCGTTTGAAGATTAATGCCCCCACTATTTTTGGAATTATCGGTTCATTGGGGCAAGCGGATACGCATTATCGGGTCCATTTATTGGAACGCATCCAAAAAGAATTGCCTTTATTGAAACTATCGAAAAAAGAAGATGCTGCATTAGGCAGCGCCTTGAAAGCGAGGGAACTCGGATGGAATGGATCGTCGCAACAATAGTCTTCGGGGTTTTGTTCTTATTGTCCCTTGGCTACGGATTCTTGTGGATGAGCTTATCCAAGAAGAAGGAGAAGGAAGCCTATCAGAAAGGCGGAGGCGATACCTTTGATTGGATTTTAAAAGCCGGTTACGAACAACGGGTTCAGGAATTCCGCCTTTATAACGAAAAAGCCGAGCCTGGGCAGGTTGTTTTTGTCGGGGATTCGTTGACGGAGAATTTCAATCTATCCGAATGCTTCCCCGCTTCTCCTTACCGGTTTTATAACCGCGGAATCGGAGGGGATACGACGGAAGGGCTAAAGAAACGCCTGAACGAAAGCGTCTTTGATTTATCCCCGAAAGTTATTGTGTTATTAATCGGAATCAATGATTTTGCGTTATTTCCCCATGCGACTCCCGAAAGCGTAGCCGCTTCGATTCAAGATGTCGTCAAACGGATTCAAACCCAATTGCCAAAAGCCAAAATTCTTTTGGAAGCTCTTTATCCTGTCCATTCGACGTTGGATCCTAAAATCGACGCCGGATCGGTCGGCAACAAAAATAATGCGGATATTTTAAAAACCAATGAGCTTATTTCTCAAATCGATGGAGTCCGTTTCTTGGATTTTTGGCCGACTCTCTGCGACGAAAAAGGAGAATTGAAACTGGAATATACCCGAGAAGGATTGCACCTCAACGCGACGGGCTATTTCGCTATTGGCCCGATGCTAGAAAAAACAATTGAAGAAGCGATGAAGGAGTGAAGTCATGAAAGGCGAAACGGTTTTTAAGGGACATTTAACAAAAGGCGAAGAACGAGTCGTTGAACTTGCTTGTTTTCGACCAATCGGTGAAAAGAAGGGGGACGTGGATGTTTTTTATTCCTTTGACGGACAAACTTTCTTCCCCCATCTAGCATTGAACCAAACGGCTTTATTCTTAAAAATCCAAGCGAATCAAGATACGGATGCCGAGATTATAGAAGGCGATGGATTCGTCGTTAGAAAAGACGAAGAACTCAGCAAAAAATTCGAACATTCCCATATTTGGAGCGGCGCGGACGGAATCTATTCTTTTAATCTTTCCCACAAAGAGGACTACGGCCAAAAAGAGGACCCCACTCTGTTCCTTTTTGGCGATACCTTCATTGGGGAGTCTTTGCCTAGCAAAAAAAGATTGGAACCGACCAAAATGGTCAATAACACGGTTTGCTATAAAAAAGGCGATTCCTACGATTTCTTTGTTAACCGCGATGAAAACGGAGCCTTTGTTTCGTGCTTTGAGGTCCCCTTCCCCTTAACTAAAACGGGTTATTTGGCAGAAAACCTTACCCGCGACCTCGGGAAGCAAGTCCCCCAAAAACCGTATTTATCTTCACTGGGAGAAAAATCCAATCCCATTTTGACTTTTGATCTCCACGGCCGTTACATGTTAAAGGCGATTGCTATCACCAATTTCTTCGACGATTCCTACGGGGTGGAAGATAGCTATCGTCGCGGGGCGAAAGAAGTTCGCCTTTCCCTTTCCATGGATGGAGTGAATTACACGTTCCATTCCACCATAGAATTATTGGAAAACCAATCCGGCCACTTGTCGGAGCAATTCGTTTTGAACGAAGCCGAGACTGCGTTTGTTCGCTTGGAATTAGTCCGAAAAGAAGGGTTGACTCCCCATGACGATTGCGTTGGATTAAACCAAGTTCTTTTCTTTGATGAAGAAGGCGTCTTAAGCGACGTGACCTGCTCCACTAATTCAATCAGCGCCTTTGAAACCGTGAAATCCTGGTTTTGGCTGCAGGATGGATTCGTAAGAGACGATATCTTCTACGTCTATCCGGAAATCGTTCAAGAAGAATTAAACGGTATCGAAGGATTTGAATTTAAGATCGCCGGTGTCGTTGAAGCAAAAATCCCGTTAAAAGATGGCCGTTTGGAATGGGAAAAAGTCTCCATTCGCCAAGTGCCTTTCTATTTGCTGGAGGACGATTGCGAGACGATTCTCGGGTCCGCGGTTTTAGATAACCGCGACCAAGATGGCTACCTTTATTTCTACGGGTACCGCAACGACAGAAAGAACTTCTTGCGTTCCATGCTCGTTTCCCGCATCCGCGAGGAAGATTTGGGCAATTACAACGAACTCCGTTATTTTGACGGAGAAGGATGGAGCCGGGATATCCGCCAAGCAAAGGCGTTAGTCCCCCACGTCTCCACTGAAATGTCTGTGATTCCCTTAAAAGAAGGACCATGGAAAGGGAAATACCTTGCCAATTTTGAATACGATTCGATCGGCAAATGGACCTGCTATTGCGTCATGGATACCCCCTTCGGCCCCTTCGGCCCCGTATGCCCGATTTATTACACCCCGGAACTCGATCGTTACACTCAAACAACTTACACCTATAACGCGAAAGCCCATTTGCATCTATCTGAGCCTTCTAAAATCCTAGTTAGCTATAATGTCAACGACATGTCGATGAAGGCAAATAAGGATGACTATACGATTTATCACCCTCGCTTCCTCTGGCTGACTCCGAATTCGACGTTATGATTGCTAAGCCCCTCCCCCATTGGGATGAACTTTTTTACCGTAAAGAAGGATGGTCCGGTGCCGATGGCATCTATGCTTTCGTTCATCATGGGCGTTTGCTTTTCTATTTTTCGGATACCATCTTGTCTCATCTTGGATTAAACGGCCAACGAGAGGGATTTCGTTTGGCCCATAATTCGTTTGCTTCCATGGATTTAAACGGGGAAAACGCCTCGTTTCTGACCCGTTTCCCCGCCTGCATCGAAGCGGACTCCGGCTATTATTGGCTGCAAGACGGCTTCATTAAAAAAGAAGCATTATATGTCTATGCCTTAAGGGTTGAAGACTCGAAAACCGCACGGATCCCCTTTCTTTTGAAGGGAACGGATTTGCTAAAAATCCAACTCCCGCTCCAAGAATCTCCTTCTTTTGAAATCATCGATTCCCGATGGGGGGAAGATCTTTATTTTGGCTCGGCTTTAATCCGACACGGACATTATTATTACGTGCTTTGCTATACGGGCGGAGCCAGGAAAAAGACGATTCTTGCCCGCACGGCGTCCCTGGATAAGCCCGATTATGAATTCCTCCAAAAAGATGGAAGGTATTCCAAAAACAATCTCCGTCCCAAAGTTTTATGCGATTTTTTGCCCGCGGAAAGCAAAATTCATTTCGCGAATAACCGTTATTTCGTGGCCTATTCCCCCTTTGGGATTTCCGAAGAAGTGTGGCTCACATCCTTTGAGAAATTAGGAGAAGAGATTCCGCCTGGAGAATGTATCTATCATTGTCCGGAGATGAAGGGGGAGGATATTGCCTACAACGCGAAAATTCAGCCCGCATTATCCACTTCCGCGCGTTTAGTGATTACCTATAACGTGAATTCCCTTTCTTCCAAGCGCGTAGAAACCACCTATTTATATCGCCCACACTTTTTGGAGGTCGAATTATGAAATCCCCTATCTTCCCTTTATTATTCCTGTCTTCTTTGCTTTTTTCTTGCGGAACGCCTTCTAATCCTTCTTCTTCCGAAGACCCTAATTGGTTCCCGACGGAAGGGTTAAGCCCCAATGAAGGAGAACGAGTGGACTATGTCTCCAAGCCTTCTTCGTTAACGGGTTCGATGATTCGTATCCAAGAAATCTATGCCTCCAGCGAACTTTTTTCCGTGGAAAACCTCATTGACGATTCAGGAATGAGCGGAAGCGGAAGCGAACTCCAATCGCATTCGGCGGCCTCTCCTCGCGATACGATGTTTTTGTCCGATCGCGGTCAAACTAGTGGGAGCCTGATTCTAAAATTGGAAGGATTCCACCGACTCGGCCACCTCCGTTTATGGAATTTCTCTCAGGCTTCCAAATTAGACTGCGGTTCCAAAGACATTGAAATTTTCTATTCGGACGACGGAATCCAATTTAGAAGTCTTGGGACCCACGTGTTAGATCGAGGGAACGACTCCTCAAGCCTGATCGATGGGCAACCCTATTTTGATTTTGGGGGAATCAAAGCCCAGTTTATTCGTTTGAATGTCCTGTCCAATTATGGCGGCAACCAGTTCGGATTAAGCGAAATTCGCTTGTTTGAATACGTAGACGAAAAGAACCCGTCCATTCAATCGTGGAAAGATGCGAATTCTCCCCTCCATTCCCCTTTATTCACGGGGACTGCTTTGGATCAAAATGGTTCCAAAGGGAAACTGAGCAATAATCCTTATTACCAAACGAAAACCAAGAAAAATGCTTTAACCGTTCATTTAGATGGTCAGTTCGAGGTGAGCCAAGTTTCCTTTTGGAATTATAACGACCCCACGGATTTAAACTCGGGAGTATCTTCCCTTCGTTTATTGGGTTCGGTGGATGATGTTCATTACGAAGAATGGGGGACCTATTCTCTTCCCAAGGGCACGGGGCTTAACGCCATGCCCGTTTCATATGTAGCTTCCATCGAATCCAAGAAGGCCCAGTATCTTAAATTCGAATTCTTATCCAATTACGGGGGAGAGGGGTATGGATTAGGCGCGATTGCCTTGGAATCGGACTCTAAACCCATTTCTCGCCCCATGGTGAATTTTACGGGCCAATTCAGCTCTTATTCCTCGTGGAGTGGCGCGGACGGAGTTTTCTCGACCCGATTAGATGGATATCAAGCTATGAATGCGGAACCTTCCAAAACCATTTTCCATTTTTCGGATACCTATTATGGCGAGGTGAATCCGGTTACCAAACAACGGGTCAATAACAAGATGGTCAATAATTCGTTTGCTTATCTAGAAAACGAAAAGATGAATTTTGTCGGAAACATGGAGGGGATTCCTTTGCTAGCCACCAAAGATTCAAACCGCTCCGAAGCCGATGCGTTTTATTGGCTGGGCGATTCGTTTGTCATTAATCAAACCTATTATGTGTTTGGCCTTTATATCGCCAAAGAAGGGCCTCTTGGATTTAACCAAGTGGGGGAAGACCTCTTTGCTTTCGATATCCAAGAAGGCCAAGTGGATTTTGCCTCCAAACGCTTAATCTACGACACATCCACGAATCATCTTTCTTATTTTGACTCAGCCAATCAATTATCGGTGATTTTGGGTTCAGGAGTTTTTGAAAACACCATCCAATCCGGCGCGTTAAATCCAGACGGGTACGTCTATATTTACGGATATCGCGACGACAAGAAAATCGCCAATTCGCGTTCTTTGGTCGTGGCTAGGGTCCGCCAAGCAGAGGTGGAGAATTATTCTTCTTACCGTTATTGGGATGGGGCGAACTGGGTGGAAGATATCTCTAAGCTTGCCCCGTTAACGGACCACGGGAATGTGTCCTGCGAATTGTCGGTATCGGAAATCAACGATAAAACTTCGCCCTATTATGGGAAATACATCCTTGTTTATCAGGATGCGACGATTGGCAAAGATGTCTGTTACCGCCTTTCTTCTTCTCCCTTTGGCTTATTCGATGAAAAGAAAGTGTTATACCATTGCGAAGAATCGACTTTGATGAACGGGGTGTCCCAATATAACGCGAAGGCCCATCCTGTTTTAAGCCGTAATGGCTCGATTGTCGTTTCCTATAACCTCAACGAATCCACCTTTGGAATGAATGGTAAAAACGGGGACATTTATCATCCTCGTTTCGTGGAGTTTAATCTCCTATAACCCAGTTAACTTCAATGTCTACTTCAAAGTTACTTCAAAACAACAGGGAAGTGATTTTAGAGTCTTTTATTGGATAAAACTATTCCTTATTTTTATTCCACAATTTTTTCCTTGGTTTATTCCTCATTTTATTCCTTAGTGAATAAGAAAAAATAAGGGCCAAAACGCGATAAGAAGCACTGGAACAATATCGGGAATTTTTGGTTTGCCATGGATTTTTATACTGCCTAAGTCTATCTCGTCAAAAACCTAAAAACGAAAGCAACTCACAATTTTACTAAATTTAGTATTTTTGTGAGTTCTTTGACTTTCAAACCCGTCAATGTTCGCAACTAAGAGAGGAACAATCCTTAGAATTTCCCGTCCTTGATGGCTTGTTTTAAATCTTTTAAGACCTGCTGATTTCGCGGGGTGAGTTTAGAAGGAAGATGATCCAAAGAATAGTAGGCTAAACCCGTCACCTCTTCCTTTTGAAGAATCTCGTCCCCTTGAACTTTTCGCGTTAAATAGAAGATATCAACCCCAGATACTTCGTCGCCATTGGGATAACGGTGATAAGTAAGGGGACCGCTATAAACGCCAAATAGAACGGGGTCGATCGCATCCAAACCTGTTTCTTCTTTTAATTCCCGCTTCGCAGCTTCCATGGCTTCTTCATTCCATTCAATGGATCCGCCAGGAAAATCAAAATACCCATCGTCTTCCCGCGTTTCGAGGAGGACTTCATTTTTATCGTTGAGAACAATCATCACGGAGAAGGCCGCAACGATTCCCTTATGTCCCACGTATTTACGGATTTCTGAAATATAGCCCATATTTAAAGCATCCTTTCGATTTGTTCTTTCATTGCCTTTTTCTTATTCTCGATGCCTTGGCTATCTTTTCCAACAATCGAGAAATAGATTTTGATCTTGGGTTCGGTGCCAGAAGGCCGCAACACCAAGGTCGAACCGTCTTCCAAGAAATATTTGATGACGTTGGAAGAAGGAAGACCGTCGATGCCAGGTAAATAATCCTTCATCGTTTTCACGGGAATCGAGGCAAAAGAAGAAGGAGAATGGGTCCGGAATTCCTCCATGATGCCCACCATCTTATGGAATCCTGCTTCCCCATCGAATTCATAAGAAGCCAGGCTATTGGAACGATATCCATAACGGGCATAGATGCCTTCTAACACCTCGAATAACGTTTGGCCTTTCTCTAAATAATAGGCCGTCATCTCCGCGGTGAGCATGCAGGCGGCCACCGCGTCTTTGTCACGGACGTAGGTGCCTGCTAAACACCCGTAGGATTCTTCAAAACCAAATAGGAACGAAGACGCCTTGCCTTCTTTTTCGAGCAACGCGATTTGCTCCCCAATGAATTTAAATCCGGTGAGGACGTTGATCGTTTTCACGTGATAGGCGGAAGCGATTTGATCGGCTAAATCCGTCGTGACGATCGTTTTAATCATTACGGGGTCGGTTGGCATGGTTCCTAATTCGCTTCTACGTTCCAAAATATATTGGAAGAGCAATAAACCAAGTTCATTTCCGGTGACTAGCGGATATTCGCCTTGTTTGTTTCTAACTGCAATGCCAATCCGGTCGCAGTCGGGGTCGGTGGCCATCACTAAATCGGCGCCCGTACGCTTTCCTTCTTCTAATCCGAGTTGCATCGCTTCCACGATTTCGGGATTGGGATAGGGACAGGTGGTGAAATATCCATCGGGATTTTCTTGTTGTTTTACAACGTGAACATCCTTAAATCCCATTTCATCGAGTACCCGGGTCACGGGTTTTAACCCCGATCCGTGGAGAGGGGTATATACGATAGAAATTTTCTTTGTCTTGATGTCTTTGCCCCACAAGGACAAGGATTCCACGCGCTTTACGAACGCGTCATAACAATCTGGACCGATATCTTCAAGGAGTCCCTTTTCCCGTGCCTCCTTTTCATCCACGGACAAGATATCTTCGAAGGGGTCAACGGATTCGATGAGACTTAAGATTTCTTCCGCGGCAACGGTCGTGATTTGGCATCCATCCGGTCCATAAACCTTATATCCGTTATAGATGCTTGGATTATGACTCGCGGTGATCATGACTCCGCTGGAGCAATGGTAATAACGCGTAGCAAAGGACAAACAGGGGACAGGCATCAAGGTGGGGTATAAGTGCACCTTAATTCCGTTCCCGGCGAATACCTTGGATGCAGTTAGGGCAAATAAATCACTTTTGATCCGGGAATCATAGGAGATAGCAACGCTCCGATTCCCTTCGTCGAAGTGCTTTTTAATATATATAGATAAACCTTGAGTGGCTTTGGCAACTGTGTAGATGTTCATGCGGTTAGTTCCGGCTCCGATCTTGCCGCGTAGTCCGCCGGTGCCAAAGGCAAGGTCGCGGTAGAACGCATCGCTTTTGGCCGCCGCGTCCATCGTTAAAAGCTCTTGTTCTAAATCGGAATCCCCTTTGGCTTTATTCAGCCAGAGGTCGTATTTTTGCTCGATATCCATAGTGATTTCCTCGATGGAATCATTTTAAAACGGAAGAAGAGGAAAAAGCCAAATAAACCATTACTTTTGAATGGTTCTATAAAATAGGCGCAAATTCTTTTTTTCGGTCTCAAATTTTTACGGTCTTTTTGGAAGCGCTTTCCTGTCGCGAATTTCTCGCACTAAAATGAAACCATAGCAAGGCCCATTTTTTGCGTGTAGGAGTCGACTCGTTATGTAGCGGCTCCCTAGCAGAAGTAGCCATGCAAAGGAGAAATAAATGAAGATCAATAGCAAAAAGACTCTTCTCGTCCTCGCCGCGGTTGCCCTCGTTGGAGGCACTTTCACGGCGGTGGCCCTCACCAAAGAGAGTGGCTTTTCCGTTTCCGCTGCCGAAGATGAGAATACCATCTGGAAACACTATGCTGCGGTAGCACCCGATTTTGACAAGAAGCAATTCGGCTCCAAGGAATTCTGGGCTAACTGTTCCGAAATCGGAACCCATGTTTTTGAGAAGCCGACAATTGGCAAAATCCAAGAAGGCGGCGATTTCAGCAAAACGGATTACTTCAAAGAATTAACCCCCGCGGATGACCGTTATGTTCCCTATGAATACACGGTCGCATTTGATTCCAATGGTGCGGCGGCGATTGAGTCCGTCACGGTTGGCTACGGCAAGACCTTAACGGCCCCGACCACCCCGACCCGTGCGGAGGATGCTTATTACAAGTCCTATACCTTTGATGCTTGGTATGTGAATGGCAAAGCCTTTGACTTCACCAAGGACACCATCAAAGAAAGCGTCACCCTTACTGCTGGTTGGAAATACGGCGATAAGAAGTTTGATGAAGTAACGTTGATGAAGGACAACATGACATTCGGCGAAAAATCCGCATTCACGAGTTTCAGTGGCGCTTTTGATCAAATGGCTTATGAAAGTGGCAAGGTTAATCAGGAAAAGAAAGCGCAATATATTGAGGAATTTGGCGGAGCGGATCGCGAAAAAGATGGCGTCTTTTTCACCACTAACGGCGGAACTTCCGAAGGGGCTACCACCCCGGTTTCTCTTCCTAAGATTAACTTTAAAGAGAAATTAGCGGGTGGAAAAATTATGTCGATGGAATTTGGTGGCCGTACGGATGGCTGCAAAATCTCATATTCGGGATATCAAATTTTCGCTTGCTCCGGCCATTATATCTATAACCTTACTCGCGCCAAAGCGTATTTCTACATGGCGGGGGATATTGTTAAGGTTCGTTTTGTTGATAGCACGAGCGTTGGTAGCGGCGATATTTATTCTTGCGCGGAAAAAACTTTTGATTTAACGGAAGATGTTGCTACGGGAACGGCTGCATTTACTTTCGATGCTTTTGTTAATCAATTCAATCGTCATTTCTGGCTCGGGCATCCACGCATCGTGACTAGTGAATATAACTTCCTTGATTTTTCAGGAAAAGAACACGTTACAGTTGAAAATGGTGCTTTAAAAACCAGAGCGGAAAAAGACGCCGAAAGTTATGCGCCATATGGCCAATGGAAGGATACGGTTGCTCCATCCTTTGACGGTATTGGTGTATTTGGAAACTCGACATCGAAACCCTTGATAGTTCACTACGATAAAATCGATTTCAACGCCCTATTCAACAAAGGCATGGGTCTTCGTTTTACTTTGGGCGGTTGGAATGGCCAAGAACAATTAAAGTTCGGCGAAATGACATTTGGCACCAGCGGAGTGAAGCCGGGGAATCCCACCAGCCACACCAGAGACACCATTGTGGATACTTGGTCCAATTTCCAAATGGAAATCACCAAGGTTGGGATGCGTGTTGTTAACCACTTCGAAAAGACTGAGACCGTGGTCACTTTAACTGCTGATCAGCTTTCTGGAAAAGAGGGGTTAACGTTTACAATTGGCAGCGCCTCGAACAATCATTTCTTCTACATTTCCAACATGAAAGCCTTCCACGCCTAATCAGCGTTCCTAAGGTCTATCAGGCGCGGGTCACCCTGCGCCTTTTTCTATCCCCATTCGATATATCGATAATAAAATACCGAAATGATGGATTATCCCCTACAATGTAGATGCTTTGAAAGGAGATCAATCATGGAAAAGATCAAAGTCGTCCAATATGGCTGCGGTAAAATGAGCCGTTGGATTGTCCGCTACCTCGTCGATAAAGGTGCCGAAATCGTCGGAGCTATCGATGTTAATCCCGAGATTGTGGGAAAAGACCTTGGAGAAGTGTCTGGCTTAGACCATAAGCTCAACGTCATCGTCAGCAATAACGCGGATGAAGTACTCGATAACTGCGATCCCGATATCGCAATCGTCACCTTGTTCAGCTTCGTGGAAGACTGCTTCCCCCATTTCATGAAATGCTTGGAACGTGGCATCAACGTCATCACCACCTGCGAAGAGATGACCTATGCTAGAACCACGAACCCCCATTTAGCCAATATCCTGGATAAGACGGCCAAAGACAATTGCTGCACGATTGTTGGAAGTGGCATGGAAGATGTCTTCTGGGTCAATATGGTGGCTTTGGCTGCAAGCGCTTGCCACAAGATCGAGCGCATCGAAGGCGCAGTCTCCTATAACGTGGAAGACTATGGCCTAGCGTTAGCGGAAGCCCATGGAGTCGGTCTAACCCCCGAAGAATTCGAAAAGACTTTAGCCCATCCCAAGGAAACCGTTCCTAGCTATGTTTGGAATAGCAACGAAGCCCTCGCAGAGAAACTTGGCTTATCCATTTTGTCGATGGAACAGCACGCGGAACCTTATTTTGAAGATCACGATGTGGAATCCAAAACCATGGGACGCGTCTTGAAGAAAGGCGAATGCATCGGGATGGCCGCGGTTGTGACAACGAAAACCCATCAAGGCATTGAAATCGTGACCAAATGCATCGGCAAGGTCTATGGACCTGATGATGGGGATATGTGCGACTGGAAATTCATGGGCGAACCCAACGTCGAATATCACGTGGTGAAACCCGCGACGATTGAGCATACCTGCGCGACGATTGTGAACCGTATTCCCTCGGTTTTGATGGCGCCTCTAGGTCTTGTGACCCTCGATCAACTCGAAACCTCCTCCTATCTCCCCTATCCGATGCGGATTCCAGAATAAGTAGCAAAGATAATACTTGGGCCTGCCGCGAATTGCGATGGGCCTTTTCTATGGATGCGCGAAAAAGACCAATTAGTTTAAAAAATGCTATATTTTGAAGTCTTGTATGCGATGCTGCTGGGACGGCAGGTCAAAAAAGTATAAGAATCTGTAAAAATTAACATTCTAGTAAACCGCTTACATGTACCTTAAAATGAACGAAGTTAATCCTTTGGAGTCTAGCGATGGAAAAAATGGATAGAAAAGCCGAAATCAAAAAAATGAAAGCGGAAACCCGCATGGAAAAGATTCAGCAGAAGGCGGTTCAAGAACAAAAAGAACGCATTCATCGCAATTTGGTCGCGTATGAAAAACGCCATAAGAGAGAACGCAAAATCGCCCCGAAGGATTCGTTCATTTCTTTGCAGCACATCAATAAAATCTACGATAACCACGTCCAAGCCGTCTATGACTTCAATTTGGAAATCAAACAACATGAATTCATCGTGTTCGTTGGGCCTTCTGGATGCGGTAAATCCACGACCCTTCGCATGATTGCCGGATTAGAGAACATCACCGCGGGTGACTTATATATCGATCACGTTTATGCTAACGACTTGGAACCGAAGAACCGCGATATCGCGATGGTTTTCCAATCCTATGCCCTTTATCCCCATAAAACCGTCGCAGGCAATATGTCGTTTGGCTTAAAAATCCGCAAGTTCCCGACGGCTTTGAAAGATAAAGATGGCAATCCCGTTCTAGAAATCAACAAAGGTTTGATCCACGACCTGGAAAAGGAAAAGAAGAACCTTTTGCTCTTCAAGGAAGACTGTTTAAAGAACGAACCAGAGAAAGTCGAATCCATCGATAGAGATATCGACGAACTCACAGAAAAAATCGAATACCTAAAAGTCACCCCGGTTCAAAAATACGTGAACCGCCATATGGATAAGGAAACAATCCGCGAACGGGTTTTAAACGCCGCGGAAATCCTTCAAATCACCGAATATCTCGACCGCAAGCCCAAAGCTCTTTCGGGTGGCCAATGCCAACGTGTCGCTTTAGGCAGAGCCATCGTTAGGAACGCCAAAGTTTTCTTGATGGACGAACCCTTGTCGAACCTCGATGCCAAGCTTCGCGTTCAGATGCGTTCGGAAATCATCAAACTTCATAACCAACTGAATGCGACGACCATCTATGTCACCCATGACCAAACAGAAGCCATGACGATGGCTACGCGCATCGTTGTCATGAATAAAGGCTATATCCAACAAATCGGAACCCCGGTAGAGATTTATAACCACCCGGCGAACCTCTTCGTCGCGACCTTCATTGGCTCCCCTGCCATGAACCTATTCCCGACGACTTTAAAGAAGCGGACGTTACATTTTGAAAATGGCTATACGATTGCCCTAGAACCCGAACAAATCAAAAAGACGACGGAATTCTATGAAAACGAACTGGCCAAGTGCCAAGAAGAAAAAGAAAAGCTGCTCGTGAATTTTGCGGAAAGGAACCTCTTGATTGATAAATTGGAGCATCTCAGAACGCTTCCAGATTCGATTAAGAAAGACGAGGAAATCAAAAAGACTTCGTTTGAACTCGAACACGTTACCCGCAGCAACGAACGCCTTGCTTATTTAGACAAAGCGATCGAAGCTTATACGACGTATTTAAAAGACGGGGAATATCGAGTCACCTTTGGCATTCGCCCCGAAGATATCTACGAAAAGGATAAAGCCTTCACGGATGGCATATTAAGCAAACCCATCGCGGGGGTGGTCAACGTTCCCGAATTGCTCGGCCACGAATATTTCATCCATATCGACTTCGACTCCGCGGATTTAGTCGCCAAAATCGCCGCGAAACGCACGATTGCCGCAGAAGAAAAAATCGAGGTGGTTCTCGATTTGTCGAGAGCCCACATCTTTGATACGGTTTCCACAAAAATCATCCTATAATTCCTGTCATGGAGAAGAAGTACGCCTCTCAATACCGAAACGAAGGCTTCTTATCGGGGGCTAGAAGAATCTATGCTTCGTTGCTGGACGCATTGATTTTAAGCGTGGTTTCCTTTTGCGTGCTTCTTGCTAGCAGCGCCATCGTTGGCTCCATCCCTTCTTATTCTTCCAAAATGGAAACCATCCATCGGTCCCGGGAAGACATGTATCGACTAGAAGAAGAAACAAAGCTTTTTGAATTCCCTTTAAACGAAGACGGATCGAAGAATTACGACGCTCCCATCTCCCAAGATGAGGTATTTAAGAAATACGCGTTGAGTCACATTCTTTATTCTTATTCGACATACCAAGAAGAATGGGAAGCTAAATTCACGCGAACTGACGATAACCCAACGGCAAAAGGAAACGAATATCACGTGACCCCTGCCTCCTATTCGACTGACGTCCTCGCTTATTTCTTCGTGGACTATGCAAAAACCAATAACCAAAGCGACAATCTATTTCCTTTAGAAGGACAAAGTTACGAATCCCATTACAAAACGGTTCTTAAAAACCATTCCAAAGGAGCCAATTGGAATTATTATGAAGGCGAAGATACGCTTCCTGTTTTAACGTTGGATTACGCGCATACCCTCTATCGATACCTTTATTTTGGAGAAGGCGGACAAGAAGGGCTGAATACCTATAATTTCTTAATTAGCCAATACCAAGGGGTTTTCTCCCAAGCCGGGGAAATCCTTTTCCAAAGCACCCGTTATCAGGAGTTATATACCCTGTATCACTCCAATTATGCGAGCTGCTCCAAAACCATTTCACTATTCTCCTTCCTTGGATATGTCCTTTCCTTCCTTCTTTGCATCCTTTTGCCTAGCCTCGTTACCAAGAATGGTCAAACCGTGGGCTTGATTTGTTTTAAAGGCGCCGTCATTCAAAAGGATGGTCTCGATGTATCGAAGGGTCAGATATTGTTAAGAAGTCTCGTTTCTTTCTTCTCCTTTTTCCCGACTTTATTCTTCGCCTGCTTCTTTGCTGGAGGCCTTAACAGCGGGTGGATGTATCCCCTGTTTACGATCGGAGATGCGGGAATCTCCCTCTTTAACATCACGATTATTTTGTTCATCGTCCCCGTCGTGAATACTTTGGTGATGCTCATCAAAAAAGACCATCGTTCTTTGACCGAACTTGCTAGCGATTCCATCGTCGTGGATACCCGTTATTACGTGGACCATCAATGCGAAGAGGAAGCCAAAATCCAAGAGGCGAAAGAAAAAGAAGAGGTCAAACTCTACGAAGCCGATCTTCCTTATTTTGATTCAACCTGCTTTAAAAACACCGAACGGGACGAATCCTCGAAGGATAAGGATTCCCATTAACCCAAATCCACCGAAATCTTTTGCTTATATTTGGAAGGGGGAACCCCGTAATATTTTTTGAATCGCTTCGTAAAATAGAATTGGTTTTTATAACCAACCGCCTCGGCGATTTGATCCATTGTCAAAGAGCGGTGGTTCAATAACTCGATGGCTTTTTTCATGCGCATCTCATCCACATATTGAATCGGAGTGATCCCCGTTTGGGACTTATAAAGCCTCGTGATGTAAGACTGTGAGAAACAGAATTTCTCGGCGACTGCCCCGATAGAAAGATTGGAATCGTTATAATGGAGATAGAGATATCGTTCGATTTGCTTCACGATTTCTTCTTTCTTGGAGATGAGGGCCGTCTCCCCTTTGGGGAACTGCTTGGTCAAAAAAGAAAATATTTTGAACAGATAGCCAATAATCAATAAAGGTTCGGATTCTTCCGTGGAAAGGCTATCCTCGTAAATCATTTTAGACAAAAGTTTCGCCAGGTCTTTTTCTTTGGAATCCTCAAACACGAAATGGGAGAGGCTGAAGGAGGTCGTCTCCAAAATCGATTTGACGGTCGAACCATTGAATTCGATCCAAATATAGGACCAAGGATTCTTTTTATCCGGTTCGTAAATGGCATTGCTGTGAGGAGGAAAAAGGAACAAACTCCCCTGATGAACGGACTTATTGGTCCCTTCCAGGGTGATGTTGCCTTGCCCGGATAAGACATAATGAAGGATGTAGCAGGACTTGTTGGATTTGATTTTCGCTTTGGTCTTTTTGCAACGTTCAAACCCGACGACAAGCGGAATGACCGAAAAGTCATAGTTATTGGGGATGTAACTATAATAAACGTCTTTCTTTAAAACGTCGCGATAAGTTTCTTCCATACCGAAATAGTTTATATTAAAAACATTGAAATATCAAAAAAGTATATAAATGAGATGAAATCGTATATTCTTTCCATTCGGAAGTCGCCCCTATAATGGAAGCGCTTCCAGTAATTATGGAAAAAAATGCAGTGAAATTCAGTGAAACGGAACTTGTCCGTAAGCCCAAGCCAAGAAGCTTGTGGTCCAAATGGGGAATCACCTTATTCCTCATGGCTTTGCCTACGGTTATTTATGTCTTCATCTTCCATTACATGCCCTTAGAAGGACTCATCATTTCTTTCAAGAACTACAATTCCTTCCAAGGCACGTGGGGATCCCCTTGGACGACGATGGGCGGCTTCAAGCATTTCTATACTTTCATCACGTCTCCTAATTTTTGGACACTCATGAAGAACACCCTGGTCTTAAGCGTTCTTTCCATCGTCTTCAACTCCACCCTTCCAATTTTGTACGCTCTCTTCTTAAACGAGGTCCGTTATAAATGGGCAAAGAAGACGATTCAGATCATCATGTACGCCCCCTATTTCATCTCGACCGTCGTTTTGGTGGGTATCCTCTTTGTCTTGTTCCGCGCCGAAACCGGGGCGATCACCAAGATTTTGATGGCCCTTGGCTTTGATTCGGTGAGTGCCATGTCGAATCCCAAAGCCTTCGTTGCCATCTATGTCATCTCCGGGCTTTGGCAGGGACTAGGCTGGTGGTCCATCGTTTATATGGGCAGCCTTGCTAACGTCGATCCCAGTTTGCACGATGCCGCCAAAATCGATGGAGCGGGACGCTTCCGTCGCATCTTCTCCGTCAATTTTCCCTCGATCATACCTCTTGCCGTCATCATGCTCATCATGTCGATTGGCAACATCCTCAATGTTGGCTTTGAAAAAGTCTATTTGATGTATACCCCTGGCAATAGCATCAGCAGCGAAATCATTTCGACTTATGTCTATCGCATTTCCTTCCCGGACTATGGGGCTCCCCAGTTCTCCTACGCGACCGCGATTGGCTTATTCAATAGCGTCATCAACATCATCATCCTGGTGGTGGCGAACTTCATCTCCAAGAAAGTGAGCGACAATTCGCTGTGGTAATGACTTATGAAACGCATTAATTCAGAAAAAGTGTTCGACGTCGTCATCACCGTCGTCATGGGCGTGATCGCCGTTTTGTTCTTGCTTCCTTTGCTAAATGTTTTAGCTTGCAGTTTCTCTAGCCCCGATAAGGTCGTCGCCGGGGAAGTTGGACTGATTCCGGTGGAATTCACCTTGGATGGGTACAAGAAAGTTTTTGCTAACGACAGTTTGATCCGCGGCTTCTTGAATTCCCTTCTTTATACCTTCCTTGGCACGGTGATTCAGGTCACCCTCCAGATGCTTTGCGCCTATCCGCTTTCCCGCCGTGACTTCAAAGGGCGGAAGTTCCTCAATATCTTCTTGACCCTCACGATGTTTATTAGTGGCGGTATGATTCCAACCTACCTTCTCATCTCGAAGCTTCAAATGCTGGATACGATGTGGGCCATTATCATCCCGGGATGCGTAAGCGTTTCTAACATCATCGTCATCCGCACCTACATGTCCACCTCGATTCCGAATGAACTGCAAGAAGCGGCTCGAATCGACGGCTGCAGCGATTTCCAAATCTTCCTGCGTGTCATTCTTCCCCTCTGCCGTCCGATTCTCTTCGTCATGGTGCTTTATGCGATCGTGGGATATTGGAACAACTATTTCAATGCCCTTCTTTACATTCAATCGACCGATCTCTACCCTTTGCAGCGCGTCCTTCAAGACATGCTCGTCTCCAATGGCAATAGCCTGGGCGGGGGAGACCCGAATCTGCAGGAGCAGCTCAAGTACGTCACGATTGTCGTGAGCTCCCTGCCCTTACTCATTATTTATCCGTTCTTCCAGAAATACTTTGAAAAAGGTGTTGTCATGGGCGGAGTCAAAGGATAGGAGGATCGTCCAATGAAAATGAAAAAATCCCTTTTTGGAGCTTTGCTCCTTGTAAGCGCTTGTAGCGCCCTCGCCGGTTGCGGCGGAGGAACTTCCTACGATGCGGAGAATTTTTTGCCGAACGGGACGAGCGATAATCCCTATCAAATCGTCAAGGATCCGATCACCATCAAAATCTTTGCCCCGCATTCCAGCGGCAACCCCGAATACAAAGATTTGAAGATGTTCAAGAAGCTTTCGGAGCTCACGAACCTTCAATTCGAATTCACGACCCCGGATACCTCGGCTTATCAACCCCGCCGCGCGGCCGTTTGGGAAGACCGAAACTACAAACCCGACCTTTTCCTCTTCAATAACCCGATTTCGGAGCAAGTCCAATACGCGGAGATGGGTTTTGACGCCCTTACTCCGTTTAACGATGCTTCTTACTCCGATTCGACAGGAGAAGTCGGCTCCTTAATCGATAACTACATGCCGACCTATAAGAAATTGCTCGACTCCAATTTCAATATCGATACCAAGAAAGAAGACGCGAAAGAAACTGCAACCGTCAGCAACGGCAAAATGTATTGCTCTCTTTCTGTGAAAGACGTCGCTAGAGATTTGACCTACAAGATGTTCATCAATAACGTCTGGATCAAAAATATCTATTCTTCTTATCCGAATTCCTATGCGAAAACCCATAACATCGACGATGCGTCCAAGATTTTAACCATCGACGACTACGTGGGAATCCTCACCGACTTCAATACCTTTGACGCGAACAATAACGGCAGAACCAACGATGAAATTTCCGTTTCGTCCAAGGCGTTTGAGTATTTCCGTAATTTCATCCTTCAAAGCTATGGCTATGTTTCCTATAGCTGCGAACTAGAAAACGACGGTTCCCGCTTCACCTATGTTCCTTCCACGAACGCATTCCGTTCTTATCTAAAAACGGCTCGTTCCATGTGGGATGCTGGCTTGATGGACCGATCCACGACCGAGAACAAATCGGATACGAATATGGCGACCAACGGCAAGCGCCTCGGCTCCTTTGTCGCTGCTGCCCCCTATATCATCACCACGCAATCTCAAGACCCCAATAACCTAAAAGAAGACGGCACCCCCTATAACTATGACGAAGAATATGTCACGGTGGGTCCCTTGCTTTCTTCCTCCTATTCGGGTCCGCGCATTCAATTGGGTTTAGGCTATTTCCGTCCGGATGGAGCCTGCATCCCGACCGCTTCGATCTATAAACGCGAAGTGGCCCGTTTGATTGACATTATGTACAGCGATCTCGGCACCCAACTCATTTCCTATGGCTATGAAGGAGAAGATTGGACCTGGGATGATGCCTCTAAATCCAGCTGGACCTTCCATGTCCCCTCTACTTGGACCGGCAATCAAGAAGATTACCGCGCCCAAATCACCCCGAATGTCGGAAGTGCCTCCGCCCTATATTGGAGCAATGATTTCGTCGGCAAGATGAATGATGAAATCATCACGCGCCTCAACCGTCAATCGGAAATCTATACGCCGTACCTCAAGACCCCCGAGCCTGCTAAATACAAATTCACCAGCAGCGAATACGACCAGATTTCAACGATCAAAGCATCACTAGACAACCAAATCACCTATTACGAAGCTTCCTTCATCACCGGGAACCTCGACCCCAATTCCGATAAGGATTGGAACGATTACCTTTCCACCATCTCTCGCTTCAAAAGCACCGAACTGGAACAAATCTACAACACGATGCTAGCGAGGTATAACGGATGAAAAGGGGCAAGGCCGCCAAAGCCTTATTGCTAGGCGTCTTGGCGATGGGGCTAGTTTCCTGCGGGAGCAACCCAAATACCCCCTCTTCTAGCGAAAATTCTTCCGCCAGCCTGGATTCTAGAATCCCCGTCACGGGTATTCATATCCAAAACGAAGCAACCGAACTCGAAGTCGGCCAAAGCCTTACTTTGAACGTCGAAATTCTACCTTCCAACGCGACAAACCAAGGCTTTGATATCGTCGCGGACAAAGAAGACGCGGTCTCTATTTCGGGAACGACCATCACGGCTTTGAAAGCAGGGGAAGTGACTTTGACGGTTACCACTCAAGAAGGAAAATTCACCGATTCGATTCAACTCAACATCCTCGAAAGGAGAACCATCGTGGACGATGCGCAATTCCTGAACAACCTCCATGTCGATGAATTCGCCCATGGAGAATATCCAACGACCTCGGGCTGGGGCTTATCCCGCCCCGACATCGTGGGCATTAATCAAACTCGCCTCGAAACCGAATCTCTCTACCCCGTCCCGAGCGAAAACGTCAAAACTTATGAAGCGGACGCCTATGGGATTTCGCCTAATGGCACCAATAACGCGGGTAAGCTGACCAACCTCCTCCAATCCTTAAAAGACGAAGAAGGGAATAAGGTCGTCCATTTCCAAAAGGGCACCTACCTCTTTGCCAATAGCATCACCGGCCAGAATCTAAAGGACATCTATTTAGTCGGGGAAGAAGGAACCAAATTCACCTTCACCGGTTGGATGTCGTTCATCATCTTGACCCAATGTGAGAATTTCCACATCAATAACCTCGTTTTTGACATCAACCCCTCCCCGACGATCACGGGGACGGTCGCTAAAGTCGAAGAAGATAGCAATAACGGCTACATCTATTTAAAGCCGGATGAAGGATACGACTTAAGCAACGCGGAATATCAGAAGTACAAGCTCAAGAATACGGGCAGCTATGCCGAATATTATTATGACCCCGAATTCGACGCTTATGTCCCTGATCGTAGCGGGAACCTCTTCTATAACCCCGGCCTCAAGGATTTAAGCTACGACATCTCTTCCGATTTATTGAAAATCACCCTGTCCAAATCTTTCTTCGCCGATACGTTTAAAACCCCGGAAATCGGCACGATTGCCTCGGTTGCCTATCAAGTCTATGAATCCCACGGATTCTATTTCAAAGACTGCATCAACACGACGATGGAAGACGTCACCACCTATACGGTTGGCGGCATGGGGTTAAGAACCGACGCGGGCAAAAACTTATACCTCAACCGCGTGAACTTCATCCGTGAACCGGGAACGAAGCGCTTGTTGACCTGCACCGCGGATATCCTCCATACCTGCAATTTGGAAGGAGACGCCGTTTTCACCAACTGCATTCTCGAAGGCAGCCACGACGATGCCATCAACGTGAAATCCTTCTACACGAAGATCACGGCGATTAAAGGCAACGTCACCACGGTCGCCCAAACCCAAAGCGAAACGACGATCCGCTTCGACGTCGGGGATGAAATCGATGTCTACGACCCCTCGGGCATGAAATACAAAAATACCTATAAGGTTGTGGGAGTCGAAGCCATTGGCACCACCTATGACTTAACGCTAGATCGCGCGATGCCTAGCAGAGGCTCTTCGAGCTACGTCGGATTTAGCCTTGGCAACGCAACCAAAGCCGTCCATTTGACCCTCGATAACTGCCTCATCAAAAACAAACGGAACCGTGGGGTGCTGCTCCAAGGTCGCCACTCGGTCATCAAAAACTGCACCTTCTCTAACGTCAATATGGGGGCCGTCCAAATCCTTGGGGTCGACGATACCTTCAAAGAAGCCATCGTCCCTCAAGATATCCAAGTGCTCAATACCAAATTCCTCTCTTGCTGGGATGATTTGCAGGTCTTTACCTGGGATGCGAGCGGAACGGCAACTAGCGGAACCCTCAAAGATGTCACCATCCAAAACAATTTCTTCTACCACGGGACGGGCAATTCGCTCCGGTTAAAAGGAGTCGGCAACGTCTCCGTGAAGAACAACCTCTTCTATGAGCAATCCGCGAAGAGCTATTCCTGCAAAATCGATGAAGCGGAAGACGTGACATTAGAAGGGAATTCGACCTATTTTGGCGAAACCAAAGTCGGTTACAACTTCGCTTCCATCGCTTCCACGACTCAAAACATCGTTCAAAAAGATAATTCCGTGAAAGGAGCTTTGAAATGAAAAAACGCAGCCTCTTACTCTTATCGTCGACTTTGATTCTAGGGTCCCTAGCAGGCTTAGCTTCCTGTGGAGGGCAATCAGGAACCAGCCAAAGTGAAGTGATTCATGTCGAATCCATCGCTTTGTCGGCGAAAGAAACATCCCTAGAAGTCGGAAAATCGATTTCTTTGTCGGTGAAGGTCACTCCTAGTGATGCTAGCGACCCCTCCGTCACCTTCGCTTCTAGCGATCCTAGCATCGCAACGGTGGATGCTAGCGGAACCGTTCAAGGCGTTTCTAACGGCAAAGTCACGATTACCGCCACTTCCAATGATGGCGGGAAAGTCGCTACGTACTCCCTTCAAGTCATTCCAGCCGGTTACCAATATCTAGGCGTGGACGCGATGGCGGAAGCCCTTGCCGAAACCCCTTATCAAAACGCGGTGATCGGCACCGATTCCTTTGGTTTATCTTTCCCAGACCAAGTAGGCGTAAACGAAAAAGAAGCGGCGACGGTCCTTTATGCCCCCAAAGCCGATTCGGAATATGACGTCATCCTTTCCACCTCATCCTTGACCTTATCGCAAATCCAATCCGTTTTGCCTTCTGCCACCGAGATTAACGGCTACACCTCCATTCAAGCCGCTATCCTCCTCGCCAAGCAAAATAGCGATGCTGGCAAAAGCACCAAAATCAAACTCCCGGCGGGGAAAATTGACGTGGACGCAAGCACAGTTACCTCGACCCGCGCCTTTGTCCTCGATGGGCTAAAAAACGTGGCCATCGAAGGATCGGATACGGTCATCAACCTTCAGATTCAAGATTTGAATTACAAAGGGTACATGAGCATCGATAACTGTGAGAACTTGACCCTATTCGGCATCCGCTTCACCCAAGAAGTCGGAGCCAACGTCACTGGGACCATCGAATCCTATGATTTGGAGAAAAACACGGTCCAGGTGAAAGTCCATTCCGCCTATAACGAGACGATGCGCCGCGTGGTCAAAGCCAACAAGAAGCTCCGCAGCTATTTGGAATTCCATAAAGCGACGAAAGCCCCGATCCAAGGCGGAAACTTCTTCGTCGATGCTTTTGCCTCCACCCAAATCGAGGAGAATGCCGGCGTTTATACCGTGACGGTTGCTTTCAAACAATCGATCAACGAAAGCGCCCTCGGGACCCTTGCTTCCCTTCAATTCGCCCAATATGACATTTCTGGCATGGCGATTGGAAATAGCAAGGACGTCTATTTGGAATCGATCACGATGAACAAAGCCTATGGCATGGGCGTCACTAGCAGCAGCACTGAGAACCTCTTCCTGAACCGTTTCCATCTGGAAGTGGAGCAAGGAAGCGAAGACTTGATGACCTCCTGCGCGGACGCCACCCATTTCTCCTATATGTCCGGAAAAGTGGAAATCACGAATTCCCTCATCGAATATTCCCATGACGATGCCCTCAATTTAAAGCACGGCTATTGGTATAACCTCGATTCTGGATCCTCCCAGAAACGTACCTTCACGCTTAGCAAAATCACCACGGCGATGCCTCTTCCCCAAGAAGGAGACAAAATCGCCGTCTACAACAAGACGACTTTTGAAGGACATGGAACCTATACGGTGGTCTCCGCCACGGAAGAAAGCGGCAAATTCATCGTCACGGTGAAAGAAAGAATTGCCAATTTGAACACCTGGGGCGAATGCCGCGTGACTTTCCTCTCTCACACCCCGGAATTCGTTTTCCGCAATAACATCGTCCGCAATAAGCGGAACCGCGGCATCTTGGTCCAAGTCCCGAATGCCATTATTGAGAACAACGCCTTCATCAATGTGGGCCATGGTTCCATCCAGGCGGCTTCCGCGATGGATCAATTCAATGAAGCGACGGTTCCTCAAGGCTTAACGATCCGCAACAATAAATTCATCCACAATAACTACTTAAAAGAAGGAACCCTGTATGGTGATGTCTCCGTGTTTGCGATTTCTAGTAATGCCAGCGTAGCCCCAGCTGGAACGATTAAGAATTACGTTCTCGAAAACAATTTCTTCAGCGAAAACGGCAATTCCTGCATCTCAATGCGCGGCGTTGGCGATAGTGTTGTGAAGAATTGCCTCTTCTATAACGCGAGCGCTTCCCAGCCTTCTGGCGATTCCTATAACTGCCTCTTCAATTTCTATAACACGTCCAACATCACGATTGAGAATTCCTATAACCAATACAATCTCAACCAAGGCTTAAGCGGCATCATCCCACAAGGGACGACCTCCGCGGAAAATACCATTCTCACCGACAACAAAAACATTGGATTCCAAGTGATCGATGACGTGGGTCCGGAAGTGACGGTTAAAAAAGCTACCGGTGCGATTACCTTAGACGGCAAACTCGATGAATGGGATGCCTTGGGCGGAACCGACATCGAAATCCGCGGCTATACCGATGCTTTGGGCGGAGAATGGAGCGAGAAACAACTCGAAGATACCTTCCGTGTCAATGCGCTCAAGATGACCTATACGGATGAGGGAATCTATATCGGGTTCGATATCTTCGATAACGATATTTCCTGCAAGACCGTCAACGACTTCTGGCTCGGTGACTGCGTGGAATTGCTTGCTAGCGACATCACGAATAAGCCGAACGCGGACTTAATGGTCTACAAGGAAGAAGGCGGCGTCTTGCAAGCGGCCTTCGCCCCCACCTGGAGTTCTACGGGCTATGGCACGGTTGCTGCCGTCCGTTCCAACACGGAAATCTATAACAACCGCACCCAGATGCAGGCGATGCTACTGACTAGTGCCACCGGCTATAGCGGAGAAATCCTGCTCCCCTTCACGATGGTCCCGCAATTCAAAACCTCGATCGAAGCAGGTAAACGCATCGATATGGCGATTGTCTGCGCTGATGGAGAACGCTCTTCGCGCAAACGCATCCAGGCATCTAACGTCCCCCATAACGTGGAAAACAACAAGACCATGACGGCGAGAATGCCGCAGTACTTGTTCGATTAAACAAAGGCTACCTCAACATAACCATGTTGAAAAAATAAATTTTTTAGGAGGAAAATCATGAAAAAGAAATTTATTCCAGTGTTAGCAGCTGCCGCACTCATTGGCTTAGTCGGCATCGTCTCTTGCGGTACGACTCCAACCCCCGAACCCGGGGAATCGAGCTCGACCCAACCGACCCCGCCTAGCCCATCGACTTCTAGCAGCACTTCGACTCCGACGCCGACCCCGTCGACTTCTACCTCGACCTCTACGTCTACTTCGACCCCGGATACGCCGATTTTGGCGGAAAACCCGACTCTTACTTTAGAAGGAGAAGCGGAATACACGATTGCCGCCGGTGAAACCCTTACCCTACCAAAAGCCACCGCCGTTGCTCGCGATGGCAAAACGGATTTAAGCGGCGATATTTCCGTAGAAGACTACTCGGATACCAATTCGATTTCCGCGGATGGCAAATCCTTCTGCTCTAAGATCGCTGGCGACCACACCCTTTCCTTCTACGTGGAAGAAGTGGCCGAAGGGGAAGAAGATCCTCGCTTTGACGAAAAGACGATTGTCGTCCACGTGACCGCGGCTCATGCGAATACCTTCGAAGTCACCGACGAAGAAAATAACGCGGAAAATGTCTCCACTTACGGCACCTTCAAAGACGGCTTTGAAAAAGGCATCGATTCCAAACTTTATAAAGGATTAGGCGATGCGAACCATGCGGCTTACCTCTCTTCGACGGAGGAAGCCATCGAAGGCACATCCTTGATCGTGGACTTTAACAAGACCTCGGGATCTGCGCTCAATTCGCTTTTCGTGAACCTCTTCACCGACACGATGCTCCGCGACAAAGCCGTTACCTATGAAGTGAGCTTCGATTACAAACCCTTAACCGAAGGCGCGGCCTATAGCGATATCTATTTTGGCCAACGCTGGGATGGATTTGATGGTACGAACGTCCAATTCATGACCGATAAGACCGTTGGAAAGACCAGCCATTATTCCGTTGCCTTCACCGAATCCGTCGTTCCTGAAGGCGGCAACGCTGGATTCTTCTTCTTCAAACTTTCCGCCGATACCCTTGCCGAATGCAAAGTCGCCATCGATAACTTCACCGTCACGGCGAAGAAGTGCGCGGAAACTACCGACGTTGTTCCGACTTCCGACGAACTTTCCGCGGAAGGTGGATTCACCTTCAACTGGAAGGAAAAAGCCGGAAAATTCGGCGGCAAAGGCGAAACGGTCCTTGTGGAAAACATCGAAGATGCCACCATCAAAGCGGCATTGACCGGACGCGAAGGATTTGGCGAAAACGTCATGCACTTCACCGGCAATGACAACCACATCTTCAGCGGATTAAATGGCACTAACCTCGTCGGCGGCAAGAAGCTCACCATTTCCTTCAAGTATTATGCCGTCGATGATAGCGGCTTCAACATGATCGTTATGGCTCCGGGTGGAATTACGATGAACGATGGCCTCAAAATGACCGTTGTCGAAGGCAACGTCAAACAGTTTGTCTGGACGGGCACCCTACCTAACGGCATCACTGCGGTGAACTTCTATCCGGGCAATACCGCCTTCAACATCTACATGGGCGACATGAATGTTGTCCTTGCTGATGCGGATCCTATTCCCGAAGGCACCACTGCCCTTGGTTATAAAGTCGGCCAAACCTGGACCAACACCAAGCGTCAATGGGGAGACGGGAAGAAAACGGACACCAACACCGAACTCAAAACGGTTGATACTCCGGATGCGGTAAAGGGCCAAAAAGGCTTTGGAGACAAAACCTCCAAAATTATTCTCCCATCTACTGCCAATGCTGGCATTGAATGGTATCAACCGGGCATGAAGCAGATGGAATTGGGCCACGACTATAAGATCACCGTGGTCTATTACGTCGAAGCTTTGACCGCAGGACGTCGTTTTATGCTTAATTTTGATAACAACGTCTTCCTCAATTTGGATAACGGAGCGGGCTATCACGAGTATACTTTGGATTGGAAAGCCACCCGTTCTCCCGATTTCTTCAGCTTCTATTTCCCTGAGACCGGCGCCGATACCGACGTTGTCTATGTTGCCTCCACCACCTGCGAGTTGGTGAAAATCAACTAATTCGTTCGTTTTTGACTCCATAAAGTCCCCCGGGGGTTCGTCCCCTGGGGGACTTAGAAAGAACACCAACATGAAAAGAACAGCACACGGCGACTTATTTCGCAGAATCAAATTAAACCGGAAACGGCTAGCATCCTCGATGTATACCTACCCGGGTGTTTTTGAACAGGATTCAAGCTGGCCGGGCGATTGGGTTGGAAGATGCATGTTGGGCTTGTCGAGCCTTTATTTTGCCTTTAATGGTTATTCCAAGGACCAAGAGTCCGTCAAGAAACAACTAGACGACATCGTATTGCATCTAAGAGATCACCTAAATTCGGATGGGTATTTTGGCGATCTTTTTGATGGAAAAGTCGTAAACGAGCAACAGGTCAGCGGAAATTCCTGGTATCTCCGCGGTCTCCTTGAGTATTACCAAATCAGCCACGAAGAATGGTGCCGCGAATTAATCGAAGAAGTGATTCATCATTTCATTCTTCGCATCGCCCCCTTCTATTTGCATTACCCTCTGATTCGTCGCGAGATGGGCGGAGTGGACGGCCATATCGAAGGAAAAGTCACCGATGGATGGCTCACTAGCAGCGACGTTGGCTGCGCCTTCATTATGCTCGATGCCATGAGCGAAGCCTATTACGCGCTTCGTGAGCCCGAACTAAAAACGGTATTAGAACAAACGATTGACGTGTTCCTCCATCTAGACTTTGTCGGACTTCAGTGCCAAACCCACGCGACACTTAGCTGCGCTCGCGGGGTGATGACTTTTTATCGCGCGACGAATGAGCAAAAGTATTTAGATGCGGCGAAAAAGATTTTCGATTGCTATTTGTCCCAAGGAATGACTTTGGATTATTCCAATTTCAACTGGTTCGGACGTCCCGACACTTGGACGGAGCCTTGCTGCGTCGTCGATTCGTTTTTGCTCGCGGCCCAGTTAGAAGAAATCACGGGCGACAAGCGTTATTTGATGCTGATGAATCGCATTTATTTCAATGCGTTTCGTTTGGCTCAACGTTCTAACGGCGGGGCGGGTTGCAATTATTGCCTCACCGAGGAAAACCACGAAATCCGCGTTCATCTTTATGAAGCCTTCTTTTGCTGCACGATGCGTCTGGCCGAAGGGCTTCGTTTCGTGAAGAAATATGCCTGCAGAGAAAGAGACGGCGAAATCTTCCTTACCCTTCCTTTCGATCAAGAAGCTTCTATCTGTAACGGACCCTCCATCCGGGTTAAAGGCGACATCTATTTCAAAAAGAGAATCCGCATCCATGTGAATAACGCGAAAGAAGCGACCCGTGTATCCCTTTATATCCCCGCCTCGATTCCTTTCCGCGTGGAAGGGGTGGATTATCATTACCACGCGGGGATTCTTCAAATGGAAATCGCCCCGGAAGAAGAGGCGATGATTTTGTTCGATTGCAAACCCCACAAAGAAGGCGACCTTTATTTCGTGGGAGACATGCTTTTAGTCCAAAGAAAAGAAGAACCCTTCGATCGGGATTGCTTTCTTCTCAATAATCAGGATTATTATTACGTCGTGGATTTTTCGAAGCTCCGCGGACAGAAATACGCATCGACGTTTATCCAAAAAATATGAAAACCTATTTCCAATTCGCTCAGCCCATCTGGGGCAAAGGGCATGAAGACGAACTGAATTCGTCTTTATTTTTCGTTGCTACCTTATCAGACAAAGCCAAGACCCTGCGCATCGCCGGCTGCTCGTTTTATCGTGCCAGCCTAGATGGGGTTCCTTTTGCTTATGGCCCTAGCCGTGACGCCCATACGTATTATCGCGTCGATTCCTGGCCGATGGAGCAAAAAGAAGGCACCCATACCCTCGTTATCGAAGTATCGGGATATCATTGCAATTCGTTTTATTCCCTTAACGAAGCTCCGTTTATTCAGGCAGAAGTCTTAGACGAAGAAGGGAATGTGCTAACGGCAACCGGCAAAGATTTCCGCGTCTATGTTAATCAAGGACGGCTCCGCAAAGTCACGCGCTTTTCCTATCAACGCGCCTTCAGCGAATCCTATCGCCTTTCTCCTCGCCATGAGGCTTTCTTAAAGGGAATGGATTCCCCCTATCCGGAAGTAGAACCCGTTATCCTAAAACCCAAGAAGCTCGAAGACCGAATCGTGGATTACCCTGCCTTTCCGATAGAACCCTTGAACCACGTAGAATTGGGAACCTGCTATTTGGATTCTGCTAAAAAGGATTACGAAGACCGTTATCAAGTTTTGGAATTCTTGAAGATTTTCCCCAAAAACGAATGGGAAATCGATTCCAACCACATCGCTTCCGAGCTTTCCTTTACGCTTGGTTCCAATGCCTTCCCCCTTTTAAAAGAAAACGAGTTCGTTACCTTCGCTTCCAAAACCTCTAAAACAGGTTTTACCCATTTAAAGCTCAACGTTAAAAAGAAGGCGACCGTGTATCTTCTTTTCGATGAAGTGAATGTTCCGGACCCCAAAAATCCCGAGCTCATTGGAATTTGTTTCTACCGAAACACGACTCATAACTGCATCACCTATGAGCTAGAACCAGGACAATATGACTTAATCTCCTTTGAACCCTACACCCTGCATTATCTTCGCCTTGTTTTACTACAAGGAGAAATCGAAGTTCAAGAATGCAACCTCGTGTTATATGAAAACCCCGATGTTCGGATTTCCTTCCATTTTGAAAATGAAAAGATCAACGAGGTTTTGGAAGCCGCGGTTTCTACCTTTGCTCAAAACGCCTTGGATTTACTCACCGACTGCCCTTCTCGAGAACGGGCAGGTTGGCTTTGCGATTCTTATTTTTCTGGCCAAGCCGAACCTTTCATCACGGGGGAAAATAAAGTCGAAGAAGCATTTCTGGATTGCTATTCCAAATGCGATAAGAATTACCTTCCAGAAGGGATGATCCCCTGCTGCTACCCCGCGGATTTCCCCAGCCACGAATTCATCCCGAACTGGGCTTTGTGGTATGTTTTGGAGCTGGTTCAATACCAGCAAAGAAACGGGACGTCTCCGGTAGTAGAGCATAGCAAAGACAACGTTCGTGGCATTTTGAATTATTTTAAAAAGTTGGAAAATGAATTGGGGCTACTAGAAAACCTGCAAGGCTGGATTTTTGTTGAATGGAGCAAGGCTAACGACGAGGAATTCATCCGCGGAGTTAATTTCCCAACGAATATGCTTTACGCCGAAGCCTTGATGAAAGCAGGAGAACTCTTAAACGAGCCCCCCTTAATCGAGGAAGGAAAGAAGAAAAAGCAGCTGATCGCCCAATTGGCCTGGAACGGCGAATTCTTCGTCGACAATGCCATCCGTGATGAATCAAACCGCTTGGTTTTAACCGATCATACGACCGAAACCTGCCAATATTACGCCTATTTCTTCGACATTCTTTCTAAAGAAGATAATCCCGCCTTCTTTAAAAAAATGATGAATGATTTTGGTGAGACCCGCGACGATAAGAAAGTTTATCCTAACGTTTATAAATCCAACGTCTTGATGGGCATCATGATGCGGTTAACGATTCTGAACCGTAATGGATATACAGATCGCGTCTTTGAAGAGACCGTCGAATATTTCTATAAGATGGCAAAACTTACCGGCACCTTATGGGAACACGATTCGGTGTTCGCCTCTTTAAACCATTGCTTCACCAGCAACATCGTGAATCTTTTCCTCGAAGCCAACTTCGGTCTCCAAAGAATCGATTATAAGAACCGCGTGATTCATCTTTCTTCTCATGCTTCGCTTCGCGATGGAGAAGTTTCGCTTCCCGTTGGAAAAGAAGAATCGCTATTCCTCCAAGCCAAAGAAGGGGAATTAAGCGTCAAAGAACCTGCTGGGTATACGTTGGAATGGAATTAAAATTCGATAAGAACCAGCTATTAGAATATTTGGTTAGTTTTTATCGTTTGACCCGCATGCGGGTGGTTTTGTTTGACCGTGAATCCCACATCATTTGCTCCTACCCGGAGTCGGATTGCCCTTTTTGCCAAGCCGTGCAAGGCGAAATGGGGTTAAAAGAAAAATGCATCGAATCCAATCAAGCTTCCTTTGAAGAATGCAAAAAGACAGGTCAATTGTCTTTCTATCGTTGCCATGCTTCGTTATTGGAATCCACGACGGTATTAAAAAGCCAAGGGACGGTACTTGGATACGCGATGATTGGGCAATGCTCCTGCTATAAAGACAAGAAGAAACGGTACGAAGAAATGCACCGTCTTTTAGCCGAAGAAGGGATTGAAGCCTCCCAATACCAAGAAGAAATCGACCATTTGACCTATAAAAACGAGGAGCAGTGCCGAAGTGCTGCTAAAATTCTAGAAGCCCTTGTGAATTATTTGGTTCTAGAGAATTTCATTCGCTTGAACCCTAGTCCTTTCGTCCAAGAACTAGACGCGTATTTGGAGGGGAAATTAACCGAGAAGATCGAAGTCGCGGATTTATGCCGCCATTTTGGGTATGGAAGAACCAAACTCTATGAGATGGCAAGCCTTTATCTCCCCGTCAGCATCTCCCAATACGTTTCCTATTACAAGATGGAACGGGCCAAACAAATGTTATTAGAACCCTATGCCAAGGTCGTCGACGTCGCCCATCGATTGGGCTATGAGGACCTCAATTATTTTTGCCGCCTTTTCAAAAAGAAGAACGACTGCACCCCAACCGAATACAAGCAAAAACGCGCTTAAAAGATTCGTCCGCACGATTGTGCTATGTTTTGAACCATTGTCCCTATGCTCCTTTTCCTTTCCCCGTTAAGGTTAAGAAAAAGGAGCGATTCTTATGAAAAAAACAACGTTTGCCCTCTTCTTCGGCAACCGCGGTTTCATGCCCGCGGAATTAATCGAAGGAGCCCGCGCGGACATGGTCAAAGCCGTGACGGATGCTGGATTCGATTACCTCATCATGGATAAAGACGCGACCCGTTATGGCGCGGTGGAAACCCGAGATGAAGGGCGGATTTATCACGATTGGTTAGAATCCCATCGTGGGGAATATGACGGTGTCATTCTCTGCATGCCGATTTTCATTGACGAAAACGGCGCGGTGACGGCTCTTCAAGACGCGGGCGTTCCGATTTTGATGCAAGCCTATCCCGATGAAATCGGTAGAATGGATTTCGCCCATCGCCGCGATGCTTTCTGCGGGAAATTCTCTGTCACGGATGTTTTTTGCCAGTACCAAATCCCCTTCACGGTTCTTAAGCCTCACGTCGTTCATCCTTTAAGCGAAGCCTTTCAAGAAAACCTTAAAGAATTCGCCGCGATTTGCCGCGTTGTTAACGGAATGAAGCGCTTTAATATCGGGGCGATTGGAGCCAGAACCACCGCCTTTAAAACGGTTCGTTTCGATGAAGTGACGTTGCAGCGATATGGCATCAACGTGGAATCGTTTGACTTAAGCGAACTCATTTTCCAAGTTCAAAAGATGGCGGATGATGATCCTAGAGTCCTTGCTAAAGCCGAACGTCTCCGTCATTACACGAATTGCAGCCTTGTTCCGGATAAGGCCATGGCAACATTATCCAAGATTTCCGTGGTGATAGACGAATACATCGAAACCTACCATTTGGATGCCATTACGTTAAGATGCTGGAACGAAATGGAAACGATCCTTCGCGTCTGCCCTTGCGTGTTATTAAGCGAACTCAACGACCGGGGGATTGTGGCTTCCTGCGAAATTGACCTTTGCAGCGCGATTACCATGCGTGCGATGAATTTGGCTAGCGGCCTCCCGACGGCATGCCTAGATTGGAACAACAATTATGGAACCGATGAAGATAAAGTGATCCTTTTCCATTGCGGCCCCGTCGCCCAAACGTTGATGGAAGGGAAAGGAACCGTCACGGAGCATAAGATGTTCATTAAGGGTGACCCAGGGTCTGGCTGGGGGAGCAACGAAGGAAGAATCAAAGCCTTCCCGATGACCTTCTCCAACTGCAAAACGGAAGACGGGAAACTCTATATCTATGAATCCTTGGGCGAATTCACGGGGGAACCGATTGAAAAAGGATTCTTTGGCTGCGGAGGCGTGGCTAAAATCCCGAATCTACAAAACAAATTGATTACCTTGGCCCGGAATGGGTTTAAGCACCATACAACCGTGGGGGTCGGCAACATGAAAGCCATCCTCGACGAAGCGTTTGGCACCTATCTCCATTACGAAATCATCAATATCGATTAACGGGTATGGTATACGCTGGATTAGACATTGGAACCACGGGCTGCAAAATCTCCTTGTTCGAGGATTTAAGTGCCCTAAGGACCTTTTATGAAGCCTATGCTTCTTCCCGTTCGGCGAAAAAAGACGAAATCGATGCCCGCGAAATTCTTCGGGCGGCCAAAAAAGTCATCCAGGAAGCCTATGCGTTTCGGAACGACTTAAAAGCCATTGGGGTCACGAGTTTTGGCGAGACGTTTGTTTTGCTTGATAAGGCGGACAACGTTTTAATGCCATCGATCCTTTATAGCGACCCCCGAGGAAAGGCGGAAGCAGAAGAACTCCGTTCGACCCTAGGCTCGAAAGGAATCGGAGAAATCACGGGGTTAATGGTTCACGAAATGTTCTCCCTCCCTAAACTCCTTTCGATTCGAAAAAGCCATCCCGATATATGGGCTAAGGTCGACAAAGTCTTATTGATGCAAGACTATATCGTTTATTCCTTGACTGGGGTTCGTCAAATCGATGAATCTTTAGCGTCCAGGACGATGCTATTCGATTGCCACAAAAGGAGGTGGAGCGAAGAGCTTTTCTCTTTCGCCGACTTAAGCCCTTCCTTGTTTTCTACCCCGGTTCCATCTGGGACCAAGGCGGGAAAAATCCGAATCGACGACATTCAAACGGACATGGATTTGTATAACGTCTCCCATGACCAAGTGGCCGTTGCCATTGGCTGCGGGTTAAAAGAAGAATCCACGTTGGTGGATGGATGCGGGACCTGCGAATGCTTGATTCCTTTTTTCCGTTCCATTCCCGATAACCCCCAAATCTATGACGGGGGATATGGGGTGGTTCCCTATGTCGTGAATCAAGGATATATCTCCTATCCCTTAATTTTTTCGGGAGGAGCATTGATTCAATGGTTCGTCACTCAATTTGGGCCAAAAGGAGAGGACCCGTATGCTTATTTTGATCGTCAAATGGATCCCAATAACCCCTCCAAAATCCTTCTTTCCCCTTATTTTTTAGGAAGTGGAACTCCGGACATGGATTCTTCTGCCCAAGGGGCAATGTATGGGCTCAATATCTCCACAGAACCCAAGGATATCTATCAAGCCTGTTTAGAAGGAGTAGCCTACGAACTCCGTCGAAATATCGATATCCTGAAATCCATGGGGATGGATCCCCAAAAGATTGTTGCTACCGGAGGTGGCAGCCAAAACAAAAAATGGCTGCAAATCAAAGCCAATATTTTGGGTTTGCCCGTTACGGCGATGAAAAACAAGGACGCTGGAACGATTGGGACGGCAATTGTCGTCGGAACTTCGATGGGTCTATTCTCCTCTTTGGAAGAGGGGATGGAACGCCTCGTTCAACGCGGAGAGATCTATGTCCCGCATTTAGAAGCCAAAAAGCAATACGATGCCTTGTATCGGAACTATCTCAAGATGATCCAAGGGCAGAAGGAGTTAAAATGAATCCTTATGTAGGAAATGCGAAACAAATCCAGGGATGCGAGAAATTCGCTCGGTTAGAAGGGAAGGCTGCCGGAATGGAATTCTACCGTCTAAGAAACGGTAAAGGACTCGAGATGGAAATTTCCTTATCCCGGAACGGGGATATCTCTTCTTTGTCCTATAAGGGGATGAACCTGAGCTATTTATCTCCCTGTGGATATGTAGGTCCTGCTTATTATGATGATAAAGGAGATGGGTTTTTAAAATCCTTCACCGCAGGATTCCTTACTACCTGCGGTCTTACTACCTTCGGCTCCCCATCTAACGATGCAGGAGAAGAATTGCCTCTGCACGGAAATATCGGCAACGAACCCACGTCTCAGGCTTTTTATGAAGAAAAAGAAAACGAAATCGTTGTCAAAACGTTAACCCGCGATGAACGGATCTTCGGGCGCAAGCTCGCACTTCGTCGAACCATTCATTTCGATTTGAATGTGAACCGTTTCGCCTTGGAGGACGTTATATCGAACGAAGGCGACCAACCCACCCCCTTGATGGTTCTTTATCACATGAACATGGGGTATCCCTTGCTCGATGAAGATAGCGAATTCTCTTGTTCCTATGTTTCGATTCGCGGGAGAAACGAACACGCGTCCCGTTATATCGATTCCGCTTTTCAGATGGAGAAACCGCAGGCAGGATACCAAGAACGTTGTTATTACTTTCCCCAAAAAGAAGAGGGACGTGCATCGATTTATCAACCCAAACACCATGTGGGATTATCGATTCATTTCAATCCCCAAGAACTTCCCTGCCTCACGGAATGGAAGATGATGGGGGTTCGCGATTACGTTCTGGGCATTGAACCGGGAACCCATTTTCCCGATGGGAGAAATAAAGTCCGTGCCCAGGGAAAGTTGCAATATCTAGAACCTGGAGAAAACCGTTCGTTCCACTTAGAAATCTCGATATTCGAAAAATAAATAACAAGGAGAAACAAAATGTTAGTAACGATGAAAGAAGTCCTAGCTTATGCGAAGGACCATCAATGCGCGGTTGGGGCTTTTAATACCCCAACCTTAGAAAACGTGGTCGCGGTTTTAAACGCGGCTTCCAAAAGAAACGTCCCCGTCATTTTGATGCACGCGGAGCTGCATGAACCCATTGCCCCCTTGGAACTCATTGGGCCTTTGATGGTCTTCATGGCCAAGCATGCCTCCATTCCCGTCTGCGTTCACCTCGATCATGGCGAGCACCTCGAATACATCCAAAAAGCCCTGGAACTCGGCTTTACTTCCGTCATGTATGATGGCTCCTTAAAACCATACGATGAAAATAAAGAAAACACCTGCAAATGCGTGGAGATGGCTAGACGCTACGATGCGGACGTAGAAGCTGAAATTGGGATTTTAGGAGGCCGCGAGTCCCTGGATTCCAAAAAAATCGAAAAGCAGGAGGACCTCTATACGGATCCCGAACTTGCCAAACGGTTCGTGGAAGATACCCATATCGATGCGCTTGCCTGTTCTTTCGGAACAGCCCACGGCATTTATAAAACGACCCCGAAACTCGATTTCGATCGTTTGATGAAGATTCACGAATTAACCTCCCTTCCCATCGTCATGCACGGAGGGAGCGGAGTCTCCAAACCCGATTACGTCCGCGCGATTGAATGCGGGGTTCGTAAAATCAATTATTATTCCTATGCGGCTCGCGAAGGAGTTAATGCGACCAAAAAACTCATCGAGGAAAACCCCTCTTTGACCTTCTTCCACGAAATCGCCTTCGAAGCGACCAAAGCGATGGAAGATGACGTAGGAAAAGCGATGGATGTCTTCTATTTTAAAAAGGCCGATTAACGGCCTTGCAGCAAGAGTTCGGTTGCCCATTCGTAAGAAGGGAGGAAATTCTCTTCTGGGACGGGCGCCTGCTTATCCAAAGCATCCCAATAATCACATTGGATATTCTCGGGGTGGAGCAACGTCCGCCCCTTTTCAAAATCGACGATATTGCCAACTCCGCTGTCTTTTAGGGTTTTCCTTAAACGCCAAATGGCATCGCGGTAAAGCTTTTTGGCGAGCTCCACGTCTTTGTCCGGCCAAAGGTGGCAAATCGCGTCACTCATCGTTAAGGTTGCTCCGCGATAGCAAACTAGCAAAGCAAGTAGTTCCTTGGCTTTAGAAGAAGAAAAGGAAATCACTTGGTTATTGACGAACAAATCAAAGGGACCAAGGCAACGGAAATGGATTTTGCGTTTTCCGTTGGCCAAGACCAAAGAAACGAACCCGTTGATGCGTTCGGGGTCAAAAGGCTTGTAGCAGAATCCCAGCAAGGAATCTCCGAGTTCCTTTTTGATGGCGTCTTCGTCATAAGTGAACGCGGTGATGAAGACGATCTTCATCTCAGGATTCACCTTAATTAAGCGTTTAGCCAGTTCCACCCCGTTGATCACGGGCATATGGATATCGAGGAAGGCTCCCGAGACGACATTGTGCTTGCAGTAATCCACGGCATCCAAAGGAGATTCTTGGAAGAATTTATATTCGATGCGCTTATCATTAACAATCGTGAGAAGGAAGTTCGACAATGCTTCCATTTCATCGTCAACGGCAATAATTCTCATCGGAATGTCCTCCTCTTGCTAACCCGGATACGAAGGAAGCTCGTATCCCCTTTTTGCTTGACCCTTATTTTATAGCCACCTGCTAGACGTAGTCGAGTCAATAGGCGCTCAATTTCGCTCTTTTTGTTATCCCATTCCATTTTGATGCCCGGAGAAGACAAAGTGATGTCAATGAAACGAAGGTGACGCTTCGTGGAAATCTCTAAATTCACGGGCTCGTCCTGCGCGGGGATGACAAGGCGGAATTCATCTAACAAGGGACCTAGAGTCAAAGGAGGAAGCAAGAAATTTTCCTCTTCGATATCCAACAATACGGAGATTTGCTTATTCTGCCTTCGGTTTTCAAAGGCGACGTAATCGAGCAAGGCGGAGAGCTCGTCGCTAAAAGGGACGAGGGGTTTTTGGGAGGAGTTGACCGAATAACGAAGGTGCTTGGCAAAATCACGCAAGGCTTCTTGCCCCTGCTTTTTGTCTTCGTGGTAAATGGATTGGACGGCGTTGAGGTTATTGAAGATGGTTTCAGGTTCAAACCGCCCCTTGAGGTTCAGTAGATTTAATTGTTCTTGCTTGATTTGGAGCTCCTTAGCTTCGGCTTCCGTCTTTTTGAAATGGAAGAAGCGGTGGAAGAAAGCGCCTAACATCAAGCAGGCAATGACGAGGATCAAGGTGCTGAGGGGATCCACCCAACCGTTAGAAAGGACGCCCCCGTAATTGAGACTCTCCACAAAGAGGCAGTCTAGTAATAGCAGCCATACCGCCAAGGGAATGAAGCCGTTTAAAAAGGAAGGGGACGCATAGGCTTCTTTTGATAGCAAATAACCAACGTATACCCCCATCACGAAGAAAGGCAAAACGAAAAGCAACGAGAAAGAATAGGTATGAAGAGGCAAAAGCAACCCAACGCCCAATAATCCCATGAAGGATAATAGAAGCACTTGGAAGGGCGGAATCTTGACGCGTTGGCCGGACCGCAAATAGAAGAGGAAGAAAATGAGGGCCAGCACCATGAAGAGGAGGGAACAGAATCGAAGGGTGTTATAAGGGGCGTCCAATCCCATCAAAGCCAAGACGCGGATGCCGCTTGTGCTCGTCAACCAGTGAAAATTCAAAAACGCCACGAAAAGGATTTCAAAGGCGGACCGCCTTTTCTCCGGTTCGGATAAAGTGGCAACGAATAAAACCGTGGAGGCGGTGAATAAAATTCCAAGCGCGACAAACATCGCGTAGTCTTGCGCCCTTGTTTTTTCCGCGTAGGCCCGATTGGGCACGAGGCGGGGCAATTCAAAGATCCCGCCGCTTCCCGAATTCCCCACTTCGATGATGACGCTGACCGTCCCGGATTCGTTCACGCGGTAGAATCCGCTCGAAGACAAAGAATTATCCACAACATCTTCCGCCCGACGTTTGCTTGGCTCCCCACAGGTCGCGTAAAGATTCGAATCAAAATAAAGGCGGAAGGAGCAATAGAAGGTATCCATGGCGATGCCTAATTGACTATGGGGTTCTAGCCCTTCTAATTGAAAACGATAGGAGGCATATCCGTCTTGTCCAAGGGATTCGCCTTGAAATTCGCCCCCCGTCCAAAATCCTGGTAATGGCAAAATCGAGTGGGCTCCTACGGATTCGGGCTCTGATGCAATCCACGAGCTGTAATAGAATTCCACTTCGCCGACGAGTCGAACCCCGTCCTCGGAGATGGAACGGTCCTTAAAGTTTGCTTTGCCTTGCTGGAGGCTGATCGTGGGGTCACTGGCCACGAAAGCATAAGAAAAAAGGGTAGGCAGCAAAAAGAGAAGCCAAGCCAAAACGATGTAAAGGATTCTTAAGCCATTTTTTTGCTGCTTCATATTTCCTCCTTTCGGGGAATATGAATTTCAATTCGCGTCCCTTCCCCCAAAGCAGAATGGATTTCGACTTTGGCCCCTAAAAGCAACTCCCATCGTTCCATCGTATTGCTTAAGCCAATCCCAGGGCGGTTTTTCTCTTCGTTAAATCCAATGCCTTCATCCTTGATTTGGATATGGATGCCGTCTTCCTTTTCTTCTTCGGTGATTTCAATTTCCGCGGGTCCTTTTTTATTCGCATGGCTATGAACGACGATATTTTCTACAAAAGTCTCAATGCCCAGAGGAGGAATTAATATCTCCTCGTCTTCGATATCGAAAAGGATGCTATAGGGGCGAGAAGGGAAACGGAGGTTTTCGAGCTCAAGGTATTGGTTGATATGGTCCATTTCCTCCTCCAAAGGGATTAAGTCATTCTCAACGTTGAGAATGCCTTGACGAGCGATCGAAGCGAATTTATGGACGGCATCGTCCCCTTCTTGAAGGCTATGGGAATAAGAGGATTCGATCGCGGATAAGGCGTTGAAGACGAAGTGGGGTTTGATTTCCTCACGGAGGGAGAGTTCTTTTTGGTGACGGTATTTGGCTTCTTCGAGTTCCAAAGTGGCTTCGCTTTGGGCCAGGTACCGGTAATGGGCGGCGAAATAATAGAAGGTCGTCATAAGGAAGTAGATGTAGAGGAGCGATATCGCTCCGATACGATAAGAAGGGAAAAAACCCGCCCCCAAATGCATGTGGGCGATTTTAACGCCAATTAAGGTCGAAGCAAAAATAACTCCATAAGTTCGTTTCTCTAGGAAATGAAGGGTTAATTCCATTCCTGTTCCCGCGAAGAAGAAAAGGGCAAACCACAAGATACTAATTTTGGTGGCAGGGAAAAAACCAAGAATGGATGCGCCTAGCATCAAGGAAGCGGAAACAAGGTGGACGTAGAGCTGATGACGGCTTTTTTGCATCTGGTCCATGGCAATGAAAAGGAGGCCGAATAAACTACATAGTCCATAGAACCCCCCGTGGAGCCCCCAAGCAAAATAAGGGTTGATGTCTACTCCAATCGCATGGAATAGACCGACCCCATCGCTAGAAAAGAGGAAGGACGCTAGGGCGAGGAGCAAGGAAGTAAACAATAAGGCGTTTTGCAACGGGTTCGTGGAGAAGATCCAGAATAGAAGCGATATCAGGACCATGGATACCCCGATGCCGAGGATAAAGAAAGCAACGGCCTTACGGATGGAATCGCCGCGGGAGCGATAGAATCTCGTGGATAAACTGGGCATGATGGAAATGTCGTGTTCGGGCGCGGCGAATTCCATCACCAAGGAAGAGCCCTCATGCGCATATGCGGTTTTAGACACCTTTTCCACATCGTCTTTTAAAGCAAAATTAGGAAGGCTATTTTGTTCTAAATCCCCATATTCATAGAAAAGAACCCCATCGAGGAATAAACGGTAGTTGAGTCCAATTTGGCCTTGATGAATATGAAGGGAAAAAGAATCAGGAAGATGAATCAAATTCCATTTTAACGAAGCAATCGGCTCTTCCAAGGTGAAGGAACCGGGCAATCGGATGGATTCTGGAGGGGTTCTAGCCCCGGCAGGTTCGCTGACAATCCATTCCCCGGGGTAGAAGGAAGCACCTCCACCCAAAGAAAATACCTGGCAGTTCTGGGCGTTCTCAAAATCAATGTTCCCATCATGCAAAACAGGCGTGGGATTATCCGAATCTAAAACGGGGCCTGCAAAAAAGGCAAGGAAAACGCTGAAGACAATGGAAAGGATGCCGAAAAGACCATTCAATAAGCATTTACGGACCGTCTTTCCTTCTACCTTCTTCATTAGAAGAAAGTTTGGGCTTTTTTCATTCTTATTTCAAGGAGAGGGGCGTTAGCGGGGGGGCGCTGAAACGAAAGATTCCCCCGAAGAATAGGGCTTCGTCTCGTCGCGAGGCGTCTCCCCATTGCTTTCGACGTGTATAAATTGAATTTACCCGTGCAAAACACATACTTTGCGTAACTCTCATACCCAAACTCGTAAAAGAGCCTTACAACCTGCAAAAAGGCTATATTTTCAGGAATGAAAATGTAATTAGCAGTAAATCTAATTTGGTTACCTTTCCAATCTATATGATTATGTTCCTGTAGCCTACTTTCGGAATTGCGTTGCGGTGATGCGAACGCAACTTTTCGTAAATTCCCAGCATCATTGAAGATAATATCCAAATCGGCCTAATAACAAGATAACACCATTTTCATCTCGATTGTCGCTAGAAGAAGCACGAGTTCTTACGTTGATTCTTCTTCCGACTCGATAAAAAAGGGTTTAATCGTCCATTTGCTTCGGAAAAATCCATCGATGACGGCAAAAGAATTGAGCAAAGAACTTTCCGTCTCTTTCCGTACCGTCCAACGGTATTTAAGCCACTTAAAAGAAGAAGGGCGCATCCAAAGGGTTGGCTTGAATAAAACGGGTACCTGGCAAGTGAAATCCAATTAACGGCCTTACCATTATTCCCTCCTCGCGTTATCCTTAAACCAACAGGAGGTTTTAATTATGTGCACTGGCATCGCTTTTCAAACCAAGGATTTCTATTTTGGGCGGAATCTCGATTATGAATTCTCCTACGGGGAAGAACTCGTCATCGTTCCTAGAACGTATCCCTTTTCTTTCCGGAACGGACGGCATTTAAAGGAACATCATGCCTTGATGGGCATCGCCCATAAGGATCATGGATACCCCTTATTCTATGATGCGATGAATGACCAAGGCCTAGGGATGGCCGGCCTTAATTTTGTAGGCAACGCGGTATACGCGGAGAAAGACCCCTTAGACAAAGAAGCGGTCGCTTCCTTTGAAATCATCCCATTTATTTTGCTTCAGGCCTCGAATCTAGAAGAAGCCAAAGAACTGCTTCGTCATTTAGATATCACGTCTACTCCCTATAACGAACAATTTCCACCTTCTTCCCTCCACTGGCTCATCGCGGATAAAACGGGTTCCATCACCGTGGAACGAACGAAAGACGGATTGCATGTTTATGACAATCCCGTGGGGGCGTTAACGAATAATCCCCCATTTCCCATCCAATTATGGAACTTAAAGAACTATGCACCCTTGTCAGTGAATGATCCTAAAAACAACTGGAAGGACTCCTTGGATTTATCTCCTTATAGCCGGGGCATGGGAGCGTTAGGGCTACCGGGAGATTTATCCAGCGTTTCTCGTTTTGTTCGTGTTTGCTTTACCAAAACCCATAGCGTTTGTTCCGAAGACGAACGTTCCAGCGTTTCCCAATTCTTTCATATCTTAGGATCGGTAGAACAAGTTCGCGGCTGCTGCGAGGTTCGCCCCGGGGAATTTGAATACACGATCTATTCGATTTGCTATAACGCGTCCAAGGGCATTGCCTATTTAAAGACCTATGATGGGGAGACTATTGAACGGGTGAGTTTTGAGGATAGGAAATACTATCTAGAATAAAGCGCCCTAAGAGATATCCTCTCTGTTTCATTTCCTTTCAATATATGTCATAAATTCAAATATCTTGAACTTATAAAAAGGGGGTTCACGATGGTTATTCTGAATTTAAAACTAAACAACGTTCTTGGATTCAACGATTTTATCGTGAATTTTTCCTATCCTCGAAAACTAAATAGATCGGCAATCGAAAATAAGAATTTAAAAGACATCCCATCTTTTCGCTATAAAAAGTTGAATTTATTCATTGGGTCGAATGCAACGGGAAAACTTCTTTAATGCGTTGTATCGCTCCCATCCTTCGTTTTATGGCCAAGCGAGAGAAGGAAGCCATCAAGGATATCGTAAACGAATCCCGTGATGAATCGGAAGCAACGATCGACTTCGTGGATAAACACGACAAAAAGAATTTTTTGCACCGCTTCAAAATCAAAACCTCAGGCAATGGACGTTCAGATTTCAACATCTACACCTCCCATGCGTTTTTAGAATTAAAGTCGGGCGATTCTTACGAAAAGTCGGTCTCTACGTTGGAATCCATCCCCGATCATTTTGTGCCTTGCCTTTACCAAGAGGACCTTTTCTCCTTGTCTTGGAATATGGTTCCCCCCGCTACGGAAGAGAATTATGACCAAATTGTTTTTGAAAAAACGACAAACGCGGAAGAAGAGAAGGATTACACCCGTATTTTAACGCCATATTGAAAACATTAGACCCCTCTATTCAGGAGGCAACAAAAAGCTTAGATACGGATGATGCGTATGTGATTCATCATGAAAATGACAACCGCATCATTGTTCAAGCAGGTAACCGAGTGACGGAGATACGAAGGTTATCCAGTGGAACGAAATATGGCATTAACCTTGCTAATATTGTCTTTGCCATTAAATATCACCGTAATGGCATTTATTTGGTGGACGAACAGTTTTCCTATATCAGCTCGGATATTGAAATCGCTCTTCTAAATATCATGATGGAATTGCTTGGTGACGACGAACAAATTTTCTTCACCACCCATAATCAAAATATTCTTTCCTTGGGATTGCCCTTCCATTCTTTCTATTTCTTGCGAAAAGAGGCAGGCGGCGATAAAAACACCATTCATGTGTCCTGCGCGTCGGATTTGGAGAACCGAAATAATGTGTCCCCATTAAATATGTATGAGAACGATATGTTTGGCTCCGCGCCTAGTCTTGGCAGAATCTACGGCATTCTTGAAAACGTGGATGAGGAGGCTCATCAATGAAGAGATCCACAAAGCCTATCCATTATTACGTAGAAGGCGAATACGAAGAAAAAACTGATAAACGCGTTGAAAGTTGGTCGAGATAACAAGATTGTCGCGGGCAAAGTGGAAGTATTCAACATCATCCAAAGCCCATTGAGCCGAATGAGAGCAGCCATGCTCCAGCGAGGGACCATCGTCATTTTGGTTTATGATACCGACGTTTGGAAGACGGATACGCTTGAGAGGAACGTTAAAATCTTAAAAGAATCTGGCGTCTCCGCGATTTATCACGTGCAATCTTTGCAAAACTTTGAAGATGAAATCGTCTATGCGACCTCGTTACAAGATATAAACGACTTCTTTCACACTTCTCGTCATGGGGAATTCAAGTCCGCCTTTATTGCGCATAAAGACATTGTTGCCAAACTAGAAAAAATGATTTTAACGATCAAAAAATCTGGTCTCGCATTAACGAAAAAGAACCGTTTGGTGAATACTCTAACCAAAAGTCTCTCAATTTTTGTTCACGGAAAGTAAGGATAAATTCCTTATTAAATCGTTTTCTTGGCCACCAGTTTTTTCATTTCGGACTCAATGCAATCGAGGTGTTTTTCTTCCGTTAAGAACTCGTTGTAGAACTGTTTTCCGTTTCCTGCCATTTCGCGTCTTTGATCCGGTGATAATGCGACAAAACGGAGGATGGCTTCGCTTAATGCTTTTGGGTTTTCCCCAGGAACATTGATGCCACATCTGGCTTCTTCGATAAATTCTGCCGTTGCGCCTTCCGCACAATTGATGATCGGCAATCCCACTTTCATGTAGGTTTGCACTTTTCCGGGGATCGTTGTAAAGCAGAATCCTTGCTTCGTCAAAGAGACAAACGCAGCTTCGGAAGAAGCGTAAATGGCCCCCATTTCATTCTTAGGGATTTGCCCTAAGAACTTAACGTTGGAGATGTTTTTGTCTTGGACAAGGCTTTTAAGATGATTGGCTTCGGACCCATCACCTGCGAATAAAAACTCGATATCGGGATGTTCTTTTAATCGATAAGCGGCTTCGATAATCGTGTCGCAAGACTGAGCCATCCCAATATTGCCTGCGAAAAGGAAGCGGTGGATTTCGTTGTTTACTTTTGTTTCCAATGATACGCTTTCATCATCCGCATATTGGGGAAGCCATCCAAAAGGAACGTCTTTACTCAGCAAAGATTTGATGTACCCGATATGTTGCTTGCTGGATACGAGGATTTTATCCATTTTGGAATAAATGCGGGAGGACACCCGTTGATAATGGTTATAAATCAAGGACCCTTTTTTGATTCCACCCGCCAAAAGGGATTCGGGCCATAGATCCATTTCATACATAAGGACTGGGACGCCCCATTTCTTTTTGTAGGTTAAGGCTGGCTCCGCCATCATAATAGGAGAAGTGGTCCATGCTAAAACAACATCAAAATCCTCAGGGAGTTTTTTGGCAATTTTTTTTGCAGAATTCGCAAAAGAGTAGTAATTGATAGCACGCCTAATCACACCGGTTTTTCGGGGAGATTCCGAAGCGCGAATGACATGGACGCCATTAAGAGTTTCATCTCGATGCGTCTTTTTGCTATAACCAGCATAATAATCCCCTTTGGGGTAATTGGGGATGCCTGTTAGGACGGTAACATCATGCCCTCGTTTAACCAAAGATTCCGCCAAAGAAGTTACTCGAAAGGATTCGGGATAATAATGCTGGCTGACAATTAAGATTTTCATTCTTTTTCAACGCGCGAAAAGGTAGAATTATTATAACCATCTTGGAGCATTTATGAATCATTTATTGGACGAAAAAACCCTACTTATCACTGGGGGCACAGGTTCCTTTGGCCATGCGGTCGTCGACCGCTTCCTGCCAACGGGAATCAAAGAGATTCGCATTCTTTCTCGTGACGAGAAGAAACAAGACGATATGCGCAAAGAGTACGACTCCCCAAAGTTGAAGTTCTATATTGGCGATGTCCGTAACTATAACGCAATCGAATCTGCTTTCCGCGGTGTGGATTATGTCTTCTCTGCCGCGGCATTAAAACAAGTCCCCTCCTGCGAGTTCTATCCCATGGAGGCGGTACGCACCAATATTATTGGCTCTGATAACGTCATTTCTGCCTGCGTGGCCCACCACGTTAAAAAGGCGATTTTCTTGTCTACGGATAAAGCGGCTTATCCGATTAATGCGATGGGCATGTCCAAGGCAATGATGGAAAAGAACGTCATTGCTAGATCCCGTCAATTATTAGAAGGCGATACGGTCCTATGCCTAACCCGTTATGGTAACGTCATGGCAAGCCGCGGTTCCGTTATTCCCTTATTCCTCCACCAAATTCAAGAAGGCAAGCCCATCACCATCACCAATCCCGATATGACGAGATTCATGATGACTTTGGACGATGCGGTGGATTTGGTCCTTTATGCCTTTGAACACGGGCAGCAAGGCGACCTCTTCGTCCAAAAAGCTCCGGCCGCTACGATCGGAACTTTGGCCCAAGCTATTCTTGAGTTGGAGAACTGCTCTATGAAGCCGGAATATATCGGCACCCGTCATGGCGAGAAGCTCTTCGAAACTTTGGTCACCCAAGAAGAAATGCTGCGTGCAGAAGACATGGGTAACTTCTTTGCTATTCACGCGGATAACCGCGATTTGAATTACGATCAGTATTTCACGGTTGGCGATGCTAAACTCAACATCGGTGATTCGTATACTTCTCACAACACGGGACGTTTAAACGTTGAAGAGATGAAGGCCCTACTCAAGAAACTAGCCCTCTTCGGCGGACCCGTGAAGCAACACGACTAATTGCGCTTCGGTTAAATACGATAAAGGAAAACACACAATGGCGAAAAAAATCCTATCGATAATTGTTCCATCTTATAACACGAGTTCTTTCATCCAAGAATGCGTTCCAACATTTATTGATAAAAGCCTCTTTAACGATGTCGATGTGTTTTTTATCGATGATGGTGCCACCGATAACACAGAGCAAACCTTGCGTCCTTTTATAGAAAAATACCCTGATTATTTACATTTTTGTCATAAGGAAAACGGCGGGCACGGCTCGGTAATTAATTATGGTTTGACGAATTGTGTGAAGACGAAATATTTCAAAGTCATTGACGGGGATGATTTCGTGAATCAAGAGGCGTTAATAAATTTAGTCGGTTACCTTAAAACGACGAACGACGATCTCGTTGTGTCAGGTTATTTGGAAAAATATCCAAACGGCGAAGCAAAGATTCCTCCGATTGGGATGAGCGATAACTCTGGTTACAAAGAACGTACAACTTACGGGCCTGAATTATTAATCGCATTGAATTTAACTATTCATTCCGCAACTTTCAAAACATCGATTTTCGTGGACAATCAAATTATAATGCCCGAAAAACTATTCTTTGAGGATAATTTGTTCATTTTGTACCCGACCATCTATCTAAAAACAATTTCCTTTATTAACGATTACGTTTATTGCTATAGGCTGGGCAACCCAAACCAAAGCGTATCAATTGCTGGAAGAATTAAAAATTACCAAGACTCGTTGGTTGTTCGCGATTTGGCGCATCGTTTTTTGGTTAGCCAAGCGATGGGGGCACGTCAATGCATTAAAGACTATTGCATTAAGCGCGTTGCACAAAGCTTAAGTTGTTATCAAAACACTCTTTTGTATTACAAGGGCAACAAGCTGGCGAGGGAAAAATGTCGTGAACTTTATTTGGAAGATATGAAAAATCCGCAATTGTTAGACGAGCTGAAAAAACAAAAATTTCACAAATATTTATTTGCTTCCAAGTTTCGCTTTACTTGTTTGTTTAGGCTGGTTGTCAAAAAGAATATTTGACTTAAGGATTTAAAAAATTATTGAGGTTTTTATATGAGAATATTAGTGACTGGTGCCGCTGGATTTATTGGTTCTTTCTTTTGCAAACGGCTTTTAGATATGGGCAATGATGAAGTGATTGGCCTGGACAATCTAAACAATTATTATGACACGTCTTTAAAACATGATCGTTTAGAGATGCTCAAGGCATATGACCGATTCGTTTTCGTTAAAGGGGATGTTTCCGATAAGGGGTTTGTTGATGAATTGTTCGACCAATACAAATTTGAAATAGTGATCCATTTGGCCGCTCAAGCCGGCGTCAGATATTCCATCGATCACCCCGATATTTACATTCAATCCAACATCGTGGGCTTTTTCAATATTTTGGAAGCTTGTCGGCGTCATCCAGTGAATCAATTGATTTACGCATCATCTTCTTCTGTTTATGGAGGCAACTCGAAAGTTCCTTTTTCGGTGGAAGACAAGGTGGATAGGCCGGTTAGTTTGTATGCGGCCACGAAAAAATCGAATGAATTATTAGCTTATTCCTATTCTAAACTTTATGCCATTCCTACGACGGGGTTGAGGTTTTTTACTGTGTATGGGCCGATGGGCAGGCCCGATATGGCATATTTCAAATTTGCAAACACCTTATTAAACGGGGGAACAATCGATCTCTATAATTACGGCAATTGCAAAAGAGATTTCACCTATATCGATGACATTGTTGAAGGAATCGTAAAAGTGATGAGCAATCCCCCCAAGGTCGAAAACGGATCTGATGGATTGTTTGCCCCTCCATATAGAATTTATAACATTGGAAATAACAAACCGGAAAGTTTATTGGATTTTGCAAATATCTTGTCTGAAGAGCTTGTTAGGGCGGGTTTGTTGGCAAAGGACTTTGATGTTGCTTTGCACGAGAAACTTGTCCCCATGCAAGCTGGTGACGTTGCAGTAACGTTTGCAGATATCAGCGCTCTTGAAAGAGATTTTGGTTTCAAACCATCGACACCCCTAAGAGAAGGCCTAAAATTATTTGCTGAATGGTATAAGCATTATTATGAGAAAAAAAACTAGTGCTTTTGTGTTTTCGATTAGGAATCACACGGTTTTTAAGGCGATTTATAGTAAAATATTTTGCAAAAAAAGCGGTTTTCTAGAAACGCCAGAACAACAAAATGCCGCTGCAAAATATGTTTTTAATTACAAATATGATTGTGTTCACCCTAAGACGTTTAATGAATTTTTAGGCTGGTTAAAATTCAATTATTCAAACGATTTGTGGAAGCGATGCGCGGATAAATTGGGAATGAAGGAGTTCTTGAGGGAAATCGGTTTTGGCGACTATCTGCCCAAGGTGTTGGGGGTATACCAAAAAACGAATGAAATCGATTTGTTGGCATTTCCCGATAAATTTGTACTAAAAACCAATCACGATAGTGGATCGGTTTTTATTTGTGATAAGAAAAAAACCAATTTTTCCAGCATCTTTTTAGAATTGGATTCCTCTTTAAAAAGAAACTATAGTTCCAATGGCGAATGGGTTTACAAGGACATAGAACCGAAAATTTTCGCAGAGGAATACATACCGCCTTTTGATGGCGACGATTCTTTGGTCGATTATAAATTATTCATTTACAACGGGAGATTTAAGTGGGGGTTTTCTGGGCAAAATAGAGAAACGGATTGTCGGTTTTGCGTCTTCGAGGATGATTTTTCAATTCAAGATGTCGATTACATATACTTAAGGCCTCGAAAGGACAAAATGCCAAGAAAGCCGATACATTTTGACGAGATGGTTAGAATTGCCGAAAGCATCGGAAGATATTTTGCTTTTGTTAGAGTGGATTTTTACGAAACAAAAGAAGGACCCCGAATTGGAGAACTTACTTTTTTCTCTCAAAGCGGCCTCGGGCCGTTTACATCTAGGAAGTATGATTTGAAATACGGCGATTATTTCTCCACCATTCCTTTTGAACATTCTTTTTGCGATGCAACGAAAACGCGTTGAATCCACTTTTAACCATAGCCTTGCTTTATGCGTTTGAAGAACGGACTTAACAAACGGAGCCGCTTAAACTACAAGAAAAAGCGTTTTGATGTTAAAATTCTATGTTAATTTAAACGTGTTTGGTGGAAACGATGGTTATTAAATTTATGTTAAAAGTATTAACATAATTGAGACAGAAAAATTTGAGGAATAATTTATGAAAATTTCCATTGCGGGAACTGGGTATGTCGGATTGTCTAATGCAATTGTTTTGGCTCAAAATAATGAAGTTTACGCCGTGGACGTCGACCCTCACAAAGTTGAACTGATTAACCATAGAAAATCGCCCATTGCAGATGCGGAGATAGAGGATTATTTGGCGAATAAAACTTTGAATCTTCGTGCAACTTTGGATGGTGATAAAGCTTATAGCGAATGTTCTTTGATCGTAATTGCTACCCCAACCAATTACGATTCAATCACAAATAAATTTGATACATCCAGCGTGGAGTCGGTTATTGCTCAAGTAAAAAAAGTTAATCCAAGCGCCTGGATAGTTGTCAAATCGACTGTTGGCGTGGGCTTCACAAAGCACGTTAGAGAGAAAATGGGATTTGAAAAAATCCTATTTTCTCCTGAATTTTTGAGAGAGGGGAAGGCTTTATACGACAATTTGTACCCTTCTAGAATTGTTGTTGGAGTTCCTGAAAAAAGTGAACCTTATTTGTGCATGGCGAAAGAATTTGCTCGACTTTTGAAGGAGGGCGGATTAAAAGAGAACGTTGAAACATATATTGTTGGATGCACGGAAGCGGAAGCGATTAAACTTTTTGCTAACTCATATTTGGCGTTGCGTGTTGCCTATTTTAATGAACTAGACACTTTTGCCCAAACAAAAGGCTTAGATACTTTTGATATTATCAAGGGCGTTTGTGCGGATTCTAGAATTGGTGATTACTATAACAACCCATCTTTTGGCTACGGCGGATATTGCCTCCCAAAAGATACCAAAGAACTAAAAGCAAATTTCCAAAACGTCCCAGAAAATCTAATCACGGCAGTTGTTGAGTCCAATCGTACGCGCAAGCAATTTATATGCGATGAAGTATTAAAAAAAGCGGGATATCGGAATGATGGCACGGATCAAGTTACTGTCGGTATATATAGGTTGACAATGAAATCGGGGTCGGACAATTTTAGACAATCGTCTATTCAAGGCGTGATGAAAAGACTTAAGGCTAAAGGCGTGGATATTGTCATTTACGAGCCTTCATTCAAAGATGAATTTTTCTTCAATTCCAGAGTAATTCAAGATTTGGATACTTTTAAAAAAATGTCAAAGGTTATAATCGCTAATCGTTACGATTCGGTGTTGGACGATGTCAAAGACATTGTTTATACAAGGGATTTGCTTAAAAGAGACTGATTATGTTTCAAAGACTTGCTCTTAAAATTAATCGGCTATCTGGAAAGGCTCAACTTTCTTTGCTTTCTTTATGTTTTTTCTTTACATCGTGCCTATGCTTTTGCGCAGGCATAACTAATTCGCGAACGACCATAGAAACGATTGGAAACAAAATTGCCAACTATACGCTGGAAAATTCGACAACCGGCTTTGTTTCGGCACAAGTTACTCCGCGCAATGCGGATGCGGTGAAAAAAATGCCTAATACTTCCAACGAATATCTGTATTGGAGGTATATGTTCAGGGATTCTAATTTCAGTTTTTTAGCAACTGCTAATGGCGGGAAAAAACACCAATGTTCATATGCCGAGATTGAAAAAGATGAAAACATTTCTTTTTTGTGCAGTGAAGTAAATTCGAACAAAGCCTTTGACGAATACTTTAAGCATGAAGTGTATGATATTAAACTGATGTTTAGAGGTCGAAATGAAACTGTTGGTGATGCAAGAAGCTTTTTCGCCATTTCCAAAACAACGGCCGATTTATTATTGGAAAAACGAGGGAAAAATCGGGAGGAAAATGGTTTTTCTCGAAGTCAATATGAGGAACTTTTGGGCTCGAATACAAATATTTTTATAGATTCGGAACTGTACCCGTTTACCATTTCTAACGTTTATTTTGAAGAAGGCGATTTCTTTGAAAATGTTTCCAAGAATTTTGGAGAATTTGTCATCGGTTACTCTTATTTTTATGAATGCTTGGAAAGGGAATCCACATATATTTTTAACTGTTACGAATATCAAAACACGTACAAAATAAAAAGGATGCGGCAATATTTTAACGATGAGGATTTTACTTGTGATATTTCGAAGTATTCCTTGAAAAAAACCGAAAATCAATACGAACTGCCTTCTTTCAAAAACATTCTTGACGAACATATAGGAAACAACGTTGTCTCAGCAATTTTAACATTGGCTGATTCTTTTCTATTTTTGGCTTCTCTTCTATTATTTTGGTATTCAAAACAGTCTCATCGCCTCAAAAGGGTCTTGTTTATAAGCTTATTTTTGATTTTTCCGTACGCTGTTTTGGCATTGATAAATATATTTTATAGAACACCGTTATTTTTTTCTTACTACTCTTTGATGCTATTTACTGTTGAATTTTTATGTTTTCTGGCTTTGCTAGGTGCGATTTTGCTCAAGAAACGAGGTGAAGTAATACGAAAACTTTTATAGACAAGGTTAAAAAATCGTCTGTGATAAAAGCGTCATCATACTATTTGATGATTGTTCTTTTCGGCCTTTACGTTTTCGCTACTCCGTATTTCAGTGATCGCAATTTTTACAATTATTTGGTTTATATACTTTTTGCTATTTTTGCAGTGGTTGTGTTGCTTTATCGTTTTTTGTATTTTCCTAAAAAAATTAACGTCAGGATATTTGCAATGCCGTTGTTTGCTGTTTTTGCGATTATTGGAACAACGCTTTTTTCACACGAATATAGATATTTGCTAACCGTGTTCTTACTTGCTGCGAGCTATGTGATTATTTATTTTCTGTTGGAACAAGCCGACAATACTGATTTGATTTTAAGAGTAACCGTTTACAGTTTGTCTGCGTTCACCCTTCTTTTTGCCTTTCACTACAGGGAGAGCATCTTTGATTTTTCGAATTTTGGTTCAGGGAGGCTGGCAGCCGATAATTATTTTGGCAATGTAAATTCTGTTGCTTATTATTTTGCCGCCTGTTGCATACTGTCTTTATACCTCTCGCTTTTTGGACATAGAAAAATAAGGTTTTTATTTTTGATTCCCTTCGTGTTTTGCTTCTTTATAGGCACGTTAACCGCAAGTAGAGCGTTTTTGGTTGGTACGGTATTTGCATCCATTAGCATATTTGTGATACGCCTTTGGAACAAGCCGCGCGTTCTTATCGTTTGTCTGGTTCTTCTTGCAATAGTAACCGTTGCTCTTTTTTTCCTTCCCGCTTTCGCCTTCATGAAAAAAAGATTAATTGACATGTTTAATACGATTCTTGGGAATGGACGCTCCGTTGATTACTCAACGTCAACAAGATTATTGTGGCAAGATTACGCCACCTATTTAGGCACACATCATCTCCTTTTTGGCAATGGGCTGAATGGTTTTGCTATCTATTCCGGTGTCGGGACATACAGCCATGCAAATATAACCGAAACTCTCTGCAATACCGGCATTATCGGGCTTCTCATTTATTATTCCGTGTTCTTCATTGCCGTTTATGATGTTACGAACAAAAAAATGAAATATGCCCCATTAGTGATCACGTTTTTGGTATTTTTGGTGTGTAGAGAGTTTTTAAGCGTTTCGTACACCTCGAAATTTAATGCGTTTGTTTTCGCTTTGATTATGCATTGTGGTTCGTTGGGGTCCTATAAGCAACGCCGAAAACACATTTCCGTTAACGACTATTATGTTTTGGAGATTTAGATATGGAGATTTGTTTTTGCGTTGATACTATGGCAAGCGGCGGTGCGGAAAGGGTCGCCTCCATATTGTGCAACGAATTTGTAAAGGCGGGTCATGCTGTAGATTTGGTTATGGTTTCTGAGAGTGAGGAAAAAACGTTTTATCCCATTGATGAAAACGTTAAATTGATTCCCCTACTGCGCGGTTGTTCTTCAAGACGACACTTTTTTCTCACTAAGATTAAACGATTAAAAATGGTGTTAAAAAAGAAGAAGTACGATGCCGTTATTTCTTTTTTGCCAAACGTAAATGTTTGCGCCTGGCTGGCTGCGCCTCGGAAAAGAACGTACGTTCATGTCGTGTCCGAGAGAAATGATCCGTATGTTGATCCGAAGTCCCTTGTTAGGAGAGCTTTGAAGGAAATGACTTTTCGTAAAGCCGATGGCATCGTATGCCAAACGAACGATGCGAAAAAGTATTATGAAAAAAAAGGCTGGAAACCGATTGTCGTTATTAAAAACCCGTTATTAGATTCCACATTATGTCCGTCGACGGCGAAGAATTGTGATGTGATAAGCGTAGGAAGATTAGAAGAACAAAAAAATTTTAAATGCTTAATAAATGCATTTTCAGCTTTTTCGAAAAATCACCCCGAAGCGCGTTTGAAAATCTATGGAGATGGTTCATTAAAACCAAGTTTGCTATCTCAAATCGAAAGGCTGCATTTAAAGGAAAAAGTTTCGCTATGTGGTAATTCTATCGGTTGGGCGTCGGAAAATATTAATTGTGCACTGTTTATTAGTGCGTCATTACACGAAGGCATGCCAAATGCCCTTTTAGAAGCGTTGGGCAACAAAATGCCGTGCATTGCGTCTGATTGCCCGATTGGCGGAAGCAGAGAACTTTTAAGCAATGATAACGGCCTCTTGTTCGAGAATGGTAACCAAAGCGAATTGATTGCTCAAATGGAGTTGCTTTATCACAATCGCGAACTTATCGAAAAATTTGAAGCAAATAACGAAAGTATCAAAACTAAATATTCATCATTTGAAATTTCAAAGCAGTGGACAAACTTCATAAATGGCTTAATACGTAAAAAGGAGGGAAAGCATGGATAAAATCAAGACAACTAGAGCCATTTGCTGGATTAACGAATGGGAATTGCTTGTATATAAGCGATTTCGTTTTGCTAAGTACGACATTCGAACTAAAAAGTTGTCAGTGTTTTGCGACATGCCAATGTCTAAAAGAAAAAAACTGCTTTCTTCGTTCAAACTATTTAGAAGAATGCTAAGACTGTATCCCCAAAGTCCGTGTTATAACAAAATAACGAAAAAGGTCTATTTTTCTTTTGATGGGTATGTCTATAGCCTTGATGTAGTGAGGGCAATGGTTACTAATGAAGTGAAGCTAATGCACGGAGCTTCGCGAGTTTTATCTTTTTGCGCATGCGAAAATGGCGATACGTTGTTCGGAGAATACCCTACACATTGTGATTACAAGCCAGTCTGCATATACAAAAAGGAAACAGACGCATGGCGAGTTGTTTTTTCTTTCCCTCCAGAATCTATTAGGCACATTCATTTATTAATTGAAAAAAACAACGATATATATTGCTTTACAGGCGATGAAGATTGTGAAGTGAAAATTATTAAGTTCACGAATATGGATTTTGGCCGATATACAACCATTAAAGAAGGGAGTCAAAAATACCGTTCATGTGCCGCCTATATAAGTGAAAATGGTAATTTGCTTTATTTGACAGACAACCCATATTTTGAAAATAAGCTATGCTGCTTGCGTGCGGAGCAAAATTCATATGAAGAATTGTCTCCGATAGATGGAACCGTCATATATTCCTTAACGGAAGACGATTCTTTCGCCTTTTCGACCGTTGTCGAACAAAATTTAAAAAAAGATTCCCACAATCAAAATGTTCCAATCCGCATTGACGGAAAAAACGGGGGTATTAAAAGAAAAGATGCTTGCGTTTATTGTTATGACGCAAAAGAGGGGCTGAACCTAATTTACACATTAAAAAAAGACGCCCTTCCATTTCGACTGTTTGGGCTTGGTACTTTTGTATTTCCAGCTAACTCTAATCGAGACTTTCTAGCATTTAGCTCCTCGAGCCTAACGAAAGACGAGACGACGTTTGTAATAAATAAACACGAAAAGCGATGAAATGGGAATTGGGTGGAAAATGCAGCGTCGAGAGGCATTATAAGACGTCTATCTTGATGACTCGTTCCCAATGATGGGAGAGTAATAAAGAATTTTGCATAAATCGAGTATACTAACTATCTATAACGTGAAAGCGAGATCAGCGTAAAGATGAAAATTAACGTCATCATTCTTGCCGGCGGAATTGGGGCCAGAATGCAATCTAATAAGCCGAAACAGTTCATCGAAATTGATGGTGTCCCGATCATTGCTCACACCATACGTAATTTCCAAATCAACGACAACGTTACCAATATTACGGTTGTTTGCATTGAAAAATATTTATCGGAAATGCGTGAAATTGTAGCTCGATATGGGTTGACCAAAGTCAATCGCATCGTTCCAGGTGGCACTACCGGTCATGACTCGACACGTAATGGGGTATTTTCTCTTGAAAAGGACCTTTCTGATGATGACTTTGTTATCATTCATGACGCGGTGAGACCTTTGTTGCCGCAAAAAATTATCAATTCAATGATAGAAGTAGCGAAGAAACATGGAAATGCATGCTTGGCTGTGCCGTGCTATGAAACAGTTGTGATTTCCGGGGATAAAATTTCTGGAAATCAGGAGATAGATCGCAATTCTTTTATGAGGGTGCAAACACCTCAGATGTATCGATATGGATTAATCAAATCTCTCTATCAAAAAGCGGATACTGAGAACAGGCACGATTTTGTGTATGCAAATACACTTGCTCTCCATTACGGCTGCAGAATTTATTTCTCTCCGGGATTTTTCTACAACTTTAAAATTACGAGGGCAGACGATTTGCCTTTGTATCGCGCCCTAATATGCTTGTCCGAAGAAGAACTAGCGAGGAAATAACTGCTATGGCGATATATAACAACGTTGAATACAAAAAAGAGATTTCAAACTTCTCACAATCATTAGATTTGTCTTTTTTTGATGGGAAAACCATATTTGCGGCGGGTGCTTGCGGATTGGTTATGTCCTATTTAATTGATACTCTGCTCGCGGATAAGGCTTTGAAAATTAAAATTATTGCCCTTGCTTATAGGGAATCGGATAAATCTCGTTTCGGTTACCCTGACGAGCGTTTGTCGTTTGTTTTTGGGGACGTCCGAGATTGTTCCGTTGTTAAAAATGTCGCGGAGAAAGTAGATATTGTGATCAACGGGGCGAGCATAGTCGATCCAAAAGGCTATAAAGAAAGGCCAATTGATACGATGCTTATTAACCTAATGGGCACCAAAAACCTATTGGATTTGGCATCTCGAAATCGCTCGACTTTTTTGTTAACGTCCTCTTGCGAGATATATGGGGAGGCAGATGTCCCCTCGATTGACGAAAATTATTGTGGAAAATTAAATTCGATGGATGTTAGAAGTTGCTACAATGAATCAAAGCGGGCATGCGAGACGTTGGCCGTTTCATACGCGGTTGAAAAAGGGGTTCGTTCTCTGGTTGCTAGGCTGTCAAGAACCTTTGGCCCAACGCAGTCCCCCAAGGACACCAAGGCATTGTCACAATTTATGCGCAACGCCATCGAAGGCGAAGATATAGTGCTCAAAAGCAAAGGGACACAATTGTTTTCGTACACTTACGTTCAAGATATTGTGTCAGGCCTTTTTACGATTCTTGAAAAAGGGGCCTCGTCTAACGCATATAACGTTTGCAGCAGGGAAACCCTCATGTTGAAAGACATGGCAAGAATATGTGCCTCGTATTGCGAAAAAGATGTCGTTTTTGACCTAAATGACGACGGCTTTAATAAGGGTGGTTATTCAAAAGCATCTCTAGCCGTCCAGGATCCTTCTAAACTTGAATCGTTGGGGTGGTCAGCAAAAATTGGGCTAAAGGACGGGATTTGTAGAACAATCCAGATGCTAAAAGAAGCGTATTTTTAATCCGGGGAAAAATGGAATGGAAGATACAATCGACAAATTGCATAAGTCTCTGCTTGTTTTGCTGAAAGAATTTCATAGGGTGTGTTACGAAAATCATCTTACCTATGTGGTCACTGGCGGAACTTGCCTTGGGGCGATAAGACACAAGGGGTTTATTCCTTGGGATGACGACGTAGATGTATGCATGCCCCGCGATGAATACAAACGTTTTATTGATGTTTGTAACAACGGGGCCTTAATGCCTGGGGTCGCCTTGCAACAGTATGGCAAAAAAGAACCGCATTATTCATGCCCATTCGTAAGGCTTAGGCTAGATAATACCCTTTGTGTTATCCCTTACCACAAACAGTCGGGGTGGAATCATTTGGGTATTTTCTTAGATATTTTTCCATACGATAAATTGGCTTTTTCAAATGAAAGAATGATTATGGCCATTAAAAATAAATACCTTGCCGTTCAGCGTGCGATCGACAATAAGCTGGCGTGCAAATGCTCTTCATTCAAATCCAAAATTTTTCACGTCCTATTAGCCCCGATTCCCGTTACGCATCTAATCAAAAAACGCCAAGCCGTTGTGAGGCGATTGGAGAAAAGAAGAAGTGGAAATGAATCTTATTATATAGATTTGAACACGCCATACACTCTTAAAAGATCCATATTTTCATCTTCTATTTTTTCAAATAGAGAAATTGTCAATTTCGAAGATACAAGCGTTTTTGTTCCAAAAGATTTTGATGCTTTCTTAACGACGATGTATGGCGATTATATGAAAATTCCGCCCGTTGAAAAGCAAGTCGCACACTTGCCGGAAATAATTAGGTTTAAGAATTGACGTCCTTCGTCATCGCAATTATTTCTACTAGCTTTGACACGAAAATCGGAAAAGAATATTTTTCGGATTCCGTTACGCACCTTAAACTAATTGCCTTTAAATCGGAGTTGGACAGCCCAGAATAATACTCGAGTGAATTTTTTAAGGCGGCTACGTCTCCAGGCAATAACAAAGTGCCAATATTTTCATTTACTATTTCGGGAATGGCGCCAACTTTTGTCGTGATGATCGGCATGCCGAAATGAAGAGCCTCTAAGATTGTTATAGGAAGGCCTTCGCCATGCGATGGCAAAACCAAAACATCAGACTGGGAAAAGATTTTAGATTTTTCATTTCCGGTAACGTATCCGCAGTATTTAAAAATAGGGTTTGAAATTGCGCAATCTAAAACCTTTTTTGCGTTTTCGTCGTTGGGCTTTCCGCAAATGATTAACTTTGATTTTTCGGGATTAAGTTCTTGAAAGACGGTAACCAAGTCGTAAAACCCTTTTCGCTTATCAAGCGATCCAACAAAAAGAAAATTCGTAATCGGCCGTTCCATTCCTTTGTACTTATTACCGATGAATTCAGGGTTTGTTGCAAACAAATTCGGGTCAAAGTAATTGTATAAAACACTGATATTTTTTGCGTCAAACCCACAATCGATAAGCTGCGTTTTTAAAACCGAGGATAATGAAACGATGTGTGAAACTCTTTTTTTTAGGTTTTTAAGTATGAGGCGGCGCAACAATTTATTTTTTGTAAGAATCTTGTCTATTTCTGCAAAATGAATATGCAGAATGACCCTATAATTCCTTTTATATTTTTTGCTTAATGTATATAAGTCTTTTAACAAAGATATTCCGAAAGACGTATTGATATAGATTGTATCAAAGCTTTGCTGATTTAGCGCCTTTTTAATTGCTTTTTTTGCCTCTAAAAAGTTCCATATATTTGGGAAAGAAAACTTGCCGTTTGTCCCATATTTTCGATTAACGATGCAATTGTTGAGTGGAGTGAAAACTATGCCCTTGTCTTCGAAAAGTTTTTTATTATCGAGAATTGATTGAGCGTACACACTTATTCCGCCTCTGTATCGTTCCTTCGTGTCCAACGGCGCTATGAGTAATGCTTTTTTCATTAGAAGTGTTTCCGCTTAATTTTACCATTCATTATAATATCGGATTTTGACTTAAAGGGCATTTTATTAGGATTTTTTCGCACTTTGGTGACTCATCCAATTATTCTTCGTGCCTTATCCAACACGGCTTATTCAATCGTTGCGGCACAAAGCCTATATTTCTTTACCTTTTGAGAAATATTTTTTGTCATTTTCGAATGGAGTAAGGAGGATGAAACCGATAATTAGTGCAATGCCACAAAAAGCGTTGGAAACAGCCCAAATCAAGGTGTTTTGGATGAAACTTAATCCAAAAAATGTGGCGGCCGAAATGGAGAAAAGAGCGACAAATGTAAGTAAGATTTTCAAAGAAAAGAAGTTCTTTTTGAAAGAAACTCTAAGAATGATCAATTTGATTGTGTTGGACATTATCGAAGAAGCCACAAGTCCGATTGGTGCCGCCAACTCTGTGAATCGAATTAACGAGAGCAAAACAACCATAAAAGTGATGAATTTGACGATGGAAGCTATGAAATTCTCTTTCTCCTTGCCACCCATTAATAGAATTGTTCCGCATGGTCCTGTGACACACTCAATCAAAGCGGAAATGGTCAATAATATCAGTATTGCGTTGTGCCCCAGATAAGAATCTCCGAAAAATTTCATTATATTCTGGGCCTCAATAATGAACGCAGCAAAAAAAGGAACGGCAACATACATGTTGATTCGGGTAATTCTTTCATAATTCAGAAAAAGCCTTTCAACGTCGTTTTGTTTTGCATATTTCGCGAATGTTGTGTTGCTAATTTGGCTTATTATCCCTGTTGCTAGTCCAGAAATTGTCAGCAGTTGATTGGAAATCGAAAAAATGCCTGCGATGCCCAAGTCATCGTATTTTTCACCAATGAATATGGTAGATAACGGTGTAGTGATATTGTATAAAACCCAAGTAAGCCCAAAAAAGATTATGCCTTTAATTTGCGAATTCGAAAAAAAATCAGCGAGCGGAAACAGACATTTGATGGTCACAACGACTCCAAACGTTCCGTATACGAGGCAATAATATAGCAAATAAAATTTAATGAACGCATTCAGCGTCCCTGTTAGGTAATGTATGCCAAATATAGCTAAAAAGAGGATATGGGGGATGAAGGATGTTAAAAAGAGCCGCAGATGATATTTGTTTTTGCTTTGTAAAAAAGCACCTCCAAGTGACGAAAGTGATAATAGAAACGCAATGACAAAAACGAAAAATATTAAACCGCTTTTTTGGTGCAACCTAGACAAAAAGGAATACCCAATCCCCGCATAAATGGGAAGGATAAGCGTTGAAATTGCGAAGACAAAAACGATTGATTTGGATAACAATTGCTGCTGATTGTCTTCGAACTGAGCATTTTTTATCAAAAAACTATCGACGCCGAAAAGCATGAAAGAACTTAGTAAGGTGACGATGCTTATGTAATATTGAATTTCGCCATAAGTTTCCGCTTCTAAGAACTTGGCTGCTAAGAAGGAAAATAAAGCTCCGAAAAATGCTGATAGAACGGAGAGGACAAAAGAAAACGAAAACTCTTTGTTGCCCCGTTTTGACGACGTTTTTTTGCTGGACATAACAGTAGGTATGTTATTAAGAAGTAAGATTTAATTCAATCTGTTTGTCGTTTTTGAGATCCGCGATTTGTTAGTTAGCAGTCTCGTTCAAAGAGTGCTTGTCTTCTTCTTTTTCTTCTTCTTCCTCCTCCTCTATACTTTTTTGATGAAAAGATGGTTAGAGTTATTTAAAACCGATTACTTTAGAAATACAGGCGGGCAAACCTATAAGTGGTTTAAACGTTTCGGGATGTCATATCAATGCAAACTTTTGTATCGCTTAAGAAAAGTCCAGCATAATCCGAACATTCTTAATCGTTGGCTCTTTACAAAGATTCAAAGTATACACGGCAATGAAATGGATAGGCATGCAAAATATGGTATGGGTTTATACTTAGGCCATAACGGACCAAGGTATGTAAATCCCGATGCCATAATCGGTGATAATTGCAATTTGAATCAAAACGTCACAATTGGACAAGAAAATAGAGGCTTGCGCAAGGGAGCCCCTACAATCGGAAACAGAGTCTGGATTGGTGCTAATTCGGTTGTCATTGGCAAGATTGTTATTGGCGATAATGTTTTGATTGTTCCTGGAACCTTTGTGAATTTTGATGTTCCAAGCAATTCATTAGCCATCGGCAATCCTGGAAAAATTATAAACAAGGAAACAGCAACAGAAGATTACATCAACAATATTGTTTCTAAACTTTAATCCGAAATAAAAATGCAGAACCTTGAGCATTGAAGCGATCTGGTGTTTTCTTCATTGTTCAGGAGGAACAGCATGGAACTGATATTTTTAAATGAGCAGGATTGCCCTTTTCGACCACGTTTGGGTATCCGATGACTTTGAGTAACCCTTGATGCGTTGATGCCTCAAAAGAGCAAATTCGCTGTCGATAAATAAAGTTTAAATTGCGAGAACGTTGGCTACTGCATATAACAACTTAAAAATCATCCCTCGTTTACAAATGAGATTTTGATTCTTACTTTTTCTTTACAACCAGCTATATATGCTCTCATAATATTCAAAGACATATGAATTCATGTGAGAAAAATGAATCAAGGGGGGCAAAAGCCTCTTTTACTTTTTCACCAAAACAAAAGGTTTGGTTATTCTTTAAACGCGCCATTGATATTTTCGGTTCTTTTATTGGAATTATCTTGCTTGGATTACCGATGCTTGTGATCGCCATTATCACAAGATGTACCTCGAAGGGTCCTGCTATTTTTAAGCAGAAGCGTTTAGGAAAAAAAGAGAAGCCGTTCTTGCTGTTGAAATTCCGTTCCATGCGCGCCGACGCCCCCAATGTCGCTCCCGATGATCTAACCCACGAAGAACAGGAAGCGATGATTACTAAGTTTGGCCATTTCCTAAGAAGAACATCGCTCGACGAGTTACCCCAGCTTTTTAACATTTTTGCTGGACACATGTCCTTTATAGGCCCTCGTCCCCAACAAGACAAAGAGCACGAGAAGAAGCTCTATGACGCTCGCAAATCCTGCAAACCTGATTCCTTCTTGGTTCGCCCCGGGTTATGCGGCTTTGCTATCGTGAAGATGCACCGCTCTCATGATCCCATGGAAAAGGCCCGTTATGACAGCGATTACGTTCGCGATTTGTCTCTAGGGATGGACGTTAAAATCTTCTTCATCGCCTTTGGAATCCTCTTGGGCTTCAATAAAAAAGACCGGGGCCGTTAATTTAATCCTCGAAACCCCTCGTTTAGAAGCGTAGACTTATTCCACGCGCTCAAGGAGGAGTAGTGCCATGTGGTGGATTTACCCTGTATATGTACTGGATTTGATTTTGATGATTTTCCTTTCGATTGAGTTAGGTAACTTAGTCGATATGCTGGATAAGAAAACCAAAATCAGCGGAGCTTTTATTGGGGGCGTCCTGCTTGCCGCGGTGACTTCTCTCCCCGAACTATTTACCGCCTTCTCTTCCATTTTCCTGGTTCATAACGCTTCGTTTGTTGTCGGCGATATCCTAGGATCCATTATCTTTGACCTCGTGGTTCTTGCCTTGGAAACCTTTATCTGGGTCAAACATTTTGGCGATGCCAAATTCCAAAGATGGCATGTATTTAATGGACTATTCTGCTTAGGAATGTATCTTCTTGCCGCCTATGCCTTCTTTGCTCCCAAACAGTGGCAAGTGATGCTAGGCGACATCAATTTAATGTCGATCCTAATTCTTGGACTTTATATCTTGACTTTGGTCCTTCAGCCCAAAACGAGCGAGGAGGAAGAAGAAGGGGAAGAAGATGAAAAAGCCGTTAATTGGACTTTAAAGAAAATCGTCATCCTTTTCTCGGTATGCGCCGTTCTTTTAATTGGCTCTTCCATTGCCTTAACCTACCTCACTTCCTTGATTCAAGAAGCGATTCCCGCCTTGTCTGGATCGGTCGCGGGCGCATTGCTCCTTGGCATTGGAACTTCGATTCCGGAAATCATCTCGACGGCCCAGCTCTTCCGTAAGAAGAATTACGATGCCGGATACGGCAACATGATTGGTTCCTGCACGTTTGACTTTGCCATCCTCGCCTTGGCCGACTTCGTCTCGTGGCACCAAATGAACCCGGGGCTCAACAATGTGGTCGATCGTGGCATCTTCATCGCTGAACCCGACGCCATTCAATTTGAAATCGCGGGATTAGCGGTATGCGCTGGAGTCGTTGCTTTCTGCGCCCTCCGTTATTTCACCAAGCTGTTCCAAAACAAAAAAGTGCTTGGCTATGTCTTGGCGGGAATTCTCGCTACTGGATGCGTCGCTGGATATCTTCTTGTCTTTATTCTCTAACTTGAATTTTATATTCAAAATCCCGATTTTACGGGAATTTACAATTTTACTATTTACTTTCTAGCCGTTCCGTGTTTTTATTTCGGGTGGTTTAAAACCATTCATCAAATCAAAATGCAGTTGAAGGGTACGAATTCTCCATGGTCCATGGGGGATAGTAGTACTCTTTTTTGCTGCTTTGGAAAGGAATGAAAGATGAAAAACAAGTCGTTGCTTTTCGTGCTGGCTTCTTCGCTTCTCGCGCTCGCTTCCTGCGGCCCGACCAAGCCGAATGATTCCTCCACGAAGCCGGGAGAGAACACCTCTTCCACTGTGTCTACCCCAGACACCCCCGTTTCTACTGACTCGTCCAATAAGACGTCCAGCGATTCTTCCAATACCTCACCTGACGTAAAACCCGCGGAATACAAAACGATCGCGGAAATCATCGCCCTTGCTCCGGAAGACGGCTCCAAATCCGAAACGCGTTATCGCGTCAGGGCTAAAGTCGTCAAAGTCAGCAATGCCTCCTATGGCGAAATGACGATCGCGGATGATACGGGAGAAGTCTATGTCTATGGCACCTACGACAAGACCGGCGCGACCCGTTATGGCGAACTTCCGGAAGAAGAACGCCCTGTTGCGGGAGACGACATCGAACTCGAATGCAACGTCCAGAACTACAAGAACTCCAAGATGGAGCTTGTTTCCGCGTGGATCCTTTCCTTCACCCACAACGCACCGGATATTGATTTAACTCAATATAAGGATGCAACCGTCACGGAGGCTCGCGCCGCCGCAACTGGCAGCAAGCTCCATTTGAAGAACCTCCAAGTTCTCAGCATCCTCCTCGGCCAAAAGAGCACGGCCCAAGGCGTCATGGTCAGCGATGGCACGGATTCCATTTATGTCTTTTCTACCGATGTCGCAGGACGCGTCCAAGTCGGTGATAAGATTGAAATCGCTGGCGAAAAGACCAATTACATTTTGGAAAAAGAGCAAAGCAACGCCGCCAAATACGGCTATCAAGGCTGCAACCAAATCGAAAACGTTACCCTTTTGAACAAAACGGCGGGCAATGGCACCGTCGATTTGGCGTTCGCCCAACCTAAGACGGTTAAAGAAATCGTTGAGACCCCGGTCTCCGAAGACATCTCGACCAAGGTTTATAAGGCCAACGCCTACATCACCAAATCCGTCGTCGAAGGACCTGGTGGATTCACCAACTATTACTTCAATGACTTGGATGGTACCACTGGTAACTATGTTTATTCTCAAAATAGCGGTTCTGACTTCGCTTGGATCGATCCGTTCGTCAACAAAATCTGCACGGTTTATTTGACGGCCCTCAACGCGAAGAGCACGACCTATGGCTGCTCCTGGCGCTTCGTCCCGGTCAAAATCGAAGACAACAATTTCGCCTTTGATAAGAACGACGCCGCTCAATTCGCCATCGACTATTATGCCGCTGATCAATTCGAAAGCTCTTACGTCGCGGACCCGGCGTTAGAAATGACGACGACCGTCTCCAGCACCCTCCTTGGCTTTGAAGGCGTGAAGCTCACCTATGCTTCCGACAACAACACGGTTGTCTCCTTTGAGGAAAAAGATGGCAAGACCATCTTCCACACCAGCGGAACCGGCACGGCCAACGTCACGATCTCCGCGTCCTTAGAAGGATTTAAGTCCGCAACCAAAAAAATCGCCATCGAACGCAAAGCCCTTGGCGACATCGCCGCGATTAACGTCGACGCAGCCAAAAAAGCCGCGGTCGATAGTGAAGTCACCGTTGAAGGCATCGTCGGTCCGTCCCTCACTGTCCAAGATGGTTTCTATCTCTTTGATGAAAGCGGAGCGATTGCCGTTACCCTTCATGACTCCGCGAAATGGTTCGCTCATGTCAAAATGGGCCAAAAGATTATTCTTAATGCGACCCGTGATCTTTGGACGGCGACGAACTATACCTTTGGCGAACAGTGCCTCAGCAATGCCAAACTTGTTGCCAATGAATTTGGTAGCCATGAACTCCCGGCCTCGGCCTTCATCACCGGCAAGACCATCTCGGATTTGAAAAAGTTCGTGAAAACCGATGACTCCGTTACGTTGAACGTCTACGCCCTTGAGGGTACCATCACCAAGAGTAGCGGCTCCTATCCGACCTATTCCGTTACCGATGGCACGAGCTCGATTCAAGTCTATTCTTCGAGCATCTCCCAATACGCGTTCCTTGAACCGTTTGTTGGCAAGACCATCGACGTCGAAGTGGCCCTCTGCAACTGGAATAGCAAAGCGGAATTCAAACTTGCCGTCCTCTCCGCGACCGGAGAAGATGGAGTGAAGATCTACAACACCCTTCACTTCCAGAAGTAAATCATCACTTCCCATCATCTAAACTTAGCCTCGCAGGGATGCGGGGCTTTGTTTTTGTTTAATTCTCTATTACGTGAAATAATAAGGGGATTATGAATGCCATCAAGTTTGGAACCGGCGGATTTCGTGGAGTGATTGGGGAAGATTTTACCCGTGAAACGATATGCGGAATCGCCGAGGCGTTAAGCCAGATTATGGAAGAAGAAGGGGTGAAGAAGGAAATCGTCGTCGGTTATGACCGTAGACGCAATTCCCCGGAGACAGCCAGGGAGATGGCTAAGGTTTTTGCTAGTCACGGTATCCACGTTTATCTAACCTCCACCGAATGCCCCACCCCTTGCGTTATTTATCATGTAACTGCTTTAAGTTGCGATTATGGAGTGATGATCACGGCTAGTCACAACCCCGCCACCTTTAACGGGGTCAAAGTCTTTACCAAGGGCGGATACGACGCGGATGAAGCTTTCACCAATCGGCTAGAAAGAAAATATTTGGAAGTCCAATCGATTCCAGAAACCTTTGATGAATCCCTTATTACGACTTTTGAGGCGTTGACCCCCTACATTAATCATGCGTTAAGCTTCTCCAAGCCCCATTTGGATCGCCCCTTGCGTATCGCTTACGATAATCTCTACGGCACAGGCGTTACGACGATTGTCCCGGCATTAGAAAAACTAGGATTAAAGGACATTAAAGTTTTCCATCCAGAACGCGACTGCAATTTCGGTGGATTGCTTCCCAATCCCTTGGAAGTCAATCTAACGGGCTTAAAGCAATTTGTTACCCGAGAGCATTATGATGTCGGTTTTTCCGCCGATAGCGACGCGGACCGCTTGGCTGTTCTAGACGAAAACGGACGTTTCGTCACGGCCAACGAAATCCTAGGATGCATTTATTATTACCTCGTGAAAGTGCGTGGATTAAAAGGAGATGTAGTCCGTAATTTGGCCACCTCTCAATTGCTTGATGACCTGGCCAAGCAATTAGGCCAAACCTGTCACGAAGTGGATGTTGGATTTAAAAACATCACCTCTGAAATGACCCGTGTGGATGCCTTGTTAGGCGGAGAAAGTAGCGGTGGCCTTACGATGCGTGGTTATTTAAAAGGCAAGGATACGACCTTCGCCTTGCTTCTTTTCGTCAACATGATGGACGACATGAAGATGCCCGTCTCTCAAATCGTAAAAGAAGTTAAGGCGTTTGCTCATTACCCTTCCTTTGATTACGAGTCTTTTGTGACCTACCCCAAATGGATGGAGCAGGGAATCGAAGCTTATTTTGAAGAACGTTCCCCCTCTTTTGTTCGCCCCATGATTAAAAAGGAAAAGATCGGCAGGAACATCCGTTATTGGTTCAGCGACCACGAATGGTCCCTGTTGCGTCTTTCTAACACCGAACCCGCCATCCGCATCTACTTGGAAATCGATGATTTTGCTTTGTTGAAGGAAGAAGAGGCCCGTATTCAACGTTTCGTCGCGGAATTAGGAGATTCGAAATAGAGCTCATCGTCGAGATTCCTAAAAACTCACTCAAATTGAATGCGTTGAATGCTGTTTTTAACGCCATGCTTTGAAAGCACCGGGAGGTTAAAACTCTTGAGCCTTTGCAAAACCTCGGGTTTCTTATTTTTTTACAGTATTCCATTAAATTACGATGAAGGAATTTTGGGCTTTTGAAGGAAACTGACAATGTAAAATATGTAAAAATGACAATGTAAAACATTCGATGAATACTAGAAAACTTCAATTTTTGACAATGTAAATTCACCAAAAATGAGAATGATAATTTCGTTCCATTCTCAAAAAAGCAGAATGCTTTGATGTGGCTTATTTTTGTATATCTTTTGGCTTAATTTCCCTTTGAACTCGTGCTGGATTGCCAAAAGCGAGGCTATGGGGCGGAATGTCTTTCGTCACGACGCTTCCCGCGCCGATCACGCAGCCTTCTCCAATCGTTACGCCTGCCAGAATAGTGACGCTGCCACCAATCCAGGTATCCGAGCCGATTCGGATAGGTTTGCCATATTCTTTATCCGTGACACGTCCTTCCGCATTCTTGTAGCTACGACGTTCATCGGGGTCCAAGGGATGGAGGGCTCCATATAAGGAAACGTTAGGTCCCATATAAACGTTATCCCCAATGGTTACGGGACAGATATCGAGGACGGTGAAGTTGAAATTCGCATACACGCCCCGCCCGAAATGGACGTTGGATCCATAATCTATTTGGATGGGCCCTTGTAGACATAATTCTTCCCCATGGTCCGGGAAAAGCTTATCGAGTATTTCGCTTCGCTTTTTAGATTCCGTTTCCTTTAGTTGGTTGTATTCCAAACATAAGCAGTGGGCTTTGGTGCGCATATTGGCGAGGAGCGGATCGCTAGGATCATAGAATTCGCCGCGAATCATCTTTTCTAATTCATTCATGCAATTATTATTGGCATTCCATAGCAAAAAGAAAATGGAGAAGTGCTTGTCTCCAATTTTCCCTTGCCCCTCGCTTCAATTGGTAGCAAACTATGCCTTGCTGAAAGGCGGCGCAGTTCGTTTGACTGAAATCCTGCGCCTAATAAATGAAAACCAAGGAGTCGTATGAAAAAACTATCCGCCTTTTGGACGGAGACGAAGATTTTGCTTCGTTCGGTCCCATCCCCTATCGTCGCTTTATTCGCGGTATCCGTGGTAGCGATGAATCTACTCGCCAATAAAACCATTGTTAATTTGCCCTATTTAGCCCTAGATGGCGGTTTTACCGTCAGCTGGCTTGCCTTTTTGACGATGGATATGGTCACCAAGCATTTTGGAGGAAAGGCGGCGAACCGCTTAAACCTCTTCGCTTTGGCGGTAAACCTCCTGATGTCCCTCGTCTTTTATCTAGTTTCGATCATTCCAACCACGGATGACTACAGCGGCTTCAATGCCATATTTGGGGGTACGTGGTTCATCCTTTTGTCTTCGGCGATTGCTTTCCTCGTCTCTGGATGGGTGAATATCGCCTTGAATTTATTGCTTGGCAAATGCTTTAAGAAGAACCCGGATGGACGGGCCGCCTTCTTTGTTCGCGGATACATATCGACTTTGCTCGGCCAATTCGTCGATAACCTCGTGTTCGCTGTTTTGACGTTTATGCTGTTTGCCCCTATTTTCTGGGACGGCTTCTCTTGGACGATTGCTCAATGCCTTACCTGCGCGGTTACCGGCGCGGTCGCGGAACTGCTCATGGAAGTCGTCTTCTCTCCTCTAGGCTACTGGGCCACCAAAAAATGGAAGGAAGAAGGCGTTGGCAAAGAATATTTTGAATTCGAGCAAAATAAACCGGAGGCCAAAGAATGAGCAAGGTCCTTATCAGTGGGACTTCTTCCGGTATTGGGCTTGCCACGGCCAAGTTATTTTTAGAACGTGGAGCGGAAGTGCATGGGCTGGATATCCAAGCACCCCAAATTCACGCTTCTCGTTTTATTCACCATTCCTGCGACGTCACGGATATCGCTTCCTTTCCTGAAATTAACGATGTCCAAATCGTGATTACCTGCGCTGGGGTTCAAAATAGCGAATCCGACTTAAAGGTTAATTACGAAGGAACCCGAAATGTCGTAGAACGTTACGCCTTTCAGCCTTCGATTGAAAGCGTCCTTCTTTTATCTTCTTCCAGTGCCCACACGGGTTTTGAATTCTCCGATTACAGCGCTTCCAAAGGCGCGGTGATTTCTTATATGAAGAACGTCGCCTGGCGTTTAGCAAAAAAATACCGCGCGACCGTGAATTCGATTTCTTTCGGTGGGGTTTCCACCCCCTTAAACCGCCCTGTGATGGAAGAGGAAGAAGCCTGGAAACAAATCATGGACGTGACCCCATTAAGAAAATGGACGAGCCCAGAAGAGGCGGCGGAATGGATTTATTTCTTAACGGTCATCAACTCCTCCTGTACAGGACAAGATATCTTGGTTGATAACGGCGAAAAGGATTTGAATTGCACCTTTGTCTGGCCAGGATTCCAAGACTGAAAACCTCCCTTAAATAAAATCAGCAGGCCAAACGGCCTGCTTTTAAGATTTGGTTGCTGATTACTTCAGTTCCGGATATTTCCCGTCCTCTACCATTTGATTGAGGGCTTGTTTGACTTCTGGGAGGTCTTCCCGGTAAGTAATGCCATACCATTGATCAGAACTGGGGAACGCTTTTACGGAGATTAAGCCCTTTTCCAAAGCCGTTCCGATGACTTTCGGAATATAGAATTCATCCTTGGATAAATCCGCGTGGGATAAGAAGAAGCGGAATTGCTCTTCTAGAATCTCAAAGATATAGGGCGTTAAACCCCAAATGTTCATGGAAATCGGCGTATCCAGGGGGAGCGTCTGTTCTTTTCCGTCGTAGACGCAGTGGCCCTTGTCATCGATTTTGGTGACTTCCTCAATCCCTAAAAGATGGTTGGTCGAATCGAGTTTGCAAATTCCACGCGACACCGTGCCGTTCTTGGATAAGGTTTTCCCTAATTGATAAGGGACCATGGCAAACTGGCTGCCTTTCGCGTTTTCTAAGAATTTGCCTAATTGGATAAAGGCGTGAGCTCCGTAATAATCGTCGGCATTTACGATGGCGAAATTTTCGTGCACGACGTCTTTGCAGCATAAAATCGCATGTCCTGTTCCAAAGGGCTTGGCACGTCCTTCCGGAAGGATCGAAGTATCTTGAATGACGTATTCAACGGGGATGCTTTTTTCGATGCGGTTGCCGATTAGATTTTTAAAATCTTCCTGCATATCCTCGCGGACAATGAAGACGACTTTGCCAAATCCAGACCGTTTGGCATCGGCGACCGAGAAATCTAATAGGCCTAATCCTGATGGGGTGATGGGTTCTGCTTGTTTAAGGCCTCCAAAACGACTGCCCATGCCGGCAGCCATGACGACTAACGTTGGTTTCATAAAAACTCCTTGTGGGAATGGGATTATTTTACCCCCAATCCTTGTTGTTGTGGGGATTATTTTCCGGAAGGGAATAATGGGATGAATTTGTCCTTTACTCGTTCTAATCGCCAAAAATGAAAAATATTTAAATTTGGCGATTAGATAGTTATAATCACCCTATGAAACTGATTATTAGAAAGCGTTATTTAAAACGGTTGGATTCCTGCAGGGGAACGCCGGACATCAAGGTGATTACGGGTATCCGCCGTTGCGGGAAATCTAAGCTACTAGAATCTTTTGCTTCTCAAGTCCAACAAGAAGAACCCGACTGCAATATCATTAAAATCAATTTCAATTTGGCGGAGTTTGAAGAGATGAGGGAATATCATCGTCTTTATGACTACGTTTCTCGCCGTTATCGCGAAGGCGTGAATAATTATTTAATGATTGATGAAGTACAACTATGCGATGGATTTGAAACGGCGATTAATTCTTTCCATGCAGAGGAAAAATACGATATTTACATCACGGGATCCAACGCTTTTTTATCCAGCTCGGATTTAGCGACTTTGTTTGTTGGCCGCACTTTTGAAGTATCTGTTTTTCCATTTTCTTTCGAAGAATTTTTGGAATATTTCCCCGTTCAAAAATCCGTTTACGATTCCTTGGATGAGTATCTAAAAATGGGAGGTATGCCTGGAAGCTATCTTTATAAAGACGAAGAAATGAGGCGAACCTATTTAAATCGTGATGTTTTGAACGCTTTAATCGTGCGTGATATTGTGCAAAAACAGAAAATCCGTAATGTGCCTTTGCTGGAAAAATTGTTGGATTATCTTTCTAGCAATATTGGGAGCCTGTGCTCGATTCGAAACATCGAAAAGAAATTGGACGAGTTTGGAATGAACGCGAATCATGAGACCGTCCAAAAATATATTGGATATTTAACCAATGCCTTTGCTTTTTATCGGATTCGGCGTTTCGATTTAAAGGGGATGAAATATCTGCAGTCGGATGACAAGTATTATCTTGCTGACCCTGCGTTCCGTTATTCTTTACTAGGAAACAAAAATGCGGATTATGGCCATGTTCTTGAAAACGTCGTGGCGATTGAATTGCTTCGTCGCGGATATGAAGTTTATGTTGGAAAACTCTATCAAAAAGAAGTGGATTTCATTGCTTTGAAAGATAGAAAAAGAATGTATTTCCAGGTCTCTTATGACATTCGCAGCCCCGAAACGTTAGAAAGAGAATTAGCCCCATTGAGGATGATTCCGGACAATTATCCGAAAACATTGATTGCTCGAACCTATCAACCGGAATACGAAATCGATGGCATTTCCATCATGGATCCGGCGGATTGGCTTTTGAGGTCTTCTTTTTGAACGATTACCCATTCAAGGAGTTCTTGTTTAGGAGGAAATCCTCCAAGCCTATATGGTAAATGCCGTTTTCGTCATACCAAGGCACGTAACAATCTTTCTGAATGATGATCTTTTTGAACGAATCTTGAATTTTGAGAAACCCAAGGCTTTCTTGTTCCTCTTTTTCTTTCGTTTCTATAGCGTAAGCGGATTGGATATAACATTTTTTGTTTCCGCTTGTGCACACGAAGTCGATCTCTAATCGTTTTCTTTGACTCTTGTTGAATTCGTCTTTGTAATTGGCGGTGACGGTTCCAACGTCAACGGAATACCCTCGACTAATTAACTCGTTGTACAAAATATTTTCCATAGCGCGAGTCGGTTCTATTTGACGGAAATTGATTCGCTCATTTCGCAAACCGATATCCTCGAAATAATATTTGAAATGGGAGCCGATATAAGATTTTCCTTGGATGTTGTACTGCAAAACTTTGTGGACCAAAAATGCGTCGACGAAACAATCGAGATAATGGGATACGGTGATTCGATTGATAGAAGCGTGGATTAACGAATCGAAGGTGTTTGCTAGCTTTGTCGGATTCGTTAAAGAGCCTACGGAAGAAGCAAGAATATTGAGCAATTATCCCACTACGACATCGTTCTTTCTCAAATCGTTCCGCCCTAAAATATCGCGAATATAAACGTTTTCGAATATGTTTTGAAGATAGGCAGTTTTTTGCTCGTGAGATTGCATACCAACCAGGGCGGGCAAACCTCCATAAAGGGAGTATTCCGCATAGGCATTGTTTTTGTCGCCTTCCCAAGCGTCGTAAAACTCTCGATACGACAAAGGATGGATGCGCAGTTCGTCGCCCCTTCCTCGAAATTCGGTAATGATGTCGCTAGAAAGAAATTTGGAATTAGATCCCGTAACGTAGCAGTCGGCATTGGGAATTCTCAAAAGGCTGTTGAGGACCGATTCGAACCCCTCCACCTCTTGGATTTCGTCTAGGAGGATGTAGTATGGCTTGTCATCTATGATTTTGGATCGAACATAATCAAATAGTTTTTTCCGATCTAATAGCTCCTCATATTCCACTCCGTCTAAAGAAGCCTCGATGATATGGTCTCCCGGAACCCCGTTGTCTAGCAAATACTGTTTAAATAAGCGAAAGAGGAGGTAGGATTTACCGCATCTTCTAATCCCGGTTATTACTTTTATCATGCCGTTTTGTTTCTTGGAGATTAATTTATCTAGATATTCGGTCCGTTGGATCATAGGCAAACTCCTTGTAATAACAATTTTTGCGTCTACACGCATTTATGGATAGTAGAACAACAGGAACAGAGTTATGCTGGACTTAAAATCCATTTGTGGAACAATACCTCCATCTAAACAACAATAACTTCATATCTGTTGAAAGAAATGGCGTTTAAAGGAAGTTTTGTGATAAACGGTATCTAAAAACTTGGAAGTTTTGTGAAAGGGGATAGGAAGAAGGCGCCGTAACATTTGATGCTTGAAGCTCCCCTGCGCCAAATCAAGGTACAAAAAAACCTGGCTCATTGACCAGGCTGTTGTTTTTCAATCATGGTGCCCGAGACCGGACTCGAACCGGTACGGGTTCATCACCCGAGGGATTTTAAGTCCCTTGCGTCTACCATTCCGCCACTCGGGCACTAAATTGTTGGTCCCCCGTGTGAGGCTCGAACTCACGACCCCTTGATTAAAAGTCAAGTGCTCTACCACTGAGCTAACGGAGGGCTGGCTGGGGTGACTGGGATCGGACCAGTGCGTCAGGGAGTCAAAGTCCCTTGCCTTACCTCTTGGCTACACCCCAACAAAGGTGGTGGGCGAAGATGGATTTGAACCACCGAACCCGAAGGAGCTGATTTACAGTCAGCCGCGTTTGGCCACTTCGCTATTCGCCCACGATCCGAATTGCTACGTTTTATTTGCCGCCCATATTTTGGTGGTGGATGCTGCAGGTTTCGAACCTGCGACCCCCGCCTTGTAAGGGCGATGCTCTCCCGCTGAGCTAAGCATCCGCGGGGCGTCTAAAACGCGCTTAGATATACTATCATCGCCCCTTGGGTCGGTCAATGAGTTTTTTCATGAATTTCAGGAATTGTTTTTTAAGGGACAAAAAGACGTCCGTCTCCTATAAAACATGAGATGTCATCGCCTATTTAAGAAAAGCCCCGTTGGTTTTCAACGGGGCTAATCGAGCTTATTTTTCGTATCCGGGTTTGCCAAGAAGATGGAACATGTTCTTTTTGTAGATTTCCACCCCCGGCTGGTTGAAGGGGTTCACGTCGTTAAGATAGGCGGACATCGCGCAGGCGCGGCAGAAGAAATAGAGGAGTTCGCCAAGGCTCTCCGCATCCATTCTATCGATGGAGAGAAGAATGTTGGGGACTTTGCCGGTTTCCACATGGGCTTCCACGGTCCCGTCGTGAGCTTTCTTGGAGATGTAATCCAGTGTCTTGCCCTCCAGGTAATTGAGCCCATCGAGGTTGTCATTATCGTGGGGCACGGTGACATCGAATTCGGGCTGTTCGATCTGCAAAACGGTTTCGAAGAGAACCGGGCTTCCTTCTTGGATGAATTGTCCTAAAGAATGGAGGTCGGTTGTAAAAGTTGCAGAATCGGGAAGCAAACCCGTATGCTCTTTGCCTTCACTTTCGCCGAAGAGCTGTTTCCACCATTCACCAAGCTGAACGAGTCGCGGTTCATAGGTAACGAACATTTCCACGGGGTAGCCGTATTTTTTGTGGAGGACGTGACGGATTAAGGCATATTGATAGCAGGGGTTTAAGGTATCCGTGTCATAGGCGAGTTTAGCTTTCTCCGCCCCTTTCATGAAGGCCGTGATATCAATGCCAGCGGCTGCCATCGGGAGTAAGCCCACCGCCGTGAAGACGCTATAACGTCCGCCGACGTCATCGGGAAGAACAAAGCGTTCATACCCGTATTTCTCGGCCAATCCAAGCAAGGCTCCTTTATGGGCGTCCGTGGTCGCGTAAATTGCTTTTGCCGCCTTTTCTTTGCCGAATTTTTTCTCTAGCAATTCCCAAAGCAAGCGGAAGCTTACCGAAGTTTCGGTCGTCGTCCCCGATTTGGAAATGACATTGACCGCGAAATTCTTGTCTTGGAGATATTCCAAAACTTGATGGATATAGTGGCTGGAGAAGGTTTGTCCCAAATAGATGACGCGGAAGGGGTCCTTGGGGAACAAGCCGTTGATCGCTTCGATCGCCGCGCGGGCGCCTAAATAGCTACCCCCGATTCCGCAGACGACCAAACAATCGTAATGGTCGTGGATGTATTTGCCGTCTTTTTGGATGCGGGCAAATTCTTCCTTGTCGTAAGTTTCTGGATAATTGGCCCAGCCAAGGAAGTCGCTTCCTTTGCCGGTTTTTTGATCAATCGACTGGTTGATTTCAGCGATTTTAGATGCGTAAGAAGCATAATCAATCGCGTGGGTTAAGTAAGAATCATTGATGTGAATCATAGAATTTCTCCTTGTTTATTTTCGTCTTCAATCCAGCTGGGGAGTTGTTTTTCTAGCGGAGAGAAGTCGATGTCAGATGAATGGATACGCGCATGGCGGAAGGCTTTTTTCTTATCCGATGCACTCATGCGCTTGAGCGAGACGCGGACGCTGCCTTTTTCTTCGTCTACCTCGATGACCTTGACGCTATAGATGCTGCCAATCGTTACGAAGTTGGTGAAAGAATGGATGTAATTATGGGACAGCTCGCTGATATGAAGGAGCCCGGTCCAGCCTTCGTCGAAGAGGAGGATTGCGTAATTGGAATAGACGCGGACGACGGTGCCGGAAACAAGGTCGCCGACTTTGGGCAATACTTTGTTCATTCTTCCTCCCTTCTTTGCAGGTAAGCGGCTAAATCGAGCTGGGTAGTGATTTTGATGTTTTTCTCATTGCCCGTGACGATGCCGATATCATGACGGCACGCCGCAAATAAACTCGCGTCGTCGGTGAATTCGTCTAGTTTTTTCTTCTTTTTCATTTTGCTAAGCGACTTCCAGAACGGGCTGAAGAGGAAGCTCTGCGGGGTTTGAGCCCGATAGATTTGCTTTCTCGGCAAATAGGAATCCGCGTAATAGCCGTTACGACTATAGAAAATGGAATCGGAAGCCGGAAGTGCGGTCACGGCTCCCCCAACGGCCCTCGCGGTATCCACGTTTTCATGGAAGATGCGTTCCTCGATGTAAGGGCGGTCGCCGTCGCAAACCATCACCACATCATCGGGATCGATCGTGGTCGTGGAAAGATATTTCATGGCTTCATAGACGCTTTCTTCGCGACTATTTCCACCTGGGATGATCGCTTTGATTTTCTCAAGATTTTCCTGCAACGCCACCTCATGGGTTTTTTCCATGAAAGAAGGATGGGAAACCAAATAAATCGCATTCACAAAGCTCAATTTGGCAATCCCTTGAAGGGTTTCCCCCATCAAGGTGCGGCCACCGACGTCAGCAAATTGCTTAGGAAAAGGAGAACCGAATCGCTCCCCGGTTCCTCCGAATAATAGGATGACCACTACACGCTTGCTCATAGCAATCCGAATTATACTCCTTGGAAAAGGAATTCCCACTTTCTTAGTCTAAAAGTGGATTCGTATTTTCGTGGGTTTTCAAAGATTCGTTGATTTCAATTCCTTGAATGATGAGTTTCATGATTTTCTCTAAGGGCGAATCTTTGGAATAGTCCGCGCGGCAGGCGTAATTGATGCGTCCGTCGCTTTCAAGGCTTCCGACTTTCTCTTCTTGCCCGCGCGGATAGACGGCGATGGATTTGCCACCGTTAGACTTGACGATGATCATAGAGGGGACGTCGGTTAATCCGTCTCCGATATAGACCATGTTGGAATAAGGGATGCGGCGTTCCACTGTTTTTTCATTGACCGAATTGTCATCGGTTTGGTCGTAGACCCCTTTGGAAATGCGGAAGAAGTACTGAGTTTTTTGGGTGTAATTGATCGCGTATTTCGGCCAGATCGCATTGCCTTGTTCGTCAAAAAGATATTCGCAGCCATAGATTTCTTTGAATTCTTTGGCGATGGAACACCCTTCCACGATTTCTTTGTTGCCGGAGCTCACGAGGTAATGCTCGATGTTGATTCCATGTTCTTCCCCATATTGGTTAATGCGGGAGAACCAAGTGGAAACGCCGGGGAAGAATTTGATGTCCTTGCCACATTCGGCTAAGAATTCGCGGGTCATGTGAATTCCCTTTTCTTTCGCGGCTTGGTTCATGACAAAAAGGTAGGAGAGGATTTTTTCGCATCCGGTTTTGCGGCTGAATTCTCCCGTTTTCTCCCAAAACTCGGCTGTGGTCATTCCTAAACGCGGAATGAATCCAAAGTTTTGCATATCGGTGGTCGCCAAGGTGCTATCGAAGTCGTAGAGAATGGCGCAGATGGGCTTTTTGCAAGACATAAAAGAAGCTCCTTTCTAGGGTTTCTAGGCCCATTATACGCGAGCGGGCGGGCGAGGGTCAAATTTACGCCTTTTTGAGGTTCTGCCGCGTTATAATAGACCCCATGGAAGCCTGGCAAGTCGTTCTTCTCATCGTGATGATTGTCCTATTTGGATACATCGTCTTGCTGTCGTTTGTTATTTCCCACGGCATTCAATTCCACCGCCGCCTTCGCTATCGCGTGGTGACCCTGGCCGTGGTTTTAAGCGAAAAACAGCGCCTGCTTCGCCAAATCGTTGGTCTATTCAAAGAAAAAAGCATCGTCTTCTCTAAGGAAGACATCGAACTCATCACCAAGATGGACAATTTGGTTTTGGAACCCTTGAAGAAGGATTCTCTTCCTGATGCCATCGGATTATTGAAATCCGCTCAGTCCCGTTTGGCTTATATTGCCCAAAACCATCATGAATCCATTCAAGATTCGTCGTATCCAGGAATCTATGCCGCCGTTGAAGAAAACGAACGCTCCATTCGTCGGGGCATTGCAGGCTACAATATGGACGTCGTCGCGCTCAATTATTGGTGTTCCGTTCCCGCGGCAGGTTGGATCAATGCCTTATTTGGCATCCGAAAACGCCAAACTTTATAAATCAAAACATCATTTCGTAATCCACTAAGCCATCGTAGAAGTCTTTCTCGTGGCTGACGATGATGACTCCGCCCGGGAAGCGCTCAATCGCATCGAACAAAGCGTCTTTGGCTTTTTGGTCTAGGTGATTGGTCGGCTCGTCAAGCACCAAAAAATTGCTTTTTTTCAAGGTCATCAAAGCGAAGCGGGCTTTCGTGACCTCACCTCCGCTTAATTCGTTCATCGGTCGCAACGCCAATTCTTTTCTTACCCCTGTCGCCCCTAAACAGGTCCGGATTTGGGTATTCGTGAGGGAGGGGTAGGCTTCGTGGATGTAATCGAAAGGGGATAAATTCAAATTGATCCGCTCATCTTGGCCGTAATAATTGATCGTCGTTCCCTCTAACCAGGTATAGGTTCCTCCTAGAGAAGGAATCTCGCCTAAAATCGTTTTGATAAACGTGGTTTTGCCCACGCCGTTTTGGCCAAGGATCGCAATCTTCTCGCCTTTTTTGAGCAAGAAAGATATCCCTTCTAATAAGGGGGTTCCATAGCCAATCGAAAGGTTTTCTACACGCAGGGGTTTTTCTCCGACATCATGGGTGAAGGGGAAATTAAAATGCACATGCCCCTCTTCTTTTCCGGGGGCTTCCATGACATCGAGGTGAGCCAAACGGGCCCGGTGGCTTTTCGCGGCTTTGGCGCTGGTCGCGCGAACGATGTGCTTGGCGATGAAGTCTTCTTCCTTTTTGATGTAACGTTGTTGGGCCGCATAATTCTTCGCGTATTGCTCTTTGTCGAGCTCGTGCTGAACCTGATATTGTTCAAACGTCCCCTTATAACGGGTGATGGTTTGATTTTCGAGACAGAAGGTAACGCCAGCGATTTGCTTTAAGAAGGCCTCGTCGTGGCTAACGACTAAGAAGGCATTAGGATAATGAATCAAATAAGAAGCGAGCCAAGCGACTTGGATTTGGTCTAAGAAGTTCGTGGGCTCGTCCATTAAAAGAACGTCTTTTTCTTCGAGAAGCATCTTGGCCAAATAGGCTTTTTCCCTTTGGCCCGAGGAAAGAAGATGAAGGGGCTTTTCCAGATCGCTCTTGTCAAAGCCAAGCCCGTCGGTCAGCCTTCCTACTTTTTCTTGAAGACTATAAAACCCGGAAGCGTTCAGCTCATCGCCTAATCGCATCGCTTTATCCAGCAATTTTTCGTAATCGCCCTCTCCGTTTGCGGCATCCGCGTAGAGTTGCTCCATCCGTTTCTCCTTATCAAAGAGATCCTTGTAGACCCCATAAAGATAACTGGATACTGGCATGTCTTGATGGACCTTCAACTGCTGATCCAAATAAGAATAAGTGACATGAGGCTCCCAAGAAATCGTCCCCTTGTCCGGGCGTAAATCCCCGACGATCAAAGATAATAAGGTCGATTTCCCCGAACCATTGACCCCCACAAGGACTCCATGTTCCCCGGGGTTTAGTTTTAAGTTCACTCCCTTATAGAGTTCTTTGTCCGAATAATTGAAGGTAACATCGCGAAGTTCAAGTAAAGCCATAACGAGCCAAATATACCATAAATAGGAGGATTCTCGAAGGGATAAGCGATATTTGAAAATAGAATGTAAAGAATGAAAGCAAATATTTTTATTCCTGATTTTTAATCAAAAAAGTTGGCTGTTTACGGGCATTATTTATGAAAGCGTTTACTGAAAGCGCTATCGAAAACGCTTTCAAATTTTACCCCTCTTGCACCTCGTTTTTCTAAGGGTATAACTTAGCTGCCTGAAGAAAACAGGCGCAAGTAAAAAAAGGAATTTGGAGGAAAAGAAAATGCTTAACGAAGAACAATTCACCGAAAAACTAGAAAGCCTCGCGAAAAATGGGTTCCGCCTTTGCCCCATCGATGCCGAAGAGGATGATTCGAAGGTTGAAGACGATCCGGTTTACCCTTACGACTACGCTTATAACAACTAATTGAACGGTTAGGAATAGGAATGCCGCCCCGTTGGGCGGTTTTCTTTTTGTCTCTATTGGAGGCCAGACGTTGTATACTCTCGTGTATTATACTCATGAGTATATAAGAAGAATGCCCCTTATTATCTTAATTATTTAGATGTATCCCCGAGGAATTCTGGGGCCACTAGTTCCTTAGCGACATCCATGAGCTTGCTGCATAAACTGCCTAGCTAATACCATGCCTTTTTTCTTTGCTGGGTTCCGGCTTTTGATAATAGGAACCGCTGACATGGAAACGGTTTTATTTGTTTGGATAACTCTTTGATGCCCTGGTTAGAGTATCCACGCAAAACCATGTTCGTTTTCCTTGCCAATGGAGGAAACTATAAATAATGGACCAACCCAATTTGTCAGACAATGCTTGGCCTTTTGGAGTGTCCTGGCATGTCCGGCCTTCCCATCCAATAAGAGTTTTCATTCATCTAGAAACAAAAGAAACTATCAAAACTTTGCCTTATATCCCCGTGAGTATAAAACTCATAAATATAAAGGCGGGGGGCAAGACCAAACCTGTTTTGAAACACAAACCCCGATATCGAAGGAGGGACTTGGGGACGCCTTGTTCAAGGGGGAAGGCATGATTTGATATAGGCAGGAAACGAGTCTGGACCCCATTCCAAAAGTTCCCACTATTGATCATTTTTCATGAAGAAGAAATTGCTATTGCTGCTACCGATTTGCTTAGGGGACTGCTCGCTGAAGGAGTACAAGGCCAAAAAACATATCATCGACACGAAGATGGTCTTGCGTCGACACCACGTATATTCCCCATTGCTCTTGCGAACTATCCCTTTACAAAGATTCCTACGAACTCTTTTATCATGAAGACGCCGTCCAAACTCCTAGTGCATATGAAGAGGCGGTGGGCAAAAAAAGTTAGCGGGAAATGGTCCTATTTTCGTTCCATTACTAAATCCTGGATCGGCGATTGGAACGTTAAGCAAAGCGTTGCCTACCACGTTGTTCAAATAGAATGCCATCCTCGGTTATGACGACGTCGGTTATCTTTGCTGCGAAACTGGCAGCAACATCATGTATATGGAAAGGAACGAACCCTCTTCCGCCGACGGCATGACCTTTTCCACGCGCTTTAGGCTAAAAGAGTAATCCGCTATTTCCCTGCTGAAAATAAAAAAACTTGAGATCTTTCGAGCCTCAAGTTTTGCTTGTTAAATGGTGCGGGGGATGAGATTTGAACTCACACGGGTTGCCCCATACGCCCCTCAAACGTATGCGTCTACCAGTTTCGCCACTCCCGCAGCGACGCTTATTATATCGATGCGTGGTAAGACGTTGCAAGAGGGAAGTTTGCAAATTAGGGAAATTGCTGCTGAAATCGATGGTTTTCCAAGAATGCAAAGCCCGTCGAATCAAGCAAATTGCGGGAAGAACGCGCATGCGGCCCCGAAATAAATGAGCAACGTGCAGACGTCCATGACGGTCGTTAAAAGAGGCGAAGCAAGAAGCGCGGGGTCTTTTTTGATGGATGCGGCCAACATGCAAAGGCTGACACCAACCACTTTGGAGAAGGAAACGGCGAAGAACATGGTGACGCTGACCAAGGCCGAAAAGGTCAAAGCATGGACAGCAAAGGGTCCAGCGATATCGGGGGCAAAGGCGCTGCCATTCCAAATATTCACGCCATTGAAATCATAATGATGGCCGTTAGGATCCCCAACTTTACCGAGGTTTACGATGCCTGTATATTGCTCAATGGTAATCCAAAGGAAGCTGAAGATGGCGACGAAAGCGGCAACAATCAAAGCGCAACGGAATTCGCGCCACAAGACTTTTCCAACGTCTTTCGCGCTGAATTCACGTGTGGCAAGACCGCGAATCATTAGTCCCGTGGTTTGGTTGCCCGCGTTTCCGCCGGTATCCATCAAGGTGGGGACGAAGGAAATAAGAATGGGAAGGCTCGTGAAAATCATCTGAGCTTCCAAACGATTGAGCACCAAGGTGGTGAAGGTTCCAAGGATCAACAAAGCGATGATCCAAGGGATGCAGTGCTTCGCATTGGTCCAAACCGACATTTGGAGATAAGGCTCTTCGCTAGGCTCCATATTGGTCATACGCGCCATATCTTCGTTGGACTCTTCATTGATGACGTCGACCGCGTCGTCGATGGTGATGACACCAACCAGGCAATCATCGCCATTTAAAACGGCCAAGGCGTTCAAGTCATAACGAGAGAACATAACGCCGACTTCTTCCTGGTCGGTGTTGGTGGAGACACTGACGACGTCTTCATTCATGATGTCGCTGAGCGGCTGCTCGGGTTTGGCAAAAATCAAATCGTCCAAGTCGACGGTGCCAACGAATTTGCGTTGGGGGTTTCGGACGAAAATCGTATAGATGGTTTCCGCGTCTTTCCCTTTTTGACGGATGAAGGATATCGCTTGCTGAACGGTTGTGGAATCAAGCAATTCGATATATTCCGTGGTCATGATCGAACCAGCGGTATTCTCATGATAACGGAGCAGTTGGTTGATGTCCGCCCTCATGTCTTTGTCGGCAGCCTGCAGGACTTTACTGGCGAGGTTCGCGGGCAAGTCCCCAATCGTATCGGCCACGTCGTCGGCACTTTGAGTATTGATGATCTGAACCAGATCGCGATTGGTCATCGCGGTGATGATTTCTTGTTTGGTGTCGGGGGCAAGGTCATCGAAGAATTCCGCGGTATAGGCGGATTCGATGTTACGAAAAACGTAAATCAGCTCCTCGGGGGTTAATCCGTTTGCCGCGTCGGAGATATCGATGGTCGGAACGTGATCAAAAACGTTTAAAAGGCCTTGACGGTCTTTGGTGTCGATAAGATGGCGAAGTTCCTCCTCCGAGGTTTTCTCGACGTCGATTTCGTCATCGTCGTCTTCGGGGTTAGGAGGAAGAGGCGAAGGAGATGCCTCGAGATTTTTGCCAACGCTTTCGATTTTTTCGTTGGATTCGTGGGGTTTATTTTCTTCCATGGCTCATTGCCTCCTTTCATTGCCCTTAAGGATAGCCATTTTTTAAAGTTTCAGTTAGTCTTTTCGTATCTCGGCTCCATAGAAAATTTCTAAGCCTTTATTTTTTGATGTTCGTTGCTCAAACTTAAGGCCGTGAAAGCCGCTTTATTAATTCTTATTTTTCAACCTCGTGAACGGGTTTTGCCCTTTCTCAAGAAATTTCATGCGGACGATTTTGATGCCCTGCTCGTCGTAGACGATGGGTCGGGGAAAAATTACGTGGATACCTTTGAAGCCGTTGAAGGCCAAACCCCGTTTGAAGTTGTCTCGTATTTGGAAAACAAGGGGAAGGGGTACGCCCTGGTTTCGGTATGAAAAGCTCCAAGAGAAAATCCCGGATTTGGATTATTTCGTCACCGCGGACGGGGGATGGCCAGCATGCCTATGAAGGCATCCACAACGTAAAAGAAGATGCTTTTGCCTCTTCCCCGCCTTGGTGATTGGTTCCCGCGACTTCGATCAAATGATTCATAAATCCCAAGTGGGACGGAAGTGGGCCACGTTTTATTTTCGCCTAGCGACCGGCCAATCCGTGGGGGACACCCAGTCGGGATTACGTGCTATCCCCCGTCGTTTCTTTGGTTTGGCCGATATTTGCTATGGCGATTGTTACGAATATGAAATGAATTTCCTTCTCGCCGTAGCAAGGCAATCCAAAATCCAAGAGGCCTTCATTCAAACGATTTATTTCGATGGAAGGAACAACGATACGCATTTTCGACTTTTCTACGATTCCCTGAGCATTTCTGGCGCTTCCCTCCTATACCTTTTATTTTCCTTCTTGTTTTATGGGCTGTTCCTAGGAAACTATTGGGCGTTGTCCAGGTGGGCATTCCCTGACGCATTAACCAACCCCTTGTCGAACTTAGCCGCCCTTGGCATTGCCTATGGAGGCACGGCAATCCTCGACTATATCTGCCTCGAATTCCCCACTTTCCATCATCGAAGGGGATACGGCCATAGCTTTTGGAAATTCTTGGGCTTTGCCCTCCTCTCTTCTGGTTTTGCTCATGGATTCTCCGAGTGATAGAAATTAAGCTGGCCACATCTAGTTGGCATCGCCGCCATCCTCCAAATTCCCTTGCGAATCGCCCATTATTTCACGAACCATATATTGGGTTTTCGTTCAAAAAGCGAAAAAGCGCTGAGCCTTTTTGCCCCTTCGCGTAGCGAGGGTGTTATAATCCCTTCGTCACAAGGAGATTATTTTATTTATGCCAGAAAAAATCTTAGTCGAAACCTCGGCGCGCCACGTGCACGTGACCCAGGAAACGTTGGAAGTCCTCTTCGGAAAGGGACACCAACTCGAAGTCCGCAAAATGCTTTCTCAGCCGGGCCAATTTGCCTCGACGGACAAAGTCGAAGTTCTCGGCTACAACAACCCCAAGAAAGATCCGGAGGGCAAACTTCCCCGTCCGAGCGCTAAATTCTCGATTCTTGGACCGGTTCGCGATCATAACCAAGTCGAAGTGTCCTTCACCGATGCTCGTACCCTTGGCTTAACCGCCCCCGTCCGTGAATCCGGCGACATCAAAGGATCCGGCAAATGCACCCTTCGTGGGCCTGCAGGAGAAGTGGACCTCGAAGAAGGCGTTATTGTTGCCAAACGCCACATCCACATGACCCCAGAAGACGCCGCTAACTTCGGCGTTCAAAATGGCGAAATCGTCGCCGTTTTGGTCGATACGGGAAAAGGGCGCGCCACCATTTTTGGCGACACCGTCATCCGTGTTTCCCCCAAATACGCCCTTGCCATGCACATCGATACCGATGAATGCAACGCTTGCTGCGGTTCGGGCGAAGTCTATGGCGAACTCATCCATTTGGAATCCTGCGATTGCGATTGCGATCACGAAGAGGGTCACTGCTGCTGTGGCGAACACGGCCACGAAGAAGGCCATTGCTGCTGCGGTAAGTAAATTATGGAGAAGACCTTCATTTATCGGCCTTCCTCCGTTTGCTCCCAGGAAATGCGCATCGTCTACGATGACGAAACGCATAAAATCATCCGTTACGTCTCCGTGCGTGGATGCCCCGGTAATAGCCAGGGCCTTGGCGCATTGCTTGTTGGGATGGACCTCGAAGAGGCAAAAAACCGCTTAAGAGGCATTCGTTGCCCTGGGTCGAGAACCGGGGAAACCTCCTGCCCCGATCAATTAAGCCATGCGATTGAGGAAATCCTGAAAGGCAAGAAATAAGGATCTATCAAAAAAAGCGATTCCCGCGAAGGAACCGTTTTTTTCTATGCGCTTAGCGATCAAAGAGGAAGAAGAGCCGCGTAGTCGTTGGCGAGTTTGATGACTTCCTGAACGGTTAAGGGTTTCAATTTGTCGTTCATTCCTGCCCCGTCAATCATTCCAGAAGCAATCAATTGATAGATTGGAGTTCCCATCATGGAATTCTTGATGGCTGTTTCGCCGGTAGCATCCGTCAATTTGGAAACGGTTAAGGTGGAGGGCTTATAGGAATCCCCAACTCCGGTCGTAGGGTTCGTCGTGACGTCATAGCCAAGAACAAGCCAAATGCCTGCAGTTTTGGAAATGTAGTACTTGCCGTTTTTGGAGTGATTGTAGGTGTAAGATCCATCTGCGTTATAGTCGTAGGTGTCGTCCACGTTGATCGTGTTGGTTTTATCCGTGGTGAAAACGTTTTCGCAGAAGGTTTCGTGAACCGTCATGGCCGCGAAGGTGTCTTTGATTTCCCCAACGGTTGGATTTTTGCCTAGCAAGGTATCCAAGACGGGGTTACCCGTTTTGGTTCCATCGTAATTCATGACCGTTTGAAGGCGGATTTTATCCGTGTCGATGCTATTTAAGTCGGTGATGCGGATTTGGTCAGGCTCTTTGCCGTTGCACATATCCTTGAGGACGTTATAGAGCCTTTCGTTTCCAGCCTCAGGAATCACTTTGGTTAAGTGGATTTGCTTCGCATCGAAAGTTGAGAGGTCGCCAAGAGAAACTTGGTCGCCCGTTTTGCCTAATCCATCCTCGAGAATGCCAAAGAGCTCGCTGGAAGAATCCAAAACATTGGAAAGCTTGATCGCGTTGATATCCATGCTTCCTTGAAGGCTGGCCAAGGTGATGGCGTTCCAATCCGTCGCCCCCGTGATATCCATCAAGATGGCTTTTAGTTTGGGATCAGGATTTTTCATCGCCCGTGACAAATGGACGCGGTCCAAGGAGAAGGAGGAGATGGTTTTGACCGTGATATCGTCAAAAGAAACAACTCCGCATCCTTCGGCAAGAAGTTCCTGCGTACCCGCGTCTAAGCCGGAAACAACGGTAGAAAGATGGATGTTATCCATGTTGATGGCTTCGAGGTCGCTTAAGCGAACTTTGTCGTAAGTCAATTGCTGATCCGCGGGCTTGCCATCGTTAAGGATGGGGAGGATCGTGTCGTAAAGGCTTGACTGCTCCGAATATGGGAGCAAGTCATTGAGATAAAGGTTATTGATATCAAGGTTCTCCAAGTCGTTGAAGGTGGAATCCTTGACGATTTTAAATAAGGGGGAATCGCTTGGCATGCCAAAGCAACGTAAGGCTTCCGCGGCTTCTTGCTGCCCTAAGCGAACTTCGAAGACTTGCCCGATATCTAGCAAAGGGATGGAGGCAAGCGCGGGATAATAAAGAGGTTGGGACGAATAGGAAGAAACGGGAGTTCCATCGTCTTGATAGGCGCGGACGTATTTGCTGTTATCTAAATAATAATATAGATAAGGGTTCTCCGCGTTGCCGGAAGGGACTTCCGACGCAGGGACCGCATCCCAGTTCGTCATAATGTGGAGGTTAGCAAAAGCGCCGAGTTCGCTGCTTAGATCCAACGAATTGATGCTCGCGGTGATTTTGATGGCCGTTCCGAAGAGGGAATTGAAATCGAATTCCCCGAATTTGATGCCACGAAGCTGTTCGTAGTCGACGCTGACATATTGGTCGAGTTGATAATTGTTGATCGCTTCGTTCAAGACTTTTTCGATAATGGGGAATTCATCGACGGTATAATTCCCGGCGTTCATGATGAGTTGGAGCAAAGAAGCACTTGCCGCTTCTCCCGCCACGTTATCTTTCAAATAGGCGGAAGAAGGCACCGCGCAAACGGCGATTGCCACTCCTCCGGCCGCAACGGCTGTGGCAGAGACGAACCCAATGCTGAACCATAAAATGTTTTTACCTGCTCCCATAATGAACCTCCTTGGCTCTTTGAAACCTTCGAAACATTATAAGGGCAAAATGCCTGCGGCAAAAATGAAAGTTTTGTTCGAAAAGGGCAGACGATATTCCTTGAAGTCTTTCCCCTAACTGCTTATAGTTTGCCTACCGACGAAAAGCCGGGCATCAAGAAGCGCCAAAAGTAGCGTAACCAGGGCGCTAGCAACTCCCCAATAGGGGTAAGTGCTCGCTATAGCCTCTTCCCACAAAGAGGAACGATGCCGCGGAGAGAAGAAGCGCCTAAAAATGGAGCCTTCCACCTTGTGGGAGGCCTTTTTATCGGGTGAAGAAGGAGAATAGAGAATGAAAGAAAAAATACTTTTTAGCAGCGAGTCCGTATCCGAAGGACACCCCGATAAAGTCTGCGATCGCATCGCCGACTCCATTTTGGACGAGTGCTTGCGCCTCGACCCCAAATCCCACGTCGCCTGCGAAGTGTTCGCCACGACGGAATTTGTTTTAATTGGCGGAGAAATCACCTGCGCCCGTTGGAAGGAAGTCAACTGCGAGAAAATCGTCCGCGACACCCTTCGTGAAATTGGCTACACCAAGCCGGAACTAGGCATCGGGTGCGACACCTGCGTCATTGAAAATCGCGTGAAGGGACAATCTTGCGATATCGAACAAGGCGTGGACCGCGGAAACATCTTGGAACAAGGCGCCGGAGACCAAGGAATCATGTTTGGCTATGCAACCAACGAATCCGACGGATACATGCCCCTTCCTATTTCCATTGCCCATAAACTAGTCCGCACGGCGACTGCTCTTCGCAAGAAAGGGGAATTCCCCCACGCCCGCCCGGACATGAAGAGCCAAGTTTCTTTGGATTACACAGACCCCAACCATCTTCGCATCGATACGATTCTCATGTCCATTCAGCATGATCCAGAAGTGGATATGAATGAATTCAAAAAGTTCGTCTACGAAAACATCATGCTCCCCGTGGCCAAGAGCTTCGGTCTTAATAGCGATTTCCGCGTTTTGATCAACCCGACGGGACGCTTCGTGATTGGCGGACCTGCTGGAGATACGGGGTTAACCGGAAGAAAACTGATCGTTGACACCTATGGCGGCTCTTCCCGCCATGGCGGCGGCGCCTTCTCGGGCAAAGACCCCTCCAAAGTCGATCGCTCCGCTTCCTATTACGCCCGCTATATGGCGAAGAACCTTGTGGCCGCAGGGGCTGCGGACCGCTTGGAAATCCAACTTTCTTACGCGATTGGCGTGGCCGAACCCGTTTCCATTGGGGTTACGACCTTTGGGACCAAACATGTTTCGGATGAAGTGATTCTTGAAGCCGTGCATCGTTTTTTCGACGCTCGTCCGGGCGCGATCATCTCCGCCTTCCATTTGACGACTCCCTCTTTCTCCTATGCGGACACCTGCAATTATGGTTGCTTCGGCCGTCCCGATATCGATGTACCCTGGGAAAAGCTAGACAAAGTGGACGAACTGACAAATTTTTTCAAAAATCATAAATAAGTGGGTTAGTTTCCAAAAAAGTGGCTTGTCATGGGCCACTTTTTTCTTTGTTGTTTTGTGAGTAAATCAAAATGGATGTAACCGCTTACAAAACACATTTTTGTCAACCCTTACGGACAAAAAAATACAAGGTAAAATAAAGTTGATCCTATAAAGGAGGAAAATAATGAAATACCAAATTATCGGTAAAAACATCGAAGTCACCGATTCTATCCGCGCGGACATCGAAAAGAAGTTGGCCCGCATGGACAAGTACTTCGTCATCGATGACAATGTCTTATGTCGCGCCGTCGTCCGCAGCTATACGGTCGGGGCCAAAGTCGAAATCACCATCTTCACCAAGGAAATGGATTTCCGTGCTGAAGTTAAAAACGCCGATCTCTATGCCGCCGTCGATCTTGCCGTCGATAAACTCGAAGGTCAAATGCGCAAACTCAAAACCCGCATTGAACGCAAGAAAGAAACCGATTCCCTCGGCCGTGCTCTTGCTTTTGAAAACATCAAAGACTACGAAGAAGAGGATCCCGATGAAGTCGTTCGTACCAAGTCCATTCGCTTGGAGCCAATGACCATTGACGAAGCCATCACCCGCATGGAGGCACTCGGACATAGCTTCTTCATGTATCTCGACGAAGAAGACGACGAAATCTCGGTCGTCTACGCCCGTGTCGATGGAGGATACGGCGTTATCGAAGCGGAAAATCGCTTGGCATAATTAGATGCTATGAGCGTAGGGGCTGGAATTTGCCAGCCCCTTTCCTTTTTAAGCGGATTTTACGTTTTTTTATTTTGGCTTGGTCCCATAGTTGGTTATAATCCTGCCTATGGCAGGCAAAGTTCTAGCAACCGATTTGGACGGGACGTTATTCTTCCCCAAAAGCCAAATTCAAATGATCCCGCGGAAAAATCGCCGTTTCTTGAAAAAATGGATTCAAGACGGCAATCGCTTGGTTTTGGTCACCAGCCGCGGTCACGAATTCATGGACCACATGAAAAAGAAGTTCCCCGACATTCCTTTCGATGTCGTCGGAGGAGATGGGACCTTCGTGCAAATCGGCGACCAAATCGTCAAGGAAGAATATTTCGAAGCAGAGCCCTTTCGTCGTTTTCTTAAAGAACTGGAAAGCGATTATGAACCGAGCCTTTTGATGACTTCCTCCAAGGATTACGGAATTATCCAACGCCGCAGCCGCAACCATGGGTGGGCCAACTTTTTCTACGTTATTTACCAGTTTTACCAAGGAACGTATCGCGAAAGTCGCGTGAAAGATGATCAGATTTTTTATGGCGAAATCGAAAAGGGCCGCACCTACAAGCTCATGGCTTGCATCGGCATCACGAAGACGAAGCAACGCTTGGCTTACCACCTCACGAATCTCTTCACCAAAGAATACCCCGATTTCGAATTTGCTTGGCTCAATCAGTTCATTGAAGTCACCCCTAAGGGGTGCGATAAAAGCAGTGGACTGTCCTTTTACCTTGACTATCTCGGCATTCCGAAGGAAAATGTATCAGTTATCGGCGATTCCGGGAACGACGCGCCCATGTTTGAGGCTTTTTACGAAAATAGCTATTGCATGGCTCATAGCCACCGCTTGGTTAAGCAAAAAGCCAAACACGTTGTCTCCTCTGTTGCTGATTTAGAGGCCTACCTGTACCCATCGGCGGATAGATAAGGCCCCCGAGAAAGAAGAAAAAGATGAATCAAAACACCGAAACCGTCGTCACCCTCGTTCATTACAACGTTGCGGTCCGCGACACTTTGGAGTACTGCCTCCAAAAACAAGCTTATGATGTGAAGCTTTTTGAGAGCAAAAAGAACACGATCCTCCAAGAGATCAAACAAAACACCCCACTTAAAGCCATCCTCGACCACTCTGGCGACAATGGCAAGAAGATGGAGGAAATGATCGAAAGCCTCTATAACGATGTCTATGGCGAGAAATCCACGATCCTCAAAATCAGTGGCGACAAACTCGTCGTGGATCATGCCCAACACCTTGCTTTATTTGAAAAAGTCCTCCCGATCCACGACAACATCACCTCGATGATCCGTGGCGTCATCCAAGACGGCATCAACAAGCAAAACGCTGCCCCCGAAGAACAAAAGGCCGCTCTTTCCATGGATGAGGCCAACAAACTCTGGCACGCCGAAGACGCGATGTATCGCGCAGTTGCCTATTTGACCCTCGTCAATGAGCTCAACAAACTCTTCTCCGATTATAACATTGCCCGCAACGAAGCCAAAGGCGCCAACACCCCGGCTTCCAACTTCATCGGACAAGACATCTCTAAAGTCATTGGTTTCATCAACCAAGTCCGTGGAACCGCCATTGAAACCGACCTCGTCTACAAGGCGATGGAAGACAAGATCAACGCCCTCGTTGAAAACTGCATCGGTCGTCGTGATTTGCCGGTTGGCAAGCGTTTTCCGGACGTCCAACGCGAAGTTCTTGAAACCATCAACCTCTATGTCCGCGACGCCGAAGCCGCGATGAACGCCATCTACCCCGAAATGGTCAATGGTCTCATCAACCAAGTGAAGCAGGACGAAGCCAAAAAGGCTGCCTAATTCATTCCCACTTTTCTAATAAAGGATCTCCATCATGAACGATAAGAAGAAAAAAACATCCCTTCCGCGCAAAGAAATCGCTTGGTACGTCTTTGCCTCTTTCCTTGCGGTGGTTGGCTTGACCTTCATCGTCATCGGCATCGTGGGAGACCATCTTCCTATTAAATCCAGCGACAATTGGGTTTTGATTTCCGAAGCTGCTTGGTTATCCAATTGGTCTCATATGGGTTACCGTTATTGGGGAATCATCCTTCTCGCTGCCGGAACATTGGTCGGCTGCACCGCGTTGACGATGTTTGCTCGTAGCGGCGACCGCGATTCCGAACGTGCCTTGCGCCGCGCACAGCGTCTTGCTGTGACGAGCGAAGAAGAACCCGTGGTCAAGGAAGCCGAAGTCACTTCGACGAAATTGGAAGTAAAATAAGAAGAATTCATCTATCTTCTGGCGGCGGTTTATCCGCCGCTTTTTGCTACTTAATATTTCCGCGCGTACGCATATGGGTTGCATTTCCTGCAGAAAGGAGTTTAATAGGGCGGGCCATCTCGTATGGCATACTAGGAGGTTTGGTTATGAAAATCAAAATCGTTGGCGACACTTCCATGGATTTGTCGCCTGCTGCTCAAAAAGAACTTGGCATCCCTTGCGTCCCTTTTTCCATTCAATTTGGGGAAACTAGCAAAAAAGACACGACTTTCGAAAACGAAGAACTTTATGCGTATAACGAAACCCATAAGCAAATCGCCCAAACCAGCGCGGTCAACGTGGGCGAAGCTGTTGAATTCTTCCAAAAGCAAAAAGAGGACGCCGATCAATTATTCTACGTTTCGATTTCTTCTAAATTAAGCTCCGGTGTTCAAAATGCTTCGATTGCCGCGGAAGAAGTAGGTGGAGTTACCGTCTATGATTCCGAGTCTTTCTCCCTTGGCATTGCCTTGCTTGCTTTTAAAGCCAAAGAACTAGCGGATGCCGGAGAAAGCGATCCCCAAGCGATTAAAGCTGCGTTAGACGAATACCGCGAACACGTCGTTGCTCAATTGCTCATCGACGATTTGTCGTTCATGGCCCGCGGAGGAAGATGCTCCAAACTCTTGAGCTTTGGGGCGAACTTATTGAAGATCCACCCGGTTCTTATCTGCAAAGATGGCACCTTGCAGGTGCTTAAGAAATTCCGTGGACCGATGAAAAAGCTCGGAAAGAAGTACGTGGATGAAACCCTTGCCTGCTTCTCCGAAATCGATAAATCCGTTGTTTTGGTAGGTTATACCAGCGAAAAAGACGCGATGGTCGACGATGCGGTGCAAGCCTTAAAAGATGCGGGATTTGAAAAAGTCTACGTGACGAAGACCAATTCCACGAACGCTTGCCATTCGGGACCGAATTCCATCGGGTTTGCCTTTTTGAATTCGGCAAAGACCAAGGAAAAACATGAAGCGTTATTAACGCGCATCAAGAACAAATTCCTCAAGAAAAAAGCGGAATAAGCAAAAGAAAGGGCTTTAGCACTAAAAAGGGTACGAGCCCTTTTTTATTTGGTTTACAATGAAGCGAAAGGAAAGAACGTATGAAGAAATTAGCATTGATTGCCCATGATAATAAAAAGGCCGACATCGTGGCTTGGGCGATGAAGAACGTGGAATCGTTAAAAAATTACACCCTTTGCGGAACGGGAAAAACCGCTGAATTAGTGGAACAAGCAACGGGCTTAAAGGTTGAAGCCTTCCTTGGTGGTCCGTATGGAGGAGACCTAGAAATCGGCGCGGAAATCGCAACCCGCAAAATTGATATCGTCGTCTTCTTCTGGGATCCCCTTTGTTCCCAGCCCCATGACCCGGACGTCAAAGCCTTGATGCGCATCGCCGCGGTTTATGACATCCCCTTTGCCACCAATCGCGCGACCGCCGATTTGATTCTTGGAGCCTGATCCAACCAACATCTATTAGCTGCCTTCCTGGCAGCTTTTTTTGATAGAAAAAAGCCACCCGAAGGTGACTTTTGAAAGGAGAATCGGAATTCTTATTTAAGAAGGGCAACCGCGCCAACGCCAGTTCCGAGAACCCCACCAACGCAACCGAAGCATCCGCTGAGGATCGAACCAATGCCGAGGGAATATTCCACGCCCGTTTTTAAATTCAAGGCATTCGTGATCTTGTCTTCAAATCCGCACATTTGCATGGGGAAGAAGGCCATGATGCCGGAAGCGACGAGGCAGAGTCCAGCGAGGACGAGAAGAAGCGCCCCAAATTTGCTCTTTTTGAAGAGGAGGGCAAGAATTGTGAGAATGAGGGCGGCCGCCATAAGGATGAAGACAATCATCGTGCCAGCGTGCGAAGGAGCGGTATAAACCATATTGCTGTCCACGGTAGAAAGCTTCACGCCGGGGAAGGTGGCCCATTCCGGGACATCTCCGCCAGAGGGGATGGTTTTGGAGAATCCGAATCCAAGGATTGCGCCCATGATTCCACTGGTTCCAACCGCGTTATTAGCGGCCCATGTGGTCTGATTGACGTTCGACAAGAAGAGTCCGAGGCAGAGGGCTGCGAGGGATAGAACTAACGTCAAGAACGCACCAATGCCCGTTAGTTTCTTGATAGACTTAGAGTTTTTCTTTGCCATGATTGAAATTTCCTTTCATGAAAAACGTAATTTGATTGTAGCCGTTTCTGCGAGGAATAGAATAAGAAAATTTAAAGTTGTACAAAATACATACCTTTGTCTCAAAGCCTTTTGATGGTATACATATGGTCTAAAACTCAGGTTTTTTCAAACTTTTCTTCGTCGTTTTTCTATTCCTGTTGAAAATGTTGTTTATTTTTAAAGAGGATGGAAAAGGGATTTTTTGCTGTTTTAAGGACGCTGTAACTATGCTGTACTTTTATTCGGAGTTAACCGAGTCGGATGAAACCGAATAAAATGAAATTCATTGGACGAGAGCAGGAATTGCGGAAAATTAAACGTATTGTTACGTCAAACGGAACGAATTTTCCTTGGTTTATGGTCGCCGCCGGGTCGGTAAAAACGAATTGATTAAGCAAGCCTTAACTGAAGTTTCAGGGACGAAAATCTATTACGAATGCAAACAAGTCGCGGAAAAAAATAACGTAGATGGATTGGCGGAAGTAACTTCCGCGGCGCTTCGATTTCCCAAATTGGCCTTCGAGGACATGGAATCCGTTTTAAGATTCCTTTTCGAATCTTCTAAAAAGGGAAAATTATTTTGGACGAATATCCTTATTTGCGTGACTCGATTCGCGGGATGGATAGCATCCTTCAATCCTTGATCGACGGCCACAAAGAAGAAACGAACCTCTCTCTTGTTTTGCTTGGGTCCTGCGTAGAGACCATGCGCTCGTTAACGGCGCATTCGAATCCCCTTTACGGCCGCGTGGATTTATCGATGAATCTCGCTCCCATGGATTATTACGAATCCAGCTTGTTTTACCCTCGTTTTTCCCCTTCCGATAAAGTGAAAATATATTCGGTTTTTGGCGGAATCCCTTATTATAATCGCTTATTCGACGGAGAAAATATCTTGGATTTAATTGCTGCTCCAGGAGCGAGACTCGAAAACGAAGTGGAGATGTACCTCAATGTCGAAATGGGAAAAATCGGCAATGCGAACGAGACTTTTGAGGCACTGGCACACGGATATTCGAAATTTTCGGATATTTTATCTCGGTCCCACATTTTCAGCAGCCCTACCCTTGCCGATTTTTAAGACGAAGCGCGCACCAAATTCGGAGGTGATGCCGTTGCAGATGTGATACGGGGCCTTATAGGATTCTTGGACGTGGTCGTCTTGGGCTCCGTCGACTTCCTTCATCTAAGTGCATTCAAAGACTTGGAAGCATTCTTCGATGATCTTCGGGAATTTCTCGTCCGGATGCTCTTTGACCATTTCGCCATCGATCATCGTGAGGGAGAAATTCTTCATCTTTTCTTTTGTCCCGTCGCCAGGGAAACCAAAATGGGCGGTTTCGCGGAGGATCGCCTTGTCATCGGAGACGAAGTTCAAGGTACACTTGCCGGTGCGAAGGATGTTTTTTGCAGGTGTTGGACGTATTTCTACAGTTGAGGATCATGGCGTGGTAGTCTTTGCCTGCGATATAGAAGGGGAAGCAAAGGGAATAGGCGCCGTAAGTGGCGCTGTCGTCCTCGGCAAGGGTGCCAACAAGAAGCGTCGGCATGGGAAAGAAACTCGAAATTGATAGAAATTGTCGCAGATTCTTAAACTTTTGAAGTTTTCTTTTTTCATATATTCTCCAGCGGTGTCAAATAATTTCTTCGCGAGGAAGATGTCGTTCATCGCGCTTGCTAGAACCGCCGCGCCCGTATATCCAAGAATAAGGGAGAGCTTGAGGGTATGGTCGATTTGCACTTGTTTAAAGAAAATCGCGATGATAACGAAGGGGGCGTTGAACACGAGCATGAGGCTTTCACGTAGTAGTGGATGCGGATTTTAGCCTTGGTCTTGAAGACTTTCTTGCTCAGGGTGAAGCAAATGATGCTGCAATGCATCGCTAGCAACGTGAAGATAAATCCAACGAGGTTTTCTTTCATACTGACGAATTGCGACAAGCATATGGACCCGAACGTAATGATTTCGCCCAAGATGAACAGGGTTAAAATCCTGATGTTTGCTTTCTTTTGATTCTTTTTCATTTCACCTCCGTTCGATAAGTTCCTGTCGATATTAAGGCAGCAAACCTATATATCGATAAAAATTTATTGAATCATTTATCGTTGAAATAGCGACATATATTTAGAGCTAAAACAACGAATAAAAGGAAAAAATAACAACTTGTTCATAAAATCTAAAAATAGCGAACATAATCCGTTTTTTTGCAATTCTTTTTCGCGATTTTGACTAAAAAATGGGGTCAATTTCTAGACGGCTAAAAAGAGAGGCAAGCAAACCTGTAGTGTGTTATCCCTCGAAACTGGTATGATTTAGCCAAGGCAGATAGAAAAAATTACGTCCTCGCCTTCGCGGCGGAGAGCCTTTATATGGATGCGGCAGGCCTTATAGGAGCCCTTATGATCGAGATTAAGGATATTGTGAAAACCTATCACCCCAAGAAAGGGGGTGTTGTCGCGGCATTAGATCACGTCAGTTTGAAGTTCCCTGAGAAAGGGTTGGTCTTTATTCTTGGCAAATCTGGCAGCGGCAAATCCACTTTATTAAACGTCATGGGCGGATTAGATAATGCCGATAGCGGTGAAATTGTCATCAAAGGAAAATCGTCCAAAGATTTCTCCATGGGGGATTTCGATAGTTACCGCAACACCTATTTGGGATTCATCTTTCAGGAATACAACATCCTGGATGATTTTAACGTTGGAGCCAACATCGCTCTTGCCTTAAAACTCCAAGGGCAAAAAGCAACAAATGAGAAAATCAACGCGATTCTAGACGAAGTCGGTCTAACGGGATTTGGAAAAAGAAAGCCCAATGAACTTTCTGGCGGTCAAAAACAACGTGTCGCGATTGCGAGAGCCCTTGTTAAGAATCCCGAAATCATCATGGCGGACGAACCAACCGGTGCCTTGGATAGCAACACGGGGATTCAAGTGTTTGATACTTTAAAGGAATTGTCCAAGGATAAACTCGTCATCGTCGTTTCCCATGACCGTGAATTCGCCGAAGAATACGGGGACCGTGTCATCGAATTAAAGGATGGCAAGATCATTTCCGATATCGAAAAGCACCATATCGACGCCACATTAGAACAAGGCGGAGCCAAAAACTACAATGGCAAGCTTTTCCATTTCCCTAGAGGCTATCGCTTGACGGAAGAAGACATCAAACGCATCAACGCCTATCTAGAAAAAGAAGAAGCGTTCCTCTCTTTGGATGAAAAGATTAATTCCGACGTCAAAGCTGCATCCCATATCGATAAGGACGGCAAGATGGAGTCGTTTGCTCCAACCGACGAAACCGCGATTCATCCCGAAAACGAAAAGCCCTTTAAGCTCATCAAGTCGCGGATGCCATTCAAAGAAAGTTTCAAGATGGGCGTCAGCGGCATGAAGACCAAGCCTGTTCGCCTTGTTACGACCATTATCCTGTCGTTTACTTGCTTTGGCATGTTCGGCATTGTGGATAGTTTTGCTGCCTATAATAGCAATACCGCGATCGTCAATTCGATAATCGATAGCAACATCCGTTACACCACTTTCAAAAAGATGGTGGAAATCGATAATTATGGAGAAGACTATTTTGTCGAAAAACTCTTTTCCGATCCGGACGTCGAAATCTTGAAACAGAAAACCGGCCATGATTTTCTGCCAGTGTTATCGGGAAAAAACAACGGATATTATGGGGGCAACGCTAGCATCGCCGGTTCGTTTCTGAAAGAATCCAAAAGGAATATTTATGATGGAAGCCTCACTGGCATTGTGGAGCTAAACGACGAAACGCTTGCTCGTCACAACCTTTCCCTATCCGCGGGGAGGTTGCCTTCCGCAACTGATGAAATTGCCATCAGCGATTACGATTTCGCCTGTTTCCAAAAATGGGGCTATTCCCATGTGGATCTAGAAGGAAACTTGGATGAAAACCAAAACATGGCCCCCGCGGATCTTTCAAGCGAAGAGCGATTCCTTCAAAAGAATCCAAACCTCCAAATTCAAGGAAATTCTCTTCAAGGCATTTATAAAATCGTTGGCGTGATTCAAACTGGCTACGACTATTCCCGTTACGCGGAGCTGGATAAAGATTTAAATACGGACGACGTGCTTAATTATTATATGTTGCAGAGCCAATTCTCCACGGAGCACGGAAGTTCCTTTTCCGGGATGGCTTTTGGAGGAGAGGGCTTCATCGCCAATTGCCTTTCCTACAAAGGGGTTGGAGGAGAAATTCAAGATAAGGCCACGTTAAGATGCGTGGAAGCTAGTGGCAAGCCCAACGGAATGTTTTTTGGAAGCAATTACAGCCATTATTTCACCCCGAAAGATTATTCTGACGTTACCTATTTCAAGACGGGAAAATCGGCTTTGGAAGAAAATGAAATCACTTTGAGCCTTGGAACTTTGGTGAGTACGTTATCCGATGTCTATTACGACGATGAAGAAGCACAGAATTCCTTGAAAGACGTCTATAACGACTTGTCGGATGTAGAGGGCATCGCCTCCATTCTTCAACCCCTAGTTAAAGACATCGTCTTGAAGATGTCTTGCGGCGGAGGCTTCGAACCTTATCTGGCTAAAAACGTAACGATCCAAGGATTCTTCTTGGAAAACGAAAATGTTGATTCCACGTTTATCGGGGTCTCCGTCGATATGGGCGAAGCACTCCAACAAGCCTCTGTCGGTAAATACTCGATGGCGATTTCCGGCGAGAAATTGTCCAAATCGGAACTAGAAAAAATCGTCGATTTCTCAGGAAGAAGCGAAAACGGAGTCAAATTCACCTTGACCAATTACGTGGTCTCCACGGAGAACATGGTGGGATCCATCATCAAAACTGTGGCGAAGATTTTGCTTTATGTTGGCATTGCTGTTTTTGTGTTCGCCATCATCCTCTTCATGACTTATATTTCCGCCTCGGTATCCTATAAGAAAAGAGAAATCGGCATCTTACGCGCCGTTGGTGCGCGTTCTAGCGATGTCTTCGGTATCTTCTTTAATGAAGCCCTGGTGATTTCTTTGATTGTATTTGGCCTAGCCACGGTTGCCAGTGGAATTACGGTGGCTTTAACGAATGCCTCCTTGCGTTCCACCTACGGCTTGCCCATTACGTTATTGAGCTTTGGCATCCGTGAAATTGGTCTCATCCTGCTCGGGTGCGTGGTCACCGCCTTGATCGCGAGCTTCTTGCCCGTTTTGCGCATCGCCTCCAAAAAGCCCGTCGATGCGATTAAAAATCGATAAGTAAGTTTGTATGCTCCAAAGTTGCTAACTTCCAAGCATTATTACTAATATGCTTGGTTTAGATTAAGACAGCATCGTCTTTAAATCGATGAGATGGATATTCACATTTTCTTGGATATCTTCGGTAAACCCTGCTTTGGAAAATAAGTAATAATCGCGGATTAATTCCGAGTTAAAAATGGAATCGCTTTCCTGTAAGTGCCTTAACATTTCTAATGTGAATTTCGATTTTCTGTATTTGCATTCTACCACCAGCAGATGCCCGTTGATTTCGGATAACCCGTCGATTTCTACGGAGCGACCTAGCTTTGTTTTATCTGCTTTGAATGTTTGTATTTCTGGATAAACTACACCTAGTTTTCCTAACCGATTTAACTTATCGAGATAGAGTAAACACACCTCTTCAAAACCGAATTGCACCGCTTTATGTAAATCGGGTTTGATTTCTACAAAAACCATATCGGGATTGGCGACGATTCGGCTTTGGTTAGGGTAGACCGCCTTATACCAAAATCGTAGCAATGGATCGGCGATGACATAGTAATTGTTTTTCTTGGTCCCGTTAAACGTTGTCTTCTTGGCCACCACAGCGGACTTGAGAAGAGTATTCATATATTTGATACCTTTCCCGTTTCTTCTTGGACGAATAAGGCGATATCGCCGAGACTTGTCCTGCGATTGGCGATGGCGAATAGAATCGCGTTATAAATATCCGGTTTGCTGGATTTAGACAGCACGTTTTCTGGCAAATTAAAGAAAGGGCCATATTCGTTAAGGACCAATCTTTGGACTTCTTCCTCGAAAGGGCGACGGGTATCGACCGCGGATAAGTAATAAGGGAACGTTGATAGGAGGGAGAGATAATTGCACGTGGTTTCTAAGTCCAGCCCCTTCAAAAATAATAACGCTTCTTCCAACGGAAGTTTTTGCACGTTCATTTCAAAGGCCTTTCTTTTATATAAAGGAGATTTCGTGTTTTGAATTTCTTTTTTTAAGAAGGAAACCTCGGAGCCCCGAGATAAGAAGCATGAGGTTATCACTAGCGTGGTCGAAATATTCTTCGATGATGGAAGAAAAAGAAGGGTCTTGCTGGGTGATGAACGGGTATTCGTCGATGCATAAGACAAATCTTTGGTTTTGAAAGTGATGGGACAAGGCGTCTAAAGCTGCTTGCCAACTGGAATAAACAAAATCATGAGGCAAGGACATTAAACGGTTTAGTTCATAAGAAAAGGAACGAAGGTTGCCATAAGAGCTATCTTCTTTTGCCTGATAGAACAAATGGGGTTTATCCTGAACGAAGTGATCGATTAACTTCGTCTTGCCGATCCTTCGCCTCCCGTAGATAACGCCTAATTCCTTTTTCCCTGAATGGAACGCGGAATTCAAATGTTTTAATTCTTTTTCTCTGCCAACGAACATATCACTCCTCAAGGTATATACCCAAAAGTTGCTAACCTTCGAGTATATTATTTGCAATTTGTGGACACAGGCAATCTTAACGGGGATGAAATCGGTCTGTAATCGTCTCGCGGAAACAAATAACCTCATCATGATATAACCCCTTAATTAAAACCTGTCAGGGGGTTATATAAGGGGTTACATTAAATAAATGGAGGTCATAATGAACCATGGAGTATTCCAAATGGGATTTAGTAAAAAAGGGAGTTAACTCCCTAAAATACTAAAATACAATCATGGAAAGGGAAGGAGACGGCCTTATGATCGCTCGACCTATTTATAAAGAAGTGGAGACGGCCATTAAATCCAAGCCCGTTACGTTGATTACGGGGGCAAGACAAGTTGGGAAAACATCCCTGGCGTTGCTATTTGCCAAAAACTACCCCTTTAATTACATCTCTTTGGATTCCTATAAGGACCGAGAACTGGCAAGAAACGACCCTCTTATGTTTCTTTCCCTTTACCCCTGGCCCTTAATTATCAGCGAGGTGCAATACGCTCCCAAACTGTTTGACGCGCTAGAAGAAGTGGTGAATAAGGAAAAAATCCGTAATGAAAAAAATATGGGATGTACATTCTGACAGGATACGGGATGTATCGCCTTATGGACAACGTTACCGAGTCGATGATGGGCGGATTTCTACCATTCGCATGCTTCCCTTATCTCGAAACGAAATCTTTGGTCGAGAGGAGCCAGTTTTCCATTTTGATTATTCCGATATCCAAAAACGGGCGCAAGCCAACCCCCTGTCCCCTTTAGAATTATATGAGGATATCGTTAAAGGCTTTTATCCTGAACTTTATAGCAATGAGAATCTATGCATCCAGAAATTCTGTTCTGATTATGTGGAGACTTATGTAGAAAGAGATGTTTCTCAACTCATGAATGTCAAAAACAAAATGGCTTTTCGCCAATTTTTGGAATTGATCGCCTCTTTGACAGGACAAGAGTTGATCTATGACAACGTGGCTAAAATCGTTGGGATGGACAAAAAACAATCATGTCTTGGCTTTCGATTTTGCTTGCAGGGACATCGTTTGTTTGTCGAAGCCCTATAACGAGTTCTCCGTTGCCCAACGCATTGTCAAGACCCAAGATCTATTTTAACGATGCGGGGCTTGCTTGTTATTTAATGGGGATTACCTCGGGAGATGTGCTGAAATCAGGCATTTATTCCGGAGTTTGTCGAGACCTACATTATCAACGAGCTAAGAAAGAGTTATATCAATAATGGAGTGGAGCCTTTCTTTTATTACTACCGCGATAACAATGGGAACGAGATTGATTTGGTTATCATCCAAAATGGTGTGATTCACCGTGTGGAATGCAAGAGTGGGATGATGTTTAGCTTAAGCGCGGTCAAAGGGTTCAAACGACTAGATGAATCCCCATTATCTTAAAGGCCAAAAGGCCATTTTGTGCAACACAGATAGCCTTTATTCGCTCGGTGATGATACCTATGTTTTGCCTTTAGCCGGGATTTAATTCTCATCGGGAACGAAAAAAAGACACGCAATTTGTCCTGCGTGTCTTTGCTTTTTATGCTGGCGGAGGAATAGGGATTCGAACCCTAGCTCCCGGTTAAGAGACTACGAGCTTTCCAAGCCCGCCCCTTCGGCCACTTGGGTATTCCTCCGCGTTTCGCCTTTTCAGGCAAGTGAGATTATAGGTGTTTCGTCATCGCTTCGCAACGTAATTTTTGCTAGACTAATTCGGAATATGAAAGAAACCGTCGTATCTCGTCTCAACGCTGGCCAAAAGGCAGAGAAATTCGTGAAGAAGTACCTGCCAGAAGCCCCGCTGGGATTCATCTATAAAGCCTTCCGCAAAAAAGACATCAAGGCCAATGGCCATTGGATTAAAAAGGACTACATCCTCCAAGAAGGGGATGTGATTCGCATCTACGTGACCGATCAACAACTCGAAGATTTCAAAAAGCCTCGCCCCGCAGAAAAGAAACCTTTGGAATACCCGATCGCCTATGAAGACGATGAAGTGCTGATTATCGATAAGCCCAAAGGGTTGTTGGTCTATGGAGATAAAACCGGCGTTAGAGAAACATTGGGGAATGCCGTGTTGGATTATCTCTATTTGAAAGGGGATTATGACCCAAACGACAATACGTTCGTCCCTTCTCCAGCACACCGTTTAGACCGTAACACCAGTGGACTCATTTGCTATGGTAAAACGGACCGTGCTCTAAAGGATTTAACCGATTTATTTAAAGAACGTACTCAAATCGATAAGTATTACGTGGCCCTTGTCGTGGGAGACGTCGAAAAAGATGGTTTCATCGATAAGCCTTTAAAAAAGGATATCCAAACGGGTCGCGTTTCCGTTTGCCCCGTCGGCAAAGGAGGCAAAACCGCGAAGACGGAATACCATGTCTTGCAACGGTTTGGTTCCTATACCTTATTGGAACTCCATTTATTGACGGGCCGCACCCATCAACTCCGCGTTCACCTTGCTTCGATTAACCATCCGATTGTCGGAGATGAAAAATACGGAGACTTCCAAGATTGCCGCAAAGCCAAAAGGCTATGCGGAATCACTTCACAATTGCTCCATGCCGAAAAGCTTTGCTTCGGCGATGTTTCGGGGGCTTTGAGGGGCTTGGCCCACCGCCAAATCACCTCCCCCATCCCCTCGTTTTTTAAGGACGCTATTGAGATTTTGACGCATAACCCATTCTAAGAAAGGAATTTGATATGGATAAAGTCAAGGAAAATTCGAATCGTTGGTTATCCTCCCCACGCGTAAGCGAAGAGGATAAAGCCTGCATCCGTTCCATGAGCCAAGAAGAACTCGACGACGCTTTCTTCAAAGACGTCGAACTCGGCACGGCCGGAATGCGTGGGGTTTTAGGCCCGGGTACGAACCGGATGAACGAACATACGGTCGGAAGGGTCTCCGTGGCTTTTGGGCAATATCTTTTGTCCCTTGGCGAAGATACGAAAACCCGTGGAATCGTCTTATCCCATGATAATCGTTTCCAATCCCGCGAATTTGCTTTGCTCGCCGCGAAGATTTTTAACCAAATGGGCATCAAAGCCTTTATCTTCCCTTCCCTTCGCCCCGTTCCTGAACTTTCCTTTGCCGTAAGGTATTGCAAGGCCAAAGGCGGCGTCATGATCACCGCCTCTCATAACCCCAAGCAATATAACGGGTACAAAATCTATGATGAAACGGGTTGCCAACTTGTTCCTAGCCAGGCTAGCGACATGCTTCGGTTCGCGGATAAACTTCCAAACGAACTCGAATTCGAAGTTCCTGTTTCTACCCAAGAAGGCGAAACCGTTGTCCTCGGAGAAGAAGTGGACGACGTTTACTGCAAGCTCGTAGAAGGCTGCCGCGTGAATCCGGATTTGGACAAATCGAATTTCAAAGTCGTTTACACTCCCCAACACGGCGCGAGTTACGAAAATGCGATGCGTGTTTTTGAGGATTCGGGTTATACCATCATCCCCGTGAAAGAACAATGCGTCCATGATCCCGCGTTTGGGGCCACGGCCTCTCCGAACCCCGAGGTTGCTAAAGCTTGGGATTTGACGCTGGAATATTGTCATAAAAACCATGCTGACTTGGCCGTGATGACCGATCCCGATGGCGATCGATGCGGTCTTGCCTTCCTATCTTCCAAAGGAACCTATGAACGCTTCACCGGCAACCAAAGCGCCCCCCTCCTTTTGGATTACTTGCTTTCTTCTTATCAAAAACAAGGACGCCTCCCCTCAAATGGAGTCATCTACGATACGATTGTCACGACTTCCTTGGGGCGTGTCATTGCCAAAGCTTATGGGGTGAGTTCCAAGTCCTTCCTCACCGGATTTAAATTCATTGGCAACGCGATTCATCAAGAAGAAGAAAAGCCCAACGGCAAGAAATTCCTCTTTGGCTATGAAGAATCCTATGGCTGCCTCGTTCAGCCCTTTGTCCGGGATAAAGATGGTATCCAAGCGATTCTCCTCTATGCCGAGATGGCCCTTTATTACCATAATCAAGGCATCCCCTTGGATGTTGCTTTTGATAACCTTCAAAAGAAATACGGCTATCACGCGACCGAAACGAAAGACGTCTATTTTGAGGGCATGGAAGGCGCGGATAAGATGAAAGCTTTGATGGACCGCCTTCATCAAAACCTGTACTGGGAAATCGCTTCGATCCCCGTGGTGAAAATCGCGGATTACCTCCATGGCAAAACGATCGAAAAAGACGGAAAGGAAGAACAACTCGTCGGCTTCCCTTCTAGCGATGTCCTCAAATATTTCCTTGAAGACGGATCCACCCTTTGCATCCGTCCTTCTGGCACCGAGCCCAAGATGAAATTCTATATCGAGGCCGTCGGGCCCTCTTCGGATGGATTAAAAGACAAAATCGAAGCGATCAATGCTTTTGTCCGTCAAGACGCCGGGTTATAAAGAAAAGATTTGCTGAAGCTCTAAGGCTACGCCGTCCTCGTCGTGGCCTTTTTTCGTTAAGGGGAATCTCTCTTTCAAAAGATGGCTTTTCGCATCCTTCATGCAGTAAGGGCGTCCAGCTTCTAGCAATAAAGACAAATCGTTGTCGGAATCTCCAAACGCATACACGTCCCCTTTGGATACGCCTAAAATCCCTAATATTTTCTTTAATCCCTCTCCCTTGGAGGCTTTAGGAAAATAAAGCTCGCTGTAGGGCATATTTCGCCAATGCCGCCAGGATAAGGAATATTTCTTCGCGGCATTTTCCACCCATTCGTCTTCTTCGGGGCATTCCCCGAAGATTAAGGTAAAGGGGTCTTCTTTTAGTTCGTCTAACGGATGGATTTTCATCCCATCCCTCCAAAAATATTTATGAAGGTCCTTGGTGTTTCCCTCTTCAAATATGCAGGAAGAAGTTTCGCCCATCAAACAAAAGCAATGGGGCCTGCAATCTTGAAGCAAGGATTGAATTTTGGATAAAGGGAATTTCGATTCGAAGCGAGGGAAGGAAGGATCCCCGGGATGAAAGACTAACGCCCCGTTATAAGAGATAATGGGAGAATGGAGCCCAGCCTGTTCCCAAAGAGGCAGAATAGACCGAGGAGGACGGCCGCTGGTTAATAAAACAACGTGCCCCTGCTTTTCTAAAGCAGAAAGAACGGAGGCGGAAAAAGGAGTCAACGTCTCGTCGTTTTTGAGCAGCGTTCCATCCAAATCGATGGCAATGACCTTTTTCTCCATGCCGCCTATTATAGGGGTTACCTATAAAAAGGGTAGGAAAGACCCTCTTGCCATGATGAATTTCTAGCGTATATTTTATAAGCCATGATTAAGATTTACACTTCTCCCTCCTGCTCCAGTTGCCGAAAGGTCAAAAAATGGTTCGATGAGCAAAAGATTCCCTACGAATCCAAGAACATCTTCGGGCCGGACCTCACCGCGGACGATATCCGCGAGGTCATTTCGAAGTCGGAAAACGGGACGGACGATATCATTTCCCAACGTTCCAAAATCGTTCAGGAACAACACATCGATTTCGATGACATGAAAATCAGCGAGCTCATCGAATTCATTCGCAAGAACCCCTCCATTTTAAAACGTCCGATCATCGTCGATGACCGTCGTGTGCAAGTGGGCTATAACGAAGAAGAGATTCGTACCTTTATTCCTCGTGCCCGCCGACTTGCTGAATCCTATTGCGCTTCCTGCGATCGCAAGGACTGCGATAAGGATGTGCCCAGCCATTTGGATTTGCCAGAAGGCTGCAAGAAAGCATCGCTATAAGGAATGGTCGCTTGGAGAAACCCAGGCGATTTTTTGATATAAAAAGCCCAGGATTACCCTAGGCAAAAGAAACAATTGAATTGTTTTTATTTCCCAATCGCCTTCATGGCTCTTTGGACTTTGCTGGCCGTGGAGAAGTGGCATTCCACGCCATTTTTCTCCAAGAATTCCTTCATGATTTTTTGGGCCCCAGCAAGGGAATTGTATTCGAATTCGACTTCATAATCCGTTTTGCCAGAATAGGTGTTACGGTCAATGGAAAGCAAGCCCCCTTCATATTCCACGTCGATGCGTTCGGTGGACAAATAGGTAAGGATAGACAGCTTCTTCGTATCGAATCCTAGTTGAATTAAGAAACGCTCGATATCCGTCTTGGGGAATTCACCGAGGTCACGAAGGTCAGCGAATTGTTGGAAAGAAATCGACGCGTTCTTTTCAAGCAACCCTTCCGATAACGGGGTTTTTAAGGTTAATTCGTATTGGCCTTGCTTTTCGCGGATGCGGAGGGCAACCCCTTCTTTGGCAAGGAGACGGTCCTCGGTATCGATATAATAGTTTGTTTGAACATAACGCGGGGATCCCCGGAACAATTTGGCTAATTTACGGTATTCGTCTTGACTGACCAAGGCTTTGGCTTCAATTTCAATCGTGTTGGACATGGTTATTTTTACCTCTAGGCGACATTATACACTTGTCTTTGGAAAAGAGGGCTATAAGACCTAATGGTTTTATACCCACGCGCTTTTCTTTCAACATGCTATACTTTGTCCACTTATGATTCTTGGATTGATTTTATTAGACGATACGCAGGCCTCCTTCAACGAATGGCTTTCCCAAAACGCGGTTTATTTGGCTTTTGCCCTCGCGGGATTCATCCTGCTCTGCGTTCTTTTGCTTTTATTTATTCCCATTGCCAAAAAGAAGAAAAAAGGCAAGAAGGCCGTTATTGCCAAAGCCCAAACGATGGATGCGTTAGGAGGAGAAGAGAACGTCTTGTCCCACCTCCGCAAAGGATCGCGCATCGAGCTGAAATTAAAGAACTACGACCTTTTGAAAAAGGATGAATTAAAAGAAGCCGGCGTAGACGGCTTCATTCAAATGAGCGATCGCTTAACCCTTGTCATCCGCGGCAACGCCGAAGAAGTGGAAAAGACTTTATTTGGCGAGAATTCGACGAAGGTGGACCGCTAAATCTTCGGTAGGAAGACCCATGACGTTATCGAAGCTTCCTTCGATGTGGTCAATTAACGGGTAATTGTCTTGAATGCCATAAGAACCGGCTTTATCTAACGGCTTATGGATGCGAATATATTCCCAAATTTGCGCGTCGCTTAAGGGATGGAAATAAACGTCCGTTTTTACGGTTCGGCTGATTTCAAAATCCTTGTCGATATAGGTGTATCCCGACAACACCACCTGCTTTTCCCCTTGCTCCGCCTTCAGCATTTCAAAAGCATCCTGTTCGGATTTAGGTTTTCCTAATACGCGGTTATTCAAGACAACCACGGTATCGCAAGCTAAAACTTGATCCCAAGGGTGCGAAGCGAAAACCGCATAGGCTTTCATGCGGCTTTCTTCTAGTGGCAAATCCTTCGCGGGCAAATCCAAAATCGATTCGTCTACGGATGGGACGATGATTTCAAAATCGGATAGCAGCTTTTGAAGGAGTTGCTTTCTTCGCGGGGATCCAGAAGCGAGGATGAACATCAGCGAGCTTCCATGATGACCGGAATGATCATCGGACGGCGGTCGGTTTTGCGTTGGATGTATTTGGAAAGGACATCCTTAAGGGAGGATTTGATTTCCGCATAGCTCGCGTTGCGGGCCATGAGCTCTTGGACGCATTGCTGCGCCTTCATTTGAGAATGACGGACGACGTGGCTATCTTCCGCGGAATTGAACCCACGGGTATAAAGCATCGGGGGAACCAACAATTTGCTATGACGCTTGTCGGTGACCATAAGGACGCTGACCATGCCATCGTTTTTAAGGATTTCACGGTCGTTCATCGTTTGAGAACTGACGCCATCGAGGTCCAAGCCATCGATATATTTCGCGCCGGCAGGAACTTGTCCACCGCGACGCACGGTGTGATTTTGAAGGACGATTTGGTCGCCGTTATCGCAAATGAAGATGTGGTCTTCGGGCATGCCAAGTTGCTTGGCGATTTCTCCATGGAGTTTCAGCATGCGGTATTCGCCGTGGACCGGCATGAAATAGGTGGGATTCACTAAACGCTGCATTAGGCGCAATTCCTGGCGAGAAGGGTGACCGGAAGAATGGAGGCTGAATGCCATCGAATTCTGTTTGACGTCGGCTCCCAAACGGACGAGTTTGTTGACAAGACGGTCCACGAGGGCACCGTTGCCAGGAATCGGATTGGAAGAGAAAACGACCGTGTCGCCCGGGAAGATTTGAGTGAAGCGGTTATCGCCGGAAACAATGCGAGAAAGCGCGGCCATCGGTTCGCCTTGGCTACCAGTGCAGACAATGCAAATCTCGGAGTTACGGTAATTCTTGAGTTGGTTTTCTTGGATGATTGATTGATCGGGGATTTTGATGTAGCCGAGTTCGCGAGCAATGCCGATGACGTTTTTCATCGAACGTCCCAAGACACAGATTTTACGTTTATGGGCAACGGCAACTTCCACGACCTGTTGGATACGGTTGATGTTGCTGGAGAAGGTAGAAACAATGATGCGACCAATGGCTTTGTCAAAGATTTCCTCTACGCCATGACGGACCGCGGTTTCGGAGGGGGTATATCCTTCGATTTCGGCATTCGTCGAATCGGCCATGAGCAAATCCACGCCTTGCGAACCTAACTCGGAAAGCTTATTGATTTCAAAATTGGGTCCAACAGGAGTCAAATCGATCTTGAAGTCGCCGGTTTCGATGATGCGTCCCTCGCTGGTGTCGATGCATAAGCCAAAGGAATCGGGGATCGAGTGGGTGACGCGGAAGAAGGAGACGACGAAATCATCTGCCACTTTAATGACGGAGTCGCTATCGTATTCCACGATTTTAACGGGATCGCGGAAACGGGAATCTTCTAATTTGTGACGAATTAAAGCCGCCGCTAGACGCGGGGCGTAAATCACGGGAATACGGACGGTGCGAAGCAAGAAAGGGATGCCACCGATATGGTCTTCGTGACCGTGGGTGATGAATAATCCTTTGATTTTAGCGCGATTATCCTTCAAATACGTGTAATCGGGGATGACGTAGTCCACGCCAGGGAGATTGGCTTCGGGAAAGCGAACGCCGGCGTCCACGAGGATCAACGAGCGATCGTTTTCGATGCAATAAGTGTTCTTGCCGACCTCACCGAGGCCGCCAAGAGCGAAGATGTTGATGGGGGATCCTTTCATAGTTATAAACCTTTCAAAAAGAAATACTGATTGGGATTGAAATCATGCAAACAGAGCAATGCGTTATGTTCCGCTTTTCAAAAAAACTATACAAGAGGGGAAGGGCAATGAAAAGAGCGAGAAATTATGTAAGTGGTTTCAAGCGTTAAATCGCGACGGAATTCGCCGGTTTTTGATACGGATCTTTGGGGTCGATCCGGTCATAATAAAGAATTCCAGAGAGGTGATCGATTTCATGCTGCAAAACAATCGCGTCGTATCCCCGCGCGGTGATTTCGATATTTTGCTTCAACTTTGCATCGTAGGCTTTGACTTTGATTTTATAGTCGCGGATGACGTGGCCGGGATGTTCTTCATCGACGGACAAGCATCCTTCCCCGCCGTTTAAATAGGCTTTTTTAATCGAATTCAAGACGATTTTGGGATTGACGAGCTGATATTCCACCAAGGGATCTTTTTCGTCCCCTGTGGGATAAGAAATCACAAGCATCTTGAGGTTATGTCCCACTTGGGGCGCCGCTAAGCCCACGCCTTCGCGGGTGTTAGGATGCTTCGCGCGGAATTCTTCGTCTTGAGTTAATTTCAAATATTCGAGCATGTCGTCAATGAGTTTTTGGTTCTCCTCGCTTAAAGGGAGGGGGACGTCTTCACATTTACGACGTAATTTCGGGTCGGTGTCTTTGGTGATACGGAACAACATAGCCCCGATATTCTAGCACGCGCGACGGGGAAGGGGTAAAATAGTTCGCGTATGAAAGAATCGACCTATCGCGCTCTCGAAACACTTAAAAAAGCATTGGACCAAGACGAACGGATTTTAGCCTTGAACGCCTTGGATCAGGAAGTGAGCGCCGACCCTAAACTCTTAGAATTGTCCCTTCAAGCCAAAAAGAAGGCGGAGGGGTATGCGAATTCCCTTTATTTTGGCCAAGATGACCCCGAAAAAACGCCCCCTGCCCAGCATGAACTTTATCTAGCCAAGAAAGAACTTGACGAATATCCTCTCTCTCAGCAATACCAAAAAGCCTATTATGCGGTGCGACGTCTTTATGCCAATCTCGACGAAATCCTTTTTGGCCCCTATCAATATCATCTTTCCTGCGGAGGCAAAATCCATGCTTAAAATCGTTGCGGGGAAATACCGCAGCCGTCAAATCGAAGTCCCCGAATCCGTCACGGTCCCTACTAAAAATCGAGTCAGAGAAGCCATGCTTTCTAGCCTTGGCAACCAAATCCAAGGGGCGAATGTTTTGGATTTATTCGCTGGGAGCGGCGCCCTTGGGATTGAAACCTTGTCCCGCGGATCCGCCCATTGCGATTTTGTGGAGGCGGATTCTAAGGCCGCCCAGGTGCTTGCCGAGAATCTTAAGAAATTAAAAGAGATGAATGGAACCATCCATTGCTGCGACTTCTCTTCCGCGATTTCTTCCTTCTCCACCCCCTTTGACATCGTTTTCCTCGATCCCCCTTATAAAGAAAAAGCCTATTATCAAGAAGCGGTGAACGCCTTGTGGAGCAAGGGTTTGCTCCACCCTTATTCCACGCTGATCCTAGAATATGAAGGGGATTTGGATTTCGATTCCTCTTCCTATCAAGACGTTCGCTTAAAACATTATGGACGCACCTCCGTCTTAACCTTAAGAAAGGAACGATAATTTATGCGCACTGCTGTCTATCCCGGTTCGTTTGATCCGATCACCAATGGCCATTTGGATGTCTTACAACGTAGCCTTGGCGTCTTTGACCACGTCATCCTCCTTCTTTCGGTCAATCCCTCCAAAAAAGGGAATTTCACCATCGAAGAACGCTTGGAGATGATGAAAGAAGCCACCAAGCAATTCCCAAACGTTTCGGTGGATTTCAATCCGGGGTTAACCGTGGATTATTGCAAAAAGCATCATGCGAACCATATTATCCGTGGTTTGCGTGCCGTCACCGATTTTGAATATGAATTTCAGCTCGCCGCGGCCAATCGCTTCGCCGGACCCGATATCGATATGGTGTTCTTCATGTCGGGAAGAGAAACAACGTTTATCTCCTCCTCCACGATTAATGAGATGCAATTAGAAGGCGTGGATATTTCTCCCCTCGTCCCGCCGGTGGTCGTAACCTATTACCAAAAGAAAAAGAAGGAGTGATTAGTCCTTCTTGCTAAACGTATCGTCGATTTGCATGGGGCGGTGTTCCCGCTCCGCCTTTTCGATGACTTTTTCTTCGAGCTTGGAATCTTTGATTTCTTGATCGATTCGTTTCCCTTCTTCCTCGTAGTTATCCAAATAACTATGGGAGATGCCGTTTTCCTTATACCCAAGCACCTTGTCTAAAGTGACGTTGCAGGCGGCCTTGAAGATATTTTTCTCCACGACGGGGGAATATTCCTCTTTTAGCTTTTTGATTAAGGCTTTTGTTGCCGCGCGTTGAGAGGTCACCGCGCTAGTAGAAGAAGCCACGTTCTCCGTGAAGCGACAGGCGCATTGGATGAAGCAGAGGTGGTTGAAGTCGCGGAAAGCAAGAATGTCTTCCTCTCGCACCAAATAAAGGGGGCGGATGATTTCCATTCCCGCGAAGTGGGTGCTATGGAGTTTAGGAAGCATGGTCTGAAAGGATCCAGAATTGAGCATATTCATCAATGTCGTTTCGATGACATCGTCATAATGATGGCCCAAGGCGATTTTGTTGCACCCCATTTCCTTGGCGATGCGGTATAAAGCCCCGCGTCGCATCTTTGCGCAGAGATAGCAAGGTTTTTCGCTCGTGGAATTGGCAATGTCAAAGATGTCGGTGAAATAGATCCTTGCCGGAATATCCATAAGCTCGAGGTTCTTTTTGATAAGCGAGAAGTTCTCTTCGTTGTATCCCGGGTTCATCACGATGTATTCCACGTCAAAATGGACTTTGCTATATCGCTTCAAATGCTTGAATAACAAGCCTAAAAGCATGGAGTCCTTGCCGCCACTGATGCAAACGGCAACCTTATCTCCGTCGTTCACGAGTTTGTATTCTCCAAGGGCCTCGATGAATTTATGCCAGATATTGAATTTGAATTCGCAGTCGAGGCTGCGTTCGATTTGCTGGGAGGGAGTTAGTTCTTTGTTCATAGGAATTTCCTTAAAGACGATAAGAATCTTGAGGCCTTCTTGCAAGAGGGCAATTCCTTATTCTTATTATATAAAGAGAAGCGACGCCCAATAGAAAACCCCGTCGTTTCCGGCGGGGCGATTCTAGAAAGAAGGATTAGGCTTTTTGATAGGCGGAAGAGAAGATGTTATCCGTCGCCCCGTTAAAGTGGTTCCACATATTGAGAAGCATGTTAGCCTTGTCGTAGTTGTTGCTTCCGGAAAGGGTCCAAATCGCTTCAGAGATGCCATAGCGTCCCGCGTTCCAAGCTTCTTCAGAGAAGTCGACCAAGAAGACGGTCGGGACATCGAAGGTATCGATTTCGGGCATCGTGATGTGCTCATAATTGGAATCGGAGACGGAATTGTTGGTCTTGAAGGGGGCTTCTTGGAGTTCTGGTCCGACGTAGGAGAAGAAGTCGGCTCCGCCTTCACCGCCGTTCCATTTGTTGAGGTAACGGGAGAAAGCTTTCTTATCCGATTCGACTTCGTAGTCGTCGTCGTTGGTGGAAACTTCGTCGGAGAAGATGGTCTTTAAGGCGAAATCTTTCTTGTCTTCGGCGTTGAAGCGTCCGCCCCAGTTATCTTGGAGAACTTGGAACGCATCGCGGAAGGTGTCGGAAGAAGAGGAATCGCGAGCAACGATGGCGAGGTAATATTTTTCGCCATAGTCGAAGACGCCTTGCTCCTTCATCGCGGCTTGGTAATCCGCATAAGATTCATATTTGTCTTTGGAGTTGGTCGCGCTGGAACCGAGGAAGAGGGTCTTGGTGACTTTGTCGGCTTCGGTCATGACGGAAGTGGTTTTTCCGTTTTCGGTGATTAAGCGTCCTTCGCCTTCAAGGGAAAGACGGAACGAAGTGAAGTAGCCGGAGGAAGAATCCGCGCCCATGGCATTGAACCAAGTCGTGAATTTCGGAATCGAGAAGATAACGGCGAAGATGGCTCCAACGATGAGAAGGGGCTGAACCCATGCGGTTTCGCGGATCCAACGCCACAATTTGGAGAAGCTTCCGCCAATTGCTTTTAGAATATTCATAACGTCCTCCGATAAAAATAGGATGCCTGTAAAAACAGCGGGTAAATGATAGCACCCATTTTTAGGCTCATCAACCAAGTACTTACTAAAGTAAGTGAAAATTGTCCACCGTATAAATCCTACCGGGTGGTTCTTCTTTTCGGAAAGGGGATGCTCTATAATCGTGAGCCATGAGCAATAATCACCGTTCTTGGAAAAAACGCGTCGAAGATAAACTGTATGATCATCCGATTCTTAAGGGCACCGTATTCAATGGGTGGAACGTTCTCATTCTCACATTTTCGGCCTTTATTTTGGCCATCGGCTATAAGTGTTTTTTGGTTCCCAATAGGCTGATCGCCGAAAGCGGTGGCGAGGTCACCAAACTCGTTTCTGGTGGCATGAGCGGTATTTCCCAGACCATAATCATGTTTCTGTCTTTATTTCTCTCTCATGATATCTTGACGGCCCAGGTGGAAAACATCCTTTTCTCTATCTTCTATTTTGCCTTGAACATTCCTATTTTTATCCTCGCTTGGAAGGGGATTGGAAAACGTTTCACTGTTTATACTTTCTTAAATGTCATTCTTGTTTCGGTATTCGAAGCCCTGTTGTCCGTTTGGGATAATGGTTGGATTCATGACCTGGCGGTGTTTGCCAATAAAAATGGTGGCCTATTGGCCCGCGCGGTTTTTGCTGGCGTTTGCACCGGGCTTAGCAGTGGCCTTGCCTTCAAGGTCGACGGAAGCGGCGGAGGAATCGATGTCGTTGCCTATTATGTGGCATTAAAAAAGAACGTCTTGGTCGGTCGCTACTCCCTTATCATGAACTGCATCACCCTTGTGGTCTTCACCCTTCTTGGTTCCATCCAAATCTGGCAATTGGGAACCGGAAATTCGATGCAATATATCGGAGGCGCCTGCTATTCCATCCTCTATTTGATGTCCACCTCCATGGTGATCGATGCCATCCATTTAAGAAACAAGAAAATGAAAATCGAAGTGGTTACCGACCACGAGGATTTGGGAAAAATCTTGATTGCCAACCTTCCTCACGCCGCAACGATCGTCAAAGGCGAAGGCGCGTATTCGGGCAAAGGTCGTTACCTCATCAAAATGGTGGTTTCCAGCTATGAAGTCAGCCATGCGGTCGCCGTCATTGAAAACGCCGACCCCAACGCCTTTATCGAAGTTGTGGAACTCAAACAGGTTTACGGACGTTTCTTCCTTCCACCCATCAAATAATTGAATGCTTACCGCCAAACGGCGGTTTTTTATTCGGCCTTCAACGATCGGCTCATTAAGGATTCGGCAATTTTCCTAGGATTTTGATTTTCGTAGATGACGGCGTAAACCGCGTCAACGATGGGGACGCTGATGCCTTTTTTAGCCGCGATTTCATGGATGATTTTCGTCGCCGGAATTCCTTCTACCGTCTTGGTTAAATTGTTTAAAACGATGGAGGCGTCGTTTGCTTTCCCCACCTCGTATCCAAAACTATAGTTTCGCGATTGCTTGCTGGAACAGGTTAAGAACAAATCTCCAACCCCTGTTAACCCCAAAAAGGTTTTTTCTTGGGCGCCGGAATGGACGCCAAAACGAGTGATTTCCGCTAATCCACGTGTAATTAAAGAGGCCCTGGCGTTATCCCCATACCCAAGTCCACCAAGGATTCCGCTGGCGATGGCGATGATGTTTTTCATGCCGCACCCCACCTCGGCCCCGATCACATCGCTTTGGGTATAAACGCGGAAAGAAGGAGTGGAGAATAGTTGTTGAACTTCGATTGCGTCGTCTTTATTTTGCGAAATCGCGGCGATGCAGGTGGAATCCCCGTTCATAACCTCGCTAGCAAAGGTGGGACCCATCATCGATATGAATCCGCGGATGGAATCCCCCATGATTCCTTGGATGAGACTCGATAATCCTAATCCTGTTTTCTCATCGAATCCCTTGGTAAGAGAAACCATCAAGGGTTTGGTTTTTAGCAATTTGGCCACCTCGGGGAGAACGCTAGAAACCGCTCCGCTAGGCAAAGCCAAAACCAAAAGGTCGATATCCGCTAATGCGTCTTTTAAAGATAAAGTCGCACTGATATTATCGGCAAGTTTCTTGCCTGGAAAGTACTTGGGATTTTCATGACGAAGCGAAATATCTTCAATTTCCGTCGGGTTTTTGCCCCATAAGATAATCTGGCGAGAAGGGTTGGAACTTAAAACGGAGGCGAGGGCCGTCCCCCAAGCTCCGGATCCCAAGAATGCGATTTTGGTATGTTTCATGCCCTTATTTTAGAAGGGGTGAGTTGAAAAGGGAAAGGACACGCTCCAAAAAAAGAAGAGCCACGTAGAGGCGAATTTGCTAAAATCTACCCGCTTATGGAAAACCCAAACCCCATTTCTTCTCAAGCGGAAAAGAAATCTTCATGGCGTCATCCTGCGATTCAACGGATGTGCTTTGTCGGCGTATTTACCGCCCTGATGTGCGTCCTCTCCCCCTTATCGATTCCCATTGAGCCTATCTCCATCACAATGGCGACGCTTGTTCTTTATTTCATCGGGGCATTATTGGATTGGAAATGGTCTGCTCTAGTCATGCTGCTGTATTTGCTATTAGGCAGCGTAGGCTTGCCCGTATTCTCCAAATTCCAAGGCGGTTTTCAAGTCATTCTTGGTCCTAGTGGTGGATTCCTGATCGGATATTTGCCGTGTGTTGTCATCGAATCGCTTTTAATTGGATTCTTCAAAGACAAGAAGTGGATGTATCCCCTTGCCATGATTGCCGGGACCATCGTCCTTTATGCAATCGGGGTTTTGTGGTTCATGCTTTATCTTGGAAATGGCTTTGGCAAAGCAATGGCCGCCTGCGTGATTCCCTTTTTGCCCGGGGACGCCTTAAAGATTGCCGTCGCCAGCATTTTCTCCCTTCGCCTCCGCCCGTTATTTGATAAAAAACGATAAATCCCCGTTTCAAAATCTAGTCTCCTTTTTCGGGGGACTATTTTCATATACGGAAACAATGAAATGTTTCGCAGAATCATCGATTCGAATCGGTAATTCCCAAAGGGATGAAAGGAAAAACCGAGTTTTTTGTTGGTAAATCGGTCAAAATTTACCAGTTGTCCAAAAAACCCTATTCGAAAAGGGCTCGAATGGTTTACAATGGGTTCGATTTTGGAGCAAATTTCCAGCTCTAAAAAGGAGTATAGACATGGGAGTAAAAATTGTTGACACGGCCCTCCGAGACGGTTCGCAATCCCTGCTTGCCACGCGCTTAACGACGGAAGAGATTCTTCGCGTTGCGCCTTTAATGGACCAAGCGGGTTTCTATGCGTTAGAAGTCTGGGGCGGGGCGACTTTTGATTCGTGCCTTCGTTTCTTGGACGAAGACCCCTGGGAGAGGCTAAGAGCGATTCGCAAAGCCTGTCCGAACACGAAGCTTCAAATGCTTTTCCGTGGGCAAAACATCTTGGGATATCACCATTACCCGGACGATATCGTCGAGAAATTTGTCCAGAAATCGCTAGAAAACGGCATCGACATCATTCGTGTCTTCGACGCGCTTAATGATGTACGCAACCTCAAATCCGCGGTGGACGCCTGCAAGAAATACGGCGGCCATTGCCAAATCGCCCTTTCCTATACGACGAGCCCGATTCACACGGTTTCCTATTATGTAGAACTCGCCAAAGAAATTGAGAAGATGGGCGCCGATAGCCTTTGCATTAAAGATATGGCGGGCGTTTTGCTTCCTGAAGACGCCTATTCCCTCATCACCCAATTGAAGAAGGACACCAAACTGCCAATTGAACTCCATAGCCACTGCACGGGTGGGGTTTGCTCGCTCACCTATCGCCGCGCGATTGAAGCGGGCGTCGATATTATCGACACGGCTCTCTCGCCTTTAAGCGGTGGAACTTCCCAACCCCCGACCGAAGCCTTCAACTATGCTTTGAAAGGCACTCAATACGACCCCAAACTCAACCAAGAAAAATTGGATGAAGCGGCCGCGATCCTTAATCCAATCAAAGAAAAATACCTCAAAAAAGGCATCTTGAAGCCCAAGGCGCTTTCCTGCAACCCGAGCATTTTGAAATACCAAGTTCCCGGCGGTATGCTCTCCAACCTCATGAGCCAACTTGAAAAGCAAGGTGCCATGGATAAATACGACGCGGTTTTGCAAGAAGTTCCGCGGGTTAGAAAAGACCTCGGATATCCGCCTCTTGTCACCCCGCTTTCCCAGATGGTGGGCACCCAAGCCGTTATGAACGTCATCACGGGAGAACGTTATAAGATGGTCCCCAAGGAAATTAAAGACTATCTCCATGGTTTATACGGCAAAGCCCCGGCGCCCGTAGATCCGGCGATCCAAAAGAAGATCATTGGCAACGACGAGGTGATCACCTATCGCCCTGCCGATAAACTGGCCCCGGAATTTGAAGAGCTAAAGAAGAAATACAAGAAGATTGCCAAGACGGATGAAGACGTCCTTTCGATTGCCTTGTTTGATCAAGTGGCCATCTCGTTCTTAAAGAAGAAATACGGACTGGAGGCGGAGGAATTCTCCGTTAGCCTATGACGGTTCTTTTTGAAAGCTCTTCCTTCCACTGGGACATCAACAATTTTGGAGACGCCGCCCTTCTATCGCTATTATGCGTCTTGATGGTCTTCGTGGTTTTGGCCGTCATCACATTGATTCTAATGGGTCTCAACCAGATTCGCGCCTTAGACGTCAAAGAAACCGTCACGATGCAAGATGGGACGGTCTTAGATGAAGACGCGATTGCTGCGGTGCTTGTTGCGAGCATCGATTACCGCAAGTCCACCAAAGAAGATTTCAAAGTCGTCAGCTGCAAACTCATCGATGAGGAGAAGAAAAAATGAGAATCTACAAAGTCAAAGTCAACGGAAAGACCTTTGAGGTCAAAATCCTTTCCGTTTCGGAAACCGAACCCTTGGAAGTGGGAACCGTGAAAGCGGCCTCTGCCGCTCAAACAGCGGCTCCTACCGCGCCAGCCCCCGCTACCCCCGCAGGCCCCGTTTCCAGCAAACCCGTCGAATCCCCGATGCAAGGAACGATCCTTGACGTGAAGGTCAAAGTGGGCGACGAAGTGAAAGCCGGGGATACCCTTTTGATTCTCGAAGCCATGAAACTCGAAAACGAAATCAAAGCCCCAAGTAACGGCAAGGTTTTGGAAATCCGCGTCCAAAAAGGCGCGTCGGTAAACAGCAAGGACGTTTTAGTCGTCTTGGGGTAAGAGGCCATGACCGCGCTTCTATATAACGATGTCGGCGGTTTCTTCCAAGGTTTTTGGGAGAACACCGGCTTCGCCCAATTCTTTACCGATGGGGGATGGAAAAACCTCATCATGATAGCAGTGGCTATATTGCTGCTATATCTGGCCATTTTCCGGAAGGCCGAGCCCTATTTGCTTATCCCAATGGGCGTGGGGATGTTGCTCGCTAACCTTCCGCTCTCTCACATCATGGACCCCGTCTATAAGACGGTGGATGGCGGTAATGCCATTTGGGTGGAGCACGTCGAATACAAAGGCTTGCTTGGCCTGTTTTATCCCAATGGCGAAGACGTCAAACAAATCGCGGGGTATGAAGGGCTATTAGGCGTCCTTTATAACGGCATTAAATACGAAATCTACCCCTGCCTTATTTTCCTTGGCATTGGAGCAACGACTGATTTCGGTCCATTGATCTCCAACCCCAAGACCATGCTTCTTGGCGCAGCTGCCCAAATCGGCATCTTCGTCACGTTCATGCTTGCCGTTGCCTGTGGGTTCACCCCTGCTCAGGCCGGTTCAATTGGCATCATCGGGGGAGCCGATGGCCCCACGGCCATTTTGACGACCACAAAACTGGCCCCCGAACTCCTCTCATCGATTGCCATTGCCGCCTATTCCTACATGGCTCTTGTCCCCTTCATTCAGCCTCCGGTCATCCGTTTGCTGACGACCAAGAAGGAACGCATGATCCACATGGATATGCCCAAACCCGTCTCCAAAACCAAGAAAATCATCTTCCCGATTTTGGTAACGGCCATCGTTGTCCTCATCGTTCCTAGCTGCGCACCCCTTATTGGTTGCTTGATGTTTGGCAACCTCATCAAAGAAAGCGGTGTTGTTCCTAAGCTAGTGGAAAACGCCTCGAACGCCTTGCTTTATATCGTGACGATCCTTTTGGGCTTAACGGTAGGAGCGACGGCTTCGGCGGAAACCTTCTTAACCGCGAAAACCCTTCTCATCTTTGTCCTTGGCGTTGTTGCCTTCATCATGGCGACCGCGGGTGGGGTTCTCATTGGCAAATTGATGTGCGTCTTAACCAAAGGCAAAGTCAATCCGATGATTGGCGCGGCGGGCGTCTCCGCCGTTCCGATGGCGGCTCGCGTCGTCCAAAAAGAAGGAGTTCGCGAAGATCCCTCTAACTTCTTACTCATGCACGCGATGGGACCGAACGTGGCTGGCGTTATCGGCTCTGCCGTTGCCGCTGGCTTGCTTATGATGCTTCTCTAAGGAATATGAATCACCGCATCCTTGCTTTTGAAATCTTGCCGTCTACTTCGGATTATTTGAAGGAAAACCTTTCTTCTTTGGAAGATGGGGTTGTCGTGACGGCGATTTCTCAAAGCAAGGGGCGCGGCAGAAGGGGAAGAAGCTGGGAGTCGTCGGAAGGAGATTTAATCTTCTCCTTATTATTAAAGGACGTATCTTTCCCCACTCTCTTGCCCGTTCTTCCCTTAATAAGCGGAGTCGCTTTGTCTCTAGCTTTAGAAACGTATGGGGTACAGCCGCTGATTAAGTGGCCCAATGACTTGTATCTAGAGGGCAAAAAGATTGCCGGAATCCTCTGCGAAGGAATCGCGGAAGGAGAAAAGCAATCCGCAATCGTTGGAATTGGAGCGAATCTCGCTTCCCGCCCCTTCCCCCAAGACATTGCGTTCAAAGCGGAAAGCCTTGGGAATCTTGGCTATCTCATTCCGAAAGAAGAACTACTACAGACATTCTTAGAACGATTCGATACCTTCGTTCAGTTGGCCTTAGCGGGTCAAGCGGACTGGTTCCCTCTTCTAGAAAGTCGTGATTATCTAAAAAACCAAACGGTTCACCTCAACTATTACGGAGAAAACCTTTGCGGAATCGCGAAGGGAATTGCTTCTAACGGAGCATTGCTCGTAGAAAATAACGGGCAAATCAAACAGGTTACTTCGGGGGAGGCGAGTTTATCGCCCGACTCGGATAATAATAAAGAAAAGGAGCTTACACATGCTTAAACCATCGGATTTGGAAGCCTATGGCATCCAAGGGGCAACGGAAGTTATCTATAACCCCTCCTACGAAATGCTTTTCGAGGAAGAAACAAAATCCACCCTCGAAGGTTATGAAAAGGGCCAAGTGACCGAACTTGGTGCAGTCAACGTCATGACTGGCGTCTTCACCGGACGCTCGCCCAAAGACAAATATATCGTCGTCGATTCGAATTCGAAGGACACCGTGTGGTGGAATTCCCCCGAATATCCTAACGATAACCATCCCATGAGCGAAGAAACCTGGGCTAAAGTCAAGAAACTCGCCATTGAGGAACTCTGCGGAAAACGTCTCTTCGTCGTCGATGCTTTCTGCGGTGCGAACAAAGACACTCGCATGGCCGTTCGCTTCGTCGTTGAAGTTGCCTGGCAAGCCCATTTCATCCGCAACATGTTCATCCGTCCTAGCGAAGAAGAACTGAAGAACTTCAAGCCGGACTTCATCGTTTATAACGCGTCAAAAGCCAAAGTCGATAACTTCAAAGAACTTGGCCTCCATAGCGAAACCTGCGTTGCCTTCAATATCACTTCTCGCGAGCAAGTCATCCTCAACACCTGGTATGGCGGTGAAATGAAGAAGGGTATGTTCTCGATGATGAACTACTACCTCCCCTTAAAAGGCATTGCTTCCATGCATTGCTCCGCCAACACGGATAAGAAGGGCGAGAATACCGCTATTTTCTTTGGACTTTCCGGAACTGGCAAAACCACCCTTTCCACCGATCCAAAGCGCTTGCTCATCGGCGACGACGAACATGGTTGGGACGATAATGGCGTCTTCAACTTCGAAGGCGGATGCTATGCCAAAGTCATCAATCTCGACAAAGAATCCGAACCGGATATCTATAACGCGATTCGTCGCGACGCTTTGCTAGAAAACGTCACGGTCGATGGCAATGGCAAGATTGATTTCGCCGATAAGTCCGTCACAGAAAATACCCGCGTTTCCTATCCGATCGACCACATCGAAAACATCGTCAAGCCGATTTCCCATGGACCGGCCGCGAAAAACGTCATCTTCCTTTCCGCGGATGCCTTCGGTGTTTTACCCCCTGTTTCGATTTTGACCCCGGAGCAAACCCAATATTATTTCCTCTCCGGCTTCACGGCGAAACTCGCGGGAACCGAGCGTGGCATTACCGAACCGACTCCGACCTTCTCTGCTTGCTTTGGTCAAGCCTTCCTCGAACTTCATCCGACCAAATACGCCCAAGAATTGGTGAAGAAGATGAAGATGAGCGGAGCCAAAGCTTATCTTGTCAACACCGGTTGGAATGGTTCTGGCAAGCGTATCTCCATCAAAGATACCCGCGGTATCATCGATGCCATCTTGAACGGAGCGATCCTTTCCGCCCCGACCAAGAAGATTCCGTTCTTCGATTTCGAAGTTCCGACGGAACTCCCGGGCGTGGATTCCCATATCCTCGATCCGCGCGACACCTATGCGGAAAAAGGTGTTTGGGAAGGCAAGGCCAAAGATTTGGCTGGCCGCTTCCAAAAGAATTTCGTCAAATACGAATCCAACGATGCCGGCAAGGCACTTGTAAAAGCCGGACCAAAGCTCGACTAAGCTGAGTTTGACCATGTGTCCCCCTCCTTTTTGAGAAGAAGGGGGATTTTTCATGCACGAAAAAAGCTGCCCGAAGGCAGCCGATGCACTGATTGGCGGAGAAACAGGGATTCGAACCCTGGCTGGAGCATGACCCCACTAACGGTTTTCGAAACCGCCCCCTTCAACCGCTTGGGTATTTCTCCAAGTTCAAGGTGCGATAGGTATGTTACCATTCCTTTTTCTTCTAGGCAAGAAGGACCTTTTTGCGTTTTACCACATAGTGGTATATCCTTTAAGAGTTATGTGGAAGCAAGTTCAGGAAACCTTCATCGCCTATTGGCCCTATATCGTTTCGTTCTTTTTGCTGCTTGCCGGGACTACGTTAGCCATCGTTACGATTGCCGTTTCTTCTTCGAAGCACAAGAAATTCGTCGAAGAATTGGAACGCACGATGGATTCGTCGCGCATTTTTATCGTGGATATGCGTTCGCAGATGGTTCGCGATTTCGTTGTGACTGCGCCTCACGCGATTACAAACCCTTATCCCCTAGCGGATTTTTATCACCAATTCCCCCAATCGGAGCAAAAGCGAGTCATCCAATGGGTAAACGCCGTCAGCGATCCGGAGACGAGCGCCCCCGATTATTTAGAAACGGATACCAGCGCAGGCTCCTCCAAAACCAAAACGTATTTCTCAATGCTTCAAGTGGATTCCTTTGATCCCGAACAAGGCATCCTCCATCTTCGTTCCTATTTGCTGAAGTCGATGGAAACCAATCAAGCGAATAGCCGAAAACCGAAAAATCGCGGCCTTGCCTCCATGAAGCAATATCAACTTGGGCTGAAAAACGGTTCCAAGCGAAAAGGAGTCACCCTGGTGTTCCATTTTGCTTACCGCCGCATCCAAGATAAAGACAAACCTTTGAATCCTCTAATCATGAAGCAAATCCAAAACGCCGTGTCGCCTCTTGTTACTTCGCGTAGAATTATGATGCAAATCGACGGCAATGAATTCATGATTGCCGATTTCCATATCCCGGGGATGCCGGATGGCTTGCATCTTGCCAAAGATTGCGTGGATGCCATCCGCCGATACTTAGCCATCAATGGCTATGCGACCAAAATTGATTTCCGTGTGGCTCTAGTTGAGCACCGTCTCTTCCCGACCAAGGATGATGCGGCGATTCTAGAAGAAGGAAAGCGTTCCGTATCCATCGCCTTCTCCAATCCCACGGCGATTTATTTCTATGAAAAGGGAAAAGAATCCTTCCGGAATGACCCAGGAAGCAATGATTCCTACCGCACGGAAGTGGAACGCATCATTCATGACAATAAAATCCGCACTAAATTCCGGCCTATTTATTCCGTTCAAGAAGAAAAGGTACTTGGCTATTTGATGAAAAGCGAACCCATCAACACCTATTTCGATTCCATGGACGACCTGCATGACTATGCGGCGAGAACCGGCGACGACCACGATTTGTTTGCTACAATCGCCCGTAACTCTGTACCGGTGTTTGTTAACGAAGTCAAAGACCCCGATTCCCTTCTCTTCTATAACGTTCGTGTGGAAGACCGCGACTTCATGCTCACGGTATTCGCTAGGCTCAAGGCCGCGAAATCCACACACATCGTCTTCCTCTTCAAGGAATCGGACATTCGAGCCCATTTCGATTCGAACCATCCCGAAGACATCGTCAGTGACATGAAACAAATCAAAGCCAAGGGCTTCCAAGTTGGATTATTGCTCGAAGAAGGTGAATTGGGGCTCCCCGCTTCGACCTATAGAGCCTATGATTATTTCGTTTGCAGCTTCCGTTTCGCTGGAATTGCTACAAATATGGATGCCAAGATCCGTTCCAAACTCCATAGCTTGGTCGAGAAATTGCTTCGCTACAACAAACCGATCATCGCTAGCGACATCGAAGGATGGGATGCCATTGAAATCATCGTCCGCAGCGGGCTGAAGTACATCTCCAGTGAATTCTTCGCCCCCTACGACCCGATGCTCAACCCGATTCCAAATAAATCGATGAAGAAAGTTCGCGACATGAGAAGATAAAAGGAAAGAAAAACAATATGGGAAAACAAACAATCAAAAACGAAGCCATCACTAGCAGAGACAGCGACTTTGCTCAGTGGTATACCGACGTTTGCCGCAAAGCGGACTTAATGGATTATAGCTCCGTAAAGGGCTTTATCGATTATTTGCCTTATGGCTATGCCATCTGGGAACAAATCCAAGCCTTTGCCGACAAGAAATTCAAAGAACATGGTTCGGAAAACGTCTATTTGCCTTGCGTCATCCCCTCTTCTTTGATGGCCAAAGAGAAAGACCATGTGGAAGGATTTGCTCCGGAATGCTTGGTCGCAACAATCGGCGGCAACAAAGAACTCGACGATCCGCTCATCATCCGCCCGACTTCGGAAATCCTTTTCTCCGATATGTATAAGCGTTTGGTTTCGAGCTACCGCGATTTGCCGAAGATTTATAACCAGTGGTGCTCCGTGGTACGTTGGGAGAAGACGACTCGTCCTTTCCTCCGTGGATCCGAATTCCTTTGGCAAGAAGGCCACTGCTTATTCGAAACGGAAGAAGAAGCCAGAAAGAATACGATGGATATGTTGGAAGTCTACGACTCCATCGGTCGTGACCTATTGGCTATCCCATTTGTAAAGGGAAGAAAAACCGAGCATGAGAAATTTGCCGGCGCGGTGGAAACCTGGTCCATCGAAGCGCTGATGCACGACGGCAAAGCCCTCCAAAGCGGCACCTCCCATTATTTGGGAACGGGATTCGCCGAAGCTTTTGGAATCTCCTATTTGGGGCGCGACAACAAACTTCACGCCCCCCATCAAACTTCTTGGGGCGTTTCCACCCGTTTAATCGGCGCGGTCATCATGGTGCACGGCGATGATAATGGTCTTGTCCTGCCTCCTCGCGTCGCCCCGATTCAAGTCGTGATTGTCCCCATCCGTCAACAAACTCCGGGAATTCTAGAAAAGTGCGAAGAAATTCGTCAAAAACTCCTCAAGCAGGGAGTCCGCGTGAAAGTCGATTCCTCCGACCATACTCCTGGCTGGAAATTCGCCGAATGGGAAATGAAGGGAGTCCCTCTTCGCCTCGAACTCGGCCCGCGTGACCTCGAAGCGGGGCAAGTTGCGCTTAGCAAACGTTATAATGGCGAAAAACTCGTTGGAAACATCGAAGCCGTTGAAAGTGAAATCCCGGCCTTGCTAGAAGCCATCCAAGAAGAGATGTATCAAAAGGCCAAAGCCTTCCTCGATACCAAAATCGTGGATGTTGCCAACGTGGAAGAGCTCAAAGCCGCTCTCGAAAAAGGCGGATATGGCCGCATGGCTTATTGCGGATGCCCCGAATGCGAAGATCAAATCAAGATCATGACCAACGGTGGTACCGCTCGCTGCATCTATAAATATATAGAAGAAGGGGATGCGGTTTGCCCCGTTTGTGGCAAGAAGTCCAAAATCATCGCTTATTTTGCCAAGGCTTATTGAGAAAAAGACCCGAAGGACGGCGAAAAATGCCGTCCTTTTTCGTCTTCTCCCCTAAAAGAGGGAAAAACACTAGCAAGGCCTTGCGTTTTGTTTTATATTATTACCCGCACGGAGGCGTACCCAAGAGGCCGAAGGGGACGGTTTGCTAAACCGTTAGATCGGGGTTAACCTGGTGCGAGGGTTCGAATCTCTCCGCCTCCGCCACGAAGAATATTGAAGGCACGCTTGAAATAAGGCGTGCTTTTTTCATGGATGACGTCCGAAACAGGCTGGGCACCGCCTCGAAAATCAAGCCCCTATCCTTCCATAATTTCATTCTTCTAAGGAGAATAGGACGACGGATAACCATTGATTTTCCGCTTCCTTTATGAAAATAAGGGATATGTGTTGGCGGAGCAGTAGGTATACGCAGCATGAGAAACAAGTATTTGTCGAATCTCAAAAACTCTACGGGACTTGTTCACCTCTTCGTAATGAAATCCGAAGCAAGAGGCAGACGATCCATCTACAACTCTTCCACAAGCTTTAAAAGATTTCAATTCAGTTCAATGTAGTGCCTAAATCGTGTCTAACATTAGATTCCTTAAACCGATCATCCTTGTTGATGTAAGGGGACGGAATCTTTTTTAATTCGTATCGAGGAAATTGACCTGAATTTGCATGTGTTAGCAGCAAATCATCCGCGTGACTAATGGAAGGGGGTCCGTGCTGAATGGCAGGATAGAAAACCATGCTTTAAAGGGCCTAAAAAAATACAAAAACAGTACCCTTAAACGCCATTTAACGTTCTTCAAATAAGGACTTTTTATGAACGATTCGCTATTTTGGGTCTTTGAAATTTGTAACTTGAAAGGGATTTGCCAAAGCGTTTTTCACGCTTTCTTTGGCTATGCGGATTTCTCGTTCTGATAACGCTTCGGGGACAAAAGAAATATCGGCAGGATCAAGACCGGTTAAGGTGCAGATGCAGGTTAATCCTACGATGTATCTCCCTAACCCGTAGGTCATGTGGTCGAAATTATCTCGAGTGAGGCGACCCCCAAGATAAGAAGTGCGTGCATTTTGAACGGCCGTGCCGTTAGGAATAATCAACTCGATATCTTTATTTGGCAAAACACGGGTCTTAACCGCGTTTAGAATGCTTTGATACATGGTGTTTTGGTCCCGCCCATAGTTTTCAAACCCAGGGTTTAAACTTTTCTGCGCATAGGCCCAGGTCATGTTAAAGGCGTAACGAACATGGGGGTTGGTCGCGCGCTTCTTTACGTAATCGATTAATAAGGGGAGACGGGCATAACGTTCTGCGAGTCCGCTATCTCTAGACCCTTGTTGAAAGATAATCCAGTCCCAATCCGCATAGAAAAGCCCTTCGTCGATTTTTCGATTGCCTTCTTCCCCTTCCACGGAGGAAATGATTTGGCCATGGCTATCAGAATGACGGAAGACGTAGGGAGAGGAATCTCCATTCAAAAAGTTTAAATGTTCCTCAATCGTGCAACCCCCACGATAGAGGTTAGCGACTAATACGTTTTCTAATCCTGCGGAAGTGGCGATTTGCCATGCCCATTGGATGGTGTCGTCGGAATAGCTGTTGCCGATAAAAAGGACTTTCAAACTTTGGGGCTTGCCTGCTGAATTGACTGAATCCATACGAATCTCCTTTCATGGGATTTCTAGATATCTATTACGTTAGATTCCGAATGGGCAAACCGCAATCCCTCTTACCTCTAAAAACAAGCTTTGGAAATAAAAAGGTTCGAGACCGCGACAAGTCCTTATAGGTCTCCCCTCTTTTTCAATATGAAAATATTTTCATTAGTATTTTCTTTTTTCTTGGCGTAGCCTAGACCAACGTAAGGAGGAACCGATGAAAAAGAAGTGCTTAACTCTAATGGGATTATTGCTCCCTTTGACGGGGTGTTCCTCCGCGGACATAGTTCCCAACGCATTGTATGCATCCGTTTATCCTGCCTACGTTTTAGCCAAAGAAGTGGTGCAGGATTTAATGCCTTTGAAAATGCTAGCCTCTTTCGGAACGGAGCCTCATGACTATGAACCCAGCGTCCGTCATATTATTGGGTTAACCGAATGCAAAGGCTTATTGCTTCAGGGGAACTCCCTGGAACCTTGGGCCGACTCCCTTCCCAAAGAAGTGAAAGAAAAAACTTTTGACGTTTCGAAAGATATCAAAACGATGAAGGTGGATGGGGTTATAGACCCCCATGTTTGGCTGTCGCCGAAAAACGCGAAGATTGAGTTGACTAATATTTTGGATTCCCTTATCCAAATCGATCCTGCTCACCAGGAAGACTATGAAGAAAACGCCAGGATTGCCATCAAGAAAATGGAGGAATTGGATAAGCGGTATGTTTCCGAACTCCAAGGGATGTCCCGCCCCTATTTGGTTGTATCCCACGCTTCCTTTGGTTATCTTTGTCGCGATTATGGATTAGAACAAATCTATGTTTCAGGACTCTCCCCCGACCAAGAACCAACTGCGAAGGGATTAGAACGAATCATCGAAGAAGTTCGTCTCCATCAAATTACGACGATTTTCTACGAAGAATATGTTTCTCCCTCCATCGCGAAAAAAATCGCCGAGGAAACCGGATGCAAAACCGAAGTGCTTTCTTCTTTAGAAACGATTGAAGAAAGCGAAGACGAGAACCAAACCTATTTCTCGCTGATGGAAGAGAACTTAACTAGAATCAAGGAGGCCCTACAATGATTAAAATGGAGCACGTGGGATTCCACTATGAAGGGACGGAAATCCTTCATGATGTGAACTTTGCCATGAACGATGGGGAATTCGTTGGAATCCTTGGACCTAACGGTGGGGGCAAGAGCACCTTCCTCCGTTTGGCTTTGGGTTTATTAAAGCCGATTAACGGAACCATCCAAACCCAAGAAAAACGGATTTCCTACATCGCTCAAACAACCTCGATTTCCGATGCCTCTTTTCCCGCCAGCGTAGAAGAAGTGGTCTCGCTGGGGTTAGTCGGCCCTCGCCTAGGCTGGAACTACAAAGAAAACAAAAAGAAGGTTAACGGCACCTTAGAAGAATGGGGCCTTACTCCCTTTAGAAAACGTCTCGTCAATGAGCTAAGCGGAGGCCAACTTCAGCGTGTTAAAATCGCCAAAGCCGTGATTGGAGATCCTTCGTTGCTTGTTTTGGACGAACCCGATGCCGGGATGGACGATGAAAGCCATCACGCCTTGCTAACGATGATCCAAAAACAAAAAGCACGGGGGACGTCCATCCTTTTTGTAAGTCATCACCCCGAGGATTTGCATGAGGCCGATCACGTTTATTTTATTGAACAAGGTTCTCTGATTGATTATGCGGAAGAACTAGAAAGGGGGCATCATCATGCTAGCTTATAGATTCATGCGCGTTGCTTTAGTAGCCTGCGTGCTTCTAGGTATAACGTTGCCGTTGCTTGGCAATACCGCTGTTTTCAAACGCCTTTCTTCGAGCGGGGATGCTTTGGCTCATTCTTCCCTGGCTGGGGTGGCGATTGGTTTGGCTGCTGGGCTTAGCCCCTTATGGATTTCGATCCTTTGCTGCATTGTTTCTTTCTTCCTCATTGAGTTTTTGCGAAAGAGATTCAATAAATATGCCGAAATGGGGGTGGCCGTCGTTCTTTCCGCCGCGGTAGGAATCGCTGGCATCCTCTCTTCCTATTCTTCTGCCTCCAATTTTGATGCTTATTTATTCGGCTCGTTGCTATTAATTTCGGATACCGAACTTTACTGCATGGTCGCCTTGGCCATTGTCGTCGCGGCTTTCTCCCTTTTATTCTTCCGACAAGGCTTTGCTTCGATTTATTCTCTTGATGAAGCCAAGGTTTCTAAAATCAAAACGGGCTGGTTAACGTTTGGACAGGATTTATTGCTTTCTATCGCCGTAGCGATCGGAGCCAAAATCGTAGGAAGTTTGGTTGTCTCTTCTTTGCTGGTATTGCCCGCGGCGATTGCTCTTCAATTCAAAAAAGGATATCGCTTTACGATGATTGCTTCCCTTATCGCCTCGTTAATTTCGATGATTGGCGGTCTTGTTCTTGCTTATTATTGCGATTATAAACCGGGCGCGACGATTGTTTGCTTTGCGGTTGCCATCCTAATTCTAGTCATGGTAATCAAAGGGATTGTTCTTTTGTGCCGCCGTCTTCGATATAAAAAAGCAGCCTAGTTCACCAACCAGACCGCTTAAGTTTGCTTATTCTGCTTGAGAGGCAATCGCGTCAGAGATTTTGCCGAGCAAATTCTCATCCGCGTATCTCGCGGTTTCTAGAATCCCGGAGAACAAGGTGTCCTTATCGGCTTTGCCGTGGCATTTCACGATGAGCTGGCGGCATCCAAGTAACGGAGCGCAGGCGTTAGAAGCCATGGCAAAAGGTTTCTTGGCTTCCTTAATTCCTTTGAGTTGGAACAAAACGCCAAACTTGGAGAAGATGTTACGCTTTAAAGCCGCGGTGAAGAGACCTTTAACAAAATAGGCTCCTCCCTCAGTGGCTTTTAAGAAGACGTTGCCGGCAAATCCGTCTGCGATTACGATGTCACAGATGCCATCTAGCACCTTGTCTCCTTCCACGTTTCCAATGAAGTTCAAGGATGGGATTGCTTTTAATTTCGCGTATACGTCCTTCGTCAATTCGTTTCCCTTGCCTTCTTCCATGCCAACGCTTAAGAGCCCAATGCGTGGGGAAGCGATGCCTAAAACCTTGGCATAAGCATCCGCCATCAAGGCAAACTGGACGAGGTATTCCGGCTTCGAATCCATGTTGGCTCCCGCATCCACAAGACGTACCATTTGGCCATTCACTTTGGTGGGGAGCGTCGCGATTAAAGCCGGGCGTTTGACTCCATCAAGACGTTTGGCTTTGAAGATGCCACCCGTTAAAAGCGCGCCGGTAGGCCCACTAGATACCATGCCGTCGATATCGTCGCGTTTAGCGATTTGATCAAAGGCAACCGCGAGGGAACTATTTGGTTTGGTTTGAAGGAAGGTTGCGGGATGGTCTTCGTTGGTCACGACGTCTTGAGCATCTACGATTTCAACGCGATTTAAATTCCATTTTTCCTTTTTCGCATAGGCTTCGATGATTTCTTTTTTGCCCACCAAAACGAAGGAAAGTTCTTTGGAAGCATTATAAGCTTGGGAAACGGCCGCTAGCGGGGCCTCGGGGGCGTTATCGCCACCCATAATATCAACGATGATTTTTCTCATGAGGCTTATTGTAACCGCCTAGAGGGGGTGGTGTCCAATTTGAAAAGGGCTTGTCATGGGATAAAACGGCCCCATCTACCTTCTTTTTTTGGTTTTGCTATAATATGGCAAGTCCTTATGAAGATTGAATCCCTTAATCGTCGGGCCAAAATCATTACAATCGCCTTTCTTTGCTTCTATGATACCCTCTTCCTTTTGTGCGGAATTTGCATTTTGGCCGTGAATCAAACAGCACTTCGCTTCATTTACGGTTCGGGCATTATCCTGTTATGGCTAGGGATTTCCTTCTATCTCCTGCTCATGCTTGTTGGCTCCAAAAAGGAAGACCCTCTCAAAAAGGGCAAATACGAATGCCTCGCTCGGTTCCTGTTTTTCGGTTCCTTTGTCCTTTTCGGCGTTTTGATTCTTTGGATGGAACGTTATTTGGATTCCTCCTTCATCAAAATGGATTTTTCCGAAGAAAATACTTCTGCGAATTCGACTTATTTCTTCTTGGGTCTGATTGCTGGAGTCTTTGGAATCGTGACCCGTTTGCTTAAAGGGAGCCGTAATCCAGAAACTTATGGCAACCACCGTAATGTCACCCTTCGCACCATTCCTTTGCTCATCGTTTGGGCCCTTGTCTTCCTTGCTTTCCTCTTTGGACAGATTTATTGCATGGCCTGGACTTCCTCCGTTGGGTATTTATGGATCCCCTCCCTTTTGATGTTTGCCACGATTTTATTCGATTACCTCACGTATTCTAAAAACATCAATCGGGCCTACTTTGTCGCGCCGTTCTTCGCCATCCTTCTTTCCTTTGCTTTGCTTGGCCTATTTTTCTAACGAAAAAAGATAGAGTTGTGGTAGTATCTACGGGCATGAAAAAAGAACCATTGTCCACTCAGCAAATTGACGAATACCTCGCTCATTCCGCAAATAACGGAACCGAAATCCTTCGTTCCCGCCAGGCGGGGTGCTTTTTTTGCGAAAGTCTTTTCTCGGCGAAAGAAATTCACGACTGGGATAACGAATCCAATTCCTTGACGGCTGTATGTCCAAGATGCGGCATGCATAGCGTCGTCGGCGATGCCTCTGGGCTCCCTCTCGACGAAGAAATCCTCCACGAAGTTCGCCAAGCACGCTTCACCGATGATTACATTGCCCTCCATTCGGATATTGCCTCCCGTTATTGCCAAAATTATCTTAACGGCTTGGTTTGCCATAATCCGATGAATGAAGAGCTCTTTGTCCGTTATTGCGATATTTTGGCCGATCTCCATCACCAAGGATCCGCGTTGATTCTTGGGAATTTCTATGAAATCGGTGGCGAATTTACCGCGCCTGACCTTGCCAAAGCCCTTCGTTATTATCGCCGTCCCGAACTCCATACGAATCCCGATGCTCTTGTGGGGATCGGGCGAATCATGCAACGTTGGTTTGGGGAGAATAAGCACGACATGCTTGCTTATGAATATTATTCCCAAGCCGCGGCGTTAGGATCCTATGCCGGCGTTTACCAAGTTGCCCAATGCTATTTCAATGGATGCGGGGTGAAAAAAGACCCAGAGATGGGTTTTGCCATGCTTCAATCCGCTTATGCTGACGTGTTCCAATCGTTTACCACCTCGCAAAACAATGTGGATGATTTCGTGAATTATTCCTTGCGCCTAGGAGAATGCTACCAAAAGGGAATCGCGGTCAAGAAAGACCCTATGGCCGCCCTTCGCTATAACCTTTTCGCGGAATATGGATGCTCCACCCAAAATGGCTTTGCTCCTGATATTGAGGAGAATGTCGCCATCCGCAAAAAGATTTCCCGACGCATTCATATGCTTGCCAAATCTTTCTCCTACACCAAGGGGGAGCCTGTTTACGATCAAGATAGTTTCTATGATTCTTTCTGCGATTCCCCCGCTCCCGCCCTACCTAAATTCTTTACTCTGAAATCTTGGGACCCCACAACGGGGATTTTACGTTTCATCGTTCGTTATATGCTTCCTCCTCTCATCGTGGATTTGGCGAATCTTTATTGCGGCCTCGCCGGAGAAGAAATCGAATGGGAATTCCATGACATCGTCGAATTCCGCATGGCGGGCCAGCAGGATACGATTTTTGATCGCATCGTGAGTCCTGATGACAATTCGTGGTCATTTGAGCACGTTTCCTCCTCTGGCCAGGGACAAGAATCCATTTATTTAAGATTCCGTCCTAAAGACGACGAAGAGGAAGATGGCATTCTAGAGGAGAAGTTCTCCAATGAAAAAAACAAATAAAACGGCGTTAACCTTTTTGAAGCCCTACCGCATTCGGGTTCTTTTGGCTCCTTTGCTCAAAATTGTCGAATGCATCACTGAACTCGCCGTGCCCTTTATCGTTCGTAATGTTATTGACCAAGGCCTAACGGAGCCTTCGATTGGCGAAGCTTACGGCAGCCATTACGGGGATACTAAATATATTTTGGGATTAACCTCCCTGATTTTCGTTTTCGCCATCGTAGGATTTGGCTGCACGATGATTACTCAGTATTTAGCATCTCGCGTTTCCAGCGAATACGCCTATACCTTGAAGAAAGAACTCTACGATCATTTGGCCCACGCCTCCTCCAAGCAGGTGGAAAATTACGGCAAAGGGAAAGCGCTCAATTTATTGACCAATGACTCTTTTTCCATGCAAAACGGCGTCCAGCTATTCATGCGCTTGATGGTCCGTGCCCCCTTCTTGGTTTTAGGCTCGGTCGCCGCGGCATTCTTCATTAATGTCTACGCTGGTTTAGCCGTATTGGGCGGCTTAAGCCTCTGTGCCTTAACCATTTTCATTGTCATGAAATTGACCCCCAAGGAATATAGCGCCCTCCAAAAAGAACTGGACCGTGTATCGACATTGGGGGATGATGCGATTGTAGGAGGACGCGTGGTCCGCGCTTTCAACAAGCAGGAAGATGAAATCGCCTCCTTCCAAAAAGAATCGGAAAAATATCGGAAGCAGGCCCTTCGCATCCAAAAGATGAATTCCTTCATCAATCCTTTGACTTTCGGGTTCGTAAACGCCGCTATCGTTTTAATCCTTTATTTTGGTTCCTTCAAAATCGAATTAACGGGGTTATCCGTGGGTTCTATCGTGGCTCTCGTCTCCTTCTTAACTCAATCCCTTACCGCACTCATTCAATTTACGCGCCTTGTTACTTCGATTTCAAAAGCATTGGCCTCGAAGAGACGCATCGACGCCTTCTTTGCCTTAACTCCCGATATCGTCGATGGCCCCTTGAAGGAAAAGAACGAGGCAAAAACCCTCTTCCGTTTTGAAGACGTCCGTTTGTCCTTCGGCGGGGAAAACGATGCCCTGTCTCACATTCATTTCGAGCTTCGCCCTGGAGAAACGATTGGCATCATCGGGGGCACTGGAAGCGGAAAGTCCACGATTTTATCCCTCTGCAACCGTTTCTTGGACGCGAGCGGGGGACAAGTCTATTTTCAAGAGGAGCCCATCCAAAAATGGAACCTGCATGCTTTGCGCGATCAAATCGCATTGGTCTCTCAAAAACCGCAAATTTTCCAAGGGACGATTCGCGATAATTTGCTGCTAGGGAATCCTGACGCCAGCGAAGAAGAAATCAACGCGGCGATTCAAGATTCTTTGTGCTCGGAGTATTTCTGCCATTATAAAGACGGCTTGAACCATCCAATCGAAGAGGGCGGTGCCAATTTAAGTGGTGGCCAAAAACAGCGTTTGCTCATTGGGCGCGCCCTGTTATCCAAACGTCCTATTTTGATGCTAGATGATTCCACGAGTGCTCTTGATTATAAGAGCGATTTGCTTGTTCGCGAAAACATCAAAAAGAGAGGGGGGCTCTCCGTTATTTTGGTTAGCCAAAGGGCGACCTCCATTCAAAATTGCGACCGCATTTATGTCTTGGATAAAGGCCATATCGTGGGAGTGGGAAAGCATGAGGAACTATTAACTTCCTGCCCCGTTTACTCTGAAATCTATCATGCGCAGGTGGATGCCCAATGAAAAACTTCAAAGCCTTAAAGAAATACCTTCGCGGTTCCTATGGAATCGTTGTTTTAAGCTTCGTTTTTGCCTTGCTGAGTGTTGCCGCTAAAATGGCTGTCCCCTTCGTGACCGGATTAGGAGTGGACGTCATCCGCGAATGGATGAAAAACCCTATGCAGGAAGACCATTATTCTCGTGTTTTATTGATGGATTTGATTTTGATGATCGCCCTCATTTTATGTGGGGCGGTCTTCCGTTATTTCTTTGATTTCACGACGGCATATGTCGGCCAACGCTTGGTCAAAAAGATGCGGGACGACGTTTATATCGCCCTAAATGAAGTGCCCGTTTCCTATTTGGATACAAACCCCCATGGGGACTTATTGCTCCGCCTGACAAACGACATCGAAAACGTCCAAACGGGTCTTATCACGGGGGCGGGCGCCCTTTATGAAGGCATCGTCCAAATTCTCATCACCATCGTTTTCATGTTCTATTTGAATTATTTCTTGGGTCTCGTCGTTGTTGTCTTGACCCCATTAAGCATTTTGACGTCTCGCTTTATCTCCAAACACAACGCCCAATATTTCAAACTGCAAAACGAGAAATTAGGTCAAATCACAGCTTTTTCCAGTGAATCCATCACCAATTTGGAAGCCATTCAATCCTATGGGCTGGAAGAAAGAAAAGCGCAGGGGTTCGATGAAAAGAACCTAGAGGTGAAGATGGCGAATTTCAAAGCGACTTTCGCCGCGAGCTGGATCAACCCCTCCACCCGTTTGGTGAATAACACGATTTACGGTTCCGTTATTTTATTAGGTGTTTGGATGATTCTAGAAAGCGGGTCTACCTGGAGTTGGCTTGGGATTTCTTTCAGCGTCGGCTCCCTTTCCTCTTTCTTAACCTATTCCTACCAATACATGACCCCGTTTAATGAGATTGCCGATGCCGCAAGCGACATTTTCTACGCGGATGCTTCTTTGGGAAGGGTGATGGAAACTTTAACAACTCCTAAAGACGTCGATACGGGGAATCGTCCCTTGGGACAAGAAGTCCAAACCTTGGAAGCCAAAGACATGGTGTTTTCTTATGATGGCAAACGAATCATCATTCAACGGTTTAACCTCGATATTTACAAAGGGCATAAGATAGCTTTGGTCGGTACCACAGGATGCGGCAAAACTACCATCATCAACCTTTTAATGCGATTCTACGATCCCCAAGAAGGTGGATTCTATATGAATGGCATTCCGACGCAAGAAATCTCGAAGAAAGAGATGAGGGGCCATATTGGGATGGTTCTCCAAGAAACGTGGTTATCGAAGGATACGATTGCCGCAAATATCGCCTTCGGGAAGCCAAATGCCACAATGGAAGAAATTGTTGAAGCGGCGAAAAAAGCACATGCTGATGATTTTATCCGCCGAATGCCAGAAGGCTATCAAACCGTTGTCAGCAACGCCACGGGTCTATCCACCGGTGAAAAGCAATTGCTCTGCGTGGCTCGCATCCTTCTCGCTCAGCCGGAAATCGTTTTGTTAGACGAAGCGACCTCCAATATCGACCTCCGCACCGAATTAGCTTTAGGCAAGGCTTTTGATGAGCTGATGCGGGGTAAAACCAGCATCGTCGTTGCTCACCGCTTGTCCACGATTAAAAACGCGGACTTGATTCTTGTGATGAAAGACGGTGCGGTTTTGGAACAGGGGAATTTTGGCGAATTGATGGCGAAAAACGGCGCATTCGCCGATTTGTATCGTAGCCAGCTCGCTTAATTACCAGAATAGGTTTCGGCATAGCCCATCGCTATGGTGGAGATAATAAAGGCAAATGGTTTTTCCTGTTCCTGGAATATCGAGGGGCTTGCCCATTTGAAAACCTTTCTTTTGGAAAAAAGGGACGACGTCCATGTGGTCGAGGGGGCAGGTTAAAAAGATGTCGCTTTGGCTGTGACGACGGATCCAATCCTGCAGCAACAAACTGCCCAAGCCTTTATGACGGTAACTAGGATCAATAAAAAAGGAAGTAATGGCTAATAGGCTCTCGCTTGTACTACCGCAATCTTCTAATAGGGAATCTAACTCTTTCCACGAAGAGGAATGGGGAAAGAGCGCCTTTTTCACGTCATGAGTAAAGAGGAGCCCGCCATAAACGCGGCCTTGCTCTTTTAGAATCAAAATGCGACCGTCCTCCAATTCTTCTTCGCTTGGTTCCATGGGGGAGGGGAATTCGTTTTTCCCTTCGAGACGAATGGCTTCTTGGACGCGACGGAAGCATTTTTTTGTCGCTTCGAAGTCGAAAGATTTGGCGGTGGCGATTTTAAAAGACATAAGAAAAGCATACTGCAAAGTCATTTCTTCGGGCAGGGTTTATGATTAAAATAAAAGGATGATGGAAGGAGGGGGTACCATGAAAATTACTTTTTGCTATAAAACGGCTTGGGATAAAGAAGAGACTATGATTCCTTATGATGGGATGGATGAGGTCGCTGTTTCCTTTGAAGAGGCTTCGCGAAATGCTTTGTCTGCGGTTACTTCTTTAAAATATGCCCCTGACTTCGAACGCGTCTCGGATGACCTCAATCCCGATAAGAAACAAGAAGACGAATTGGCTCATTTCCGCTTGTCCGATTGGGCGATGATCGCTTCCATCGCCGATAAAAACTTTGAACCCCTTTCCCTCCTCTTGTTAAACCGCCGGGATCATTCCTTTGCCTTGGTTTTAAAGGGAAATAAGCCTTTAGTCCAAATGGAAATCCATGGGAAATTGCAGGTTCAAGATGGCGCTTTCGATTCGGCTTGTGAAATCGAGGATTATCTAGAAATCACGGGGATTGACGCCAAGGTATGCCTCTACACCCCTCCCATCGCATCTAAACCCGTTGATTTAGGAGAAGCCCCGGAAGAAAAAGACGAAGACGACGTGGATATGGAAGCGATTCAGCAAATCGCTCGCCCTCATTTTGAGGCAATCTCTTCCTCCAAACCTAAAGATTTAGGCCGTTCTCAATGGGAAAGAAAAGAAGAATTGGAGGCCAAAATTGAAGAGCCGGAAACATTGGATATCGCAAGCTTCAAGAAGGGTTTTTCCGGCAATTCCAAGAAAAAACCGCGTAATTTAGATGGAATTTCATTAATCCCAAAACCCTCCACGCCCTCCTCAAAACCGGGTGTTGTTAAAACGGAAATGCCTATTCCATCACCAAAATGGATAGACGAGGAAGCGGAATACCAACGCCCAAAACTTCAAAATGCATCTTTTGAATCCTCCAAAGGGAAGGTATTGGATTTAGAACGCAAAGAAGGCGGGTTTCGTACCCAACCACATTTTATTTACCGAAGACATACCGACTGGGATTATCTTTTCACTCGTCAAGGAAACGAGAATGACGAAAAATCCTTTGTGCAGGTCCAGCACCTATTGAAGCAAAGGCGGTTTTTCGAACTCTATCCCACCTGCTATTTTATTCCTAACATTGTTCCTAAAAACGACCCCGTCTTTCAGTTGCTTAAGAATTTCCATGCGGAAGATTGGGTTGTATGCGCCTGTTTATTAAACCGTTCCATGGAACTGCAGAGTTTCGTTTTGTGTCCCAAATCCAATTTGGATAAGGCTGTTGTTGTTGTCTCAAAAGGCAACGATTATTTGGTCTCCTGCATTTCTTCTTGCGGTATTTTGATCAAGGAATACCGCCAAGCCGTTCTTAGCAAAGAACTTTGCCTGCGGAAGGAAGAAACGAGTCCTCTTTCAGGTAAAAAACCAAAAATCGAAAAAGAGGAGGAAGACCAAGAACCCGATTTAGAGGAGGAAGAAATCGTCCCATTAAGGAAGACTCCGAAAAGACGTTTATTTTTATCCCGTAAATTTGAGCGATGTTGTCAGGAAAGGACGGAGGTATATCACGCTCCGTTTGAAAAAGCTCTTCGCAAGTTATACGAAACTGCGGTATTTGGCGATGACCAAGAATGGGTGGATTATTTGAAAAAGCACGATAACGCCTCCATTTCTACTCCACACGTTCGTTTTGAGAAGTTTCGTTTCGACGATCTGGCAGAAACGCGTACCGACCGGGTTTTCTTCCTTCGCGGCGATGAATTTTCTTCTCGTGGCCTAAACCGAAACGACCTTGTATTTGTTTACTTGACTCAAGGCGCGGAAGAACATGACCGACAAGGGGAAATCGCTTTGAGGCTAGATAAAACTACGCGCGATGAGATGGTTATCGAACAGGTTTTATTGCCGTATGAAAGCAATCATATCGATGAACTTGCTTATCCATCCTTGACCCAATATCAATTGCTATTGGCTTCTAGGGAACAATTGCCACACGCTTTTGTTGGTTCGGCAGGAACGGGAAAGACGATTCTATCTTTGAAAGAAACCCTGGATTTAGGGGACGTCAATAAGCGAGTCCTCTATTTGACCTATCAAAAAGACCTCAAGAATTTTGCCGAGAAGAAACTAGAAGAGCTCCACGCGAGAAATGTGGAGACCCATACCTGGAAAACGTTATGCCGGTCTCTCAATCTTCCTCAATCAGATTGTATGGACGACAAAAGCGATTTCGAACGTTTCTTCCGTCTTTTGGAAGAGAGGAACAATCGTCTATATCGCCGTGTAGCCAACTGTTTTGAAGGCAGCAAAGAAGATGATTGCCTCGTTTGCTATTCCTTTTTCCGAGGGGTGTTAGAAGGCTTAAGCACCGATGTTAATCCAACATCCGATATTCTTTCCTTGCCCGTTTTCCTTGAACGCACGAAGAAGGAAGAAGGCTTTAGTTTAGAACAAAAACAAGCCATCTACGAAGTCGGAAAGGCCTATGAAAACCATTTAAAGACACAAAAGAGAACGACGGATAACCGCCTCGCCCATGAATTGCTTGACCACGTCAATGATCTTGAAGTATATGACGCCATAGTCATCGATGAATACCAAGATCTTTCGGAGATTCAATTTGAAGCCGTGTGTTCGCTGCTCAATCACGAATATCCATTGGATTTGCTTAACCTCTATTTATATGGGGATGACAACCAAGCCATCAATCCAACGATTTTCGACGTGAAGGATGCGAAACGCATCGTAAAGAAATGCTTTGGAAACCAAGCAAACCTTTATGTCTCGAACCTAAATGACAGCTATCGAAGCGGGCCGAACCTCGTTGGATACATTAATGAAGTCTCCAAAATTCGTAGAAAAGCCATTGGGGCTCGCAATGCGGAAGTCGATTCCATTCAAGAAGTCACAAAGCGCGAGGATGAGGAAGACGTCTTCGTTTCCCTGATTCAAAACAAGGAGAGTTTCGAAAAGCTTTTAAATGCAGTTTCCATTTCCAATCGCGATTGCGTGTTCTTGTTTCCCGATGCAAGGATGCGAAACGACTATCAAAGAAAATACCAAAAAAGGTATCCGGAATTTGTGGAACATTCATTCCTAAGCGTTGGGAATGCCAAAGGAAGAGAATGGGATTCCTGTGTTCTTGTTGATTTCTTTTCCTCTTCAAAAAAGACTTTTGAATCCATGCTTGGAGAAGAAAGAAAAGGGAAGCACAGCACCTTGCATCGCATGCTATTCAATCGGTACTACGTTGCCTTAACTAGAGCCAAGAATCGAATTGTGATTTTCGAATCGAACGCACATGGAATTATCGAAGAAGAATTGCTTGCAGGATTACGGAAACTCCAGTCTGAAAAAGAAGTGCTTTCCTACTTCAAAGGAACCATTGACCCAAGCCATTGGATGGAAGAAGGGGACAACCGTTTTAATCGAGACGAATTCGAAGATGCCATTCGGGCTTATTCTCGAGCTGGTGATTTCCAAGATGCAAAATCAAAAATCCAAATTTGCCGTCAATTCCTTTTGGCGTCTGAAAATGCGCTCCCTTATCCAGAAACGGTTCGGCTATATTTGAACCATACTAAATTACACTTGCTAGGAAACTACTATCAAGAACATGGGGAAGAAGAAAAGAAACAATTCCTTCGCTCCTTATTCACGGACCCTCCCGATCCGGCAATACTTTCTCAAGACTATATAACTTTGCTTCCAACCTTTACGGAAGCGGAGAAAAAATTCTATTTTTCCCGATTGCTAAAAGATTATAAATTGACATTATAATAGGAGTAAATTTATTATGAATGAAGTAGAAAAGAAAGAACCAATTAACGATCTTAAAAAAGACTATGTTGATCGTGTCTTTTCCAAGGCTGTTGAAGGACTTGAAACATTAAGCGAATCCTATCAAAACATTTCCCAAATGGAGACAGAACTTGTTACTAGAATTGAAAGGGTAGAGACTGCGTCATCTTCCATCCAGTCTCAAATTGAATCTCTAGGAAACGACGTAACTCGTTTTGAAAACGTGGTTTCGGAATTTCAAAAAACGCTTTCAAAGATTGAAGACCTTTCATCTAGTCTTAACAAAATCTTGGAAAAATTGTCGGTGGCCGATTTGCACGATTTAAGCAATAAAATTGATGAGACAAAAGAAGCATTTGAACGCGAGGAAAAGAAAAACCGCAAAAACGAAGATAAAGTTGCAAAACCTGCTTCGAACTTCGGCAAAAACCTAATTAAAAAGAAAAGAAGATAATTGCAAAACCCCTATTTATGACTAGAGATCCAGCTGTAGTTTCATACACCATGTCCCATATCCGTTCTAAGAACACCGGAATAGAAAAAACTTTGCGCAAAGCCCTGACGGAAAAAGGGGTTCGATATCGTTTGTATTCTTCCAAGGTATTTGGTCATCCCGATATTGTTTTGCAGCGTTATCGTATTGCTATTTTTTGTGATTCTGAATTTTGGCATGGTTTTCACTTTGCGGAAAATAAAGCGAAGATCAAAACCAATACCTCATATTGGATTCCAAAGATAGAACGGAACATTGTCCGTGACCAAGAGGTGAACAAAGAGCTTCAAAGACAAGGCTATGAGATTTTGAGGTTCTGGGGGAATGAGATCGAAAAATCCCTGGATGAGGTCGTAGATAAAATCCTATTGGTTATTGAGAAAAGGAAATGGGTATATAACCAGATTCAATCCATTCATGAATTGACAACATTGGTATATATAGAAAAAGAAGACTCGTATCTCATGCTTCATCGAGTAAAGAAAAAACATGATTTAAATCAGGGAAAATGGATTGGAGTAGGGGGCCATATTGAAAAAGGTGAAACAATACTAGATTGTGTTAAACGCGAGGTTAAAGAGGAAACTAGTTTAAATTTAACCAAGGCTAAATATTTGGGCAAAATCCATTTTTTAAACGACGCATACCCGCCGGAAGTGATGTATTTGTATAAGGGGTTATCCTTTGAAGGAAATCTGACTGATTGCAATGAGGGCGATCTTCAATGGGTTAAGAAAAAAGATATTTTGAATTTGGAATTATGGGAAGGCGACCGTGTATTTTTGCCTTTGCTTGATTCGGATTTATCTGCTCCATTTACCTTGGATCTTGTTTATAAAAATGGGAAACTTGCGGATGTAATAGGTCCATATTTCCCACCAAAAAATAAGAAGAAAACAAAGGCTAAAAAAGCCAATTAGCGGAAGCGATATTTCCCTTTCCCTTTCCCTTTTATAGCCTTAATTTTTTTGCTGCTGCACAACTTTTTAACAATGGAAGTTGCGGTTGCCGGAGAGACTTGAGTTGCCTCCAAAATTTCGGTTCGACCAAATACCTCATCTTTGTTTTTAACATAGAAGTCGCCTAGCGAGTCAGCAATTTCATCTTTAAAGAATGGGCGGATCGAATCTGCAAATGCTTTAGATTCTTTGCTACGTTCTTTCTTTTCAATTGATCTTTGCAAACTCTTTTGCTCTTTGAAGGAAATACGAGCTTTTGTTACTTGGGTTTCCGTTTCTTCATGATATTCTGCAGCGGGTAGTTTCCTTTCACATAACGTTGTTTGAACGAACTCTAAGCCTTTTAGTGATCCCTTGCCGATTAAGAAAAAGTATTTTTCAATCAGAGGGTGTCTAGGATACGACTTCCCATTTTGCGCCCCGTAGCCCATTAAACCAGGGTTGGTTATTTCGTAATAGTCTTGTGAAACGGTCGTTAGCAAAGGTGACTTGGATCCGAAATCCATATTTTCCAAAGCGTTGATTAGCGTCTCTTCGAATACTTCGCAACTTTTTTGTTCTTTTAGGGCTGGAAGGGTGGACTCCGCAATTTTACTAACGAACTCAAAATAGGAAAAAAGCCCGCCTTCAAAGCTAGAATCGCCGGAAATAAACTCATTTAAGCCCTCGTATTTGCGATTGAGAAGTCGTATTGCAAGAGAATGCCATGGATAGACGCTTGTAATCGAGCTATCGCTTCCAAACATCAAAAGTCCAGATTTCGTCGGATGAATTTGGCCATTAATCTCTTTTGCAGCTCTAATTTTTTGCAAGAAAACTGTATCCTTATCAAGAACCCATTGATTATGAAATTCATGGAAACTCTTCCGGTACTTTTTAAAGGAATCCGTCAATAATGCTGTGGCATCCAGAGATAAGATTGCCTTTGTATCTGAAGCAAATCCATCCGCGTTTTCTTCCATGGATTCGATAGCAGATTCGCTGCAAATTTGGTTTCCAGTTTCCGTTCTTAGGAAGGCTCTGTTTCGATAAAAGATTGGTTTTTGTTCTGGCTTAGCTTCCGGAATGATTAACGTTAATCCGAGCTTCCCGGAGTCTTTTTCGTAAATGAAATTTTCTTGCGATAGAATATTTCTATTTATCTTTTGAGCATCGTTAAGAATATTTTGAATTTGATCAACGATTTCATCAACATTTTTTAGCCCTTGGAACTTTTTACATCCTTCAATGACTTTATATCCGAATGTCAAAGTTCCACCATGTGAATTTGCAAGGGCAGAATACGTCTCACAAAACAATGGTTCCCATCGGAATTCTGTATCGATAAATACAATATTTTCTTCCATTTTCCTTTCCCGTTTCCTTCCATTGAAAATTTAGTTTTTCTGGTACTTAAAGTATAAGAAAATATAGATTAAAGTTCAACCCAATGTATGACTATGAATGTATAAAAAACAAAAGTTATTTTCTTCTAAGGATTCTTGGGCTGCTGTGCCGTATACTTATGAGGTCTTATGGATAACAAAATTAAAATTGATCCCAAGGAATTGGAAGAACTTGCCACGGCGTATGGCTTGCTTACACGTTGCATCGAAAAAGAGCACTTATTAGAACTTAATAATCCTGAAAAAGAGAAGCGAGTTTCCATTTTATATGTGACGGTTTTCATGCTTTCCAAACAGCTAGATGGCCCTTCTTGGCAGTCTGCTGTTTTGTCCTGTATGGATGTTCTGGCAAAACGGAAACTCAGACTCCAAAACGGTCGTGAAATTTCCTTCCCTGAATGGGACCCTTACGATTCGGCGCATTTGGGGTGTTACCCCATTTGCGATGCCGTCATAAACCTTTACGCCTGGAACCGCGCCGCGACCTGCCCCGACTTCCCTCCGGAAGATTATTTTGGCCCTATTTTTTCTTTGGCTGGATATGTTTTAGATGGCGTTAACCGCGGGTACTATGTCACGGATGATGCCATGAAGGAGTTGGAGAAGGGTTACCTTGGCCGCGTCTACGCTCAACTAGGCCACCCCGAAAAAGGCCGTTTCATGCTTCAAAAGCAATTGGAAGCATTATCTTCCATGATGGATCAATTCGTCGCTTCCCCGCAGGCTTAGCGCGTTTTATAAAAGAAAATTAAAATGGGGCGACTTTGCAGGTCGTCCCATATTTTGTTTAGGATTTGTTTTTTAGTCCAATTGGGCCCAGAAGGTATTGAAGGGCGGGACCTCGATCGTCTCGGCCTTGCGGTATTTCTCTACCAATTCCGGATTGACGTATTTGGACGGAACATAGATTTCATAAACGTATTCGTTAAACCAAGCCGCGTCCATGATGTAGAAGCCTTTTTTGCCATTTTCGGTGCCCCAGGTATTTTCGACTTTGTAACGATTGGGCTTTTCGTTTTCGTCAAGATTGACTCCAACGAAGGTCATCGCGTGAGAAACGCAGGCGGCACGATAATCCAATTTCTCGCCTTTGCTTAATTGAGGATGGGTTTGGAACAAATCATCCGGGCAGAAAATGTCTTTTACGAGATATCCTTTCTTGCGGAGCGATTCTTGGCAGACCTCGGCAGCGAACCACACGGGCTTTTTGTCTTTCAAGGCGGCGATTAAGGCAGCTTTCAATTCGTCAAGTTTGACATTAAAGAAACTGACTTCAGCGCCTTCCACGACGTTATTGACCAAATTGCAGCCGTATTTCACGTAGGGCTTGTAGTCTTGAATGGGCGCATGGCATAAGCAAACATAATCGTCTAAGTCTTCCTGAATATAGGTGGAGAAGAACTCCTGAGGCGTGCAGGCGGGTAAACGCTTGAAGTGATTGTCCTTGTCCGTATATTCGAAGGCGAATGACTTGGGCGGGACGCCGATAGAAGCGATGAGAATTCGGTGGATTTCCCCTAGCATTTTTTCCTTCATCTCGCGCAACTTATCCATGCCGAGGTTTTTGTTTTCGCGGAGGATTTTAAGATCGCTGGCAAGGATGAAGTGAAGGTAACGATTGAGTTCCGTCGTATCTTGGGAAACCGCCCCGTCTTCCATCAAGGAAGAAGGGATGACGCCGTATTTATGGACCAAGTTCACGAACATCGTCCAATGTCCGCCGTCTTCAATCGCGCTATCGAGGAGGAAGCAAACTTCGCGGTCGTCTAGAGGCTTATCCAAACGTTCCAAATTCTTTTCCAAGAAGAAGTTGGCTTTTTCGAGCTTATCGTAGAATTGAAGATACGCTTGGCTGAGCTCAATGTTTTTTACGCCGAATTTTTCAAATAAGATGGTGCGAATGACGTTGAGGCCCGCAAACATCCAGCAACGTCCGGAGTGGCGTTGGTTCGTGATTTCGCCCGCATCGACTTCGATGGAGAAAACGTTCGGGTTTTCAGCGATTTTGGTGTCGTTGATGCAGCTGGCGACGATCCCGTTTTCGCGAATCGTACGCCGAGCAACGCGCAAAGAGGGGTCTTCTAAGTCTTTTTCAAAGTTTTGAAGGTCTAAGGGAGTAATAGAAGTGTTCATAAATGTTAAGTAGCCTTTCTTAAGTCCAACTAGGAATTATTGAGTGCCCACAAAAAAAGGCAAGCCATTTCGTCTTTTTGAAGACTAAAAAGAAAGGAAATCATCTTTCTTTTTTTGGGATTTCGTGTAACCTTTTAGCGATGAAAGAAACGACTTCTTCGCCCTTGCCTTTGCTCCTAGGGTCTTTAACTTTGCTATTAGGCTCTTGCCGAATCAATCGGATTGACGGTTCTTCCGTATCCTTGCCCTCAACCTCTAGTTCCAGCCCCATCGGAGAGGAACAACCAACCCGTTGGGCTAAAATTCTTTTCGGAGCAGAAGCCCATACTTCCGTCGTCCCGATTCGGGCGGATGTTATCCAAACTTCCGAAATCCGCGTGGCTTCGATCGATGGGAGCCACAAATGCACCGGGGAATCGGGTCAAGCCCTCAAAATGGGCTCTGCCTCCGAGGCTGGCACCCTTCAAATCGAGCTCTCGTCCTCGCTAAAGTGGTCTTCTGTTCGAGTTTTGGCCTTCCCCTATGAAGGAGAAGAACCCTGCAAATTAACGTTCAACCTTCGAGGCGAAGACTATACCTTGTCTTCCCGCTGCGCGGATTCGGAAGCGGCAAAAAAAGCCCTGAATCACCATGAGGACCTTTCTTGTTGGAGCGATGTCACGGGGTTATACGGGAATGCCAATTCCTTTAGCTTAACGAGTCAAACCCGCGTTTACGTCGCGGGAATCGCCATCGAATTCATTGGTGGGACTAAGGAAGATGGCACCGTTTCCAGTGATTCTTCTAATAGCAACTTCACTTCCAACAATACTTCCGCCAGTGAATCCACCTCCTCCGAGGATACGATTCCGGAAGAACCCTATACTCCCAGCGAACACCGAGACGAATGGGAAGTCTGGGCGAATGGGTATTACACCAATTATATTGATTTCTCCGCTTCGACGACCTTCCGTCTTTCTGCGACGGAATCCGAAGACGGTTTGACCGCGACCTGCTATTTCTATTCGGAAGAAAGAGAGCGTTTCGTGATTGGAGAAACTCTCCGCAAAGACGGTGTTTATACGAATTCTAGCGAAGTCGCCCTTTATTACAACGCCTTCCGTGATTTGCCCAAGAATTATGGGTATTACACGAAGAAAAATACGAATGCCGTGATGAAGGAGCTTTACCCTCTCTACGGAGATTCCAGCCGCCTATATACGGACTATAGCAGGACCAATGGCTACGCCACCGTTCAGCCCGCTCTTAATATGCCGTCTGGATTTAAATATTACGAATTAGACCTCGCTTATGAGCCCAATAACGGCTATGCCTCCGCGGAAAAAGTCGATCGTTCTAGCGCTGGCAGAATCGTCATCTTCCCCTTTGGGACGAAGAATTATGGCGACGAACCTTATATCGTTAAAACCATCGACCATTACGCCCATTTCCGCGAATTCGCTAATTACTTGGACGGCTGGGGCGCCAATTACGATGGAGCCTCTAGCGATCTCGGCGATGGCAAAGTTTTGGGAGACTATTCCAAAGTCGGCCCCCTCGAAACGAGAACCGTCCGATAAGTTTCATTAACTTTTATTCCCTATCGTGTATAATCCCTCTTGCTTCAGGAGGGATTTTTATGTATTCCAATTCCCATTTGTCCGTTCTTCGCCAAGCCATGAAGGAAAAAGGCATCAAGGCTTATTTGATGAAAACGGGCGACCCCCACAATTCGGAAGAGCCCGCTCCCTATTATTCGGCGGAACGTCGTTTCTTTTGCCCGTTTAGCGGCGATAACGCCTATGTGATCGTGACGGAAAAAGACGCGGTTTTGTTTAGCGATGGTCGCTTCATGTTATCGGCCAACGAGGAAATTAAGGGCACCCCCTATGCTTTTATCGAGCTTTATCGCCCTGGGAATCCTACTCCGGAAGAATATCTTCGCAAGAACGGTCTCTATCCGCTGGGCGTGGATTTTTCTTATCTTTCCCTCACTGATTTAAAAGAACTAAGAAAAGGGGGAGAAGTACAAGACGTTTCCTTCTTAAGTCTTATTGATGACCTCCCTTCCCTTTCTCATGACCCCCTTTGGTCTTTTGATTCGCCCGCTTATCAAGACTATAACCACCTAGAGAAACTAGAAATCGTTCGGAGTGCCATGAAGGAAAAAGGCGTAGAAGCCCTTCTCATCACGACTTTGGACGACATCGCCTATTTGACCAACCTAAGGGGCAACGACCTCTTAAACACGCCTTTATTCTATTCCTACGCCTATTTGACGCTTCATGAAGCCCATTTGTTCTTGGCTTCAGGGCGTTTGGAGCATCTAGAAGGCTATACCCTCCACGATTTAAGCGAAATCGCCCCTTTTGTTAAAGAAAGGGAAAACCTTTTGACTTGGGTGGATGAAAAGGAATGCAACGCTCGTTTGGCTTCATTGCTGCAAAATCCTTTTGACGCGGAAGTTCCTACCCGCTTAGAGAAGGCGGTCAAAGGACCCAAAGAAATCGAAAACATCATCTCCATCCAAGAAGAAGACGGGGTGGCCCTTTTGAAGTTCATCGATTTCCTCGATCGAGCAAAACCCGGCTTAACGGAATGGGAGGTTGTAGAAAAACTCCATGAATTCCGCGCGGAAGGGAAGCGTTTTCTCGACGAATCCTTCACCACGATTGCCGCGATGGGCCCGAATGCTGCGATGATGCACTACGCCCCCACAGAGCAAATCTATGCCACCTGGGACGAAAATACGGTGGAATTGCTTTTAGATAGCGGAGGTCAGTATTTGGGAGGCACCACGGATACTACGAGAACCTTCTTGCTTGGCACCCCAAGCCCCGAATATATCCGCGATTACACCTTGACCCTTCGTTCGGTGATCGCGCTTTCTGCCTGCGTTTTCCTCCAAGGGGCCAATGGCCAATGCATTGACATGATGGCAAGGGAAATCATGTGGAGGGAAGGGATGGACTATAAATGCGGAACCGGGCATGGCGTTGGCTATTTAAGCGTCGTCCACGAATCGCCCAACGGCTTCCGCTATCGTCCCGCCAAAGGCAAAAACGATGGAGCGAACATCGTTCCCGGCATGATCACGACCATCGAACCCGGCGTTTATAAGGCCAATAAGTACGGCATTCGCATCGAAAATAACCTTCTTTGCGTCCCCGCCTTCGTGACTCCAGACGGCACATTCTACCGCTTCCAAACGATCACCTACGTTCCCATCGATACCAAAGCTTTGGATTTGACGTTATTAAGCGAAACGGATATCGCTTGGATCAATGCCTATCATCAAGAGGTTTTTAAGCGCTTGTCGCCCAAGATAGAAGGGCGTCTGTTAGATGTTTTAAAAGAAAAGACGAAGCCCCTTTATCGATAAGCTTCGCTCTCTTTTATTGTTTTAACGGCACGATTCGATGCGGCCACTCGTATCGAACCAGTCCGCAATTAGGAATCATATACGAGACGAATTCCTCGTTATTTAAGTCATGGAAATAGGTCTCAACCACCCGCGACATTCCTCCGTGAGCCACGATTAAGATATTTTTGTCTGGGCAGGTCTCTTCGAGTTCGTGGAGGAAGGAATAAACGCGGTAGGCCACATCCAAATACCCCTCTCCCCCGGGATAGCGGCAAAAGAAGTGCTGCCGTTGCTTTTTGTATTCTTCGTTATGACGGGACACCCCTTCGAATTGGCCGTAATATTCTTCGGCTAGCCGATCGTCGGTAAGAAGGAGAATCTTACGGTCTCCCCTTGCGATTTCCGCCGTTTCATAGGCCCGTTTTAACGGGGAAGAATAAATGACGTCCAAAGGAATGTTCTGGATTTTGATCCGAAGTTCTTCGGCCTCTTTTCGCCCCGTCTCGTTTAAGGGGATGTCTTTCCTTCCCTGAATTTTGTAATCGAGGTTCCAGTCGGTTTGGCCGTGACGCGTGTAATAAATCGCCATGTCCGCAATCTTACCACAAAAGGAGCTCCCTCTATAAGGAAGGGAAGCGGAGGTGATATAATGCAGCCCGAAAGAAGGACGAACCATGGATTGGAAGCTTATCGACGTTACCAAGGACACGAATCATCGATTCCTCAATGAATACACCCTCCATTATGAGGTTTCTACGGGGAATGGAACTCGATCCTATGATTATTTCGTGGCTTCTAGAAACGAACCCGCTACGCTTCGCTCCATTACGCGCGATTATTCTCGCCCCGATGGGGTGGTGATGTGCCTTTATGAAATCGACCCAGCGACCCAAGAGGTTTCCGTTTTGTTCACCAAACAATTCCGTCCTGCGTTAGGCGCCTATATGACTTCTTTCCCCGCAGGGCTGCTTGATCCCGAAGATCCCGATATGCTCGTTGCAGCTAAACGCGAGGCTAAAGAAGAAGCAGGGGTTGAAATCGATGACATAGAAATCCTTGCTCCGGCTTGCCCGACTTCCAGTGGGCTTTCCGATGAACTCGATGGTTTTATTTTGGCACGAATCGTGGGAAAAGAAGAAAAGAAGCTCGAGGATTTTGAGGATATTTCCACGCGCCTCGTCCCCTTGAAAGATGTCCCAGCGATGATGAAAGATCCCACCTATCATATCCCCCTTCCCGTCCGTCTTTGCCTCCATTACCTGTTAGAAAGATTTGCTCGATGAATTCCCCTCAAAAAGATTTGCTGAAGAAGCGTCATTATAATTTTGACCTCGGCCCCTTAGTCAAAGGGGTGCGTTTCTATTGGGTCCCGTTGATTTTGCTTCTGGTTCCCATCCTCTACATCATGGGATATGGGATGCGTTTTTATTCCGCGAAGCCCGAATATTTTTTGGGCGCGGACGAAGCGCTCGCCTCCTCCTTCAGCGGATATGAACTGGCCAAAATGGGGTTAGGAGGCCAAATCACCTTGGGCTTATGGGTTTTTAGCCTTGCATTACTGGTGGTTTCCGCGGTTTTGTTGTCCCTTTATCCGGTTTTCCGCGGCGTAAAATACTGCAACATCGTTTTTGGAATCCCCTGGGTTTTCTTTGCCGCTTGCAACACGGCCCTATTAATTACGATTGCCGAGCAAGTTCGTGGGCTCAATATCGCCTATTACCAAGCGAAAGAACTTGATTTCCCCGAAGGGATGGGGCCCTATGGCTTAGCCAATATGACTTATTGGGTTTTGTTCGTCGCCCCCTTGGGTTTGATGCTTTGGTGGTGGGCTGTCAATTTCATCAATTTGTATTATTCCAAGAAAAAGAAAGCTTCAGGCGAGATTTCTCCCCAAGCGGAAAGCCAAATCCAGGGGGAGGAAGAGGAGAAGCAGCCCGAAGGCGAGCTGGTTCTTAGCCATGAAAATCATGGCGAGGATAGTCAAAGCAAGGAAAAGCAAGAAAAGAGAGAGGATTAAGGTTTCTTCCCTCTTTTTTTCTTTGTCCTTGAAACGCTTCCCCATTAAATAGAATTCGTAAAAATAGCCGGGATATCCGAGGAGTAAAACAGCAATTGGGCCAATCGCGGGGCTTAAATCGCCGAGGAGGTTCATACTAGAAAGCACAATGCCAATCCCGGCCAAAACGGCTCCGCCCCCATCGATTTCCAAAAGCAATTTCCATTTGCCAAAGATTTCAGGACGGGGGTCCTCTAAGCCGTAATGCTCAAAAAGGACATAAAGGGGATGCGCAGCCCCAAAGCAAAGAAAAGGAACCCAAAAAGGATATTGGGGGTCGGGGAAAGTGGCGCGCAAAAAAAGAAGGATCGTTCCACCCACCGCCAAAAGGAGCATCAGGGCAAATCCCAGGGGCGCATATTCGTTATCCGTCTTCTTTTCCATTCCCCCATTATAAGACTTCTCCCGTAAAAATGGCTAGATGCCTTGCCTTCGGTGATTAAGGCTTAAGTCTGTGAAAATTTACAAAAAAGTAAGTTTTTGAAATAATAGAAAATTTATCCGTTTAACGGAACTATTGTTTAAAAAAGTAAGAGAAATTTACCAAAATATTAAGAATGGAAAAAATGTTGATGCATGTATCTTGAAAGTCTAAAAAAACGCTTTATGATTATCAGGCTCATTGGTGACCGCACCCCTAGTCTCCAGTGAGTTTTTTCTTTCTAAGAACCCTGCTAGAATATGCCCTATGGAAAAGAACATTCTCTCTCTTGATTTGGGAAAAGGATCCCTGGGAATCGCAATCTCCCGTTCGGGGATGCTTGTCTCCCTTCTTCCGAACCTGCGTTTCAAGGCCGGGGATTACGAAGAGGCGATCCGTCTTTTAGAAAAAGCGGTAGAAGGGGAGAAAATTGAGCATATCTGCATCGGCCTTCCCCTCTTTCCTAGCGGAGACCCCTGCGAAATGACCCCCCTCGTGAAGGCGTTCATTCCTAAGGTGGAAGCCTTGTTTCCGGGAGTGAAAATCACCCCGGTAGACGAAAGAAATTCCACGGTAGAAGCTAGTGCCCTCCTCCATCAAGGCGGGGAAAGAAGCAAAAAGCAGCGGCATCATATCGATTCCGCTGCCGCTGGAGTGATTTTGCAACGTTATTTGGCTTTGATTGGCCAAGACTAGGCCTCCGAGGCCTTTTTTTCTTTTTCGGAAAGAATCGCACGAAGGTCGTCGCTGGTGAAATAGTAGGATTTGCCGCAGAACCCGCAATCCACGTGGATGGTCTTCCCCTCCTCAGCGATCTGAGCGAGCTCATCCGAAGGCAATAAAGATAAGGTTTTTCGGCTTTTTTCTTGACTGCAAAGGCATTTCCATTCGATTTCTTTTTCGATTTTGGTTTCGTAATCCTTCTCACCAAATAGCATTCCAAGAATTTCCTCGAGGCTATTTTGATGGAAATCCAAGGCTTCGAGGCTTGGCATCTTATTCCAAGCTTCGCGAACCGCTTTCCGAGTGGAATCGTCGGCGAAGGGCAACGCCTGCGCCATATAGCCAAAAGCCCGATGTAGCGTTCCGTTTTGATGGAAAAAAACCCCGAGTTTGCAATAGGTTTCGATTTGTTCGCTTTGGGTAAAATATTCTTCCATCGCTTTTTCGAGGTTTCCCATATCGCAGAGGACGGAAGATTGATAAGGCTCTTTTAACCCTAAGTCTTTGGTAACGGTGAAAAGCCCAGGCCCTGATAGAATGGGGCTAGAAATCGAAGCGGAATAGGCTTTGACGTGGATGAAAGAATCCGCGTTGGCGATGAGGTCTTCTTTCCCGTCGAAACTTTTGAGTTCCGCGGATAAGTCGCATCCCTCCCCTTTCAAGGTGCTTCCTAGCATCGCGCTTAAAAGCATCAAGCCCCCGATTCCTTGGAGGGAGCCCGAGGAATAATGACGAAGTTTCACGGCTTCTTGGAGGGATTCCGTGCAGTCGCAGGCAAACCCCATCCACTCGCCCTTTTCGCCTAGATATCGAAGCAAACGGTCTTTCATGCCCCCATTCTAGACATCATCGCGAAAGAATCAAATAAAAAAGAAAAAGTGTCGATAAAGCGTAGATTCTATTTCAAATTTTAAACAAAGTGCATTTTTTAAGAAGCAGTTCTATTTTCTTTCTTTGATTTTGTGTTATCGTAAGTTCAGGTAACATGGGGGCCGGGAAGGAGATTTTCAAAATGGAAAAGAAACCGAGAAAAGAATACCGCAACGTCGAACGCTCGAAAGCGGCTTTAGCCGATGGGTTGGTTCGACTTTTGTTGAAGGGCAGGCCTTTTGCCAAAATTACCGTTTCGGAGCTTTGCGAAGAAGCGGGGGTGAACCGTGGAACCTTCTACAATCACTATTCGACGATTGATCAAATCGCGGATGCGGTGGAAAACAAATACATGTCCGCCCTCAATGCACGGATGCAGGAATGCGATTTTGCTTCGTCGGAATCGATTTTAACGTTTTTCAACAACTTAAACGAATACCTGCAGGAACATCAAAACCAGGCCATGGCCATTTCCCGTTGCCTTCCCTCCCAATTCTTTGACGAAATCCGTCATCAACTTTGCAAGGCAACCTGCCTCGGACTCGAAAGCCGTTGCACGGATTACCCGAACGTGCATGAGATTTCTCGCGAAGTGGAAGTGGTTGCCCAAGGCATCGCCATCATCTACACGGAATTGATTCTTGGCAAGAGCGACATGACTTACAACGAAGCCGCCGCCGCTTGTTCGGGAACTTTGTTCCTTTTGTTCCAAAGCCTCGCTCAGCGATAAAGACCGTATTCGATAAGGATCTTCCCTTTGCGGGAGGATCCTTTTTCTTTATAGAAGATGCCTTTTCCCTTTCCGCGGAAAGTTAGAATAGTCCCCTCTTCGACTTCCATGTCTTTTTGATGCAACACCGTCCCGCCCAAAAAGATTTTGCTCGCGTCGATAGCTTCTTGAGCTTGGGCGCGGGAGCAGGAGAACATCTCGCTGATGACGCCATCTAAGCGGTTGCTTGATATCGTCCCGTGACGAATTTCGATACGAGGAGAGAAATTCATCGAGGACAGGGGTACGAATTTGACCTGAATCTTATGGGGACCGACTTCTTGCAAGGAGGCGATTTCTTCTTGAAGGGAAGGAAGACAAAAGGAATAGGCTTCCGCCCCTTCAACCAAGACGTCTCCTAAGGCGTCTCGTTCGATCCCCTGGCCAAGCAACGCCCCTAACACCTGGCGGTGTTCTAATTTCTCCCCGAATTTTTTGCCGCTCGCCTCGATATGGAAGCAAAGTAGAAACGGTTGGACATCAAAATCCTCCCCTTCTTTGAGGGGCTCGGGAAGGAAAATGGCCATTTTCCGTTCCGCGGATGGGTATCCGCCTGAAAGAAGAAAACGATTGGAAGGAAAATAATGAATTAATTCCCTCCACTCATCCTGCGTCAAAAAGCAAGAAGACAAAGGGCAGGACCATTGCTCACTGTGGAGATAAAGGTCGCGAAGATGTCCTAATAACGTCGAATCCAGTGCCATAAACAAAGAAATTTTAACGGATGGGAAGGAAAATAGAATAAGATACCACCATGACTGAATTGAACTTATCAATCGCCGCGAAATGCCTCAACTGCAAATCTCCCCGCTGCGTCGCTTCTTGTCCCCTTCAAAATCGCATTCCCGAGATTCTTTCTTTATGGAAGAAAGGAAAGGAAGAAGAAGCTGCTAAGCTTCTCTATGCCCAAAATCCTTTTCCAGAATTGACCGCCCCTCTTTGTGACCATAACCGTCAATGCAAAGGGAATTGCGTCCTGAACGTTAAAGGGGATCCTGTGGATTTTCCTTCTGTGGAAAAAGAAATTGCCTCCCTATACCCACGCCCTTTGGACACGGCACCTAAAAACGGAAAGTCCATTGCCCTTGTGGGAGCCGGCCCCGCCAATTTATCTCTAGGTTATTATTTGCTCCAAAAAGGATATGAAGTCGCCTATTTTGAAAAAGAAAAGGGAATTGGAGGGGCGATTCGCTCTGGAATTCCCACCCTTCGTTTTCATAAATCGCCCCTATTCAAAATCCAAGAAGATTTAGAAAAAATGGGCGCCGTTTTCCATTTCCAAGTGACGATTGGTATCGATAAAACGGCGGAAAAACTGCAACACGAATTCGATGACGTGGTCCTAGGCGTTGGGGCCGAGAAAGAGAATCTCGCGGGTTTAGAAGTCGGGAATGGGGTAGAAAGCGGACTCGTCTTCCTTCGTCGTTTGAATCTAGAAAAAGGACGTTATTTGAACGAATATCGTGCATTGAAAAGCGATCATTTCGTTTGGGGCGGAGGCAATGTGGCTTTGGATTGCGCTCGCCTAGCCAAACGGCTGCTAGGCAAAGCCACGATTATCTATCGACGTTCCGAAGCCGAGATGCCCGCATCCAAAGAAGAAATTGAAGCGGCCAAAAAAGAAGGGGTTCGTTTCCTGTTCCTTGAAAACATCCGGAACGTAAAACGAGATGAAAAAGGAAAATTGGCCGAAATCGAAACCATCCAAATGGAATTAGGAGAACTTGATGCTTCCGGCCGCCCCTCCTGTCATGAAATCCCTGGCTCTTATTCAACGCGCCCCTGTGCCCATCTTATTCTGTGCTTAGGTGAAAAACCGACGTTTGAAGCACTGAAAATGGATCCCAATGCCTTGCCGGAACACGTCTATTTAAACGGGGACTGCGCTTATGGGGCTAAAAACATCGCTAAAGCAATCGCATCTGGCCGCGAACTCGCAAAAAAGATTTCGGGGAGATAAATTTTAAGAAATTAGCACTCACCACTTGCGAGTGCCAAAATAGCACGTACAATAATAGCGCTTAGGTTTGTTCCTAGGCGCTTCTTTGTTTCCAAAAATAGAAGGAGGGCATCAATATGCAATTCAACAACATGGGACCTGAAGATTATTCCCAAGACCCGAACATCTTGGAGAAATTCGGGAGAAATATGAACGAACTGGTCAAGCAGGGAAAACTCGACCCTGTGATTGGACGTGATGAAGAAATTCGCAAAGTCATCGCCGTTTTGGCCCGCAAAACGAAAAATAACGTCGTGTTGCTTGGCGAACCTGGTGTTGGTAAAACCGCGATTCTAGAAGGGCTTGCCGAACGTATCGTCAAAAAAGACGTCCCGACTACCTTGCAGGATAAAGAGATTTATGAACTCGACATGGGTTCTTTAATCGCCGGGGCTAAATACCAAGGCGAATTCGAGGAACGCTTAAAAGCCGTTTTGAACAAAATCAAGGAAAGCAAAGGGAAGATCGTCTTGTTTATCGACGAGCTTCATTTAATCGTCGGCGCTGGCAGAAGCCAAGGCGCGATGGATGCATCCAACATGCTGAAACCGCTGCTTGCTCGTGGCGACATCGAATGCATTGGGGCTACTACCCTCAATGAATATCGTGAATATATCGAAAAAGATCGCGCTCTCGAACGTCGTTTCCAGCCGGTTATGGTGGGCGAGCCTAGCGTCGCCGATACCATTTCGATTCTCCGTGGATTAAAGGAACGTTATGAATCCTTCCACGGCGTCCAAATCACGGACTCGGCACTCGTAGCGGCCGCGACTTTAAGCAACCGTTATATCACCAACCGTTTCCTGCCCGATAAGGCCATCGACCTTTTGGATGAGGCCTGCGCGGGCATTAAGATTGAAATCGAATCGATGCCGACCGAACTCGACGCGAGCTCCCGCAAGATTCGTCAGCTGGAGATCGAACGCGTTGCTTTGGAAAAAGAAAAAGACGAATCCAGCCAGAAACGTCTTGCCGCGATTAATGACGAATTAACCAAAGAAAAAGCCAATTTCGATGCGATGAACAAGGAATGGCAAAAAGAGAAGCAAGACGTCTCCGCGGCAAAAGAAGCGAAGGCGCAACTAGAAAAGGCTAAATTCGAATTGGGCCAGAAGTTCCAAGAAGGCGATTATCGCGAAGCCAGCCGCTTACAGTATCAAGTCATCCCTGAACTCGAAAAGAAGATTCGCGATGCCTCTTTGGCCTCGAAAGACACCGATCGCTTGGTCAACGAAGTGGTCGATGAGGAAGAAATCGCCAAAATTGTTGCTCGCATGACGGGCATCCCTGTTTCCAAGATTCAAAAAGGAGACCGCGAAAAGGTTTTGGAATTGCCTGAAATCCTTCGCAAGAGGGTGATTGGGCAAGACGAGGCGATTAAACTCGTCTCGAACGCGATTCTTCGCCAGCGCGCCGGCATCCAGAACCCGAACCGCCCGATTGGGTCGTTCCTCTTCCTTGGTCCGACGGGGGTGGGCAAAACCGAAGTGGCCAAAGCTTTGGCGGAAGCGCTCTTCGATAATGAAAACAACATCATTCGCATCGACATGTCGGAATACATGGAAAAATACAGCGTTTCTCGTTTAATCGGCGCGGCCCCTGGATATGTCGGTTATGAAGAAGGGGGCCAATTGACCGAAAAGGTCCGCCGCAATCCTTATTCCATCGTCTTGTTCGATGAAATTGAAAAAGCGGATCCGGAAGTCTTCAACCTCTTGCTTCAAATCCTCGACGAAGGCCGTTTGACCGATAGCCAAGGACACTTGGTTGATTTCAAGAACACCGTCATCATCATGACGAGCAACTTGGGCTCGGAATACCTCTTAAAAGGCGAAAAAGCCCCGGTGGACGACTTGCTGCATCATACCTTCAAGCCAGAGTTCTTAAACCGCATCGACGAAATTGTTTACTTCGCTCCGCTTGGACGCGATGTGCAATTCAAGATTGTCGAGAAGATGTTGGGCGAACTCTCTACTCGCCTTGAAAGCCAATACTATTCCGTTTCCTTCACCAAGGAGCTTAAGGAACATATTCTGGACAGCGCCTTCGATGAGGAATTCGGCGCTCGTCCGTTGAAACGCTTCATCCAAGATAGCGTTGAAACCTATCTGGCCACGAAGATCCTTCGCGGCGAGCTCTCGACAAAGAAGAAGTACGTCTTGTCTTGGGACAATAACGACTTCCGACTCGACGAAATCGCCTAACTCTTTGCCCTCTCCCTTAACCCGGGGGAGGGTTTTTATTTTTATGAAGAACCTCACGCAACGGCTAAGAAAATTGTTACAATAAAAATATGGTTGATGTTAACGTTCTTAAGAAATCCTACCGTTCCCGTCCGCGGACTTCCGTTGTGGTTCTCGGTGTTTTCGGAATTCTCGTTGGGCTCCTTTGCCTTTTTTTAACGCTTTGCTTTGATTATTTCCCCTCGTTCTTCAAGCAACTGCGCGATTATGAGATTACCTTTGCCGGAGAAACGCAGAATTTATTTGATTTTGGCGCGGTCACTTTATTCCCGTTCATCTGCTATTTGTTGTTGCTTGTTCCTTTATGCACCTTAAACGACATGGCCAGCCATCGGCCCTTCTATTTGATTTTTAGCATCCCTGCTGGAATTTTGAGCGCGGTTTATGCTTGCTGCGTCCTCGTCGAGACCTTCCCTCGTTTGCTTACCTATATCCCTTACGAAGGGATTGAGACCATCGTGCAGCAAATCTATCTATGGGTCCGCGTCGCTTATTGCGGGCTGCTCACGCTCACCTCCATTTTAGCTTGCTGTTATAACTCGACTTATCCTTTGATGTACCGACAAATCTACGCGCTAAGAAAAGCCCGCATGAAAGAAGCGGAAGAAGGGAATCCCCCCCTTAAAAAGGAACAAATCAAAAAAGATTTCTACCGTTATTATAAGAAGCAGGAATTTGAAAAATTATTGATTTTGCTTTATCGCGATTATCCAAGCGATCCCAATGCTGAGATGGAAGAAGGACAATGGAGAACCGCGATTCTCGAGATTCAAATGTCGGAAGCAGCCATCCGCGAAAAAGAAATTGCCTTCCTTGCCAAAAACGGTCAATATTCCTTGATCCGACAGATCCGTTCCCGCGCCGTTTCCGATTGCGAGAACGATCAAATCGGTCAACGAAAAGCCAAAGAAGACCAAGCCTATTTCGAATATCTCAAGAAAAACGCCCCCAAGGAGAAAGTTACTGCTTCGGAAGAAGAAAAGAAATAAAGCGACGGATTACAAAGCAAAGGCGGCTTCTGCCGTCTTTTTTGCATGATTTGGTAGGAATGAGAAAACAATTATCCGGCATAGAAAAAGCGCAGAGCTTTGGGATGAACCCTAGCCACTACGCTTTTTTGTCAGTTATTCGACGATGACGGTTCCGTCTTCTTGAATGGAGATGATATCGCCCGTTTTCACCGCATCGAGGAATTCGTCGCCGAGTTCATCGATCGCGATGAGGCCGCAATCATTCCAGACGTTGCTTAAAATAATGCCGCTGGCCGCCAAAGGATCGATATGGTGAGAGAATAACCATGCTTTGGGAGCAAGATTGCGGACGGCTACGGTTTGAATGACCATGCCGCCTGTAGTTGAGCCAATCGTCTCTGGCAGGCAAAGCGCTTTGCCCGTGATGTTCTTTTTGTAGAGCTCTTTGTTATTTTGATCGCTGACGATAATTTTTTTGCTGGTAGCTAAAAGCGCACTCGTTTGGCAGGAAGCAAGGGTATTGAACCCCGCGTGGGTAACCACGGCTTCCCCGTGATAGGTTCCCGCTGCAAGAACGCGTCCATGGAACGTTTTCATTTAGGCAACCTCCTTTTGTCCGGTGATGATGGCTAAAACGTCCTCATCCTTGAAATAACGCGATTTGGTATAGGTTCGAAGCTTGTTGGAGTTCGTCATGAGGGGCTTGGATCCGCTGACGGGGTTATCCGCATACATAAGCGGGCAGATGTAGCTAAGGTGAGCTCCGGTAGAGAGGAGTTTCTCGTAGCGATCCGTTTCCTTGAAGGCCTTAATGACCGCGGGAGAAGTGGTGAGAACGGTATCCACGACCAGCTTTTTCTTGCCGCTTTTAGCCAAACCTTCGACTAAGGCATCCGTCCAATCGCAAAGTTGCTTGAATGTGAGGTGTGGACAGCCAATGAAGCATTTGTGGGGTTTGCAGTTCGGCTTCTTCCACATCATGGGATAGGAAGCATAAACCCGTTCGAGTTCCGCGTCGTCGATTACGTATTCTTGGACGTTTTCCTTCAATAAGGCTTTGCCAAGACGCTTGGCTTCTGGGGTGATGCCTTCGATGTGATAAAGCCCAACGGCTCCGTTAGAAGCGGTAGCGGCCCCAAAATCCTTTAAGTAGGAAATCGTATCCTCATTAGGAAGCGGGTCCAAGAAGCGATCCAATCCCTCCACATAAGGGACTTCCGCCATGACTTTCATTCCGATTGCCGATCCTAAAATCTGGGCTTCTGGCTTCTTGGTCGTTTTCACGATGATTTTCCAGGTTGCCTTTCTTCCTTCGTCGGTGATGAAACCAAACGCAGGGGTGCGTTCTAGGATGGAACCGAACATATCTAGGATGCCCGAGTTGCGGTTGCATCTAGCCCCTAAAACGGAGTTGGCAAACACGACGGCGCTTGATTCGCTCCAAGAGATGATGTCGCCTTCCTTAGGAGTATTGCCCACTTGTTCTAGATAGCAGGTGCAGGTAAATCCGCTGGGGTCGGAGAGACCGATTGCCTCCAGCTGTTTCTCATAATCCTTTTGCTTGCCATACATGAAAACGCTGGAAACCAGTTTTTCGATGGGCGAGCAAGAAACGTTTCTATAGTCCAAGGGACGGGGATCCATCGTGAATCCTTCTTTGACTTTGCATCCGGCTTGGATGAGTTCATCCATAAGGGGATAAACCGGTTTTAGCATGGAAAGCCCAAAACTCGTAACGAAATGGGCTTTTTTATAGGTGAGGGGCGCGAGGTGCGTGGCGTCGAAGGCGTCACCATATCGGACCAGGACCTCCATCATTTTGGCGTAGGTTTCACCTTTTTTGCCGGCGAGGATATCCTTTTCCTCGTCGGTCAATTTCATTTTTGGTTCGTACATTTTTCCTTTCCTTCTTTAGATTTTCATCGCGACTTCATAGGCCCGCCAAATGACGGAACGGAGGTTGCCGATGCTCAAGCAATCGCCCACCAAATGGACCTTGCCCGATTCTTTGGCCAAGGGGGTTGGAATGTAACCCGTGGAAACGATGACGGAATCGCAGGGCAATTTCGTGACGTTGCCGGCATTGTCTTGAATGGTGATGGAGCCGTCTTCGATCGAAGAAAGCTTGGTCTCCAAATAGACGGGAATCTGATGCAAGGCAAAGTAGTCACGGAGATATTGGCTATTGGCCATGCAGATGCCACGTTGCTTGATGAGGTCATCTTGCATTTCAACGATGAAGGGCTTCTTGCCATCTAAGGCGAGTTCGTAAGCGACTTCACATCCCGTTAATCCGCCGCCGATGACGGCGACGCTCTCTCCAACCTTTTCCCCGCGGAGGAAATCGCAGGCTTCTAAGGCTTTATCGAATCCTGGGATGGGCAACTTACGGGGTTTCGAACCTGTTGCGACGATGACTTGGTCTTCCTTTAAAGACGAGACATCCTTGATTTCGGTGTTGAGATGAATCTCGACGCCGAGTTCTTTCATTTGTAGGCGATACCAGGCTAGTAAATCGCGCAATTTGCCTTTGAAAGAAGCACTAGAAGCAGGAATGAAAACTCCACCTAATTCAGCGGATTTTTCGTAGATGACAGGGTGATGTCCGCGGATGGCTAACACTCTAGCGACTTCCATACCGCCAATTCCGCCGCCGACAATAGCCACCTTCTTCGGATGCTTGGTTTTTTCGATGTGGTGGACATTGGTTTGCATCGTTTCGGCATTCACTGCGCAACGGGCCATATGGAGGGAATCGCTTAACGTTTGATCGTTGGCCGTCCCCTTGTAATGGGCCATATTGAAGCAGCCGTTATGACAGCAGATGCAAGGACGGATTTCTTCTTCCTTGCCCTCTTTCAGTTTGCGGACGAAAGCCCCATCCGCTAAGAATGAACGGGCTAGCCCAATCGCATCGAGTTTGCCTTCTTGGATGGCATCCGCAGCAACGCGGGGATCCATTCTTCCAGCGCAAACAACGGGAATGGAGACGAATTTTTTGATGTGCTCCACGTCTTCCAAGTTGCAGTTTTCCTGCATGTAGATCGGCGGATGTGCCCAATACCAAGCATCATAGGTGCCGTTATCGCAGTTGAGCATGTCGTAGCCAGCGTCTTGGAGGTATTTCGCGGCTTTTTCGCTCTCTTCCATGTCGCGTCCAGCTTCCACGAATTTTTCTCCGGGCAAAGCTCCCGAATTGAATCCTTTGGTTTTGGAAACGACGGAATAGCGTAGCGAGACGGGGAAGTCCTTGCCGCAGGTGGCTTTGATGGCTTTAACGATTTCTACGGGGAAGCGATAACGGTTTTCAAAGGATCCGCCATATTCGTCCGTACGCTTATTGATGTAACGCAAGGTGAACTGATCCAAGAGATACCCTTCGTGGACCGCGTGGATTTCCACTCCGTCCACCCCGGCGTCCTTTAAAAGCTTTGCCGTTTTGGCGAAGGCTTCCACGAAATGGTGAATTTCCTTGATGGTCATTTCGCGGCTGGGGACCTTATCGCTCCAGCGGTTGGGGGAGGGCGAAGAAGAAGCACAGATCTTGTCGAAATTCATGATCGGCTTGCTGAGCGCGCGGAGGAAACGGTTGGTATAGAGTTTTTCCATGGCGGGAGAAATCGTGAAGGAACGACCGAATCCAGCGGTTAATTGCACGAACATCTTGGCCCCGTGGGCGTGGATTTCATCCATTAAGCCCTTGACCTTTTTATACATTCCCTTTTTCCGGTACAGCCATTGCCCGAGCATCGGGTTATAGACGGGCTGGATGCCCGGAAGGATTAAGCCCACTTCGTTCTCTGCTTTATCGAGCAAGAATTTCGCGGCTTCTTTATCGAAGTGATTGATTTCCATCCATCCGAAGAGGGAGGTTCCGCCCATGGAGGTCATGACAAAGCGGTTTTTGATTTCGCATTGTCCGATTTTCCAAGGCGTAAACAACGGTTGTAGTTTTTGGTCCATTGAGAATTCCTTTCTATTAGGGTCGATAAAAATATAGCACCCCTAAGACTCATGCGGTATTTCATTATCGATATAGCGAAGAAAAATCCTTCCCAATTGGGAAGGAGGGGCCTATCGTTGTAGGGAAAGAAGGTGGAAGATGCTTTGGCTTATTCTGGCATTAATCGCTGCTTTGGCGACTTCACTGACAACCATCTTTGCTAAAATCGGAATTAAGGATGTTCCTTCGGATTTTGCGACCTTTTTCCGCACCGGTATTGTTTTAGTTTGTGCCGCAGGGCTTTGTTTTATCACGGGCAGTTGGAACCAAGTCCCTAGCCTCACCCCGAGCAACTGGATATTCTTGGCCTTATCTGGTCTATGCACGGGTTGTTCTTGGCTTTGCTATTACCGCGCTTTGCAACTTTCTAGCGTCAACCGCGTTGCTCCGATTGATAAATCGAGTTTCTTGCTAACAAGCATCCTGTTCCTTATTTTCTTCTTTAATGACGTAACTAAAGGCGGCGATTCCTTGGTGATCGGAATGTTATTTACCTCTATGGTTTTGATGTTAGGAGGCACCCTTCTTATGGCGTGGCCGAAAAAAGAAGGGGGACGTGTATCGAAAAAGTGGATTTTCTATGCGGTGGGATCCGCGGTGTTTGCTAGTCTCGTTTCTTTGTTCGTGAAGATTGGCTTGCAAGGAATATCATCGGATTTAGGGACGTTTTTAAGAACGGTCGTTGTCTTGATTTTCTCAGGCGCGATTGCTTTGGCAAGAAAACAAATGAAAGGGCTTGAGGCCGTCTCCCCCAAAAGTTGGGTTTTTCTGACGTTATCTGGTTTAGCGACCGGAGTTGCATGGCTTGGCGAATATTATGCGTTGAACATGGAAGGAGTAAACCCCGTCGCAGTTAATGCGATAGGGAAACTTTCCATTCTACTGACAATGCTATTCTCCGCCACGGTCCTGAAAGAGCGTTTTTCGTGGAAATCGTTGCTTGGGTTAGGACTATTGACTGGCGGAATTATCCTGGTTGTCGTGTTTAGCCTTTGAACATGAACAAATTGTGGTTTATTTCTTATGGATGGTGGTTACGAATATGGAATATGCAGAAAACGAAACAACGGAATTGAAGCCCATTTACGTGGATGACATCAAGAAAGAAATTATCGCCTTTGCTAACACTTTTGGCGGAACTATTTATATTGGGGTAGAAGACAATGGTCGTATTTGCGGAGTAGAAGATGTTGACGCGGTGATGCAGCAGGTCATGAACGCTGCTCGCGATGGGATTAAGCCAGACGTCACGCTGTTTATGCACGTTCGTGATATTGATATTGACGAGGGCAAAACCATTGTCGCGATAGAAGTGCAATGTGGCGCTCATAAACCTTATTATTTGGCTTCCAAAGGGCTACGTCCTGTAGGCGTTTTTGTTCGGCAGGGCACATCTTCCGTTCCTGCGTCGAAAACGGCGATCCGCAAAATGATTAAAGAAACGGACGGCGATAATTTTGAAGACATGCGTTCCTTGAATCAGGAATTGACTTTTCCAAGATGCAGGAGGAATTTCAAAAAAGAAATCTGAGCTTAGCGGATGTTCAAATGAAAACGCTTGGGCTCATCGACTCGGATGGATTGTACACCAATTTGGCATTGCTTCTATCAGACCAATGCCCTCACATAATCAAAGCGGCTACCTTTGGCGGGGTGAATCAGGAGAAATTCCAAGATCGGCGTGAATTTACCGGTTCGTTGCTTAAGCAGCTAGATGACGCCTACGCTTATTTGGATATGCGAAATCAAAATGTGGCTACATTCAAAGGCCTTCATCGTACGGATCACCGCGATTATCCCGAAACGGCCATTCGGGAAGCATTATTGAACGCCATTGTCCATCGTGACTATTCCGTTCTGGCCAGCACACTTTTAAGCGTTTATTCCAATCGCATTGAATTGCTTTCTGTCGGAGGGTTAGCTGGAGGCGTGTCTTACGACGACATCATGCTAGGGGTGTCTTATTGTCGTAATAAGAAACTTGCCAATATTTTCTATCGAATGGACTTAATCGAAGCTTATGGGACCGGCATCAATAAAATCATGTCGTCCTATGAGGTTCTCGCCGAAAACCAGAAATCATCATCACCTCCGGCGCCTTTAAATTCATTTTGCCAAATCGGGGAACTCCCGTGAATACGGTGAAAGATGACGTGGCCTCCTATATCGATTCGGAACGTGAAAACACCGTTTGTTCCCTTTTGTCGGATCATTTACCCCACGCCCGCTTAGAAATAGAAAAAGCGTTGGGGGCATCCACCTCTACCACGCGTAGAATCCTTCAAAAGTTGATGGATGAAGGGAAAATCTCCTCAACGGGCGCAACAAAAAGCGTGATGTATTTCGTGAAATAAATTAAGAACCGACCTCCAAATCGGTTCTTTTTAAATGTAAATTTTTGTCCGTTTTCTTTCGACGGTTAGGAATTTATTTTCATTTACGAAAATTTTTTGCGACAAAATTTCCAAAAAATCGTTCTAAGTAAGGTGTGGGAGGACTCTTTATGGAGCATCATCCCAAAAACGTCGCGCAACGCCCGGAAAGGGTGCGAAGCCATGCTCGACAAGATTATCGCCATTTTGGCGCTTCTCGATTTATTGTTGCTTCTCCTCAAGGACCTTCGCTCGAAGCGAAAGTGAACGAAAAAAGTGTGCCCGTTAAATTAACCGGCACACCCAAGTACACTATTTAGTATAGGGCAGAGAAGCGCGGCTTCAATGGCCCTGGGAAGAATTCTTTGTCCTTCTCAGGGTTCTTATGCCGCTTTATTTGGCTTCCAATTCCTTTTCGAGGAGGTCGACGAGTTCGCTCATGCGCGACACGACGGCTTCGAAGGGTTCCTTCGAGGTCAAATCAACGCCGGCCTTCTTGACTTGCTCGATGGGGAAGTCGCTGCCGCCGCTGCGAAGCAAATTCACATAAGAAGTGAAGGCTTCTGGCTCTTTGGCTTTGACTTTTTCGTAAATCAACATGGAAGAGGTGAAACTCGTCGCGTATTGATAAACGTAGAAGGGGGTGTAGAAGAGGTGGGGGATATAAGCCCAGACCAAGGGTTTGAGTTTTTCTTCCTCAATGTCGATGCCGTAATATTGCTTATATAGGCGCGTCATGATGGAGGAGAGAACTTGATAATTGATCGGTTCGCCTTTTTCCGCCAACAAGCTGGCTTCGTATTCGTAATGGCCAAATAGGGTTTGGCGATAGAAGGTGGAGCAGATTTCATCGATGGCCTTTTGGAGCAAGGCGATGCGGTCTTCGTGAGACAATGTGCCGGAAGCAAGGAGATAATCAAGGAGGTTATGCTCATTGAAGGTCGAGGCGATTTCAGCGACGAAGATTGTGTAATCCTGCTTCAAAGTCGGCTGCGATTCTTCGCTATAAAGCGTGTGTATGGAGTGGCCGGATTCGTGGGCAAGGGTGAAAACGTCATCAAGCTCGCCTTGGAAATTCAAAAGAATGAAGGGGTGGTGGTCGTATCCGCCGTTAGAATAAGCGCCCGTCCGTTTTCCTAAAGAAGGATAGACGTCGACGTATCCAGGGCGTAAAACCTCTTTGGCTTTGTTTTGGAAATCAACCGGGAAATCCTTTAAGGAAGCGAAGAAGAGGTCTTTGGCTTCTTCGTAGGTGTATTTCTTGTTGGATTTTGCGAGTTGGAGGAAGCGGTCGTAGGAGCGGTGCTTTTCAAGCCCGAGGTATTTTCTGCGGAGCTCGTAATATTTCTTTAAAGGAGCGCTGCCTTTTTCGCTGGAAGCGACATCAATTAAACTGTGGAAGACGGAAGTCGGAATGGCATTGTTGAAGAGATGCTCTTCTAGAATCGATTCATAACCACGACTTTTTTGAATGGCGAGTTGATCCTGGAGGACGGAATTATAGATTTCGCCATAAGTGTTTTTGTGCTCATCATACCAAGAATAGAGGCATTCGAAGATGGCTTGACGGTCTTCGGGTTTCTTGGTTTCGGCGATTAAGCTCGTCCAGTTTGAAAGATTGATTTCCTTCTTGCTTCCATCCGACAAGATCACTTCTTTGGGCTTGTAGTCGGCGACGGTTAGAAGGGAATAGAGGTTTCCGCCCTCCCCATGAAGCGGGGCATAGCAGGAAAGCAATTTTTCCTTTTCGGCATCGAGAACGTGTCTTTGTCCGCGAAATAATTTCTCAAAGGAGAAAGAATATTCGTTGAATTCGGGGTGCTTGGCGAAGAACGCATTGACGTTATCCTGCCCGTAAGCAAGCAACTCCGGTTCAAAATAGGAGGCTTCGGCGATATAGGATTGAACGGCGAGTTCAACTTTGCTTTCGTCGCTTGTGTTCTCAACGTTTCTCCGATCGCGGTCGGCACGCATGGAAGCGAAGAAGGCGAGATTGATGTAGGTAAGGGTGAATTTCTTGTCTAGGGTTAGGTAGCCCGCTAATCCCTCTTCCGATGCGATTTTCCCTTGGAATTTTTTTACTTCGGGAACGAAGCTTTTCAATTTTTCAATGTCGGATAAAAACGCTTCTTCGTTGGGATAGAAGACGCTTAAATCCCACTGTGTTTGTTGTTGGTCCATAAAACAAACTCCTTTCGGAGGTATTCTAGGCTAGTTAAGGGGGAATTTCATCCTCGGCACACCAAAGAAAAAACAAATAAGACAAGGAAAAATTACGGCTTTACTGACCAAGTGGCAATGGAATTGAAGTTATCCGAATAGGTGAATTCGGACTCTCCTTCTTTGCCCAACATGGATTCGTAGATGGAAGAGACCGTTCCCGAAACGTCATTGCTGCCGTTTCGATAACTGGAGGAATCATCCCAACATAGGCGATAAACGTGATTTTGGACGTTTTCCAAGGCCAAAGAGAAGTTGATGTTTAAAGTAATCAAGACATTGATCGCGAGCTTTCCAGAGGCCGTAGAGAGGGTTTTCATGCGTTTGGAGTCGATGTCGACATAATCGCCAACGATGTCCGCGCTGATTTTCATGCCAACACTCGACTGGGTGATTTTGCCTAAGTCGATTCCCAAGGAGAATTTGGGGGTATCGGTTGGCGTAGCTTCACTAGGCCCAGAATAAGAAAGCAAGACGTCTTCGGGGTGAATGGCCGCGCCGGAAGTATCGGAATTTTCGATGCTGCCGACAATCGAATCCGACATATTGAGCATGTAGGACATAATCCAAAGAAGCATATTGGCCCCAAAGTCTTTCCCTTTGACTTTCTTTTGGTCTTGCTTCCATTTGGCCCCGATGCCAAGGAATCCGCCTTCTTTGGTGGCACGGCGAACCAAGACGCTGCCTTCTGGATCATTTCCTGAGCCATGGTAATAACATTCCGCGTAGGTTTCCGCGTTGGTGACCCCGGTAAATTTATCGATATGGGTCTTGATATAGAGGGTGACACTTGCCCCGTCGACACGCACATAGACGTCTCCGTTTAATTTGGTATTGAGAATCGATGCGGAAAGGGTGAGGTGATAGGTGGTAACTTTGTTATTCGGAGTGATTCCAAGCGAAGCGGTGTCGATGATATAAGCGGCAAGGCTAGAGATGGAAGAATAGTCGACGAATCCCTCCGTAGAAGAGAAGTGGTGGAGGTCTTCTTCTGTCGCATCAAGGGAAGTGATGCCGATCGTGATATCCATCTCCTTCAGGGAGCCTTCCTCCCCCATTTGAGTTTGGATTCGTAAAGACGTAAGGGGTCCTGCCCCTTCTTGACCGGCGATTTTATCTCCAAAACCCAAAGTTAATACCAAAGGGGAATGGGTTCCGAATAAAGAGGTGGGGAAGGTCAAAGCCATTTGGTTGGAAGAAGAAAAGCTAGATTCCAACAAGGGGCTGGTTAAGGCGTCAAAATAAAGCCCGTTTCCGATTTTGCCAAGCAAGGATTCGGTGGATGCGCTGGAGAAGGCGTTCATCAAGCGTTCAAAACGCGGATCGTCGCTTTGGAGAAAATCCATGACCAGCGAGAGGATGTCATTGAGGGAATGGATGGTGAAATAGCCCTGCATTCCGTTTTTGCTATCGGGGTCCTTGCGGTTTTCGTCTTTTTGGCTATTCGCGTTCTTGGAGTCGTAACGGAAGATCATTTTGTTGATATCAAGATTCGTCGCTGCGTCGATTTTGCTAGGACCCGTTACTTCGATATCGATGTTATGGTCGTTGATGTATTTGGTCTGACGGTCGGTGAAAGTGGCTTTACCTGCCCCACGCTTTTGTTCTAAATCAAAGGCAAAGGAGCCTGAGAAGACAAACCCTTCTTCGGGGCGGTTATAGGACGAATGGTCGGCTACGGTAGTAGTTCCGAGCTTCAATAAATAGCCGGATAAGGAGAAGGTGGCTTTATTGGTTCTTGCAATCTGGCCGATTTGGTCTGAAATCGAGGGGAGATGGTCCCACAAGTCATACGATTCGGGGTTTTGGATATCGTCCATCGCAAAATCACGGACTTTCAAAGAACCCGATTCGATGGAGAAGGGCCCAAGGGCCAAGTTCGATAAAGTGATTTCCGCAACAGACTCCCCTGAGCTTAAAAGGATGTCCGCCGAGCCTGATGCAAAACCGAGTTTGCTGAAATCTAGTCCGATCCGCACTTGATTCGCTTCCGTTTCCAGATGAGAAATCGCGTCGAGGATAAAGTCATAACGCCCCGCCTGGAGACCCTGATTTAATGCTCCGGCTTCGAAAGCGTCTACGGCTTCGCCAATGGCTCCAGTAGTTTGAAGGAGTCCGGATAACAAGCCCTCCTCATCGTTAGATTCGCCATTGCCTTTGAAGACTTCATCGAAACGGGAGACAAGAGCATCTAAAACCGGTTTGGTTGTTTTGGCCTTTAAAGCGTCGTTTAAAGAGAAAAAGACGGCATTCGCGTTAGCTCCTTCGTTGCCATAAAGGTGAAGGCCAATATGATTTTCTCGTTTCGTTTCTTCTTTGGCGGTGGCAAGGCTGATATCCGCGCCAATTTCTTGCAGAGCCGAGCCGTTGAATTCCAAATCCGCGGATAGTCCTAATTCCAAGGTTTCGTGGACCGCGTCATGACCAAAGGAAGTGGACGTGGAGGGGATTTCGTCTTCGTCGTGGCTTAGTACCAAATTGCCATCCACCCCAAACTTGCGATTTTTGATGAGGTGGCCCATCTTTTTGAAGAGGGCGGTGGAATCACTTAGTTTTTGATAAGAACCGACGTCCTCCGGAATCGCCCAATTCTTAGCTTCCGGCTTGTTTTCTAAGGAGAAAGATGCGGAGAGGTGCATCAAATTGCCCGTGCCAAAAGTTAAGGAAGAAATGTTGCTGCTTCTTGCTGGCAAATCGATTCCGGAAAAAGAATAAGAGGAAGAAGAACGCAACCCAATGGGATAATAGGTTTCCCCTTCGGCTAATTGAAGGTTCCAAGTAAAATAGGGGAGGCCATCGATGGAAGTTTCTTGCACGTGGTTTAACGAATCTAAAACCACGGACCAATCGATGTTAAACGAAGAAGAAGAACCAGAAGACCCTTCTGAATCGGAGCTTTTAAGGAGGTCCATCAATTCTTCAATGATCCAGGACAAATCGCCATATTGATAACAGGCGTATCCATTCAATTCGGAATCGTAGGAAACGTCGTTCCCGTTGCTCCCGTCAAAAATGGTTTCCTTGAGGTCCATTTGGTAACGGAGGCGGCTATTTTCACTTTCGTTTCGGCTTAAATCCAAATCCAAAAGGAATAAATCAGAGGCTAAGAATAACCCAAGGTTCACTTTCTTGCCATTGTAACTAACGGGCGCATCCATGGCCAACTTAAGGTGATGGAGTGATGGGGCGTCTAAGGCAAAATCAAGGGAAACGCCAGAAAAATCGATGACGTTGGCGGAATCTCCCGCCGCTTTATCCAAGGTGAAGGCGCTTCCTTCTTCCACGTGCAGGCTTATCCCATCATGAAAAGAAGAAGTAAAACTGGTGAGAAAACGATCCCTAACCTCAATCTGCAAGGAATTGGAATCGCCGCTATTTCCTCCATCAAAAGGCTTTTCCGCCTTGACACTAGTGGTAAAAGGTGAGCAAGAAAGAAGCAAGGCTAAGCCTAGGGAACTAGATAAGAATGTTTTCTGAAAAGGTTTCATTTCTTGCTAAGTAGGGCCTACAAAAGACCAATATGCATTATATGCATAAGGGGTTCAACATCACTCTATTTCGAAAATATGGAAGAAAGAAAAAGACTCTCCAAATCGGAGAGTCTCGATGCCATCGGTTATTTTTCTGGAGTTTCTGCAGGAATTTCTTTCGAAACTTCCTTGGAAGCTGCCGTCTCCGTTTTCGGCTTTCTCCTCCAAGAGAAAAGCAAAGCAAGGATAACTTGTAGCGGCACCCCAACAATCAAAATGAACCAAAGCTGTTCTTTTTGGGGGCTAAAGAAAGCGAAATGGAAACAGAAACAAAGCAAAAGACTCCATAAGAAAGAGCTGACCACGACGAAGGTAGCTACTTTGTTATGGTAGAAACGCCGGGTTTCAATGGCGATTAAGAAAAGGGAAATGGGAATCATCCAAAGGAAGACGGCGAATAATTCTAGAGACCGCATGTTCCGGAAATAATATTCGCTTAAGAAAATAGAGACGGCTACTAGAACAACAAACATGGCGGTCATCGCAACAATTAAGGCCTTGTTAATCGCTTGAGGGTCTTTCTTTTCAGTGGCATTAACGATTTTGTCCGCGCTTTCCGGTTCGTGCTCTTGGGTTAAATAATCAACGCTCACCCCAAAATAAGAGGCGAAGTCCATCAAAATATCAATGCTAGGGCACGTGTATCCAAGCTCCCATTTGGAGATGGATTTATCGCTATAATGAATTTCGGAAGCGAGTTCTAACTGCGTCAAACCCTTGGCTTTTCGGAGAGAAGAAATGTTCTTTCCAATCGTTGCGGCGAGATTTTCCATGCACCAATTGTACGTTTCCTCGCCCCTTTCGTCAAAATGGAGAGAAAAAATAAAGACTTATTCGGGTGTGACTTTTCCGAAAAAGGAATCGCGTGAGCACTAGGAGTGATGAACCAGGATACGACTTTCCAGCCCTTTTTGGCAAACTCGTTGACGGTATTTTGGATTTAGATCGCCATCTTTTCCGCCTAGGGTCCGTAGGCTAATGCAACGGTTTTATATTTCATTTTGTTCACCTCAATAATGCCATTATACGGGGGACGCATCGTCGAATTTGCAAAGAATTCGTAAGGATGAACTAGCAAAAAAAGGACGGCATCTGGCCGCCCTTTGGAAGTTAAGGAACGCGTTATTTGGAAAGGTAGTAGTTCCGATGCCCTTTGTTAGCTTCGTCTACGCCGTGTCTCCATGCTTTTCCACCTTCTTTATCGGTGGGTTCTGCATAGATGCCAACGGCTTGGTATTCGTCTCCATTGAAGGAGAGGAAGTTCGTGGAATAGGCTTCGCTAACGGAATCCCATCCATTGGAATAGACGCCGTTATCGAGGTTGGCGAGGGCCAAGTCGATGTTGGCTTTAGCCAAGGAGAGGCGGTTGCCGGTATTTTCCGCGTGGAAGCTCACGCCACAATCCGCGTGCAACGAATTTAACGCATGAACTTTGGTTTGGCCGTCTTGGGCGAGGAAGGTTCCTCCGCCAATGACGAGGCTGATGTCATCGAGGATATCAACGCCCAATAAACCATTGAGGTTCAATTTCAGGGTATACGTGACGCTATTTCCGTCGGAAGAAACACTCTTAGAGAATCCTTTGTAAAGGTCTTCAAAATGGAGGGCATTGGCAAGTCCGGAAGAAGAAGTCTCTTCGCCATTATTTTCAAAATAGGATTCATTGACGCCGAGAACGTATTGGAGGATGTAATTCAAGGCATCGTCTTTAAAGGCGCCTTCTTTGTTTAGTTTCACCGAATCGCGGACGTTAGCAAGCTTGCCGTAATCCGAATCGCGGGTTAATAGCATCTCGGTGGTTAAGTTGCCTTCTGCATCTTCGCGTCCATCCGAATAATAATAGAAGGAAGCATCGCGCGATCCGCCGAGTTCAAGCGGACGGAAGTAGAGGTCGTTATCCGGAGCGTTCAAACCGCGGATAGTGGGGATGTTGTTTAACGATCCCGCCACCTTGATGCGCGCACCTTCTACCGACATCGCCATATTCGCTTGAGCGAGTTTGGTTTCATAATCGCCAAGTTGAAGCCCAACGGTTCCTTGAAGGTCGTAAGTCGATACCCCCTCTCCTTCTTTTAATCCGAGGACGGTCGTTTCGGCGGCGTAATCGATAAGGGAATATAGTCCAGAATAATCGTCGTAATTCTTCTTTTCTTCGCCTAAGGAAGCAAAGGTTTCATCTGGGGCTAAATCCGCTAAAGCGATACGAAGGTCAACACTAGTTTGCTTGCCTTCTTCTCCGCTAAGGGTTTCCACCTGAATGTTTTTCAGTGTCTTGTCGTCATTGAAATTCAAGGCTAAGGTGATGGAACCATCCATCCCAAAGGCGCTGCCATTTAAGTCAAATTGGGCTTTGTTGGAGGTAAAAGAAGACGAATTTAAGAACGAATAATCGGCGATGGCAAAATAATTGCCACTAGAAATATCGTTCATTAAGCTCGCTTCAGCGCCGCTAGAGAAGAGTCGACTGATGCGGGAGAAGCGATCGTCGGAGTTGGAGACCAAGTCTTTGACCGTGTCGATGACTCCATCGAGTCCCTGAGTTCCGATTTGACCGTTGATGCCAGTAGAAGAAGTCGGGTCTTTGCGGTTTTCTGCAGCCACTTTCACTTCGTTTTTCATGACGGAAGGGTCGTTTTTGGAGTCGTAATGGAAATAGGCGACGTTATCGGCGCTGAACAAGGCTTCACCCTGGTTGTCCAAATCGATTGCAAGATGGTGATCTTGGTAATAAGAAGCACCACGTTCGGTGAGATTTAACGCCACGGTTCCTTTGATTTTGGCAGGATTCACCGTTTCATCGCCTTCGACGTTTCCTTTGCCGCCGCCAAAGTCCAACGCGACGCGGCCGTTTAAATCGAGTCCTTGGGTTTTATTCGCATCCTTATAGACGTCTTGGGTGCCGAGATAATTAATGTTGCCCTGCAATTCGATGCCAAGCTTTTTGTCTTCTACCATCGGTTTGATTTGGTCGACGACGGTGGGGAGGTGGGTCAATTCGTCCCAGGAAATCATATCCTCGCTGATGATGGGTTCTTGGAATTCGGGGGTTTCTAAGGCGACGTTCAACGTAAGCGTCTGCAAAACGAGGTTTTTGATTTCGATTTTAGCAAGGCTAGAAGTAGCGTCCCCGCGTAATGCGACAACGATTTTGGCTTCGTTAAATCCAAGGGGCTTCAAATTGAGTTCCAGGGAAATGAGATTATCCGCGATCGTGACGTTATCGATCATATCGACGACATCTTCGTAATGTTTTTGCTCTAAATTGGTTAGCAAAGTCGGTTTTTGGTAATCGGATTCCCCTTGGAGAACTTTCAAAACTTTGTCGAGCGTCGAAATCACCTGGTTCAATTGCTCGTCGGTCTTTTTCTCCTCAACGCTTCCCTCTGGATTGGTGGGGTCGGCTGTGGTTTCGCTCTTGAATTTGCCCATGAGCTCATCGAGAGTGGTTTTGGTGGTGCGCGCTTTTAAGGCATCCCCGAAATTCAAATAGGCTCCGCTACTATCGGAATCGGTATTTTGAATAAGAGCGCTTAAGGTTTGGCTGCCTTTCTTCGTGCCGTTCCCATCGAAATGGGTGAAAGAAAGGGAAGCGTCCGCACGATTGAAGTCGACGCCTTTAATCGCACCGTCGGTTAATTTCCAAGACAAATCGACGTTGCCGCCTACGTGTAAATTTGCTTTTTCGTGGACTTCTTTTTTGCCAAAAGTCGTATACGTCCCTGCTTCTCCTTTGACGTGATGCTCCATATCAACGTCCAAACTGACGCCGAATTTTGGAGTAGCCACATAAGAAGCAATGCGGCGATAAAGTTCCAAAGAATCGTCTAATTTGGGATAGGCTTTCCAAGCTGCCGGAACCGTCCAATCGAATTCGCCGGTGCTGGCTTTGGTGGTAACATCCGCAGAAAGCTGAATGGTCCAATCTTTGCCTTCTAAAAGCTGTTGACGTCCCTGCTTTCCGTTTTGGACTGCCGGCATATCGATATGGGTTAAGGAATAATTCTCGTCCCCGCCGAAACCAATGGAATAGGTCATGTTTCCCAATGGCAAATCCAAGGTGAAATAAGGTTTCCCCGAAGCATCTTTGCCTTCTTTCATTTGGCTTAAGGCATCCATCATGGCATCGGTGTCGAAGCTGCTGGAAGAAGAATCGCTAGTAGAATCTTCGCTATTGGTCCCGCCAATCTTGCCATAGGTATCGATGTTGATTCCGCCCTTGGTCAAGATTTCGATGATGTCGTGAAGGACAAAATCCAAGCGGCCGTATTCATAGGAGGGATTGCCGCCGGTAATCGGATCGGCAATGGAAGTATCAACTTCCCGCAAAACGGAAACCTGGTACCCCGCGTCCCAGTCGTGTTCGTTGCCATCGATATCCGCGATGTTGAAATAGAGGTTTTTCTCCGTTTCCCCATCTCCAAGCAAGCCAAGGTTCAACTGACGTTGCAAGCCGTTATAGGCTAGTGGCAATTCCGCGGAAAGGTTAATCCCAGAAAGAGAAAGCGAATTCAACGCGAGTTTGATTCCCGCCGGTTTTCCCGGAATCGTGGAAATACGATTGTCGTAATAGGTGTTCGTGACGCTGCCATCTTCTTGGGGGAGCGAGCTTTTTACCGCGCCAGGAATGGATAAATCCAAGGTGTTGATGGATAAACTTAAACCGCTGGTAGCGGATTCGAGAAGATTATTGACGAATTTTTCCGATGGCGTGACTTTTTGGTCTCCCCCGCCGTTAGAACTTGAAAGATGATTAGTGATCGTTTGTTGCGGTAATAAGAAGAAGACGCCCGCGGCTGTGACCCCGAAGGTCGTTAAGCACGTTAATCCCCATAGCAAGGTCTGCTTATGGCTTTGTTTTTTGTTGTTGTTCTTTTTCATGATTGGATTCCCCTAATTGAATGTTATTTCTCGATTTGTTTTAGAAGCGCTGCCTCCGTTTTCGGATATTCTGGCAAGGCTCCGCTTGGTTCTGGAATGCCCCCTTCTGGAAGAGAAGGGAAGTAGACGGTTGTCATCGTTCCCGCACAGGCGCTTCCAATTCCGCTAGACAAGGTGGCTTGATATTTTTCTTTGCTTTGGAACCATTTCAATGTTAAGTCGGAAGTGAAGTTCCACCGCAAATGAACATAAGAGAAGTTGGGAGGAGCCTTAAGGTTTGAAATTGTCTTCATTTGACGGACGTATCGAAGGGTGGAGGTCAAGGGATCGACTTCCATGTCAATCGTATAGGTTCCGTCTTGGTTTTTCTGGACTTTTGTTAGCCCTTCCCCAGACAAGTTTTCTTTGCTTTCGGTTAGATCGGAAACGATATAAACAAGTCCGTCGCTGACGTTTCGCCCCATTTCTTCCTTGTAGGTCTTGTTATCCACCTTCACGGGTTTGTTGGATCCGTAATTGGGCGTGGATCCCCAGTATTTGGTGGTTTGATCCCCTTCTTGATACATCCGATTATACAAAGCGACGAAAGAAGAGGAGGAATTGGATTCTTCAAAATAACGGTCTCCGTCGCGCATCTGGGTGGATTCGATTCGCTGATCAACCAAACCCATCGCGTTAGAAGAACCAACGGACACGGAATAGGAAGTTTCTTTTTGGGCATAAATCCCATAGGCGGCATTGACGATTTCGTAGGGCGCCATCTTGGCGAAAAAATCACCGCCCGACTTTTTGACCTTTTGATATTTGGCCATGATCGCGTCCATGTCGGCTTCATATTTAGATGCGTCGCCGTCTGTGATGGATAAAACGGGTTTTAACGTATCGTGGAGTTTTAGCCCTGCCACTAAACCAAGGAAGCAAGAAAGAAGAACCATGGTCGGCGCCCGAAAGCACTTGGGGTCAAAACGTTGGGCTTCTTGAACTTGTTCCATACTTTTTTACCATTACCATTTTAGAAAGGGCAAAGCCAAAGTCACTCTACTTCGTATGCGTATACGTGAGAAAAAGACTCTCCGAATGGGAGAGTCCAAATTGAAAGGGTACGTGGATGCGTTTTCAGGCCTTTTCGCCTAATAAGAGAAAGAGGTGTTCGTCTTCTTTTGCATCTAAAATTTTGAAGTTTTGACCCCATTTTCGCCCTTCTTCGACCGCGGAATCGAGGTCGCGAGAATAGGGGTGGGCCTTTCCGACGTGGGCGGCCATGAGTTCAAAACGGGACAGATTATGAAGAACGAGCAGGTGCCCCTTTGGCTTTAAAACGCGATGGGCTTGTTGAACGAAACCCTCGACGTCTAAAAAATGGGGGTAAGCGTTGAAGACCACAATCCAATCGAATCCTTCGCCTTCAAAATGCAGGAAGTCTCCGGATTCAAAATGAAGATGCGGGTTATCCTGATATTTTTCTTTCGCTTTTTCAATCATCTTGGGGGACAAGTCTAATCCCAAAACGTCACATTCCGTCTTTTCGTAGAGGTATGGGGTGAGGATTCCCGTCCCGCAGGCAAGATCAAGAACCTTGTCCCTTTTTTGGATGGGGATATCTTTTAGAAGCAGACGCAAAGAAGAGGCGGTCGCCCTTTCTTTGTCGTCCCAAGAAGAACTTTGGATATCAAAAAATTCCTGCATGGAGGAGATCATTGAGCTTTCTCCGTCAAGAATGCGCGAAGGTCGGAAATCTTTTGGTATCCGCCGTATTGGCCATTCATCGCGGCGAGCTCGGCATAAATTTTCTTGCCGGTGAAGACTTCCAAAATCTCGTCGGCTTTTGCGGTGATATCAAATCCGGCAAAAGCGGCAGGATAAACGCTAGAGGCGACGAAATAGGTGTTGATTAGATGGATTTCGATGTTTTGGTAGTAGGCGTTATAAGGAAGTTGAAGATAGACTTCGCCATTTTCCACGGCCTTCACTCCATCAAAGATGGTTTTGTCTTCTTTGAATAATCCAATGGTTTTGGCCATGCCCGCGGCATCTAAAATCATGACGTCGATATTGCCGCTCACAGCGGCAAATTTTTCTTTTTCAATGCTTTGGACCCCCGAAGCCGCAAGCCCTTGGTCTGCTAAAACGTTGGTGATTCCTGCCACGGCGAAAGAGGGGTCGGTTGGGTTGGTGGATAGATAGTCTTTTTGGCCCCAGTTGCCGACTCCACCCAGATAGACTTTTGGCTTTTCGGTCACGTTTTCCACGTGTTTGGAGATATCTTCTTTCGCGGTTTTGATGCAATTCAAAATTACTTGGCTCCGATCTTCTTTGCCAAGCAATTTTCCTAGGTTAGTTAAGGTTGCGGCAAAAGTATCGTCAAAAGCGCCTTTTTGGCCATATTTAACGGTAAAGACTTTGGCGCCGCTTTTCTTTTCCATTTGATCCGCTTGTTCGTTGGTTTCGTAGTCGCTGATGATTAAATCGGGGGCGCAGGTAACAATCTTTTCAAGCTCCGGTTTCTGATGCATGGGCCCGCCTTCGCCACAGGTCGGCAAATCGGCCCATTCGCTTGCGTTGGCGTCAAAATAAGGGCGAGCAACGCCACTAAAGGGAGCGGAAGCACCGCGCTTTGAAAGGTTATCGATATCTTCGATGCCCACTAAACGCCCCTTGCCGCTTTCTAAATAGGAATAATAACGGAGGGCGCCGGCTCCGACACAAATGATTTTCTGGATGGAAGCGGGGTCAACGGTCACTTTCCTCCCAATGCCATCCGTCACTTCGACTGGCTTGACGATAGGGGTGGATTCGGAAGTCGATGGTTCGGTTTTGGACGGCTCCGTTTTCGAATTGTTGGGGTTGTCTCCGTTTCCGCAGGAGGCCAATAAGGCTGCGGAAAGGAGGAACAAGGTGGATGGTTTTTTCATGGATTTCTCCCTTTCTTATTTTGAAATTCAATATAGGTTCCGCCTTCTTTTTGAATAAAGGCGGCATCTGCCTCGTAAATGTCGGAGAGGATTTTTTCATTCAAATCCTTTTTGGCGACGTCATAAGCAAGATGAGTTTCCTTTAGAAACAGGAAACGATCAGCGACGGAATAGGCTTCGTTGATATCATGAAGACACAAAAGGACGCAGGTGCCGGAATTGGCAATCTCTCTCACTTTTTGTAAGAATTCGAGTCGGGCTTTCACGTCCAAGGAAGCGGTTGGCTCGTCCAAAAGAAGGACTTGAGGCTTTCCCACCATGGCTCTAGCAATGCCGACTCGCTGCTTTTCTCCGCCACTAAGCTCATCAACGTTACGGTCTCGATATTCGGCGATCCCCATTTCAAATAGAGTTTGGACGACGGCTTCTTTGTCCAAAGGGGAAGGACTCCAAGAAAAATAAGGGAGGCGCCCTAAAAGCAAATAGTCAAAAACGGTTAGCCCCCCACCTTCAAAGGATTGGGTAAGAGTGGCTATTTTTTGAGCACGCGCCTTGGGGGACATCTCCTTCAATGCTTTTCCTTCTAAAATGATTTCCCCTTCTTTAGGCTTTTTAATACCGGAAAGAAGATGAAACAAAGTGCTTTTCCCTGCCCCGTTTTGTCCTAATAAAGCATTGACGGTCCCAGGCTCAAGCGAAAAGGAAACGTTTTGAAGAATCGCTTTTTTGCCGTAAAAGAAGGAGAGGCCCTTTGCTTCTAAACTCATAGGGCTTTCTCCTTTTTCGAGAAGAGCAAGAAAAGGAAGAATGGGGCGCCAATCAAGGCTGTGATGGCCCCTACGGGAAGAGAAGTTCCTCTGCCAATCAAACGAGTGAGGATGTCACAAACTAGAAGCAGCCCTGCTCCGCCTAAAAAAGATGCGGGCAGCAACAAACGCATGTCGTTGCCTACAAACCTCTTCAAAATATGCGGAGCCATGATGCCGATAAATCCGATGATGCCACAAAAGCAAACGCAAACCGCGGTTAATAAGGAGGATAAAAACAGAAGAATGAAACGAACCACCGAGGTCTTTACCCCTAGGCTTTTGGCCAAATCCTCTCCCCCTTGCATCGCATTAAGCGGGTAAGAGAAAAAGAAAGCAATGATTAAACAAGATAGGGCAATCCCTCCGATAATCCCGTTTTGAGCAAAATCTAGCCGCTCCAAATCACCAAAGGTCCAATTGGTTACGCTGGAAAGCTGAACGTCGTCGGCGAAAAACTGAAGCAAGGTGGTAAGAGCCTGAAATAAAGAAGAAAAGGAAACCCCAATCAGCAAAACGCTGGTCGGTTTAAAATGGGCAAAAGCAGAGAAGGCCATGACCAAAAAAAGGCATAATGCCGAGAATAACAAAGCGAATGTGCTTGTTACCCAGGGGCTTTGGGAAACGTAGAGGAAATCGTTGCGGCCACTATGGGTGGTGCCAAAAGCAATGAAAATCGCAATATTCGCACCAAAACTTGCCGCATTGGAAACACCTAACGTGGAAGGAGAGGCGAGGCCGTTTCGAAGGCATGACTGCATGAGCAAGCCACTTAACGCCAATCCTGCCCCGACAACAATGGCTCCCAAGGTTCGAGGGAGACGAATTCCTCGTACGATGCGAATCGTTCCCGCTTCGCCATTGCCAAACAGGGCTTTCCAAGAAGAGAAAAAACCGATTCCGGAAGACCCGATGCCCAGGGAAATAAAAAAGAGAACAACAAGGATCAACAAAGCGATAAGAAGAGCAAATAGTTTTTTGCTTTGGCTCTTTCGCCTTTCTCGCACGATGTTGTTCGTCCACGTATCCATGCGGAGTATCTTATCATAAAAACAAAGAAACAGAACAAAACTTAATAAATAGTTCTGTAAAAAGAAAACAAATATAAGAAAAGTGTTCGCTTAATTGAAATATATCGAACTCTTGTTTAGAATAATGGCATGGATAAACGAGAAGAGAAGACCTTAAACGCGGTTTATGAGGCGTTGCGCCTCGAACTTGGAAACAAGGAATACCAAGATATTTCGGTGTCGGACTTGCTAACGACCGCCCATATTTCCCGCTCGACTTTCTATAGTCATTTCAAAAGCAAAGAAGATGTTTTGCTGGGTGTTTGCTCCACGATTTTTGACCATGTCTTTTCCCCGTCTCAGCAAAAAGAAGCGGATCACGATTTTTCGGGGTCCTCCCATTTCGATTACCGTCATCTCATCACTCATATCTTCTATCATTTCTATGATGAGAAGAGTTTGATATCGGCGATTTTATCTTCTCAGTCTGGCGCTCCGATTTTCTTGGAGAATCTCAAGGAACGTTCTCTCCCTTTGATGTCGGCCTGCGTCAAATCCCATACCTTTTATAAACCGGGTATTCCCGAAGAGATGCAAACGCACCAATTAACGGAGAGTTTTGTGTCTTTGCTCCGTTATTGGGTGAGTGGAGGCTGCGTCTTGACCCCGGAAGAAATGACGGATTATTTCAGTCGGCTTTACGCTTAAAGATATTTTTTGAAGCAAAGCTTAAACTCCCATCTTTAATTTTTGGATAAATTTATACCTATTTTTAAGCGCAACTATTTAAAAAGAAACAGTTACGCGAAATTATTGGTATGGAAAAGAGGATTCCCGTTCAGTGAAACGCTTTCGAAAAAATGCTAATCCCATACCTTTTGTGATTAAAACCCTCTAATATATGAAGGAATAAAAGGAGATTAATCATGGGCGATGTTCGCGTGATTCGGGTCAAGCAATCTGTTTTGGCCAACAATGACCGGAGGGCAGAAGAACTCCGCAAAGAATTAAAGGAGAAAGGAGTGTTCCTCATCAATTTGATGTCGAGCCCGGGATCGGGAAAAACCACCCTTCTGGTTAACCTTATTAATAAGTTAAAGGAAAAACTCCGTGTTGGCGTTATCGAAGCGGACATGGATGCGACGGTAGACGCAGAAACCATCGAAGCCAAAACGGGCGTGAAAACCATCCAACTTCATACTTCCGGAGAATGCCACCTCGATGCCAAGATGACCCAAGAAGGGTTTGAAAGCCTCGGTGGAGATGGACTAGACCTCGTCATTCTAGAAAATATTGGCAACCTCGTTTGCCCCGCCGAATTCGATACGGGAGCTACTCTCAAGATGGTTTTGCTTTCCATCCCCGAAGGCGATGATAAGCCGTTGAAATATCCGCTTATGTTCACGAAGGGCGATGTCTTTGTTTTCACGAAGATGGATACGAAAATCGTTTTCGACTTTGATGTGGAGAAAGCGAAAGAAAGAATTTTACGTTTGCAGAAGAACGCCGTTTTCTTCCCCGTTTCCGCCAAAAAAGACGAAGGCGTGCAAGAACTCGCCGATTATTTGATCGAGCAGGTGAAAGCCTATCAAAAAAACTAACATTTCATCGGCAATTTTTTAGTCAATAGACGTTACGATTATTTTTGTTTCAAAAACGACCCCTCTAGGCTTATTGAAAGACCCTGAGGAAAAGAGTTTCCATAAACATACGATTATGCGTTAATTTTCGTTATTTTCGCCTAGAAGGGTATCTTTTTTCGGTTTTTCGGGGTATAATGAACAGGATATTGATAGCTGTTGGTTAATAAAAAAGGAGGAACGTCCCAGAATGGAAATCGGAATCGGTGATTACGTCTTTCACACCCATTGTGGTGTTTGCCGCGTGGAGGAAATAGCCCCCCTAAGCGGTGACGATTCAGGCATGCTCTATTTTGTTCTTCGTCCTTTGTATGGCGACGAGAAATCCACGATCGTTCGCGTCCCTTTGTCTCGCTCGGATTCTCTTGCGGCTCCGATGAGCAAAGAAGAGGCCCTTCAAGCAATCAAAGAATGGCCCTCGACCCGCACCTATATTTACGTCAGCGATTCCAAGGTTCGGAAATCCGCTTATGAAGCTTCGCTAAAAAGCGGCCTCGTGAAGGATTTGGCCCCCTTGCTAGAAGGGGCATTCCAACGGAAACTCAAGGATGGACACCTCAATTCCATGGACTCCCAATTCGTGGCTAAGGCTACCCCCATCGTATATGGGGAACTCGCGTTTGGATTAGGAATCGATTACGAAGACGTTCCGGAATTTATTCGGGCCAACGTCAAAGCCTAAGTTTCTTGCTAAGTAAAAAACCGGACCCCAACGCGGGCCCAGTTTTCATAAAGGCTTAAAATTATTTGGCTTCCCCGACGCAATAATCGAGCAAGGCGTTAAGCAAGGGCTTTACGTATTCTTCTAATCCCTCGTGGTTATTGGACGTCTCTACTCCCACGAGGTTTTTCTTTTCGACCTTATTCAAGTAGGAGAAGATCTCCAAATTGTCCCGGCTTCCATCAAAATAACTTTCCGTGACCTTGCCGTCTTGGATTGTTTCGTTAAAGAAGACCCCGCTCGCGTCGATGACGTCTCCGGTTTTACTGACCCCATCGGGATTGACGTGGAAGATTGTTGGGAATACGCCTTGGCTATAACCCGCGGGATTGTAAGAAGAATAGGCGAGTCCATATTCGACCTTGAAGGCGTTATATTGTTCCGCCGCGGCCTTGCCATATTCGCTATCTTCGTCCCGATAATGGACTTGACCATCTTCATCCACGATCGAAGCGATTCCCGGGGCATCGCAATCGATGATGTAACTATCCTGCACCCCGGTTAAATGGGACTCGTACCAGGAGGAATAAAGGCCGCGCTGCAAATAGGAACAATCCCCACAACGCTGACGGGAGAAATAGATCGTGAATTCCTGGCTCCCCGCATATAAGGAATCCAATTGTTCCTTGTTCACAAAGAAGACGCGGGGGAGTTCGATTCGGTTGAGCATCCACGTCTTAAAAACCTCGTAAGAAGTATAGAAAGGAGAGACTTCATCCGCGTCATTATTCTGGGCGACGAGCCCCCCGTCTTTAAAGATTCCAATGGTCGCTTTCTCCACTCCGAGGCTAAGGCCCAAAGAGGAGGTGAGTTGATCGCTATATATATAGTAAAAGAGGAAGTTGAATTCGCGTTGGAAGGAAACGATGTTTTGTTCGTGAAATCGGTTCCAGCATCCGCAGGTGGAATGGCTTCCGGTTTCTCCTCTCCCCATGACGATCAAAACGAAATTGTCTTTGCCCGCAATCATTTTTTGAAGGACGGATTCGTCCTCCAATTTTTTCATATGGGACAAAGAATCCACCTCTTGAGAAACGAATTCTTTCGTTCCAAAAAGCAGGGGTGTTTTTTGAATTTTTTCTCCCCCGTTTCCCTTGCAAGAAACAAGGCTAAAAACAAGCGATAATCCTAGAAAAGAAATTTGGCTAAATTTGCTCATGATATGTGATTGTAAACTAGCCGAAAAAAATTGCGATAATTTTTTGCAAAAAAACGTAAAAAATTTTGGAGAAAAAAATCGTTGAAAAGTTTCGATTATGCCGAAGAAAAGCCTATTTTTATTTTTTTAAAATTTTGCACGAAAAAAATTGCAAAAATTTTTATTGCTTTTTTGGTCCGTTACCCCCATTATTTTCGCCGTTGAAAATCCTAGCCTTAAGCGCAGGGTCTTCACGCTGTAACATCTTTCTTTTTTGGAACCGAAACTTTGGGAGGGATTCTTATGGGTGATGAACAGGAAACAATCATTAGTTTGCGGCACGTCTGCAAGGAGTTCGACGGCACGACGGTCGTCGATGACTTTAATTTGGAAGTCAAACGGGGAGAATTCATTACAATTCTCGGTCCGTCCGGCTGCGGAAAGACCACGACCCTGCGCATGATCGCGGGCTTTGAGCTTCCTAGCTCTGGCCAAATTCTTTTGAATGGCCAAGACATTTCTCTTCTTCCGCCTTATAAGCGCCCGGTCAACACCGTCTTCCAGCACTACGCGCTTTTCCCACATCTTGACGTTTACGATAACGTGGCTTTTGGCCTCAAGATGAAGAAAATCGCCGTGCCGCAAGTGGACAAAGCGGGCAAGCCGATCCTTGACGCCAACGGCGTGCAAAAAGTCAAAATGAAGCACCTTTCCGCCAAGACGATCGACGAAAAGGTTTCTCGCGCTTTGAAACTCGTCGACCTCGAAGAAATGGAAGATCGCGACGTCTCCACCCTTTCCGGTGGCCAGCAGCAGCGCGTTGCCATTGCCCGTGCCATCGTCAACGAGCCGAAGGTGTTGCTCCTCGATGAGCCGCTTTCTGCCTTGGACCACAAGATGCGCAAAGACATGCAAATCGAATTGAAAGAAATGCACCGCAAACTCGGCATCACCTTCTTCTATGTCACCCACGACCAAGAAGAAGCCCTTACGATGTCCGATCGCATCATCGTCATGAAAGATGGCGTCATTCAACAATGTGGCACCCCCGAACAAATCTACAACGAACCGGTCAATGCTTTTGTTGCAGACTTCATCGGGGAATCCAACATCTATGCCGGCACGGTTGTCGGCAACAAGAAAGTCCGTTTCATCGGACAGGTTTGGGACTGCGTCGACGACTTCCCGCTAAATGAGAAAGTCCACGTCGTGGTTCGCCCCGAAGACTTCTTGATGGGCGAAAAAGGAGCGGGAGTGGTCGATGGAACCATCACCTCCAAGATTTTCCAAGGCGTCCATTATGAATACATCGTTCACGTCGGCAAATCCGAAATCGCCTGCCGGGACACCAAAGATCGCGCGGTCGGTGAAATCGTTTCGCTCCGCGTGGAGAAAGAGAATATCCAAGTCATGCATCGCCCCTATGCGGAAAACGAATACGACGACGCTTGGATCGATTCCGATAACAATTTGGTCATCGGTAAGGCCTCGTTCCCGGTCCACGTCGAACAGCTCGTGGAAAAAGGCATCCTCCAAGAAGACGGAACCGTCTATTCCCCTCTTACCCAGAAGCGTTATAACTTCGCCGCCAACGAAGCGGAAGTCGTCGCGACGATTCCCTTGGATAAAATCATCCTCTCTGACGATTTGAGCCTCGGTTCTGCAGAGGGCAGCATCGTGAGCCTCGTCTGGGTTGGCGACCATTATCAGTATTTGGTCCGCACGGAAGATGAACAAGACTTCATCGCCGATTCCCCCTATTCCTGGAACGAAAACGATTTGGTATCGATTGACGTGAAGCCGGAAGACATCAAGATTCGCCTCAAAGGCGCTCTTGATAGCTTCGCCGTGGAGGAGTGAAATGGAAGCCACCTCTCGTCGCGGCTTTAAAGGTTTCTTCGCCTTTAAGCGGGAATATCTTTCTTTCCCCTACGCGTTATTCCTTTTGCTCTTCGTCGTCTTCCCCATCTTCATCATCTTGGTTTATGCCTTCACGGAAACCACTACCGATCCGAGTGGAATCGAAACCCTTCATTTCTCTTGGAGCGCTCTTGTTTCCTTCTTCACTTCGCCGACGAAAGTCAACGTCTTGGTTGTCAGCCTGTTCCTTGGCATCCTCAATACGATTCTCTGCCTTTTGATCGGCTATCCCTTAGCCTACTTGCTCGCGGATAAGAAAGTGAACACCAATTACGTTCTCGTCATGCTCTTCGTCATGCCGATGTGGATCAACTTCGTTCTCCGCACCGGGGCGACCCGCGACGTCTTGAACTGGATTGGCATCCAAGGCGGCGATCATCCCTATGTTTCTACGATGATCGGCCTCGTCTACAACTATTTGCCGTTTACGATTCTGCCGTTATACACGACGATGATCAAACTCGACCGCTCCCAAATCGAAGCGGCTCGCGACCTCGGGGCCAACCCCTTCCAAACCTTCGTCCACAGCATCCTTCCCCAATCGATCCCGGGCATTGTCTCGGCCGCGGAGATGGTCTTCATGCCGACGATGTCGAGCTACGTCATCTCCGATACCTTAAGCGAAGGCAAATTGACGTTATTCGGCAACATCATTTACTTGAATTTCTCACAATCCCAATGGAATGAAGGCTCGTTTATGGCCTTCGTCATGTTGGTTCTCATCGGCGTATCGATGCTATTGACCCGCAAATTCCGCGGCGATGGCGAAAGGAGGATGGGCGCATGGTAAACTCGGCAGCTTCGGCGGTTACAAGCAACGAAAAGAAGATTAAGCACCGCTCCTTGGCCCGTAAAATTTGGGGCCAATGCTACATTTGGTTCTTCCTTCTTTTGATGTACGTCCCCATCCTTGTTCTCATTGCTTCGAGTTTCACCAACAGCGAAGTCATCGGACAATGGAATGGATTCAGCTTCGACCTTTATGCTCGCTTGTTCCACGACGAGGAAATCGGCATTGCTCTTGGCAACACGATTATCTTAGCTCTAACTAGCGGTGTGATTTCCACGATCCTAGGAACGATGGGCGCGATTGGCACCTTCTATTCCAAGAAAGTGTGGAAGGGCATCATCGAAAACACCACCCAGATTCCGGTTGTCAACGCGGAAATCGTCATCGCTTTGTCCCTTACGGTTCTCTTCGTTTTCTGTGGGAATTACATCTTCGGCGGCACCAATATCTTCAGCTTCTGGACCCTTCTTGCCGGCCACGTCATCCTCTCGCTCCCTTTCGTTTATCTTTCCGTTAAACCGAAGCTCCAGCAGATGGATCCGGCCCTTTATGAAGCGGCCCTCGACCTTGGCTGCACCTCGCGCCAAGCGTTAGTAAAAGCCACGCTCCCGGAAATCATGCCGGGTATTGCTAGCGGCTTCTTGCTCTCCGTCACTTTGTCCCTCGATGACTTCATCGTCACCGCCTTCACCCGAGGTTCGGGACTACTTTCGGGAGACAAAACAATCGAAACCCTATCGACCTTGGTTCAGGCCAAAATCAAAAAAGGCCCGATTCCTCCGGCGATGCGCGCTCTTACGACGTTCATCTTCCTGTTTGTTTTGCTGCTTGTTGTCTCGGTGACGGTCTATCGTTCCATCAAGGCCAAACGCGGCTTTAAGAAAAGAAAGGGAAGGGCCTAATTCATGAAAAAGAAATCCTTGGTTTTCTCTCTGGCTTCGAGCCTTCTTGCGTTAACTTGCCTTTCCGGATGCTCTTCCCAAGAAGAAGGCATCGTCATCAAGGTTCTCAACTGCGAAGACTATATCGGCGAAGATGAATTCGATTTCGTCGACGAAGACGGCAACGAACACACCTATGACGACGTTTTGACGGGATTTGAGGAATACGAATCCGCCAAACTCGGCAAGCCCGTCACGGTGGTTTACGACACCTACGACACGAACGAAACGATGCTTTCCTCCCTCAAAACGGGGAAATCCACCTACGATTTGATCGTCGCTAGCGACTACACCGTCCAAAAAATGATGATGATGGGCATGCTCCAAAAAATCGATTTGGATCGCGTCCCTCAATATCGCGATAACGTTTCTCCTTATTTAAAGACTCAACTCGACCAAATCACCGCGGAAGTGAATGGAGTCAAAGAATCGGTTGGGGATTATTCCCTCGGCTATATGTGGGGAACCCTCGGCATCCTCTATAATCCCGCCAAAGTTGCTTCCGACAAAGGGATGGAAGAAGATGAAGTCAAGGGGGCCATGAACCACTGGAACTCGCTCTGGGATACTCGCTTCAAAGGCGAGATGTCCGTCAAAGATTCCATGCGCGACACCTATTCGGTTGGTATCATGGAACTCTTCGAAGAGGAAATCATCGCGGATTTGGAAGCTTCGAATTGCTTCGACGAAAACTTCAATTTGCTGGAAGGCAAATGGCAAGAAGCCGTTGATACCTATAACCCCAAATTGACCGAAATCTTCAACCGCTGTGACGAAGAGACCGTTTCGAAAGTCAAAGACACCCTCTTGAAACTCAAGGAAAACATCTTTGGCTTCGAGGTCGACTCCGGCAAAGAAGACATGGTCAAGGGAATGATCGGCATGAACCTCGCCTGGAGCGGGGATGCCGTCTTCTCCATGGATACGGCCGAAGAAGGCCGGAATCCGATTTACATCTATTATTCGGTTCCGCGCACCGGCGGAAACATCTGGTTCGACGCCTGGATGATGACGAAGGACTGCCAAGGCGAATCCCAAGTTGCCGCCTATGACTTCCTGGATTTCGTGAGCAACCCCCAAGTCGCCGCTGCCAACATGAACACGATCGGCTATACCTCCTTCATCGGAGGAGAAACCGTCTTGGATTTGGTCCGCGAATGGTATGACCCGCGCTTCCGCGGCGATTACGAAGAAACTTATGACGACGACGGAGACGAAGTCGCCGATGGAGCCGTTATCGATGGCGAAAAAGTTTCTTGGTCGGCTTTAGCAGAAGAAAACGAGTGGAGCGTCGTTGATCTCTCCTACGTCTTCAATCCGGCTTCCTATCTCCCGGCTTCCCCCATGGATACGCCGCTAAATAATCCGTGCCTCTTCTATACCGATGAACTGGAAGAAGTGCCAGATGGCGATACTACTTGCATCGCCGGACGTCAGTTCTACGCGCAATATCCGCCCCAAGAATTGATTCCGAAGCTCGCGATCATGAAAGACTATGGCGAAAACAACCGCTATGTCCTTGCGATGTGGCAGGATGTCAAATCCAACAACTTGCCGTTAGCGGGCGTCATCGTCTTCGCCGTGATTCTTCTTGCCGCCGCCGCCTTCATCGTGGGCGGAGTCGTGGTCAAGAGACGTTATCACAAACTTCGCGTTGCTCGTCGCAAAGAACACGTCAAAAATTCCTAAGTTTAAAGCCCTTCTGATCTCAGGAGGGTTTTTCATTTGCAGGAAAAGAAAAACGGATACAATATGCCTGTTCATGAAGAATCCCACGTTTTTTGCGGCCCATTATGACGTTATCGTCATCGGCGGGGCTTTGGCCGGCATGTCCGCGGCCATGGATTTGGCCCGCCACGGCAACAAGGTTTTGATTTTGGAACGTCATAACCTCCCAGGAGGCGTGGCGACTAGCTTTGTCCGAAGCGGCGTGGAAATGGAAGCCACTCTTCACGAAATGATGTCGATCGGGCCCAAAGAAGCCCCATTATTTATTCGGGAATACCTAGAAGAAAATGGCTTGGATTTGAACTGGCTCCGCGTGCCGGAAGCCTATCGACTGTCCGCACCCGCCGATTCCATCGATATCACACTTCATGCCGGAAAAGACGAAGATGGCATCTTTCTCTGCGCCAAGGAAATCGAAAAGCAATATCCAGGCGAAGGGAAGAAAGCCGATGCGCTTTTGAAACTGTGCGAAAAGGTTTATGAAAGCGCCCGTTATTTTAACGACCATTCGCTTAGCAAAATCCAAACGATGATGGAGCATGAAGGGCTAGCCAAGACGGCGGGGTATTCGGCGAAAGAAGTACTGGATTGCTTTCAAATCTCTACCCCCGTCCAAAAGATTTTATCCGCCTATTGGATTTATGTGGGCGGCCCGATGTCGGATATGCCTTTTGCAATCTATGCTTTTCTTATGGGGGATTATATGGTGGGAGGTGGCTACGTTCTTCGCGGCTTTTCCCACGAACTTGCCTGCGCCATGGCGAAAAAATGCGAGGAGCTTGGCGTTCAAATCGAATACGGCCAGGAAGTGGAAAAGATTTTAATCCGCGACGAGAAACGAAAGGACAAACGTCCCTCCGTCTATGGAGTCCGTACAAAGAGGGGAGATGAAATCCACACTCGATACGTCGTTTCCGCCCCCTATCAGGAAACGGTTTATAAGAAAATGGCGGAACCCAAAAGCCTGGTGCCCAAGGATGCGTTCCGCTTGGTCAATTCTAGAAAGATGAACGTATCGACGTTCTCTCTCGTTTTGCGTTTAGAAGGGAAACCCGAGGACTATAACATCCACGATTATTCCGTGTTTTCCTGCGACTCCCCCATGGATAGTGATCGCTTCTTTGAAGAAGGAGAACAACTTGGAAACTGGGACTATTTGGCGACCATTTGCCTGAACTACGCGAATCCCGATGGGGTCCCGGAAGGAACCACGTCTCTCGCCATTACGGCCATGCCCCTCCCGGAAGCGTTTTTTAACGTCGACGCGGATTCTTACCGCAAGGTGAAGCGGGAAATCGCAAGGCAAATGATCGAGACGGTTTCACGGCGTATTGGCGCGGATATATTCGGCCATATTTTGGATATTGTGATCGAAACCCCGATGAGCGTTTATCGTTACATGAAAGATTATCGAGGCGGGGTATATGGATATCGCCACAGCATGTCGGATTCCATTGTTTCCCGTCAAGGAGTCTATGCCAAAGAACATTATATTCATGGCTTAACTTGGGGAGCCGCTCATGCCCTGACTGGAGACGGGATGGCCGTCAACATCAATAACGGCCGCATCGCCGCCAAAATGATTGAAACGTGGCAAAAGGAGGACGCCCAATGAAATTCAAAGGCCTTTGGAAAGACGTCACGGGCTTTTTCCGCGTCAATAAATTAAGAAAGAACGCGATTAAAAATGCGTCGGCTTCTGAAAAATATTTGGACCCCATCGCCGAAGTAGCGAACGAACTCCACCCCGAGTATTTGGATTTGGTCGTGACAAAGATCGAAGAAGAACCGCACGCCAAAAAGATGACCTTCGAAAGGACGGACGGCAAGAAACTTCCCCCATTTGACGCGGGACAGTATGTCTCTTTGGCCTTAAAAATTGGCGACACGTTAACTACTAGACCCTATTCCGTTTGCAGCGCCCCCTTTGAAGCGCGTTTGGAGGAGCACCCCCATATTTCAATTTGCGTGGTAAGAAAAGAAGATGGCTTTGCTTCTAAATTTCTTTGCGATTCGGTTTCTATCGGCGACCATTTTTCCGCTACTTTCCCTCTTGGGTTTTTCTACTTTGAACCATTAAGAGATTGCAAAAAAGTCGTGGCTTTAGCGGGAGGAAGCGGCATCACCCCCTTCTTGTCCATGGCCAAAGAAATTCGTCATGGAACCTTGGAGATGGACTTAACGATTCTATATGGTTCTTCCACCCCGCAAATGCTTTTGAAGCGGGAACTGGAGGATTGCGTCTGCGGCTCCCTCCGCCTAGTCCCCGTTATTTCTAATGATTCCAATTTTGAAGGAGAAAAAGGATTTTTAGACCGCGAGAAGATTCGTCGTTATTCCCAAGGCGAAGTTTCCTATTTTGCCTGTGGCCCCCAAGCGATGTATGAATTCGTCGAACGGGAATTAAGGGCTTTAAATATTCCAACCAAGCGAATTCGGATGGAAACGTTCGGTTCTCCCAAAGACATCGCCAAAGAAGAAGGTTATCCCCAAGGCGAGGAGAAGAAGTCCTTTCGGCTAACTGTCTATCGAGGAATCCATAAAGACGAAATCCCCGCTAAAGCTAATGAGCCCATTTTGGTTGCTTTAGAAAGAGCGGGCATTCCTTCTAACAGCCATTGCCGCAGCGGCGAATGCGGATTTTGCCGTTGCGAACTCCTTTCCGGCTCTGTTTTTGTTCCGAAAAAAGGAGATGGCAGACGTTATAGCGACAAGACTTTTGGCTACGTCCACGCCTGCTCTGCTTACCCCTTAAGCGATCTCGAAATCCGCATTATCATTAAGTAGACTTAACTTTATTTATATATAAATAAGGTACAACTGCTCTCCTTTTGTGGCATAATTAACCCCGTCAAGCAGAAAGGCTTTTATTTTCTTATGATTGCAAAAACAAAAGAAATCAAAGACATCGGCGGCCTGACAGATGAAAGAGAAACGGTGGTTTTGCCTCCGCCTCCCTTCGTCTACCTTGCGTTGGAAAACGCGCGTTGCCCCAAGGCGGAATGCACCGTCAAAGAAGGCGACCACGTCTATCTCCATCAACAAGTTGGACTCCGTCATGGCCCCTCTTTCGAAGAACCCATCCATTCCACGGTAAGCGGAACGGTGGTCGGCTTCGAAAAACGCTATCACCGCGCGGGCAAGATGGTGAATTACATCAAAGTCGAAAATGACTTTAAGGACGAGAAGGATCCTAGCGTCTCTCCTCGTACCATGGAGCAAATCAAGACTCTCTCCTTTGACGACGCGGTGGAAATCTTCAAGAACCGCTGCCTCGTGGGGCTTGGAGGATCTTCCTTCCCGACGTATGTGAAACTTCAATACGCCAAGGGCAAAAAGATCGACATGATCCTCATCAATGCGATTGAGTGCGAGCCCTCCATCTCGGCGGATTATCGCTTGTTGGATGAAAAAGCGGACGACGTCCTTCGCGGCGTCCTTTGCCTCCAAAATCTCTTCCACTGCGGCGATGCGCGCATCTGCATCAAGAAGAAGCACGGCGAACTGATCGCCAAGCTTCAGGAAAAGATTGCCAAGGATTATCCGGGAAGCGGCATCAGCGTCGACCCGATGCGCAACTATTATCCCCAAGGCTGGGAAATTGCGATGATTAAAGAAGCCACCCATGGCAAAGTGATCATCCCGCCCGGAAAGAAGGGGCTACCCCCGGATTACGGCATTTTCAATGTGAATGCCATGACCTGCGCTGGGGTTTGGTATGCCCTTGGCGACGACGAACCCGTTTATGAACGCTATGTCACCGTCGCGGGAGACGGCATCAATAAGCCCGTCAACCTCGAAGTCCGCGTTGGCACTCCGATCACCGATTTGATCCAAGCTGCCGGCGGATACAAAGACGAATCGCCGAAGGTTTTAATCCTTGGCGGACCGATGATGGGCGCTGCTTTGCCTAGCGATGATGCTATCGCTACCAAGACCGTGACCTCGATCATCGTCGAAAACGCCAAAGAAAAGGAAGCAAAACCCTGCATCCATTGCGGATCCTGCGTTTATAGCTGCCCGACTCATCTCCAACCGGTTCTCATCATGGAAGCCGTCAAGAGCATGAACCGTGACCGCATCAAAATGCTCAACCCGCTCAACTGCATCGAATGTGGACTTTGCTCCTATTCCTGCACGTCCGGCATCGCCGTCACCGATTTTGTAAGGAGGGCAAAGATCATCGCAAAACTTTGATCGTTTCATTATGGAATTTGTCAAACAATCTGCGCCCCACATCAAAAGAAAGGACAATTTGATGTGGATGCTGCTCAACGTGATCATCGCGTTGGCCCCCACGGCCATTTGGGCCTGGGTCGTCTCCCCGCTTGCTGCGCTTCGCATCTTCCCTCTTGCGATTGCCACTTGCCTCCTTTGCGAATTCCTCTTCGTCGTTATCACGAAGAAGGATCCCAAAGCCTTTAAGATCGAGAATATCCTCTCTTCGATCATTACCGGCATGATTTATGGCCTTTGCCTCCCCACCGAAATGAGCTGGGGCAACGGCATGGGCTATGTCATCGTCATCTTCGGTGCCGCCATCGGCATCGTTCTTGGCAAACTCGTCTTCGGCGGGCTTGGCAACAACATCTTCAACCCCGCGGCCCTCGGCATGGTCGTTGTGCGCTTGTTCTGGGGCGGATTCTTATCCTCTTCCACCACGGGCACCGGCGGATTCATCGATGGGTCCATCGTGGCGGGCGGAACCTCGCTTTCTTATGGAGCGACCTATTCCAACATTGCTAACGCGGACTTCCTCGGCATGTTCTTAGGACGTGCTCCAGGCGCCTTAGGAGAAGGCTTCCACGTCGCAATCCTCGTGGGTCTTGCCTATCTTCTCATCACCCGCACCATCGATTGGCGCGTCTTTGTTTCCTATTTTGGAACCTTCGCCGTGTTGATGCTTGTGGCGGGAATTGTGGTCCAAACCCAACTCCCCACGGTCAATTGCGGAGCTTTCTTGCTCTATCAATTGCTCTCTGGCGGCATCCTCTTCGGCGCGGTCTTCATGATCACCGACCCGGTAACCGGACCGATGGGCGGGCCGAACCGCGTCCTATTCGGCATCTTCGGCGGGTTCATGGCCGTCCTCATCCGTATCGTGTTGAAGACGGAAGGGGTCGCCTATTCGATCCTGTTCGCCAACATGATTGCCCCGGTTCTCGATTATCCTTCTTGGTCCTCTTCGACCTGGAAGAAGCACCATTTCATCTCCGCCGGTATCATCGGCGTGTTTGGAATCTTGCTCGTTGTGCTCGTCTTACTCTTTAAGGAAGGAGCCATCGCATGAACAAATACGTTAAATCTCCATTAGTTCTCGGCTGCATCTGCGTATGCTCTGCAGGACTCATCGGCGGGCTTCACCTTGTGGCAAAAAAATACGCGGAAGCGCATAAATCCACCGAAGCCCCGAAAGAAATTCAATCTTTAAAAGCGGGCGCCACCTTTGTAGAAGTTGCCGATTTCAAACCGACTTCCTTCACGGGGGATGCCTCCAAAGTTACCATCGAAAGCGTCTATGAGATGCAAGAAGGCGGAAAGCGTACGGGCTATGCCTATTCCGTCAATTGCGGCAAGCCGGCTAAAACCGACGTCACCTTCACGGTCGCTTTTGAAGGAGAAGTGAGCGAATCCACCGTCGCCCAACTCAAACCGATCGCCATCAACGTCACTTCCGGCGGCGACGCAGGATATGACGCCAACACGGTTTCCTATGCTCAAGGAATCGTCGATGGCTCCAAGCAATTCAACGATGCTAACGACATCGTAAGTGGCGGAACCAAATCCCAAAAATTCCTTCGCGACGGCTTAACCGCTGCCCGTACGGATTATTTGGCCCGTTATAACGGTACTGCTCCGACTCCACAACCGACCGATGAAACCCTCGTTTACTTCCAAAAGATGTATCCGACGTTACAAAGCTATTCGCAAGATGAGGACTTCTCGCCCCTCAGCGTTTCTAGCGATCATAACGGTAAAGCCAAGATCGAGAAGCGTTATCGCGCAGAAGTCGATGGCAAGGTTGTCTTCTTCTACGAAGGCAAAGGAACCATCCAAGTCTCCGATTATGGCGAAAACAACACGGCTTCTGTCGACCTCTTCGTCGCCTTCGACGCGGAAGTCACCGATTCCAACTTGAAACAAGTCGCCCCGTCGAAATACACGATTGTTTCCTGCGACTTCTCTTATTCGCAATGGGAAGGCTATATGGAAGAAATCATCGCTGGCAGCAAAACCATTAATTCCAGCTCGGACATTTCCACTGGTGCCACACGTTCTTGCTTGCTGCTGCAAAGAATGATGATTAAGATGCGCAGCGATTATCACACGACTCGTCTCGCCGAAATCAAAGCCGGCGTCGGCGGAGCCGTTTCGAAAATCTTCTCCGCGGATGCCACTTACGAAGAAGACGACGCGTTTGCCGTCGTTGAGACGGAAGACTATTCCATTTCGAAGCTTTACACGGTTGCCTTAAGCGAAACCGAAACCGCGAAGCTCTATCTTGGAACCGCCCAAGCCGCGATTGAAGCGGATGGCACCATCTCCAAGATCACGCTCTACGTCGGATTCTCGGGAACCGCGGAATCGGAAGCAAATGTCCACATTGCTGGGTATTCCGAAGTTTCCTCCAATGGTTTCGACCAATGGAAAGGCTTTATGGATGGGCTATCCGATGGCTCGAAGTCCCTTGATAATGACGGGGACATCGCCACCGGCGCCACCCATTCCACCCGTGCCGTCCGCGACATGGTCAAAGGCATGAGAAGCCATTACTTCTCGTCCTTATCCAAATGAAAGGAGTGATGCAAAATGGCTAAAGAAAATACTTCCAAAAGATCGCGCATCTTCTTGGACCCCTTGCTGAAGGCCAACCCCTTGTTCGTCATGGTCCTCGGCACCTGTCCTGCTCTTGCGGTTACGACTTCGTTTGAATCCGCGATTGGCATGGGCCTCCTCTTCACTTTCGTCGTTTTCTTCTCCAACCTCTTGATTTCCGCCTTACGGAAAGTCATCCCGGAAGAAGTAGAAACCCCAGCTTACATCGTAATCATCGCGACCTTCGTCACGATTGTTAAGATCCTCACCTCGACGTTCTTGCCTGAACTCTATAACAGCCTTGGCGTCTTCGTTTCCTTGCTCGTTGTCAACTGCATCGTTCTCGGCCGTGCCGAGGCCTTCGCCAACAAAAACAGCGTTGTGGATTCGATGCTCGACGGCCTTGGAAATGGCCTTGGCTATACTTGGGCCATCGCCGTCATCGCGCTCTTCCGCGAAGTCGTCGGCGCCGGTACTCTCACCTTTGGCAAAACCTTTACCTTCATTCCCCAAATCACCATCCCCATTTTGGGCGGATTCAAGGGAACGAATTTCTCCCTTGCCATCCCGCTATTTAAATCCTCCGCCGGTGGTTTCTTGGTGCTAGGATTCGCCCTTGCCATCCTTGCCGCGGTCAATAACCACAAGAAGCACAAAGCCCAAGAGGCGTTAAAAGCCCAAAAGGCCAAAGAAGCGGAAGCGCGCAAAGCGGCCCTCGCCGCCAAAGCCGCCGCTAAGCCCGCTACGGTTGCAGAAGGAGGTAAATAAGCATGCCTTACATCGTTTCATTCTTGCTTGCCATCGTTTCTTACACGGTGATCGATAACGTCATTCTCTCGCGTTATTTTGGTATCTGCTCGTTTGTTGGCGTTGGCAACAAGGTTAAATCCGCCGTCGGCATGGGAGCCGCTGTCACCTTCGTCACGATGATGGCCGCCCTTGTTTGCTGGCCGATCTTCAATTACATCCTCGTCCCCGCTGGCATGGAATACATGGAGACCATCGTCTTCATCCTTGTCATCGCTTCCTTGGTCCAGATGGTTGGTTATTTCATCAAGAAAACCTCGCCCTCTCTTTACAAGACCCTTGGTATCTATCTTCCCTTGATCACGACTAACTGCGCCGTTCTCGGCGTCGTTGAGACGAACATGACCTATGACTTCGGTCGTTCCATGGCTAACGCCCTTGGCACTTCCTTGGGCTTCGTCCTCGTCATCTTCCTCTTCGCCTGCATCCGCGTGAAACTTGAAGGCAACGACCTCCCCAAAGCGTTTAAAGGCGTTCCTATCGCCTTAATCGTCGCGGGCATCATGGCCGTTATCTTCATGGGCCTCGGCGGCATGGTTGACCTTGGCTCTTGGGGCATTGCCTAATGAGCAAAGGCGGGTATATCGCCCTCGCCGTCGTCCTCGTTGTTGCTCTTGTCGCCATCTTCACCGTCAGCTTCGTCCTTTACGTCAAAACTCCGCCCCCCAAGGGCTGTGAGCGGCAAAAAGGCGGAGCACAATGTGAGAATTGCGAGCAATCGAGCTGCAAATTCTACGAGGCCGCCATGGCGAAAGCCGCTAAAAAAGAAGAAGAAAAGAAAGCGGAAGAAGAAACTTCCGAGAAAGGAAATTGAATATGGATATTTTGTGGGCCGTCCTCTTGATGGCGGGATTAGCCGTCATCCTCGCTCTGCTTATCGTCCTTTTCTCCAATATCTTCCACGTGGAAGAAGACCCCCGCATCGCGGCGGTCGAAAAGATGCTCCCCAATTACAATTGCGGCGCCTGCGGATATGCGGGCTGCCACGATTTGGCGGAAGCTCTTGTTAACGGAGAAGTCAAAAAGGTCAGCCAGTGCAAAGCGGGCAAGAAGGACAAGAACTTCGACCCGATTGCCGAATATTTGAATTCGACGCCGGGACCCGACGGAAACACCCTTCACGTTAATCCTTAAGAAGATGCCACTTCGGTGGCATTTTCTTTTACTCTTTTCTATAATTCCTGCGTGAAAAATTCTCGTTGTTTGTATTTAACTTCCACCCTCCTATTAACGGGCCTACTCCCCTTGACGGGCTGCTCTACCAATCCCAGCGATTTCTCCTCGGAATCCGAAGATTTTTATGGGGCGAGTGGTTACGCTTTTCATAGTTTCTTTTCCTTTTCTTATAATTCCAACCAAGGCTCGATCGATGACCAAATCACTTCCTTCTTGGATAAGATGGATGATTTAGCGGACCCCTATAACGCCGTTCAAGGAAAATCGAACCTGTATACGATCAATAACACCCATCTCCCCGTGAAGGTAGATGAGGATTTATTCGACCTTGTTAAAACTTCCCTCGAACTCGAAAAAAAGACGGAGGGCTATTTTAACCCCCTAATCGGGGCGATTTCCCTAGAATGGAAGGAAATCCTTCAATCCCAAGAAGAAGTGCTAGAAACGGATATAAAGGCCTTAGAAGGCCGTTTGCCGGCGTTGCTCGAGCAAATGAATGCCTCGGAACTTGTTTTAAACGAAGAAGAACATTCCATTCAACGTGTGGGGGATGCCAAAATCGACCTCGGCGGATTGGTGAAAGGTTATTGCGTAGAACGCGTCCAGCAGATGGTTTTAGCCTGCGGGGCCACCCGTTATCTCATTAACGGGGGTACGTCTTCGTTATCCCTTGGCAAAACCAAAAGTGGCGAGCCCTATCGCGTAAGCCTTCGCGATTCTAAAACCCCCAAGGAAAATTATTTCTCTCTCCATGACGTGGACACCTCGACTTCCGGGATTTATGAGCAGATGATCCGCGTGGGCGAAACGACTTATTCCCACGTGATTAATCCCAAGACCGGCATGGCGGTTTCTCCTTTTTCGATGGCTTTGCTTGTCGGAGATGATTCCGCTCTTCTCGATGCTTTCTCCACTTCCTGCATGATCGCAGGAAAAGAAAAGGCCAAAGAATGGAGTCAAACCTATTCTTTCTCCTATTCTTTATATGAAGATGACGGGGGATATACAAAGCTGGTCGAAGAATCACCTGAACTAACCAAGGTGAGAATCTCCGCTTAATTTTTTTCTCTTTTAAAACCAACAAAAAACCGAGGATTTCTCCTCGGTTTTTCGTTATTAGAAGGACCAATTACTTCGCGGCTTTGTTGTAGGCGTTGACGAGAAGGTCGACGTAGGAAACATAGCCAGAAGCAGGTTTGGAGTTGAGGTCGGTCCAGGTGGCGCCGATCTTAACGTCTTCATCATCCGAGTTCTTGACAACCCATTGATTGTCTTGGCCACGGACAGAGGCTTGCATGGCTTCCGGTCCATATTGGACGAAGGCGCCGACGGTCTTGTCGCGGTTGGTCTTCCAATCGAATTTGGTTCCGCCATAGCCGTTCTCTTCTTTGTTGAGTTTGGCATGGCCAACGTTCTGGTTGCCCGTGGAGAGCACAAGGGTGACGCCATCGTTCATGACGGCATTGTAGTAAGCTTCGCAGACTTCTTCTTTGGAGAAATCAGCACCTTCGTATTTGAAGGATTTGTTCGCGGCATCATAAGCACCGGTGAGGGTGTAGTCGCCGAATTTGACGGTCTTGTAATAGACGTTGTTGACTTCGGCGTTGTGGCTAATGACGATCGCTTCGATATAGTCGGAAGCGGCAAGAGTGGCTTTTTCTTCATCGGAAACGGTGAGGGAGGTCGGCAATTCGACTTCGTGGAGGTTCGCACCGAGGAGGGTGATTTCATTGGTGTGAGTGGTGTAATTCATCGAGGAGACGAGTTCGACATCGGCCGCGCCAACGTAGGATCCACCGTGGACGAGGGCAAAGGCTTTGCCGGTCTTGTAAGCATCAACAAAGTTGACGTTGACGGTGACATCGTTCTTCGGCATGACGAAGGAACCGGTGGTCTTCATCGTGTTGTTGATGGAGGCTTCGAGGGTGTTGTTGACGAGGGTGAGGCCTTCGCTGGCGGCGCTGTATTTGTAGACGCCTTCGTGGAAGTTCTCAAGATCTTCACCTTGGATGAGCCAGGAAGCGAGGGATCCTTCGAGGATTTCGACTTCGTGGGTGCCCTTGGCGGAGAAGTAGGCATCGATGTTGGTGCCAGTCTTCGCGTTGACCCATTCTTCGGTGTCCATATCGAATTTCTTGACTTCAGTGGTCGTGTTCGTGACATTCAAGGTAACCTTGTGGGTCTTGCCACCCGTGACGGCTTTGGAATAAGCCTTGATGGTCGGGGCAGTCTTGGTCATGTTGAAGCTGACGTATTTGACGCCTTCCATGTTGAGTTCACCGCCATAGCAATTGAACTTCATGCCAGCAGCGCCAACTTGGGCTTCGTACTTCGTGCCATCGATGTCGATGTAGTCGAGTTCGTTCGCGCCAGAGAAGGACGGGACGAGGTAGACTTTCTCATTCACCTTCGGAGTGTAGATGTAAGCTCCGGAATAGGTGTCGGTGAAGGTCGAGACGCCAAGGAGGTTCGGCATCGTGTAGTCGACGATGAGACCGCCATAGACGGAGGCACCAATATCGACGCCGGTGTTCGAATCGGCGGTGTCTTTACTAGCCGTGTCTTTGCTGTTGTCGGAAGAGGTTCCGCCACCGCAAGAAGCAAGCAACGCCGCCGAAGCGAGGACGAGAACCAATTTTTTGGATTGAATCATTTTTGATTTCCTTTCATTTCCACATCATTAGGATTGTGGGCTTGCCTATTATGCGTTTTTTCGTTTCGCCCTTCAAGGGCTGTACATGCTTTTTTGTATAACAAAAGGCTGGGAATGCGTTCCCAGCCTTGCCTTGTTGATTTACCGATACTCCAATCGGATTTGGAAATGGTCGCTTTCGAAGTCGCAACGAGAGTCGAAAATCCCGTATTGAATGGGCGCGGATTCTCCTAATGGAATCTCTTTTTTGTAGGAGACGTTAATCGAAGCGCATTCATGGTTTTTAAGATAATCGATGGGAATTAAGTCCTGAACGCAATCGAAATAGAAGGTGTTGTTGAGGTGGCCGTTGATGTCGCAACGGCTATATGTCGCCTCGATTTTGGCTTCTAAAGGCAATTCTTCCTTGAAGGAGTAGGAGGGTGGGAATTCGATCTGGCCCTCCATGGAATCGCAAGGGACTTCGATCCCGTAATGGGATGGATCGATCATCTTTCGATTATTTTTGTCAATCAACGCCCAAACCGCGACGCCTTTTATTAGGACTTCCCCACTAGTAGAGAGGATGCGGTAATGACGCAAGAAGAAGGACATAAGACGCTTTCCGGGGTAGGTTTGCACCTCGATTTCCTCGTCGTATCGCGGCATGCGGGCAATCTGAAAATATTGTTTTCCGATGACCCATAATAAGCCCCGATCAAAAGTCTTTGTGTGGTCATAACCCAAATCTTCCACCGCGTGGATCGCGGCTTCTTGCGTCAAGCGCATAAGAGAAGAGAGACGAATCTCCTGGCGGGGATCGCACTCGGCGGTTTTCAAAACTGTTTTAAAGGAATACAGGTGCATGTTATTTCTTCTTTGCTAATTCGATTTCGCACGCGTCTAGAAGCGCGCCAAGAGTCGTGAGTTTCTTCCATTTTTTCTGGGGAATCGTGATGTCGAGTTCCTCTTCGATGGAACAAATGATGTAGGTGACGGTCATGGAATCGAGACCCCCATCCGCATTGATGCAATCGTCTTCGTGAATCCCATTTTCCTCAAACTGAGGCAACGAGGCTTTCGCGATGATATTGATTTTCTCTTTGATTTCTTCTCTTGTTAACATATTGGAAACTCCTAATTTTGTTCGGTGTTGATTTGATAACGTTTGATTTTTCCCGTCGCGGTGCGAGGGAAGGGGTGATTTAAAACGAATAAGCGGGAAATGCGGGCACTGCGGGGATGATGCAAATTGAATTCGTTGAGCTTGTCCACGATTCCTTCGACGTTACGCTCCAGCGCCAAAATCAATTGACCTTTGCGGTTTTGAAGAACCGCGAGCTCCTCTCCAAGTATTCTTCTCAGTTCCCCTTCGAATTCGGGAAGGAAGATCTTGGTCCCGTCGCTTAATAATAATATTTCTTTCTTTCGTCCCGTGATGGATAAAAGCCCTTGTTCGTCGATATAACCTAAATCCCCGGTATGGAGATAGCCATCATGTATCGTTTTTTTCGTGCTTGCTTCGTCTTGATAATACCCTTGCATCCATACTAGAGGCGCATGAACGAGGATTTCCTTGTCGGGTCCGAGACAAATCGAACAATCAGGGCAGATCGTCATTTTTCGGGGATCCTCACCTAAAGACAACGCAATCCCAGAGCTCGTCTCCGTTAAGCCATACCCAAAGGAAACTCGAATCCCTTTTTGCTTCAAGCCATATAGGACTTCATCGGGGCAATCCCCCGCTCCGATAAGAATCAGTTTTAACTCGGGGTTCAACAAATTCTTCATCAATAAGAACCCCGCCATTTGGGGAACGAAACTCACCGCGGTGGGCTGGAAGTAGGAACAATCGTCGTAGAAATGGCGTCTTCCTCTGCTTAAAGCCACACTCGCCCCGCATTCTACGCCCCAAAGGATGCCACAAACAAAACCAAAAACATGGTTCCACGGAAGGATGGATAGCAAGGTGTCTTCAGGTTTTAATGGCAAACAATACGATCCGTTATAGGCGCTGCGGCAAAGGCTTTGCTCCGTCAAAACGACGGCTTTGGAACTCGATGTCGTCCCGCTGGTGAAGAATAGAATATCGGGATGAATCTCTTCGCCCCGGTCTTCATAATGACCCGAATATTCTTCCACCAAAGATGCGGGTCCTAGTAATAAAGCCGGGTTCGTCGCCTCGATTTGTTTCTTTAAAACGCTATCATCCGCATATGGGTCGAATAGAATCACGCGTTTCTTCGCATTCACATAGGAAAATAAGGAAACTAAGGTGGCTAAAGTGCCATCGCAAAAAATACCAACGCTAGGGACATCGGCGATTGGACTTTCTTCCACCCGCTTCCAAAACTGGGAGTAGGGAAGAAATTGCTTGGTTTTATCGGATTCATAAACAAAACCAGATTTTTGGCCAATTTCCTGTAAAAAGAGTTCTTGGAAGGAGGATAGGGGTTGCATAGTTTTTCCGTAAATCGGTAAAAGATTACCTTTATCTAATATTTTACATCATTCGCTCTATAAATGTCGCTTTTTTCGTACTACGATAAAATCAACAGTCCAATAGACTCTAAAATCAAAGGAGAAATATCAGCATGGACAAAAACATCCGCATCGCGATCATTGGCGGCGGCCCGGCAGGGGTCTCCGCTGCCATGTACCTTGAAAAGAAGGGGTACAACAACTACGTGGTTTACGAAAAGAGCGACCACGTGGGTGGCAAATGCCATTCGCCGCATTATAACGGCAAGCGTTATGAAATGGGCGCCATCATGGGCTGCCCCTCTTACAAAGCCGTCTTCGACTGTGAAGAATTCGGCGGCGCGACCCACGAAGGGGGGCCGAAGCTCGTCAGCGAATTCATTAAACCGGACGGACGTCCCGATCCTACTTGGGATACCAAATCGGCCGTCAATCACCCGCTCAAATACTTCCTTGCTCATCCGAAATCCGCTCTTCGTATGAAAAAGATGAAGAAGCAAGTCGAACGTCTTGGTGAATTGCTCCGCACCAAATACAAAGGCTACGACGTTAACGGCCACCGCGGCGTCAGCGAAGGTCGCTATGAAGGCTGGCAATCGACGGACGTGAGCCGCCAGCACATCGAAGGCGTGAACCCGAACCTCAAGGATCTCGCCCTTCCCTTCGATCAATTCTGCGAACTCAATGGCGTGCCTCTTGTCAAACACGTCTGGATCCTTCCCTTCATCCCGTTTGGCTATGGCTATTTCGATGAAATCCCGGCCGGCTATGTCCTAAAGTACCTTGATTTCTCGACCATGATGAACTTCATGCACGGAAATCTCTGCACCTGGGCAGAAGGCACCCAAAGCATCTATGAAGGCGTGAACAACCACTTGAAGCACCCTGCCGAACTCAATAGCGAGATCACCTCGATCGATCGCTCCGGCGAAAAAGTCAAAATCACGGTCAATGGCCGTGTGGAAGAATTTGACAAGTTGATCGTCACTGCCCCGCTACAATTCTTGCCGGAATATTGCGACTGCGACGAAGAGGAAAGAGCCCTCTTCTCCCGCATCGATTATGAACGTTATGATTCGATGGCCTTCCTCACCAAACCGGAATGCTATCCGAAGTGCTCGGGCTATATCGTCGATAACATGACGAAAGAAACCCTTGGAAACGTCATGATTTATTACAACCGCTGGAAGACCTCGGATCAGCCCCTTTCCACCTATGTTCTCCGCAAACGCAAAGAACCGGGCGAAACTCTGGAAGCTTATAAGGCCCGCGCGGAAATCGACTACAAGAAGAACAAGGAACACGCCAAGAAAGACGCGGAAAAACTCGGCATCCCCGTGGTGAAGGAAATCAACGAAGGCGCTTGGTATTACTTCCCCCACGTCTTCTCCGAAGATTACGCCAATGGCTGGTATGAAAAGGTGGAAGCCAAACAAGGCAACCGCAATACCTACTACGCTGGCGAAATCATGTCCTTCGGCGACATGGATGAGACCGTCGAATATTCTCGCGATCTCGTCGAACGTTTCTTTGCTGACTAATTAAGAAGGAAGCTTCGCGGCCAGACGTTATAAAAAGACGTTCTGACCGCGATTTCCGTCTTGATGCAGAAGGATAAATCTCCTATAATCTCAATCGCGCATCCGTAGCCAAGTGGTAAGGCCAGGGACTGCAACTCCCTTACCGTCGGTTCAAATCCGGCCGGATGCTCCAAAAATAATAGTTGCTTACTTCAAGTAAGTGGACTATAGTACCAAGGCTGCTCAAAAGGCGGCAAGGTACACCGTGCGCCCGTAGCTCAACTGGATAGAGTATCAGACTACGAATCTGGGGGTTGTGGGTTCGAGTCCCCCCGGGCGCGCCAATTAAAAAAATGCTCCAACGGAAGTTGGGGCTTTTTTTGTGTACGAACCCCGTTAAACGGGACCTGTGAACTCCAAGACGACTTCCAAAGATCTTGTTTTCGGAGGTAGCAATAAGGCAATAGGTGGAGTTTCTATCAACCTCTATGCCACCGAATATGAATGGATGGAGTACACATTATCTTTTAGCTATCAATATGGAGAAAAAGTATTCGAAGGGTTAGAAAGCTGCGAATTGGTGGATCCGGAGTCGAATTAAATCCGCGAAACAAAGGGGAGAAAATGGTTTCCGCGTCATGGATTTCATTACCTGAAAAACCGGTAATGAAATGCCTTAAAAAAGGGAAATGGCATATAAAAAACCTTCGATGATTACTATCTTTTTAAAACCCTTCACGCTAAGGCAAAAAAGCCTTAAAATGAGGACATGATTCGCCAAGCGATTTCTACTGATTTCAACGATATTCTAGCTATCTATGCCTCGGCTAGACGTTTTATGATGGAGCACGGCAACTCCACCCAATGGGGATTAACTTATCCTCCCCAAGAAACGATCCTTCACGACATTGAACAAGGGGTTTTATTCGTTTTAGAAGACGAAGAAGGGCTTTACGGGGCCTTTGCCCTTATCGCAGGAGAAGATCCCACTTATCAAACGATTCAAGACGGTTCTTGGGCTTCCTCTTCCCCTTATGCGACGCTTCACCGCATCGCGTCGAATCAAAGGCGAAAAGGCGTATTTAAGGAATGCATGGATTACGCGAAATCTTGTTACGCCCATCTTCGCATCGATACCCATGAAAATAACGAAGCCATGAAGCATATGATTCTGCATGCCGGCTTTTCTTATCGCGGCAAAATCCAGGTGGAAGACGGTTCGCCTCGCCCTGCTTACGAATGGATTTCATAAACTCGTTATTTTGTTAAAATTAGATATCCGATTTCGAACCCTGCTTAGGAGGATTCGATAAGAAAACCCTAGACGAGTCCCACTTCTTGCCTTATCCCTTTTCAGCGTGCTAACGGTGATGAATCTATCTTCGTGCGGGCCCGCCGCGGACGAACCCCGTGACCCTGGGCTCTACGTTTCCTTAAAAATCCTTGGAGAAGAATCGACCCCGACACACTGGGAGAATGAAGAGAAGGAAACCTGCTATTTAGCCAGTTCGTTCTTAGATTTGGAACTAGAATTCTCCTTTGTTCCTCCAGGAGATAGCGAAGTTACTTTCCAAGGCGACTGCGTGAAATTTTCAGGGAAATCCATCGACGTCACCTATTTCTATAATGAGGAGCAAACCCCTTTATATTGGCTCAGTTTCCCCGTTATACAGGGAATTATCGCCTCGATTATTCCTTTGAAGATTATGCGGGCAATCTTAATTTCATCGTCAAAGACATTTATTCTTTGCCAGAGAACCCTTTTGAAAGCCGTTACGGATTCAGCCGGTATGGAAGCTCCATCCATGCGATGAATATTTCGGATTCCTCCTCTACGCCCATCGACTATCTTTATGACCTCGAATTCGTCCAATGGCCTAGCGAAGAAAATTACGACGAAAATAGCCCCGCGATTTATCAAATTGAGGGCTATATCGGAGAATCGATCGAAGTCTATTCCTCGGCCCGTTTCCAGTATCAAAATCGGATGTATCAAATCCGTTCTACGAAGAATTTCTCAAACTTATTTTAGGAGAAGCCGAACCAAAGAAGCGGAGGCTTCCCTCTCTTTGCACCATGGGAAATTGATCCTCCAGATGATTTTGGGGGCCTTTCCGCAGGCAAGGATGATTCCGGTTGTTAAGCAATCGATAACCACGGGAATTCCAACGACGAAGCAAAGGGCGAGAGCCACATTAGGAGGCATTTTGTTTTCAAGAAGATTCATAAACGGGGTGAAGATAAAAGCCATGAAGACATAAGCCCATGCTCCAAAGCCAAGAGTAAAGGGAAGACAAACGTATTTGCCGATATGCAGGGGAACATCCGAATAATTCCATAAGACCGCCCCGTTAATAATTCGAACAATTCCCCCGCGCCCCATTCGCCTAAAAAGATGAATAGGGTAACAATCAAGAAATAAAGAGAATGCCCCCAGGGACGCTTTTCTTGTCGCGGAAGATTTCCTTTTTTGAAAAAACGCGTCTTGTTGGGAGTCCCAAAGACCAAATAAAGCAAAATCACGACGATCCCGTATCCAAAAATTCAAAGCAGGCGTTGAAACCTCGAATCGATATAGCCCTTGGAGATGCCGGTAGCAAAGCATTCGATGATGAATCCACCTACCCCGATCGTGACCATCGTCACGAACAAGTAGATGAAGTGGTAGCCAAATAATTTCCATTCCTTGATTTTTTCATGTTTCGTCCCTAAAAGCAGCCGATGATAAGCGGCCTGCCTGCCCCTTCATATTTCAATCGACGTTTTTCTTGAATCTCGTAAAACGTCTCAAGCGTCGCCTAGAAATTATCATGTCTAGAACGCTTCATCAAGGCTTATGGAACGGCTTTTGTCTATATTAAACAAACAAAGTAAACTTGTTTCTTTTTCCCACTTGTTTTATACAATGGATAAACGAATAAGATCGTATTATTCCGGGACGATAGTTCGTTCTTTCGGGTGAAGCACCGCCATCTGTGGCGGCCATTGATTTTACTGAAAAAGATGGACACATAATTAGAGGCTGTTCATTTTATTGAGAAAACCCTTAAAAATTTAGTATTTTTTTGCAGTGGCACTGCAAATTTTACTAAAAATTGGCCGAAATACTTTTTCCTGAGCAACGGAATTTTGAACGCTTCTTTGTTGCCATCTTCTCCGATTCGCCCCACAATGTGACCATGTTAACGACCTTTGATTACGTATCCGCCCGTTTGGATATCCGCTTCAAGAAGAAGCACGGCTCTTTATTAGCCAACGCGATTTGGAATCGCGTGGGGGAACCTCTGATCCCCTTCCGCACCGATCAATATCTTCTCACGGAATCGGGTTACCAACTCGTGGACCTCTATTTCCCCTCCCTCCGCTATGGAGTCATGCTACTGGATGAGGAGTACGAAGCCCCCTCTTTTAAAGACCTCGCTCCCGTAGACGCGGTCTATGGCTGCGCCTATATCTTCGCTAATGCTAATGAAATTACGTTAAAAACCCTTCAAGGGCCCCGTGAGAATAAACCCTTCGACATGAAAGCCTTTTTCGCCCAAGCCGATTCCATCGCCAAAGAGATTAAATCCCTTTATGCAGTAAGCTCCAAAAAGGTCTTGGAATTCGATGAAACGCGTCATCGCATCCAAATGAAGCAAGAAAAAGAAGTGGTCCGCGGCGATGAATTCCTTTCTCTCGCCGAAGTCGTCTCCTGCTTTGACGAAGTGACCCCTTCGTTTTTCCGTTCCTCCTATTGGCTACGGAAAGGAATGATTTGGTCTCCGAGCATGTCGCTTCATGGCTCTGCCCGTGATGGATGCTTGGTATCCGTATCTTCTGATTTAAATACCGTAGAAGAACTCGCGGACCGTAACCCCGAAAGAGCCCGCGAATTATTTAGCGTCGAAAAAGAGAATAACACCCCCCGTTATCTCTTCCTCCGCTGCCACGATTTAACCTTGCTTTCGCCCCGGGTCTTTTTAGGCGCCTATCAAGCGGATTCTTATAATGAAGCTAGTAATACAGTCGTCTGGAAGCTATGTTCCACCCGCTTATCCTACGAAGAAAATAAGCCGGATGCCCCGTTAACCTTCTAAAAAGCCGATTCATCTTGCAAATAGGGTTCAATGCGCGGAAAATAACAGGGCTTCGGGATGTAGCGAAGCTTGGTTATCGCGTCTGCTTTGGGAGCAGAAGACCATCGGTTCGAATCCGATCATCCCGACCACGTTATCGGAAAGGACTTGATGTTTGGCATCAGGTCTTTTTTTGTAGTCTTGCTAAATTCGAACGATAAAAGAATGCCGACCAAATAAGTGGTACAAAGTTCAATGGGACGTGACAAAGGGATGAGAACTTTATAATCTAATTTAGCATCGCGGCTCCAAGAAAACAGGCGGTTATTCGACTAGGAGTAGTACAAATGAAAACTCGTAAAATCATCGGCATAATATTTATCGTTGTTTTTGTTCTTTTTCTCGCATCGGGGATATGGGCTTTTATTGCTGGGATTCGTTCGGGGAACGTTAACTTTATCCTTGGGCCTTTATTCGGAATTGCTTCTCTATTCATTGGAGTAGGCTTTTTGATTGCTGGATTAATCATGACAATCAAAGAATAGACTCAAGCCCCTTGATTTCAACGATTCTGTGTCTAAGAATTGCTTAAACCTATCGGCATAACCTTGGTTTGGTTCGATAATATTCTCAAAGGGCAATGGGACGAATGCGTTCTTGTTGTGGTGTCAGGAACGTTTTTTTGTTGCTGGCATCACTTTGGAAATGCATTCAAGCATTGGCAAGAGCTTGTAATTTGTTGGCGGCTTCATATGATCTAAGTGGGCGAAGGGGAAACCTGGGGGTCCATCGAAGCGCGGGAAAAGTCCCGCTTTTTCTTTGTGAGAAAGGGAGGAATAGCCCATTGTACCTAACGACGAGCCCATCAAATCTTTGATTCATAAACTTACAAACCCCGACTAAAAACCTTACAAACAGCTGATTTAAAATGAGGCCTTTTTTGGCTTATAAGAATTGCGAATATGCACTTTTGATAGAGGCGGTGCGATTGAGCGCGGCCAATCTTTTTTGTTAAGGGCATAGCCTTCGATAAGGTATTGCTTCAAAATGGAGTTTGCCAAGCGGCGGAAATTTATCCCCCGGCTCGAATTGACGCGATGCCCCACTGCCAAAATCATATCAAGGCTATATAGCGCGGTTGGGCGGTCCGCGTTTGCAAAGTGCGTTTTCCGCACATTGCTTTCCATAGCGGCCTCACCGTCCCTAACAATGTTGTTTATGCACCCCTTGATTATTGACCTGAATTTAAGATTTTTGCCATCTTGGAGACTAAGATGGCAAAAATGATGGCTAAAATCTTGGAAAAAACGATAAAAAATCCCTTACTTTGGCAAAAATCCTGCATTATGGCAAAAACATACCAGCATTCAATGACCAATGGTAAGCAGTTCGGTAGATACCTTTTATATTGCACTCTCCCTTCCGTTTCAATGTCCTCTTTCCTTGTTGTGAAAATCGATGTTTGGAGATCATCCATAAGAAGCTTATCAATAGGTTCCACGTTGAATCTTGCAGGTAAAAAATGACAAAAACACAAAATTTGAAGCATTTTTCATTGTTTAGGCTATTTTTTCTTCGATTCAAAACATTACAAATACTCGATTCAAAAACGTTTTTTTACTCGATTCAAATTGATTTTTTTACTCGATTGTACTTAAATAGCCGTGAGGACATCGCATGGAAGAAGAAAAATATATTGGCAGATTATTCGATGACGTTTTGGACTTTGCTTTGAAAACGAAGGCCGCGGTCGTGGTGGAGGGCCCCAAGTGGTGTGGCAAATCGACGACCTGTTCAAGACATGCTGCCGAAACGGTAGATTTGATGCCCATTCAAACGCGGGAAGAATATGTTTTAGAAGCAAAAATCATGCCGCAGGAGTTTTTAACGAGCCGCAAACACCCATTGCTTATTGATGAATGGCAACACATTTCTTTTATATGGGATCAAATCAAAGTGGAAGCGGATCGAAGCGGAGAGTTCGGAGAATATATTTTGACGGGAAGCGTTACGGACAAGATTGCTGATGATGCCTTTTTGCAAGAAGGCAGACATACGGGGAACGGGAGAATCATCCGCAAGAAGATGAGAACCATGTCCCTTTTTGAAAGTGGGGAAAGTACGGGCTCCGCCTCATTATCCGCAATAAAGGACGGCACGTTTCGATTTGGCAAATCGTCGATGACATTGAAGGATTATGCTTTCTGCATTTGCCGTGGCGGATGGCCAATGGCCATGCGCAGGGAAGAACAAGTGGTCGCTTTGCAACAGGCGAAGGATTATTACGAAACCGTTGTTACGGACGATTTGTTTTCCGTTAAAGGAATCCCTTTGGTGAAAAATGAAGGAAAAGCAAGAAAAGTGATGCGTTCCTATGCAAGAAATGTATCGATTCCCGCTTCCGATGCCGCGCTATTAGAAGATTGCACAAGCAATGACGAATCCTTTGATAAACAGACCTTTTATAAATATTTAACTGCGTTGGATTATTTGCACGTCAGGGAAGAGCTCCCGGCTTGGAACCCCAACGTCCGTAGCAAAACGGCCATCCGCACTAAGCCCACCCGCCATTTTGTCGATCCTTCGATTGCTGCCGCGGCCTTGGGTTTAACACCGGAATCCCTTTTCCGAAATTTGGATACTTTTGGTTTGCTATTTGAATCCATGGTCATTCGCGATTTGCGTGTTTATTGTGATGCATTAAGGGCGAGGGTTTATAAATATCGGGATGCCAAAAAGCGGGAAGCCGATGCGGTGATCGTGTTCGAAGATGGAACTTGGGCTCTTGTAGAAGTTAAACTCGGCGGAACGGAAGACGTAGAAGAAGCCGCCAAGAAATTACGGGCTATTGCTAACGATATCGACACCGAAAAAACGGGCGACTGCGCTTTTTTGATGGTCGTTACAAAAGGAAATATCGCCTATCGCCAAGAGGACGGCGTCTATGTGGTTCCGCTTGGCGCTTTAAGAAATTAGCTTCGGCTTCGGCTGATTTTAATGGAGGTAGAAAGCCGGAAAGTTTTTGCTATGGAGAGCAAAAAACTCAGGACGGTTTAGAGGCGTGTTAATTCCCAATCGCGTTTCCTAACATTTAAATAAGTATTTAAATCGGCACAAAATGAATAACCTTGACCATCGATGGAATATCCCCCTTAAAATAAAACAGGATAAACAAGGAACCAAAAGAGACCCCTTGTTTTGGCCACCTTTCTGAAAGAGGAAGATGAAATGAAATAGACCCCAACCTTATTAATGAAGGAACTCAAATTTCTTCAAAGCGAAGCGAAACGGCTTCACTTAGAAGACACCGAGCGGAGCTTTGCTTCCCTCAACGAACAAATGGAATTCCGTTACGATACGGGCTATTCCTATGAGAAGAACCGCGAAGAGATGAAAAAGATCTGCGAGCAGGAACTTCATATCCGTAGTGCCCTTGCTAAATTCAATCGTGTCACCAAAATCGAAGGCTTCGACTTGACCGTCGCCGAAGCCCTCGTTCGCATTGGCCAACTCCAAGGCGAAATTAAGATTTTGACGGAATTAGCCACCAAAACGGAATATACCGAAACTTCCGTTGGAGGATTTGGCAGCAACAAAACGGTGACCAACAAAATCAATTACGATCAAAGCAAGACCATCGCGGATTTGAAGGAGCTCCAGCAAGAGCTTTCCCGCATCCAAATTGCTGTAGATAAAACCAATCTCACCACCCCGATCGAATACTAAGCTCTAGAGTCCGTTTAAGCGGAGCTCCTGCGAACTAGGGGCCTGTCAAATGGAAGAGGCGGATTACCTTAGATTACGGTCTCATTATTATCCTTTATGTGAGTATAAGGAGGACCAAACGACAAATTCGTCTTCTGGTTATGCGAGTTATTTTATGGTTCTTGTTCCAGTGAGCCTGGCTTAATAAAAACCAATTGGCATCGATGGTACGGTTCGTCGATGTCTTTTTGCGTGAACGTTTCATCACGATTTGAAAAGGTTTCTCCATCAAGCGTTTTCTGATAGATTTCCAGATTTTGAGCAAAAAACGCAGGCACGAACGTGGCCATGAATGTAAAAACTATTGCTTTAGATTGGTGTGTAACAAAATATACAAAAATGTTTCACACTAAAGGATTGTGACGTGGTACATTATTCTTATATGAGGTGCGTTATGCCAAATATCAGTGAATTGTTGCGTGAAAAAAACCAAATATTGGAACAATTGGATTCTTTAACGTATGGGTCCGTTGAATTGAGGGATAAAGACGGAAAGCAATATCTTTATGTCCATTATCGAAAAGATGGCATTTTAACCACGAAATACGCGGGCGAATATTCCGATATTTTATATAACTTAATCAGGAATAACACGAATTTGGCGAAAAGCCTTAAGAAAAGGCTGAAGGAAATCGTTAAAACTCTTCAAAACTTGAATTATGTTGAAAAAGAAGGCGTGGATGAAAAAGTGGCCATTAACATCGATTTGGCTAGAAGGTATCTCGTCGACTCCATCTATAAACAAGCCATGTTGGAAGGCGTTGCAACGACGTATTCCGATACGGAGACCATTGTAAACGGTGGAAAGGTCAAAGGCATGACGGCATCCGACGTGGAAAAAGTGGTTAATCTCAAAAGGGCTTGGGAGTTTATCCTATCTACGGATTTGGCGAATTATCCAACCAACTATGTCGTTCTTTGCCAAATCAATCTAATCGTGGAAGACGGGTTTTCGTTAACGGCAGGAAGAATTAGAAGCGTGCCGGTCACGATCGGCGGTTCAAACTATCTCCCACCGATGCCTTTTGAAAACCTAATTAAAGAACAACTGTCCGATTTTCTAGGTAACGAAAGCGGAATCGATTTAGCGATAGATTTGATTCTTTACGTTATGAAAAAACAGCTGTTTTTGGATGGCAACAAAAGAACCGCGATCCTATTTGCCAACCATTATTTAATCTCGCACGCGCTCGGCTTATTGGTTGTTCCCGCGGAAAAAGTCGGCGAATTTAAAAAGGTGCTTATCGCGTATTACGAGGACGAATCCAAGAAAAACGACATTGCTACTTTTCTAAAAGAAAAATGTTGGATCAAAATGGAAGGATAGGTGTGCCGTGGTCCAAAAACAATGAACCGGTTTGATTTGACCGTGGTTCAGTGTTCTATTTCAGATGATGTGAAACAAAATCGCTAGCCGATAGCCTCCCCCCATCCCAAACCCCATAGGGGGTTCGCGCCGGGGCGAAAGAAAAGGCATCCCGCCTTATAATGTTTTCGACCAAGAAAGCATGAAAGGAGATGCCGTGGGCATTATAAGCGAAAGGGCGAGGGATTCCTGCCCTACGATCCGGAGACGAGGCTCCGTTCGGTGAGGAGGGCCGCGGAATCGGGCTGGAGCATAAGGAAGGCCCTCGCCTGCTGCAAGGCCAAGAGGACCAGCTTCTGGAGGCGGAGGAAGAGGTACGGCGGCACCGATTCCTCCCTGGCGGACAGGAGGAGCCACAGGCCCCACTCGGGGCACCCGAGGAAGGCGCCCAAGAAGACGACCCGCAAGATAAAATGCCTCCGCGACCAGGCGAAGGGGAACGGCTGGAGCTCGGTGGACATCCGGGCCGGGCTCAACGGATTCGGGGGGTTCTCCGCATCCTGCTCGACGGTCCTGAGATGCCTCGAAAGGCTCGATGGCATGAGCCTTGCAGGGCGAATCCCAAGGGAAGGCACGGCAAGAAGTGCCGCACGCCGGAGATGCCGGGGGAGAAATGGCAGGCGGACGTGAAATACGCCCCATCCGAATGCAAGGCCCCTGGCCTCGAGGGCAGGTTCTGCCAATACACCTTCCTCGATGAGGCGACCAGGAAGAGGCTCCTCCATTACGCCAACGAGCATTCCGCGCACGAGGCCGTCAGGGGCTCAAGAAGGCGATTGCCTTT
>CAKUXV010000002.1 GCA_934700895.1 uncultured Bacilli bacterium
CGCGACAAAGCAACCAACATTCACTTGGCCCCTTTGACGTTTAAGGAATTCTACGATTTTGTAGGAGGGGATCCGCATGACGCCTTTAATGAATACCTGGTCTATGGAGGAATGCCCCTTGCCGTGCTTAAAGGAGAATCGGAGCAAAAGGAGAATTATCTAAAGGGACTATTTGAGACAACCTATTGAAAGGACGTCTTGGAAAGAAACAAAATCCGAAAAACAGAAAGCCTGGGAGAAATCATCGACATGCTTGCTTATGCGTCTGGTACCTTGCTCAATACCCAGCGAATCGCCAATATGCTAGAAAGCCGGAAAAAGGAAAAGATAAGCAAACAAACCGTCGATTTCTATTTGGGTGCATTGGAGGATGCCTATTTGATTAGCGAGGCCCCTCGTCTGGATATCAAGGGCAACACTAGCATTGGGGCGACAAGAAAATATTATTTTGCCGATAACGGTTTACGGAACGCCCGGCTTGATTTTACTTCGCTAGATGTGAGTCAAATGGTTGAAAATGCCGTTTATAACGAATTAAAGGCGAAAGGATATCACGTGAGGGTTGGAACGTTTGCTCGGGTGGAAAAAGATAAAAATGACAAAAGCGTGCTTAAAAATTATGAAATTGATTTCTACGCGACCAAAGGCGTCAAAACCTTTTATATCCAAGTTACCGATAATATGAACCAAGAAAGCACCAAAGCAAGAGAACTAGCACCCTATCGGTTGATCCGGGACGCCAGTGCCAAATACGTCTTGGTGAACCAAAAGGTTTCCGATGCAGAAACTAGAAAACGGCGTTTTGCTTCAAGATATCGTGGATTTTTTGCTGAGCCTTTAAGAAGGTCTATAGGCAAAACGTCATATAGGCGGGAATACAAATAATCCCATCCTCGCGAATCGAGAAGTTGTGGCGTTTTGCACATTGTGTCCGAGTCAAGGATTCGCTTGTTTTTCGCCTATCTGTCGCGTATATTTCCCGTTTTGGCAACGGAAAAACAGGAAAAACTAAAAACGTAAATACGAATGAGCTGATGGAAAAAAACGAGTCATATCCCCTGGTTTTGATATCCATTACAACTTGTATCGAGAATTCTGAGACGATTCTTACTTTTTAAAATTTGGAAAAAACGATAATGTCCCATGTATTCGAACTTATTTGGAAAATTTTAGAAAAAACGCAAACTAACTTTCCTGCCAAAATACTAAAAAACGCAAGGTATCATAAGGCTTGCAAGCAGGGGAAGAACCTCGATACTCTTAAATGCGCCATCCAAGCATTTGCCCCAACTCGAGTCCATGCAACACGGATTTTACCGATGAAGTGATTTGCTATGCGCGTTAAGTCCTCACTGCAATTGGTGACATGATTGGTGACAGATTGATGACAAGTACTACAACGAATTTAGCGAGAAGGTGAACGTATGAATTTGGGAAAAGAATCCGAACTGTTGGAATTTAAGGAAACGACAAAAAACTTGGGGATGCGGTTGTCGATATCGCCGCGATGCTGAATAAGCACGGCCGAGGCGTCTTATATTTTGGCGTAAAGAATAACGGGGAAGTGAGAAGGACGGATCTTTAAAATTGGCTTAAATCGAGGTCTTTTTATGAAAACTTCCAAAAAGTCACCAATTGCGAGGCAATTGATTATCCCTGTTTATCAAGCGGTTCTAGCGTTAGGCGGTTCGGCAACCAATGACGAAATTTGTGAAAAGGTTATTCAAGAAATGGGGCTTTCCGCCGAACAAATTGATGAACCACATTTAGGCAGTATTACGCAAACGGAGCTGCAGTACCAACTTGCCTGGGCCAGGACCTATTTGAAAAATTACGGCATTTTAGAAAAATCCGGACGTGGCGTATGGGCTGTTTCAGCGGAATATTTGCGAGAAAGGGAAATTAACCCGTCCGATGTTTGCTCACAGGGTTCAAAAAAGAGAACTGCCGTTAAAATTGATGGCGATTTAGACAAATCTACTGAAATAATGAAGAATCAATCAAAAGAAGCGGGTGGCGAAGAAGTTGTCCTTACGGAAGCGTGGAAGGATCGGCTATCCAAACTGCTAATGAGCATTAATCCTTATTCTTTTGAGCGTCTTGCACAGCGCCTATTGCGTGAATGCGGCTTTGAACAAGTGGTTGTTACGAAAAATCCGGCGACGGTGGAATTGACGGAACTGGACGTTTAAAAATTAATGAGATTTTTAGTTTTAACGTAGCTTTTCAATGCAAAAGATATTGCGGAACGGTGGGCGCTCCTGAAATTAGAGATTTGCGAGGTTCGTTATTAACAAACATTGAAAAAGGAATTTTTATAACTACCGGTAGGTTCACTCAACAGGCTAAAGACGAGGCTTCCGCTCCGGGGAAACAACAAATTGATTTAATTGATGGCGATGACTTTATGGAGAAACTCGCACAGTACGGTATTGGCGTAAATGAAGTTAAGACTTATGAGGTTGATGAACAATTCTTCGCCAAATTCGAACAAAACGAGCCTGAATTCTATTGCGAAACTAAATTAGTACCTTTAAACCTAGATATAGGAGCAAATAAGGGATTGCAGATTCATGAAATTGTTTTAACTAGTCAAGCTGGGTTGGGCTTGGGGCCAATCTCAGGATTTGATCGAATTTGACAAAATAAATACGCTAACGAACCCCTCCTTGTGCGGTGCTCCCGCGCCGAGAGGAACGGTGTGGCATATCGTTCATGGCTGGCGGCCCGCGGAACGTCAAAGAGTCGCCTATTCGTAGAATTGGCCGAGGAAACATCGATGTGGTGGCAAATTTTATCCCTTATTTGCTCCTATATCTAGCTTTAAACCATTTCTTTGTGGTACAGCAACATTTGGACACTTATACTTATAAAATATATTAAGGGGCGATTCATTGGAACCAACAGTTTTAAAAACACATAACGTACCTCCATCCACAAATCTTCGTAAGGTCATGGCCCATTCGGGCTATACCCTTGAATCCGCATTGGCGGATATTATTGATAACTGCGTTTCCGCTCACGCTCGCCATGTGTATTTGAATTTCGGTATTGTTGATGGTGAGTTTCAAGTCAAAATCCTGGATGATGGGCAGGGAATGTCTAAGGAAAAACTTGGACAGGCCATGATATATGGTTATATCGATTCGGAAGACAAAAGAAGCATAACGGATATTGGTCGATATAGCGTTGGCTTAAAAACGGCATCTTCGACTTTTTGTACAAATTTGTTGGTGTATTCTAAAACCAAAGATTCTTGCATACACGGGACTTCCCAACGTTTTAATTCGGAGGAGTGGGGGTATGACGAAATCCAGTGTCTCGGCGATGAAATCACCGGGGCGTCTGGCACTTTAGTAATTTGGAACCATGCAAAATTAGAAAAAGACGAAGAAGCAAATGAAGCGTTAATCAATAACCTCGACTACCTTGCGAATCTTATTAACCGGGTCAAAATATATCTATCTAAGGCGTTTTGTTATTACATTAAAGGGGATGATCCTGCGATGGTTATTGCCGTCAACGGTCAGCGTTTAATCTATTGGTCTCCTGTTGAGGGCTGCAAAGGAATTGTTAGCAACTTTGAGAATGAAGTTGTGGTAAAAGGATCTATCGTCACAGTCAAAACCTTTATTCTTCCGCCGTTTAAGAAAATGACACCAGCTGAGCAGACATATGTTTGTTTAGGCCACGACGGAAAAATTCAAGATACACAGGGATTTTATGTTTATCGTCAACATCGTCTTATCATAGCGGGCGGCTGGCTTGGCATTGAAGGACTGGCTAGTGACAACAAATCAGCATATGCCCGCATTGTTTTGAATTTCGATAATTCATTGGACGAATATATGTCCGTTAATTATGAAAAAGATTCCATCAAGATACCGGAAGAATTAGCGGATTATTTAAAAAAGGTCGCAAAAAAAGCCAAAGCGGACTCCGTCAAAACTTATGATTACAAGCGAGACCCTCGACCCTACCGTCACCGCAAGAAAAGCGATGAAATTCCCGTTTGGTCCGTCTCTAGGTCTGGAACGTCCGTGAAGGTTGAGGTCAATCCCGACAATCCTTTGATAAATGGGTACACGTCTTCCATGTCCTCAAAAGATAAAAAAGCATTCTTTTCGTTGCTATCAAAAACTTATCCGACCTCGGAATTTGTAGGTGCATCGCCAGCTGTGAATAAACTTTCTTTGGAAGAATTAGAGACGCTTGTAAAACGTCGATATGAGGAATTAAAGGGTAAGTCGCCTTTGAATGAAATTGCTCAAACGTTGCTAAAGGAAGAACCGTTTTGCGACGATGATTATTCCACCGACGCGAAATCTTTCATTGTCGATTTGATAGAAAAAGAGGAGCGAAAACATGGATGATAAACGTCAGGCTATATTGGACGATTTAGCATCGGAACTTTCTCGATATCGGGAAAGATGCTATGACGAACTGAATTCTTTGAGTTTGAGCGAACAAAAAGCACGACTTCGTGAACGCGCGTCTAGGTGGTTAGGACTCGATACCGACCCGATTCCCGTGGTCTCGGTTTTGGATGACGAGGTTCGTGACATTATCTCCGACAATACAATCATGAAAGATATGCCTGCACCCAATATTGTTTACTCTACGACATGGAAACCGTGGCTACCCGAATATCGAAATCAAATTGATTGGTCTTATTCTAAAAGGTATTTAAAGTATCTGAATTTCGATAAGCATTGGGCAAAGGGCTCCGTGGATTCGATTGATTCGGCAAGCGACCAAATCCTAAGCCATTGCGGAAATCCGTTTGCAAAAGAAGACGTTTTCGTAAAAGGCTTGGTTGTTGGCGATATTCAATCCGGAAAAACTGCCAGTTACACCTCCCTAATCAACAAGGCGATTGATGCCGGTTTTAAATTGATTGTCGTCTTTACCGGCACCACTAATGAACTTCGCGCCCAAACGCAAAAACGTCTAGATTACGAAGTGATTGGTTTAACTCGTGCTGAAAAAGATGAACAGTTCCAAGTGGTCGGGGTAGGGAAATACGAAACCCGTTCCAGAGTCAACTGCTTAACCAACGCCGATATCAAGGGCGATATTAAATCTCCAAATGGGAGCTATAACATATCGGAACAATCCTCAACCTATCTTGCCGTTATCAAAAAAAGGCCCTCTACATTGGAATCGGTTATTAAAGTGATTCAATCGGGTGAACGGTGTCTTAGGGATCCTGAACGAAAACTGCCTTTGCCTGTTTTGGTGATCGATGATGAGGCGGATTTAGCTTCGATTAATACAAATGATACGGAGAAATTAAAGGAGGCGTCCGGGACAAACAAGCTCATTCGTACGCTCCTTTGTAAAACTTGCAGAAACGTAACTTATGTTGGGTACACAGCAACCCCATTTGCTAACGTTTTTGTTAAACCCTATCAAGAGGTACAGGCCGAAGACGCTGACGATATTTTTCCTGATGATTTTATCGTTACGCTTCCGACCCCGGCTGGCTATTCCGGCGTAGAAGATTTTTTTGGAATCACCCGCAATAGCCGGTTTGAGGATACCCCTGTTAGAAAAGACCTTTTAGCCGTTATTTCCGAATCGGATCGATCTGGGTTTAAAGACTATCGCGACGAAGACATCCCGTCGAAGGAACAAACGAATCTTTTCTTCCCGCAGTCCTTAAAGGAAGCCATGATGTGTTTCTTGGTTGGGGCTGGCGTCAAAATCAGTCGTGGAATTCGCGAAAATTGCACGATGCTTGTGAACGTGGACGTTCGCACGATTTATAATGAGTCTTTACGCGATAATGTTCGCAGTTCGTTCAATACCCTTTGCAATCAGTTTTCTGTCCTCCCTGAAATTAGAGGGGAATTCAAAAATTATTGGGAACGAAAAATGAAGCCTATCTCGGAACATAGGTTTCAAGAACAAGAACGCATGTTTAAGGACGACTGGAATGAAATTGAAAAGGGAATTGAAGAGGCGATTTCCTGGAAATTATCCGATTCCGTGAAACTCATCACGGGAAGCAAAGAGTCCGATACGCTGGATTATTCACTAACGGATCACGCCCTTTACATTGTGGTTGGCGGCCCGAAACTTTCCAGGGGGTTGACGCTTGAAGGCTTGTCCGTTTCTTATTATGGTCGAAGGGCACGAGCTTTCGATACGCTTCTTCAAATGGGACGATGGTTCGGATATCGCAAGGGCTGGATTGATGTGTGCCGCGTTTTCACCACCAAAGAAATCGCCAATGATTTTATCGAAGCGGCAATTTCTTTGGAATCCTTCAAACATCAAATTGAGAGGATGAATAAAGAAAAAAGCACGCCAAGGGAATTTGGTTTGCAAGTACTGACGTATACAGCGGTCATGATGCCGACATCCCGGTCAAAAATGCGTGAAGCCGTCAAACAAAAAATTACGTTCTCCGGAACCCTTTCTCAAATCTTGGATTACAAATTTAAAGACAAAGAACATAACGCGAGTCTCGTTCAACAATTTGTTGATAGATTCGGTCCCGCCCATAAGAAAAAAGACCGTTCAAACTATGTAATGGAACATATCGATGGAAAAGATATTCTCACGTTCTTGAAGTCCTATCATTGTCCCTCGGCAACGGTCGGGCTTTGGGCAGATTATATTGAACGTCTCTACAACACACTGCGCGAACTTACGGATTGGACCGTTGTTTTATCCAGCAATATTATTAGAAACGAAGAAGCGGATGTAACGCTTAAAAATGGCGAAAACGATTACTGCTACATTAAAAAGCCTCTTCGTTCGATCCGCGAAGGAGGACTTAACGAAGATGGTTTCTCTTTGCGGGTTTTGACGGCTCCTGGGGACTTCAAAGATTTCTTTTCGGAAGAGGATTTAAAACACTTGCCGGATAAACTCGATTCTTATAAGTTTGATAACAGTTTTGTCGTGGAACGCTTCACTAAAGAACATGGATTTTTGGTCATTTATATTTTTGATCCAAAGCAAAAGGATGAAGACGGCGGAGAGCTAATTAAAGAGGGGACCTCATCTACTGGCTTGGGCATTTGGTTTCCTGTCTCACAGTCGGCGGAATCTGAATATCGTTATATCAATACGGTGATGCGCGAATCGCTAAATCGAACGGACGATGTCGCTAAATGCGAACCAGAGGAGGAAAATAATGGCCATTAATTTGTACCAAAAATGGGAAAATTGCAAAGAAAGCGCGAAAAGGCATGATTGTGCTGGGAGTTCCAGCGGAATCGTATTTTCATCTTTTGCCTCCGCCCGTTTTGGCGAAATTTATATTTCCGTCAATGGGACAGGCTCTGAAAGCCTTTATATTGAATTGGACGATGAAACCGCCAACTCTTTTGAAAGACCCAATGTGTCCGGGATGGTTTTTTATGTGGACACTTTCCCAGCTTTGGATCACGCAAAGAAGTTTTTAAAAATCGCTTTGGACTCCCAAAGTGCCTTGCCGGAAGCTTTTGAAGCTTTTTCAGTTACTCTTGCACGAACGGTTAATACGGTGGAATCGTCTTTGGAGGCGGTTGAAGCTGCTCTTTCGATTGTGGGTAAGTACCAGGCGTTTTTCGGAAAAGGAAAAAAGAGGCGCTTGACTGCACCGGAAGAACAAGGACTGTTCGGCGAACTATTGGTTTTGGAAAAATGCTTAGAGGCTTATGGAGATCGCGCCATTAAAGCGTGGACGGGTCCCGATAAAAATAAACATGATTTTATTTTCGATGGCAATGATTCCATCGAAGTCAAAACTTCCTTAAAACAAACGCGAATTTCGGTTAAAATCTCCAATGAAAATCAACTGTCTTACGCTCCTAGATCGACTTTATTCCTTAAGATTTTGGTATTGGAACCCAATCCAAGCGGACAAACTATCGTGAATTTAATACAACGAATCGCGGAGAATCTTATCCGTGACGAATCGGCAAAAAATGATTTCCGGATGAAACTTTTGGAATTGGGCGTCGAACCAACATTGTTGGAGACCGGTCATCATTACGTTTTGGTTGGAACTCATACGTATCGCGTCGACGAAGCCTTCCCTAAATTGACCATCGAAAACATTAGGGGGATTAGCAACCGGATTTACGATCTTAGTTATCGAATTGATCTAGATGGCGTTGAAGAAGAAAGGGGCAATATTTATGAATGTGTCGGAAGCAAATGAGCTTTTCAAAACTAAAATTGAATCTAATTTGCAGGGAGAAGATGAACTGGAGTCTACTCCTGTTCGATTTCTACGTTTGGCCATTGATAGCTGCACGCAGTCTTCAGACAAAGAAATTTCCTCTTTTGAAGCGCCGGCCGCTGGAATTGCTTATAACGGATATTATTTAAACGAAGACGAAAAGGAATTCCATGTTGTTAGTCTAGTTTATTTTAAAGACGTTAATGTTGCCCCGGATAGCATCGCTACAAGCGCCTCGACAGCAGAATCTGGCGTGCATGCGTTCGTAAGGCAAGCTTTCTTGCATCCATCGGAACGGTCCATTAGTCCGACGTCCCAAATCGAAGAGCACATGAACTGCTTGCACGATTGCGCCAACGAAGGATACAACCTATTTATCGATTTCTTTACGAACGTTATTCTTCCAGAACGATACTCGAATAGCAAATATTCGTGTGGAAAGCGCGAGTTCCAAGTTCATTATTACGACGCGGAAGATGTTTACGAAGCTATAAAAGGGGATGATGAAAACGCACTTCGTATCGATTTTAAGGGTAAATATAAAAAGCCCCTTAAAGTGGTGAAAATCGCTTCTACAAACGATTTCGATGTTTTTACAGGTGGGATTGAGGGGCGACTGCTTGCTGACGTATACCGTGACCATAAATCCAGCTTAATGGATGGCAATGTGCGAGCGTATTTGAAGAGAACTCAAAGGGTTAATCACGGAATATCCGATACCGTTAAAACGGATCCCTCCGAATTTGTGGCCTTTAATAATGGCCTTTCCACGGTTGCGGAGGCAAACGATAGTTCCATTGTCCCTTTGGATGCTGCAGGGTGCTATCAAATCAATTCTCTTAGTAAATTCCAAATTGTGAACGGTGGTCAAACAACGGTCACAATTTACATGTGTGCTAACGATCCTGTGGATTTGGAAGACGTGGTGGTGCCCATTAAAATCACGGTGCTTAAACGTGGAAATAACGAGGCAGGCCTCGTTGCCAGTATAGCGGAGTTTGCGAATACCCAAACGGCGATTAAAAAATCGGATTTAGCATCAAATAAGCCTTTCTATAAAGCTCTCGAAACCCTTTCCAATAACGTTATCGTAACTTCCGAAGATGCTTTAGGATCTGAAGGAAATGGTTTCCATTGGTTTTTTGAAAGAACGGCGGGTTTGTATAATACAAAGCGACGCATTCAATACAATTTTTCCAGGGCGTTTGATCGCCAGTACCCTGAAAAGAAAAAATTCTCCAAAAGTTTAATGGCCAAGGCGATTAATGCCTGTTCGGCTAACCCCGTTGCTGTTTGCTTGGGAAATGAGAAATCCTTTGAAATATTTGACAAAATCATCGTAGAAAAAGAATCTCAGCCGGATGAAACCTATTTCAAACGGCTTGTTGCAGCCATTATTCTTTGGAAAGAAACCGACAAAATTATTAAAAAAGAGGGGCTGCCCATTAAAGCGGCAGTCGCCCCCTATACCATTGCGGCCTTGGTTCATTGCTCAAATCAGTGTTTGAATTTGGACCGCATTTGGGAAGAACAATCGGTCGGTACAGCGCTGAAAGAAGCGATAAAACAAATGGCTATTTTAATCAGCAATTATTTTGTTTCGGTTCAAGATAGAGAACCAAACACGTTGATGTACGCACGAAAAAAAGAGTGCTGGACGGAGGTAAAACGTATCACGAATAATCCGATTCAACAATATCTCGTGGGGCTTCCTATGATGCATACTCCTTATACCTTTTTCCCCGAATCCCCTGCGGCAACTTTCATTAACGATGACAATAATTACTTTAATCAAAACCTATGGTTCTCGATTGAAAATTGGAACGACAAATCCGGTGCATTATCCAAATATGAGCAAAATTTTTGCCACGATCTTGGAAGCAGCATTCGCCTATCCGGAATGTCGCTAGCTGATGTCCAAAAAAAGAAGAAGGGCAAAGAAATTTATTTAAAAGCCGCTCGTAATGGTTTTAAATACCAGGGTTAATATGTCCACTAGAATTGAACATGGCTCCGTGATTGTTACTCCGCCGAATACGGAAGCCCCCATCGGTAGTCAACGTATTAGAGCGAAGAAAAGCAGCGTTTGCTCCTATTATTTATCAGGCAAGATTGACGAAGTCCTCGAAACGTTTGACCATTTAAGAGGCCGGTTCTTTTTGGATTTGTCCGCCACCTATTATTTTTGTAAAAAGCCCCTTGAGATGCTAATCAAGAATTGCTCGTCTTTTTACCGCGATAAGGCCAAAGACATTGAAGCGAATTTATCTTACATTGCTTGGGTCATTAAAAATTCTCCGGCCGATGCGTTTTTCCCAATGAACCCACCGGTTTTTTTAAATAGCAAAAAGTACATGAAACTGGACCAAGACATGGCCAAACTCAATGCTTTGAAGTCTATATGTGTTGGGGATCTCTTTGAGCTCATTTTTTCGCATCCCCAAGATGATGTTTTTGTTTTATATGCTGCCCCCAGGGCGGATTTAGACGATGCCTTAACTGGCGAAGGTGCATTTAAAAAATGGTTTGCCGACCATAAAATTGAACTATGAAAGTCGCCACTGTTTTTTCAGGAATCGGCGCTCCGGAATATGCGCTGAAAACGTTTTTCCCCGACAAAAAGGTCGAGATTGTTTTTGCGTGCGACTGTGGGGAAACGAGGCGTTCATTAAATCCACAAGAAGAGAAGATGCTCCGTGGCATAAAGGACCAAAAAATCCGGCAAGCCAAAACGAAGGAATTGTATGAAAAAATTCGGAAATGCAATCGAGTCAAGGAAACATATTTAGCCAACAATCCCGAGGTTAGAGAAGACCAATGGTACGACGACATTCGATTCATTGACGGCAAACCCTATGAAGGGAAAGTGGATTTATTTATAGGAGGAAGCCCCTGCCAAAGCTTCTCGTTGATGGGAAAAAGAGGTGGATTGGACGATGTTCGGGGTACTTTGTTTTATGATTATGCTCGCCTCATTATGGAAATGAAGCCGAAAGCTTTCGTTTATGAAAACGTTTCAGGAATGCTTGCTCATGATCAGGGAGAAACTTGGAAAAAAATTCAAAACATTTTTCAAGATCTTCTCGGATATCGCTTTTATCCCATGCTTTTAGATTCATCCAAATATGGGATGCCACAAAGACGCAAACGTTTGTTTGTAGTTGGCTTTCGTAACGACGCCGACTCTAATTTTCTTCCACCGCCTGAAGTGGATTTGCCCTTTAGTGCAGATCATTTTTACGAGGCTTATATTCCGGCCAAGTATTTTTTAAAACAAAAGGGATTCGAATTTGTAACAAACCCCAAATATTCTGGACGCGCATCCATTAATCAAGCCATCATTCGTACGGAAAAAAGAAACCAGCAATTTAATTGGAACGGCAATTTCGTCTTCGTTCCAAAAGCCGATTTGATCAGTCGGCCGGACGTCCTAAACGAGGCCTATTTTGGCAATTATCATGGTATAGAGGGGGCAATTCGCAAACTAACGCCACGCGAATGCACGTCCTTGATGGGTTTCGGACCCGATTTTAAAATTTGTGAGAACGACGTGGATGCTTATAAACAGGCGGGGAACTCAATAGTCGTTCCAACGATCGCGGCTGTATTTCGGTCGATGTTTGACACGGGGTTGTTATGATTCGCTTGGCTACATTATTTTCCGGAATTGGCGCACCTGAGTTTGCGCTGCATCGGCTGGGGGTGAAATACCAAACGGTATTGGCTTGCGATAATGGCGATGTTCCATTGGATTCGAATCTCGATTTGGCTCAAATCAAGAAAGCCATTTCTAAAATGAAAACGTTTGAGGAAGAAAAGCGTTTTGTTGACGAACTTTACCTTGAGCATTCCCGAAAACATAATTTTGTTAAAGACACCTATTTGTTGAACTACGCGAAAAAAGAACCTGATCTTGAATCTCGATATTTTCTGAACGTCGCTTTGCTTAATGGTTTGCCATTGCGAGGCAAGGTGGATTTGCTCATTGGGGGCAGCCCTTGCCAGAGCTTTAGCACGGTTGGATTCCAAAAAGGGTTCGACGACAGCAGAGGTGATCTATTTTTTGAATTTTGTCGTTTGGTTGATGAAATCAAGCCAAAAGTTTTTATTTATGAAAATGTGAATGGAATTCGGGAAAGCAAAAAGAACCGGGATTCCGGCGTATGGAAAACGATGTCGGATCGGTTTGAAAAATTGCATTACAAATTATGGATGGATACGTTGAACGCGAAGGACTATGGGATTCCTCAAATTAGAAATCGCATTTTTGTCGTTGGCTTTCTTGATGAAGAAAAAGGGCGTCTTTTTCAATCCCCGTCCCCAAAAACACCCTGCCCTTATACAATGCAAGACTTTTTGATTTCCAGCACCAAAGAGGGGGAATTTGCCTTCTTGAAGCGAGGGCCGAATAAAGGGGGCATCGTTTTATCTAGAAATCCCGGCGATGAGCAAGAAAGATATATCTTGACTCCAGCGGTTAAAAAATATGTTCTCACGCCCGGGACCAAAAATTGGAAAACGAAAATTGAAACGGACCGTACCATTGCAAGGACCCTTCTTTCTACCATGAGAAATCATCACCGTGCTGGAGTAGACAATTATGTAACAACGAGCAAAGGGGAACTACGAGCTCTATCGCCACGAGAATGCCTTCGCCTAATGGGCTTTACTGACGACTTTGAAATGAATGTGTCGATTCCTCGGCAATACAGCCAAATCGGAAATTCCATGGTCGTCGACGTCGTGATGGAGCTGTTGAAATCCGTTTTGGCTACAAAACCTTTTTGAAGCGAGCACGCATGGCTAAAAAGAACGAGCGGGAATTCCTTGAAGCTATAACCAACGCATATATTTACAAAAAGAGCGGTGTGCGCGTCGATTTTGATAATGCTGACTTTCGATGGCTTTCTCGCGTTCTTCAAAACGTCAAAGAAACTGGAATGACAATACGTTTCCGGATTTCGATAGCAATGGAGCAATCATCGAGCATTTTCAAGTAACGTCGGCAAAAGAAGACAAAAAAGGGTCGGCCTATATGGCCAAGCATTCGAGAAAAAACGCGGAACGGGAGAAGGGATTTGAAAAGAGAAGAACCGATTTTTTGAATTCCGCAGCCATGATTCCGTCGATAACGACCCATGTTTTTGAAAATGAATACAGGGATTTGTCCTATGAATTTTTTCTCGAATCGTTAGAGTCCAATTTAAAACACCATATAAAATCTTTGGAAAAAAGCGGGATTGTTGATAAAAAAGTCGTATTTATCATGGAGCAATAGCAATGTGATGGTCGCCCGTGCAAGGAAAGGACAGCTGACTTTTGCGAGTTCTATTTGTTGCATGAAGATAGAAAAGCACTTGGTTTGCTTAAAAGATATGCCCATTAGATCGATATAGTGATATTTAAGGCTATCGATTCCGTTGAGATTATTGACCTATCAAAAATCGATTTTCTAATTGAAGATGGCATAGACTTACCCAATGTAGAACCCGGAACGAAAATCGATGGTTGCGTTGAAATGTATATCGATATGGGACGATTTCCCTTTTCTAAGAATTAAGAAAAGACGATTGGTGCGCACCCACCCTTGCCTTTAGGCACCCCCCAAATTCCACCCTCTTCCTTTTTTGGTTTTGGTATATAATCTATTTGCATGGACATTGGGGAGTTTTTAGCATACCGACGGAAGCAACTCGGATTATCTTTATCCGATGTTGGCGGCGTCATTGGCTATACCCCTCAGGCGATTTATCGCTACGAGAAGGGGATCGTCAAAATCGACTTAAGCTTAGTCGATTCCTTTTGTCAGGTTTTGGATTTGTCCATCGAATCCTTCTTTCGAATGGATCCCAAGAACATCTCGTCCTATCAAAACGAGAAATTCATCCAAAATGCTTTCTGCACGTTATTACAAACTGAACTCGACCGCGAACCGGAGATTGTTCATAAAATCGCCGCGGAACTAAACGTATCCACGGCCCGCGTGGAGAAGTGGTGCAATGGCATCACCCTTCCCTCTGTCGGCGATTTTATCGTCTTATCCCGTATCCTAGGTTATCAACCGATGGATTTATATTTAGGCCGCGAAAGAAAGATTGTGATCGCCCCCCACGTCAAATGGAGGGTGCCTTTCATCGCGGCGGCTTCCGCGATGGCGATCTCCGCCTGCGTCTCCATCCCCATTGCTTTATCCCGCTTTAACCCCAATTATCAGGATTCATCCTCGAAACCCTATGTCCCACCTCGAAAAGAAACCTGCCACGTGCAGATTCAAGGGTATGACCTGGATGACCAAAAACCCATCCAAGAATTAAGCTATCGTTATACGGTCGATAAGGGAACCACCCTATCGGATTTTAACCCCACCTCCCCGTATTACGATTATGTTTGCTCTTGGCTAGATGGGAATGATTTTAGCTATGCGGATACTCCAATTGATCATGATATCGCCCTGCAGGCTTTCTTCTCCAAGAAGACCTTCACGGTCACGTTCCTTGGCTATAACAACGAAGTACTAGGGACTTCCAAAGCCCGTTACCTATCTTCGGCTGTCGCTCCCACCGCCATTCAAGACCAAGGGGATTTTAGGTTTATTGGATGGAAAGAAAACTTCAACTCCGTGAAGTCTAACCTCACCATCCATTCGTTATTCTCGAGATTCCGTTCGAACCTCGTGCTGGATTTTGCAGGAGGAGAAGAAGGCGGAGAAACTAGCGAAGCTTATTTAGGTTACACCGCCGAATCGTTTGATTCTCTTCCTAAACCTAAGAAGAAAGGACACGAATTCCTTTATTATGCGGATCAATATGGCCGTAAGTTCGATGAGCATTACCAAATGGAAGGGGAATCGGTCAAGCTCCACGCGGTCTATAAGCCCTTGACCTATCAAATCCATTTTGAAGGGATGGATTCCGTGCAAGAGGTCACCTACGGAACCGAAGTCACCGCATTGCCCCCCACCTTAGGCAGTAACGACATCGTTTTAGGCTGGACGGATGGAGAAAAGCAAATCACTCTTCCCTTTACCTATAACGATGACTTTGATATCACCCTCCGCCCGATGCTAGCTACGGAATTCTTCGATTATGAATTAAAGAACAATGAAGTCACTTTGAATGGCATTAAGAAGTGGGGGAACCCCGAACTCGACTTAACCGCGTTAGGAAATTATCCCATCACCAAAATCTCTTCCCACGCCTTAAAGGATTTGGATTATGTCGAATCCTTAACCTTTAATCAATCTAAATTAAACCTAGAGACCTCGTGCTTTGAAAATCTCCCCGCATTACGTCACGTCTATTTCAATCAACTCGATTCCACGAGCCATTTTGATGTCAACCCCTTCCATAATTGTCCTAACGTGACTTATCTCCGTTCTGGAACTCCCTTTAAAAACGACATGGAGCCCCTCCAATTGAAGGAATATGGTTTAAAAGACGGAAGTGGATTCACCTTTGAATTTAATGAAGCCTCCAAATCCGTTCCCGCTTCCTGGAATGATGACTTTGGGGTACTGGGAGAATTGCGTTTAGGCAATGGCATCCAAGGAACCGTAGAAATCCGTAGCCATAACTGCAAAATCCTTCGCTTTGTTCCGGGGCAAGTTGGTTATTCGATGTTGACGGCGGAACTCCCTGACGTCAATCAAGACGAGATGCGTTTCTATGGCACTTCGCTTGTCCGCCTCGAAGGAGAGAAATTTGGCAAAGTCAAACGCTTCATCATGGAAAATGGTGGGGTATCCTTTGATAACCGGAACCGATATTTCGAAGTCGAAGAATTCGATATGTCCCGTGGTAAGATCCTCGCTCTTCGTAATCAATACATTAAAGCGGACCGCGTCGCTCTTCCCGATAAAGTCCGAGAAGGTTATTTTGCTCCCTTAAACGATAAACTCGTCGTCGATTTCTATGGCTGCAAATCCTTCCCTGCGGAACTCATCTCTCGTTGCGCTTTCATCGATGGCATGAATACGAGCATCAATTATCACGAAGAGAAGCGTTACGACGAGAACGCCGTCATCGATTATCCGATGTCGATCTTCAATTGGTAAAAAGGGCTTAGCGAATAAAACGGATGGTTGAGTGATGGCCCAACCACCCGTTTTTAAACACAAGGATGGATTCGCTTTTTTTATTTACTAGATTCCGATGAATTTTCCGCATTTCCGATGGGGTCGAAAATATTGGCGACTTTCTTTTCTTCGCACCATTCCACATATCCAGAAGAAGGAAATTCGGAAAATAAGCTTCGTATTTCTTCCTTGCACTCTCCTGTTACGTATTCATCCGATAATTCGGCATCTGACTTTTCGCAGGATGTGACGTTGATATTTGCCAATAATCCATTCGTTTTAACGTCTGCATCAAAAGTCGATTTGCAATGGGTCTCAAAGTCGGCGATTAGTCCTTTTCCCCTTTCAAAATCTTTGCTATGTTTCCCATTTTGTGTAACGGTTTCGCCGTAATGGTATAAGAACGAGACTTCCGCCTCGTATTTATAAAGACTCTTCACTTCGTCCTCTGGAGTTGGCCTTCTCATGTAAGAGGCCTCAATTTCGAAGGTTAAGTTTTCAGGCGTAGAGTCTTCTGCTAAATCAATGGAGTAATAGGTTGCGTAGATTAAGCGGGAATTATAGTAGCCGCTGCAGGACCCGAGAAATCCTCCTTTCGAATAGACGTCATAGATGCGTTCTTCTAAGGTCGGCTCTTTGTTTTGGCAACCTGTTGCCGCTAGGCTTAGAAGAAGAAAAGCCGAAGCTTTGAATAAACGGTTCATGAATTTTCCTCCTGTCGAACCATCTAGAGTTTAGCCATTCTCCCGCCGAGCGGGGGTTTAACAAAGAAGTCTAAAACGTAAACGAAATGATCCAAGATTTGTTTAAGGGCTTTGAACCAAATCAATGGGAGAGACTTGAACTGCGGCATAAGCGGGCGTTGCCGGTTATGCAGTTTTGCAATAACGTGCTCCGTGCCTGCGCACGGGACAATCAAAGGAGCGGAATGGATACACGTACCCCCTCTTTTTGAAAGAAGAGGCGTGCAAGTCCCCCTCGTTTTCGTTTTGTTTAAGGCGATTTTGCTTTGTTAAAGGGCAATTTCGTTCCTATTGAATAAGATGGAATCACGTTAAGCCCGAGCAAAGGAGGGAGGAGTTGGGAGGGCGTAACGGAATGCGATATGAAAGCAGGGGTGCGGTCACATCAATAAATAAGAATCAAAGAATTTCTGCTTGGCAACAAGGAGAGGTTTGCTCGGTTCCCCAGAGAATCAGTATGAAAAAAGTAGCTATAATCTTCACTTGGATCGGCATGGGCCTTACGGTTCTTTTCTACGCGGCCATGATGATCGTTGGCTTAGGGATGAACAACAAGGAGAACCTGGTCTTCGTCCTCTATTTGATTCCCATTATTCTAAGTTCCATTTCTTGTTTCATCGCGACGAAAAGCTTAAACGATGACGATAAGAAAACCTGGGTAGGCGTGCTGAGCGCCCTGCTCTGCGGCTTTGTTGGGGGAATCCTTTATTTAACTTGGACCCCGACAGAACCCAAGGTTAAAAAGAAAATGCCCCTTGTTGAAGAGAGCATGAATCGTCCCAGCATCCCCGATCAAATCCTGGAACTTAAAGACTTGAAAGATATTGGAGCAATATCACCGGAAGAATACGAAGCCCGTTGCCAGTCTCTTTTAAAGAAGCGGGGCTCGGACGAACAAACACAAAAGGAAACGGCTGGCTAAAATGCTTAGCCTTTTTTATATTCACAAACCGCATTGATGGAATTTTTTAGATTTGATTTAAAATATTTATGGAGGCATTTCTTACGAACCATCCTGAACCCGATAGCAAAACTCCCGGTCTACTCATGGATCTCTTCTTTTCGGATAAGCCCTATGACCCTTGCGATTGGCTCGATCCCCGCAATGCGTTTCTTTTTGAAGACGATTGGATCAATGAGCCCTATAAGGACTTAGATCCCGAAACGCGGAAACTCCTAGAAGTGGACACGAACAAAGACGATCCCTTCCGTGTGGATTAATTACAGTTAGATACCGCTTAAGGCCGTGGGACACCCTCGGCCTTTTTGCTATTTCGACCTCTTCAAAAAAGTCGGTATGGCGATATAATTAGACCATGACATTCCTGGACTTACTTGCCTTTAAAAAGATGACGATTTATCGCTTGTCCCAGTTAAGTGGTATTCCAAAGACCACCTTAACAGATTTGGGCTCGGGCAAAACGTCTTTGTTAGACGCTTCGGGAAGGACGTTACTAGGCATCTCCAAAGTCTTAAAGGTCAGTATCGAAGAACTATTAGAACTAGAGCCGGAAGAAGATATGAAGAAATTGCCGCCTTATTTAGCGGAGGCGATCGCCAAATATCGCAAATCCATCCGAACCGATAGTCTTCACATGGATTGCTGTGCGATGGAACTCAATAGCGATTTAAACATCGCCGAAGTCGAAGGGGATGTATGGAAAGAAGTCGCCGATCGCATCCGCAATCGTTATTTTTAAGGAGGGGTGTCCATGATTGATTTTTCTTCTTTACCCACCAAAAAGAAAGCCTATGGCGGGAAAAACGGAAGCAAGCTGTCCGTGGTTTATCAAGGGGAGCTCTATATGCTGAAACTCCCCTCCCATTCGACGAAAAATCCAAAACTGTCGTACGCGAATAGCACGGTCTCCGAATACCTTGGCTGCCATATTTTCAATCTGCTTGGAATTAAGGCCCAAGAAACGTTATTGGGAACCTATGACCACCATGGCAAAACCCTCATCGCTGTTGCCTGCAAAGATTTCACCTCGTTTGATACCTGCATTTTGGATTTTGCTTCGGTTAAGAACCAAGTCGTCGAATGTTCTAGCAACGGATATGGGGTTCAGCTAGAAGATGTGCTCTTTGCCATCCGTCATCAATTCGTGACGGAGAAAAAGGAATTAGAAGCCTATTTCTGGGATATGTTTGTCGTCGATGCCTTTATCGGCAACTGGGACCGGCATAACGGCAACTGGGGATTTTTGTATAGCCAAGAAAAGGATGAACTCGAGCTTGCCCCAATCTTTGACTGCGGCTCCTCCTTATTCCCCCAAGTGGACGAGGAGATGATGGAAACGATTCTAGGTTCCAAAAAAGAACGGAATATGCGCGTCTATGAGGTTCCGACTTCTTCGCTAATGATAGGAACCCATCGAATCAACTACTATAAGTTGATTACCTCCTTGGAATATTCAGGCTGCAATGAAGCCTTAAAACGCATCGTCCCTCGGATTCATTTGGATGAAATCAACGCTCTGATCGACCAAACCGAACCGTTAAGCGAAACGGCCAAGCGTTTTCTAAAAACCATGCTCCGATTACGGAAAGAAATGATTTTGGATGTGGCGTATAAAAAGCTAAGGAAAGAAGTGGTCTCCTAATTCGACTTGGAACGCTTTTTCAATAATTTATAGAAATAGGATTCGTTTTCGATATGGACGATTTCGCGGATTTCTGAGATGGTATAGAAGCCTGTTTGCTTTAACATGAGCGCGTATTCAATCTTGCTCGTGTTAAAAAACTCGTCATCGTGGTCCCCAATTTTTTCTTGAATTAGCTGCAGATATCAAATGGTCTATTCGGTTGGAGCAGAAGTTCTTGACTGCGCCTTTAACGAAAATGACCCCACCCAAAACACGAATCAAGGCGGCAATGTTCGCCTGGCCGTTCATGAATACGGAAAGGGCCGCGCGGTCTATTTGTTTGGGTTATTCGATTCCTTCGATGCCTTCCCTTTATTTTATAAATCCCTCCCTTGGGCCTCCCATAAAGAAGCGGACTATCAAAAGGCGTTATCAAGCAGCCCAAGCGTCGATTGCTATTATTACGACAATACGGGCAGCTATGCTTTGCTCAATAATCTTGGGGAAGAAGAGAAAACCATCTTCTACGATATTCATGGCAAGCCAACCGAAATGACTTTGAAGGGTCATGAAATCCGCTGGATTGCAAAGGAATAATCTCTCGTTTAACGATATAAAAAGCGCATTTTCTCCTCGAATCGGCGTTTTTTCTTTGTCAAAAAATAAGATAGAATCGAATAAATTTTCTTTTTGTACAAAACTAGTAGTGCTATACTAGATATGTACAGGAGCCAATTATGATAAAAAGAACAATCGAAATGGTGGTCCGTAAATCTTTGCGGACATTCCCCGTCACGGCCTTAGTTGGCGCAAGACAGGTGGGCAAATCCACGCTATCGAATCAAATAGGAAAGGAACTTGGGTATACTTACGTATCTTTGGATGATTTGACGCTGCGTGCAGATGCCAATCGTGATCCCCAGTTCTTTTTATCTCGCTTTAAAGCCCCGTTAATTATTGATGAGGCTCAAAAAGCCCCGCCTCTATTCGATGAAATCGCCCACCTTGTTAACGCTGCCCGCCTTGCGGGAAAGAATGCCAACGGGATGTATTTATTAACGGGATCGGAAGCCGATGATTTAAAAGGAAAAATTCAAGAGTCCCTTGCGGGAAGAGCCAATCTCATTGATATGTATTCCCTTTCTTTCGATGAGATTTTGGAACGGGAGGAAATACCTTTGTCGGACGATCCTTCTTCCTATTTTTCCTTCGAAAGTGCGGATTCCGTTGAAGAGGTTTTTAATCGTATCGTCACGGGAGGATATCCTGAATTGTTCGTGAATAAGGAGCTGGAACCACAAATTTTTTATGCTGCCTATTTAAAAACTTATATCGAACACGATGTAAGGAAAAAGATTCAAGATGCCAACGAAATGAAATTCACCCAGTTCCTCCAATATTGTGCTTCGTTAACGGGGCAAGAACTAAATCGTACGAAAATATCCAAAGCCATCGGCATTGAAATGAGAACCGTAGACGCCTGGCTATCGATATTAGTTAAAACGAACATTGTTCGCCTCCTCCAACCTTATGTGGATTCTTCTTTGACGAAACGGATTGTTCGAACGCCAAAATTATATTTTCAAGATACGGGTTTAGCATCGTATTTGGCTCGTTTGGGAGGCCCTAAAAATTTGTTGCTTAGCTATTTTGCTGGATCCTTCTTTGAAACCTATTGCGTCAACGAAATTATAAAAGGCTTTAACAATACGGATAGAAAGGCGGAGTTTTACTATTATAGAGACAATCATCAAAATGAAATTGATCTCGTGATGTTGGAAAACGGCGTTTTGCATCCTGTTGAAATCAAGATGACCATGAACCCTGGCGTTTCTGATGTTAAAGCGTTTTCACAACTTCAGGGATCGGCTTATCGAATGGGGACGGGGTATTTGATTTGCATGGTGAACCGTTTGTCCAAAATCAAAGACAACGTTTTCTCTCTGCCTTTATCCGCGATTTAAATTTACAAACGGCTTAAATCCTGCACACCGTGGAATAAGATGGTGTCCCAACCTAACTCATGAGGAACCACTAAATTCGCGGGATTATCATCGATCATGGTATAGGAGTAGTTCGGTCCCATATCCTTTTGAACGTATTCGTAGATTTCCTTCTCGGGCTTAACTAAATGCAAGGCAGAACTCGAATAGATTTTTTTAAAATAGGGTTCCATGCCTTGAAGGTGGAATAAGTGTTCCACCATTCCAGTCGGTGCATTGCTAAGCAAGCAAATATCGTGCGTTTTCGATAATTCTTTGACACGTTCTAAATTGGCTAGACGCGGATGAGTTTGCTCGACCCATGCCCTTTTGAATTCGGAGGCGGGAACTCCGAATCGACGTTCCCATTCTTCAAAGGCTTCCTCTTGGTCTAATTCTCCTCGGTCAATCCGCGGGAAATATTCGTTTTTGATCGATTCCCCTAGGCGATCTCCAAAATATCGCCTTAAAACAACCGGGGCGATTTCATCGAAGAGAACCCCAAAGCAATCAAAGACCAACAAGGATTTCATGCTTTTAGTATAGCCTTCCCTCCTAAGAAAATAATCCTTTTTTCCATCCTCGACCCCCTTCCCCTTTGGCCGAATCGGATTATCCTTATTAATAGAAGAAGGAATTCCGGGGAAAGGTTCTTGCTTCGTCAAGGAGTTTTTCCATGCAGCCTTTATCCCTAGAAATCGATTTGATTCCTGTCTATGAATCCGATTTTAAAATTCGTAAACGCCTTTTTAATGAAGTCAGCCAATCCGTCCATTTGACCAAAACAGAAGGTCGGATCCTTTGGACGTTGCTTCGTAAAAAAGGGAAGATCGTCCAAAAGCGGTGGGTCAGTTATGATTGCTATGGAACCGGAAAAGGGGTTTGCTCGCGTAGCCTTGACGTTCACATTGCGAATTTAAGAAAAAAAGTCTTTCCCTTAGGGATTGAAATCGAGACGGTTTACGGAAAAGGGTGGGCCATCAAAAGAAGCGAGATGAAGCGAGAAAACTTTGGAGATATGTCGCTTAAGCGTATATAATACGTACGCCTTATCTCCTCCCTTAGCGTAGTGGTTAGCGCGAGCGACTTATAATCGCTAGGTCGCTGGTTCAAGTCCAGCAGGGAGGACCAGGCGAAGACGGAGAAATACCCAAGTGGCTGAAGGGGTCGGTCTTGAAAACCGATAGTGGGCCTCCGGTCCAGCTAGGGTTCGAATCCCTATTTCTCCGCCATTGAAAATTCAACACGGAGAAATCCGTGTTTTTTCTTTTGGATATCTCTATTATGCTTTCTTTGGGGGATTGTACATCCCAACGCATATATTTATTAAATTAAGAAAAACTAAATTTTGGCTTTTCTGTTTTTAGAACTTGTTCAAATAATGTAAATTGGGGTCGAATATTGTTTTGGTTATTTCTATATAGCACTTTTTTTGCAATGTAAGTCTAAAATTTAGTATTTTTAAAAAGTTTTTGACTTGAATTTCAAATACTTTTTTATTTTTTATATACTTTACGTTATACTTAAAAAGGAGCTTAATTATGAATGAACTTATAAATCGTCCCGAATACCTAAACCAGTTGATTGAAAACAAGGACGTTGATTTAGTGAAAATAATAACAGGCATCCGTAGATGCGGCAAGTCTTCTTTATTGGATTTATTTCACCAATACCTTTTGCACACCGGTGTACCAGAAAATAACATCATTCATATGAATCTCGAATCATTACGCTATCGGAATCTTTTAGACTACGTGGCTTTCTATGATTATGTTTCAAAGCGCATCCCTAAGGCGGGAAAAGCCTATTTGATATTTGATGAATTGCAGATGGTCGAACACTGGGAAAAAGCAATCGAGTCTTTTCGCCTGGATTTTAATGTCGACATTTATATCACGGGTTCGAATGCTTATTTATTATCCAGTGAATTCTCGACGTTATTATCAGGAAGATATGTGGAAATACGCATGCTGCCCCTTTCTTTTAGAGAATTTCTAAAATTCTATTGTTTTGAAGCATCCGTCAGCATAGAAGAAAAGTTCCAGAAATATCTTCAGTTTGGCGGAATGCCTATTTTAAGAGAATATCAATTTAATGAAGCAAGAAGCAATCAAGCCCTCGAAGGGATTTATTCAACAATCGTCTTAAAAGATGTTTTGCTTCGTAATCCACAAGCAGATCAATCTACCCTGGAAAAGCTCATATTGTTCCTTTGCTCAAATATCGGCAGTATTACTTCACCTAACAGTATTGGAAACTCTTTGTCACAAGAGGCAAATATTAATAAAGGAAAGGATAGAAGTATTGCTAGTAAAACAGTCGACAAGTATCTTAGAATGCTGCACGAAGCCTTCTTTTTCTCCTCTGTCCGACGGTATGATGTAAAAGGCAAACAATTTCTAAAGACTTTAGAAAAGAACTATATTATTGACCTTGGTTTTAGAAATATGCTGTTAGGATATCGTGATGCAGATAGAGGGCATATTCTAGAAAATGTTGTATTTTTAGAGCTTGTTCGAAGAGGCTATCATGTATACGTTGGTAAAATCGGGGAACTTGAGACTGATTTTATAGCCGAAAAGCCAAACGAAAAAATGTACATTCAAGTAACAGAAAGCATGCAGTCGCCTGAGACACGGGAACGTGAATTAAGACCATTACGAATGATTGATGATAATTATGAGAAAGTCGTTCTATCAATGGATAGAAATTATATAAATTCTTATGAGGGCATCAAATCCGTGAATTTAATTGACTGGCTATTGCAATAGGCTAAAAGAATTTTCATCGTTGGATTGAAATGGCTGTCAGATGAAAAAGTTCGAAAAAATTCTACATTGCCCCGCCAATAGGAACAAGCACGGCTTCGGCCGTGTTTTTATTGCCTTCTTATAAGCAAATAATTTCAATTTTGTTTCCGGGTGCAGAGGTCCATCTTTTCCATCAAATCCGTTTGGGCCGTTGCGTTGATGAGAAAGACGACGTGCATTTAAGCGTTGCGATGGATATCAAAGGAATTGGCCCAACTCGGCTGAACCGACTCTTTCAAGTTTATTCGGGAGAAGGGCGATTGGCCGCTAAAGAAACACGACCATATAAAAGGGGAGGTGAATGATCCCGTCTTTTAATGTGACGACTTTGGAATACAGGATATAGGAATTCCCGATTTTAGAAGAAAATTTATCGCGGAATTTATCAAGGGATGAATGAGAAACGTAATGATTGGATTTTACTTCAATCGAGGCAATCATCTTTCCTTCGGCAATGAGAAAATCGATTTTCATATCGTTTTTTCTATTTGTGGCATCGGTGCGCGAATAAAAATACAATTTATGATCATTTGCTCGAAGCATTTGGGCGACGACGTTTTCCATAATCATTCCTTCGTTAATGCTCAATTTATCGAATAGAATGGCACGATAGAGCTCGTTTTCTGCGAAAGCCTTATCCATAAATGTTTGGATGACGAGCAATCCCGTATCGGCCATATAACATTTTTGAGTGGAATGATCCGAAGAAAGAGCGAACCCCACATTGGGGTCGGTTGCATTAAAACAAGTGTTGACGATCATAGACTCGTTTAGCCAAACAAAAGAATCTTCGCAAGAACGGAATCTCGCCTTTTTATCAAGCGAAGAAAGCTTGTATTTTTTTTGGAAAGCTGAGCTGGAATTCCGCCAAAAAGAGCAAACCCTTATCTTCATAGCCCTCGGCAAATTTAGATACATCGTTATGGCAAAGCTTCAAGATTCGCCTTTTTACCATGTCGGAGGCTTCGAAATCCTTTCCGTTTAGATAAGCGGCGACGGATTGTGGCATTCCGCATTATCGAAATTGTTGGAAGATGAGAATTACGGATGGGAAACCGGAATTGTGCTTTACTCCGGAAACGTGGAAAAAAAGGAACGCGTGACTTGCCTCCCCATTTATATGGTTGCCTTTTTGGAAAATTCAAGAAGCCTGGATCCGCAGATTGTTCATCTCGATATTTCTAAGTTGATATAAGACTGCCTTTTTCATTACCGCTTGATTCAAAAATCCTTCGGGTCATATTTGGAGTGGATTGGACGAATCTTTGGTTCTCGAATCCGGTAAAATGGAGTTGGCCAAAAGAAGAAATATTCCATTATACAACGTCCTATTTATTCAAGAAAAGTTCGGCATGACCTTATTTAATAGTATAAACAAATTTATTCCTTATCGATGCTTTTTTCTTGATTCTATACGCTGTCTATTTTCAAATCCATTGAAGGGAAAATAGGGTGTTACAATTAAGAAAACGAAAGGGGTTCATATCGATGCAAGAAATCAAATGCCCGCAATGCGGGGCCGTCATTCAAATCAGCGAAAGCGACTACAACGAGCTGCTTTCTCAGATCAAAAACAAGGAGTTTGATAAGGAGGTGCAAACTCAACTTTCCGCCTTAAAATCCAAACTAGACGCGGAAGCCGAACTCAAGGTGCAAACCCTTGCCAATGCCAAAAACAAGGAGATGGAAGAACTTCGCTTGAAGGTTCACCAAGCGGAAAGCCAATTAAGCGAAAGTCAAAAAGAGCATCAGCTGGATCTTCAAAAGAACTTAGAAGCCAAGAACAAGGAAATCGCTCTTCTTCAAAGTGATAAAAAGGCTCTTCAAGATGCCGCAACAAAAGAAAAAGAACTTTTGACGGCTCAATTAAAAGAAGAACAGGCCCAAAAACTTTCGGACCTTGAACTCCAGGTAGAAAAACTAAAAGGCGAATTGGCTCTTCAGAAAGAGAAGTCCGATGCGGAACTCGTTTCTTTGCAAAATTCCAAAAAGAACGAACTTTCGGATCTTAATAACCGAATTCGGGTCAAGGAACAGGAAGCCAAACTGGAATTAAGCGCGACCAAAGAAAAATACGACCTCCAGTTAAAGCAAAAGGATGAACAAATCGAGTATTACAAAGATTTGAAAATCCGCATGTCGACAAAGCTGGTTGGGGAAACCTTGGAACAACACTGCATGAATGAATTCAATCGCATTCGTTGTGGTGCTTTCCCTGATGCCTATTTTGAAAAAGACAACGAAGTCAGTAAAGAGTCCGGTTCCAAAGGAGATTTCATTTTCCGTGATTTCGAAGACGGGGTGGAATATGTCTCCATCATGTTTGAGATGAAGAATGAAAACGACGCGACTGCGACCAAGCATAAAAACGAAGACTTCTTCAAGGAACTCGATAAGGATCGCAACGAAAAAGCCTGTGAATACGCGGTCCTCGTCTCGATGCTAGAACCGGAGAACGAATTCTATAATTCCGGAATCGTCGATGTTTCCTATCGTTACAAGAAGATGTACGTCATCCGCCCGCAATGCTTCCTGTCTATTATCACCCTGCTCGCCAATGCTGCGAAGAATTCCTTGGCCTATAAAAAGGAACTCATCGAAGTGAAGAGCCAAAACGTCGATGTATCAAAATTCGAAGAGAATCTGCAAGAATTCCAGACCGGCTTTGCTAGGAATTTCTCTTTGGCCAGCCAAAAATTTACCACGGCCGTCGAAGAAATCGATAAGACCATCTCCCACCTCCAAAAGGTAAAGGAGAACTTGATTGGCTCGGAACGCAACCTCCGCCTTGCTAACGATAAGGCACAGGATTTAACGATCAAAAAACTAACCAAGAACAATCCAACGATGCAAGGGAAGTTCGACGAACTCAAGAAGTAGTCCTATGGCAAAGGGGCGTTTGAGAATAACTTCAACGCCCCTTTTATGTCATTTCCAAGTTTTAGAATCTAACAAAGTGGCACTTTGCAACAAGAATAAAGTGACAAGATGGCCCACCTATATTTTTGTTGGCCGCCAACTGTTCTGAGCTTGATGCCCTTTGCGTACATGATTTGCCTTTTTGCCCCTAAGCCGATAGACTAGTGAGCAAGGAAACACCTCATGCAACCGCACAAAATTGTTTATTACGACGATCCGCTTAATGATGATTTCGCTGGTAATGGCATCGACAAAAAACCCTTGCCCAAGAAATTTAAATACGTTCATAAAAACCCTTTTTATTGGTTTGGATCCCTTTTGGTTTATTGGCTCATTGCTAAACCGATTCTTTGGTTAGTTGGGAAAATCGGCTACGGGATTCGTGTCCAGGGGAAGAAGAACCTTCGAAAAATCCGTCACGAAGGAGCTTTCTATTATGGAAACCATACCCAAATCGCCGATGGATGGCTGGTTCAATGCTATCTAAGCGGATGCAAAAGAAGCTACATTATCGCCGACCGTGATGCGATGTCCATTCAAGGAGTCCGCACCTTAGTCCAAATGATTGGCTGCTTACCGGTTCCAGAATCCCCCAAGGAACACGAAGGATTCGTCGATGCGATTCATTACCATATCGCAAAACGGCATGGCATCGTCATTTATCCTGAAGCCCATATTTGGCCCTATTCCACGCGGATTCGCCCGTTCACGGATGCAAGTTTTGTCTATCCTTCTGAACTCGGCGCCCCCGTTGTCCCGTTCTGCGTCACTTACCGTAAAAGGAAATTCCGCCCCAACAAGTCGCCACGGATGACGGTTCACGTGGGACAGCCCATCTATCCGGATATGTCGCTTTCTCTCCCGGAAAGAAAAAAGAAATTACGCGATGCGGTCTATGATTTCATGGTAGACCGCGCCACGGAAGACGAAAACGAAGAATGGGTTTCCTATCTTCCCCGGAAGAAAGAAAAACAATAATTCTTCCTTAATTAAGGAAGAGGACGAAAATCCCTCTTCCTTTTTCTTTTCCTTGCTATAAGATAACCCCTAGCCTTTTGGAGGACTTTTTATGAAACGCTTTTTACCCCTTGGCCTTGCTTACTTTACCCTTCTCTGCTCCTGCGGAACCGAACCCAAAGCCCCTTTTGTTCCCAAGGAAGATTTCAACGAGAATTTCCGTCTTTTAGAAGAAGGAAACGTCACGGTCAATAACCCCACATTAGGAAGCACGACCTATTATTATGGTCCCGACTGCGTTTATCGCAGCTTTGACGATGCTTCTAGAAGCGGCTTTGGCTACATGACTTTGGTAGACCAAGGGATGTTTTCTTTTACTCTAGAAAACGATAAAGTCCAACTTGGCAATACCTTGTCTCTATCGACTTCGGATCACGCGAGCTTGATGCTCTATTCGCCGAGTTTATTATCGGATAATGCCTCCTTCCGTAAGAAAAGCGATGGGACCTGGGCTTCCACCCATGAGAATACCCTTGCCACCTTTGCCTATATCGCAGGACTAGGCGTTAATTTGTCCTCGACGAACGGCTATACGATTTTGACGAAAGGAACCTTGGTGGGAGAAGAAAAAGAAGGAGGAATCCTCGAATTCAATTATGAATTCTCCACCTCTTCTTATTCCTTTTCTTACGATATTACCTTTACGAATATCGGAAACACCCAAAATAAGGCAATCGAATCTTATATGGCTTCGAACCCGAGCCTAACGGCCCCTGCTTCTTGGAGTGAGGCTCAAAAAAATAGCATCGCCGCGGTTTACGGGGATTCGTTTGAAGTCCCTTTCCCCACGGCTAGCCCCTATTCGGCTTTCTCCGCCTCTAGTTCCACCGCCGTATTCCTTGATTATGGCAAAGAATGCAAGGCGATGGTCGCGGATTACCAAAAGAAATTAGAAACTGCGGGCTTTGTTCTCAACACGGATCGCTCCACCTTAAGCGGAGATTCTTCCGTTTACCTCTACGAAAAGGATAAACAAGTAGAAGACGTCAACACCGGCAAAGGCCACGTGACCTATGAAGCGGTATTCGGCTTTGTTCCGAATTCTTCCCTTAATGCTTCCGATGCCGTTCGTTTCCCTAACGGCAAATTCATCTTGAACCTCAAACTCTATCGTTATACCTTCCATCCTGCGACTCAGGATAGCCTCAATCTCTATCTACAATATGCGGGATTAGATTCTAAGGTTGTTCCTGGTTTTGCCTTCCAAGAACAACCCACCAAGATGTTTGGCGCGGATAAGACGGACGTGGCAAAAGATTCGATTACTTCCCAAGGAGCCGATGCAACCTTTGACCATTATTATGTTCTTGGCCTTTCTTTTGAAAGCTTAACCACTGCCAAGAAAGAGATGGCCAATTACGTCAATTCCCTCGTCTTAAGTGGATTTGAAAAGAACGAATCCGCCTCTTCCGATAGCATCTCCATCTATACCAAAAAAGCAGATGGATATCCCAATGGCATCACGGTTCAAATCTCGGCAGAAGGAGGAAGTTCCTCCACGGATACGCCGTGGCTAGACGTCGAATACGCCTGGTAAAAGCCGTTAATCCTTTAAACAACCAATGGGGAGGACGAAGACACCGTCCTCCCTTTTATATCCGTATGGGTCACCCGTGATGACAATTTCTAAGTCAGGCATCCGCGAAGGGCATTGCTTTTCGGTTTTGTTGTATTCAAAGATAAGCCTTTCGATTTTGGAAAAATGCTTGGCCCCCTCTTCGATTCCTTTGCTCCCTAATTTGAATTCGAGTAAAACATAACGCCCGTCTTTTAGGCGTAAGACGTCATTGGCCTCTAAACCATATCGATCGTGGCATAAGACATTTCCCCTCGCATTTTAGAGGAATAGATTTTTAAATCGCGGATGCAAAGGGACTCAAAAAGAAACCCGAGGGTTTTAAAATCGATATTGAAGTACTCTGGGGTTAGGTCAAGGGCTGCAACCGCAAGGGAAGGATCGATTAGATTTCTTTTCACGCCGGCTCGCATTGCCTCTTTGGATCGAATCGAAGGACGCCAAGCCGGAACGTCTTCGATAATGAAATGCTTTTGCAGGGCTTCCATGTAACTGCAATAGGTTGGCGAACTGATATCGGATATCGCTGCCACGTCACCATAGATTATTTTGCTTTGGGCTAACGTGCAAATATTTCTGGAATAAGAATGAAGTATACTTTCTGCAAATAACGGGTTGCGCTCCGTGCCATCCATTCGAGAGATATCGCGGTAGAGGTTTGATAAAAACAAGTCGTTGACAATTTCTAATTGGAATTCTGGCGTCTCGCCGATTAACAATTTAGAAGGCATGGTTTCTACAACGTTCAAATATCGTTCGCGTAGGTCTTCGTCTTGAAATTCGATGGCGCTTTTTGGCTTTTTGCTTAGCTGTGGTGGTCTTCTCACACCCCTTGGGCCCACCAATGAGGGTTGCTTCGAAAGATTTAAGTTTTAAATCCAAGATATCGTCTGCGTTTCCTTTTTCGATAACTTATCCATAATGTTTCCTCGCCGATACTTATGGTTCACTTAAAGGATTTGCGGTATTTCATTTAACGGATTTGTGATAGCCACCTAGTTTTAACGATGCCGAAAAAGAAAAATCGCCTTGGATTGACAAGGCGATTGGCGGCATTCTATCGACTAATTTTGCCCAAATTCGCCGGGATTAAATACGGTTCCCTCGAAGGTCGCGTTTTTATAATCCCCTTGGTCATAGATGGAAGAGACGCTGGAAGTCACGGATTGACCCACGGTATTCCCAACGTAGAGTTTGTTCTCAATGTTAACAAGACTCGAATCTACGTATCCATTCACCATATTGAATTTAATGGTATAGCTGATTTCTTGAATGGTCGCTGATCCATCCACGGTTTTCACCGAATAGGACATCTCGTATTCTTTGTTGCCTTCCACTTTCGGCAAAGAATAAGTCGTGACGACATTCCCTTTGCCAATATAGCTCATATAGGTCGTTAGAAGGCTATATTGCTGCTGGTAGAAGGAGAGGTTCAAATAGGTGTTTTCTAACCCAATTTGGTAGGAAGTGACCTCTTTGGTTTTGTCCCCGTTTCCATAGGAAGTTAATGCGTAATATAACGTATCGTCGTGATAGGTTTGTTTTTCAAATTCCTCGGGGTCTCCCTCGTTGATTTGAATGGTCCCTTTTTCTACGACGATGGATCCGACCGAGCTTTTGCCATAACGGGTACGCGTCGACGTGGATTCGGTGGCCATGACAAAATATTCGTCCTGGTTCGAAGTCATGTAGCCTTTTTCTTCGTAGCCGTGAATCGAAGCGACGGCAACATTCCCTTCAAACTCCTTAAAAGAAGTCATCCATGCGCGGATTTCTGCTTTTTTGGAAGAGGCATCGGGGTCGATGTAAATGGGGTTTTCGCTTGTAGAATCGCTAGAAGAAAGCGAAGAATCGACGGAAGGTTCCGTCGCGGAGGACGCAATAGAATCCGAAGAAGCTCCGCCCTGCCCGCAGGAAGCTAATAAAGCCCCACAGGATAATAGAAGAAGAAAACTTTTCTTCATAACGCCACCCCGCGATATAAGGTGTCGTTCGGCGTAGAAGAAGATTCCTCGCTCGAATCTTCTTCAAAACAAAGCAAGGAACGTCCGTTGCCGTAGATATCCGCGTATTCATAAAGGTGACCCACGGCATCCTCGGCCCAGGTAAAGCTCACGCGGTCGCCTTCCATCGTCCAGGTGAATTTATCCGTGTAGGTTTCGGGGCCTTCTTTGAAACTTTGCAGGCGATATCCACTCCCGTCTTTATTGAAGTGAAGTTCGTAGAAAACGTAATTGGTCCCAATCACCAAATGGTTCGTGTATTTAAAATAATGGGACAAAAGCATTTCCTGCGAATTCTTCTTTTCCTCAACCTTGTAGGTAAGGGTCTTGGCTAAATCCGGCGCGGCAACCGGAGTCACAGTCACCGTGACGGAGGCGGTAGCTTTTTTGGCTTCCATCACCAAATTGCCTTTGTTATTTAGAGAAACCGCGACGGCTTCGGGGTCACTAGAAGTAACTTCCAACGTTGAATCCGAGCCGCTAGAAAGGGTTAAATTGGTCTCGTAAGATTCTCCAACAACCAGGGTTGAATCCACGATGAGGTCATCTTCGGTTACGTTGAATTTCTTTGGAACCGCTCCCGAAACAATCAATTCTTTTTGGATGGTCTTTTTCTCAAAGACGCCGTCTTCGTTTCTCCCTTCGTAGGCAAAGGTAATCGTCGCCGATCCCGTCTTGCCCTTGACTTCGATGGAATACCCACTTCCCACCTTCAAGACGGTTTCATCCGTGCTGGAAATTGGGGTCAATAAGCCGGTTAATGCGGTCTCGGGGAGATAAGTTTTTGGAGATGCGCTCACGTAATAGGAATTCTTGGAAATATTTCCCGTCACGATGTCGCCCCCATTCCCGCTAGAATGGATTTGGACGTCGCTTACGCTAGAAAGCAAGAAGCTATCAACATCCAGTAACCCCTCGATCGGGAAAGAGGAACGCTCTTCATAGGATAAGCTTCCTTCGTAAGAAGTCGACTTGATATAGGGGTCTTCGTTTCCTCTAGAATCGGTCATTCCCGAAACATAGGATCCGGAAATTAAAACATCGTCTTTGACGGAGAAATGGATTTCGTAATCGATTTGAACGGTGTCGCCTAAGTCTCCGCTATAAGAATAAGAGGCGTTGAAGTCGTAATAAGAAGTGCCCTCGCTTTCCGTTTTGTAGAAATAGGGCATCGCCGACTGCAAATTGACGTCGCTAGCAACTCCAGCCAAGAAGTCATGGACGGAACCCGTTACCATCGCGGTTAAGGTAAAGGCTGCGCTGGAAACTGGGATATAAGCGGAACTCGATTCCTGGCCATCTTCTAAAACTTCATAGATTCTGCAAGAGGTTTCTTGGTCGGTAGCAAAGGAATTATCGTGCTTTTCCGCACAGTATAAGCGGTTTTTCTTGGAAGCGACCCCATTAGAAAGGAACGTATCTTCCCTTTGGAGCTTACGTCCTTGAAACGCGTCTATTTTTTCTCCTTTGCTTACTTTTCCCTCGTAAGAGGAGGAGCCGTCTTGATAGAGAGTATGGGCTTCTTCGCGGGTGGTTTTGGATTCGTTGATCGATGTGACGGTTTTCACGCTCGCGCTAGAAGAAGACTCCGTTTCTTTTTGGGCTAAGTCTTCTAATAAAGTCGCCGCCGCATTGACGGTTAATTTTTCTCCCTGAGGAAGGGGGTCCGTAGAACTAACGGAAGAATCCGTGGACGGGGTAGAAGGAGAACTGGAAGAAGACTGATTTTCGCCCCCGCAAGATACCAAGGCCATTAAGGCTGCTGCTGTTAAAGTAAATAAGGTTGATTTTCGCATCATAAAAACCTCCGAATAAGCCTAAATAGTTTGAAGAGCAAAAGAAAAAAGTCAACCTTTTCTTCTTTATATAAAGAAGGAAGGGTTGACTTGAGCTTATTTGCTGGAGGCGTGGAGGACGAAGGTGAATCCCTTGCCGGAAGTCCCCAAGTCTTCTCCAACATAGATATCGCAATATTGCCCTGCGTAATAAGCTTTCCCCGATGCATCCGTTTCGAGGGTATAGCCGCAATTTAGGAGGTAATCCTTGTATTTGTTCGCGTAGACTTTACGTGTTTTGTCGGATCCCTTCGTGGAATAAAGTCCAACTTTCGTCCCTACCGCGGCAACGGTTTCAAAGGCATATCCCTTGAACGTGTCGTCGAGCAAATAAGGAATCGTATTCGCCGCAGCTTTGGCATCGGCGTCCGTCATTTTCAGTTCATTCTTAAATAAGCGAACGAGCTGGTAGTTGTAGAACCACCCATACCCCGTTTCCCAGGTGGTATAGGCGATTTGATCGATTCCTTTTAAGTCGAGGGTATTCTTTTCGCGGAAGGTGAAGATGCCGTCCTGGATCGCGGGAACGTCGTATTCGAAACTGAGTTTTCGATATCCTAGGCTCGTGGACCAATATTCGTAGGTGGAAATCCTGCCGGATTCATCCAAGGTAAAGTAGGTGTCGTAATCTTTGGAATCGTCGTCTCCTTCGGGGAACATGATTTGACCGACCCCGTTCACAAAGGCTTTGACGCCGTATTTATTCTCTGCGACCTTGGTAAAAATTTCTGGATGAGAAACAAAGCCCGCCATGTCGGATAGCGTCTTTCCTTCCAGCGCGTCCCCTTTTGGAGAAGTCGTGCCTTCATAATGCCAAGAAGAGGTATCGGAATCGTCATCCCCGTATTGATAGGTGAAAGACATCGAGAACGGTTGGACCGCGCCTTCCTGGGCTTTGTAGCCATAAGAAGAACGGGTAAGGTCGGCATTGAGGAAGAAGAAATAGTCTCCTCCCCGATAATAATCCCCGATTTGGCGTTGTTCATCGGTTAAGGTGCCGACGTTGGAACTATTGATTTCTACGGCGTGGAACGGATTTTGGGGATTTGCAAAATAGCTAAATGCCGTTTGCAGTTTTTGATAATCCACGTTTGCCGTATCCACTTCCGCGGGACTGAGGCTGATTTCCGTCGGCGTCTCGATTTTCATGTCGAAAACGCGCTTGACCCCACTAGAATCTTCGTAAGATTCCCCTTGGAAACGAAGACCGTCTTCGTTGAGAACCGCCTCCATGGAACGGATGTCGCCAAAATAGAGACTATAGGTCGTCAAACTGTCGAAGATGCCGTTGCTCGCAGGCCCATAATAATGGTAGGTTCCATCGCTTGTTTTACGGAAGGCGGTTAAATCCAAATAATCGTTAACTTGGAGATAGGAGGAATCGTTCCATAGATAATCTAGGCGTTTGGTTTCGATTTCGTTATTCCCGTTGATAAAGACTTCTTCGGCATATCCGGAAGCCGCCTTCCGGATGTAACTGGCATCATCTAAAACCCCACGCGGATTATCACGACGGACGTTGATTTTTCTTTGCCCCGGTTCGGACTCCAAGGAAATAGAAGAATCCCAACTAGATTGATCGCCTTGAACCTTGGTGACTTCGGTCGTGGCTTTGGCTTTGTTGCCTTCAAAATAGCTCGAAGCCGCTTCGCTTAAAGACTCGCCAGGAAAAGCAAAGGAAGAACGGAAAGCATCGAGAACGGAATCGGAAGTGGAGCCAACCTTGGAAACATAGCCCGTCGCAAAGGTTTGAATATTCAAATTGTCATCGTCCAAGGCGTCTTTCCACGTCATTAGATCAAATTGAACGGTTCCGTCTTTTAACAAGGCGAAACGGACTTGGGCAATGCGCCCCGTCATTGCTAGGGTGCGGTAACCCAACGCCCTACCCATGGCCACGATAAAAGCCTGTTGCTCGGAATAAATGCCATTGGCTTCATCGAAGGAAATGAAGTTCTCGGTCACGCGATTTTCTGGCTCGGCGATATTCCCCAAGGGGTTTAGCATCGACCAGTCGTCTTCTTTGTTCGCAGGTATTGGGGACTGGGAGGTCGTCGTGATTTGGGTCGTCTTGACCGCGTTTAAAACTTCGATGGAATCGCCTTTTCGTTCATAGGCAAAATAAGCGTCTTTGCCATATTCGGGATTATAAGAGGAAAGGAGGATGTAACCGCCTTGAGAGAATTTTCTGCTGATATAATTCGGGGTAATCGCGTCTTCTTGACGAGTGGATGCCCCATCTATGGTTTCGTCATAGGAAATCGTGTAATTCCCGCCTTCTGCCGCGGCCACAAGGGTCGAATAAATCTGAGCCTTGTCCCCGGAATTGGTATCAATGGGAGGGATATAGGTGGATTCGCTCGTCGAAGAAGATTCGCTAGAATCGTCGCTTCGATCGATATCAGAAGAAGCGCTTACCGAATCTTTTGAAGCGGAGTTCGACTCACTGGGAGTGGGCGTCCCACAAGCCACGAGGCTTAATAGGCAAATCGACAAAGGAAATAGAAGTGGTTTTTTCATAGTTTGTCCTAGTTTTTAACGCGAAAACAATACACCAGCACGAGATTTTTTCAAGAAAAAATCGCCTCCCCGTAAAGGAAGGCGAATCGGATGTTAGAGATGAGGATTAGGCGACGCGATCCATCGCGGCAAAGGCGACGGTCATGCCGGGAACCGCGTCCTTGGCGCTGTAATAAGAAACACCAACATTTAACGTCGATTCCGTGGTGAATGCCACTTGTTGAACCTTAAACATACCAGACAAAGAGGTTTTGTTGACGATGGTAGAGGGGTCCAATTTGCCATTGGCATCCAGGTCGCTGGTGAATGAAAGCGTGATTTGCAACGTTTCCGGATCCATCTGATAGTAGTAGGTGTATTCGTAGAAACCGGTGCCCCACGATTTCTTTTCTGCAAACTTCATGGTGCCATAGGTCTTTCCTTCTTCGTAATCTGAGAAGGTGATGTAGGACTGTTTGTAGAGCGTGGAAGTGGAGGTTCCGTAGTAACTCTGATAGGGGATTTTGAAGTCTTCGCTGATGCCGAAGGATTTTTCCAACATCGCTTTGTGAAGGGCTTCATAAGTCGGCTTCTCGTAGACACCGAATTCCAAAGTCTTGGTGACTTTCTCATTGGCATTAGCAATTAGCGTAACCGAGGATTGTCCAATGGCGGTCGGGGTGATCGTCCAGGTCTTGGTCGTGGTTCCGTCTCCGTTTTCGACGACGTTTTCCTTGATAGTGGATTTGGTCGGGTCATCTTCGGGGAGAACAAGTGTGATATCCTGCGAGGCTTTCTTCGGGGAAATGCTTGCCGTAATCGTGGCGGAATCGCCGACGAAGAGAGTCGAAGTGCTCAAAGAAGCAGAAATCTCATACGGGAGAATTTCGGTGATTGTCACCGGAAATTCGCTGATATAGCCAAGTCCATTATCGAAGCGGAAGGTCACTTGGCCTTCTTTCTTCGCCGTAATCTTGGCGCTGTAAGACTCGGGGCTTAGAGAGATAAATTCTTTGTCCGCATCGTCAATTCCAAGGAAAATCGGTTGAACGAACTTCGGCTTACCGGCATCTTGTTCAAGTGGCGTCATGACGAAGGGTGAGCTGCTGTAAGAGGAGAATTCGATGGTTCCGCCGACTTGCATCGAGGTACCGTCTCCTTCAATTGTCTGCGTCTTGCCGTCCACATCGAGCTTATAGTTGAATTTCATCGAATAGCCACCGGTTAAGCAATACGGGGTCATGTCGACTTTTTCCACCATTTTGCGGAAGCCTTTTTGGGCGTCGAAGTGGAAGGTATTAACGGCACGCGATGTTTCCGAATCGTTATAAACGCCATCCATCACCTTGGAGGAATCGAATTCGGTCCAGGAATAGTCGACGTTGCTTAAGAAGCCAGAACCGTCAATCGTGATTTCGAGGATACGCTTAGCAAAATAGGGCATATACGAAGCATCGCGTTGGTTGTATTCCTCTTCGATCGTGACGACGACAGATTTCTTGTCTTCGGCAAGCTTCGATTCGAATTTCTTGAGCTTGTGTTCTTTGAGAAACGCATAGGTCGGAGCAGCGGGTTCAGCGCCTTCGTCGGTAGCTGCCGTTTCGGTCTTGGTGATCGAGTTGAAGGCGTATTTGCCGCCGTTAAGATAAGTGTCGAGCAGCCCGAATCCGATCCACGATTTGGTCGCGGCTTCTGCTTCGGATTTTTTCGTCATATCCGCCGCAACGAATCCTTGCTCAGCAGTCATATCATCGGCAACGACGCGCTGGAGATCTACCGAATCCGTCCCATAACTGACATTTAACTGTCCGGCTGAGGAAGAAGGAGAATTGGAGAGCTTCTTTTGGCTGCGATAGAAGTTGTCCGTGCCAATCTTGCCGTTTTCAAATTCGAAGACGTTGGTTTTGCTGGAAGAAGTGTAGTTCACAACGCCTTTCATGACGTCGTTAGAACCCACTTCATAAACGCCTTTAACGTCTTTGCTTTCGGAGAATCCAAGCGGGGTGGCAAAGGGTTTCAACGAAGCTTCACTGAGAACAGATTCGCACTGCAAACTGAAGTTCGCACCGGTTTCGAAGCGTTGGTTGACTTCTTCAGACTTCTTGATCGCTTCGGTGAGTTTTTCAAAAGCCTTGTAGGCGGCTTCCGGATTGGCGATTTCTTCTTCGCTTAAGCTTGGATAGGCGTCCGCGGCGATTTCTTTTACTTCGGGCAATCCTTCCGCGAGCGTCACCGAGACGGTGCAGTCGGAATTGGGGACGAAGAATTCGTATTTGTTGTCGCCGTCAAGATCTTCGACGCGGATGCCGTTAACATCCACCCAGTCGACGATTTTGCCCGCGGCCGTGACCGTGATTTCTACGATGGCTTTCGAGCCAGGAAGGAAGGAGCCGTCGGCTTGTTTGCCTTCGCCGCTTAAAGCGACGCTCGCTCCTTCGACCGCGCCGATTTCGACCTTGACGGTCTTGTCGACGGGGATGACGTTGATGATGGGATCGGGTTTAGAAACGGAAGCGGAGTCCGTAGGAACTTCGGCGCCGCATCCCGCAAGTCCGAGCACAAGAAGCAAGCTCATGCCCGCAACGAATGTTTTGGTTTTTTTCATGAATCGGTACCTTCTTTCTTATTTCTCGGTTCCTTTGGTGAGATCCATGCGCGAATCCTTGGTCGCCATCGTGAACTGGGTTCTGCCATCGCTATAATTGAGGAAAAAACGATCGGTGGTGAACGTCATGGTCGTGTTGGATTCAACGGCGAAGCTTTCAATGGTATAGGAAGCATTCACATAAACGGTCAGGGCTTTATAGGAGCCGTCCGTTTCTGGGGTGGCTTTCGTAAGCTTGAATTCAGGGATGCCGTTATTGCTGGTAACTGTGTAGCGGAAGGTTCCGTGATAGTAGGTGACGTCGCCGTCATCCTCGTATTCGCCTTGCCATTGGCCGGTGCCAACACCATCTACAGGAGCATTGAAGTTGAAGTAGAGACCTTTGGCGTAGTCATACCAGCCAGCTGAGTATTCTTCCCGCATTCCGATCGTCAAAGTCGTGAGGTTATTGATGATCGTGTCGTAATCGGGCTTGCCAAGGACTTCGGCGTGGAATTTGTACTTAACATCCGGATTGCTCACCGCGTAGACAAAGCCATCGAGATTGCCTTCCACTTTCGGGGTAATCGTGAAGAGGGTGTTTCCGTTCTCGTCTTTTTCCGCTTCCTTAACAAAAGTGGCTTGAGTCTCGTTGTCTCCAAGATCAAGGCCTAATTCCAAGTTGTCGGCCTGCTTTGGAGTTCCGATTGCTCGAACCGTAATCGGAGTTTCCGCATAGGCCTTATTGGAAGAAATGGAACCTGAGACTTTAAAGACTTTCGGGGTTTTGGCGTCCAATTCGACTTCCTTGGCTTGACCAAAGAGGTTGTCGAAGAGAAGGACGACTTTACCAGTTTCGTTCAAGGTAACGTATTGGTTTTTCGCGTCGAATTCACCCATGTCTTCGAATCCTTCTTTGAATCCGAGGCAGACGGGGTTGATCATCGCGGCGCTATCCAAGGACAACGTATTGGAGGTGTATTTGATCGACTCGATGGTTCCGAAAGCATAAACCTCGTTGTTTTCAAGTTGAACAGTCGTGTTGCCGTCGGTGATGCGCTCCGTAGCGAATTTGACGGAATAATCGGTCATCGCGTATTTGGACAAATCGTTGAACGCGATGTCTTTCTTGTAGGCGCGGGCAGCGTCCATCGAGAAAAAGTTGATGGACGTGAAAGTCGCTTCGGAGGAGAACGTCATATCCTCTTCATTGAAGAATTTTTGGTTCGTGGTTTCCACCTTTTGTTCGACGTGGGTAAGGAGCCCATCGCCATCGAAAGTGCAAACCAAGGTATAACGCTTAACAAGGGTCGCGGGGACGACGGCTTGAAGCGTGGTCGTGAAGGATTTCTTGTCTTGGGCAAGAACGCTATCAAGAGCAACGACTTTGGCTTTGTAGGAAACGATTTCGGCATCGCCTTCACCCGCCGTCTTTTGTTCATCGACGAAGTTATAGGTTTGTCCCGCCGTGAAGTAGTTGTTGATCAAAGCTTGACCGATACCAGTGGAATGGATTGCCTTTTCGGCATCCTTGTGAAGGATTTCGCCGGCGGCAGCCGTCGCGGGTTCCCCTTCTTCGGTGGTGTCGGCAATGACGTTTTTAGCCACGACGGTGTGACGGCCCGTGCTGTTGCTTCCATTTAAATCCACCATGCTTTTCGCGATGGAGGGCTTTACGATGGATTGGCTTTCTTCGTAATAATGTCCGAAGGAATCGTATCCACGTTGTTTGTAGAGGAAGTTTCCGTCGTCATCTCTGCCTTCCAAGAAGACTTGATTATTCGCTCCGAAAGTTCCCTTCCAGCTTGTTTCTCCGCTCGTGGAACCAAGATTCATGGCTCCCTTAACGACGGGGGTGTCTTTGCCACTGACTTGGAAACTGCCAAGGAACGTTTTTTCGACGTCGGCGGACTTTTCTAGGGCCGCGGTGAGTTTAGCGTAAGCGGCTTTCACGGATTCGTAATCGCCTTTCTTGTCGGCGTCAAGTTTCGGCATGACCGTCTCATCGACTTCGCTAGGATCAAGGAGTCCTTCTTCCCCGTAAATGCGGGTGGTGACTTTGATTGTTGCGTCCACATTCGGCATGGTGACTGAGAAGGAACCCGGTTCTTCGGAAAGTAAGACACCTTGGAAGTAAACTCCGGTGATATCGGAGAATTCTTTGGCCTTTACTTCGAAGGCGATCGTCGTGCCCGCTTCGTAGAGACCGTCAGCGGAAGCGGTGAATACTTTCACGCTCGCCGAACCGCTAGCATCGTCAATGGTCAATCCTTTTTTGGTGATGACCGTCGACATGCTATCGATGACATCCGGCTCGATGCTAGAGCCCGGTTCCGAAGTCGTGGGGCCCCCGCAAGAAGCCAAACCCAATACGGCCATCGCCGACAGGGTTAACAGCATTGCTGGTTTTTTCTTCATAAAAATCCTTTCTTTGCAAGCTTGCCCTTACCCGCGCGAAGCCTTTGTTCTAACGAATAAACTTTGCGTTTCTCAAGGCAAGGATGGTGCAATTAAAAAACGCGTCGAATTTTTGTCAAGCCTTGAACCAAACATATTTCTGCATTTTGTGTCAATTTTGCAAGAAATGCCCTAAAAAGAAGGAGCAAACAAGTGGCGGGCAGCCATTTCTCCTTTATAATAAGGATAAGCCGTGAAACCTACGGCGAACCCATTTAGGAGAATAAAAATGGAATTAAAAGGATCTCAAACTGAAAAATGCTTGCAGGCCGCCTTTGCCGGTGAATCGCAAGCCCGCAACAAATACACCTATTTCGCTTCCAAAGCCAAAAAGGAAGGATATGAGCAAATCGCTGCTTTGTTCCTAGAAACTGCCGACAACGAAAAAGAACACGCCAAACTTTGGTTCAAATACCTCGAAGGCGGAGAAATCCATAGCACCCTCGAAAACCTCGAAGCGGCCGCCGGCGGAGAAAACTACGAATGGACGAACATGTATCCGGAATTCGCCGAAATCGCCGAAAAAGAAGGTTTCAAAGAAATCGCCGCCAAATTCCGCATGGTCGCCGAAATCGAAAAACACCACGAAGAACGCTACAAAAAGCTCCTCCAAAACGTCAAGGAAGGTGTGGTCTTCGTCGCTCCGGAAGTCGCGGTTTGGAAATGCCGCAACTGCGGACATATCGTCGTGGGCAAATTCGCCCCAAAGGTCTGCCCGGTTTGCAACCACCCGCAGTCTTATTTCGAACTTTCCGTCAAGAACTATTGATTTGGTTCGTTAACGACATCGGCCGTCGTTTTTACGGCGGCTTTTTGTATATTCGAACCTCTTGCGGAACCTCCTTCAAAGAAAGGTTGACAGAAATGGGTTTGCTCTTATACTTGTGCGGTTGACACCCAAAAGGAGTAACGTTATCGTGAATTCTAAATTGCTCGCGACGCTTAGCGTTGCAACGCTTCTATTAGCTGCATGCCGAGGAGGAGATAACCCCGCTTCCAGCACCGCAACTTCGGCCACCACTAGCGAAGATACCACCGCCACTAAAGCCGAGGCCCTGTTTTCACAATTCGCCGAAAAATGCGAATCCAACAATGCGACCATCAAAGTCGAAGAAATCAGCAAAACGGAAACGATGCATATCTTTGATTACTATTTCTTCGGCGAAAAGGCCCAATATCAGGCTTTCACCCCGGAGATGAAAGAAGCCTATACTACCCAATATCCGGGAGAAACTCTCGAAGATTCTGGTATTTTGATTAACGGAGAGCAAGGCGCGTTCTCGTTTACCCTCGATGCCTCTGGCGACGTGAACATCGGCTCGCCTCTAGGCAAAGGCAACACCCTTCAAGAGCTTTCTGCCTATGGCCCGGCCATGTTAGGAAACCGTGAACTTTATACTCTCACCGAAGACCCTAATCACTTTGATTCGGCCACAGCAAACGATGCGATGGCTGCGGCTTCTTATTGGCTCCCTGTCCTCGGGCTTCGTTCCTCTTACGCCTCGATGGCTAATGACTTTGATTTGTTGATTAGCGATGATCTCAGCGAAATCGTCTGCACGATCGAACTCGTCGACGATAACGGAGGCCGTGTGAATTATCGTGGCACCGTGACCGCGATGGGCGCGACTACCCCGACGGGCAAACTTGCCTCCTATCTGGCTTCCCCGGACTATCTCCCCGCCCCGAGCACCTTCCAATCCACGGCCGCCTCTTATCTAGCCACCTTCAAAGAAGCGGGAGCGGCTCTCCCCTTCCCCACGGGCGTTGATGCCCAATATGACGAAGCGGTTTATGACGGCGTCCTCCAAATCGTGGATTCGGGAAAAAATCTTGTCAAATCCTATACGAAGCAATTGACCGACGCGGGATTTGAAGCCAAACTCGTCAAGAAATCCGATGGATCGTTCGTGACCCAGTATAGCATCGCTTCCGAAGCCGAAGAAAGCGACCTCTCCTACAAGAGCGCTTCCCTCACCGTCGTGGTTTCTTATTCCTCTGGAACTTCCTATATCGTTGTCATGGGACGCGTTTTGTACCGCGACCTCGCCGTGGCTAACGAGCAGCTCCTTGCTTGGAATACGGGCGCGATGAACACCAAGTACCAACTCAATATGAATTACGTCGCTCTTGGCGGATCAGAAAAAATCCTCTCCGTTGAAAGCGAAGACATGACGACGACCTATCAAAGCGTCTTGGCCCAATACGGAATTAGCGACTACGTCTATTTTGCCTGGGGAGCATCTGTAGAAATCCCTTCGAAAGAAGATGCGATTGCCTGGGCCGCAGAACAACTCACGGCCTATGTGAATGCCTCTTTCACCAACGACGGCAATTACACGTTGGACGGCAAAGGCTATGCCTATTGCTACAAGACGGAAGCGACCTATGGCACGGAAATTGCCTTGAAATTCAGCCTCCTCAACGATGATAAAGGCGAATATAGCGGCATTGTCTCCGTTGAAGCCATGGTTGGCTATTACGAAATTATCGATTCGTTCATGAAAGTCGATCCGAACGCAGAATAAGGAGCGCTTATGAAACATATTCCGATGCATTTGCTGTGTCTTAGCAGTTTGTTCGCTCTAGGACTCACTTCTTGCGGTGGGGGGGATTCCTCCTCCAGTAGCGGGGGCGAAGACATTTCGATTGACGATTCGGGCGATATGCTCGGAAACGGAACCAAAGAAAATCCCTATGTTCCTTTAAATGCGGACCATTGGGAAGCCCTCGAACCCCTTATCACCGGCACCCAAATCCAATACATTGAACTAAAGAAGGACTTGGATCTTACTTCCATTCGGCATTATGAACCGCTAGGTTCAAAAGCCACGCCGGTTTTTGCCCATATCAACGGCAACGGCCACACGATTAAATACGTCATTGACGAAACCCTAAAAGGGGACCGGTATGGCCTATTTGCCGATTTTAGCGGCGTTGCTGAAAACCTCGTTGTCGATGGCAATATTGAAGCGACATCTGGAGAACATGGCGGATATTGCGGCATTTTTGCCGGGGAAATCGAAACTCCAAAGGATTACGATAACCCCGTTAATACGGAACTCCGCTATTTAACCGTCAAAGGCAAAATCCATATGGAAGATAATGTTTCTTCCAATCAGGATTCCGTTTCGGCAGGAGGAGTGACCGGCCATACCTATGCGACGATGGGCACGACGGTGCTCATGGATGGCATCGATTCGAGCGTTGATCTTTTGATTGAAACGACGAATGGATGCGCTGGGGGACTGGTTGGAGAAACCTGGACCAATTTCAACGAAGGGTACACTTGGTTTAACAATTCTTATATTCATTCTTCCTCGATTCAGGCGCCAAACCTCGCTGGAGGAGCGGTTGGTTATCTCTATTTCAATGGCTCGGTTGTGAATACCGTCGTTAACGTGGATCTAGTCGAAGCGACTTTCGCTGGCGAAACCATGTCGGTAGCCGGTGGGCTTGTTGGCAACAGCGGGGTCGAAACGGCGATGATGCATAATATCGTCGCGGCCAAACGTATCAAAACCTCACGTGCCGGAGCTTTTAAAGACTACATTTCTGGCGGTCAGATTTTAGGTTATACCCAATACGAGGAAGGCGGTTTTGACATGGAACGCACTTCCAAGAAGAGTTTGAATCGCGAGAATTATTATCTTTCCTCCAACGAACTTTCTACGGCCTCCACCTATGGGTATGGTTCGGGAAAAGCCATTGAGATGAAGGATTTGAAGAAAGAATTCTTCCATGCGAATTCCTTTGATTCCTATGCTTGGGACTTAAACGATGGCCAATTCCCAAGCCGCGTGGATGTTTTTGCAACCTGGGCGAAAAACCGTCTCCAAAAAGGAACGATTACCCTCCATGCGAATAATGGGACCGACGAAAAGACCGTTTATGATGTGAGCCTTGGTTCCAATTTGGTTTTGAAGGATCAGCCTTATGCCTACGAAGGGCATAACCTCATTGGAATTGCTTACGATGAAAAAGGCGAAGACCGTTATCGTCCTTATCTCCCCGTCAATACGTCGATGGACGTCTATGATGGATGGTTCTATTCGGCTAAATATGTGGGCTATTTCTATGGCGGTGCCAATATGCCACTATTCTATTTCAACGCGGATGGAACCGGACTTGCCTTTGAAGACACAGGCTTCATCGATACGGATTTAACCTGGTGGAGCGATGGCTCTCATCTTGTGGTCGAAGGCGAATCGACTGGTCAACTATTTGGCCGACTCACCAACCAAGGCTCGGAAGTCATTCAACTTGATTTTCTTCAAACCGCCTGCAACTTCGTCCATTTGGGAAGCAACGCCTCCATTGTTAAGGAGTTTGGCTATTATAAATCTAGCAGTGGGGAAACCCTCTTCCTCGGTGGAGGGTCGGGGTATGTCCAAACCTCCAAAGGCCAATCGACGTTCACTTATGAAAAAGGAAGTGACGGAAGCTGCGTTTTGGCCTTTAGCGAAAACATGCAATTTGTTAGCGGATCAGGAACCTGCAGTGGCGGAACGGCTTCGTTTACGTTCGTGGATTCGGAGAAGAAGTCCGTTTCCCTCACCTTCACCACGGATTCCGGGATTCCCGATTACAGCAAACTTTCGATTGCCCAATCCTATTATTTCTATGGCATGAATAGCCAAATGCGCATGGATATCGATAGTAACGGCAACATCCGTTACCGTTCCCGCGTCAAAGAAAGCGGCGTTTACACGGACGAATACAACGATTTGCCCGCGGATCGCGGATCGTTACGCGAAATTGGTTCCTACCATATCGTGACGGCAAATTACGCCTATGTTCCTAGCGGCGTCTTAACTTTTGATGAGGCCAAAGGCGAACTATATAACGCGACCGGCCGTCATTATGCCAACGCCAAGACGCGCGTTATCCAGGCTTTGTCGACATCGGAAACTAAAGAGGCGGACAATACCTACGTCTATGCCCTAGAAGATGGCAGCTACCGCGCCTTTATTAAGGGCAAATACATCGCGATTGCCGATATCAAGATTTCTTCGCTTGAAGAAGGTTCGCGCATTGAAATTGAAGGCAAGAAGTACTTGGTGGAAAATTCAGCGCTTGTCGATATGTCGACTTTAGCGGAAGAAAACCCGAATCCTTCTAAGATTTACGGAGAATATATCGAAAAGGCCGGCGGAGCTCAAACTTCGAACATTTTAACCCTAGGGGAAAATAACAAGGGGACCCTTGCGACTTCTAGTGGGGTTCAAACCTTCTCCTATTATTATGATGTGAATGAGCAAGTCGTCTTCCATATCGGCAAGAACACTTACACCCTTATTTTCGATCCTTCTACCTCGAAATTATCGGGGACTCGTTTCACCGATAACGGCTTTGATGCCGACTCGGTGACGACCACGATGGTTTATGAGAAGAAGAAAGCCACCACGACTTCGACGATGGTTGGTGAATTTGAAGGAACGATCAGTGGCGGAGTGGTTTATCGCTTCAAAATCACCAAAAACAAAGCCGTTTCCTTTACCTATGGCGCCCAAACGGCCCCCATTAACGCGCTTAAAGTCAGCGGAGAACTTTCTTCCAATTCCTTAACCTGCGAATTCGGACAGCTTTTCGGTGGAGGAGATGGCGCCACGGCCGTGCTCACCTATAACCCCGACCTTGACCAATTGAGCGTTCAATTTAGCGGTGACCTTTCTACCAGCGTCATCTGTAACCGCGTCGCTGCTTAATTTCAAATCCTTTGGGGCGCCCCTGCGCCCCTTTTTTGGAGGTATCTATTATGAAAAAATCGCTTCGAATCTATTCCCTGACGTTTCTTTTTTCTACGTTAGCCCTCGCTTCTTGTGGAGGAGGGAATGAAACGAATTCGAGTTCTAGCCCCTCGTCCTCTTCCAGTAGCAGCGAGCCGATTAAAATCGAAGAAGACCAAACGGGGAAACGGGCTTATTTTGGCGATGCCTCGACCTTTACCCAGTTTTCTTCCCGCTTTGGCTTCCGTTTTTTGGATAAGCGGAACGGAAGCGCGGACATCAGCCTCTTCGTTGGCCTTGATGGCTTGCCTACTTCCGGGAAAGTCGTTTCTTCTTCGAACAACGAATCCTTCCAAACGGTCTCCGAACTTGAATTCGCCTATTCGAGCCTTTTTGACACTTCCTCCATTTATTGGGATAAGGAAATGGACTTCGAACCTTCTTATTATCTTTCTTATACCTTTGAAAACGTTCAAGAAGAAGCCTGGTTCGATACGATGGAATTTTCCTTTGAAATTGGAGATATAAAGGCAGAATTCCCTGTTTTCAATCCTTTTGCCATCCAAGCTAAACGAAGCGAAGAAAGCGTAGCGTTTACCTTGGTTAATGGAGCTTATTCTGCTTATAAGAAGAACAACAAAATTCAAAAAGCCATCGTCCCCGCTTATGCCTACGCTTTGAATGGCATGGTCGCCGAGAATAAAGGCGATATCCAGGCTTTAGGAACGGCAAGCTCCTATGAAGGGGCTTTCCAAGACTGTGTGGAACTCGAATCCATCGAAATCCCTTCTAGCATCCTTTCCATCGAGCAAAATGCTTTTAAAGGCACACCAAAACTTCGCTCGATTACTCTTCCTTCCTCTTTGGAATCTATAGGAACGGAGGCGTTTGGGGCGGGGAATGACTTCGATGAAATCGTTTATGAAGCCAAAAACTTGGTTTCAGCTTCTACGATTGTTTCTTCGGGTCAACTCCCCTTGCTCCGTTTATCGAAATCCGTCGAATCCCTTCCGATGCGCTTTTTCGCCGAAGGGGCGGAACCTTTGAAAATTGTTTACGAAGGAACGGAAGAAGAATTCTTGAAACTTAAAACCAAAAAGAACCAGAACAACGGTTTCTTTATCCAAAATGTTTTTTGTTCCGATTCTAAAATCGCCCATGTTACCTTCCACCTAGAAGGCGGGGAGCTTAACGGTAAGACCGAAGACGTGAAGGCTGAAGTTTTAAGTGGCGGCTTCATCGATGATCCGGGCTTCCCGAGCAAAGAAGGCTATGCCTTTGAAGGGTGGTATACCGCTAAGAATGGCGAAGGAGAAAAAGCGAACCTCGAATCGGCTTTTGCTAAAGACACTGACCTTTATGCCTATTGGAGGGAACTTGGCCCTGGCTATTCGCTTAATAAGCCCATCGATGTATCTGCGGGTGAATCGGTGACGTTTAAAACGGGTCGCGGATATGATTCGGGATATGTTCGCATCCATAAAGGAGAAGACGAAAAAGCGGATTTTATCTATCTTTTTGCGGATAAAAACGCCTCGGAAATCGATCGGAATATCTCGGGGAGTTACGCTTCCTTTAACGGCACCTTCGATGTTTACGATTCTAACGGCAAAGAGGTGCCGTATGGAACGGATTCCTCCTATTCCAATGATTACGAAATCTATCCCGCTCAACGTCTTTTGGGAGGATATGGCATTCGCGTGTTCGTTAAGCCCGGTCAAAACTTTACGGTGCGCGCCCGCTTAAACGCGGATAAGTCTTATCCCGCCTATGGAAAATTAGTCGTTAATTGTTTGAAACAAGAACAAGACTGGTTTAGCGAAGCTAAGCCCATTCAAGGGACGGAAGAAATTGCTTTGACGACTAATACCTATTTCCAACGTCAATTCTATTCTTATGCATCCAATAAAGAAGAAGACAAAGCGATTGGATTAAAAATCCAAGGCATGTATTCGGTGAGCCTTGATATCTATACCCAAGAAGATGGCGGATCCTACGCCTTATATGGTTCCTTCAGCGGGGCAATTACCTCGAAGAAAACGTTCCATTTTGCCGCCAATAAAACCTACTATTTTGTCATCGGCGGGCGAGATGTGATGGATGCAAGCCAAAGCGTTTCTTTCTATCTGACCACCCCGGAACCTGGGACGACGGAAAGTAGCGCCGTTGCCTTAATCGAAGGGGCTGTCGCCTCGGTAGATTGTCGAAAGGAAACTTCGTTCTATTCGATTCATTTAGAGGAAAAGCGCGATTGCGTCTTTACTTTAAGCGGTGGCAACGACGAATACGCGAAGACGATTAAAGTCTATCCCAAAGGAGAAGCGGATAACGTCGTTATCGAAAAAACCGAACCGAAGAAAACGGGCGGCAATTATGGATTCGGCGATTATGGAACGAGTTTTGACTCGGAAGCCATTATGGAACCGGGCGATTATATCGTCGCGGTGGGCTATGTTGGTAGTGGTGCTAGCCTCTTCTCGTTAAGCTATCGTTCTTATGTTCAAGGCGATCGTTTTGCCTATCCTTATTCCATTTCCTCTTTGGAAGGAGAATTTAGTTTAGAAGCTTCTGAAACGGGCAAATATAGCGTAGCAACCTCTCCCTTTACGGGATTCTATGAAGCTAAAGTTCCCGCATCCTTGAAGCAAGTCTCCTTATTAGACGAGAATCAAAACGTTACCCAGGTTGCTTTTGGAGGAGAAACGTTGAGGCTAAATTTAACGAAAGGCCAAACCATTCGTTTCTTGGCCCAAGGGTCTACTTCGTCTTTGAATTTTGTTGCGTCTACGAATAATAAAGATGGAGGAAACGTCAACGACGCCCTTGTGATTGCTTTGAATCAGGAGCTCTGCCTCACTCCTTATCTAAAGAAAGAGAAAACGGACCATTTCTATGTTCGCTTCTCGGTAAGGGAAGAAGGGGATTATCGTCTCTATCCCCATTCCTTGGGCAACGGCTCTTATTCCTTCAATTCGGCTTCTAGAGTACAAGAAGATGGTTCTTTAAAGGCTTTGGATGCGAAAGAATATTCGACGACATCCGAATCTAGCCCCGTTCAAAATGGCTATACGGGACAATCCAGCGATTTCTTCGCGACCTTCCATTTAACGGTCGGGGAATATGTCGTGGATATGACTCTCCCTGCGGCGAGCCAGGCCAAAGAATCGAGCATCCTTCGTTTTGAAAAGATTCTTGAAGGCGAAACGTTAGCAACGGCGAAGAACCTGGATATCACCCAAGATTTCGAAGTTCAAACTCACCGCGGCGCCCAATATTTCACCTATAAAGCTACGGAAGAAAAGAATGTCCATCTTGCTTTAACAGGAGACAACAAAGCAAATTTCACCCTTTATTACACCTACACGGAAAAGAATTTCTTAGGGGAAGACGTTACCAAACGCGTGACACTTGCTGACCGTCTTTTAACCGATGATTACGTAGAATTTCAAACGATTCCCGGCATGACGTATTACATTACGGTTGCTTCTACCCAAGCAGGTACGTTAAAAGGTACAGCCAGTCATGTGGATCAAGTCGTCAATGGCTTGCTTCCCGAATTCCCCTATTCCTTTAATTTCCAAGAAAGAACGGATGATGGAGTAACCCGAACTCTATCCGAACTTTCGCCCAGACAAAAGGCGAACCAAACCCTTTATTATGCGTTCACCATCCCCGTTTCTGGCACTTATTGCCTTTATACGGTTTCGTTAGGAGGAACCAAGAATAAAGGCGTAGATACCGCTTTCTCGTTATATGACGCGACGGGAAAGAAGAAACTTGGCGAAGGCAGCGACTGCGGTTATAGCCCCCGCCAAGGCACCTGCATCTATACGGATGACGATACTTTGGATGCAACGTTAACCGCGGGCACGACCTACCTTGTTCAACTCTGCAAAGGATTTGAAGTAGAAGGAATCAACCAAGCCTTCGGATATACCAAGATTGCTTAAAGATTGGCCCCAGGGATTTTCCCCGGGGCTTTTTATATATAGCAAAGGATACGGCAAAAAGAAAAGGCGCGGATTTCTCCGTGCCTTTCGTATTGTGATGATTACTTCAGCAAAGCTTGGGAAGCGTTATCGAGGATTGTGGATCCGATGTTGCTCCAAGCCGTTTCCATGACGTAGTAACCGTCGCTGGAATAGGGGAGGATTTCCACGAGGGTGATGGAATTGCTGTCGAGCAAAAAGTACGAAGTGATGTAGAATTCGTTGCCGGCCGCTCCAAAGAGGTAGGAGAAGATTTCCGACATGTTGAGAGCGAGATAATCACTTTCTTGGAAATAGATGGAGGGCTTGATGCCGCCGAACTTTTGGCCGTCGGACCAAGAGACGAGGAAGAGGTTTTTGGTCGCATCGGCGTTCAAATCATCGCCACAGGTATTGAAGGCGAAGGTCGTTCCGCTAGAAGAATTCGAAGATCCCGAGAACGAGACGAGCGGCAAGAGGTTTTGAATGCCTTCGCTGACAATCGTATAACCTTGGGGTTCTTCGGCAGTGCCGGCGTGTCCCCAGAGCGAACCAAGATCGTTACCGGTTTTCGGCGCTTCGTAGGTGATGACATTATCTTCATCGATTTTGCCGGAAGCCATGTGGACTTTGCCGTCTTTGATGTAAGTGGCGGTGACGGTTCCGGTTTCAGGAATCGTGTAGGTTCCACCGAAAAGACCGTCATCCAAACCAGACATATTGATGAAGTTGATTTGGCTGGTGTTGGATTGTCCAACGATATTGACCTTCATATCTTGGTCGACCATCGTGGTGGAAGAGAAGGGCTCGAAGGTTCCTTCGGTTCCTTCCGGAGCAGTGGTGGCATAGCCGGTGCTCGGATTCACCCAGAGGCCTTGAGTCGTGATCGTGTAATTCTTTTCGGTTTCGATTTGAGCGAACGCTTCTTTGAGAAGAGTCGTGTTAACCTGCTTCGGATAGGCGGGCTTAGCAACCCAGGCTTCAACAGCGGTGTTGGTCGCTTCGCCGATTTCGGTCACGTAAGAAGCGAGGTCTTGCTTTTCGAAAGATTCCACGGCTTCGGTTTCGCTCTTGGCGGGAACGAGTTTGATGCCATCGCCTTCTAGAGATGCAATCATGCCTCTGGCGGCAATATCTTCGCTGCGGACTAAGGAAACCCAGTTACCGAAGATTTCAGAGAACATGTTGGTGTAGAGCGGGTCGACAACATTGGAATACAAATAGCCATTTTCTTCCGTCACATCGTCTTGGAGGAAGAATTTGCCGGTTGCTGCTCCGTTGGCATCCATGACTTCCACCCAGTTGAAGGTTTCGACGTTGGCAAGACCGGATTGGGTCTTGAAGTCGGTGATGGATAGACCGTATCCCGGATCGATCTCCAAAGCCGAAGGTTTAGCAGAATCGTAGCTATAGGAGTACCAGTGGCTGGTGGCTTTGTCATAGACGGCGCCGCCATAGACATCGCTTCCGGTTTTGGAATTGGTGCCGGCGAGATATTCATAAGCTTCATCGCCAAGGTGAACGACCGTGTTGGAGAGTTCGCTAGAAACGCGATAACGGTTCGTTTCCTTCATCGTCTTCCAGTATTCATTGAACTGGGCTTTTTCTTCGGAGATGACCCTGCCGCTGATCGAACGGGTCAATTTCTTGCCGTTAGACCCAACCGCACGGATGACGACGCGGAATTCGCCGTAATCGAGGGCTTGAATAACATGCTTGTCGATTTTGATGTTTTCGGTTCTGGCTTCGAGCTCATAGGTTCCGTCGGGGACCGAGACGTGCTGCCAAAGCAAGAAGCGAGATCCTTTTTGGATTTCGACATTGGTCGAATTCGCGGAGAGCACATCGTCGAACCAAATGTTGTAGGCGCGAGTGTCTTCAATCGAGGTTTCTGGGGGTTCGTCCGTATGACCATTGTTGCAGGCGACCATGCCGATGCCGCCAAAAGCCAAGAGGGCGACGGCGGAGAGAATGCGTAAGGGTGATTTGTTCTTCATAACTTTCCTTTCGTTCTATTGGAGGTAATCCCAAAAAAAGAACTTCTTAAAAGAAGTTGCTTCGATACATTACAAGGCAAATAAAAAAAGGCAAGTAAAATCTTTCTTTTCGTTGACAAATAATAAAAATCCCCCCGATTTTGGTCCAAACGAGGGGATTTGAGTGGCCAATCCTCAATTAGATGGCGTTGTTATTGACGAAGTGGAGCGTGATCGAATCATCCGTTTGAGCGGTGATTTCGATGGACCAGGGGAACGGCTTGCCGTTATCGAAATTCTTCTTGTTGGGGAAGTAATTTTGGTTGCGGCTCGGTGAATAGAAATCGTTGCCGTATTTGGTGTCGGGCTGATCGCCATAGGTTTCGCCGTTTGCTTCGAAATAGGATTTCAATCCGAAGAGGTTAGACATGCAGCCGAAGGTGCTGTAGAAGGAAGGCGAATCCAAGCCGTTTTCAGAACTCGGGTAAATGGCGTGGAGCTCGCGGTTCGGGGTCAATTCACCTGTGACGCCATCTTTGGAAGCGCGGCCGTTGGCGGTTGGAGTGTTCGTGTGAACGCGGTTGGCGCTTGACTCATAAGAAGTCGAAGTGGTCGTGTCATAAGCCTTTGGGGTATCCGTGTAATTGGCTTTGGCGTCAGCGGCGCTCGTTCCTTGCTTGGAGGAAGCGCGGGTATCGACGTGGAACATTTGAAGTCCCGGGCGGCGATAGGTTCCGCCGTGTCCATACATGGCGCCGCCGTTAGCGGAAGTGACCTGCCATTCGGCATAGCCGGCGCTATCTTCTTCGTTGACACCGGTCGGGGTGTAATATTCGATTAAGACATATTCGTCCCAAGGAGTGCCGTTCCACGGCTTTCCTTCAGCCGGAACAATGAGGAAGTTGCCGGTTTCGGTATAAGAGGGGAGGGTGATTTCGAAATCATCGGAAGAATAGTCAACGACCCAGGGAGCGACCCAGCCATAGGCCATTTTGGTGTAGGCGTTATGATCGCCGACGTTGTTGTCCATCATATCGACACAGCCAGCTGGACCCTCTTTCTTGTCGTAAGAGTAGTAGTCTGGGGCACCCATCATGTGGCCGGTTTCGTGCACGATGGTATGAGCGTCGACACTCTTGCCTTCTACTCGGGTTCCGTAAGCGTCATAGGTGTGATCACTATAGTAGGAATTGATCAAATAGTCCCAACGAGAGAAGAAGACGCGGGCGACAGAGGGCGAATTCTTGTTCGCGGAAGCGTTCGTGGAGGTCGTGTAGTTCCACCAAATGCTGTTTTGGTTTTCTTCGGTGCTCGGGGTGAGGTTATCGGTGACGTAAACCATTTCGACGCCGTCGATGAATCCATCTCCATCCGCATCGTAATCCTTTGGATTGAAGGGCTTCCCATCGATGATGGTCTTATTGGTCGTGAAATATTGGACGGCTTCTTGAGCAAGGGCTCCAGCAAAAGAATCCGAGTAGGATGTTTTGAAGGGGTCGGTGGAAGAACCATCGCCTTTGCCGTATTCGTAAACGGGAGTCACGGCACCGGTGATGTTCAATTGGCCGAACGAAGCCTTTTTATAATAGGAATGGAGTGATTCCCAAGGAGTGGTGTCAGGGATTTTGCCGTCGGCGCCCGGTTCTTGAGTTTTGTCGTTTTCGGCGAAGAAAGCTTCACGAAGCATTTCTCTGGCGGTCTCCCTACCCGCGGTAGCTTGAGACTTATCAATGTTTGTGCCGGAGATATTCACCGTGCCGAAGCTGGTGTTTTTGAATTCGACGGGGATGACGAGAACTTTGGAATCCCCATAGGAAGGCATGCATCCGCTGGGAGTATTAACGCGGCCAAGGGTGTCCATGCCAGGGTAATTCATAAATTTATACGGTGACAAGCTTTCCTTCGTGACAGATTTATTGACACCTTTGTCCGTGGCAATCGTTCCTTCCGTGACGCTGAATTCGAAGGTGTTGCTCTTCATGCGTCCGCCGCCGACATTGAATTTACCTTTGACGTCATAATGTCCAGGGGGCAAGGGTTCGTCCGCTTCATAAGTCGTTCCGTCGGAAGCGGTCAAAACAAAGCTTCCGCCATCGCCGAAATTGATGTCGATGTTGCGGCTAGGATCCACGTAAATCGTGGTGGGTCTACCGGCATCTAAAAAAGTCATTCCGGCACGGATGGAGGAATTCTCCAAAGTGGTAACGGGGTTTTTGGTAGCAATCTGTCCACCGGAAGTGGTGGAAGAGGTGGGTTCATCAGATTTCGAAGAAGCGGGGGTGTCCCCTTTCCCTTCTCCGCAACCAACTAGAGATACAAGTGAGAGCGCCGCTAACGCGAAGACGGCAAGATTTCTTTTCTGCATGATGGATTTCTCCTTTCCAAATAATTCGCGCGATACGCTTGCATACGATAAAGGAAGAAGAAAAAAATGCAAGGAAAATCGGTTCAGAAGACCTTGCTTTTCAAATGAAAAAAACGTCGTAAACACATAGGTGTCCCCCTTGCATTTCCATTTTTTGCCCCTACAATTCCTACGATGAATCCCAAGACAAAGAAAATCCTAACTCATTACGCAATCGGACTCGGATTGGCCGTTGTGGTTTTTTGCTTGGTCTTTTTCTTAAGGAAAGACTACGGGTTTTCTGGGTATTGCGATGCCTTTTTCGTTTGCTTTGCTTTCGATGCCGCTTGGCCGGGACTAGTGTGGATTCATCGTAAAGGAACCTTTGACGTTTTCCATTATGGGATGTCGCGTTTTTTGGATCAATGGACCCATCGCGATAATCCCAAATACGCGAACGCCGGAGACTATGGGGAAGCTCAAATGGAAAAGCGGCGGAAGAACCCTTTCCCTTTTTGGACATATCTTTCATTGGCTGTTGTATTTTTGGCACTTGCCATCCTCTTTTTGGTTTTGACCGAGACCTCGATTCGTTGACAATGGATAAAATACGGTCGATTTGCTAGAAATTCGTGAAAATAATCGTTGCAAATTTTTCGTCCTGTTGTTAACTATTGATACGTTTGCGCCCTCGCGCTTACGTGCGCATATAGATTTAAGGAAGGAACAAAGCCTATGAAAAACAAAAAAACGGTCGGATTCCTTGGAATTATGATCGCTTCGGCAACCCTCGTCCTTGCTTCTTGCAATGGCGGTGGAGGATCCACGAAGCCCAATCAATCCAGCTCCGACGACCCTAGCGGCAAATACGATGAAGACGGGCTTGAAATCATCACCGATGCGAATGCATACACCGGTTCGCCGGATTTCTCTCAGCTCGATTGGAAAGAAAAAAGCAAAATTACGGCGGCGTTAGAAGAATACGCCATCATGAACTTCCAAGGTGGCATCCCGCTATACGACGACTCCTCTTCCGAGGCGTTCTCTCAGCGTGTTACCCCGAAATCCACGAAGTACATCACCAACTATGGTTTTGGCGTCCATGAAGGAAAAATGGATGGTGAAATGATGTACAACGGGACCTTGGTGGAACCGCGTGCTGAATATCGCAGCTATTTCCATACCTACACTTCCGTTGACTCCGGCACCTTTAATGGGTGGACCGCGACTGGTGCGGACGTTTCTGAACGCCACTCCATGATTTCTTCGAGCTATTTCGGCGTTGAAATGGATGGTGCGAGCCAAGCCGGGTATAAGTGGGTCGGTGAGCTTTCTCGCGACGATGCCCCGACGATGCTCACCCCGATTTATGCAAGCGATGGAGAGACCATCACGGGTTATACCGAGAATGCTAATCCCGGTAACGATGTCACCTCTTCTTACTGGCGTGTTTATGTCCACGTCGGCGGTAAATACAAATACAACACTGTTCCTGGATCAAAATGGGCCAACAACACCAAATACGAAGGCCGTGCCGTTAAAGCAGAAGACTATTTGGTTCCGTTCAAGGCAATGCTTGACAACAAATTGTCCCGTTATTCCGACCTCGTCTCGGATGCCTCTGGTTTCTATGGTGCTAATGACTATGTTTATAACAGCTCCAACAAAACCACGGATTTGACGAAGTGGTATAAGGCGTGGCAGGACTCCAACATTGGTATCAAGATCAATGAAGAAAAATCCAATGAAGCGGAAGGCTACGCGGCGATTGATTTCCATTTCAACCAACCCAAAGGCGTTAACAGCGCCCGTACCGCTCTCAGCTCTTCGCTCTATTCGCCTCTTCCCCAAGAATTCTTAAATGATATCAACGGGGCCAAGAACTTCGGCGTCATGAGCACCGGTGCTTCCAAATTCGATAACTTCCTTTGCTTCGGAGCCTATACCCCGGTTGTTTGGGAAAAGGGCAAGGAAATGGTCTATTCCAAAAACACTTCCTACTATGCGGCGGACCAATATTCCTTCGATGGTTATGTCGAAAAGGTCTATGGCAACTCCGCCACGGCCGACGAAGATGCTTGGAAGGACTTCAAAGAGAACAAACTCGATGAATGCACCGTTCCTATCTCTGCTTTGAAGACGGATATGCCGGCTTATCGTGCTGAGCACCCCGATAAGGTTCTCCAAACCGAAGGATCCACGATCATCAAGATCAATTTGAACACGACCACCAAACGCGAATGGAGTTATTTCTTTGGCCCGAATGGCAAAGTTTATCCCCACGGTGACTCCAACACCGTGAACACCGGAACCGGCAAATGGAGTGGTGTCAAAGACATCATGTCCAACAAAAACTTCCTCTCTGGTTTCTATTTTGCGGTCAACCGTCAGGAACTTGCTAAGACCGCTGGACGCAAAGCGGCCCTTGGCTACCTCTCCAACGCTTACATGATCGACCCGACGGGAACGGTTTCTTACCGCGAGTCGGAAGCCGGCCAGGCCTTGATTAAAAACATTGAAGAAATCGCGGGCAATGAATATGGCTATTCGCAGTCCGTTGCCGAAAACTTCTTCAAGAGAGCTGGACAAGAGCTCATTGATTCTGGAGAATTCGAATCGGGTGATACGATTCAAATCGAAGGTTTCTATCGTTACCAATCCACGATTGATAACCTTGGCAAATACATTCAAACCGATGTTGCCAATGCTTTTAACAAAGCTTGCAAAGATATCGGCTTGACCCTTGAAATCGTGCTTAAAGTCGGCGGAACTTCCTATACCGATACCTATACGATTATGGACCATGGCGAATTTGACTTCGCTGAAGGCGCGGTCTCCGGCAACGTTCTTGACCCGTTGAACTTCATGTCCACCTGCTCCACGACTCAGGCCTTGAACCAAGGCTTCTGCTTGAACTGGGGCCGTCCTACGGACCACCTTTCTTCCAACCCGGTTGTCTATGGGGAAAACAGCGATGGCAGCGAAGCCCACTGGGCTTATGATGCTTTGTGGAATGCTTCCCAAGGCTTCACCGTTGTTCGCAATGGCGTTTCCTCGGCCTTAGCCGACAACCAACGCTTCCTTGGTCCGAACCAAGTCGACACCGGAACTGGCATCAAGGCCACCGAAAAGGAAATCCTCTTCTTGATGGATTACCCCTCCGAAGCGGTCTATGACGAAAAAGATGAAGAAGCAGGACTTGGCAAATTTGGCGAATCCAAATATTCCTTTGCGATTTCCGAAGCTGGTATCTTCCCGCAGAACGATGCTGGAACGATCCAAAGCGGCTTCTACTTCCGTGCTGCAACCCTTTCTACGGTCAACACGGCTATCAAGATTACGATGCCGTTAGCCACGGTTATGGACGATTGCCGTCAACTCGCCACCGCCTCAGATCCGATTACCAAGATTACGATTCAGTTCTATTTGGTTTACACCGTCTATCCGGGAACGAACCGTCAGAACACGAAGACGATGGTCATTCTCGCCAACGCGAACCTATCGAACCTCGGAATGGATCCCATTACGAAGTAAATCGTCGAATCTGATAGAGCCGTTCCTTTTTCAAGGACGGCTCTATTGCCGTTTTATATCCACTCATTGCCTGGGCTAAAATCCCGGAGAAAGAAGGTCCATGAAAGATACCGTAAAATACGTCATAGAGCGTATCCTGTTCATTCTTTTGACAGCGTTCATCATTCTTTCCCTCACTTATATTCTTTTGCAGTGCTTGCCACTGGAACCAAGCGGAAACGATGCCGTTCAGCAATTTACCTTTTGGAATCATCAAGTCGAACTTGGATTTTATTATGAAGTCAGCGAAAAAGACTATTTCCAAATGACCGTTGAAGCCAGAGAGAAATTGAAGACGGTTGTTTTGGATGGCCGCAATTATTATTACGGCGCCTATCCGATTCTGCATCGTTATGGCCAATGGCTTTTGAATGTCGTGACCCGTTGGGACTGGGGCACTAGCACCTCGAGCATCGGCTTTAACCAAGACGTTGTCTCGATCATAATGACCCGCCTCCCTTATTCGATGCGTCTTAACATCATTTCGATGCTCATTTCGATTCCTCTTGGAATTGGGCTTGGTATTCTTGCCGCCCTTAAGAAGAACACGTGGGTCGATAGTTTGATTTCGACCGTCATCATGATTTTCATTTCCGTCCCCAGTTTTGTTTTGATTTCTTTCTTGCTCCTTTGGTTCCGCAAAATCCCGGGCTTCCCCTCCAGCTGGCCTAGCGATTCTCAAGCGGCAGCCGACCCGTTGCTGGCCATCAAGGGGTACATCATCCCGGTCATGTCGCTTTGCTTTGGTTCCATTTGCTCGTTTGCCCGCTATACTCGTGCCGAGCTTACCGAAGTCATGGGCAGCGAATTCTTGCTTCTTGCCCGCACAAAAGGCTTGACCCGCGGACAATCCGTGGTCCGTCACGCACTTCGTAATTCGATGGTCCCGATTGTTCCGATGATCATTGGGGAATTTATCTCGATTTTATCGGGCTCGATGGTCTTGGAACAAATTTATGGTATTCCCGGCATTGGAAGTTTGTTCGTCGACGGTATCACGAACCGAGACTATTCCGTTGTTATGGTGGATATGGCCATTTATACAACCATCGGATTATTTGCTACCCTCATTATTGACTTGAGCTATGGCATCGTCGACCCCCGCATTCGCATGGGCAGCCGTAAATAATAAAAGGAGAACGATTCATGGATAACGATAATAAAGTTCATTCCTCCCCGGACGTCTCCGAGGAAATCACGGCAGCCGATTTCGTGCTCGCTCAACAAGATAAAAAGATTCACGACACCAAATTCGAAACGAAACCAACAACCTTCTTTAAAGACGCAATGAAACGCTTCGTCAAGAACCGTTCTAGCGTCGTTGCCGCCGGCATTTTGTTCCTTGTCATCGCGATGGCAATCATTGTTCCTGTCGCGGACCGTAATGATATCCAAACTCCAGTTGCTGGAGCAAAATATCTCCCACCGAAGTGGTTTAATAACGCCAATGGATTCTTGGACGGAACCGGAATCATCGAAGCGGCGGTTATTAACCCATCTACCGGCCTTCCCGACGAAGAAGAATATCTTTCTTCCGCGATCATCACCAACGGAAAATCCATCGAAGATTCCATTGTCAAGAAAACCTCTAAGGTCAGTGGTACGAGTGATTCCGTCCTTAAATATGGAAAAGGCGGATCCTATCAGATTATGCCTGCTGAATTAAAGGACGCTTCTGGACAATTCAGCGGAGAGGTTAGCGGTATTGCTAGCCCCAAGTTTGATTTCACCCTTGCGGATGAAATTAGTTTCCATTTTCATTTCAACGCAGATTTATACAAAGAGAATTCCATGGTGGCGGAACCTTCGCTTTATGCCTCCATTCTCTTCGAAACGACAGCCCCTGGCTCCTCTGAAACCAAGACTTATGCCGTGACGGAGTCGGAAAATTTACTTGGGTGCGAATCTCTTTCCGGCGAATCCCTTTCCACGAAGTTAAAAGCAGAAGCGGATTTTGCTTCTGTAGATGATGCAGCCACCCTTAACGGACGCTTCATTTTGGCTTTGAAACCTTATGTGATTGCCGACTGTGCGAACTCCGCTTATTTGACTTCCGTCGAAGTGAGCGGAAAAGGGCAAGTCGCTTCCTTCTCCGACCCTGTGCAGGAAGTGGCGAAAGAGGCGGAAAACGAAAAGAAGATCAAAGACAACAACACCGATGATCTCGACATGACGGTTTATACTCTTTATAACACCGCTAACCGCACTTTGGCGGATGTTCAGGTCCAAACTGGGCGCTTCCGTTATGATTATTACGAAGCTGCATACGGCGAAAGAATCATGGTTATCTCCGGTGGAACCCTTGAAGGCTATGCCAACAAAGGGCTGATTGATTTCAGCTGGTCTAATTTCAAAAAAGGATCGAAAAATGTTCCCGTCAAGGACACTCAATATCAAATTTTGGATTCAGACCGCAGTCCCATTCGCGAAATCATTTCCTATACTTGGGTAGAAGGAAAATTCGCTGGAGAACAGGCGGTTCGCCAAGAAGTTGTCGCCCGCGTTTCCATGTATCGTTATTATTGGGAGCTTGGATACCTCGGCAATTGTGCTATGCCCAAATTCATTTTCGGAACCAACCAAAACGGGCAAGATTTCTTTAAAATCGTTTTCTCCGGCTTATTAACCTCCCTTGGCCTTGGCTTGCTAGCGGCTTCCATCAACATCCTCGTCGGTTTGACTTGGGGCTCCATTTCCGGCTATTTCGGCGGGTGGGTCGATATGATTATGGAGCGTTTCACCGAAATTCTTGGCGGTATGCCGTGGATTGTCATGATGACGTTGATTGTATTGCTGGCCGGCTCTAGCTTCTGGACCTTGCTACTAGCCCTATGCATGACGGGCTGGATGGGCGTAAGCGGAACGACAAGAAGCCAATTCTATCGTTATAAAGGAAGGGAATACGTCTTGGCGTCGAGAACCTTGGGTGCAAGCGATGCCCGCTTGATCTTCAAACACATTCTTCCCAATGGCGTCGGAACGATTGTTACGGGCGCAGTTCTTATGATCCCTTCCGTTATCTTCACCGAAGCCAACGTCGCTTACTTATTGCCAGGCCTTCTCCAATATGAAGGTGGCATCACCAGTTTTGGTATCACCTTAAGCGATGCCCAAAGCTATTTGACCAATTACCCGTATATGATCATCAGCGCATCCATCGTTATGATTCTTATCATGATTGCCTTCAACCTTTTCGGAAATGGCTTGCGCGACGCGTTCAACCCGAGCCTGAAAGGAGCGGACGAATAATATGCCTAACACCATTCATTACCCTTTTGAAACCGGTGGCGACCCCCAGGGCCGTGAAACCGTCGTTTCGGTGCGTGATCTCCGCGTATCCTTCAAAACCGATGAAGGCCGCGTCCAAGCGGTCCGTGGAGTTGCTTTTGACTTATACAAAGAAGAAACTCTCTGCATCGTTGGCGAATCTGGCTCCGGAAAATCCGTCACCAACAAAACCATCATGGGCATTTTGCCTAAATCGGCCCGCATCGATTCGGGCTCGGTCCTCTACCAAGGGGAAGATTTGACCAAGATTTCCGAAGATGAATTCCACCGCATCCGCGGAACCAAAATCGGAATGATCTTCCAGGATCCGCTTTCGTCCTTGAACCCCATCATGAAAATCGGCAAGCAAATGACCGAAGTCATGATTATCCAGGGCAATCATTTGAAACGATATTACGATGAACTCGTCAACGAGGAATTCATCGCTTATAAAAATGACTGCCGCTTGCTCCAACTCCAAAAAGCAAAGGCGAAAGAGAAAATCTCCGAAATCAAGACCAAAATCAAGATGGCCAAGGCATTAAAAAATAAAGATAAAAAAAGCGATGCCCAAATCGAAGCCTACGAGCAAGAAATCGTGAAGACTAAGGTGGAGGGGAAAACCCTTTGCATGAAGATTTCTCAAGATTTGAAGAAGGACCGCAAGGCCTTACACTTAGCTCAAAAAGAAGCAAAAGCCAAAGTTCGTCTTCGCAAAAAAGAAATCGCAGCCCGTCATAAGGAAAAGTTGACTCCCATTATGGCCCGCCTTTTCTCCAATTTCCACGAAGCTTATGGCGATTTGATTTTAGAACACCGCCGGTATCTTGGCGAAATTCGCGTCACCCACCGCGAAGCCAAAGAACGTGCTCTCGCAATCATGAAGGAAGTTGGCATTCCCGAACCGGAAAGACGCTTCAACCAATATCCGTTTGAATTCTCCGGTGGCATGCGTCAGCGTATCGTTATCGCGATCGCCCTTACGGCTGAACCTGACGTTTTGATTTGCGATGAGCCGACCACCGCGTTGGACGTTACGATCCAAGCCCAGATTCTCGAGCTCATCAATCGTTTGAAAAAGACCCACCATATGTCGGTAATCTTCATTACCCATGACCTCGGCGTCGTCGCTAATATGGCGGACCGCGTCGCCGTGATGTATGCCGGTAAGATTGTTGAATACGGAACCTCGAAAGACGTTTTCTATTCGCCGGCTCATCCCTATACCTGGGCATTGCTTTCTTCGATTCCTGACGTCGATTCCAAAGAAAAACTCGATGCGATTCCCGGAACTCCGCCGAATATGCTTTTCCCGCCAAAGGGCGATGCGTTTGCCTTGCGTTCTAAATACGCGTTGGCCGTCGACTTCAAGAAGGAGCCTCCAATGTTCCAAATAAGCCCCACCCACTTTGCGGCCACATGGCTTTTGGATGAACGTGCTCCGAAAGTCGAGATGCCCAAAATCGTTTCCACTCGTATTGAAAATGCAAAAAAGCGCGCTGTCATGAAGGAGGAACAACAATGAAAAAATCGGATGTGTCCCCCAAAAAATTAGCTGGTGCTGACAAGAAGCCGACTTTGGAACCGAAGTCGCCGAAACAGCCAAAGCAAAAGAAGCCAAAGCCCGAAAAGAAACTTTCCCCGAAGAAACAAGAAAAGCTTCGCAAAAAGAAAGAATACGAAGAAGCCTTAAATGGCCAGGAATGGAACGCGAAGATCATCGCCCCCAAAGGGGTGACCGTTGATCCGCAACTTGCCAAAGACCGCACGATTCTTTCTGTTCGCCATTTAAAGGTTTTCTTCCAAAGCGGCGAATACAAAACCAAAGCCGTTCACGATGTTTCCTTCGACATCAAGGAAGGAGAAACCTTTGGTATTGTCGGCGAGTCCGGATGTGGAAAAACGACGACCGGACGTTCGATTATCGGCCTTTATAAGCCTACAAGCGGAGCCATCTATTATAAAGGTGTTCGCATTGCCGCGGGCTCACGCTACAACGAAAAAGAAATCAAATGGAGCAAAATCCACGCGAAAGAAGAAATCAAGAAGTGGCGCGAAGACGAGCATAACGAATTAAGCGATGCTTCCGATGCTCCGGGAGAAAAGGAAGCCATTGAAGCTCGTTACAACAAGAAAATTGCCGAAAAACAAAAAGCCTTGGATCTTCACGTGAGGGAACAAGAGGCTTTGATTAAACAAATCCGTTACGACAACCGCCATTCTTCCAAAAAACTTCGTCAGCAAATCCAGATGATCTTCCAAGATCCAATCGATTCGCTTGATCCGCGCATGACGGTCGAAGACATCATCTGCGAAGGCCTTCATATCCAAGGCTTATATAATAAGAAGAAGAACCGGGAAATCGTGGCCAAGGTTTTGGAACGCGTTGGATTAATTCCTGAATACGCCTCCCGTTATCCACATGAATTCTCGGGCGGTCAACGTCAACGCATCGGCATTGCTCGTGCTTTGGTTATGAACCCCAAGGTTCTTATCTGCGATGAGCCAATTTCCGCTCTTGACGTCTCTATTCGCGCTCAGGTCCTTAATTTGCTTAACGAAGTCAAGCAGGACATGAACCTCACGATGCTATTCATCGCCCATGACCTTTCCGTGGTTAAGTATTTCTGCGACCGCATCGCCGTCATGTATTTTGGAAATATGGTGGAACTTGCCTCTTCCGATGAGCTCTTCCTCCACCCTCTCCATCCTTATACTCAAGCCTTGCTTTCGGCTATTCCTAAGCCCGACCCCCTCTCGGAAAGCGCCCGCGAACGTAAAATCTATAACCCGGCGGAAGTCCACGATTATTCGGTTCAAAAACCGACGTTCCGCGAAATCCTTCCCGGTCACTTCGTCCTTTGCAATGACGAAGAAGAGAAAGCTTATCGCGAAAAAGTGGCTCAAATTGACAGCAAATCCAAGGAGGAAGAAAAATGAAAAAGAAGTTCCGCTTCAACTGGTATTATTTCATTTGTATCCTTGCAAGTGCGCTTTGCCTCATTCCTTTAATTAACTACGGCATTGCTTCTAGCGACCCCGCTGCAAAAAACTGGAGACTCGATTATCTTCGTCCTGGCGAAGCCGTCGGCGCGTATTTGCATAGCGGAGAAACCAGAATCGCTTTGGCGTTCTCTATCGTTGCTTTGATTTTCTTCCTCGGCTTCTTGGTGGATTTATTGTTCCGCAAGAAGGCAAGCCACATCGCCTTGGTGGAAGCTTCGACCCTTGCCGTGATTGCCTATGAAATCGCTCGCATGGTCTATTGCTTCCAAAAAGGATCGGTCAACATTGTGGTCGGCATCATCTATTGCATTGCCTTGCTTGGATCTATCGGCTGCCTTTATTTCTATTTTAAAAAGGCATTAGACGGAGATAATCTCTGGCCGTATTGGGCTTGCTTCATCGTCTCCGCGGCCGCATTCTTCTTTGCGGGCGCGACGAAGGATAGCTATTCGATTCTTAATGCCTATTCTCATTTCAATGCCAGTAACCATATTGGGGACTTCGAATACTGGATGGGGTATGGCGCGAGTCGACTCATGTTCCTTCTCCTTTGCTTTGGATGCTTGGTCAATCTCAACTTTGATTACTGCCCAGAAATCGAAGAAAAAAAGAACGTCATTTAACTGGAAGATTCACCTTCCGAAAGAGGGTGAATTTTTGCTTCAAGATTTCCGAAGATAAGCCGTTTTTCTTAAATTCGAAAAAAGAGAAAATAACGCTTGATTTCTTCCTTTTGCTTTTGGATAATATGTAACGCGCCTTGCAGGAGTTGGACCATTGGTGTAGCGGCCTAACATGCTTCCCTGTCACGGAAGAGACCACGAGTTCGAATCTCGTATGGTCCGCCAGGCGTATGGCCCGGTAGCTCAGCTGGTAGAGCAACGGACTGAAAATCCGTGTGTCGGCGGTTCAACCCCGCCTTGGGCCACCAGCAAACAAAATGCCACCCCGTTTGGGGTGGTTTTTGCTACCCATGACTAAGCCCATCGCTAGACCAAAAAGAGAAAACAGGGTAGACTCTACCACATGAACCAATTCGGGGAGAGGGAAAACCGAAAACGACGTGACATTCTACTAGGGTTCTTGCTGTTTCTGTTACTAGCTGTTACGGCGTGGATTGTGAACGATAAAGGCTTTTTCAACGAAGGATTTCCAATCGTCAGCATGACCACGACGGAGATTTCGATCACGTTTGTTTGCTATCTAGCTATCGCTGGATCGTTTTTGGTTTTGGCAAAAAGACGTTCTTTTTTCCGCTTGTCCCCTTTACTTTCGATTTGTTGCCTTGTTTTTCTCTTATTGGGTTTATTGGCGATATTCCTCTTTCCCGCCAAAGTCCATCACAGCGGAGAAAACGGTGATTTCTCCTTTGTTTGGGGATTAAGGGAAAAACTCCATAGCGCTTTCGTGTTTATTCCCGTTGTTGTCACCTTTTTTATCTTTATCGGCATTGCTCCCCAAGCCTGCAATTATCGGGGCATCATGCGCGCATTCTGTTATGGGATGCTGACGGTCATGGCCATCTCCATCGTTTATTCCTTGTTTAATGAATGGGACGAATTCCTTCGTCTCCATAAGATTTTGCTCGGAGAGAAAGAAGGACTGCCCTATTTCCAATCGTTTTTCTGGAACCGCAACACGTTTGGCTTGTCTTTGATGATTGCCGTTATTTGCGCCGGCTATTTAAATTCGGATCGTCCCCGCTTTTATTGGCCGATTCTAGGCGGGATTTTCTATCTATTCCTCCTTCTTTGTTTGTCCAAGACGAGTATTATCGCTTGCACGTTCTATCTCCTTGTTTATTGGGTTCATCGTTTCTTTTTGACGGTTCGTTCCCATCCTGTACGGAACGGGATTGCCCTTGGAGTAACGACGGCTTTCCTTTTGGGGCTGGCCCTTATTTGCTTTGTACCGTTAAAAAGCGATGGGACCTATGTTGTCAAGGGATTGCTTCCGATGATTGTTCGAAACTTCGGGGGTGGGGGATCGGCGAAAGGCCGCGCGGAAATGTGGTCGTTCGCTTTATCCAATTTCGACTCTTGGTGGCGGGTGTTGCTTGGATTTGGCTATCGCAATTCCGATTATTACATCCGTTACTTGAATACCGTTAAATTTGGATTGCCCCTTCCCATGGATGGAGGTTATGCGGATTTGGTGTTCCGCTATGGCGTCATGGGCCCGTTCTTTTTGATCTTCGGTTTTGTTGTTTTTTGCATTTGTTCCCTTCAACTAGTGGGGAAGCATTCGCGAACGTCGTTGAATTGCCTGCTCGCCTCTTTAGTCTTCGCCCTTCATTCCCTTAGCGAAGTCACGGGGGTTTTCTTGATGGATGGGTCTTCCATCTGTTTCCTTTTCTTAACGGCTTTCCCAGTTTATGGGGAGTGGATGGAAGGGAAAAAGATGGAAACCGCGGAGCCTTTTGTTTCCAGCTGGGATGCTGACTTTTCTTGGAGGCGATTTGCTTCGAGAATTCTTTGGCTTTCCGTTCCGTTTATGGGGGGAGCGCTATTATCCCTGCCTTATTTTGGCCTGTATTACCAAATTCCTTTGCTTCAAAATCACGCTTTCCTTTTTTGCCTTTTCTTGACTTGGGCTTATGTGCCGTCTTTGGTCTACCTTCTAGCGAAAGCAAAAAGCGCATCGGAGCGCGTTCTTTATGGAATGAGCAGTTTCGTCCTTATTGCTTGCTCCTTTGTTTTTCCTTGTCTTTTCCATACTTCCCCCGCTGGATTTGCAGGCCCCGTCCTGCTTGTTATCGGGGGAGAAATCGTTTTGATGATTGGCTATCAAAAATTAGGCGGGATCAAAGAGATGATCAAAAACGCTTATCTTCCTTGCCTAAGCGCCCTTGCTTTTGCCTTTATCCTCGTTGCCATCCCCTGCGCTTTCCTTCTCCCCCCTCGTCTCACGCGGTATGGACTGATCGCGATGTCCTTCGTTGGAACGTTGGTTCCTTTTTTCTTTCTTGTTGTATTCGCGGGGAAATCTAACCCCTTTGAATCCGTCTTCGATCGTTTGGAGTGGCGGGTTGGTGGATGGACGCGTCAAGAGGAAGAGGCTCGTCAAACCCGTTATGAATGGGATGCGAATAAAAAGGGGTACCCCCCAACAAGGCGTAAGCGATTTAAAATTCGGAAGCCCAAACGTTAAGATACTTTCTTTTTAGAAGCCAGATACTTGGCTTCTTTTCGTTTGTAGAAGAACCCGTGACTTGGCTTTTCTTGAATTTCATATCCTTCGATTCGGTAACCCGAAGAAGAAAGGGCCTGTTCGCATTCTTCCCTATCAATTGGGCGGGGAGAAAGGATCACGACCTCGTTTTTGATGTGGGAAGCTTGAATGGACAACGCTCCGTCGAGAGTTTCGAATCGCCTTTTAACATGGGCTTCGCATTGGCCACAACGCATCCCGTCAATCGATAATCTAATTTGGAACATAAAGAATCCTTTCTAAATGTTAATATTATATAACAATTTTTAAAAAGTGACTATTCTTCGCCTCATTGATTGCTTTTAACGGGAAAACGCCTAAAATAGAAGCAACATATAAGGAGTATATATGACAAAACAAAGTTCGGGCGCCCCGGAAACGGGGTTTAAGCTCAATGTTAAGCGAACCATGCTTATTGGTTTTGCTTTCTTCGGCATCCTGCTCATGTGGCAGGTTTACGATGGCTGGTGCCCCGCCTTCCTAAACGACATGTTCTGCCGCGCGTTTGGCTACGACATCACCGATCCCGTACAGTCCAAGCAAGTGCAATACCTCGTCGGCATCGTGATGGCGATGGATAATCTGGCTGCCTTAATTCTCATGCCGATATTCGGCCACCTATCCGATAAAACCCATACCAAAATCGGCAAGCGCATGCCCTTCATTCTCATCGGAACCTTCGTTTGCGCGATTGCCATGCCCTTCATCCCGCTTTTGTTCCATCTCAATAATATCATCGGCGTTATTTCGATGATGGCGATTGTATTGCTATTTGGCATGATGTACCGCAATCCGGCCGTTGCTTTGATGCCGGACATCACCCCGAAGCCCCTTCGCAGCCGCGCTAATGGCATTATCAATGTCATGGGGTATTTAGGCGGAGCGGTCGCGACGGTCCTTGGCATGTTCCTCGTTGTCTCCAAATATATCAAAGACCCGAGCAGCCCCCAGTATCGTAATCTCTGGGTCATCGAAACCCCCTTCTTGCTCGCCAGCGTTTTGATGGTTGCGAGTGCTCTCGTCTTATTCTTCACCATTAAAGAAAATAAGTTAGAAGAAGAACTTCGTGACGAAATGGCCCGCGGAGAAGAAATGGCGGCCATCGAAGAAAAAATCGTCGACGACGATCAGCCCCTTTCCAAAGCCAATCGCCGCATGCTCTTCCTGATTCTTGGCGCGGAATTCTTTTGGTTTATGGCGGAAAATGGCGTCAGCACCTTCTTGGCAAACTACGCAATGTCTTATCTAGGAACCGATACGGCCAAAACGAGTATGTGTACCCTAATTGGCGGCATTTGCTCCGTTGTTGGCTTCGTCCTCGGCGGCCTCATCGCTTCGAAAATTGGACGTAAGTGGACGCTTTGGGGCGGCCTTGCCTTAACGCTAGCCTCCTACGCGGTTTGGACGATTATGACTTTTACCTTCGCCCCCAACGGCACGATGCCCCTTTATGTCTACGTCGTCTTTGCCGTCAAAGGCTTTGGGATGTCGTTAGTCCACATCAATTCGTTCCCGATGGTCGTTGAGCTTTGCTCGAAGAAGAAAATCGGCGCATTCACTGGCTATTATTATGCTTCTTCCATGGCCGCCCAAACCGTTACCCCCATTGTGCTTGGCTCTTTGCTCCTCATCCCGAATTTCTCTTGGAGAATCGTTCCGGCCTACGCGATGGTTTGTTTGCTTGTTTCCACCATCATCTTCGTATTCGTCAAAAACGTCAAAACGGAGAAGACCAAGATTGCAAAAGGCCTAGAAGCCTTGGGACAGGATGACTGATGCCTGGTATTCTAGCCCATTATTGCTTTGCAAAACGTTACCTCCCTGAGGAAGAACTTCCTTGGGAAGGGGCGGTTTTAGCAGGAACCCAAGGCCCGGATCCTTTCATGGCTTATGGGACGAATCCCCTTCGTCCCCGAAAAGACAAAAAGGATGTGAATCCTTGGGGGGAGGCGATGCATCATACACCCATTGAAAAAGTCTATGGGCCGATGCTATTAGAAGCTCAAAAAGCAGAAGGGGAACAAAGAGAATTCCTTTTTGCTTATATCGATGGCCTCTTGATGCATTTCAGTTTGGATCGCGTCGTTCATCCTTATGTTTTTTACCGCACGGGATTTGATGAAAACGGCAAATACGCCGGGATTTATATCTATTACCACGGCTTCTTTGAAACGTTGATGGACGAATCCATCGCAAAAAAGGATGGGAATTTTATTCGTCCTGACAAGACGATGGGGCAATTAAATAAGCAACAACAAGCTTGGGCTTCCAGTCTTTGGAAAGACACCGCTACGGTTCCGTTAAAAGCGACAGCTTTTGAAGAGTCTTACCGGGAATATAACCAGGTGTCTCGCTTGCTTTGGTCCAAGAATGGAATCAAACGCGTTTTGCTAAAGCCCCTCTTGGGTGCAAAAACGAAGCCTTATTCGTTGATTTATCCCCCTTCCCTTCAGCCTTTTGAATCCTTGGACGTTTTAAACGAGTCCCATTCGGCTTGGAAAGATCCTGTCAGCGGAGAAGAACGCCTTTCCTCCTTGGAAGACCTTTTCGAGCAAGCCCATCAAGACTTCCAAGAGGCCCATGGATTGTTGCTTAAAGCAAAGCAAGGGGAGGATGTGACATCGGCCTTAAAAGAGTGGGCCAAGAACCTGGATCACGACGGAACTCCCTTTGGCTGCACGAAAAAATATTATTCCAAAGATATTTTGCCGTTACTTTGATGTGGGGGCATATGCAAATATCATCCTCTCTTCTATAATAGAAGAGTTGTTATGATTCATTCGCCAAATTCCCCTTGCATCGTCTGCGGCCTCTTCCCGGAAGGGGAATGGCTGCTTTTTGTTCGCGAATTGAACCAAGAGGGGCTTCCCGTGTCTCCTTTTCATTTGCCCTATAAAGTGGAAAGAAGCCGAAACAAATTCCATCCTTGGTTTTTGAATGAAGTTGTCCATGATTACGGCAAATTGGATTTCCCCGAGGGACAGGCCAAGGTTCTTTGCTTGAATTTGAACGTAGGCACAAAAGAAAGCCCCTATGAAAAAATCATGCTATTTCGTGAAAAAGACTTAAAACGCCATTATTTGGATCCCTTAAGTCGCCGCGTGGCAAGACGGTATTTTTCTTTGACGCCAGCCTCTTTGTCCATCCAAGAATCCGATGGGGATTTGTCTTTGTATCAAGAACGTCTCGACATGGTGGATTATTTTTTTCACCAAGGACGCATCCCCCATGCCGATTATCGTGCTTTCCGTGATTTGGTCCGCCAAAAAGCCGCGGTGGACGCCATCAAAAAATCCTCGGAGTATTTGTTAGAAACATGGAACCTCGACCGTGAGGAATATCGCGATCATCTCTTTTATGCGAGGGCAAAAAGATGAAGCAGCTACTGAAACCAACCTTTTGGGCCAAAACCTTGGTGCTTTTGTTGCTGCTCGTTCAGTTTGTTTGCGTGGCCGTTTTTGTTTTTTGGCTGGGGGATTATTCCTTTAACGCCAATAACGGAACCTACGCTTTGCTCTCCGCTTTGGTTTTATTTATTACCGATATTGTTTTCGGCATTGCGATTTTCAATAGCGATTCCCCCAACGCCTACAAATTAACGTGGCTTTTCGCCGTTTTCGCTCTTCCTATTGCCGGAATCCTCATGTATGTTTTTTGGGCCAACAAAAGCACTTCGAAATCCCAAAAGAAGAAGGTGGCGAAGTTCGAACGCCCCGTGAACGCATCCCCCTCAACGGCGTTAGAGACGTTAGAAGAGGAAATGCCAAATTATTGCGGACTCGTTCGTTATCTGGATTTGGCGGCTGGCAGCGGTGCCCATCAGCAGACTTCCTCCGTTTATTTTGATTTGGTTGATAAAGCCTATCCCGTCATCTTGGAAGAACTGGCAAAAGCCAGGCATTATATCTTCCTGGAATTTTTCATTATCGGCGAAGGAGAAATGTGGGATGGCATCGAAAAGATTCTGGTTCAAAAAGTCTCCCAGGGCGTCGATGTACGCATCATATATGACGATGTGGGATCTCTTCAATGCGCCCCGGATTTCTTCGATGCTCGTCTTCGGAAAAAAGGAATTGAATGCCGGAAATTCAACCCGTGGCGCCCCTTTATGGATGTGCGCCTAAATAATCGTGATCACCGCAAAATGATTGTCATCGACGGCCACACCGCTTTTAGCGGAGGCTTCAACCTTGCGGACGAATACATCAATCGCATTGATCGCTTTGGGCATTGGAAAGACAATGCCATTTTGCTAAAAGGCAAGGCAGTGGAAAACTTCACTTATATGTTCCTTGCGAACTGGAAAACCTATTTTTTCCCCAATTTGGAAATCGACAAAGCCCGTTATTCTTCCAAAACCTTTATCGATGAAATCGGGGGATATCCAGAAAACGATGGCTTCGTGGCTCCTTATGGGGACATCCCCTATCAACGGGAAGCGGTTGGGGAACGCGTGTATTTAGGACTAATGGCAAGAGCGAAAAAGAGTGTTTACATGGCAAGCCCTTACCTCATCTTAGATGAAGAAATGATCAATTCGATTTGCTTCTCCGCTAAAGAAGGGCTGGACGTTCGCTTGCTTGTACCCCACATCCCCGATAAAAAGATGGTCTTCAATTTGACCCGCTCCTATTACGAAAAATTGCTGGAATCCGGTGTGAAAATCTATGAATACACCCCGGGGTTCGTCCACGAGAAGATGTTTGTCATTGACGATAACGCCGCAAGCGTTGGGACCATCAATTTGGATTACCGTTCCTTCTTCCTCCACATGGAAAACGGAACCTTATTCCTGGATTCCTCTTCCATTGGACAGATGAAGAAGGATTTCTTGCAAACCATAGAGGTGTCCCACGAAGTGACATTAAAAGAATGGAAAAGGTGGAAAAAGAGGAACCGCTGCTATTGGGCTATGCTTCGCTTGATTTCGCCCATTCTATAAAGAAGGGAGATATTGATGAATTTATTATTGAAAAACCATTACCGTTTCGTTCAGCTCTGCATGAAAGTCGCCATGCCTTTTTTGCGTATCCCAAAGCCAATTGTCCTTTCGTCCTGTTTAGAATTGGCGGGACAGCTTAAAAAAGAGAAGAAGTCTCGCCCTTTGCTAGTCACCGACCAAGGCCTTGCTAAACTTCGTGTCCCCGAAAAGGTCCTCAGCGTTCTTCGTGATGCGGGTCTTAATCCGATTTGTTTCGATGGTGCGGTTCCTAATCCAACTTTTGATTGCATCGAAGACGGATTAAAGGCGTACCAAAAAGAAAGATGTGATTGTTTGATTGCTCTGGGAGGAGGAAGCGCGATGGACTGCGCCAAAGGCATTGGCATTCGCTCCGTCTATCCCAAAAAATCCCTCTCTTCTTTTAAGGGCGTTCTCCATGTTCATCGCAGAATTCCTTTGTTTTTTGCTATTCCTACCACCGCTGGAACCGGTTCGGAAGCTACGTTGGCCGCGGTGGTCGTCAATAGCGCCACCCACGACAAATTCCAAATCGATGACCCCAAACTCGTTCCTTCTTTCGCGGTTTTGGATCCGCAGTTTGTGATGTCTCTCCCCAGCAAACTCATCGCTTCCACGGGGATGGATGCCTTGACCCACGCCATTGAATCCTATATTGGAAGAAGCTCCACTCGGTTTACCAACGATATGGCCCTTTCCGCTATTCGCCGCATCGACCATAGCTTGCTTTTGTTCTATGAGAATCCCAAAAACGAAGCAGCGGCGCGCGATATGCAACAAGCCGCTTTCGAAGCGGGGATGGCTTTCACGCGAGCCTATGTGGGCTATGTTCATGCCTTGGCCCATGCTTTAGGCGGCTATTATGGAATTCCCCATGGGTATGCCAATGCCGTCTTGTTGCCCCTTGTTTTAAAACATTACGGCTCTTCGGTCTACGCGGCCCTGGCTTCGATTTATGATGCCCTTGGAAGAAAAGGGGCTAGTTCTGCAAAAGAAAAGGCGGAGGAAGTGATTCGCTGGATCGAAGAAATGAATCAAAAAATGGGAATCCCCGCCCATTTTGGTGGCGTTGTAGCCAAAGGGGATTATGATATATTAGCGGCCCACGCAGCCAAAGAAGGGAACCCGCTTTACCCGGTTCCTGAACTCTGGGATGCGAAGAAATTAGAAGAGGTGCTGAGGGAGGCAGATGGACAATGAAAGTCACGTTAAAACCGCATGGTAAGGGGAATTTCCTTACCGTGACCAACGATTGTGGTCTTGAAGTTACCTTGTCCCAAATTGGGGCGGGGGTTTATTCGGTGTTTTATAAAGGGGAAGCGATGAACGCTGGTCCCATGAATAAAGATGCCTACATTACGGACCGTGTTTCTTTCTATGGAAAAACAATCGCCCCTTTTGCCGGGAGATTAAAGGATGGGCTCTTCTTGATCGGGGAAAAAGAGTTTCATCTCCCCTTAACAGAAGGAGGTCTGAGTCTTCATAGCGGAACTCTCAACGCCGCCTTCCGCCTTTTTGACTGCGAGATTCGTAACGGAAAAGAAGGAATGGACATTGTTTTCTCGCTTACGTTAGAGGCCACGGACGAATTCCCAGCGACCATTCCCTTCCGCGTCCGTTATTTTGTTTATGAAAAGCGTCCTCGCTTCGACCTTTATTTCGAAGCCCGTCCCGAGCAGGATACCCTTTGGAATCCAACCACCCACCTTTATTGGAATCTCGGGGGTAAAAAGGACGTGCTACATCATGCTTTGGCCCTCCATAGCCATGAATTCCAAGTTTATGACGAATCCCTTTTGCCGATTAAAAAGCAAAAAGTGGATGCTGTCATGGATTTTAACCGCGCCAAGGAAGTGGGGAAGGATCTTTTTGCGGAGGAACTCAAAAATTCCAAAGCCAAAGGATACGACCACGCCTTCTATTTGGACGAAGGGGCATTCCCCAGCGCGGTTTTGGAATCGAAAGAATTCGGAATGCGCGTGGAAACGGACGCCCCGGCCCTTCAGGTTTATACCGACAATTATCCGCAAAAAGGAAAACGCCTATTGAATAACGACACGGAAATCCGCCATAGCGCCATCACCTTCGAACCGGTTGGCGATTTGCTCAACCCCTCTTCCCTAATCGCTAAAAAAGGAGAAGGGGTGTCGCGGATGATTTCTTATACCTTCTATCAAAAGAAAGGATGCTAACATGCTGAGTCAGACCATTGCCGAATTTCTTGTTTACGCCAAAACCCATCTCGGGCTTTCCTCTCTTGATACGATTTATTGCCAAAACCTTTTGCTGAAGCGTTTCGGACTGCAGCAGCCTTACGAAGGGAAAGTGGAGGAAGAGGCCATTGCCTCGGAAACGCTCCCTGATCGTTACGTCGAAGCTTTTTCCAAGTATTTCATGGAAAAAGAAGGCATGGATGCCAGTGAAGCTGAACGGGAATGCGTTTGGCTTTTTGGACTTGTTTCCCCTCGTCCTTCCGAAGTCAGCCGCGAATTTGAAAAAAATCGCGCCGTTTCTCCAGATTTAGCTTTGGACGAACTCTATCGTCTTAGCATCGCGAATTATTACGTTCAAAAATCCAAAATCGATAAGAACATTGTTTTCAATGCTTCGTTTAAAGACGGGCCGGATCTTGAAATCTCCATTAATTTATCGAAGCCGGAAAAGAACAATAAAGATATCGCTAAATTGGTTCACGCGAAAGCGAGTGGATACCCCGCATGCGCTCTTTGCAAAGAGAATTTAGGATTTGAAGGCGATGCACGCCGCCCCGCCAGGGAAAACATCCGCATCGTCCCCTTGAAACTCGACGAAGAAGACTGGTATTTGCAGTATTCCCCTTATGGATATTATTACGAACACTGCATTTTGCTTTTCGATCACCATGTTCCCATGGAGATGAATCGCCGCATTCTATCCAAACTTTTATCCTTCCTCGATCAATTCCCTGGATTTTTCATCGGCTCGAACAGCGACCTTCCCATCGTCGGTGGGTCCATCCTCAACCACGAACATTTCCAGGGAGGCCGTCATGAGATGCCCTTATTTAAGGCCAAAGCCTTGCGGGAAATCCCCTGTCCTCGTTTTTCTTGCTGCAAATTGGAAGAAATCGATTTTTATAACACGGTCCTCCGGATTACGTCGGCTTCTCGCGATGAATTGCTCGATTTGGCAGAAACCATCATGAACGCGTGGCGTCATTATAACGATCCCGCGTGCTCCATTCTTTCTAGCGATGAAGCCGGGCAGCATAGCACCGTGACCCCGCTTGCTAAAAAGGTCGACGGCGTCTACCAAATGTATTTGATTCTTCGCAACAACCGTTGCGATGAAACCTATCCCGATGGCATTTTCCACGCTCATCCCGAATATGCTCACATCAAGCATGAAGGGATTGGCTTGATTGAAGCGGCGGGCCTATTCATTCTTCCGGCTCGACTCGTTCGTCAAAGCAAGGAAGCCGAAGAGGCATCCGCGAAGCATTGGTCGATGGAAAAGGCTGTTTCCCATTATCCCGATTTGGATATTTTCTCGGATATGATCGAAAAATTGAATCAAGGCATGACCACGAATGAATACCTTGCTTCCGTATGCCGAGGCATTTTGAATAATGTTGCCGTATTTAAGAAAGATGTAGAGGGGAAGGCGGGGTTAAACCGCTTCCTCGGAAAGGTGAATTTATGATTCAAAAAGAAAAGGCTATGGCATTGTTTTCCCAAACCTTTGGGGAAGGGAAGCCCTTTTGCGTCTTTAGCCATGGACGTCTTGAAATCGTGGGCAACCACACGGACCATAACCATGGTCTATGCCTTGTGGGATCCTGCGATTTGGGAATCACGGCGGCGGTAGAACCGCGACTAGACGGAATCGTTTGCATCAAAAGCGAAGGATTCAAAGTTTTTTCCTTTTCCATTCATGATTTGGCCCATTCCAAAAAAGAAGAAGGAACATCTCTTGGCATCGTAAAAGGGATCTTGTTCCGGATGCAGGAACTTGGTTTTGCGATTCAGGGATTCAACGCCGCATTATCTTCTGATATCGTCTCCGGTTCCGGGGTTTCTAGTTCCGCATGCTTCGAATCGTTGATCGTCAAAATTGAAGACCATCTTTGCAATAACGATTCGGTCCCCCCGTTAACCATGGCCAAAATCGGCCAATTCGCGGAAAACGTTTATTTTGGCAAGCCGAGCGGCTTATTGGACCAGGTAGGAACGAGTTACGGCGGAGTCGCCTTCCTCGACTTCGGCGACATGGATAATGTCATCGTCGACCCGATGAAATTCGATTTGCCGTTGGACGTCACCTTGGTGCAGACCCCTTCAAGCCATGCGAATCTCACCCCGCTATATGCCTCCATCCCTTCCGATATGAAATCCGTTGCTCGGATTGTGTTTGGAAAAGAAGTGCTTCGCGATGTAGACGCCCGTCAATTCGCGCAGAAAATCGCTCAACCTTGCGAAGGAGTCAGCGAAAGAGCCAAACTCCGTGCTCAGCATTTCTTTGACGAAAACGCGCGTGTTCTCGCTGCCAAAGATGCCATCCTTCACCATCAAACCGACGCCTTCCTCGACGCGATTCGCGGATCGGAAGCCTCTAGCGAAACCTTGCTGGCCAACACGATGCCGCCGGGAATTTATCAAAATAGCCCTCAACAGGCCATTGATTATGCTAAAACCGCCATTTCCGGCGGCGCCTGTCGCATCATGGGCGGAGGATTCGCTGGTTCGATTCTTTGCTTTACTTTGAAGGAACAAACGCCCGCCTTCCGCACTCATATGGAAAAAGGATACGGAGTGAACAACGTTCACCCCGTGACGATTTTGCCAACGGGGCCAGCCATCGTTCAGGATTAAAACCCATGAGGTGGGGGATCGGAAACGGAAAGGTGTATATTGGGGTTGCTTTTGGCAACACCCTTTATTTCCTTTTTATCCTGCTTCTTATCGCCCTTGTTTTTGGAACACGTTCCCTGTGCCGGAGGTTTGGAAAGGAATTTACCCGAAACTTGCTTTTGATTTTATTTTGGAGCAATTTCGCCCTTCATTTCCTCAAGCAATTCAATCCTTATTATATTTCGCGCTTACCCAATTCCCTAGGAAACAGCAGTCTCGAGAATTTTTGCGCGATTTTGATTGTCATTAGCCCTTTTGTTTTCGTTTTTGGAAACGACTATCTGAAGGATTACCTTTTTTATGTGGGCATCGTCAGCGGTATCATGGTTTATTTGGTTCCTACCGGTGCCTTGGGACGCGACCTAGGCGACCTCGATTCCTTCTTGGAAGTGTTGCGTTTCTATGGCTGCCACGCCCCGCTCGTCATCGGGGGATACCTGATGGTGGAAGAAGGACTTCATCAATTGGATTACCATCGACTTTGGGCAATCCCGTTGATGTTTACCGCCGTCAACGGAGTGGTCTTCTTAAACGGCGCATTCTTGGGTTTTGTTTTGCATTTTCCGGGATGGCCATCGACTTGGGAACAATTCTCCGACCGAGATTGCTTTGTGAACCAATCCTTCACCTTTGGTCCGATGCGTCAATTTGATGGGGCTCTTGGCTGGGTTTATAAGCTGATGATTCCCGGCCTTCAAACTTATCATAATACCGACGGCGAGCTTTGCTTCGTCCCCGTGATTTATATGTTGATACCCCTCTATATCGCCACTGCATTATTCGGCCCTTGGCTCTGCTATAAATACGAAAAACGCCATTTCCGGATGGACTTCGAAGAATGGAAGCAAAGGCTCAAGATGAGACGATATAAATCTTTAAGGAAGAAAGGGGCGATATCCTGATGAAAAAGAACATGAATGACCGTGCTTTAGGGATTTTGGCTCCTTTAACTTGCCTTCCGGGACAAGAAGGGGTGGGGACTTTTGGAAAAGAGGCTTATCAGTTTGTCGATTTGCTTTCCTCTCATGGGATTAAAATTTGGCAGATTTTACCCTTAAACCCTATTGGATACGGCCACTCCCCCTATCAACCTTATAGTTCTTTTGCCTTGGATGAGCAATTTATCAGTTTGGAGGGGCTCCGCGACGAAGGCCTCTTATCCTCTTTTATTCCATTCTCCTCTTCCAATCGCATCGATTACGAAACGATGCACGCTTACAAAAGAAAAGAATTGAAGAAAGCGTTCCTCCAAAACAAAGAAAAAGCGTTGAAGGAAATGGAAGGTTTCAAAAAGGAAAAGGTGTGGGCGGAAGCTTGGGGGGTGTTTTCCGCGCTTCATCATCATTACCAAACTTCTTGGGAACATTGGGTATCGCCGCGCCCTTATTCCAAGGAAATCCAAGAAGAAGCTTCGTATGAAATTTATCTTCAGGTTTTGGCTTATCGTCAATACGAAGCCTTGCACCGTTATGCCAAGAAAAAAGGCGTCTTGATTCTAGGGGATTTGCCTTTTTACGTTGGTTTTGATTCCTTGGACGTTTGGATGCATGAAGACCAATTCCTTCTTGCCAATGACCATTTATCCCCCTCGTTCGTCGCTGGGGTTCCTCCGGATTATTTTTCGGCTACAGGGCAACGCTGGGGAAACCCCATTTACGATTGGGAAAAGATGAAAGGGGATGGTTTTTCTTTCTTGAAGAACCGCTTGATTGAAAATGCCTCGATATACGATTTGCTTCGTTTGGATCATTTCCGAGCCTTTGACACCTTTTGGAAAATTCCTTCCTCAAGTCCCGATGCGGTCCGTGGAGAATGGGTAGAAGCGCCGGGCAAAGAATTCTTCAAGACTCTCTTCTTGGAAAAGCCTTCTTTGCAAAAGCGGCTTGTCGCGGAAGATTTAGGCTTATTAAGAAAGGAAGTCCTTGAGCTTCGGGATGAATTTTCCTTCCCCGGGATGGATGTGATTCAATTCACGTTCGAGGATGCCGAGATTCGAAAATCAAACCCTTGGAACGAAAAGAATTCTGTTTGTTACCTTGGGACGCATGATAACGCGCCGACGCGAGCATTCTTCGAATCCTTAGAAAAGGAAAAACAAGATGAATGGCTGAACGCGCTGAAGAAAAAAGGCTTTCAAAAAGGAACGCCGGTGGAAAGACTGATTGCTTATGGTTTGCAAAAGAAGGCGAAATGGTTCATCTTGTCGCTGCCTGATTTGCTGGAAGAAGGGATCGAAGCTCGCATCAATGAGCCGTCAACGCTGAATTCCATCAATTGGACGTATCGGATTTCCGATTTTGAGAAAGTCGAAGAAAAATTAAACTTCTGGCAAAAAACATTCGTTGCCAGTGGGAGGGTTGCATGATTAAAGTAGGCTTAGTTAGTTTAGGTTGCGCAAAAAACCTTATCGATAGCGAGATGATTCTTGCAATGTTCCCTCGGGATCGTTTTTTGCTTAGCAACAATCCACAGGAAAGCGATTTGATCATCGTCAATACCTGCGGCTTCATCGAATCCGCGAAAGAAGAATCCATCCAAACCATTTTTGAAATGGCGGGATATGGAGCCAAAATCGTGGTGGTTGGATGCTTGGCCGAACGCTATTACGATGACCTCGTGAAGGAATTGCCAGAAGCGAATGCAATCGTGAAAATCTCGAACTATGACGAACTGCCGAAAGTCTTGGAAGAATTAACGGGGGAAAATGGAATTTTGCCGATGAACCCGTTGCGTCGCGTCGTTTCTACCGCCCCCTATTGCGCGTATTTAAGAATTTCGGAAGGGTGCAATAATTTCTGCTCTTTCTGCGCAATCCCTTATATTCGTGGCCGTTTCCGCTCTCGCCCCTTTGAAGAGATTCTAGAAGAAGCTCGGGACCTTTATCGTCATGGGGTAAAAGAAATCTCCCTTATTTCACAAGATACCACGAATTATGGCATTGATTTCCCACACCAAAAACCCAATATCGTGGATTTACTGAAAGAAATGGAAGCTATCGGTTTCTTCTCGATTCGCCTGCTATACCTTTATCCCAGCGAAATCAGCGATGAATTGATTCATCTCATCGCGAATAGCAAGCAAATCGCCCATTATTTCGATATTCCCGTTCAATGTGCCAGCGATCATTTGCTTAAGGCCATGCGCCGTCACGCCGATGCGAAGAAAACCTTGGAATTATTTGATAAAATTCGTGAAATTTGCCCTGATGCCATCCTTCGCACCACTCTTATTTCCGGCTTCCCCGGAGAAAATGAAGAGGATCAAAAAGAAACAATCGAATTCTTGAAACGCGTTCGTTTCGACCACATGGGATGCTTTGCCTATTCCCGAGAAGAGGGGACGGCGAGCTACGTTTATTCTGACCAAATTCCCGAGGATTTAAAAGAAGCCCGCAAAGCTGAGCTCATGAAGATTCAGCGTAAGATTGCTTATGACCAAGCAAAGAAGCAGGTGGGAAAAATTTATCCTGGCATCGTCACGGGTAAAGGAAAAAGCGAGGGGGAATATGTTTTCCGCTGCGCTTGGAACGCACCAGATGATATTGATGGTTCCGTGGTTTTCCATAGCCCGGTCGCTTTGAAAGAAGGCGATTTGGTGAAGGTTAAAATTACTTCCGCCTTCGTCTACGACTTGATGGGCGAATTCGTTTCGATGTGCGAATGAGCTTGAACGAGCTTTAATTCGTGAAAACCGTAAGGAAGGATGTAGGGAGAATTCTCCAAATGTACCGCCGCCCCTTGGGTGGAAGGGAAAATATCGACGATTTCTCCTTTCCTTCCTTTTTCTATGCCGCATTGGCTTTTCAAAGTCTCGACAATATCCCCTTTATGGAAAGGAGTAGGCGAAGGCTTTTCGTTTACTAAGCGTAATTCGTCTTCGTAGAATTCGTAGGACCCGACGCAGGCATCTTCCGTTGCATAAAATCCGACGATGTAGGAATTGGTTTTGGGGTGAATCGCGTCAATTCTTCCACAGTCGCCTTCTTTGGCTACCCCCCGTTCTACGTAAGTGAGGACGGAATCTCCAACGTGAAATTTGCTCATGGCTATAATTTAGGAGTCCTCCCTTTATGAATCAAGGTTTGTGGGCTAAAATATCGACCATGAGCACACAAAAACGCCTGAAACTATTAACGATTTTGGGAACGCGTCCTGAAATTATTCGCCTGTCGGAAGTCATGAAGGCCTGCGATAAAGCCTTCGATCAGAAAATCGTCCATACAGGACAAAATTACGATTATGAATTGAATGAGATTTTCTTTGAAGAATTAGGCCTTCGCCGTCCGGATTATTATTTGGGGGTTGCCGGGAAAAACCTCGGCCAAACCATGGGGGCCGTTTTGGAAAAAAGCTACGAGCTTATCCAAAAGGAAAACCCAGATTGCATCTTGGTTTTGGGGGATACCAATTCCGCGCTAAGCGCGATTTCCGCTAAAAGGCTCAAATGCCCCATCTTCCACATGGAAGCGGGAAACCGGTGCTGGGATTGGTCGGTTGCCGAAATGACGAACCGCACGATTGTTGACCATATCGCTGATTTTAATATGCCCTATTCGGATTATGCCTATTCGAATTTGCTTCACGAAGGAATCGATCCTGAATTTATGCTGAAGACGGGTTCCCCCATGCGGGAGGTGTTGAACGCCCACCAAGGCCAAATTGAGCATTCGGATATCCTCGCTCGCCTTGGGCTAGAGGATAAGAAATATCTTCTTGTTTCCTGCCACCGCGAAGAAAACGTGGACATACCTTCGAAATTCAATCGGGTTTTTCCGTCTTTGAATCGCATTGCCGAAGAATTTAAGATGCCGGTGATTTTCTCCGTTCATCCCAGGACGAGAAAACGCTTGGAGGAACGCCATTTTGCATTGAGCCCCTATTTCGTGGACGCAAAGCCCTTTGGCTTCTTCGAATATGTGTGTCTGGAAAAGCATGCCCATTGCGTGCTAAGCGATTCGGGAACCTTGACGGAAGAAAGTTCCCTTTTGGATTTTCCAGGCGTTTTAATTCGGACTTCCACCGAACGCCAAGAAGGGGTGATTCATGGAAGCATTGCCATCGGTGGGGTCGATTACGAAACCATTCGCCCTGCTATCGATAAAGCTTTAGAAATCCATAAACCCGGAAATAACCTAAGCATTGTCCCCGACTACGAAAATGAGGAAGTTTCTCGTCTTGTGGTTGAATCCATTCAAAATAACGTGGAAAAAATCAATCGGCACACTTGGCTAAAGGGCGTAGAAAAAGATCCTCGCGAAATGGGGCCGGAAACGAAGGTGGAACCACGGTGAACGTCCTAATTACTGGTGCAAAAGGTTTTTTGGGGAGAAACGTCTCCCTCTATCTTTCTGCGCGCGGGTATACCATCCTCCCTTACGATATCGATAACCGTCCCGATGAACTTCCTGATTTGCTAAAACAAGCGGATGCCATCCTTCATTTTGCAGGGGTTAATCGCCCATTGAAAACAGAAGAATTCTTGGATGGCAACGTGTTTTTCACGAAACGTTTGCTAGAAGAAGCGGCGGCCTCAAACAAGAAAATCCCCCTTTTATTTACCTCCTCGATTCAAGCCGAAAAGGAAAATCCCTACGGGGTTAGCAAAAAAACGGCGGAAGACCTGCTCTTTGAATTTTCCAAAAAACAGGATTACCCCGTTTGCATTTACCGCCTTTATAACGTCTATGGAAAAGGGTGCCGTCCTTTTTATAATTCCGTCATTGCGACCTGGTGCTATCAAATTGCTCACGGTCAGCCCATCGATGTTAACCCCGAAAATCCTCTCATCTCCTTTGTTTTTATCGATGATATTTGCCAGGAATTTGAGCGGTTTTTAAAAGGGAAAGTCCCTTGCGACGACGCTATCCATTACGTAGAGCCCCACGATGAAAAGCATCTCCAAGAGGTCGCGGATTGGATTCGAAGTTTCCCCGAAGGCCGTTCTAAAGGCATGCTTTCTCCTCAAGAAGGTTTCGCCAAAAAACTCTACAGCACCTATTTAACCTACCTAGAACCCGAAGATTTTGTTTACGACCTATGTTCTCACGTGGACGAACGCGGGAGTTTTACAGAATTTTTAAAAACTCCGAATTTTGGTCAAGTATCCGTGAATGTTGCTCACCCGGGGATTAGCAAGGGCAACCATTACCATCACTTGAAAAACGAAAAATTCTTGGTTGTTTCCGGAACTTGTGAAATTGCCCTGCGAAAAGTAGGGGAGAAAACCATCCATCGCTTTGTATGTTCGGGAGATCGTCTTCAAGTCGTGGATATCCCGGCGGGATATACCCATTCCATTAAAAATGTCGGGAATGCAGACGCCGTTACAATCATGTGGGCGAATGAACTCTACGACCCAGAAAATCCCGATACTTACATAGAAAAAGTCGAATAAAAAATTGACCGAATTTGGCCAATTTTCTATTCTATGGTTTGCCCTATTTGCCTTGTGTTGCACCAAGAACGATGGAGAGAACGCCGGCAGGAACACCCGAGAAGACGATGGATAGAATACCAACGTGATTAGCGTTCCGCGGGACGGGACCAGTTTATCGGCTTGGACGCGAATCACAAAGCAAAGAACTCCGCTGACCGTGCAGGCGATAATGCCATAGATACAAGTGCCGATGCCGGCGGCAATGGCGGCAGCAGCTGCGGCGATATTCGATTCCGTCGCGCCTTGGTTTTGCAAAATTTGCAGGGTTTCCGCTTGGTTAAAAACCAAAACAAAGAGGCAGATGAGACAAATAGCTGCTCCGATAAAGCTGAGAATTCCTTGAATTAAAGAAACGATAGACGTAGCTTTTTTTCATAAAAACTCCTTTATTTATTCATTGTTATAAAGGTTTGGCCGGCTATTGCTATTCCTTTGCCGAACAAGCAATGCTCAAAATTCCAGAGACCGGGGTTAAGCATAGAATATTAAGGATTCCAAGGGTTCTTAAAGCGCCTTTTTTCGTCGGTGTTTTTCTGCAAATTCCGGCGATGACAAAACTGAAAACCGCTCCAAGAATGAGCAAAGCGCTTGCAACGATAAGGCTATAGCCAAGAATCATGACAGTCGGGTCGGTGGTAACGGCTTCTCCGCCAGCGGCCCCTCCGATTCCTTCCCCGATTCCATGTAGGACGACGCAGATAAACCCATAGATGAAGGCGGCTATGGCACCTCCTACGTTGATGATCCCTTCGATAATAGAAACAATAAGTGTTGTTTTTTTCATACATGAATTCCTTTGTTGTTTATCATTATCCCAAAAATACCGAAGAAAGGTATCTTTTTCTAAAAAGAAAGGTTAGTTGAGTCAAAATCCTTTCCGTATATCGGTATTCTTTGCGCGTAGGCGCGTAGAAGCCTATAATAATTCACGTCCGATTGTAGAAAGAAACAATCGTTTAAAGGAGAAAATTCAAAAACATGGACACCAAAATTGTCAAAGTCTATGGCCGCCAGATCATCGATTCCCGCGGCAATCCAACCGTTGAAGCGGAAGTGACCCTTGCCGATGGCACCGTTGGCCGCAGCGCTTCGCCTTCTGGCGCCTCTACCGGCACCCGCGAAGCCCTCGAACTTCGCGATGGCGACAAATCCGTTTATGGCGGAAAAGGCGTTTTGACCGCCGTTAAGAACATCAACGAAATCATTGCTCCAGCTTTAATTGGCCTCGATGCTCGCAACACCTTCCTCGTCGATGAGACGATGATTAAGCTTGACGGCACCGAAAATAAATCCAAACTCGGCGCGAATGCGATCCTTGCCGTTTCGCTTGCTGCTGCTCACGCTGCTGCCCTTTCCCTCCATGAACCGCTTTATCGTTTCATTGGTGGAACCAGCTCCAACACCCTTCCCGTTCCGATGATGAACATCATGAACGGCGGTGCTCACGCGGACGACAACATCGACTCCCAAGAATTCTTGATCATGCCGGTTGGCGCTTCCACCTGGAGCGAAGCTCTTCGCTGGTGCACCGAGGTCTTCCACGCTTTGCAGAAGATCCTCAAGGAACGTGGACTTTCCACCGGCGCTGGTGATGAAGGCGGATTCGCCCCGAACACCAAGCACGGTTCCGATGAAGAAGTTCTCACCCTTATCATGGAAGGCATCGAAAAAGCCGGCTATGTTCCCGGCAAAGACTTCATGCTCGCCATGGACGCCGCTGCCTCCGAATGGGCCAAGGGCGAAAAGAGCGAAGATGGACAAGTCATCTATCATCAGCCGAAATCCGGCAAGACCTATACTTCCGATCAATTGATCCGTCATTGGGCCAAACTCGCCAACGAATTCCCGCTCATCTCTCTTGAAGATGGTATGGCCGAAGGCGACTGGGAAGGCTGGAAGAAACTCCACGATAAGCTCGGCAAGAAGATCCAACTCATCGGCGATGACCTCTTTGTCACCAACACCAAGATCATCAAAGAAGGCATTGAGAAAGACGTTGCCAACTCTGTTTTGATCAAACTCAACCAAATCGGCACCCTCACCGAAACGATCAACGCCATCAAGATGGCGAAGAACGCTGGCTGGACCGCGGTTGTTTCCCACCGTTCTGGCGAAACCGAAGACACCACGATTGCGGACCTTGTCGTTGCTCTCAACGCGGGCCAAATCAAGACCGGTGCCCCGAACCGCACGGAACGTGTTGCCAAATACAACCAACTTCTCCGCATTGAAGAAGAGCTTGGCGAAAACGCCGTTTATCCCGGCATCAAAGCTTTCCGCTTCAATAAGTAATTCTCTTTCTTAAATAGAATGGAGAGCGCCCTTTCGGGGGCGCTTTTCCATTTTCGGACTTTGCGTTACAATGGACCAATGAAAAAATACGAACGTATTTGCATTTACTCTCTTCTTGGCATTCTTTTGTTGGTAAGCCTCTTCTTGGATCTTCCCATTACCCAAGGCTTATATGCTCCGACCCATTTATTTGGTCAAATCGGAGAAATGAGCGCTGAAATCCCTGCCTATCTCATTTTGATTTTCGCCTGCGCCTTGCTATTCCGCTTCCATCCTCATTTCAAAAACAAAGTCGCGGACATCTTTTTAGCGATTGGGATCGGAGCGGTTACCTTGTTTGTCTCCTATTATGGAGGAAGCCATTTTCTAAAACTTCTTAACCGCGTGACCTGTCGCGTTGGGGAAAATGCGTTCCCTGCTTATTTTAAATGGATTTATGGGTTGGCTTTCTTGGGATTGGGCGCACCCTGGGCTTGGCTGATTTCAAAAGAATCCGCCAAAGAAGCCTTTGTTTTTGGCTTATTCGTTCTTGCTGTGTATGCTTTGTTATTGGTGGTGATGCAAGGATTGAAAATGCTTTGGCTTCGCCCTCGGTATCGAACTCTTGTTGCTTTGTTCGGAGAAGAAGCGGCGGCAAGTTATTGGAAACCCGTTTGGAGTATCAACGGCTGGTGGAGTTTTTCTTCTTATTCCCCCGAGGTTCTTGGTGAAGCTACCGTGAATAATGCTATGGCAAGCTTAGGAATATCCAAATGGGGAAAAGAAGAATTCTACAGTTTTCCTAGCGGTCACACGATGAATTTCATTGGTTCCATGTCCATCTGCATGATTTCTTCCTTCGTTCCCAAATTAAAAGGAAAAGAAATCTATGTTCGAATCGTCTTCTATGTTTTGGGTGTTTGTGTGGCGTTGAGCCGCATCGTCCGTGGCGCGCACAATTTAAGTGATGTCACCTTCGGATTCCTTCTCGGGACCCTTGGTTTCGACATGATTTCGACTTATTTCCTACCTTTTTTAGAAAAAGTCATGAATAAAAAAGCAGCGATTTAACGCTGCTCTTCAAGGAAGATTTTCTGCCATCATAAGATGGCTTTTATTCAATTTCACGGACCTTATTGACGGTAAGAATACGCATGAAGTTGGTTTTTCCGGCGCCGGTAGGAGTACCGCCACTCATCAAAATCGGGCTTCCTTCTTGGATGCCGAGATCGCGAGCAATCTTCAAGGCGATGACTTCCATTTCTTCGATGAAATCAGGTAAACGATCCGTTTTCAGAAGAACGGGGTAGACTCCCCATTGCCATGCCCCACACATCGCGGCCGCGCGATGATTGGTCACTGAGATGATGGGGCAACAAGGACGGGATTTAGAAATGCGAGCACTGGATTTTCCGGTTTCGGTGAAATTGACGATGAGCTTGGCCCCAATCAGTAACGCCGTGTTGGCAACAGCGTTAGAAATCGCGTCATTATTGGTTTTATCCGAAGTATCAAAGGCTTCCTTGGCTAATTTTTCGTAATCGAGATATTGTTCCATTTTCGAGGCGATGCGAGCTTGCATCGTTACGGCTTCAACCGGATAGTCTCCCGAAGCACTTTCAGCCGAAAGCATGACACAGTCGGTTCCTTCTTCGATAGCGGTTGCAACGTCGGAAACCTCTGCTCGTGTGGGGCGCGGGTGAGAGACCATGGAATCAAGCATTTGAGTTGCCGTGATAACGGGTTTTCCGCGTTTTCTACACTGGGCAATGATATGGCGTTGGGCAACCGGAACGTCTTCTGGAGGGATTTCTACGCCCAAATCACCGCGAGCCACCATGATTCCATCCGCGGCTTCAATGATTTGATCGACTTTTTCTAAACCTTCTGGGTTTTCGATTTTGGCAAAGACGGGAATATCGGGATCCCCGTATTTCTTAAGAATCGCTTTTAAGTCCGCAATATCTTCGGGACGACGGACGAAGGAAGCAAAGATCGCGTCCACGTGATGTTCGCATCCAAACTTCAAGTCTGCTTCGTCCTTGGGTGAAATGTAGGGCATGGAGAGGCGAGAGAAGGGGCAATTCACGCCTTTTTGATCCTTGAGGATATGGTTGTTTTGGGCTTCAACAACGATTTCGTTTTTGTCGTGATCCAATTCTTTGACCAACAAGTCCAAATTGCCATCGTCGATGAGGATGTGACTGCCAACGGATACGTCATTGATGAGGTTTTCGTGGGTAACGGAGAATCCGTCCGCGTCCCCTAAACGATTTTTCATGCTGATGCGCATGATTTGGCCTTCGTGAACAGGAACCTTACCATCTTTCATTAATCCCGTGCGGATTTCTGGCCCTTTGGTATCCAAGGCCACGGGGATATAAATGCCTTGCTTTTCGTAATCGCGAGCAATGACGATTTTATTGAGCTGTTCCGCGTAATCGCCGTGAGAAAAATTGATTCTCATCACGTTCATGCCGGCTTTATAGAGCTCGAGGATGGATTTGGGGTTATCGGTTGCCGGGCCGATCGTAGCGATAATTTTCGTTTTCTTTTCAATGTTATGCAGCATAAATAGAGCCTCCGTTATGCCCTAGAAAAAGGCGCTTGAAGCGCCCTGGGGTTGTCTTATTTGAGAATGTCGATTAAGCGAAGCATTGATGGATGCTTGTCGCGCGGCAATTGAAGAGCTTCATAAATATCGTATTGAACGATTTTGTTATTGACGAGCCCGACGCAGATCCCGCCCTTTCCTTCCAAAAGGCAATCCACGGCGTAGGCGCCGAAACGAGCGGCCAATACGCGGTCGAAGGCGCTGGGAGATCCGCCGCGTTGGACGCGGCCGAGAACTTCCGCCTTGGCTTCGAAGCCGGTTTCTTTGCTAATACGATCCGCAAAGGCGTGGATATCTGGATAGATTTTTTCAGAAACGACGACGATCGCGCGTTTCCTTTTTTCGGCATAGAGCTTTTTAAGCGAAGCCATAACTTCGTCTTCGGGAATCGGATGGTCCGGGGTGATGATCATTTCCGCCCCTTCGGCAAGTCCGCTAAACAAGGCGAGGTCGCCGCAATGGTTCCCCATGACTTCAATCACGGCGCAGCGTTGGTGAGAAGTGGTTGTGTCGCGAATTTTGTCCACGCAGTCAATGATCGTGTTTAAGCAAGTATCGAACCCAATGGTATAATCCGTCGAAGCGATATCGTTGTCGATGGTTCCGGGCAGGCCAACACAATTGATGCCCATTTCGGTTAATTTTTTAGCGCCCATGTAAGAGCCGTCACCACCGATGACAATCAAGGCGTCGATGCCGCGCTCGCGTAGATTATTGACGGCGATTTGGCGCATGCTTTCTTCTTTGAATTCCCTTAAGCGAGCGGTTCCCAAAATCGTGCCCCCGCGATTGACGATGTCAGAGACGGAGTGGCGGTCCATCAAGTGGATGTCATTTTCCACGAGACCTTTGTATCCGTCCATGACGCCGTAGACTTCTAGTCCGTAGCGGAGTCCCGCACGAACAACCGCACGGATGGCACAGTTCATACCTGGGGCATCGCCGCCAGAAGTGAGAACACCGATTTTGTGAATCATAATACTACCTCGAATTTTCGGAATGAACCCGAAATCGAAGACATTATAAACCCTTTCGTGGGCGCGCGTGTATAGATAAAAGGACAATGTCTTTTTCGCTGTAGGAAAGAAAGCGCTTTCTTTGTAAAACGGAGGGTTATCCACAATCAAAATGTGGAAAACTCAAAATGGTAAGGTTTTATGGGGATAATCCCTGTGGAAAACTATAAAAACATCCGATGGCAAGCCATATTTTTATTTTTGTTTGTTTGATTATGTAGTAGTATATAAGCCATGCAAACGTTTGGTTCCCAAGATATCTACTCCGTTCAAAAGTGCGGCCTGCTCGGGGAAGGGTCCCTTGCTTCGCTTTCCGAGCTTTATTTACCGTTAATTGGCTGCCAAGCATTGGGACTTTATTTCGCTTTGTATGCGGAGGGCAACCAAGCTGATCTCGTCCATTTTGGGGATGAACTCCGCAAGAAAACGGGAATGACCTTTTCCGATATTCAAGCCAGCAGACGCCCCTTAGAAGCCATTGGGCTGTTAAAGACGTCCTATGAAAAAGGATCCAATGGACGTGGGATTTTTTATTTTCAAATCTATGCGCCCGCATCTCCGAAAGATTTTTTGGGAGATGTTTTGCTTTCGGGGACCTTGCATTCGATTCTTGGGGAAGAAGAATACAAGAAAGTTCAGGACCGTTACGTTTTGGATGCAACCCCGAAAGGCGGGAAAGACATCTCCGAGAAGTTCGAAGCGTATTTCCAACCAAATTATAACGATTCCGTTTATTTGAATTCACGGATTGAGGCCATTGGGGATGGGCCCAAAAAAATAGAGACTTCTTTTGATTCTTCCGTCTTTTTGGCCGCGATGGGGAATAATGGGTTCAAAGGGAATTTGCTCTCTCAAGAGGAATTGGATTTCTGCGAAAAAATGGGGGCTTTATACGCCTATCCTAGCGGCACGTTGGGGGAATTTGCCTCCGACTGCTTGCACGTTTCTTCCCCTTATGGAACTCGATTGGATCGTCAAGGATTTTTGCGGAAATGCCGCGATGGCATGAAGATTTCTTATTTGCACCGGGGAGGGATGAAAAGCGCGGTGCACGGGGATTCGGATCTTGCGAAGAAAATTCGCCTTATGGATGAAGTGCCTCCAGCCAAGTGGCTTTCCTTAAAACAAAATAACCATCGCCCCGCCACCTCCGATTTGAAAATCCTAGAGACTTTGACATTTGATATCGGATTATCTTCTGGGGCGTGCAACGCTCTCGTGGATTATATCCTCCAGACGAACAACAACGTTTTGTCCAAGCCTTTGGCGGAAAAAATCGGGGCCTCGCTCGTCCGCGCCAATATTTCGACTTCTCGGGATGCCATGGAATATTTGAATTCGCAAATTCGGGAGGCGAGAAAGAAACGGACGCCCTATAATAAGGAAGAAGAAAAGCCCCAAGAGAAAGCTGCGGTTCGTTCCACGGAAGGGGAAGAAGCGATCAGCAATGAAGAATTGGACGCCCTTTTCGAGAAAGCCTATCAAAAATGAGTGAATATAAAATTGATCAATACGTGAAAACGGCCGCCAAAAAATTGAAGGATCAAGGCGCCGCCCCATCCTCCGATTTGCTTTCAGACGCCCTTAATAAATTGAAGACGGATCCGCGCGTTTACAAAGTGATTCATGATGATTTTAAGCTCTCTTACGCCCAAACCAAAGTCGCCTTGGCCCCTTTGCTGGATTACCAAAAAGACCTCGACCAATGCGAGTCCTGTCCAGGCTACGATCAATGCCATAAACTAATGCCCCATTATCAAATGTACTTGACTTATGAGGATGGTTTGGTGGAACCGAAATTCCGTCTATGCGAATTGGCTAAGAAACAAGAAACCTATACGAAAAGTTTTTTACGCAGAGACTTTCCACTTGATTGGATGGATATGACCGTCCAGCACGATGTTTCGAGGACGGCAAAGAAAATCCCAGCCATGAAGGTCTGCGCGGATTTGTTGCTCGGCCGTTCCTCCCGCTGGCTCTATGTGGAAGGAACTCGGAGAAGTGGACGTACCTTTATGCTCGCCTGCTTATGCAATGACTTCGTTAACAAAGGGGTTTCGCCCGTTGCTTTCTGCGACACGGCTCTGTTTCTTAAGTGGCTTCAAGACTTGAACATTCGGGATAAAGCTCGCTTCGATTTGGAATTTGAAAAATATCAAAATTGCCCGGTTCTTGTCTTGGATGACTTTGGCAACGAAAATAAGGATAAAACGGGATATGGGTATAGCAATATTCTTTACCCTTTATTAAATGAAAGAGCCAAAAAAGGCCTATTCACCGGCTTTTCCAGTGATTTTTCCATTCAAGAAATTGCTTCGATGTATCAATATACCATTGGGCCGGCGCGCGCTCGCCAATTGGAAAATCTTCTTTTGGATTTATGCGAAAAAGAATTCGATATTTCCTCTTTGGATTTATCGGGATCCTCTCGCCGTCGTTAAAGGGACAACGCCTTTAATTTTTGATAGAAATCCTCTTTGGAACCATTGTTATCGACGATGAAATTGACTTGTTTTTGAACTTGCTTCAAGGGAAAAGAGGAATTGAGTTTCATGAGTCTCGTTGCATCTCTGCCTTCGTCTAAGAGCCTTTGGTTCCTTTTTTCTGGATGCGATTCGATTAGAATCGTCGCATCGCAACAATCTCCTAATCCGGAAGAGAAAAGACGTGGGACATCAAGCAAAATTTTGTCATTTTCCGTTAACGACGCGATTTGATGTTTGGCCCTTTCAACAAGCAAGGGATCTAGCAGCTGTTCCACTTTCTTTCGCTTAGAAGGGGAGGAAGAAAGGACATAACGTAATTCCGCCTTGTCGATTTTTCCTCTTTTGACCGTCCTTTTCCCGGCGATTTTTTGAATTTCTTTTTGCACCTTGCTCTCTTCGTATAATTCCCACACGGCTTTGTCCGCGTCAAAATAATGGTAACCTTGGCTTCTAAAATAGGCAGCAGCGGTTGATTTTCCCGCGTGGATTGGCCCCGTGATTCCCAAAACAAAAGGTCGATGAATCGCCTTTTGGCAACGGAAGCAAAAAGTGGTCCCCCGCCCATCGAGATGGATTTTTGATAAAGGGGTTCCGCAACGAGGGCAAGGCTGACCACGTTTGGAATAGACCTGCAATTCGTTTTGCATCAGTCCGTCCACTCCTTGCTGAGGATGGTAACTTCGAATGGTGCTTCCTCCCTTTTGGATGGCTTCTTGCAAAATCCGCTGAGTGTGGCTCAGTAAGCGCGTTGCCGATGCAAAATCAAGGTCGCAAGCCTTGGTTTTAGGGTGAATGGAAGATGCGAACAACGATTCGTCCGCGTAGATGTTACCAATTCCGGCAAGGACGGTTTGATCCATCAAGACTTTTTTGATGGGCCCTTTTTGAAGGTGAATTCGGGAATAAAATTCTTCGGAAGATAGGTCAAAAGGTTCGGGTCCTAAAGAAGCAACGGGCGAAAATCGGAATACCTCGTCCCTGCTAGAATAATAAGCAATGGTTCCGAATTTACGGGTGTCTTGATAAACTAAGCGCGTGCCGGAGGACAATTCGTAATCGAGAATGTCATAGGGAGATTTTGGATAAGTGGTTGGCACCTCCACATATTTCCCTTCCATTCGCAGATGGGAAAGGATGACGCTTCCGTCTTCGAGGTTGAAAAGAAGGTATTTTCCTCTCCGAGACACCGATAGAATCTTTTTTCCTTCTACTTGTTTGGGAAAAGAAGCGGCCCCACTAACGATATTGGCGGCCCGATAGATATGGACCTTTACAATCCTGACGCCTTGAGAAAAAGAAGAAAGAATGCGTCGGACCGTTTCTACTTCAGGAAGTTCAGGCATAGATCAATCCTTTGCGTCGTACCAGGATTTGCCGGCATTTCCTTCTACGGTCAATTTAACCGGCAACTTCACAGCGTTTTCCATGATGCGCTTTAATTCTGGGATGAGGGAGGAAGATTCAGAAGCGTCCAAGGCAAAAAGAAGTTCGTCATGAATTTGGAGGACCATCTTGGAACGATAATGGCCTTTTGATAAGAATTCATCGACTTTTAACATGGCGATTTTGATCAAATCGGCTGCGCTTCCTTGAACGGGGGCGTTAAGGGCGGCTCGTTTGGCCGCTTCGCGTTTGGCATAGTTTACATCTTTTAAATCGGGGAGATAGCGGCGTCTGCCAAACATGGTGGTTACATACCCTTCCCGTTCCGCTCCCTCCAAAACGGCAGAAGAGAATTCGGCGATTTCAGGATATTCGCGATTGAAATGGTCGATGATGTCCTTGGCTTCTTTCGGCGTTCCTCCAATTTGTTCGGCCAATCCGAAAGCCGTCGTGCCATAAACAATGGCAAAGTTGATTGCCTTGGCTTTTCTGCGGAATTCGTGGGGAACGGGTTTGTCCGGTGGCAAATGGAAGATTTTCCTTGCCGTTTCACTATGGACGTCTCGTCCGGACTCAAAGACGTCAATATAGTCTTGGCAATGGGATAATGCTGCCAAAATTCGCAGTTCGATTTGTCCGTAATCCAAAGAAAGAATCAAGATATTGGGGTCGTCATAATGGAACGCTTTGCGTATCAACTTCGATTCTTCGTCCCGCGCCGAAATGTTTTGAAGGTTGGGGTTGGAGGAAGAAAGGCGTCCCGTCGTTGTTTGGGCTTGATTGAAGCAGGTATGGATTTTTCCGTCTTTTTTGATGTGGGGCAGCAACCCGTCGATATAAGTGCCGACGAGTTTAGCGTATTTCCGATAGCTTAAGATTTTTTCTACAATCGGATGGGCGGAGACGAGCTCGTTTAGAACGTCGATGGAAGTGCTGCGGGATTTAGGCCCTTTTAAGCCCAACTCATCATAAAGAACGCTCGCGATTTGCTTGGGACTAGAAGGATTGAACGGGTGACCGGCCAAAGAGACGATTTCTTGCTCAAGTTGATCCTTTTTATTCCGATATTCCTTGCCGATTTCTTCGAGCTCATCGGCTTTTAAAGGGAATCCTTCGATTTCCATTTTGGCTAAGATATGGCTTAAGGGGAGCTCGATTTCCTTAAATAGACGAAGGGCATCCGTTTTTTCAAGCTCCTCCAACGCTGCTCGCTCTAATTTCAAAGCATAGAAAGCCTCTTTTCCTAACCCGTCAGAATGGTCCACGTCAAAAAGCAAGGATGGGGCGGAGGAAGAGGAAACGTCTACCCCAAAGGAAGAATAGACGATGTCGGGACGGTCGGTGACATTACTATTGATCAAATAGGCCGCCAAAAGGATATCGAAACCAATTCCTTGGATTTCGATTCCAAGACGATGAAGTCCCACTTCCATTCGCTTGGCATCATTGACGTTTTTGATAACGGAAGGATTTTTTAACAAGGCCTTAAAGGCTTCGTCTTTTTGAGCGTCTTGTGCATCGATGTAATAAGTAGAAATCCCATCGCTGAAGGCAATCCCCAAAACAGGCGCGTCGTTATAAGTTTCGGGGTCCAAATCAATTGCCACGCCGATTTTGGAAGGCAAAGAAAGGGAAACTATCGAATGGATTTTTTGAACTTCGGGCGCTTTTACATTTTGGTTCCCTTGAGCTTCCATTTTGAAAATAAGAGGCATTTTTAAAGGAAGTTGCTTCAGCTCATAGGTGGCGGAGAAACTCGAAATGGCCGTCGGGTCAAATCCCTTGTAGATAAAATCGCTTAATTGGAAGGGGAGGACGCAATCGGTTTTCATCGTCGCCAATTCATAGCATTGTCTTCCCATGGCTTCGTTTTCCACGATGTTTTGGCATAATTTTCCTTTGATTTCCCCGTTTTTTGCCGCCTGAATAATGGCGTCAAAGGTGTGGTATTGAGCAATTAATTTGGCCGCGGTTTTTTCTCCGACTCCGGGAATTCCCGGAAGGTTGTCGCTAGCGTCCCCGCGCAAGCCTTTGTAATCGATGATTTGTTTCGGCGTGAAGCCAAATTCTTCCACCATTTTTGACGGGGTCACGTCATCGATATCGCTTAAGCCTTTCCGCAATAAATGGACCGTGACGCGATTCGTTATCAACTGAAGATAATCTTTGTCGCTGGTATAAACGTCGACTTGATAGCCTTCTTTTTCCGCAGATTTAGCAATGGTCCCAGCGATATCGTCGGCTTCGATTCCATGCTCTTCGTAGAAAATGATATTCAGCGCCTTCATCAATTCACGGGAAATGGGGAATTGGACAACGAGCTCCTCTGGGGCGGGTTTGCGATTGGCTTTATAGGAGGCGAATTGCTCTTTGCGGAAGGTATGCCCGTCCTTATCAAACGCCACGAAGATGGAATCTCCTGGCTTCATCTTTTGAAGGAATTTCACAAGCATATTGGAGAAAGCGAAAATCGCATTGGTGGGAATACCGCTTTTGGTGCGCATGATGGTGGAAGGATCCCCCATGTAAGTCGCGTAAAAGGCACGGAACAGCAAAGAGTTTCCGTCGATGACATAAAGATGCTTTGAATTGGTGATTTCCATTGAACTCTCCTTATAAATTTTCTATTTCCATGGCCACAAAACGGTCTTCTTTCCGAGTATCGCGTCGGGCCTTGATGAGAAGGGGCATCCCCTTTTGAATTTGGACATATGTCCGTTGATAAACGTCGTCAAAGAGGGTGAATTCGTAGACGTCCGAATCATCATAGACAGTTAGGAAGGCCATTTTTGTCCCTTTTTTCGTGGTGATGGATTTGATGTCGCTAACCATGCCCGCCACCCAAATCGGATTTTTGGCCTCCTCTAAATCAGATAGGGCCTTGGCTCCTTTTTCTAGGAGAATGGCTTTCTTTTCTTCTAAAGGCGATCCAGAAATCATGCGACCTAGAACCCGTCTTTCCCCTTCTAAGTCGGCGCTGCGGGAAGGAGGGGCTTTTACGTAAGAAGGCCTAGGCAACTCAAAAGGAAGGAGGTTATCTTTGCCATCCGACCCCACCAAAACTTCGGCGTACCGCAAGGCGGCGGGTGCGGTTAAACGCAACTCTTCCCGGGAACGCCCGAAGCTATCGAAGCATCCGGCGTCCACCATTGTTACGAGCGAAGAAACATCGAAGCCATATTTTTTTAATCGCAAAGCCACGTCGAAAAAATCCTGATAAGGCCCATTTTCCATCCTTTCGTCAAGGATGCCGTGGATGAGGGTGCTGTTTAAGCCGTTAATGGAAGAAAAAGGAAGAAGAATACGGTCTTTTTTAGGCTCATAACAAGATGTCGATTCGTTGATGGAAGGAAGGGAAAATGAAATTTTTCGTTTTTTTAGTTCGTGAAAAAGGCGGGTTTCTTTGTCTTTCGAACCCACGCCTTCTTGGAGCAAGGAGCAATAAAATTCCAAGGGATAATGCCATTTGAGGTAAGCCATTTGGCAAGCAAGAAGAGCGTAGGAAACGGAATGGGATTTATTGAATCCGTAGTCCGCGAATCTTTCAATGAGCTGGAACAATTGGGTGGCGGTTTTAGAAGACAAACCCTTTTGAACGCACCCCTCCAAAAACTTGGTTTGCAGGTCGAGAAGCTCGTGGGCGTCTTTATGGGAAATGGCGCGGCGGAATCGATCGGATTCGGCGAAGGTCAATCCTGCTAATTTCCGTGCGATGAGCATGATTTGCTCTTGATAAAGAATAATGCCATAAGTGGGGGAAAGAATCGGTTCCAACTCGGGAGTGAGATAGCGAATCGGTTCCAAACCTTTTTTGCGTCGGGCAAAAGAAGAAATATTTTGCATAGGGCCCGGGCGAAACAAGGCAACGAGAGCGCAGACGTCCTCAAAGCAGGTGGGTTGAATTTCCATGGCGGCATTCGTCATCCCGCGGGTTTCTAATTGAAATAACCCGGCGGTTTGCCCGCTTCGGAGCAATTCGAGCGGTTCCTTTTCTTCGTAAGGAATATCTTCCATTTGAAGGGAAATTCCTTGGGCAGATTGAATGGTTTTCAAACAGTGTTCGACGATGGTGAGATTTCTTAAGCCCAGCAGGTCCATTTTCAGGAAGCCTTGTTCTTGGAGGTAATCCTTGTCGTATTGCTCTACGAATCCGTAAGTGGGTGAGACCGTAATGGGGAGGGCATTTTGCAAAGGTTCGTTATTCAAGACAATCCCGGCGGCGTGCAACCCGCTTTGACGGGGCAAACCCTCGATTTTGGAGGCGAGGGAGACGATTTCCTTGTAGTATTCGTCGCTATTGACAAGGTCGCGGAAGGTAGCGTTGTTTTTATAATTCCAGCCAAGGCTATGGTCGGGGTTTGTATCTAACGCCGAGGTGAGCAAGCGAATCTCGCTATCGCGGTAAAGAAAGACCCTTCCGATATCGTGAAGCGATTGCCGAGAAGCCATCGTTTGCATTGTCATAATACGCGCGATCCGTTCTGGCCCGTATTTTTGTTGCAAATAAGCGACTACTAATTCTCTTCCTGTATCAGCAAAGTCCACGTCAATATCGGGCATGGATTGCCGTTCGGGATTTAAGAAGCGTTCGAAATATAGCCCGTAGCGAATGGGATCGGCTTTGACGATATCCAAACAAAAGGAGACAAGACTTCCCGCAGAAGAACCGCGGCCCGGTCCGACGGGGATCCCTGTTTTTTTGGCATAGGCTACATAATCCCAAACGAGAAGGAAGTAATCGGAGTAACCCATGGAGGAGATAACGTTTAATTCATAATCGAGGCGTTCGTCATAGGAGGAATCGTGATGAGAGAGTTTTTGGTTTAATCCTTCCGTAGCCAATTTGCGTAAATAGGAATCCGCGTTATCGGGTTGGGGAACGGGGTAACGGAGCAAAGTTCCACGAATTTTAGAAAGGACGAAAGAAGAACAGGCTTCTGCGATTTCTAAAGTCGTGGAAAGTTCGGATTTCTCGAAATAAGATTCCGCCTCGCCGTCGGAAAGGAAATATTCATCGCCTTCGCATTCTTTTTCTTCCAAGGTGGTGGAACTAGAAATCGCTTCTAGAATCCGGGCGGAAATGGCGTCCTTTGGCTGGGCATATCGAATTAGCGGAAAAGCGACGCAAGGATAGGGGTGAGTAGATAAGAATGTATGTAAGAAATCTAAATAATCCGATTCCCCCGGTAAGTACGGTATTCCAATGTAGAAGTTGCCAAGGCTATGATTCAAGGATCTTAGATGGGATTCCAAATTTTCCTCTTGATGATAGAAAAGAGAATGAATGGAAGAAGCTCCGCCGTCTATCACAAGAAGGAGACCCTCCCGATGCTTGGATAAGAAGGAAAGGTCGAGACGTTCCGACGTGGATTCGGCAATCAAAAGAAGAAGGTTTCGATAACCCGTTTCATTTTGAACAAAGCAACAAAAGGTATCCTGGCCCACCTTGAATTCCGACCCGATGAGGGGCTGAAGTCCGTATTGTCTTGCCAAACGATCGAGTTCCGGCGCGCCAGAAAGAGATTGGACGTCGCATAACGAAACGTATCTTGCAGAACGCTTAATGGCCTGCAAGACAATTTTTTTAACCGTTAATCCGCTTTGTAGAAAACTGTAACCGCTATAAACGTGTAGGGGAATCCAATTCATCCTGATTATTATAGCAAATAGAACTCTAAAAGAGTTCTTTCCTAGGGCAAAATTTTAAAACAGTGGATAAGAAGATGCGAAATAAGAAAACAGCAATCATTAGTGGCATTGTTATCCTCGAAATTTGCTTTTTGTATTTTGGCGAGGAATCCTTGGCGGGATTAGGGGGTCCTTTCATGCTATTTTTGACCATCGTTTGTCTCGTGAAGAAACTCTTAGCAGAGATGAATATTGCTTATGGAAAACCCAAAAGATTTTAGCAACCTTTCCCAAAGGGAAATTGTCAATATAAAAAGCCATGATCATGATTTAACTGTCTATCTTTTTTCCGTGGAGAATCCAAGGGGATTCTTTATTTCCGCTCATGGAATGAGGTCTTTATCGGATGGAGAGGGGTCAGAATATTTATTGTTTTTGGTAGAAGATCTATTCGAAGCTCTTGCCCTGGATTTAACCGCGTCAGGAAGAAGCGGTGGGGATGGGATGGTCTTTTTGGAACAAAGCTGTTATGACATCTTATTCGCAGAAAAATTCTTGGAAATCCAAACGGAGTTCAACAATCTTTCACTTGGACTAATTGGCCATTCTTGGGGCGCCTATGGATGTCTTAGTTCGTTACAAGATAACCAAAAGCTAAAATGGGTGATTTCTTTCTCCACCTTTAACGATCCTTTGACATACATGGTGGAAACGGCCAAATAAAAATTGGCTGGATTGCCGAAATCACATTGTCAATCTTTCATCTTTCTTACGCTTGTAGATATGGAAACTGAGATGCCGTTAAAGCTTCTAAAGCTTGTAAAAAAAGAATCGTCAACTAAAATGCTATTTATCCAAGGGGAAGAGGACAACATTGCCCCCTTAAATCAAAGCGCTTTTCAAATGTGCCCCCGAATACAAGCTCTTCCTATTCCTTCCTTTCTTTGCCGGGTGTCGGGCATGATGCCCTTTGGTTTGATTCTTCTCCCCATGATTATTTCCAACAAAAAATGGGGGGAATTCAAAGGGGATTCATAAGACACGAGGAATGGAAAAATAGCATTAATAAAGATGAATGCAATGTTTTAAATTCCAAAGTAATCACGGAAATAATAAACGTAACTTCCGAATAATAAAAATATTTTTCAATGCTGTTATATTTTCCTATATATAAAACAAAGCAAATTTTTTCCGCGTTGTTTTTATCCTTTGTTTATAGGGAAAAGCCTTTACCATTTTCCACCAGGAAAATTGACTCATCGTGGAACAAAGGTAAATGAAAAAATCTATGTAGTAAATCGACATCATAAAAAAAGACAAATTAGTTCTCTTTATTTGTAGACGACTTTTTTCCTTTACCAAATTACAACGCGCTTTGCGTTGTCAATATACATGCCGTCTCCTTCCTGGAGTTCAAATTGGCTTACGAAGATTTCGCTATTCGATAGAAGCGGATTAACCCGCGCCTTTCCAAAGGGATGGACGTCGCCAAGCAAGGCGGAAGAATAAAGGCTTCGAGATGCGGAACCATAAAAATGTCTTGCAAACGCGAGATAGAAATCGCTCCAATGGACCGAGGCGGATTTTTCATAAAGGGATTCGCAAAGAGACAGTCCTCCGATGTCAGCGATTGCTTCTGAAAGAACAACGGACCCTTCTTGCTTTAATCCGGGCATTGCTTCGACGGTATAAAGATTCTGCACTTTCTTTTGGAGGGATTGATAGGCAGCGGTGTCGGCGCTGGAAAGGATGCTTCCTCCCGGAACCAAGGTTCCGTTTTCGTCGTATTTGACCCCGTTAGAATCCATTGCGTGGGTGATTTCGTGCCCAATAATTACGCCAACTCCACCATAAAGATCCTCGTTGCTTAAATTGGCCCAATCTCCGCCATAACTAGCGAATAATCCCAGTGTTAATTCAATAGAATTATCGTTGCCAAAGTAGGATGCGTTTGCTGTGAACAAGTTACTATAAGATGTCGTTAAATCCATGGGATTCGTAACCGTTTGGGAAGCCGCCAATAAATTGGCTAATCTACCGGATAGGCCTGTCTGAATGGCTTTGAATAAGGTGGAATCGAGCGAGGCAACTTTAGAATAAGGCGCGCTTCCGTTTTCATCCACAACTCCCATGATGCTATAGCCCATGGCATCGAGTTTTTTTGAAATAATGGAGGACCCTTCTTCGCTGATCCATCCATTTTGTTTGGTTCGCTTTTTAATCGTTTCCTTAAGATCCTCAATGAGCGTTTTCGCCGTTTCGATGCTTCCCTTTCCTTGTGCAGAAAGGAGTGCGTCGTTGGCGATTTTTTCTTGGAAGGCCCATTGGGTGGCGTTAAAAATGGCATCGTCGGATTTTGTCGTTGCTAATCCCAATAACTTTTGCGTACTAGAAGGAAGCAGGGCCGCATAGTCATAGGCAAGATTAGCCATGGCAAGGGCCTTGAGCCCGTCTAATCCGCTGTCCGTGCTTAGATTCCCTAAGTAAGAAAGGGAACGAGCTGAGGAAGAGTCATTCCCCCTCAATTCGAATTTTTGATCAAGGAAACAGGAAAGGTATTTTTCAAAACCTTCATTGGAATTGCTGTTTAGTGTGGGGGCGGAAGCTAAACGCGATAGGATAGCGATTAACGCATTGGTTTGGGTTCTTGCCTCTTCGCTAGTGAAGCCGAAACTAGCGAATAAGGCTTGGAAGCCTGGACGCAAAGAAGAGGCGCTGGAAGCATAGGAAAGCAATTTGCTTTGCTCTAATAAAGCCACGGGAGTTTGTTCCACATAGGCAGAACCTTGGAAATTCATAAACCAATGGGATCCCGTCTCCATGGCGATTTGGCTTAATACTTCGTAGAAATTCGAAGACGTCGAGGCAAGGATTTTGTCGCAATAGGGTTTTAATTCGCTTAAGCCTTTTGGGGATTTTGCTTCCTCTAATAATTGGGGCGCAGTTTTTTTCAAATAAGAAATGAAGTAGGCTGTGATTTTGTCTTCTTCGATGGTTTTTTGCTCGTAGAAATAGGATTTTGGCTCGCAGGTCTTGTCTTCGTCAAAAAGACGACCGGCGTTGGCAAATGTAAAATAATCATCTCGTGCAGAAGTTCCAATGTATCCGTGAATTCGTTGAATATAGACTTCAAAATCCACATCGGAACTGAGCTTTTTCGCTCCGTTAAAGGAGGAATCGCCATATAAGCCCAAATTTACGTACCAATCTAAAGCTTCTTTGCCTGGCTTGGACAAGGAGGAGGCTAAAGTCGGGGAGGTAAAATAACCCGCGTAACGACGGAAACCGGTTTGGGGGAGACCATTCGTTATTTCGGCGAAACTCGCATGGAGAAAACGAAGGGAATTCTCCAAAGTCGCATCGATTTTGTCCCCTTCATTAAAGCCTGCTTTTTGCAGGATTTCCTTTTGAAGAAGGGGATGGGGATAAGATAAGCGAGCATAGGCAACTTTCTCCAAAACAAAGGAGGCGACCGTGCTCAAAGCATAAGAAGACAAATCTTCGTCAGGCAGAGTTTTGATTTCGGAAGGAATGGAGGCATTGGATCCCGATGAATGGAAAGGGGTTTCTCCCCCACAAGAAGTTAGAATCACTGTTAGGAGAGGAAGAAGTGAAAATAAAGATTTTTTCATAATGAAAAAGTCTAAAAGCAGCGGGGCAAATAGGCAAGGCAAATGAAAAGGGAGGCGAATTTGCCTCCCAGATTTTAGTCAACGAATAAGTTATCTAAGTCTTGGATGAAGGCATCGAGGTCCTTGAGGGAATCGATGCGAGCGCCGCTTGCTTGGGCGTGTCCGCCGCCACCCCATTTTTGGGCGACACCGGAGATGTCCTTGGATTTGCTGCGGATTGATATTCTCCAACAATAGTCCTTGGGCTGCGGGTCTTCCGTGATGGAGCACCACGCATTGATTCCGGCAATGTTCGAGAACGTGTTCACGTGTTCTTTGCCTAGAATCGGAGTGATATGGAGCTCCTCTTGAACGGAAGAAGGAAGGCAATAATAAGCCACACCATGGGGAGAAACGCTGAAATGGGATAAGACATAGCCAAGCGACTTCAGGGAGTCGAGGCTTTTCTCGTACATCGTTTGATAGGTGGAACTTAAATTAAATCCTGTCGAAACCAGCGCCTCCGCTACGGCAAAGGTGTGAGGGGATGTGGAGGAATAAAGGAAACGGCCCGAATCGCCAACGATGCCGATGTAGAGATAACGGGCGGCTTCTCGACTCATGAATTTGCCCTTCCAATTCAAAAGCACATCCGCGACGAGTTCAGCAGCCGCGGCGCTTTCGGTGTCAACCAAAGAAGCACGTTTGGCGATTTCCCCTTTACAGGGGTGATGATCGATTTTGATTTTGTATTTGGCGTGTTTGTAACGGGGGTCCGCAATCCGCTCATGATCGCCGACGTCTACGACAATGGCGAGGAAATTTCCACCTTTGAACCAATCGTTAGGAAGCGATTCCGTTTCTGGGAAGACGCGCGGGGTAAAACTAATGTGGTTGTCCCCTACGTAATGGATTTCCTTGTTGGGGAAGTTTTCCTTCAAGAAGGTATAAAGACCCATTTGGGATCCCATTGCGTCGAAATCCGGTTTGATATGACGGAAAATGACGATGCGATCGTATCTTTCAATCGCAGAATAAATCGAATGATAGACTTTTTTGTGGGCTTTTCCGTATTCGACAATTCGGGGGTCGAGCTTAGCAATGGCCATGAACAATCCTCGCATAGCAGTCGCGGGCAATCATCACTTCTTCGTCGGTGGGGATGACCACGACTTTGATTTTGGATTCGGGTGCCGAGATAATGCCTTGTTTTCCACGAACCTCTTCGTTAGCCTTTTCGTCCACGACGATCCCGAGAGCATCTTTGACATCATCAAGAACGGCTTTGCGGAAAACCGGAGCATTCTCGCCGACTCCGGCGGAGAAGACGATCAGGTCGACCTTACCTTTCAAGCGAATGAAGTAGGCTCCTAAATAATTGGCCACCGTTCTGCCAAATAAGGAAATGGCGAGTTGAGCGCGTTTATTTCCTTCTTTCGCAGCTTTTTCCACGTCACGGGTGTCGTTAGAAACTCCAGATACGCCGAGAAATCCGCTCTTTTTGTTGAAGATGTCGTACATTTCATCCACGGATTTTCCCGTGCAATTGCAAAGATAATCCATGACGGAGGGATCCATATCCCCTGTGCGTGTGCCCATCATGACTCCGCCGAGCGGGGTAAGTCCCATCGTGGTGGCGACGCAATGTCCGTTATGAATCGCGCAAAGAGAAGAACCAGAGCCGATGTGGCAAGTGATGATATTGGTTTCTTCTTTGTCTTTTAAATAATCTTCTTTGGCTTTGACGGCGAGGTAATTGTGAGAGGTACCGTGAGCGCCATATCGGCGGCAGTCGTATTTTTCGGTGTATTCATATGGAATCGGGAAGAGGTAGTCTTCCGGTTCCATGGTTTGATGGAAAGCCGTGTCAAATACCGCGATGGCCGGAACGTTAGGCAAAGCGTCCTTGAAAGCGTGGAAGCCTGTGAGATGCGCGGGTGCGTGAAGTGGGTCTAAGGGAGTAAGCATCTTGATTTTGGATTCGGTATCTTCGTCGAAGTCCGCCGAATGGGAAAAGTATTTCCCGCCTTGGACGACGCGGTGCCCCACCGCGGAAATTTCGTTTAAGTCTTTAACGATTCCCCATTGAATGAGGGCTTTCAATAACAAAGAAACCGCAACCGCGTGGTTGGGAAGCGGCACGATGTCGGTGTGTTTTTCTCCGTTGAATTTAATGGTGAAAATGCCATCTTCGTGCCCGATGCGTTCAGCGATTCCGCTGCAAAGGACTTTTTCTTCCGGCATTTCATAGAGCTTGTACTTCAGGGAACTGCTCCCTGCGTTGACAGCCATGCATTTATACATTTTCAATCTCCTCCTAAAATAGGCTTTATGCAACTTGGTATTGTAAACCATTCCGTCTCTTTTACCTATCCCCAAAAGCGATACTTTGAAGGCTTTTGCTCGTCTAGGAATTTACACAATTTCCTTTATAATTAAAAGGAAGGAGGAGATATGGACGCAAAATTTAGAATCGATTTTCTTTACGGCCAATGTTCGCGGGCTTTTGATTTCTTTGGCGCCCATTTTGGACGGGGGATAGACGAAGACGGTCACGAAACAGATGGGGTGTGGTTCCGTTTGTATTGTCCTTGCGGCCAAGACGTATCGGTTATCGGAGATTTCAATGGCTGGGACGTGAGGAAAAATAAAATGGCCCTGATCGATTCCTCCGGGATTTACGAAACCTTCATCCCCCACCTTGTCTCCTATCAATCTTACAAATTTCATTTTAAAAACGCGTTAGGGACTTATGTGGATAAAGCCGACCCCTATGCCTTTTTGTCGGAAAAGCGTCCCGCGTCTTGCTCACGGCTATTTGATATCGAGAATTTTCCCTGGGACGACGAAGAATGGATGAAGAAGCGGAGCCGCAACTTCGATAATGCCACTTCCATTTATGAAATGCACCTTGGATCGTGGAAACGCGTGAGTGGAGAAGAATTTCCCAGCTACGAGCAAACCGCGGATTCCTTGATTCCTTATTTGCGGGAAATGGGTTACTCCCACGTGGAAATCATGCCGATTACCCAACATCCTTTCGACGGTAGTTGGGGCTATCAAGCAACGGGGTTTTTCAGCGCGGACTCTCGCTATGGGAATCCCAAGCAGCTAATGTCGTTTGTGAATCGACTTCATAAGGCTGGAATTGGGGTGATTTTAGATTTCGCCCCCGTTCATTTTGCCGTCGATGAATTCGGGCTCCGCCATTTTGACGGGACCCATCTTTACGAATATGGGAACGAACACGAAATCTCTCCCTGGGGCAGTGCGCAATTCGATCTTGGAAAAGATCCTGTTCGCTCCTTTTTGATTTCGGCGATGAATTTCTTTTTGGTCTATTATCATTTCGACGGCATTCGGGTCGATGCGGTTTCCAACCTGCTTTATTGGGAAGGGAATAAGAATAATGGGCAAAATATAGGAGCAGTTGAATTTATTCGACGGTTAAACGGAAAAATTCATTATGAACATCCTAGCGTTATGATGATTGCCGAGGATTCTACCGATTTTAGCGGGGTGACTAAACCCCTAGAATATGGAGGACTTGGCTTCGATTATAAATGGGATTTAGGATGGATGAACGACACGCTTAAATACTATTCGCTCGACCCCATTTATAAAAAATATGACCATAACCTTCTAACTTTTTCGATGGCCTATTTCTTTTCCGAAAATTTCTTGCTTCCCTTGAGCCATGATGAAGTGGTACACGGGAAGGGCACGCTGCTCAATAAGATGTGGGGGTGCGAAGAAGACCGGTTTGCATTGCTGCGAAATTTATTCGTGTATCAATATGGCCATCCCGGGAAAAAGATGAATTTTATGGGCAATGAGCTCGCGTCTTTCGATGAATGGAGCGAGAAAAAGGAATTGCCTTGGAGTTTACTGACCTATCCCCGTCACGATTCGGTGAAACGTTTGGTTCGAGACTTGAATCTTCTCTATCTCCATGAGCCCTGCCTCCATCAAGAGGAGTACAATCCTTCCCATTTTCAATGGCTCATGGTCGACAATTCCAACCAAAGCGTCTTCGCCTTTGAGCGCACTTTGGGGAAAGATTCCTTTATCTTCTTGTTCAATATGACGGGTAATTATTATGAAAATTACAGGATCGGCACGATGAATAAAGGCCAATACGTGGAAGTTTTTAACTCAGACAAGGATGTCTACGGAGGCAAAAACCAGTATAATGGTTTGCCCCTTATTTCCGAATGGGGAACGGGACCCGAGAATCGGCCTTGCCACATGGTGGTCCAAAAGATTTCCGGCTTTGCGGCGATGATTTTCAAAAAGGAAGGGGAATTCCCTCCTCACCGCAAGAAAAAAAGAAGTGAACCCAACACAAAGAAAACCCTCAAACACTGATTAATAAGGAGTCGATATGTTCGATAATAAACTGGATTTCAAACAGACTTTTGAGCGCCGTTTGGAAGAAAAATACGGTCGGTCCGTTTCAGATAGCCACATCACGGAGCGCTTTGACGTTTTGGGAGAAATGGTCCGTGATTACGCGGGTTATGATTGGAGAAATTGCCGAGAGGCGATTCTAGGAGACAATCGGAAACAATTGATTTATTTCTCCATGGAATTCCTCATGGGGCGTTTGCTGGTCTCCAATATGCAAAATCTTGGCATCTATAAGATGGCTAAAGATGGTTTGGCTGATTTGGGAATCGATATTGGCGAACTGGAAGACCAAGAAGCAGATGCTGGGCTAGGAAATGGCGGTTTAGGTCGTTTAGCGGCTTGCTTCCTTGATTCCATCGCTTCCTTAGGCTACCCCGGGCATGGCAACACCATTCGTTATGAATATGGTTTTTTCCGTCAGAAATTCGTCAATGGCCAGCAAGTGGAATTGCCCGATCAATGGTTATCCAATGGGTTTGTTTTCGAAGTTCGGAAACCCAAGCATGCGGTGGAGGTGGAATTCTACGGCAATGCGGAAACGTATCTGAAACCCAATGGAGAATATGGCCTTCGCACGGTCAATGCCACCTGCGTTCGCGCCGTTCCTTATGATGTCTCGGTTCCAGGATACCGAAACGGAGTTGCCAATACTCTCCGCCTTTGGTCCGCCGAACCCAGTGAGAACAATCTTCCTTCGAACGTCTCCTTTGATGATTATTTGAATACGCTCAAAGAGATTTGCCGCGGTCTTTATCCCGACGATTCCACCGAACATGGGCGTGTTTTGCGGTTGCGCCAGCAATATTTCTTAGTTTCGGCTGGGCTTCAATCTTGCATGAGGAGCTATTTCCAGCGTTACCAAACCCTCGATACCTTCGCGGATTCTTACGTTTTCCAATTGAACGATACCCATCCGATTTTGGCGATTCCGGAAGCCATGCGCCTTTTGATGGACGTCTATGGGTATGGATGGGACGATGCGTGGGATATCGTGACCCACGTCTTTGCTTATACCAATCACACCGTGATGCCGGAAGCCTTGGAAAAATGGCCGGTTCAATACGTGCAGAACTTGGTTCCTCGCGTCTATATGATTATTGAAGAGATTAACCGGCGATTTAATTTATACCTCAATCAAAAGGGCGTTAGCGAAGCCGAAAGATATTCAATGCAAATCATTAAAGACGGTCAGATTCATATGACCAACATGGCGATTTACACGGCTTTCAGCGTCAATGGCGTCGCTAAAATTCATACGAATATTCTAGAAAATTTTACGTTTAAGGATTTTTATCGCCTATACCCCAATAAATTCAACAACAAAACGAATGGCGTTACTCACCGCCGCTGGCTCATGTACGCAAATCCGCGCCTCTCTTCCTTCGTTACCAAGCGCATCGGCGAGGAATGGAAAACGCATTATGAAGCGGAAATTGGGAAATTGCGTGCCTTTGCCGATGATGAAAATTCCTTAAAAGAATTGTTGTCCATCAAAAAGAAGAATAAGGTGGATTTTGCTAAATTCGTTAAAAAACAATATGGCTTAGAGATTGATCCCGATTCCATTTTCGACGTTCAAATCAAACGTTTACACGCTTATAAGCGTCAATTGCTGAATGTCTTCCATATTATGTACCTCTATCAGCAAATTAAAGAGAATCCCTCCATTGTTTTGACGCCTCATACCTATATTTTTGGAGCAAAAGCGGCGCCAAGTTACGCTTACGCGAAGAAAATCATCGAATTGATTTTGGCGGTGGCCGATACGGTGAATCAGGATCCAATCGCCTCCAAATTCATGAAGATTGTCTTTGTGGAGAACTATGGGGTCAGTTTGGCAGAAAAAATCATTCCCGCGGCCGATTTGTCGGAGCAGATTTCTACGGCGGGGAAAGAAGCCAGTGGAACCTCCAATATGAAACTCATGATGAATGGCGCTATAACGATTGGCACGCTTGATGGCGCCAACATTGAAATCGCGGATTTCGCTGGTCATGAGAACGAAATCATCTTCGGCTTGAAAGCGGATGAAGTTCAGGAAATGGTGGATCATCAGTCCTATTCTCCCTGGAACGTCTACAATTCGGACGCTCGAGTCAAAGCCGTTATGGATAGCCTTTTCTCGGGGCCGTGGTCCAAAGGAAATCCCGATTGCTTCCGAATGATTTTTGATGAAATCATGAATCACAACGATCCCTTCTTTGTGCTGGCGGATTTCAGCGCTTATTTGGGTGCTTGCCAACGCGCGGATGAACTATATAACGACCCCATGGCATGGGCGAGGGCTTCTTTGATTAATATTGCGAGCTCTGGCTATTTCACCAGCGATAGAACCATCGAGGAATATAATCGTGATATTTGGAATTTAAAACGGTTGGACGTCGAGGAAAAAGAGTGAAAATGGCGACACTTACCTTTCCTGATATAGCCGTTCTTTCCTTGCTTTTGCCTAAAGCCCAGGTTTCGTTTGTGCGTAGAAGCGACACCGTTCGCCAGGTTTTGGAAAAAATGAGCTATCACCGTTTTGAACAAATTCCTGTTTTGGACGAGGAAGGACATTATGTGGATAGCGTTGCCTTGGGCGATTTGCTTTTTTACCTTATAAACAATCAGCTCAATTACAGCCTAATCAACCGCATTCCCTTATGCGACATCCCTCGTAATCGCAATGTTTGCCCTTTGCCGGTTTCTACGCCTCTAAAGGCTTTGATTCCGTATTTGGTGGAGCAAAACTATGTTCCGATGGTGGACGACAAAGGAATTTTCATTGGAATCATTACCCGGAAAGCCGTTTTTACCGCTTTATTTCCTTATGATGCGCAAAATGAAGCAAAATAATGCTTATTGAGCATACCTGATTCGATAAATCAGTATTCGTTTACGGAAAGAAAAGGTCTTTCTATAATACTTTTGTTAGCGTAAAGGAGAAAAATCACATTATGGCTAATCGTTTCTGCTTAAACCCCGTGAGTTACCACGGCTACGGCGCGATCGATAACATCGTTCCGGAATTGCTTTCTCATCATTTGAAGAAAGTCCTCGTTGTCACCGATAAAAGCTTGGTGAAATTCGGCGTTGTCGCCAACGTCACCAAATTGCTCGATGCTGCGAAATTCGATTACGTTATCTTCGACGACGTCAAACCGAATCCAACCATCAAAAATATCCAAGACGGCGTTGCCGCTTATAAGGATGCCAAAGCCGAAGGCATCGTTGCCATTGGTGGCGGAAGTGCCATGGATACCGCTAAAGGCATTGGTATCATCGTAAACAACCCCAAATTCGCAGATGTTCGCTCCCTAGAAGGAGTGGCTCCGACGGAAGAGCCCTGTGTCTTCACCATCGCCGTACCGACCACGGCCGGAACCGCTGCTGAAGTCACCATTAACTACGTTGTCACCGATGAGGAAAAGCATCGCAAATTCGTTTGCGTCGATCCTCACGATATGCCCAACGTCGCCGTTGTCGACCCAACCATGATGTCCTCGATGCCGAAGGGCTTGACCGCTTTCACCGGCATGGACGCTTTGACCCACGCCATCGAAGGCTACATTACCAAAGGCGCCTGGGAGATGTCAGATATGTTCCACATCAAGGCGATTGAAATCATTGCCAAAAACATCGAAAGCGCCGTTCGTAATGAAAAGACCGGCCGCGAACAAATGGCTCTTGGCCAATACATTGCTGGCATGGGATTCTCCAACGTCGGTCTTGGTATGGTCCACTCGATGGCTCACCCGCTTTCCGCGGTTTATGACACTCCGCACGGGATGGCTTGCTCCATCCTTCTCCCCACCGGCATGCGTTTCAACGCTCCGTATTCTGGAGAAAAATATCGCGAAATCGCCCGTGTTATGGGCGTTAAAGGCGTCGATTCCATGAGTCAAGAGGAATATCGTGAAGCCGCGATCAACGCGGTTCAAAACCTCTCCCTCGCCGTTGGCATCCCCGCCAATCTCAAAGGGATCGTCAAAGAAGAAGATATCTCCTTCTTGGCCGATAGCGCCATGGCGGATGCCTGCATGCCGGGCAACCCCGCGCCGATTACCAAAGAGGACGTTGTCGCTCTTTACAAGAGCTTGCTCTAATTTTGAAACGAAAACCCGCTAATTTCCCATTTGCCTTTCATTGGCTAAGCCGAAACCTTAGCGGGTTTTCTTTTTTTCGGTTTGTTTTAAAGAATGTTATAATAAGGCGAAAGGATTAGAAGCCATGGGATATATTATTACGATTGGTAGAGAATTCGGAAGTGGAGGAAGAGAGTTGGGCCGCCGCCTTGCGGATGAACTTGGCATTGCCTATTACGACAGGGAAATCCTGCTAGAAATTCAAAAAAGAACCCCTTATTGCCTCGCCTATATCGAGCGTGTGAGCGAAGAGAAATCCTTTAGTTTGCCGCCCATTCATTACGGAATGAGCTTCGATAACGGTTACGATACCGTTCTGAAACAGGATAACGATGTTCATATCGCTCAAAACGAGTTCTTGAAAGAAATCGCCTCCAAGAGCGACTGTGTCATCATTGGACGAGCCGCCGATTATGTCTTGAGAGATCTCCATCCCATTCGCATCTTCGTTTACGCGGACATGGAAACGAAATTAAAACGATGCCGCGAACGCCAGAAAGAAGAAGAGGCTTCGCTGTCCGATAAGGAATTCCTTAAGCGGATTCAAAAAGTTGAAAAGAATCGTTCGCGTTTCTACGAATTTTACACCGGCCAGGAGTGGGGGTGCCGTAGAAATTACGATTTCATGGTGAATACCTCGCATCTAGACATTAAGATGCTGGCCAAAAATCTAGCCACCTTAATTCGCGAAAGCAACATATAAAAAAAGTCGCCGGTTTCGCCGGTGACTTTTCATTTGCGCAGGATGGATTAATCCGCTTTGCCAACAGATCCAAAGAGTTCCATTTTCTCTTTGACTTTGGCTTGGATGGCTAAGAAACCAGGCTTTAAAAGCTTGCGCGGGTCGTAGCCTTTGGAAGCGTTGTCCGCGGTCGGATTGGCTTTGCCGGCAGCGCAGTATTCGATTGTTGCTTCCGCGAAGACTAATTGACAATCCGTGTTCACATTGATTTTGCTCATGCCGTGTTGGATGGCTTCTTTGATCTGGTTGTCGGGAATACCTGTTCCACCATGAAGAACAAGGGGGATGCCTCCAGTCGCTTCTTGAATTTTCTCCAAGGCATCGATGTGAAGGCCTGTCCAGTTTTTCGGATAGATTCCATGAATATTTCCGATTCCAGCAGCTAAGAAATCAACGCCGAGAGCTACGATTTTGGCGCATTCTTCGGGATCGGCGACTTCTCCGTCCGCCGTCACGCCATCTTCGGTTCCTCCGATGGCGCCGACTTCGGCTTCGATGGAGAGCCCTTTGTCGTGAGCGATTTTGATGAGTTCTTTCGTCTTTTCAACATTTTCCTCGAAGGGCAAATGCGATCCGTCGAACATGATGGAAGTGAAGCCAGCTTCGATGCAGGCTAAGCAGCCTTCGTAGGTGCCGTGGTCGAGGTGCAAGGCGACAGGAACACTGATTTTAAGCGATTCGTCCAAAGCGTGAACCATGGCGGAAACCACTTTGAATCCGCCCATGTACTTGGCAGCGCCTTCGCTGACGCCAAGGATGACGGGGCTCTTTAAGGCCTCCGCTTCGAGTAGAATGGCTTTCGTCCATTCAAGATTGTTGATGTTGAAGTGGCCAACCGCGTAATGTCCTGCATGGGCTTCCTTCAAAATGCGTGTAGCATTGACTAACATTGTTAAAGACCTCCCTGTCTTATTAACGGCTTTATTATCGTCTTTTCTAAAGAAAAGTTCCATGGATTTACAATGGTTAAGGCGAAAAAACCGAATCTTTTGGTTTTGACAATCAATTTTTAAGAATCCTTTGGACAAAGGAGGGTGGCTGGGGGAAGATATTGGCATGGAAAAACATTATCTTTTTCTATCTTCTGCCCCTTTTGACAAAATCGCGTTTGAAGATCAATTGAATCAAATTGGCGTGGATGTCGACCACGTCGTCTATTTTGGTGACCGAAGCGGCGAATTTTTAGCCGATAGCAAAATCTATGCAAAATTAGATTCGCTGTCTTTGGTTATCCGCGACGATTTGGGGGTTTCTATATCGTTTTTGGCCGCTCACCAAAATACTGTTTTGGAGCAAGATTTGCTCCAAAAGTCCGCTTCCTATTTCCCGTGCAGGGCCATGTTTCCTTCCGATGTAATTCTTAAGGAAATCTCCTTTGGAGACTATTCCGCCTACCCCTTGCTTAAAGCCTGCTTCGATAATGTGCCCCACGACTTGCTGCTTACCGCGGGGACTTACTTGCGGTGTGGGTGCGATGAATCGCTTTCGGCCCAAACGTTATTTGTGCACCGAAATACTTTTTTGTACCGCTTAAACAAATTTATTGAGCTCACCAATCTCGACATTCGCGATTACCATAATGCCCTTTTACTTGAACTATATTTCCAAATTAGCGTTAGTTATCGAAATTAATGATATTTGTGCACCGTGCACAAGACGGCTTATATTTTTTCGTCTATAGTTTTATACATTGGAGGGCATAGTAATTATGCTGGGAAAAAATAAAAAAGCAGACGCCGAAAAAGTCGAAGAAGTTGCTGCGAAGGAAGAAAAAGTCGTTGATCCTACGATGGGTTACGTTTCTCTTCGCCACATTGACAAGATTTATGACAACAACGTCCAAGCCGTTTTTGATTTCAATCTAGAAATCCAAAAGAAGGAATTTATTGTTTTCGTTGGTCCTTCCGGATGCGGGAAGTCCACGACGTTGCGCATGGTTGCTGGTTTGGAAGACATCAGTGCTGGCGACTTATATATCGATGGAGAATACGCTAACGACAAAACGCCGAAAGACCGTGATATTGCCATGGTCTTCCAGTCTTATGCGCTTTATCCGCACATGACCGTTTACAACAACATGGCTTTTGGGCTAAAAATCCGCCATTTTGCTAAGGAAGAAATTGATCGCCGCGTTCGCGATGCTGCCAAAATCCTTCAAATCGAAGAATATCTCGATCGCAAGCCCAAGGCTCTTTCCGGTGGCCAGAGACAGCGTGTAGCCTTAGGCCGCGCGATTGTTAGAAATGCCAAAGTCTTCTTGATGGATGAACCTCTTTCTAACCTCGATGCCAAGCTTCGCGTTCAAATGCGCAGCGAAATTATTAAGTTGCACAATACGTTAGGCGCTACAACGATTTATGTTACCCACGATCAAACGGAAGCCATGACGATGGCCGATCGCATTGTTGTCATGAAATTAGGCCGTATCCAACAAGTGGGTTCGCCGATTGAAATTTATAATCACCCTGCGAATAAATTCGTCGCAACCTTCATCGGCTCTCCGTCGATGAATTTGTTCAAAGGCCGTTACGACAAAGGCGATATTGTCCTTCCCGGAGGTTATCGCGTCCATCTTTCCGCCGAAGCGGTTAAGGCTCATGAAGATTTCTATAAGAATGAGATGGAAACGACTTCCGCGGATATCGATACGTTGAATGCCTCCATCCCTGTTCCAGCCGAAGGCAAAGAACTTTCGAAAAAAGAAAAGGAAGAAGTGGAAAAAATCCAAAAGGAAATTGCAACGAAAACCGAAGATTTGGCCTTCTTTAAACAAGCTCTTCTTGGAGAACATGAAATTGATTTTGGCATGCGACCCGAAGATATCTTGGACGCGGATGACGAAGAAGTTTCTGCCAAAAAGATCGCCGAACCGTTTGAAGTCACCGTATCCGTCGCCGAACTCCTCGGCCACGAATACTATGTGCACTCCGACTTTGGCGGTATTGATATGGTAGCAAAGATTCCTTTGTCCCATGAGATCAAAGGCGGAGACGTCATGCATCTTGGATTTGTTCTTTCGAAATCCCACATCTTCGATTCCAGAACGGAAAAGAGAATTTTCTAAGTTTTCGAAAAATCGATTGCCCCGGGCTTCGGCTCGGGGTTTTCTTTTTCAAATGTAAAGGAATAAGCAAAAATCTAAGGAAACCAAAAACTATTTAAAAAAATATTGGCCGATGTTATTTGGTAAAAAGAGAAACTAATAAAAAACTTTCAAAAATTTTATGGCCTTTTTTACTCTAATATATATGTAGAACCCATGAAGGCCGAAATCGCAGCGGCCTTTCTACAAGGGGCCTCGCTTACGTTCTAGATTGTCGCAAGCAAAAAGCAGACGATTAATCTTTAAAAGGAGACGTCACTTTTAAAGGGCAGTCGCAATAGCGACGTATACCATCGCCTACTAGCTGAGGGCTGACATGGGGGCTACATCCAAAGGGAAGAAGGGGCGGACCTTTTATCCTTTGCCGACCACAATTCGTCTTTTCTTCCCGCATTTTTATGAAAGGAGATTCATGAAAAAAATAAAATTTACGCCAAAAACTTTCCGAGTTATTTGCCTTGTGGTGTTTTTGGCTATGACGGGGCTAAGCATCGCCATTCTTTTTGTTAAATCTAGCGACCAAAACAGCGTCGCGGCATTAAGCAACAAGATGGATTTGTGCTTGGCGTGCTTCATTGTTTTGGTGGCTTCGTATTTGTTTGCCATCGGCAATTATGTTGCAACATTAAGCGAACGCCTTGACATGGCTGAAGCAAAAGAAAAGGGCGAATTAGATTTCGCCCAAGAACACGACCAAGGACTCTGATCGTTATTCGTCTTTCTTTTTCCAGTCCTTGTCCTTACGAGGGGCACGAGGCTTATCGCTGCGGAAGGAGCGGGTTTGGCGTCGTTCGCCAGACTCGTAAGGCTTTCTTTTGCCAAATGATTTCCTACGTTCTCCATCTCTTTTGAAATCGCTATAAAGCTTTCTTTCTTTTCTTTCGTAGTTATCTCCATCGTGTTTAGGGCGATAAGAACGGGGGGAATCGGAATAAGACTTACGACCGTCACGTCTGCCGTAAGAATCGCTCTTGCGGTTGAATTCGCGACGCGGTTTTCTGAAGGTGCGTTTTTCTTCGCCCTCAGGATTGCTGGAATGGAGGGATTGAGGATTATCTTTTCGGAAATCGGAATGCTCCCCTTCGTTTCGACGGAAGGACCTCCGTTCGCCATCGCCACGTCGGAACGGGCGTCGTTCGCCACCGTCTCGGTAAAAACGATGCTCACCGTCTTCGTGACGGTAGGAACGGCGTTCCCCTTTCTCCGGACGGTTAGTTTCTCCATCGAATGATTTGTCTTTGCCAAACCCTTTTTCCTTGAAGCGGCTTCGATCCGAATTTTGATCGAATGGACGAGATGGAACTGGCTTACCTAGATCCGCTTGTTTCTCCATTTCGATTTTCAAAGCGGTCTTTCCTGCCTTTTCCTTGCAGTCTGTCAGGAATGTTGGCAATTCCTCTTCGGAGATGACGCGTATTCCTTTTGACTTCAACAGGTTTGTGGTGATGCCGGATCCAACAATTGTTGTTGAATTAAAATGGCCATTGTAAATATGGTGGACGCCACAAGAAGGGCTATTCTCTTTCATGACTGCTATTTTGATTCCTAAAAAGGAGCATAATGCCAAGGCTTTTTCGGCGCCACTATTGCAAAAACGAGTAATGTCTTTTCCCTTTTTTGTTTTTACGGCGTCGTGAAAAATTTCGCCAGGTTCACGCGGGACGGGCAATCCGCCCTCCATCTCGGGACAAAAGGGGACGAGGTCATAATATTGGTTTAATTCAGACACAAGTTCGTTGCGACAATTACCGCCATCGAATCGGGTGTTGTCGCCGACGAGGCACGCAGAAATTAAGATTTTTTCCATAGCCTTGGTATTCTATTCTTATTTATGATTCAAGAAAACAAGAAGTATAATGCATTTCATGACTGAAGAAATTCTGATCCCCTTTGACGATGAACAGGTTAAGGTTAAGCTTCGGTTTCACCAGACGCGCCATGTGACTATGCGCAAACTGTCGTCGGGAGGTTATTCCTTGTCGATGCCAACCTATTACCGGCGATATAGTCAAAGCAAAATTCAAACCATCGCCCTTAGCCTTTTGGAGAAATTTAAAACGTTTTACGAAAAAAACAGAGCAAAGTATCACGGAGAGAAAAACTGGGGAGAAGATTATTGCTTTCTTTTTGGGGAAAAGGTCGAAGGAGATTTTTCTAGAAAGGAAAAGGTCTTGGCGTTCTTGAATAACCATGCATTGCCTTACATAAAAGAACGCGTTGCCCATTATGAAGGAATGATGGGTATATCGAAACCATATAATGTTCGCGTTCGAGATATGGAGACTCGCTATGGTTCCAATTCCGCCAAAACTCATGCATTGTCGTTTGCTCTCTCCCTGATTTGCTATTCTCCTGATATTATTGATTCGGTTGTTGTTCATGAGTTAGCTCATTATTTTGAACCCAACCATTCGAAGAGGTTTTATGCTGTCGTATATCGGTACGACCCCGATTATCAAGTATCTCGAAGAAAATTAATTAAGGAAATTCATAAATAATGGATCGTATTGAAAGTCGCAATAACCCGCGGGTAAAGAACGCTATTGATACAAGAACAAAACCTTCTAAAAACGCTTTTTTGGTCGAAGGGTTTCACGTTGTTGAAATGGCGAATGCGGCATCTTGCCTTGACGAAGTCTTCTCAAGAGAACCCTATTCAGCTCCCGGCGTAATCGTTCATCAATGCCCGATGTCCATTGTTGATAAGATTTCGAGCAACAAATCTCCGGAAGGAATTGTTGGGGTTGCCCATTATAAAGACCCCAATCCTGGTTTGAACTCGGATCGTGTTTTAGTGTTGGATCGTGTTCAAGATCCCGGGAATATGGGAACTCTATTACGAACCGCGCTCGCCTTCGGCTACAAGGATATTTTTCTGCTCCCCGGGTGCTGCTCGCCTTTTAACGGCAAGGTTGTGGCGGGGACACAGGGCGCTATATTTGAACTTTCTTTGCACTTCCCCGGGAATGAGCAAGAAGCGGTTTCAATTCTTCGTCGGGCAGGGTATAAGTTGGTGGGATCAGCCCTTCGGAATTCCATTGCATTAAGCGATTTGAAAATGATCGCTGCCAAGTTTGCTTTGGTACTGGGGAATGAAGGGCGCGGGATGACCGAAACCTTGATTTCCCAATGTGATCAAATTGTGAAAATTGAAATGTCCGGGATTGATTCCCTTAATGTAGGAATCGCCGGGGGAATCTTAATGTATAACCTTAAAAATAAGGTTTGAATTTTTTAGGGTTGTCCTTTATGCCTTCAACGCCCCTTTTCAACAAGTGACCAAAGGTATAAAATGAGCCTCGTTCGTTGAAGAGAAGTAGTAACGGGCAAATTTCCTGACAAAGAGAAGATGGTCATGACTGAGAACCGTCGGACGGAAATCCGCGAATTCACCTCCGAGAACGCCGAGAGGCCGCCCCGCGTTATAGGGAATAGAGCGCAAAAAAGCGAATTAGGATGGTACCACGGGATTTCTCGTTCCTTGAACCATCTTTTTATTTAGAGGAGCTTATATGGATTTCATTGAACGGTGTAAACAAATTATAGAAAAAGCTACGCAAGCGATTGCAACGATTGATAATGAGGAACAACTGGTCGGGTTTTATAACGAATTCCTTAGCAAGAAAGGCTGCGTTTGCGGATTGCTGAGCGAGATGCGCAACGTGCCTAAGGAAGAAAAGGCTGCATGTGGAAAAATGGCCAACGAGGCTCGTTCGAAAGTCAATGAACTCTTCGAACAGAAAAAGAGCAAAATCGAAGAGGAAGCCCTCAATGAAAAATTGCTTTCCGAGTCTATTGATATTACGCTTCCTGGCCGCGCGGTTAAGCCTGGAAAAATCAACCCATATTATTTAATCGTTGATGAGGTGACCGATATTTTCCTCAATATGGGATATGAAGTTGCCGAAGGCCGAGACGTAGAAAGTGATTACTTTAATTTTGAATTGCTCAATGTGCCAAAGGATCATCCTTCGAGGGATATGCAGGATACCTTTTATATCGAGGGAGAGGGCGATCGTCTCCTAAGAACCCAAACCTCAGCCGCACAAGCACATGCCATGTTGGAAAGACAACCCAAAACGCCGATTAAGTTGATTTGCCCTGGCAAAGCCTATCGGCGCGATGACGATGATATGACTCACAGCCATCAATTTGCTCAAATCGAAGGCTTGGTCGTTGATCGCAATATTTCCATCGCGAACTTGAAAGCCACGTTGGAGCTTTTCGTCCGCAAAATGTTTGGTGAAAAACGAGAGATTCGTTTGCGCTCCAGCTATTTCCCGTTCACGGAGCCGAGCGTTGAAGTTGATGTCTCCTGTTTTAACTGCGGCGGAAAGGGATGCGCACTTTGCAAAGGTACTGGCTGGATAGAAATTTTAGGCGCTGGCATGGTCAACCCTAAGGTTTTGGAAATGTGCGGCTACGATTCTGAAGTTTGGTCGGGCTTTGCATTTGGCGTTGGCGTGGAACGCGTGGCCATGCTTCGTTATGGAATCGACGATATCCGTAGAATTTATTCTAACGATGCCCGCTTCCTAAATACGTTTATGAATAAGTGAGGTTTCAAGATGAAAGTTTCGTATCGTTATCTTCTTAACCATGTTGATCTGGATGGCGTAAGTCCAGAAGAGATTGCTGACAAATTGACGTTTGCTGGCGCAGAGGTGGAGGAGCTTTCCCCTTTGGCGTCAGGCACAAATTTGGTGATCGGGGAAATTTTATCCTGCATTCCTCACCCGGATTCCGACCATTTGCACATTTTGCAAGTTGATGAAGGGGCCAGGCATGGGGTGCACCAAATAGTATGTGGCGCCCCCAACGCCAGAACCGGCTTAAAGGTGATTGTGGCTCGCAATGGAGCAAAACTCCCTGGTGGCGAAATTCGTCCCTCGAAAATTCGTGGAGTTGATAGCGATGGGATGTGCTGTTCTCTTCTTGAATTGGGAGTTGACAAGAAATTCCTAACCGAGCAACAAACAAGTGGAATTGAAGAACTTCCCGCGGATGCGCCCGTTGGCGAAGAGGACGTTTTGGGCTATTTAAGTCTCGATGATGTCGCCATCGATTTGGATATTTTGCCTAACCGCCCCGATTTATATTCCTATGAAAACGTTGCAAAAGAAGTGGCTTGCCTTTTCGATAAAGCCGCTCGTTTCCAGAAAATTGATCCATTAGAATCTTCCCCCATTGATTTTATGTGCAGTTCGGAAACGTCGAAGTGCCAAATTTTTACTGGACGCGTTTACAACGATGTTTCCGTTTCTAATTCCTCTAAAGAGTTGAAAGAACTTCTTGCGGTCGCAGGGATTCGTTCCATTAACAACATCGTTGATTTAGGGAATTATATTATGCTCCTTACCGGGCAGCCCCTGAATATGTACGATGCGGACAAACTGCCAAAAAATGAGTTAATTGTTCGCGACGATTTCGAAGGGGATTTTGTCGCGATGGATGGCAATACGTATCGTTTGGAAAAAGGCGATTTGGTTGTTACTTCCGACGGCCAACCGATGTGCTTGGCTGGCATAATGACAGCAGATGCGTGCAGGGTAAGCGATACAACCAAAAATATCGTTGTTGAAGCGGCATATTTTGATTATGCTTCGATTCGCAGGACGTCCAATCGTCTTGGCTTGTTCAGCGATTCTTCTTCCAGATTTTGCAAGGGCGTGAACCCCGATCAAATGGAAGAAGTCCAAGACAAAACGGGAATTGCGATAAAAAAATTCGCTGGTGCTGAGCGTTGCAGTATTGCGAAATCGTATGATGTTTTTCCTCATGCCGTGAAAACCATTCCATTATCCTTTGATTATATTAATGGCAGACTTGGCACAAACTTTTCTCAAGAGTTGATTTTGAGCACCTTGCGTCGCGATCATTTCGAGATTTTAGAAAGCGACGAAACGAGCTTTGTGGTCAAGGTTCCTTCTTATCGCATCGATATTGACGGGAAGGCGGATTTGTCGGAAGAAATTATTCGCATTTTAGGCTACGACAATGTTCAAAGCGTTCTTCCTACAACGAAACTTGCTCTTAACGGATTGACGGATCATCAAGAAAAAGAGCGTCAAATTCGACGGTTCCTTCTTGCAAATGGTCTTGACCAAATCCTTTCCTACACGTTGATTTCCTCTGAGGAAAACCAAAAATTTGCCTATTTGAATCACGCAAAGCCTTACGTTCTGAAAAATCCGATGACGGTAGATCGCGCCGAGGTTCGCACGAATTTAACTCACAGCGTTTTAAAAACCGCTTCTTATAATGCGGCGCGGCAAAATAAGGACCTTGCATTGTTTGAAATTAGCGACATTGACGCGATTGGGTATGCTGGGAAAATGCTTTCGATCGTTTTGACCGGAAACGAGAAAATCCAAGAAGGCATCGCGGAACGCCCTTATGATTTTTATGATGTCAAAGGTATTTTTGAAAATTTAATGGCCATCTTAGGCATTGCAAAAAATAGATATTCCATTAAGAAATGGTCCTTCTCTAACAAAGAAATGCATCCCGGAAGAAGTGCTGAAATCTATATTGGGAAAAAGCTTGTTGGTTTCTTTGGCGAATTGCATCCTGTCGCTCTCAAGGCATACGGATTGAAGAACGCTTCCGTTCTAGAGCTTGATTTAACTTCCGCTTTTGAAGTGCGAGTCGGAAATGTTAAAGCATCAATCCCCTCGAGATTCCCCTCCGTATTCCGCGACCTTGCATTTGTTGTTGATGAGGGCATTCCCTATGAAGATTTACGCAAAGAAGCGTTGAAGTCTTCTGCACTGATTAAAAACGTTGAGGTATTTGACGTTTATCGTGGCGCGGGTGTCGGCGATGGCAAGAAGTCCATGGCATTCTCTCTTACTTTCTCCAAGGAAGACGCAACTCTTAAGGATGAGGAAGTAAACGATGCTTTTCAAAAGGTTATTACCTCGCTTAGAGCCAAATTTAAGGCGGAAATTCGTGAATGAAAATTTTTCGATCCAGTATTCTGCCAAATCGGCCTCTAGAAGTTTCGGAACAACTCCCGGATTTTGAAGGCGATTCTATCCCCTCGGGACTTCCGCTAATTAAAATTTCATCACCAAAAATTACGGGGGAATTTTTCAAGGACGGTGACTTTCTTGCTTTTGATGGCAGGGTTGAAGCCGTTTTGACACTACGGGATGCGAGGACTGATGAAACTTTCAAAGAACCGTGCTCGGTAGACGAGATTATTAATATTTATGATGAAAATCAGGACTCGGATGATTTTGGGTATGTGTTTCCTGGCAGCTCGTTTGAATTAAAAGATTTTGTCCGTTCCGTTTTGATTAGCGAGGTTCCTTTAAAACCGCTGAAAGAAGGATCAACTCTTCCAAAGAGCGATGAAAATGTGCGGGTTTATTCCGACGAAGATATTCAATCTGAAACGTCGCCATTCGATTCGTTGAGTTCCCTTTTCGAAGATTAAATCAAACGTATAAAAAACGGGGAGAAAAATCTTTCCGTTTTTTATTTTTTCTATTGCCTTGTTAAAAACTCTCGCTTATCATTTTGCTACGAGGTGGGAAAAAGTGGTAAAAACGTTCTTCGGAAAATTCAAACGTTCCCTGGACACTAAAGGCCGCTTGCTCATCCCCGCTAAGCTCCTTCCGCAAGGAGAGAAGTGTCTCTACGTTCTTCGCGGTTTCGATGGATGTTTGTCGGTCTACGACGAAAAATCCTTCGAAAAACTGATGGTTGAATTGCAGAACATGGATTATCGGAACGAGGAGCAGCGAGCTTACGTCCGCCTCGCGGCGAGTTCTGTTAACGAGATGAATATAGACTCGCATGGACGCATTCTTCTTGGAAGACAAATCCTGGATGAATACGGAATCAGTCAAGATGTTACGATCATCGGAGCCATTGATCATTTCGAGATTTGGGATTCCGCTGCATTCGCAAAATACTTGATTGTGCACGGTTCAGCGTTTGATCAATTGGGGTCTTCGTCGAAAGGAAATCGCTCATGAAGTATGAACATAAACCTGTGCTTTTGAGTGAATGCATCGATGGACTTCAAATTAAAGAAAACGGAGTTTATGTCGATTTGACTCTTGGAAGGGCGGGGCACTCTTCGGAGATTCTTAAAAGAATCCCCAGGGGAAAGCTTTATTCCTTCGATCAAGACGAAGAAGCGATAGAACAATCCAAAACTAGACTTGGCCTAATCTCGTCTAACTTCGAATTGATTCGCTCCAATTTCGAAAACGTAAAGGAAGAGTTGGAAAAAAGAGGCGTGGTCGCCGTCGATGGAATTCTCGCAGATTTAGGGGTTTCTAGCCCTCAATTGGATGACCCGAAAAGAGGGTTCTCCTATCGGGAGGAAGAACCGCTTGACATGAGAATGAATCTCGACAATCCACTTACCGCCGCAAAAGTATGCAATGAATATCCACTCGATAAAATTGCAAAAATCTTGTGGCAATATGGTGAAGAAAAAGATGCATATCGCATTGCGAAAAACATCGTTTCTCGGCGAAGCCAATCACCATTGCGAACTACACTCGATCTCGTTGAATGTGTGAAGCAGGCCAAAACGGCCAAGGAACTCTCTAAAAAGGGGCATCCTGCTAAACAAACGTTCCAAGCGATAAGGATCGAAGTCAATCACGAGGAAGAGGCGTTGCAAAAAATGCTTCTCGACGCACCATTCTTGTTAAAAAAAGGTGGCCGCATCGCAATCATCACATTCATGTCGTTGGATGATCGACTCGTAAAAGATCGCTTCCGAGAATTGTCGATTCTCGAAGGCTCGAGACATGGCCCGGCCCTTTTGCCGGAACAAATTGCAAAGCCAGACTTTGCTCTTGTCAATCGGAAACCGATTGTCCCCTCCGCAGATGAACTTGGCGAGAACCGTCGAGCGATGAGCGGCAAACTTAGAATCATGGAAAGAATTTAGGACCCACGTCCAGAAAGGAGGCCCCATGAAAGACAAATTGGTGAAATACAATCACAAAAAAAGCTTTTATCGCGTTCGTAACGCGGGAAAGGCCTTCGCTTTCGCTTTTGTCCTAGCTTTAGGAAGCATTCTACCGATTGTCATTGTCGCGAACGCTTCGGCCAAGGAAACCAACGCACAGGAAGCCGTTAGTTCCACAAAAACCGAAATCGACGCCAACGACGATGTATATGAGGTGGTTTTGCCGGCTTAAGCCATCTTGCCTTGAATCAATGAGGCTGAAGAGATAATCTTCAGCCTTTTTATTTACATAGTAAATAGTAAGTCCTTAAAAACTACCAAAAATCGAATATTTCTTTATTAATCTTTTTCGATATCTACATTAGAATATATCTATCTATGAAAAAACCATTGGCTTGCCTTGAAATCACGAGCGAATCCATAAAAATGCTTGTTGGATACGAGGAAGAAGGAAAACCGATCTCCTTATATTCAATAGAAAAACCCATTCCGGGGATTATCAGAAACGGAACAATTGCGGATCCAGACGCATTGATTTCCGCCCTTTCTTCGTTCCATAAAATTACGGATGAACATGCGAAATTGAATATGTCGATTTGCGAAATCTGTCTCGTTTTGCCTCCCATTGAGTTTTCCGTTTATGAGGCGGACGAAGTAACAAATACCGTTAAAAGTGACAATCAAATTCAGGAACTGGATATTTCTAACGTTATTGGTCTTGTTCGAAAGAAGAGACTGCCCAATAACGATGAAATGGTCGATATCATTCCGGATAGTTTCATTTTGGACGACCGTCGTTCCATGGCGACCCCACCGCTTGGAGAAAGAAGCAGCATGCTGGGGGTTCACGCATTGATCCACGCTATGCCCGGGTATATTAAAAATCAGTTTTTATCGATTGCCGCTCGTTCGGGTTTCCGAGTTAAGAAAAGTTGCATTTCCAGCTACTGCAACGCATTGCTTGCCGCTACCATTTCTGACTTCCCCTCAAAATACGTTCTCGTTGATATCGGTGGGAAAATCACCTCGTTAAGCTTAATTGCTCGTCAAAAACCCTTTTATGGGTCCAAGTGTTTTTTTCTCGGGGGTGACAATTTAACACAAAAAATAGTGGAAGCATTTGGAATCCCCTATGAAATTGCCGAGCGAATTAAAAAAGAATATGGATTGGATGTGCGAAACCGTCGGTTTGAACGCCCATTATTCCAAAGCGAATCTTCATCATCTAACAGAATTTACCAAAAGAATCTTAATGAGGTCATTCAAAAGGAAGCGGAATCCTTTGTGGCGCTTCTTCGTGAAAATCTCAATGAAATCGAACAAAAGTCTGGCGTGACCGAGAAACTTCCTCTGGTGTTTACGGGCGGCGGAAGCCAACTATATGGCTTGGATAGCCTTCTGCGAAATACTTTTCCAGACCGGTCCGTGTTGTTTATCAAACCGCAGGTAGTCGGATGCAGAAAACCTGGCTATTCCGCATTGCTGGGATTAATTTTGGCGGCAAGCCAATATACTGGCAGTCTGGAGGACAATTACATTAACGTTACCAATGTTTCGCGCGTTCCTGCGGCGGAAAAAAGTAGCGGTAAGAAAAAAAGAAACATCAATAGAAAATCGGAAGATGATGTTTTATAAGGTGGGAGTGAGATATGAGTGACAGAATTGATAATACTGATTTAGATAATTTTGAACCTGTTATTCGTATTGTTGTTATTGGCGTTGGAGGCGCCGGAAACAATGCGGTTAACCGAATGATCGACGAACAAATTGACAATGTAGAATTCTATGTTTTCAATACGGATAAACAGGCGTTGGCGACCTCAAAAGCGCCGAATCGCGTTGTTTTAGGCACGTCGGTTACCGCCGGAATTGGCGCAGGGGGAGATCCTGCCGTCGGCAAAAACGCCGCTGAACAATCCAAAGAAAAAATTCGTTCCATCGTTAAGGGAGCCGATTTAGTTTTCATCGCGGCCGGAATGGGTGGCGGTACTGGTACAGGGGCCGCGCCTGTTGTAGCTCAAGTAGCGCGGGAAGAAGGCGCTTTGACGGTTGCTATCGTTACTCGACCCTTCTCGTTTGAAGGAAAAACGAGAATTGCCAACTCTGTTTCCGGTCTCAACGAACTAAAAAATGCAGCTGATTCCATCATCATTGTATCTAATGATAAATTGCTGATGACATCAGGTAATTTGCCAATTTCCAAGGCATTCAGCGAGTCCGATAAAGTGTTGGCACAATCCGTGAAAACCGTGGTTGAAATTATCTTGCTTCCCGGTTCGATTAACTGCGACTTCTCCGACGTTAAGAAAACGCTTAAAGGTTCGGGGATTGCCTTAATTGGTTTTGGCGAAGGCCATGGTCCGCACAAAGCGGAAGAAGCGGTTGAAAACGCTATTAATAGCCCGCTGTTGGAAGCTTCGATTTCTGGTGCAAGAAAAGCGATTTGCACCGTTACTTGTGGTATGGATGTCTCTCTTTATGAAGGACAGGAATGCGTCAATCGGGTCAAGGAGCAAGCGGGCACGAACGTTGACATTAAATTTGGCCTCACGATAAATCCGCAACTTGCAGATGGGATATTGGTTTCTGTCATCGCAAGCGATTTTACGGAAGAATTTGATTTCACCTCTACGCCGACCTTCCAAACTCCGCTGAATCGTTCTCAAGTCGGAAATGGCGTGGACGCCGTCAAGAAAGACAACTTCGAACAATCGTTGTTGGAAGAAAAGGAGTCCGGCGAAGAAGATGCTTCCGAAATTGGAGATAGCATCCTTCCCGACTTTCTCAAAAACGGAATTTAATCCGCCGCTAGACTTGATTCTTCTAGGGGTTCATTCTAGAATGAATCGACGTTGAAGAAGACAAACGTCGGCGCCGCAAAAAACAGAGAGTCCCGCTGAAGCTGAGAAGGGGCGTGCAAAGCCGATTATCACTTCCGAGTCTGCGTCCTGAACGGAGTAAGGATGCCGAGTGATTCCCGATAACGGATCAACGAGTGCTCCCCTTTTATAAATGTGGAAGGGAGAAACAAGGTGGTACCACGCGCCAAGCGTCCTTGAGTGATGCTTGGCTTTTTTTAAGGAGAAAATTATGGCTTTGAAAGATACGCTTCACATGCCCCAAACCGAATTCCCGATGCGAGCGGGATTGGCTCAAAAAGAGCCGGTTATGGTTCAAGAGTGGCTAAATAACGATTTATACCATCGAATGAATGAAAATCGGGTGAATGCACCGGTTTTTATGTTGCATGATGGCCCTCCCTATGCAAACGGAGACATCCATTGCGGCCATGCGCTGAATCGCTGCCTCAAGGATTTTATTGTTCGCTTCAAAAACATGGATGGGTATCAAACGCCATTTATTTTTGGTTGGGATACTCACGGCTTGCCCATTGAAGTCAAGGTGACGAAATCAGGAGTTAACCGCAAGCAAACCTCCATTCCTGAATTCCGAAAAATTTGTGAAGAATATGCAAAAAAACAGGTTAGCCATCAAAAAAGCCAGATTCAACGGCTTGGCTGCCTTGGCGACTACGAGCATCCTTATCTAACTCTCCTTCCCGAATACGAAGCAAGACAAATTGACGTTTTCGCTACGATGGCCTTAAAGGGTTTGATGTTTAAGGGCGTTAAGCCTGTTTATTGGTCGCCTTCCAGTGAATCCGCCCTTGCCGAAGCGGAAGTGGAATACCACGATGTGACGGCCAAAACGATGTATGTGGCCATGGATGTGGTGGATGGGAAGGGATTAGTACCTAATGACGCATCCTTTGTTATTTGGACCACAACTCCTTGGACGATTCCCGCTAACCAGGCCATTGCCGTTAATCCTCGGTTTGAATACGGCCTTTTCCGGACCGATAGAGGCTTATTTATTTTCTTAGTTTCCCTTCAAGCGAAGATAAAAGAAGAACTTGGGTTAGAGAAGGCTGAGCTTGTTAAAACCTTCCGCGGGCAAGACATGGAATACATGACCTATAAGCACCCACTTTATCAGCGCATTTCTCCAGTTATCGTTGCAAATTACGTGACGGAAGATAGCGGAACCGGCCTTGTTCATATTGCTCCGGATTTTGGTGTGGACGATTTTAACGCCTGCTTGAAATACGGAATTAAGCCCATGTGTCCTGTCGATGAGCGCGGAATTATGCACATGGATGAAAAGGATCCTTTAAATGGCCTTTTCTATGAGGATGCCAACGACGTGGTCATCTCGTTGCTTCAAACAAATGGCAAGATGCTTCGCGAACAAGACATCGTTCACAGCTATCCTCATGATTGGCGTACCAAAAAACCGGTTATTTTCCGTGCTACTCCGCAATGGTTCTGCTCCATCGAGCCTATTCGCAAGGATCTGCTTCAGGCAATTGAGGGAATTCAATGGCTTCCTGCTTGGGGCAAGAACAAGATGATTAACATGATTAAGGATCGCGCCGATTGGTGCATTTCCCGTCAAAGAGTTTGGGGCGTTCCCATTCCTGTGATTTATAACGAGGATGATACACCCATTATCGAAAAGGATGTCTTCGACCATATCCGTGCCTTGATTGCACAATACGGCTCGAATGTTTGGTTTGAAAAAGAACCCAAGGACCTATTGCCTGAAGGTTATTCTAATCCGGCTTCCCCTAATGGAAAATTCCGCAAAGAGACCGATATTATGGACGTTTGGTTTGATTCCGGCTCCAGTTGGAACGGCACGCTTGTGGAACGTGGTCTTAAATATCCTGCCGATGTCTATCTAGAAGGCAATGATCAATATCGTGGCTGGTTCAATAGTTCCATGATTATTTCGATGGCCGTCAATGATATTGCCCCCTTCAAGACTTGCATCACCCATGGATGGGTTATGGACGAAAACTGGACGAAAATGAGCAAATCGGCTGGCAACGGAATTGATCCTAACAAAATTGCCGATCAATTTGGGGCGGATATTCTTCGTCTTTGGGCCGCCAGCGTCGATTACCACGCCGACGTCCGCCTGGGGGAATCCATCATCAAAACGACGACAGACAATTACCGTAAAATTCGAAACACCTTCAAGTTCATGCTTGGCAATTTGGAACATTACGAAGAGATACCACAGAATCCATTGAAATACAGTTTGATGGATACCTTTATTTTGGCTAAATTGGAACAAGTGAAAAATGCGGCCATTGATGCCTATAATCATTATGATTTTGCGACGGTCACATCCCAAATTATCACGTTCCTATCGGGCGATTTGAGCTCGTTCTATTTGGATTTTGCCAAAGATATTCTTTACTGCGATGAAATTGAAAGCCCAAGAAGAAAAGCGGTTGTGGATGTTATTTTCCGTTGCTGCCATGACTTGTGCCTCCTTTTGAATCCGATTCTTCCTTTCACCATGGAAGAGGTTTACGGGTACTTGCCAGGTCAAAAGAAAAAATTTGTTCAACTGGAAAATATGCCCAAGGCGAGCTATGAGTATGGGGAAGAGACTCTCTCGCTCTATGATGCCTTTAAAGAATTGCGCACCATTGCGCTCAAAACGCTGGAAGAAAGCCGTGCCCGCGGGGAATTCGGCAGCAGTTCCGACGCTTCTTTGTCTCTTGTTGTGAAGAACCGGAAACTTCAACAACTTTTGGAAAGAGAGGGTGAAAATGCGGCAAAATTCTTTATGGTTGCCGACTTAAAACTCTCTGGTGGAGAAGAGAACAAAGCCACATCGACGCTTGCGGACGGGGAAGAATGCCCCCGTTGCCGCTGCAAAGTTCGTCAGTTGGAAACAATTGGCGAGGAGCAAGTGTGCCATCGCTGCGCGCTCGCTTTGAAAGAGGCGGGAAAATGAAACTTTTTCGTCGCATGACTTGGAAAGATTCTAAACCTCTTTTATGGTTTGGGCTTGGTACTATTGCTTTCATTCTTTTGGACCTCGGATCAAAGTGGCTCGTAGAACGATTAGTTCCCCTTACTGCCGGGCCTGGGATTGAAGTGATTCCCAATTTTCTCTACATCACCAAATCATATAACGTTGCCGTTGCTTTTTCGCTGGGCAGCACGCTTCCGATACAAGTTGGGCGCAGCATTAACATTCTTATTTCGCTTGTCATGAGCATGGTTATCGTTTGGTATTGGATCTTGAAAGACAATACTTTCGGTAATAAAGAACGCGTTTGTGCGATGTTGCTTGCTTCTGGGGCGATTGGCAATTTGATTGATCGCGCGTTTTATTGGGTCCCCATCACTGGATTCGATGGAGTTATTGACTTCATTCAATTTTATCTTGGTGGCGGACCCTCGAAAGGGACTTCGTTTATTAATCCCTTTGCGACTTTTAATTTGGCCGATTCTTATCTAACAATCGGAATCATTTACTTAATCGTATTAATGGTTCTGGACTCTATCAAAGAAAACAAAAACAGAAAAAGCGAATGGACGGAAGACCCACGATTAACAAAACCCGAGGAGAAAACTCAAGATGAGAACCATAACCATTGATGATTCCATCGCGGGAAAAAGGCTTGATGAAGCGTTGACTTTATCAGGAGCGGAATCGAGTCGAACTAAGGTAAAGCTACTTTTTTCTTCTTCGGATGGAGTTTTGGTTAATGGAAAAAAAGAAAAGCCTCATTATAAAGTTGAAACGGGGGACGTCATCCAATTTGGAGAACTTCTCAAAAAAGAAACAACAATAAAAGCGGAAGAATTGCCATTGGATATTGTTTACGAAGACGATGATATTTTAGTGATTAACAAACCAGCCGGTTTGGTTGTTCACCCTGGCAACGGTCATCCTGATGGCACGCTTGTTAATGCGCTTTTGCATCACTGCAAATCGTTGGCCAATTCCAAAGACGACGTTCGTCCTGGCATCGTTCATCGTATTGACAAAGACACGAGCGGTTTGTTGGTTTGTGCAAAAAACGATGATGCCTATTCTTATTTGGCAAGTCAACTCAGCGACCATTCCATGCATCGCGAGTACGTCGCCCTTGCCCAAGGAATTATTTTGGAAGACGATGGGAAAATCGACGCCCCCATTGGAAGAGATTCAAAAAATCCTTTAAAAAACACCATTGATTTAAACAAAGGCAAGGAAGCCGTGACCTATTTTCATGTGGAGAAGCGATTCCGCGAGAGTGGGGTCACATTGTTGAGGTGCCGCTTGCTAACGGGTAGAACCCATCAGATTCGCGTCCATTTGGAATATATCGGACACCCTGTTGTCGGCGATCCTCTTTACGGAGAGAATAACCGTAAAATCTATTCTGGCGGACAATTATTGCATGCCTATCGCCTGACTTTGAAACACCCAAAAACAAAAGAAGAAATGTCGTTTGAAGCGCCGATTCCTGCGTTTTTTGAAAATATTATTCGTTCTCTTCACTAGAAATTTTTGCAAAGTTTGCAAAGTTTTTCTTTACGTATTTTTCCCATGGAAAATTCGGGTTATTTTTGGCTAATTTTTTAGCGAATTCATCTACTTGCGCGCCTGCCCCCTGCGGAATTTTGATACTTAACTCGTCACTTAATTTCTGCATTTCTTTCAGAAAAGAGTAACGGGCTATTACGGATCCAAGAGCAACGGACGGGAATTTGGTTTCTCCTTTTATGGCGAAAACGATGTTTCTTACAATGTTTTTTTCGTTTTTTAAGTAATGATAATAAAGGCCTTCCTCGGCGAATTGGTCTTGGAATATCGAAACGCTGGGGTGGCGCTGTAGCAAGTTAAATAGACATTGATTGTGCAATTTTGCTTTCATGGCATTCATGTTGATGCCTGATTCGAAAACTTGGTTGTATTTTTCGTTACGTAACACAAGCAAGGAATAATCGAATTGCTGAACGAGAGTCGGTCCGATAGACATAATGTACTCATCTCTCATTTTCTTGGAATCGGTGACACCTAATTCTTGCAGGGTGGCGTAACCCGAGCGGTCGACATAAGCCGCACATACCACGATGGGCCCGAAAAATGAGCCCGTCCCCACCTCGTCTGAACCAATTTGATCACGAAAAGGATATGGCTTTTTTGGAGGCAATTTAATTTGAACTTTTGGCTTGGACTTTTTTACGGAAGAAACGTCGTGAAAAATGGAGGCTTCACCCGTTGCTCCCGGTCCTTGAAAAAGAACTTTGCAGCATCCGTTTTCATCCTTCTTTTTATAAAGCGTGATTTTGCAGTTTTTAATTTTAGCTTCGAAACGGATGTAATCCGAATGCGTGGGAGATGCGCTTGGGCCATAATAGGCCTCGATTAATTTCCCTTCCTCATCGGTAACGGGGAAGGAGATATTCGTAGAAATGTCGCTCATTGCCTTATTTTAGCATGCGTCTAGTGTTTATTCATTTCGTCTTCGAAAAATCGTTATAATACCTGCGTTATGCAAACGGTTTACGAGATTTTGGAATGGGAACGAATTAAAGGATTGCTCTCCGTTCACGCAAGGACCCAAATCGGTCGCCACATGACTGAATGTTTGGAACCCCTTAAAAAGGATTTGTTGGAAGAAGAGGCGGCACGAACTGCAGAAATGATTTTTTGTTTGGATCGTTACGGACGCCTCCCTATTGATTCTGGCGCCGACATATCGCATTTGTTGGATTTGGCATCGAAAGGAGGCAGGCTGAGCGTAGAGGAACTGGAAACGGTCTGTCATGACGTCTCCTTGGCCAAGGATTGCTCTTCTTATTTTAAGAAAAGCCAAGAAACTCCAAAAATCCAGGAGAAATTGCTTGCGATGAGCAATATGGATTTTTTGGCGGCGGATATTCATAAAATCATTGCCCCGGACCTCTCCATTTTTGACAATGCCTCCCCGGAATTACGCCGAATTCGTTCTTCTATGAAACGCCTAGAAAAGCAAATTACCGCAGAACTAGGCGTAGTTTTGGAGGCGAACAAGGAATATTTAAGCGACACGACGCTGACGCTAAGGAATGGGCATTATGTCTTGCCGGTCGCCAATGCTTATAAGAATAAAGTGAACGGAATTGTTCAAGACATTTCCGGAAGCGGAAATACGACGTTTATCGAGCCGGAAAGATTGGTGCGTTTAAACAATCAGCTCGCCATCCTTAAAGGGGAGGAAAAACAAGAAATCGCTCGTATTTTATTGGAAATTTCTCACGAAGTCGGCGGTTGTAGCGGAGCACTTAAAATTAATAATCTACTCATCGGTTACCTTGATTTCCTTCAATCAAAAGCGCTTTTCGGAGAGGAATTTCATTGCCATATGGGCCAAACCAGCGAAGATGGTAGTTTGTTTATCCCGGGGGCTCGTCATCCCTTACTCGATCAACAAAAGGTTGTCCCCAATGATTTTTCAATTTCAGCTAATTGCAAGATTATCATTATTTCCGGTCCCAACGCAGGAGGGAAAACTATTGCTTTAAAAACGTTAGGCTGCCTTTGCTTGATGTTTTCATGCGCAGTGCCTTTGCCTTGCTTGGAAGGGGCGATTGTTCCTAGGTACCAGCATATCTTCGCCGATATTGGAGATTCTCAATCCATATCCGACAACCTTTCCACATTCTCTGGGCATGTTTCCAAATTATCCTATATTTGCAACGCCGTGGGAGGAAAGGACTTGGTTCTTTTGGATGAAGTCGGAACGGGCACAAGTCCCAAAGAGGGAGAAGCGCTGGCCAAGGCGGTCACTAAATACCTCCTCGACAAACATTGCACCGCCATTATTTCCTCCCATTTTGAGGGCCTAAAAGCATTTGCCTTCGACCATGATTCTGTGGAAAACGCATCCATGCTTTTTGATGATGAAAAATTGCTGCCGACCTATAAAATCCAGTTTGGCTTGCCCGGAGAATCCTATGGCTTAAAGGTTGCGAAGAGGTTTGGGCTGCCAGAAAAGATTTTAAAAGACGCGCTGAATGAGATGTCTTCTTCCGCTGATCTAAGCGTTTCAAAGGCCATTGAAAGGCTATCGAAACTAAGCAAAGAAAGCGAAGACCTGAAGACGGAATTAACGAAGCAAAAGCTTGAATTAGAGAAAAAGGAACGTGATTTAGCGATCAAGGAAAACAATCTTCGCCAGAAAGAAGAAAAATCTGTCGGCGAATGGAGAAACGAGAAGAAAATCCTCGTCGATAAAGCCAAAGGCGAAATTGACGAATTGATGAAAGAACTATCAAAGCCAGGTGTTAAACTGCATCAAGTCATCCAAGCGAAAAAAAGGCTGGAAGATTTGGAGGAAAAGAAACCGGATAGTACTTTTGATACGGTGGTTTCCGTTGGTGATTATGTGAAAGTTCCCGAGTTTGATTTGGTTGGAAAAGTCCAAAGAATTCAGGGAAGTCGCGTATACGTCGTGACCTCGGATGGGCTCTCTTTCGAAACGAAAATGAATCAAGTCCTTCCTAGCGTGGCTCCGGAAAAGAAAAAAACGAGAGGAAGTGGGGCACGCCTTGATTCCGTGGGAAGAGGGCCTTCCGTTCCCATGGAATTGAACATCATCGGTCTGCACGTGGATGAGGCTGCCTGTGAACTTGCCAAATATTTAGATGCCTGCCGTTTAAAAGGCTATAAAAAAGTTCGCATTATCCACGGGTACGGAAGCGGTGCGCTTCGGCAATTAACCCACGACTACCTAAGAAAGCACGCCAATTTCGTTGATAAATTTGAATTGGGAGGGGAGTTTGATGGCGGAAGCGGCGCGACCGTTGTTTACCTTAAATAAAAATGCTCACCCCAAAACTTACTCGGCTAATTTCCCTGCTTCCGGATTCTCCGGGCGTTTATCAAATGAAAGACGCCGAGGATAAAATAATTTATATTGGAAAGGCCAAAAACTTAAAAAAGAGGGTTAGCCAATATTTTCTGAGACCGCAGTCCGGGAAAGTAGCGGCCATGGTTTCTCACGTCGATCATTTCGACTTTATTGTCGTTAACAGCGATAAGGAAGCTTTTATTTTGGAAATGAATCTGATTCAAACACATTATCCCCGCTACAACATCATGCTTATGGACGATAGTCATTATCCCTATATTGCTTTGAAAAAACACAATGACCCCCTTCTTAAAATCTCTCGTTCCGCCAAAGACGATCGCTATTTTTACTTCGGCCCATTCCCTAATAGTTCTTCGTGCTATCAAACCATTGACTTGCTCAATAAGATTTACCCTACAAGAAAATGCCGAAATATACCCAATAAGCCTTGTCTATATTATTCCATGGGTCAATGCTTGGCTCCGTGCGTTCATCCTGTGGACCCCAAAATTACCGATGAACTCTACGCTTCGATCAAACGGTTTTTAGGCGGGGATACATCTTCCGTGAAAGCGGAACTGAAGCAAAAAATGAATGAGGCTAGCGAACGGCTCGATTTTGAAAATGCCCAGGAATACAAAAAAATCTTGGATTCGCTGGAATACACAACAGCAAAACAAACCGTGGAGGTGGTAACAGACACCATAAGTCGGGATGTGATTTCTTTCGCAGAAAGAGACGGGTATTTAGGGCTGGCTATCCTAACGTATCGGCAGGGTCGACTCTTGGGGAAGAATTGCCACGTTTTGAGCGTTTTCGGACAACGGGAAGAACAAATTGTAGATTTGGTTTTGCAGTATTACCAAAACCATGAACTCCCCAAGGAAATTGTGGCCCGGGTGGACGGGCTGAAAGAAGGTGTTGAATCCGTTTACGAAGGGTGTAAGGTCTTTGTTCCGAAAGAAGGCAGATTGCTCGAAATGGTACACCTTGCCGAATTGAACGCGCGGCAAGCCTTAGACGCTCATTTTATGACCGCGAGGCTAGAAGATGATAATTTGGAATTGCTGGAAAATTTGGGAAAAATACTATCTATTCCTGCCCCCTATCGGATTGAACTTTTCGACAACTCCCATTTACAGGGATCTAATGCAGTGGGCGCGATGGTTTGCTTTATTAACGGGGAATCCGCCAAGGGGATGTATCGAAAATTTCATTTGTCGGACGAAAACGCGGGTGACGATTATCATTCTATGGTGGAAGTGGTTACTCGCAGATATTCTCGCCTGAAAAACGAAGGATCCTCTTTGCCAGATTTAATTCTCGTGGATGGTGGATTGCTTCAGGTCCATGCAGCAGAAGAAGGGTTAAATCAAGCGGGGACACCTGATATCCCATTGTTTGGGCTATTTAAAAACGATAAGCACCAAACGAGCGGATTGATTGATAAAAATGGGAATGTTTTCCAAATCGATTCCAAATCCCCGTTATTTTTCCTTTTGATGAGAATGCAAGATGAAGTGCATCGTTATGCCATCACCTTCCATAAAAGCGTACGTTCTAAAAAAGCCAACGAAAGCATCTTTGATGGAATTTCTGGTATCGGAATGAAACGGAAAGAGATTTTGGAGAAGCATTATCCCAGCAGAGAGGCTTTGCTTAACGCCTCCGTAGAAGAACTTTCGCAAATTCTTCCCGAAAAAACGGCACAAATGCTATACACAAGGCTACACAACCTTTCTGAAAAAGTATAAACTACACCCGTGCGCCCGTAGCTCAGCCGGATAGAGCAACAGCCTTCTAAGCTGTGGGTCAGGCGTTCGAATCGCCTCGGGCGCGCCATGAAAAATAGATGTGGCGTCTTGAGCACCACTTAACAATAACATATATGAAAAGAACGATTTTATTATTCAGCTCCTTATTTTTGCTGACCTCTTGTGCGGTTCGCCCTGGAGTTTCTTCTAGCCCCATGAGCCCCGAGGACCATTCCTCCTCAGCCAAAGGAGATTCAGCGTCTAGCAAAAACGATAAGAGCCCTGATTCAAGTTCGTCCTCGTCTTCGTCCGCTTCCGAAGATCCGAATTTCCCTTCTTTTAGCAAAAAGACCAAAATCGCCAAGAACATGGCGGATTATATGGAAAATAACGTCTATGCGCTTAGCGCTACCCCAAGCATTGGCAAAGCTAAGCTCTTAGTGATTCCCGTTTGGTTTACGAATTCTAGCAAATACATTGCCGTGGATAAAAAAGAACAAGTTCGTTCCGATATTCAAAATGCCTATTTTGGCAGTGAAGAGGAAACCGGTTGGCATAGTGTCAAATCCTATTATGAAACGCTCTCCCACGGTCGCTTATCCTTGGAAGGGACGGTCGCCAATTGGTATGAATGCGGAAAGTCTTCCTCCTCCTATTACTCCGAAACTACCGGTGCGGATAATACCATGACGCTGGTCCAAAAGGCTTCTGACGCCTATTTTGCGTCTAACCCAAGGGAATCTAGAAAGGATTATGATTTGGATGGGGATGGTTATTTAGATGGCGTGATGTTGATTTACGGCGCGCCCGATTATTCGTCTTTGAAAGACGATAACGCATCGAATCTTTGGGCCTATACGTTCTGGATTCAGGACTCCGATAAACAAAACGCGGCCAATCCCGGCGCAAACGTCTTCTTCTGGGCAAGCTATGATTTTATGTATTCGGAAGGAAGCAAAGCGAAAAATCGCGCGGGATCGAATTATGGCGGTGGAGATACCTCCCATTGCACGTTAGATGCCCATACTTATATTCATGAGATGGGACATGCCTTTGGCTTAGACGATTATTACGATTACAGCCAGAAATACATTCCTGCCGGAGGTTTTTCGATGCAAGATATGAACGTGGGATCCCATGATCCTTATTCCTCTTTGGCTTTAGGCTGGACGGATCCCTATATCCCGACGGAAGATTGCAAAATCTCTCTTCGCCCGTTTACCGAAACCGGTGACGCTGTCTTGCTTTCGACAGATCCGGGGTCTGTAGATTCGGCGTTTGGCGAATATCTGCTTCTTGAATTTTATACGCCGACCGGCCTGAACCAGTTGGATTCGACTTATTCCTATAGCAATTACGCAACGGGGCCTTCTTCTAGTGGTATCCGCGTTTGGCATGTGGATACGCGTTTGGCCTATTTGACTTATGCCCAAATGCAAGATCAAAACGCTGATTTCGTGGCCTCCCAGCTCACGTCTGACCCCACCCTTGAAAATTGTGGAGTTACCCTTGCTTTTTCCAATACCTATTATTCGTCCGAAACGGAAGATTACGTCAGCGTCCTGGGCAAAAAGTACGCCGATTATAATCAATTGCAACTAATTCGCAACGACGAAACCGCGACCCATCAATGCGACATGTTCGTTAGTAACGCTGATTTATTCCGCGACGGGGAATCGTTCTCGATGTCTACGTTTAGCAATCAGTTTATGAAAAAGGGAAAGATGAATAGCGGCGAATCGCTTGGATGGTCGTTTTCAGTTGATATTCAAGGAAGCGGCAAAAACGCTGTCGCTGAATTAAAAATTCAAAAAGTCTAATAAAAAAACCGTTTCTTAGTGAGAAGCGGTTTTATTTTCTTTGCTTTTTTTGGGATCCAAGTGGTAGAAGCGGGCCTCTTTTTCTTCGAAGCGTTTTAGAATCATCGATCTGGTTGTTTCCACAAGCTCTTGGACGTTTTTTTGCTTGACGACTTCAGTGTCGACGACTCCGACAACGTCTAGGTAAACGTGCGTACGATGGAGAGGCCAACGCCTTGATACGGCGTTCGAATTTTGGATGGCGACGACGACGATGGGACATTGGGCTTCCTTTGCCAGAGTGAAGGTTCCTGGATGGAAGGGGAGAAGAAGAGGATTGGGGAAGGTTTTGTTTCTTGTTCCTTCCGGGGCAATGCAGATGGAGTGTTTTTTCGATTTAATTTCTTCAACGCCCCGACTGATGACTTGGGCGCCGTCTAACAAATCCCCTTGTTTAATGGGGAGGCAGCCTGCTTTTTTAAACCAGGGTCCTGCCACTGGGATATCAAAGTTTTCAACCTTGGAAACGAAGAGGACATCGTGATTGCGGAAGGCGTAAATCAAAGCGAATTCGTCAAAAATAGAAAGATGGTTATTAACTAACATAAAACGAACGCGGTGATCGGGCACTTTGCCCATCCCACGGAAATGAGGACGGATGCGGAAAAGAACCATGAGGATGAACGCAGTTTGCGTAACAATAAAATGCGCATAGCGGCTTGGCTTGGTGTAAGTTTTGGTTTTGTAGAAGCCGCTTGCGATAGCTAAGTAAATAATAAAGCTCGCGAAAAGTCCCCAATAAAAGGCGAATGGCAAGACGACCCAAGTCCAAATCCAAGCCAAGTTTTGGTACCAATTGCAAAAATAGAACATTAAGCCCTGAATGGCGAATGCAACAATGAGAAACGAAATGGATAAAATCATGGCAAAGATTATGAAACAAAAAAATCAAAAAATGCAAGAAAGGGAATATTCATTTTGAGAAATCAAACCCTGTGGTAAGATAATTCCATGCAAAATTTCAAAGCCTATTTGGATCAAAAAAAGTACGACGAATTGATTCAAATTCAGAATCAGGCTGAAACGGGGCAAGATGTCTCGTGTGTGCTTTGCGCTCTTTGTTCGAAAGGCCTGGGGAAAGAAGCATTGGCCTATTTGCTTAAAAACCGTGAGTTGTTATGGTCGTGGAACCCCCTTTTCACGATGAAATACGATTTTGAATGTCGCTTCGTGCTGGGGCAATTCGACGAAGCGTATGAAGATTTGAATTATTTCAATAACCTCAATTACGTCTCTCAAGAAGTGGAAGAATACCTCCGTTATGCCCCCAAAAGAATCCGGGAGGCGGAAAAAGATTCCTTTCCTCGTGGAAAAGAGATGGAAGCGGAAGAAATCCAATCCATTTTACGGTCGGAAAAAGATTCCGTAGCCTTGCTTTCGTTATTAAATCACATAAAAAACCGTGATTTGATGCCTTATTTGCAGGATTTGCATTCGCTGATTGCCGATGATTCCGTGGATGATGATGTGAAAAGCTACGTTCTAATGCTGCTGTCTGCTCACCACGATCAGGCGACCGTCTCCTTCCAAAAAGGCGGAAAGAAATTCACCCTGATTCCCGCGGAGGTACGGATGCCCTATTCCTCCGATGTTTACCAGACCATCCGTTCCCAAATCATCAAAGAAAACGATCCTTCTCTTTCGGAAATCGCGGGAGAAATCTTGGACCAATTTGCTTTATGCATTTATCCAGAATCCTTGAAACTTCCCGCCGCCGAATCGGCGCATTTGCCCTATCTCTACCTAGCAAAAAGGTATCTAGGATCTAAAGAGCCGGAAACGGATCCCGTTGCCAGCTTTGAGGCCAATCGAATTGAAATGGCTCTTCAAAGGGCACAAAAACACAAATAATTCAGCAAATTGTTTGGAAGAGCTACTTAAGTAGCGTATATTATCCATTGCTTTTCAATAAGGAAGAAAAAACATGAAACACACCATTAAAGATCTTGGCGATTCCAGAATCGAAATCGAAGTCGAAGTCGACCAAGATATCTGGCAAAACGCCCAGAAAAAAGAATTCGAAAAAGCCCTCAAAAATGTTCAAGTCAAGGGTTTCCGCAAAGGACATGCTCCCGCCGCGATGGCCGCATCCTACGTCAATGGAAGCCGCGTGATGGACGAAGCTCTCAATGCGGTTTTGACCCCTGTTTATGCCCAAGTTATCGGGGAAGAGAAGATTCAACCTTTCTCCCGCCCGGAAGTCAATGTCACCAAAGTGAGCGACAAGGAATTAACCTTAGTCTTCACCGTGACTTTGATGCCGAAAGTGTCTCTTGGAGCCTATAAAGGACTCACTGCTAAGCGTGAAGTTGCCTCGGTTACCGAAGAAGAAATCACCGAAGCCATCAACCGTCGCCTCGAAAATGCGGCTGAGCTCGAAGTGGTTGACCGCGAAGCCAAAAAAGGCGACACCGTCGTTTTGGATTTTAAAGGTTTCATCGATGGCAAGCCCTTTGATGGAGGCGAAGCCAATAACTATTCTCTCGAACTCGGTTCCAATTCCTTTGTTCCGGGCTTTGAAGATGCTCTCGTTGGCGTGAAAGCGGAAGAAGATAAAGATGTTCAAATCGTTTTCCCTGAGAAATACGTTGCTGAACTTGCTGGCAAGCCTGCTACCTTCAAATGCCATATCCACGAAGTGAAGGAAAAGAAGATCCCCGCTTTGGATGATGAGGCCGTGAAAGACCTCGGAATCAAGGACGTGGAAACCGTTGATGCTTTGAAAGAATTCGAAAAGAAAGACATCTTGACTCGCAAGACCAATGCCGCCAATCGTGAATTCTATGACGCGATCGTCGCCCAAATCGTGGATGGTTCCAAGGTGGAAATCAACTCTGGAATCATCGACGGAGAAGCCGCGACCCAAGAAGAAAACACGAAAAAGCAAATCGAATCCAACGGTTTGACCTTCCAACAATATCTTGAAATTACTGGACAAACCGAAGAAGATCTCAAAAAGCAACTTCGCGAAGGCGCGGAAAAGAATTTGAAGCAATTCCTCGTCCTCAACGAGATTGCCCGCACGGAGCACATGGTCGTTGATGATGCTGAACTCAACGTTGAGCTTTCGAAGATGGCCGAACAATATCAAATGAAAATCGAAGATATCCGCAAAGCCCTCGGCAATCAAATCGAAGGTTTCCGCGAAAATCTCCAGAATCGCAAGATTCAAGACTTTATTCTCGCTAACAACGGTGACGCCGTTGCCGAGAAAAAAGAAGAAAAAGCAGAATAACAACGCAGCCTTTATAGGCGGAAAGGAGTGCTTCTATGGAAGAAAAAGAAGCAGTAAATTTACTTCATCTCCCTCTGCTGATTACTAGGGCCCTTGTCATATTTCCAGGCATTAATGAAGAAGTCGAGGCGGGTAGGAATTTTTCGGTTCAAGCAATCGAAAAGTCACGCCTCGACTTTAATAACCTTATCCTAGTCGCGACTCAAAAGGATGAATCGCAGGATGGGATCGACCTGAAGAACGTCTATGGCTTTGGAACCCTGGCGCGAATCATGTCGGTTTCTCCGCTTGATGGCGGGGGATGCCGCGTTCGCATCATCGGCATGAACCGAGTTAACCTCTATGCAATGCGCTTCGAAGATGGCGCTTATTACGCCGATGCTGAGGCCATTTCTTCCGTTGACGCGGATTCTCCGAGCAATCGTCTCGCAGCTAATAAACTAATTGACGCGTTAACCAAAAATCGTGGTATTTCCGTTAAAATTTCACCAACATCTTTGATTTCTCTTGCTGGAGATGGAAAGAATTGGGAAGAATTTTCTAACGTCGTTTCCGCGTATTTGCCTCTTACGGTTGACCAAAAAATCCAACTTTTGCAAGAACCCTCCGTCCCTCGTCGAATTGACGATGCCACGGCTTTTGTGATGCTTTCCAAAAAATCCGCCGAAATCGATTCGAAATTGGATAGCCGCGTACGGGATTCCGCGGAAAAAGCCCAGAGGGATTATCTCCTCCGGGAGAAAATGAAGGCTATTCGTCAGGAGCTTGGCGAAGACGGAGATTCCGCCGATGATGAAACCTCCATTCGCGAAAAATTAGAGAAAAATCCCTATCCCAAGAATGTAGAAGATCGCGTTTTGCGGGAGTTGAAGCGTTACAAAATGATGCCGGAGTCTTCGCTAGAAGGTTCTCTTATCATGAGCTACATCGAAACTCTCATGAATGCTCCTTGGTTTGAAAAAACAGAGGATAATGAGGATTTAGATAATGTTCGCAAAGTCTTGGACGAGGACCATTATGGCCTTGAGAAGGTAAAAAAACGAATCGTGGAATATCTTGCGGTCAAGAAAGTGGCCGGAAACCTTCGCGCTCCGATTTTGTGCTTTTATGGGCCGCCTGGATGCGGCAAAACGAGTTTAGGACGTTCCATTGCCCGGGCATTAGGAAGGAAATTCTTCAAAGCTTCGTTGGGCGGAGTCAGTGATGAAGCCGAAATTCGCGGACATCGTAGGACTTACGTCGGATCGATGCCCGGTCGAATCATTCAAGGCATGACGAAAACTGGAGTCGTTAATCCCGTTTTCTTGCTTGATGAAATCGATAAGGTAGGTGGACAAAGCTATCATGGCGATCCTTCTAGCGCCTTGCTTGAAGTCTTGGATCCGGAACAAAATTTTGCCTTTAACGACAATTACCTCGAAGAGCCTTACGATTTGAGCAACGTCTTATTCATTTGCACCGCAAACTACTTGGAAAACATTCCTGCTCCTTTGCGCGACCGTTTGGAGCTCATTGAAGTTCCTTCTTACACCGAAATTGAGAAAACTCGCATTGCAACTGGATTTTTGATTCCCAAACAGTGTGAGGCCAATGGGCTGAAAGAAGAAGATGTTTCCTTTACGGAAGATGCAATCAAAGAAATGATCGAACACTACACTATGGAGGCGGGTGTTCGCCAATTAGAACGCTTGATTGCCAGCTGCTGCCGAAAGGTTGTGGTGGATTTGCTGGACAACCCTTCGAAAGCCAAACCTGTCCTTGTGGATGAAACATTGGTCCAAAAATACCTTGGAATCGAGTTATTTGAAGGAACCAAGAAGGAAAAAGAAAACCAAATCGGCGTCGTTACTGGACTCGCCTATACCGAATTCGGCGGCGATATTTTGCCGATCGAAGTAACTTATTTCCCCGGGAAAGGCGGCTTGGTTTTGACGGGAAAGCTTGGTGACGTCATGAAGGAATCTGCGGAAATTGCCCTCGATTTCGTTCGTTCCAACGCGAGCAAATACGGAATTTCCGATGAGATTTTCCAAAAGAATGACATTCATATTCACGTTCCAGAAGGCGCTGTCCCCAAGGATGGTCCTTCGGCCGGAATCGCGATTACGACCGCCATTATTTCTTGTCTTAGCAAGACTCCGGTTGACGCCAATGTGGCGATGACGGGAGAAGTAACCTTGCGCGGGAAAGCCCTCCCGATTGGAGGGTTGCGCGAAAAGTCGTTGGCGGCTCTCCGCTGCGGTATTAAGCGCATTATCGTTCCTTCTGAAAACAAGAAGGACGTGAGCGAACTACCCAAGGAAGTAAAAGAGCATTTGGAGATTTCCTTTATGAATCATGTTGATGATGCGTTGGCCATCGCGCTCGTCAAAAAGGAGACCCATGAGTGATTCGTTTAAGAAGGTGCGTTTTATCACAAGCGCGCCTTCTCTTTCTTCTTTTAAAGCCGATTGGAAACCTGGCGTGATGATGGTCGGCAGATCGAATGTCGGCAAATCGACGCTCATCAATGGTTTGGTAGGCCAAAAAATCGCCTTTTCCTCAAAAAAGGCAGGCAAAACCAAATCTTTGAATTTCTTTTTGGTCGACGAGTCCTTTTATCTGATTGACGCCCCAGGGTATGGGTCGACGAACTTCGCCACGTTATCCACGGTTCAATTTTCCACAATGATGGAAGAAGTTATCCCTTCCCCTTTAATTCGCTGCATCGTCTTGCTACTAGATTTGCGTCGAAAACCCGGCAAAGATGACGTCGCCTTTTATCGGTACTTGGAAAATTCAGGGAAGCCTCTGCTTGTTGTGCTTACGAAATGTGACACGATGAACCAAAGGGAGCGTTTTCAAGCGTTGAAAACTTCGAAAGAATTAGGATTCAATGATGTGATTTGCAGCGATGGGTCCTCCGAAGCTAAGAAAAAGATTCAATCGGCGATTCTTTCCATGCTGAAGCGTTAAAAAGGGTTTTCTATTTCCATAATTTGTTTATAATTTTTTTGTTCCGATGAACAAGAGGGACTTAGGTCACTTTTTTAGAGAGAACTCCGGATGGTGGAAGCGGGGTAAAAAGTCCTAAGAAGTCGCTTGGGAGGAAACGTGGGTCGCGTTAAGACCACAAGAGATTTTATTCTTATCGGGAATAAAAAAAGTTGGGTGGTACCGCGCGCCGCGCCCCAATTGGGCGCGGTTTTTTAATGGAGGAAAATCAATGCTCGACAAACATTATGATCCGAAAAAGGTCGAAGAAGGAAAGTACGAAAATTGGAAAAATAAGGGGTATTTCACTGCCGGAGACTCTTCCAAAGAAGCGTTTTCTTTGGTTATTCCGCCACCAAATGTAACGGGGAAGTTGCATTTGGGGCATGTCATGGATACCGTCCCAGACGACATTATCGTCCGTTACAAGAAAATGAAGGGTTATGATGTTCTGTGGGTTCCTGGAATGGATCACGCCGGCATTGCCACCCAAGCGAAAGTAGAAGCCAAACTCCGCGCCGAGGGCATCTCCCGTTATGATTTGGGCCGCGAAGGATTCTTGAAGAAAGCATGGGAATGGAAGGATGAATATGCCAAGACCATTCACAAGCAATGGGCTAAAATCGGCTTGTCGGTCGATTATACTCGCGAAAGGTTCACGTTGGATGATGGCTTGTCCGAAGCGGTTCGCCATGTTTTTGTGACTCTCTATCATCAAGGTTTGATTTACCAAGGCGAAAAAATCATCAATTGGGACCCCGTTTTGCGGACGGCTTTGTCCAATATCGAAGTCAACCACCAAGACGATGAAGGCGAATTCTATTATTTCCGCTATGAGGTTGTCGGAGAACAAGGGCGTTACATTGTTGTCGCTACCACCCGCCCAGAGACCATGTGGGGCGATACCGCCGTTTTTGTGAACCCCAAAGACCCGAGGTTCAGCGATTTAATTGGAAAGAAAGTCATTAACCCCTGCAATGGAGAAGAACTGCCTTTGATGGCCGATTCTTATGTGGATATGAGTTTTGGAACCGGTGCCATGAAATGCACGCCGGCTCACGATCCCAATGACTTTGCGTTGGCCAAAAAATATGGTTTCCCCTTCATTCGTGTTTTGGACGAAACTGCTCATTTGCTTCCGATTGCAGGCGAGTTCGCCGGTATGGACCGATACGAAGCCAGAAAAGCGTTGGTGGAGAAAATCCAACGTGAAGGTCATTTGGACCACGTTGAAAAATTTATCCACTCGGTCGGCCACAGCGAACGTAGCGGCGCGGTCGTTGAACCGATGCTCTCCAAGCAATGGTTTGTGAAAATGAAGCCGTTGGCAGACCGAGTTTTGGCCCAACAAAAAACCGAAAACAAGGTGGAGTTTTTGCCCCGTCGTTTCGAAAATGTTTTGATTCGCTGGATGCAAAACGTCGAAGATTGGTGCATTTCCCGCCAACTTTGGTGGGGGCACCGTATTCCTGCGTATTACAATAAAGAAACGGGGGAAGTCCTTGTCACAGAGGGAACTCCCGATTTAACAAAATACACACAAGACGAGGATGTTCTTGATACGTGGTTTTCCAGCGCCTTGTGGCCGTTCGCTACCTTAGGCTGGCCCCACCAAACCCCGGACTTTGACCGTTATTTCCCCACGAGTGTCCTTAACACCGGATACGATATTATTTTCTTCTGGGTGAGCCGCATGATCTTCCAAAGTGAACACTTTACAGATCGGGTTCCCTTCAAAAAAGTGGTCATTCACGGTCTTATTCGCGATGAGCAAGGTCGAAAAATGTCTAAATCTCTTGGAAACGGCATCGATCCTCTCGATATTATCGCCAAATACGGCGTCGACGCGATGCGTTACTTCATCACGACCAATAGCACTCCAGGGCAAGACATGCGCTACAGCGAAGAAAAGCTGCAAGCTGCCGAGAACTATTTGAATAAAATTTGGAATGCGACCCGCTACGTCGAAATGACTTTGGGCGAAGATTTCCAACCGAAAGAAATTCAATACAAAGAGTTGGGCGTTTTGGAAAAGTATATTTTGACTCGTTTGGAGAAAACGATCTCTCATGTTCAAAAAAAGATGGATGCCTATGAATTTGGGGCTGCCAGCACGTATCTTTACGATTTTGTGTATGACGATTTCTGTTCTTTCTATCTTGAGATGAGCAAAGTTTCCTTGGCGGATCCAAACCAATCGGAAACCGTCAAGCAAGTTCTTTATCGTGTCATCCATGATGTTATTTTGATGATCTATCCCTATTGCCCATTCATCGGCGAAGAACTTTATTGCTCCTTGCCTGGTCACAAAGATTCCGCGATGCTAGAAACGTATCCGGAATACCGCTCCCAATGGGTATCTCTCGCAGCAGAAAAGAAGGGGCGTATGCTGTTTGAGATGATTCGCGACGGGCGCGGCTATAAATCCAGCCATAAAATGGCCCCCAACGAAGCGATTAAGATCACCCTCTCTCCCAAAACTCCTTTCAAAGGCGTGGAAACCTATCTCACCCGATTCCTTTTCGCCAAAGAAATCCAAATTCAAAAAGAAGCACCCCATGGTGACGCCTTCCTCTATTCGGGTCTGACGATGGTGGTCGCTTCCAACAAGAGCAACGAAGAGATTAAAAAAGAGTTGTTGAAAGAAAAAGAACGTCTTGACTTTGAAATTTCTCGCAGCCAAAAAATGCTCCTTAATCCTGCATTCGTTTCCAAAGCTCCGAAGCAAAAAGTTGACTTGGAACAGTCTAAACTCGAAGAAAACAAGAATAAAATGAAGGATTTAGAACGAAGAATCTCCGATCTTGCCTAATAAACCGGATTTTTTCGAAAAAAATTATCCAAAAAAATTCCAAAAAATCGTTCTAAGTTATTAGGAGGATTTGATTATGGAATTACAACCTTTAAGCAAAGATGAATGTCAGCAAATTCGGCCTGGTGAGGCCTTGACCTTGGGAACTGTTGTTTTGGTTTTCACGATTGTCATTCTCTCGATCGCTGCCTATAAGCTGTTTAAAAGCCAATCCGCAAACGTCACAACGCCTGGGGGATACAAATTCGAATGGAAAATGTGACAAAATGCTTTGATTTCGCGTGATACATGCGTATAATCATCGCGTTGTCCGCTTTGCTTTTGAGCGCGCAACCGCATAGAAGAGGTTTCTAAACCACTTGGTACCTCCATAGCGAGTCTAGAAAAAGCAGCAAGGAGGAAAATATGTACGCAATCATTGAAACTGGCGGAAAGCAAGTCAAAGTCGAAGTCGGTGACAAGATCTATGTTGAAAAACTCAACGTGGAAGCTGGTCAAGACGTCTCGATTGACAAAGTTCTTTTCGTTGGTGGCGAAAACACGAAAGTCGGCGCCCCTTATGTGAAAGGCGCCTCCGTCGATTGCAAGGTCGAAAAACAAGGCCTTGGCAAGAAAATCCGTGTTTACAAGTACAAGGCAAAAGCGAATGAGCGCAAGACCATTGGCCATCGTCAGCCTTATACCTGCCTCGTCATCAAAGCCATCAACGCCTAAGGAGGCAGTGGCATGGTGAAGGTTGAGATTGATTATCGTGGGAAGGGCATTTCCAAGATTCTCGTCAAAGGGCACGCAAACACCGCGGCTTATGGACAGGACTTGGTTTGCGCAGCCGTCAGTGCGATTTGCACCGGCGCCCTGAATGCGTTGGAAGATTCGGATTCTTATTCGATTGAATTGGAATCGGGGTATGTCAAATGCGAAATTCCCGGATCGATTTCCGAACACGACCAAACGGTTTTGGAAACGATGATCATCCAATTGAAAACCATTGAGGTTTCCTATGCAGGAGCCATTAATATTAAAGAAAGGAAGTAACCATCATGAAATTCGTTCTTGATTTACAACTCTTCGCTTCCAAAAAAGGCGTTGGTTCGACCAAAAACGGCCGTGATTCCGCTGGTCGCCGTCTTGGCGCTAAGGTTGGCGATGGACAAATCGTCACCGCTGGTTCGATTCTTTATCGTCAGCGCGGCACGAAGATCATGCCGGGCAAAAACGTCATCAAAGGTGGCGACGACACGTTGAACGCTTGCATCGCTGGCAAGGTGAAGTTCGAAAGAGTTGGAAAAAGCGGAAAGCGCGTCAGCGTTTATCCCGTTGTTGCCGAATAATTTCGATTGTCGATCAACTGGGGCGTCCTAAAGGCGCCCTTTTTTTGTGAGGGGGATACGCTACGCATCATTTTATGCGATAATAAATCTTATGAAGATTTCTTTTCTTTTTCCCGAAAAAAACCAAGGCGAAAAGTTGATTCGCCATTTAAAAGAAACGGTTTTGCCTTTTTTGGACAAACTGCCGATTGCTTATGACGTTTTAATTTGCCCTAATGGCTGTAGCGACGAAGAAATGAATCTTTTGGAAGAAGCAAAAAAAGTTCTTCCCCTTCAGGTTCGCATTTTAAAGAATGTGATCCCCGGTGGCAAAGGTGCGGGAATCAAGGCGGGCATTGAAGCGGCACAATCCGATTTTGTGCTGTTTATGGACGCGGACATGGCGACGGATTTGGAAGTACTTGAACGCTTTTTGCCCCTGCTCTCCCAATATGACTGCATCATCGCTAGCCGCGATATGCCCGATTCGGTTTATGTGCAACGGCAGCCCTTTCGGCGTCGCTTAACCCATTGGATCGGCAGAATCATTATCAAAATGAAACTCCATATGCCTTTTAAAGATACTCAATGCGGTTTCAAAGCGTATCGGACAAACGTGGCAAAAGTCATGGTCCGCCACCAAAAATTCAATGGATTTTCGTTTGATTTGGAATATTTGTATTTCTTGACGTTAAATGGTTTCCGATGCAAGGAAATTGGCTGCAAATGGAAGGATGATCCCGACAGTACCATATCCAAAAAATCCGTTTTCATCTCTTTTTATCGAGATTTGAAGCAAATTAAGAAAAACAAAAAAACTTATCTTCTGAACGAGGAAGAAAAAGAAGAACTCGGAGGTTGCTATGCTCATTGATCGCGCAGTAGTTGAAGTACGTTCCGGAAAAGGTGGCGACGGCGCCATCTCTTTCCATCGTGAAAAAAATGTCCCCAAGGGAGGGCCCGACGGCGGAAACGGAGGGCGAGGAGGTTCGGTATTCCTTATCGCCAAAAAGAACGTTAACACTTTGTTGGCTTACCGCCATTCTCGCGTATTGAAAGCGGAAGACGGCGAAAAAGGGGATAAGTGCATGCGCTTTGGTCATCAAGCCCCCGATGTGGTCTCGGAGGTACCGGTTGGTACCGTTGTCTACGAAGAGGACGGCAAGACGCTTATCGCCGACTTAAAACATGAAGACGACACGGTATGCGTGGCTAAAGGTGGAAGGGGAGGAAGAGGCAACGCCGCCTTCAAATCCTCTCGCATCCGTATCCCCCGAGTTGCCGAAAATGGATTCCCGGGAATTACCAAGCGAATCGTTTTGGAACTCAAGCTTCTAGCGGATGCTGGCTTAATCGGCTTTCCTAGCGTTGGAAAATCCACTTTGCTCAATATCGTTTCCAAAGCCAATGTGGCCACGGCGGATTACCCCTTCACCACCCTTGTTCCTAATCTTGGTGTCGTTACCTTGGATGATGGTTATACCCAATTCGTTTTGGCGGATATGCCTGGCCTTATCGAAGGCGCCCACGAAGGAAAGGGGCTCGGTATCCAATTCTTAAGGCATATTGAACGATGCCGCGTTTTGATTCACATGGTTTCCATGGACGGAGAAAGAGATCCTGCAGAAGCCTATAAAATCATTAACGACGAGCTTCGGGATTTCGGTGCCGGTCTAGAAAAGCGCCCTCAAATCGTTGTGGCGACGAAAATGGATTGCGACGGGGCGTTAGAAAGAAAGAAAAGTTTCGATGAATTCTTGGGATTCGAATCTATTGGAATTTCCGCTTTAACGGACGAGAACGTCTCCTTCTTGATGAAAAAAACCTATGAGATGATCTCAAAAACGCCGGAATTTAAATTAGAGTCGCTGATTGAAAATGAGAAAGAAGGCGGCGTGAAGGTTTATGATGCCCATTTGGACGCGCCAGAAGCGCCGTTTGCTATTTTGCGCCCCTCTGAGCATGTTTTCATCATCACAGGAGATGAAGTGACTAAGAAATATGCTTTGATTAATTTGACGACCGATGCCGGCGTCAGCCAATTGATTTCCTATCTCAATCGTTTGGGCGTGGATGAGGCATTGAAAAAGAAAGGAGCGAAAAACGGCGACACCGTGCGCTTGCAAGATTTCGAATTCGAATATTATGAATGAGGAAAAGAAAGGGAAAAAGGCATTTAACATTTGGCTTTCTTGTGCTTTGCTAAGCTTAAGTTTCCTCCTTTCCCTTTTCTTGCTTATCGGTTTTTTATCGCTGTATCACTAAATTATGATTTATTCCATCAAAGGCAAAGTCGTGGAACGGAACGAGAACTCCGTGGCCATTGATTTGGGAAACATCGCTTACGAAGTATTTGTACCCCGCCCCGCTAGTTTTATTGTTGGTCAGGAAAGCCTCGTATATACCTATGAAGTTCTCACTCAGGACGACCATTATCTAGTTGGATTCGATAGCAAAAAAGAAAAAGATGCGTTTTTGCTTCTGGTTTCCGTCAAGGGGATTGGGCCAAAAACCGCATTGGGCGCTTTGTCAAAAACGACCCCCGATGAACTATTTTCTGCCGTCGAGAATTCCAACGCCGCCTTTTTAAAGCGGCTTCCGGGAATCGGGCCCAAAGCGGCTCAACAAATTATTTTGGACCTCAAGGGCAGACTGGTCGAAAAACCCCTTAAGAAAAATGCGGAAAGCCGATATCCGGATGTTTACGGAGCCTTGAAGAGCCTTGGCTTTAAAGCCAAAGAAATTGAAGATGCCATCGAAGCACTGCCGGATGGGGTGGATAAAACGGAAGTGGCGCTTAAAACCGCTCTTCGGTTTCTTTCCAAAGAAAGGAAGGCATCATGACCCGATTGCTGGATGCCAAAAGAGAAAAGGAAGACGAATCCTCCGAATTAACGCTTCGCCCTCAAACCCTTCAGGAATATGTGGGGCAAAGCGAGATGAAGGGCAACCTTTCCGTTTTTATTCAAGCGGCGAAGGCGCGCCAAGAACCCCTTGACCATGTTTTGCTATACGGCCCGCCGGGCTTAGGCAAAACGACGATGGCCTACGTGATCGGAAACGAACTGGGCGGAAAAGTGAAGATGGTCAACGGGCCTTCCGTTGAAAAAACGGGGGACTTGGCCGCGATTTTAAGTGAACTAGAGCCCGGAGACGTCCTCTTTATCGATGAAATCCATCGTTTGCCACGCGTGGTGGAAGAAGTTCTTTATGGGGCAATGGAAGATTTCACCTTGTCGTTTATGGTGAATCAAGGCGGTTCGAGCCGCGTTTTGTCTTTGCCCTTGCCCCCTTTTACTTTGGTTGGGGCAACAACAAGAGCTGGCGATCTTTCTTCTCCTTTGCGGAGTCGTTTTGGCATCAGCTTGAAAATCGATTTCTACACGCAAGAAGAATTGGAGCAGATATTATTTAGAACTTCTCGCGTTTTTAAGACCCCCATCGAGCCCGAAGCCGCTCATTTGATTGCGGCTCGCAGCCGTGGCACCCCTCGAATTGCCAATCGTATTTTTAAACGGGTTCGCGACTTCGCCACCATCGCGGGGGTTCCATCCATCGATGCCGCAATGGCGGAAAGCTCCTTGGATGCTTTGAAAATCGATTCTTTGGGACTGGATGATGTGGATGTCCATTATTTAAATTGCATAATCGATCGTTTTCACGGCGGACCGGTTGGCCTGGAAGCCATTGCCTCTTCCATCGGGGAGGAGATTGGCAATTTGGAAGATGTATATGAGCCTTATTTGACGATGATTGGTCTCATTAACCGCACGCCACGTGGCCGCGTAGCCACCGAAAAAGCCTACGCACACTTAAAGAAGCGCCACCAAAAAACGTTATTTTAGGTTTCGCGACTTCTTTTAATTGTTTCAGCAACGCTTTGAGCGTATCCTTAACGCGATAGCATGATTTATCTATAAATCACCGCTTGCCTGCCACTGTTTGGAGGAATTTGTATGCGTCGATTCATCGCTTATGTCGCCATGACCACGACCCTTATTGTCGGTGTTGGTGCCCTCGCCGCCCCGACGATGCTTCATATGGACATGGACCTAGCCTATGCCAATGGGAAAACCCTTTATTTTCGCGCCAGCGAATTTAACGACACTTCGTTAAACGGGAACTATGATTCGTTTCTTGGAGATTCCGATAAATTGGGCGTCGCCATGGACGGAGAAACATATATCGTTTCTTACATGGCCGATACGATTCGCGACCGTTTGGATAATTGGGGCATCTCCGAATATGATGTGACCACCGAAGGTTACGATACGATTCGCGTTTCTTTGCGCACCTCTTTTAACAACAGCCAAGAATATACGCGTTTGCAAAATTATCTTTCGTTCAGCGGGCAAAAATATGAATTGGATGCTTCCAATACTGCTGGAGATTCTTCTAGCGGCGAAGATAGCAACGCCTACGAGCACAACGATGCATGGGAAACGATGCTCGATGGAAAGAAAGCAGAAGTGACCCTTCTCGACATGAATTCGTTCCAGGTTCCCGTGGTCATTGTTCCCATTGATGACGAAGACAAGAGCGCTTTCGAAACGTTGCTCGATTACTGCAAAAAAAATACGGTTGCCCAAGAAACGGATTCTTCCGGGTCCGTGATTACGGAAGGAAAAGACTGCAACGTTGTTTTGTGGGCCAACCGCGGAGATGAAGACCGTTATGAAAACAAAGCGGATCCCAACGTTTCCTCGAAAATTCTTTTTGAACACAGCGCCAGCGACGACCAATGCGTCTACTATAAGGATGGAGATGACGATAAAGCACATCCTTATTTCCAAATGATTCCTTCCAGCGAAGCGACTAGCAGCGGAACCTATGATCCGACGAAGGCGCAAAGTGCTACGGATGCCGCGAATTATTTGGCGAATCTATTTAACGCCTCGGCTTACGAATACCATTCTGATGCTTGTGCCAGCGCCAATGACGTTACTCAGTATCGCTTGAACTTCATGTATAGCGAAGATACCCAAGCCACGGTTGACCCTCTCATCCGGCTCGGAGATTGGTCGATTTCGCCAGCAATGGGGAGAACTATGATTTCCGTTTTGGTCGGAATGGTCCTCCTTTTTGCCCTATTGGGGATGTTCCACCGCGTTTTGGCTCTTCAGGAAATGGCCGTCGTCATGGCTTCCGGCCTTGCATCGCTTGCCACGTTCGTTGCCTTTGGGGCTCAATTTAACATCGCGGCCCTTGTTGCTTTAATTGCCTCTTCCATGGCCACCTTGTTTGGAGCGATTTTCTATGGAAGCCGTTTGCGGAACGAACTCTACAAAGGCCGTACCCTCAAAAAGGCTTGCCAAGAAGCTTCCAAAGCCTCCAGTTGGCCCATGGTGGATGCGGGGATTATCTGCGTTGTCATCGGTGTTTTCCTCTATATTTTGGGTGGATCGGTGTGCAGGGCCGGCGGGGTTATGCTTACTTTAGGCGGCTTCTTCGGAATCTTTGCCAACTTAATTTTGACGAAATTGTCCGGATGGCTTCTTTGCAACGATTCCGGAATGCAAAAATCGTTCCCGAAAATGCTTGGGGTTAAAAAGGAAGAAATCCCCAATCTCATGCAAGATGAGAAGCAAAAGTATTTCGGGCCTTATTCGAAAAAATCCTTCCAAAAAGGCAAATTCTGGGCCTATGGCGTCTCTTCGCTTATGATTTTGGCCGGAATTGGCGGATGCATTGGGTTTGGAATTGTCAATGACGGCAACGTTTATAACGATGCGGCTTACCATTCCGAAACCACAACCCTTCGTTTGGAAGTTCGCTCCTCCCAACAAGACGCCATTACCGTTGTTCCGTTTGCCAACGCCGGCGACGTCTATACGGCCAAGTCGACGGATAAAGGAGACTTGCTCCATCAATATACGATTGACAACACGGTTCTTGGGGATATGGTTTCTTCTTTCTCTTTATCTTCCACTCCAAAAGACGTTTATGAAACGCCGGAAGAAGGAACGGATGGTATCCATTATTATTATTTCTATTATGAAGCCAAATTGAAGAGCGTTTTAGATCCTAACGGCAGTTATGCCATCGCTTCTTGGAACCCCGTGGAACAAAAATATTCCAATACGGTTGGCGAAGATTTATCCGCTTTAAGCAGCGCTTTGGAAGAAGTTGGCGGCGAGGATGCTTCTGGAAATTACGTTCGCGTCAGCTTCAATACGGTTACGCCGAAAACGTTGAATCCCTACATTGGCGATGTTTGCCTCGGGCTTGGCGTTGGTTTGGCCGTTTGTGCTGTCTATTTAATCGCCCGCTATCGCTTCAGCCGCGGATTAGTCTTGTCTCTTGTTGGTGTCGCGACAACGTTTATGGCTTGGAGCTTCTTCGTTTATACGCGCATTTCGGTTTCTCCGATGGTAGCGCTAGGTATGATTTTCGGAGTCGTGGTGTCGCTCTGCGGCATGCTCTTCGTCCTTTCGCGTGAAAAAGAATTATTCAAAGAAGATCGTGAAAAAGAAAAAGGAACCCTCGCTTCCCGCTCCGAACGTCTGAATCGCTCTACTTCCTACGAAGCTGGAAATGTCTTTACTTACGCCATTTTGGCCGAATATTTGGCTTTGGTTGGCTTTGCAATCGGCCCAGTTGCGTATGCTCCCGTTTATCTTTGCGCGATTTTAGGCATTGCCTTCGGAACCGTTGTTGGCCTTGTGTGCCTTGCTCCGATTTCCATTCGTTTTGCCACTTGGAATTCAAAGGTCCGTTTGCCGAAATTCTCCCATAAGAAGAAACAAGGCGGACAATTGATGAAAAAGAAACGGAGCGGTGAACCGGAAGAAGCCATCTTCATCGGCATCAACGATTGATATGCCTGATGTCAAAAAACGGCTTCTTCGTTACTATTCCCTCACGGAAGACGAATACGAAGCTATGGCGAAACCCGCTTCGTTTGACGACATTCCTCTTTTGCCTGAAACTCCCGATTTGGTTCGTGCGAAAACTCGGATTGAGTTAGGGGCAAAAAAACACGATCGCATCCTTATTTATGGGGATTATGACGCTGATGGAATTATGTCGGCGTCTATTATTAAAATTTGTCTTCGCAAAATTGGCTCGGAAGCCCAAGTTTTTATTCCCTCCCGTTATTTGGATGGGTACGGTTTAACGATGGAAAACTCTGTTAGGATCGCCAATTGTTTCGACTTGGTTATCTTAGTGGATAACGGCGTCAGCTCCAGTTCGGAAATCCGATATTTAAAAGAAAAAGGGGTAGATGTTATCGTTTTGGACCATCACGAAATCGGAGAATTTCCTCCTCTTGATGCATTCGCCTTCGTTCACCCCGACCGATTGAATTATGGACCTTACCCTATTTCCGCGGGAGAACTTTGCTTTGGCTTTTCCCGTTACTTGCTGAACAAGGATGAGGAATATTTAGCCATTTTAGCTGGTATTTCCACGATTTCGGATTGCATGCCGCTAAAAGGGTATAACCAAAAGCTCGTTTCTCTTACCTTGCATTTCATCGTGAGAAATAACGTGAATCAAATTTTGGATTTGACCAGCCGACGCCATATCGATGAAAAAGTTCTGGGGATGGAAATCATTCCTCAAATCAATTCCATCGGAAGGATGGAAGAAGGGCATTTTGGCAATAAAATCGTCGATTATTTCGCCAATTCTGACAGAGGTTTTGAATTTGAACAGGCGATGGTATCCTATTTGCGAAATACGAATCAAAATCGTAAAGATGCCACAAAAAAAGCGGAAAACGAATTAAATTTCGACCCTTCGCTACCCGGAATCTTCGTTGTCGGAAATCTCCCGGAGGGCCTGAATGGGCTTTTGGCCAACAAATTGCTTAACGAGTACGACAAACCGATTATGGTGTTTTCTCCTAGCAAAAAAGAGCCTGGTGTTTTCGTTGGCTCAGCACGAAGCAAAGAAGGCTTCAATGTCATGGATTTTTGGAAGGAAAACGAAAAGATTTTAGAACGGTTCGGCGGCCACGATTACGCTGGGGGAGCCAGTGTTAAGCAAGAAAATTTGGATCTTCTTCAAAAATCCTTTCTGGATTTTGCCAAAAATCATCCTTTTTCCATCGAACCCCCTCCCCATATTAACTTAATTTTGGATGACCTTACGCCTGACCTTTATCCGCTGATCCGCTCGTTTGGCCCTTTTGGAACCGAACACGAAGATCCACTATTTCGAATCAATGAAGTGCCGGCATCGATGCTTAAACTTGTCTCCTCGGGGAAATGCATGAAAATCAATTACCATTCCGTTGAAATTTTCAGCTTCCAAATCAATAAAGATCACCCTCTTAATCCTTCCAAGCACGTCGCGTTGGATGGGAAATTTAGAATCAACGAATACAACGGAAAAACGGCCGTTCGCTTTGAATGCAGCCCCGCAATTCCCAAATAAGCCCATTTTTCTTTTTTGTTCCTGTGCTACGATATGGCCATTATGGATGAAAGTGCTCAAAAAAATCTAAAACCCCTTCTCCCGAATGGAGGGTATCCCATGCATACCATGGACCAGCTTAAGGCGATTTATTTTCCTTATATTAAAAACGAAGCCGACCGTCAAAAGATTGAAAAAGCCTACGAATTGGCAAAAAAACAGCACGAAGGACAATTCCGAAAATCGGGAGAGCCCTACATTCAGCACCCCATTGAAGTGGCCTATATTTGCGCCAAGCTCCAGGCTGGCCCTTCCACCCTGGCCGCGGCTTTTCTCCACGACGTGGTGGAAGATACAGACACCACCATCGAAGACATTGAACGCGAATTCGGCAAAGATGTCGCTAAAATCGTGGATGCTCTAACCAAAATCCAAAGAATGAAGCTTTCGCATATGACGGCGGAAGATTTCGAAGCAGAAGATCATCGAAAAATCTTCTTGGGCATGGCTCAAGACGTCCGTGTGATTATTGTTAAACTCGCCGATCGCCTACACAATATGCGCACATTGGATTCCCTTTCCCTCGAAAGACAACAAGCTTTAGCCAAAGAAACCATCGAAGTTTTTACTCCCATTGCTCATCGTCTTGGAATCTATACGGTGCAAAGCGAATTGGAAGATTTGTCCCTGAAATATTTGGATCCGGAGAAATATCAACATATTTTGGCGTTAGTCAACGACCGTTTTGAGCATCGGAAGGAATCGCTGGAAGGCTTAAAAAAGAGAATTGCCGACATCCTCTTCGAACATAAAATCCCCTTTAAGATGGAAAGCCGCGTTAAATCCATCTATTCCATTTATCGGAAAATGTATCAAAAATCTCATAACTTCGAGGATATTTATGACGTTTTAGCGATTCGCGTAATTACGAAAACCACCTTGAATTGCTACGAAATCCTTGGAATTATCCATTCGACTTATAAACCCATTCCAGGCCGTTTCAAAGACTATATCGCCATGCCGAAGCCGAACATGTATCAGTCTTTGCATACTTCGATTTTGGCAGGGGATGGTAATGCTTACGAAATTCAAATAAGAACGGAAGAAATGGATCAAATTGCCGAGACTGGCGTTGCGGCTCACTGGAAATACAAAGAAGGAAATTACAATCAAGAATCCGAGCAAAAAGACATCGAGAATCAATTATCGTGGTTCCGCGACTTCGTTTCGCTTTCCGAGGACAATCAAAGCAAATCGGCGAAAGAGTACCTTCATTCCCTGACCAGCGATATTTTTGGAGCGAACGTTTATGTTTTTACTCCGATGGGGAAGGTCATTGATTTGCCCAAGGGAGCGACCACGCTCGATTTTGCTTATAAAATTCATACAAAAGTGGGGGATTCTGCCGTTGGCGCGTTTGTAAACGGAGTCGGTGTCTCTCTTAATACGGTTTTGAAGACCGGCGATGTTTGCGAGATTCGAACTTCGAAAACGGGCTACCCCAATGATTCTTGGCTTGAAATCGCCAAAACCTCATCGGCTCAAAACCACATTCGTCGCGCCTTGCAGAAAAAGCAAGAAGCCTTTATGCGGGAAGAAAAAATTCGTCAAGGAAAGCAATCCCTTCTCGACGCTTTCCGCATGCAGGGAATAGAAGAAGAGGCGGCGATGAAGGCCTTGGAAGATCCGCGAATCGAGAACGAATATCATTTCGACAATTTGGATGATTTGTTTGTGGCGATAACGAACCGAAATCCCACGCCTGCCGCTGTTTTGGATACTTTGAAAATCCGTCGCAAGCCCACCATCGCAGATTTTGCAAAAAGAACGAGGCCGAAAAAAGCCGATACTAGCCCGGTTATAGTGGGGGGCGGAGTGACTGGATTGATGATTAGCTTAGGGCATTGTTGCACCCCAATCCCTGGAGATGACATTGTTGGGTATATCACCAAAGGGAAAGGAATTACGATACATCGGGCCAACTGTCCCAATGTGCAGAATGAAAAAGCCCGCTTGATTGACGTTAAATGGAAGGAAGAACTCGCTATATCCTCCTATCCCGTGGATATTCAAATCTTCGCCAATGACCGTTCTAATTTGCTCGCGGATATTTTATCGACGTTTGGAGCGAAGGGAGTGGGGGTCAGCGACCTGCGCGCCCATTTGAAAGAAGATACGATGGACGACATCATCAACATGACCATCACCGTGTCCAACGCCAAAGTGCTGCAAGATTGCTTTGCGGATTTATTGGGCATCAAAGGCGTTTACGACGTCATTCGCGTGATCCATTAATGTAGCCGCCTGATTGAAGAAAGGCTATTTATAGCCTATACTTATCACGCCTAATCAGAGGAGTATTTTTATGCCGTTTATTGCTGTCAAAGGAACCCACGATCTTTATGGGGCCGAAGCCGATGGTTACGCTTTTATCGAAAGCGTGTTTCGTGCGGTTAGCGAACTTTATGGATATCGTCCCATTGAGACGCCTATTTTAGAATATACCGAAGTTTTCGATCGTTCTACGGGAGAAAGCAGCGACGTTGTGCGCAAAGAAATGTACACCTTTATGGACAAGGGGAATCGCTCGGTGACACTTCGTCCGGAAGGAACGGCGGGAGTCATTCGTTCCATGGTGGAGCATAAAATGACCGCCACGAATGATTTACCTTTAAAGACATTCTATATGGGGCCGGTTTTCCGCTACGAAAGACCGCAACTCGGAAGATATCGCCAATTTACGCAAGCTGGCGTGGAATGCGTAGGCGTGGATTCCCCTCGCCTTGACGCCGAATGCATTTGCCTAGCGATGCAGACCTTGGGCATGCTTGGCTTCAAGAATCTTAAAATCAAGGTCAATACTTTGGGGGACGGTGCTTCTAGAAACGCCTATAAAGAAGCGTTACGTTCTTTCTTCGCCGAAAAAATCGATGAAATGTGCGATGATTGTAAGGAACGTCTCCGTCTGAACCCCATGCGTATTTTGGATTGCAAAGTGGAACGCGACCATGAAATCGGTCTAAAAGCTCCGAAGATGCGCGATTTCCTTTCGGAAGAAGCGGATGCAAGGTTCTACCAAACCCTTTCGATTCTCAATGACATGGGAATAGAATACGAAATTGACGACTCCTTGGTTCGTGGTCTTGATTATTACGGCCAAATTGTATTTGAAGTTCATGCAATTTCTCCCAGTGGAAAAGACTACGGAGCCTTGCTTGGCGGTGGGCATTACGATGGAATGCTTACCAATTTCAACGGCCCCAAGGATTATGATCACGGAGTTGGCTTCGCAATGGGGGTCGAACGTATCTATTCTTTGATGGAAGAATTGGGATTATTAAAGGATGTGGCCCATCATGTGGATATTTACGCCATGCCGATTGGTGAAGAGGTTTTGGACGACGGATTCCATTTAGTTCAGGAAATTCGCTCCATTGGATATAGCGTTGAGATGCCTTTTGTTCCGTCCAAATTAGGCTCGATGTTCAAAAAAGCGGAACGGAGCCAAGCTAGCTTCGCCCTTATCTTCGGAACGGAGGATCTGCAAAAAGGTGTTGTCCAACTGAAAAATCTCAAAACCCATGAGCAAAAAGAGGTTAAAATCGAAAACCTAGACGATATATTGGATGCAGAATTTGAAAAAATGGACGAAGAGGAAGAAGAACATTGCTGCCATGAGCACCATCATGAAGGAGACTAAAATATGGAACGCACCGATTATAACGGAAATTTAAGAATTTCAGACGTTGGCCGCAAAGTAACGCTGCTTGGTTGGATTGCTACAAAAAGGAATTTGGGCTCTCTTGTTTTCTTTGATTTACGGGATTCCACCGGCATTGTTCAACTCATTGCCAAGGATCCCTCCATTTTGCCGGATTGCCGCAACGAGTACGTGGTGGAGGCGAAGGGCATCGTTGAGAAGAAAGACGTCCCGAACCCTCGCCTTGCCACCGGCGAAATCGAAGTGTCTTTAACTTCGTTGCGTGTTTTAAACAAATCGGAAACCACGCCCTTTATCATCGATGATAAAACGGACGCCCTTGAAGACACGCGTTTGAATTATCGCTATTTGGATTTACGACGCCCCTGCCTTTTGAATAACTTGAAAACAAGAGCGAAGATTGTTCGCGCCTGGCATGAATATTTCGACGAACACGATTTCTTAGAAGTGGAAACCCCGATTCTTAACCTTTCCTCTCCCGAAGGCGCCCGGGACTATTTGGTTCCCAGCCGTTTGCATCACGGATGTTTCTACGCCCTTCCTCAAAGCCCTCAGCTTTGGAAGCAACTCCTTATGATTGGCGGTGTGGAACGTTATTACCAGGTTGCTAAATGCTTCCGTGATGAAGACCTTCGTGCGGATCGCCAACCGGAATTCACCCAATTGGACGAAGAAATTTCGTTTATGGACCAAGACCAAATCTTGGCTTTAAATGAAGGCTTTTTGAAAAAAGTCTTTAAAGAAATCAAGGGAATCGATATTCAAACCCCTCTTCGCAGAATGCCCTACTGGGAAGCCATGGACCGATTTGGCTCCGATAAGCCCGACACTCGTTACGGATTGGAACTTCAAGACATCACCGACATTCTGAAGTCGGCTCCGTTTGGTGGATTTGAGGGTGCAAATTACATCAAAGCGATCGTAATACCGTCCATGGCAAAAGAAACCTCGAGAAAAGATTTGGATGCTTTGCAACTCGAGGCCAGGAAATTCAATTTGAAAGGCGTTTTGTCGTTAAAGTTTAATGACGGGGCCCTCAATGGTTCGTTTAAGAAATTCTTGACGGACGAAATGGAGACTAGCCTCAAAGAAAAACTCGAATTAAAAGAAGACGATTTGATTTTATTCGCGTCGAGCCCGTACCGTCGGGATATTGATTTTGGACTAGGAGCGCTGCGCACTTTATTTGCCAAAAAACTGAAATTGATTAAACCCGACACCTACGACTTACTTTGGGTTGTTGACTTCCCCATGTTCGACCCCGTGGAAGGAGAACCTGGAAAATACACGGCAGAACACCATCCATTCACTCGACCTCGCGATGAGGATTTGGCATTGCTCGATTCGAATCCGGAAGAAGTTCTTGCTTACGCTTACGACATTATCATTAATGGTTATGAAGCCGGCGGCGGAACCCTCCGTATTTATGACCACGACACACAATGGAAGATTTTTAACCTCCTGGGATTATCGGACGAAGATGTCGCCAAAAAATTTGGCTGGTTTATCGATGCCTTCCAATATGGGGCGCCCCCTCATGGAGGAATGGCGTTCGGTCTCGATCGTCTCTCCATGATTCTTTGTGGCACGGACAACATCCGCGACGTGGAGGCTTTCCCAAAAAACCTTCAGGCCGTAGATCCCACCTCTAAAGCCCCAACCCCGGTTTCCCCTGATCAGCTGGAAATCCTCGATATTGCAATTACCGAAGAATAAATAAGGAGAACTAAGATGTTTGAAAACGGAAAAACGAAACAAGATGCAGCGTTGTCCATCGCGGCGATGCGCTCCACGACATTAGACGTCATAAACAAAGCGAATTCCGGGCATCCGGGAATGGCGTTAGATGCGGCGCCGGCCGTTTATGCGCTTTTCCGCGATCATTTAACCGCCGACCCCAAGCATCCAAATTGGATCAATCGTGACCGGTTCGTTCTTTCCTGCGGCCACGTTTCCTCTTTGCTTTACACCACGCTCCATTGCCTTGGTTACTCTATTTCCATGGAAGACCTAAAGTCTTTCCGTCAACTAGGCTCCATCACTCCGGGCCATCCTGAGGTAGGAATGACGCCGGGGGTGGATGCAACTAGCGGACCTTTGGGGCAAGGAATTGCCCAAGCCGTGGGAATGGCGATGGCGGAAAAAGCCATTGAAGCCGAATATCCCGAAGGCTCCAAAATCATGAATCACTGGACCTATTGCCTTTGTGGCGATGGGTGCTTGGAAGAAGGCATTTCCCATGAAGCGATTTCGCTTGCTGGGCATTATCATCTGAACAAATTGATTTTGCTTTATGACGAAAATGGCTCTACCCTCGATGGTCCGACCTCCGATTCCGCATCCGATAACGTCAAACTTCGTTTTTTTGCTGCTGGTTGGGATGTCATTGAGGTAAAAGATGGCAACAATTGGGAGAAAATTTCTAAAGCTATTTCCAAAGCCAAAGAAAATAAGGATTTCCCGACTTTGATTCTTTTCCATACCCAAATTGGTTATGGATCGGAGCATCAAGGATCCCATGTGACTCATGGAGCGCCGCTAACGGAAGAGGATACCTTGCATGCTAAAAAAGTATTCGGCTACGATTATCCGTCTTTTACGGTTCCCGAGTTCGTTTATTCCGATTTTGCCTCCACGTTTGGAAAACGCGGCGCAGAAGCATACGAAGCCTACCAACACGCGACTAAGGAATATCAAAAGTATCATCCTGAGGTCTACGAGCTATTCCAAAACGCTTTTGCTCGCAATGTTGCGCCTTACCTCCCGGAAAGTCGGGACGCCAAAGAGGCCAAACCTGAAGCTACTCGCAACAGCAGCGGAAAATTCTTGGAGCGTTTGACGGAGAAAATGCCCTTTACGTTTGGCGGAAGCGCCGATGTTGCGGGCTCCACGAAAACCAATGTCAAAGGGCTCCCCATTTTTGATGCGGAACACCCAGAAGGGCGCGACGTCCATTTCGGTATCCGCGAATTTGGAATGGCAAGCGCGCAAAATGGAATCCTTTTACATGGAGGATTGCTGACTTATTGCGCGACGTTCTTTGTTTTCTCCGACTATTTGAAACCAGCCATTCGCATGGCGGCCATGGAAAATATTCCAGCCATTTATATTCTGAGCCATGATTCCATTGCCGTAGGAGAAGATGGAGCCACGCATGAACCTATCGAGCAATTGGCGTCTTTGCGTTCTATTCCCAATGTCGACGTGATTCGCCCAGCGGACATTAAGGAAACCGAAGCGGCGTGGCGTTTGGCCGTTGAAAGCAAAACCCGTCCAACGGCGCTAATTTTAACAAGACAAAACCTGCCTCAGCTTGATAATTCTTCCTTTGAGGGGGTTCGAAACGGTGCATATGTCGTTTATACGCCCTCAAAGAAGGCCACGATTCAATTGATTGCAACAGGAAGCGAGGTATCTCTCTGCATCGCTGCCTCCAAAATTCTGGAAGAAAAGGATATTTACGCCGAGGTTGTTTCTATGCCGAGTTGGAATCGCTTTGTCGCGTTGCCATCGGAAGAAAAAGAGAACGTTCTCCATTTGCCTTACGACGCCCGCGTTAGCGTTGAAATGGGATCTACGTTTGGCTGGGGAGGAATTGCAAAATACAACATCGGCATCGACCAGTTTGGTGCAAGCGGAAAAGCGGAAGATTTATTGGAGCATTTCGGCTTTACACCCATCCAAATTGCTGGGAAAATCTCTTCGTTTTTCAAGGAGTGATGAATATGCCCTACATTTACATTAACAATTATGCTCAAAAAGGAAAGCTGGGCATTAGCCTTGCGACTATCGACACGATTGCTTCGAAGGCGGTCGCCGAAATTTCTGGCGCATCCGTTTATTCTGCTGCCGTAGAAGCGAAAAAAGGCGCGAATTCCAAGAATTCTAAATCCAAAGACAGAAAGACCCATTTTATTCCCCCTTTATTTTCGGTGCCTTCCGGAGCCAAAACTTCCTTGTCCAAAACTGGGAAAGCCATCATTAAGCTCGATGTGGCCTTAGCTCCTGGCCTTAACGTCTCTGAGATTTGCTTAAAAATCCAAAAGCAAGTCGCTGATGCCTTGCGGCTCAATTGCGACACCTTGCCCTATGAAGTCATGGTGCATGTTGCCAAAATCATGGATTAAACCCTCAACAATATAGAAAGACGAAACACAATGAATAACGAAAAAGAAAGTGCTTGGCTCGAAGAATTTGACGAATTAGAAGAAATGGCGAGGTCCCGTAATTCCTTGCAGCCTTTAGCCATGACTTGCATTTATGATGCTTTGACTTATATTTACATGGATTATTCCATCGATGTAAAGGATATCGTTTCCGGGCTTTGCAACGAACCCTATGAAGATTGCCCTTTGTTTGTAAAGCAATGCATGGTGTCTTCCGTTTCTCATTTTCACGATGTCGTCGGTGCTTTTAAACCCCATTTGCGGAACTGGCGCTTTGAGCGTTTGCCTCGTTTGGAACAAGCGATTCTCGTTCAAGCCTACGTTCATTATTATTATGTGGATCAACACGTGGATAAAGGCGTTGTTATCGATATTGCCGTTAAACTGGCAAAAAAATATTTAAGTGGAAAGGATTATCGCTTCGTAAATGCTATTCTTGATAATGTTTTAGGCGAAAGGAATGCGGATGCCTAAATATTTATCGGTCAGCGATTTATCTTTTCAAATAAAAGAGGGCCTAGAGGCTCTTTTTCCTTATACCTTGTATGTGACCGGCGAAGTCAGCAATTTCAAGATTTACCGATCGGGCCATGCTTATTTTAGTTTAAAGGATAGTCGGTCTGTCCTTTCTGCCGTTATGTGGGCATCCGCGGTAGAAAAGATGAAAATTCTTGGCAACCCCCTTCCTCAAGATGGCGATCAAGTCATTGTGGCTGGTCGTTTGACGTTATATCCGCCTCGAGGAAATTACCAGCTTAGCGTAATTTCAATGGAAAAAAGCGGAGTAGGTTTAGCGTTGCTTCAATTAGAAGAACTAAAGAAAAAACTAGCAAATGAAGGGATCTTTGACCCCGCGAAAAAGCGTAATATTCCATCTTTTCCGCGGAGTGTTGGCATTGTGGCCGGGCTTCATAGCGCAGGCCTTAAAGATATTGAAACCAACTTAAAGAATCGCTGGCCAGTCGCGAAAATTTATGTTTTTCCAAGCTTGGTTCAAGGGAATGATGCTCCCAAAGATATTATTCGAGCAATTACCGAGGCAGAAAACTCCCCCATCGATGTTTTAATCGTGGGACGTGGTGGCGGATCTAGCGAAGATCTTGGGGCCTTTAACGATGAAATGGTGGTTCGCAAGGTTGCTGCTTGCCGAGTACCGGTTATTTCTGCGGTTGGACACGAGGTGGACATTACATTAACGGACTTTGCCGCGGATAAAAGGGTTTCTACCCCCACAGCAGCCGCTGTGGCAGCCGTTCCCAATAAAGATGAGGTTCGGCTACGTTTGGATGATTTGCAAAGAAATTTGACGGCACTATACTCTTCCTGCATTCAAAAGAAGGCAGGGGAAGTCGATTTACTCTCCCATAAGCCTTGCTTTACCAACCTAAAAGCCGTTTATGAAAACAAAAGAGGTCAAATTGAGTTGCTAAAGCAATCCGTTTACAATGGATATGGACGAAAAATCATGTCTTGGAAAGCAGAAGCAACGTCTGCATTTGAACGAATTAATGCGATGGATCCCAAGAAAGTGTTGGAACGAGGGTATACGATGACCTTGGATTCTTCGGGGAATATTCTAAAGGACAAACAAAACGTTCGTTCAGGAGATGAAATTAAAACAATGCTAGCGGATGGAGAATTAGTTTCCATTGTAAAATGAGGAGAAACATATGGATAATGAAAAGGAAATCACCTTTGAAGAAGGGTTAAATAGGCTGAACGAAATCGCAGCTAAAATGAACGGAAATGTTTTGCCTTTAGCGGATGCTATGAGCCTTTATAAAGAGGCAAAGGATTTAATTGCTATCCTGAATTCTCAAATTGATAAAGCGGAAAAACTAATTGAAGATAAAGTAGATTAAAAGTTAAATATTAGTATTTTATTAGTATGAAAAAGTGTGTAACCAAGCGTGTTTTTAATGAAAACGATTTTAAAGACCAAAAATTGGTAAAAACTTTAACATACCCTGAACTATCTCTCCTTTGTGATTATTTAAGAAAGGAAATAATCGATACGGTTTCCACTAGCGGTGGACACCTGTCTTCCAATTTAGGATCAGTTGAGATTTGTGTCGGATTATTTCGGAATTTTGATTTGCCAAGTGACAAGGTTATCTTTGATGTGGGTCATCAATGTTATGCTTACAAAATATTAAGTGGAAGAAGCCTTGAGTTTCTGTTTCGTAAAAACGGTATTGCAGGATTTCAAAAAAGAAATGAATCCCCTTTTGACTGTTACGATGCTGGACACAGTTCGAATTCGCTAAGCGCAGCTTTGGCTTTCGCCCATGCAAGAGATATAAACGGCCCAAGCGATGAGCAAATCGTCGTAGTAATCGGCGATGCATCGATTGCTAATGGTTTGGCTTTTGAGGGATTGAACGCCATTGGGGGCAGTCAATCCAAAATCATCGTCGTTCTCAACGATAACGGAATGTCTATTGCCCCTAGCGTTGGCGGTGCTAAAAGCTTTTTCCGCAAAATTAGTTCAGCCAAAACCTATAATTCATTTAAGAAAAGTTTCCGCGAACAGGCGAGTAAAGGACGATTTTGGAAGAAGATCTACGATTTTTCCTATCATGTTAAAAACGCGCTTAAAAGAAAATTGATCTCCTTTAACGGCTTTGAAAACCTAGGATTTACCTATATTGGGCCCATTGATGGCAATGATATAAAAGAATTAGATAAAGCTTTTGAGAAAGCCAAGAGGACGACGAAACCTACATTAATTCATTGCAAGACTCTTAAAGGCAAAGGATACCAACTTGCTGAAATAGATAAAACCGGGTTTTGGCATGCGCCTGGCCAGTTCAAAATCAACGATTCAAACGCGGAAGCCGTCCAAATTCCTTCCTTGCCATGGCAAATTCTTTTTTCTAAGCTTGTCGAAGAAAGACTTTGTTCGGACCCGAACTCTATGCTGATTTGCCCCGCGACTTCTTTCGGGAGTCGATTACAGCCTGTGTTTTTGAAATTTCCCAAACAATGCGTGGATTGTGGTATTGCCGAGGAGCACGCGGCAACGTTCTGCGGTGCCTTATCCCTGAACGGCTTTCACCCAATTTTATCGATTTATTCCACTTTCTTGCAAAGAGCTTACGATGAAATCAGCCACGATTGTGCTCGTATGGACGCTAACATAACGATTTTGTTGGATCGGTGCGGCTTAGTCGGAAAAGACGGCGATACTCATCAGGGAATTTATGATGAAGCCTATTTAAAAAGCATTCCGAATACGCACGTTTGGATGCCTTCCAACGAGAAAGAAGCTGAATTTTTATTCCATCAAAGTTTTAAGCAAAAGGGAGTGACCGCCATTCGAATTACCTGTGAAGACGCGATTCCCGAACCTGTGGATTATAAGAACCCGTTGGAAATTGGCCGTTTTCATTTCTATGGTTTAACTTCTGCCAAAGAAACTATCCTTTTGTGCGTTGGGCCTAAGGCAAATACCATGGCGGAAAAAATAAGGAATTCTGGAATGGATATTGAAATAGCGTGCCCTTTGTTCCTAAACGACTATAACATAGAAGAAATCGATCGACTGTTACCTTATAAGCAAATCTTTATTTACGATGCCTATGGCACTAAAGAGGGGTTTTGTTCCTCCATTTTTTCCGATCTCATGGAAAAAGGATACCAGGGCAAGGTGAAAAGTTTCTGCGTCCCTAATTCCTTTATTCCTTTTTCGCCTACGCGAGGCGAACAAGAAAAGGAACTCCAACTAGACCCGGACCAGGTTTTGGAACAAATCCTTGGGAGCGTTAAGCATGGCTAAAATCATCGTTCATGTTGATTTGAATGCCTTTTTTGCCACTTGCGAAGAGATTCGCGACCCTTCTTTGGCCAATGTCCCGGTAGCAATCGGAGACAAAGGCCGTAGCGGAATTGTTTCGACGGCGAACTATTGCGCACGCAAATATGGGGTTCATAGCGGCCAACCGACTTTTCAAGCATTAGAGAAATGCCCGAATTTGAAAGTTATTCATCCGGATTTTTCTTATTATCGAGTGATGTCGCACAGCTTTTTCGGTTATTTATCTCGCTTTTCGACCCTGGTTGAAAAAGCCAGCGTCGACGAAGGGTTTGTCGATATGACCGAATATTTGTCTTCCAAAAAAGATCCTATCGAGGCGTTGCGTTTATTTCAATTGGGATTGCAAAACGAAACAGGGTTAAAATGCTCCATTGGAGTGGCTCCGACGAAATGGCTGGCCAAAATGGCTAGCGACATGAAAAAACCGATGGGATTGGTTTTGCTACGTCGGCGTGATATCCCAGCTCTCCTCTATCCGCTACCCATTGAATCCTTTTGGGGAATCGGGAAGAAAACCGCGCCAACTTTAAAAGAAGCAGGGATACAAACCATCGGCGATCTCTATGCTGCTTTGCAAAATAACGAATCCCCCGCCGCAAAGATTCTTGGAAAGTTCGCTTCCACGGCAAAAGAATGGATTTCTGGATATGGGGACGATACGGTCAGTGGAGAGGCTGAAGACGCGAAAAGCATCAGCTGTGCTGAAACCCTTCTTCATGACGCGAATTCATTCTCTGAAGTCGAAGAAACCATTAAGCAGTTGTGCCATGCCGTCTCCATTCGTGCTCTCCAAACGGGTAAGGTGGGCAAAACCGTGTCTTTGGGTTTAAAAGATACCGATTTTAAGATGCATTTGAAATCCGAGACCTTTGATTATCCAATATTCAGCGAACATGATTTGTATCGAATTGCCCGACAACTTTATTCGAATTTTGTTGGGGAGGGAGAATCGTTTAAATTCCGTTTGGTTAGCATTGCGTTGTCCAAATTGGATGATCGTGCCAAACAAAACGTTCAAATGTCTTTTTGGAATTACTCCTCCTTCGAAGAGCAAGATGCGACCAAATTATTGATCGAAGAGCTGAATCGCCAAATGGACGGGCCTTATTTAACGCGGGCAAGTCAAGCCAAGGGAAAATAAGATGGAAATCGCCGAAGCCATTGAAGAATATTTGCTTTACGTGAGCGTTGAACGCGAAGCCTCCACCTTAAAGTGCTACCGAGATGATTTAAAAGTTTTTTTTGAAACATTCCCCGATAAAAAAACTCTCGGCGATTTAAATTCGGATGATTTCGAAGACTTTGCCATCGAACAGGGGATGAAAGAAAGGGCCTCTTCCACGATAGCCCGTCGCCTTTCTTGCCTCTATGGTTTCTATCGCTTTCTTTCTCGAAGAGGTTACGTTTCCTTCTCCGTAGACAAAATCGCGCGCCCAAAAGGGGAAAAACGAATTCCCGTTGTATTAAATTTTGACGAAGTGGAGGCCCTGCTGGAGCAGCCTAATGAGGATAGTCCTTCGGGAGTCCGCGATCGGGCAATGCTCGAAACCATGTATGCGACTGGACTTCGCGTCAGCGAGCTCTGTAGTTTGAAATTGTCTAATTTAAACCTCGAAAACGGCCTCGTTACCGTGGCAAAAGGGAAAGGCGAAAAACAAAGAACCGTACCGATTGGCGACTTTGCCATAGGCTATTTAAAAAAATATTTAGAGGGGCCGAGGAGGCAATTTCTTTCCCGCTCCAAAAAGAAACGCAGTGCCTATCTTTTTCTTAACCAAAACGGAGAAGCGATTTCCCGGCAATATTTCTTTATGCAAGTCAAAAAATATGCATTAGATGCAGGAATCGATAAAAACGTCAGCCCCCATACCTTGCGTCATTGCTTTGCCACGCATTTACTCGAAAATGGAGCCGATCTTCGCGCCGTTCAAGAAATGCTTGGCCACGTTCATCTGGAAACCACGGAAATTTACACCCACGTTTCCGAACGAAGGATTATGGATGCGTATTCTAAATACGGAAGCCGAAAATAGGATATAATTTGTAAGGGAGTAAATGAAAATTATGAGCAAAAAATACCGATTTCAACGAATTTTTCTAATCGTTGCCGACAGTGCGGGGGTCGGGGAGGAACCCGATGCCGCAGAATTTGGAGATTGCGGCTCCAATACATGGAAACATGCCGCGGAAAGTGTTGGGCAAATTCATGTCCCCTTCATGGAATCCATGGGATTAGGCGATTTGGATGATATCCCCGGAGTTTCCAAGGTCAATCACCCCAACGCCTATTGTTTGACCTGCCGAGAAACAAGCCGGGGAAAAGATACCATGACTGGCCACTGGGAAATGATGGGCGTCAATACGGTGAAACCGTTTCAAACCTTTACCGAGACCGGATTCCCCAAAGAGCTGATGGACGAATTATCTAAAGAAACTGGACATAAGCTTATTGGCAATTACTCTTCCAGCGGAACCGAAATCCTGCGTGTCCTCGGGGAAGAACAAATGAAAGAAAATTCCCTGATTGTTTATACGTCCGCCGATAGCGTTCTTCAGATCGCTGCGCATGAGGAAACTACAGGTTTGCAAGAGTTGTATCGTTGCTGCGAAATTGCTCGTCGTCTTTGCATGAAACCGGAATGGAAGGTGGGCCGTGTCATTGCCCGTCCTTATGTTGGCACCAATAAAGATGATTTCCGCCGCGTTGGGGGCGACCGCCACGATTATGCGCTTTCCCCGGAAGAAGATACGGATATGAATATCCTTGAGCAAAACGGGTTTACCGTGTCTTGCGTGGGCAAAATCTGCGATATCTTCAACGGAAAAGGGGTTACGGAAACGCAGCATACCGTCTCCAATGAAGATGGCATGGATAAAACGATTGATCAACTGAAAAATAAAGATTTCACCGGTATTTGCTTCGTCAATCTAGTCGAATTTGATAGTGAGTTTGGCCACCGCAGAAATCCGATTGGCTACGCCCGGGCCCTAGAAGCTTTCGATAAGAGAGTGGGAGAATTCATTTCATATATGCGCGATGACGATTTGCTCATGATTACGGCCGACCACGGTAACGATCCTACTTTCCACGGAACGGACCATACGCGCGAAAAGGTTCCTTTGCTGATTTACTCCCCATCGTTCAAGAAGGGTCGCCAATTGGAAGAAGCGTCGACCTTTGGGGTGATGGGCGCGACGATTTTAGAGAATTTCAATCTTAAGAAAAACGATGACCTTATCGGAGAGCCTCTTAAGGAGATTTTTGAATGAAGAAGTCCAAGGCACTTTTCGTAGCGGCTTTTGGAAGCCTGCTATTTTCTTGCGGAGAAGCGAAGACGAATTCCTATGAATTAACCTGGCTTTCTCCTACGGGTTCGCCGACTTTGGCCTTCTACAGCGAAGCGGAAAATGCCAATTGGGTATCCACCTCTACGCCTGCGGCGCTTATTCCCGCTGCCTTTGCCTCCGCCTCCTATGATGCGATTGTTTTCGACGGCATCACGGGGTTAAACCTTATCGAAAAGCAAGGGCGCCCCTATCGCTTGGCCAGTTGGATCAACGAAGGCTCTTTCTATTTGGTTTCGGCTAAGTACGATAAGGACGAGGCAAAAAAAATAGAAAATAAGCCTATTATTGATGCTTTTGTTGCAAGTGGTACCGCATCGGTCCTTTTCCGCGATGTCGCGGCAAATACCTTTCAATGGGGAGAATATTCAAACGGAAGCTCTCCCGATGAAAAAATCGTTTATGAGACCGGCGTCGATGTGGTTCAAAAGAATTTGCTTAGTAATCCTGAAGCCTATGATTTTTACGTCGTTGCCGAGCCCGCTCTAACCTTATTGAAGCAAAAATTTGCTTCCCAAAACAAAACCTTGCACGTTATCAGCGATCTTCAAGCGGATTTTGCTTCCAACCATAGCGGAGTCAAGGTACCCGCAGCTGCCTTATTTGTTCGTGACCGAACCTATTCGGAGCATCCCTCAGAAACGATGGACTGGCTAAATGAAATCCAATCTAACATTCAATCCGTTCGCCTCGGCGATTCTAAAGTCGTGCAAGCCGTTTCCTCCTACGAAGAAAAAGGAATGTCCTTGACGGAGAGATTCGGATTCCCGTCCTCGAATTTAGTGAAGTCGCTTATTGAAAACGGTTCTAATAAATTGCATTATTCGAGTTGTGGCACGGATTCCATGTCCTTGCTGGCTATGGCCAATGATTTTCAAATGGCTTTGGGCCTTCCGACATTTGGCGAGAACAGCATTTTGAGTTGGAGATAAACCTTTGAAGAGGAAAAACAGTAAAAAAGGTTCCGATCGCATTGTCTATATTCTTATTGGCATTCTTTTGATTATTGCTGCATGGTTCCTCATTTCCTATTTTCTAAAAAAGAACGGGAATATGGTTTTTCCTTATCCCCACGAAGCGTTTGCAAAGGCGTTTGCTTTTCTTTTTTCACCCAATGAGGCGAAAAGGAATTGGACTGCCATTGGCTGGACTTTATTGCGATTACTGATCGGCTTTTCAATTTCCTATGGCATAGGAATTGTTTTGGGGACGCTGGGGGCGTGTTTCTGGAGAATAGAGAAAATCCTAAAACCGTGGATAGTTCTAAGCCGAACTATTCCAACTGCTGCGGCCGTTTTGCTATTTATCGGGATTTTCTTTACTCCAAAATCGAGAAATGCGATTACGTTTATTCCCTGCGCGTTAGTATTTCTAGTCGCTTTTCCATTGATTTATGAATCTGTTTTAAAGGGCTTGAAAAACGATTCGAGTGAATTGCTAGAGGCGTTGGACTTAGAATGCGGAAGGAACACCATCTCGGCAGTAATTTATGTCCGCTGGCCCGATGCCGCCCCTTATATTCGTTTGGGCGCGATTCAAAGCTTTGGACTATCCGTTAAGGTTTTAATCATGTCTGAGATCCTTTGCGCGACATCCAATTCCAAACCGTCTTTGGGGGGATTAATCTCCAACAGTCAGATTAACGGAGAAGTGGAAAACATTATCCCCTATAGTCTAATCGCCCTAGGAATGGTTGCTTTGGCTGACATCATTTTAAGCCTTGTTTCATCGAGAACCGACATTCATGAAAACTAAAATACCTCCATCGTTTTTTTGATTTGGGTTCAAAACAATTAAATGGCTTGTTTTCCAATTTTTATATTGTTTGTTATTTCTTGCAATTACAAAACGGAAACTTAATCAGATAAGCGTGTTGCATATAAACAAACTATGAGCTTAAGGTTATTAGGCGGAAGATAAGCCTATAAAAAAATTCTTTCCTAGAAAAAGCGGAAGCAGTACTAGGAAGAAAACGTTCTAGATTGCCAAATATATAAGAGGGAAAACGAGGCAAATATTAAAAATAGAAATTAGTAGCTATTTAGTAATTGTTAGAAAGTGGATAACTCAATTAAAATTTAAGTGTTAAATTCTTTAGTCGTTGTATTTTATCAAATAAAAAACGTTGAATGGTCTTATATTTTATTCTTTTACTTAACATAATGGACATTATACGAAGTTGCATATTTAAAAAAATAAAAGCCGCATTTTTGCGGCTGTGATTTGTTGGATTTTTAATCTTCTTTTTCTTTGTTTTTGTTCTTTTCACGAATGGATTCGATGAGTTTCTCCAAGGAGATTTTTTCTCTCATTTCCGCTAGGAAAACGTGAACGATTACATCACCACCTTGAAGGATCACCCAACCGGATTCCTCTTCAGCATCGGAAACTGGCATTTCAATCCCATTCTTGAAAAACGCTTCTTCGAGATAATCGAAATTCGCTTTTAACGCGCGGACGTTTGGAGCGGTCGCCAAAACATAATAGGAGCAAAACGGATTCAAATCTTCCACTTCGATGACTTGAATGTTTTCCGCCTTGTGCTCTTCCAATGTATTGACGGCAATGGTAAGTTCCTTTGGTTGCTCTTTCATTTTTATTTTCCTCCTAGATACAACTTCATGCAGGCTTCGGTTAAGGGATTATCCATTTGGTAACCCTTTCCTTCCAAATATATTTTATTCGCCTCCAAGACGCGAATAAATCCTTGGTAGCAATCCTTCATGCAGGCTTTGATTAACTTACTAGAATCGTAACCTCGCAGCGGATCGATCTTATCGCTTGAATAAATGATTTTGGCCAAGCGAGTCATGTGAGGCTTTCCAGTTGCGTGGCACCGGATTGCATCCAAAATCTCTTCTTGTTCGATTCCGAACTTTTCTTTGGCAATCTCCGCTCCAATAAACTGATGGTAGGTCCACTCTGGGAATAGGCTCTCTTCTGGAAAATGTTCTTTCATGAACGAGTTTTCTTTTTCTTTGGGTACGTCTTTTCCAATATCGTGGAGCAATCCAGCGATATAGGCAAACTTGGGATTGCGCAAATGGTTCCGGTATGCGATTTCGTAGGCTAAGCGGGCAACGGAGATCGAATGCAATAAACGATGAGCCGAAAGCATCTTGGAAATATCGTTAATGTAATAAAGATGTTTTTTCTCAATGTTATTTCGGACGGATAGCGGAATATCCAAGGAATGAAGACGACGTACTTCCGAACTGCTTACGTCCCCTGATTTTTCGTAGGGCAAACGCCGAATGCCATATTTCTGCAATGCCGCGTCCTGAACCTCAATTCCGGTTCGCGGCACGTAAATGGGGGTGGCGAGCTTGCAAATGTCATTCGGAGATTTCCAAGAAGAAAATTGATTAGCTTCGTCCGCGCCGATAATGAAAAACAGTTTTCGTTTCGGATAGCGGGTTTTGAAATAGCGTAATGTGTCGATCCAGTAATGTGGTTCTGTAGTTAGTTCGGACTCGAACAAAGAAATGGAAAAGGATGTTGACCCGTCTTCCTTCAACGCATCCCTCAGCATTTCTAAGCGATCGGAAAAACAGGCAATTGGCTTTTTGCCTGGCGGATTGGCATTGGGAACAAAAATGACATCGGCGTTTAGCGTTAAGCTTGTCGCTCGCGCGATGCGCAGATGACCGTTGTGAATGGGGTCAAAGGTTCCACCGTAAAGGATGAGAGATTCCATTCCAAATTAGGTTAATCGCGAACTGGGACGACGATTTTTGGGTTCTTTTTCGATTTGCGATAATAAACCATGACGCGTCCAATGATTTGAACGAGATCGGCATTGAGGCGTTCCGCCAATTCCTCGGCGATTTCTTTCGGCTCGCAGGATGCGTTTTGCAAAATGCCGACTTTAATAAGCTCACGAGCTTCTAGCGCATCGTTTAGTTCGGCAACGAACTTATCGTCTAAACCGCCTTTCCCGATTAAATAACGATGGGAAATAGGATTGGCCAATTTCTTTAGATAAGCTTTTTGATAGGGTTTTAACATGGTGATAGGTCCTCATTTTTTTGCAGGAATTTTCGAACGGCTGGTGTAAATCGCGACATCTTTGGGCACAAAAATTCGGAAGGTCTGTTTCTTTCCGCGGAATCCGATCCAACCATATCCTTCGATTCCGATGTCTCGGCTACCCGTTTCGTCGACGACTAATTCATAGGCTGCAAAATCCACGGGTCCAAGCAAGATGGGGCTTTGCGGGAACAAAAATCCTTTTTGAATCATTTGGAAAAAGTCGGCTTCGGCGTGCTTGGAACGGGTTTTAGCCAATTTGACGTTTTTGGATCCAAAATAGGTGATGGGTGTTTTGTCTCCTTTGACCAGTTCGATTCGAGCTAGCCCCCCAATGCAGAGGGATTCCCCCGCCGACAGGGCGATAGTGCGCCCTTTTACCGGCTCGGAAGGATAGGCGAGACGAACTTGATCCACGCTAAGAAGATGCGTCATCGAATTGTCGGTTGGTGTCCCCGGAGTATCGTAAATAAAGGTTGATGAATCCAGGGGGATTTGCATAACGCGGATCGATGTTCCCGGGTATTTGGCCGTCACAACGCTATTGAACGTGTTGTTCTTGTAGCTTCGTAAAAACGAAGAAAGGAAAAGAGTTTTTCCCGCGTTGGATGCCCCAATAAGATAGACATCGTGTCCGAGGCGTCTCTTCCCGATTTCTTTGGTGATAGACGAGATGTCGGCCATGCCCGTAAGGGAGGTTAAAACGACGTCGCTGGCATCCACGGAAATCTTGGATACCCGGAAACGATGGGCGACGTATTCTTTTAATTTTTGGTCGTCGGCATCCGTGGGCAAAAGATCTCTTTTATTCGCGATGACAAGAACGGGGTTATCCGAAATAATGTCGACGACATCTTTGGGGAATCCGGCTTCGAAGCTGAATAAGTCGATAACGCAGACAATCAAGGCATCGCTGGCGCGAGCATCTTTTAGCATCGACAAATATTCGTCGGAACAGGTTAGTTCGTGCTTGCTGAAATTGTAGCGTTGCTTTGCGTAACACGAATCACAAAAAACGACCAAAGCATTGGTATTTTTGATGACCTCTGGAGAAACATAGCCTTCCGCTTCCTTGTCATCGGTTTGAAGGATGGCGCCGCAATTGTAACAGCGGCGCACGATGTTTAATTTGCTCATGCTTCGATCTCCTCCCATTCTTTGATCCAGTGTTTGGCAAACATCTTTTTTCGTTTTGGTTTGTCGAAAAGTCGATTGAATTTGGTCCAGAGGGGCTCGTTAATCCCAAGAGGCTCCGTCAATAAGACTCGAATCCCTGCGCGATTTCCACATAGAACATCGGTTTGGATTTGGTCCCCTACTAGCAATACCTCGTTAGGCTTCCATCCTTTTTCTTTCATCAATCGAATAAGGGGGCCTTTAAAGGGTTTTTTCATCCAGCCGTGGGCTTCCAAACCGGCTTTTTGAGAAACCTCTAAAACTCTTCTGCCCCTTCCGTTGGAGCAAACGACCATTTGGATTCCGATTTTTGAGAGGGAATTCTTGTAGGCGAGAAGCTCTGGACTTGGTTCATTTCTCCCGTAGGGGATTAAGGTATTGTCCAAATCGCAAAGAAGGACTTTAACCCCGATTCTTTCGAAGAAAGAGGGGTCAACTTCGAATAGCGACTTAGCGTGGGCGAAGGGGAGTGATTTCTTCATAAAGACATTGTAGAAGGATTTGCTTCTTCCGTAAATGCGGGCAAGACAAGAAAATGGCTCGATTTTTAGAAGTCGCCGTCCCCGAATATGGAGATTTGCTCAAATTTTTCCGGCCCTTTCGATTTTTGTTCCGTTCCCTCTTCTGATTCCGAAGACGGAGTTTCTTCTTTTTCTTCTTCGACGGGTTCAACGTGATAACTGACCATCGAATCGTCAATCAGAGTGGAATCCTTGGTGAAAATAGAGGCTACGGTAACTCCTTTTGGAAGCTTGATGGAGCTGCCTTTGGCGTATTTATCCATGGGGGTTAAATAGAAGTCCTCAAAGGTAATCGAGGCAAGATCGCCATTGCTAAGGGTGGCCGTTAGAGTGTAAGGCGGTTCCACATCCGGCGCTTTCTGGGCGTAGACCAGGAAATGAGGCTCGTTCTTAAACGATTTGAAAAGGATGGTTGCTTTATTCAGGCGCCCCGTTTTCGTCACGTTGTTCGAGCTGGCAACCCGAATATTGCCTAACTGCGTAACTAGCAACAATTTGTCGTTTTCATCCGGGAGGAACGAAAGCATGCCTGCCACTAAACCTCCCCGGAAAGAGGCGGCTTTTACCCCGGCCGAATTGGTGGAACTGTAGGCGATTTCATTTTCGTTATAGAAACTGGCAAGCCCCGTATCACTGAAAATCATAAGGTCGCTGTTGCCGCTTGTTAAAACGGCCTCCACCACTTCGTCATCTCCGAGCAAACGCATGGCGCGAATCGGTCGATTGAAGCGGGATACTTGGAATGAGGATAGCTTCGTGCGCTTGATTTGACCTTTTTTGGAAATGAGGGCAATGAAAAGATCATCGCGGAATTTCCGTACCGCAAAGGCGCGAATCAGTTTTTCTTCCGCTGGAAGAGAAATGGCGTAATTGACGTGAATACCCTCATCGTTCCATTTATTGGCTTTGATCAAATGGACAGGAATATAAAGGAAATTGCCTTTCGAGGTAAAAACGAGCAGCCAATCGGTGGTATCGCATTGACCGTCGAAAATAAGGGTATCGCCATTTTTAAGGCCGGGCAATTCTCCGTTGGCTCCGCCGCTGGAACGCCAAGACGCAAGGGAGGAACGCTTGATGTATCCATCGCGCGTTACCGCGACAGCCACGGTTTCTTTGGCTACCAAGTCCCTTTGGTTGATGGAACGCATGGAAACGTCCTCTTCTTCGATAGCCGTTCTCCGAGGCGTGTCAAAGCGTTTCACGATGGCCCTTAAACTAGAAATAATAAGCGAATTCATCTTATCGGGATTCCGCAAAGTTTCTTTCAAATCCGCAATTTCGAGGTCTAAGCGTTTCTTTTCGTCCAAAACGGTTTCCACATCAAAATTGCTTAGTTTATATAAAGGCATCATGACGATGGCTTCGCTTTGAGCTTCCGTAAAACCGAATTCTGCCGCAATGTTGACCTTGGATTCCGCTTTGTCGCGACTGCGTTTGATGACGCGGACGATTTGATCGATGAGGTCGCTCGCTCGGATCAAGCCATCCACGATTTCGAGTCGAGCAAGGTCCTTCTTCAAATCGAATTGGCAACGCCTGGTTTCCACGTCGACTTGATGAGCGATATACGTGTCACAATACGAAAGAAGGTTCATGACTTGCGGTCGGCCATTGACGATGGCGACCATATTGGCCGTATAAGAGGAACGCAGCTGCGTTTTTTGCATGAGATAAGCCAAAATCGACTCCGGTTTGAAGCCTTCTTTGATGTCGACGGCGATGCGAAGCCCGCTTTTATCCGTTTCATCGCGAACTTCATCGATGCCAGCGATCGTTTTGTCATGACGCAATTTATCGATTGCATAGACGAGTTGGGATTTATTAACCCCATAGGGGATTTCAGTGATGATGATTTGGCTCGTTCCGTCTTTTGCTTCTTCGATAGACGTTTTGCTCGCCACATCGATTTTCCCGCGTCCCGTAAGATAAATATCGCTTAACCCTTGCGACTCATAGATGATTCCACCGGTAGGAAAATCCGGTCCGGGAACGAAGCGCATTAGGGTTTCGATGGGGCAATTGGGGTGTTGAATTCGATAAATGATCGCAGAAGTCACTTCGCCCAAATTGTGCGGAGGGATTTCGGTGGCCATGCCAACGGCGATTCCGCTGGAGCCATTAACCAAAAGATTGGGGAAATGGCAGGGCAAAACCTGAGGCTCGAATTCGGTGTCGTCAAAAGTAAGACCCATGTCGACGGTATTTTTATCGATATCGCGGATCAATTCTTGGGATAGTGCGGCCAAGCGGGCTTCCGTGTAACGGTAAGCCGCGGCAGGATCTCCGTCCATAGAGCCGTTATTGCCCTGAAAGTCGATTAACGGAGCGCGAACGCGCCAGGTTTGGGACATGCGGACGAGGGCGTCGTAGATGGAGCTATCGCCATGCGGGTGATATTTACCCATGACTTCGCCTACGATATGCGCGCATTTTTTGGTTGGTTTATCGATGGTGTTTCCCGTTTTCCACATGGCGAAAACAATGCGGCGTTGAACCGGTTTCAAACCATCTCGAGCATCAGGGATCGCGCGATCTTGAATAACATCTTTAGCATAGATGTCAAAACGATCCCCCATTAGGTCATCCAAAGTGGATGGCACGAGGTTTTCTACGATTTCCGGAGTTTCGTCCTTCCTTTTTTTCGCCATTATTTCTTAACCTCTTTAATGAATGTGTCTTCTTCGTTAAAGGAGACGTTTTCTTCAATCCAAGCCCGACGTTGCGAAGGATCGTTCCCCATGAGGATGCTGATACGCTTTTCAACCACTAAGGGATCTTCAATGGTAACCTTATATAATTTACGCGTGGCTTTATTCATGGTGGTGTTGTAGAGCTGATCGGCGTTCATTTCGCCTAACCCTTTATAGCGGTTGATTCCATACCCTGATCCGATTTTCTTTTTGGCCTCTTCCAAGGATTCGTCGTCCCAAGCGTATACAAATTTATGCGCCGGATCGCTTTTTTTATAAACGCGATAAAGAGGGGGGCAGGCAATGTAGACCATTCCGTGGGTAATAAGCGGTTTCATATAATTATAGAAAAAGGTCAAAAGCAAAATCTGAATGTGAGCACCGTCTGTATCGGCGTCAGTCATGATGATGATTTTGCCATAATGGCTATCTTCCACATCGAAATTCGCACCGACTCCCGCTCCGATAGTTTGGATAATCGTGGAAAATTCCGTATTGGCCAGCATACGCTCCATTGTAACGGAATCCGTGTTGAGCGGCTTCCCGCGAAGGGGGAGAATGGCTTGATGCATGCGGTCACGGCCCGATTTTGCAGAGCCGCCCGCGGAGTCACCTTCTACGATAAAGAGCTCGTTGTTTCGATAATCCTTGCTCTGCGCTGAGGCAAGCTTATCGGAGATAATGAAATCTTGTTTTTTTGTTTTTCCACTTCTTGCGGCCTGTTTTGCTTTTCTCGCTGCGTCTCTAGCAGCTTTAGATGCTTGACACTTCTTCACCAAATCCACCGCAAAATCCTTGTGCTCAGCAAGATAATGGACGAGATTGCTGTAAACAAAATCGTTTACAACGGAGGTTGCCTCCGGGGTTCCCAGTTTTCCTTTGGTCTGCCCTTCATACTCGAGCTTATCTTCGGGAATTTTAACGGCAATAATGGCTGTCAAGCCTTCACGAATGTCGGTACCATCCAGTTTTTGGTTCTCTTTGATTACGCCGTTTTGGAGAGCCCAATCATTAACGGCGCGTGTAATGCCCAATCTCAGGCCCGTTTCATGCGTGCCACCGTCATGGGTGCGGACCGAGTTCGCATAGGAATAGACGTTTTCGTTGTAATCCTCGTTGCACCATTGCATGGCAACTTCCATGCGAATAGACGAAGTTTCATCGTCAAAACCGATGACCCCGCCTATTGGCTTCTTGTTCTGGTTTAAAACGCTGATGTATTCGATAAGACCTTGGGGGTAGAAGAATTCGTGATTGAGGCCGGTACGTTCATCCTTGAGGAAAAAATGAACCTTTTTAAGCAAAAAAGCTTCTTCCTGCAGATGGTTATAAATCGTGTCCCATTTGAATTCGACCGTGGAAAAAATCCTTTTATCCGGCTTAAAACGAACCAAGGTCCCATGTTTTTTGGTCGGCCCGAGTTCTTCGAGTGGTTGGACAAGCTTCCCACCGTCTTCGAATCGAATATGATAAATCTTGCCTAAACGATAAATGGTGACGTCGATCCATTCAGAAAGCGCGTTAGTGACGGTTGCACCAACGCCGTGCAAACCGGCCGAGGTTGTGTAGTTTTTGCTAGAAAACTTTCCGCCAGAATGAAGTGTGGTGTAAATCAGTTGGACGGCAGGGATGCCAGTTTGGGGGTGGATATCGACGGGAATGCCGCGTCCTTCATCTTCTACGGAAATTGAACCATCTTTATGGATACAAACTGAAACGCGGTCCCCATACCCGTTGACCGCTTCGTCTACCCCGTTATCGACGATTTCCCAAACCAAATGGTGGAGACCCGTTGAATTGGTGGAACCGATGTACATTCCTGGACGTTTGCGCACTCCCTCCATCTCGCTAAGAAGTTCAATGTTACGCGCGCTATATTGCTTTTCGGCTTCCTCAATGTTGACCATACGTGAATATTCAGTCTAATGACTGGGGGTATTATAACGCATGAAAAGTTTGAAAAGCACCATTAAATCGCCATAATGGATAAGTTAGGAAACGATTTATGAACCTTATCTCGATTAATGTCCTCTACGGATTGTTCGCTGCTGCACTGGGTTATTTCGTTGGATCTATTCCAACGGGCGTGCTTGTGGGGAAGCTGTTCTTCCACGAAGACCCGCGGGATAAGGGGTCTCACAATAGTGGCGGAACCAATGTGGCGAGAACCTTTGGCAAAAAATACGGAGTTTTGGTCATCATACTTGATATGATCAAAGCCTTAATCCCAGTTTTTGTCATTTGGGCCATCGGGGAATTCAGCCCATTAAAACAATATCTAGCTTGGGGCGCGACGTGGGGGAATGCTCACGTTGGTGGGCTGAAAATGTTTTACTGGATGGCGGGATTGTTTTCCGCGATTGGCCATTGTTGGCCCATTTACATCCATTTCAAAGGCGGGAAAGCGGTCGCTTGCTTTATGGGGCTTAACTGCCTAACTTCTTGGATTCAATTTGTTTGTTCTGGTTTTTCTTACCTTTACATCGCGCATAAATCAAAATATATTTCGCTGACATCCATCATTGTCTCCGGAATCGGAATGGTAGTTGCGTGGGTAGTATTTATCATTCAAGTTTCCGTTCCGTCACAAACATTTAACACGAATGTTTTTCTTTGGAATTTTGGTTTTGGCCCATTCTTGGAATATGGATTTGAATATGCGATCATGGATACGATAATCACGACTTTGCTGATTGTTCGCCATAAATCCAACATTCAAAGGCTAAAAAAACACACAGAAACAAAGAATCCTTTTTCCAAAGAGACAAAGTAAATAATTAGTAGTTTTCTAGGCATTTATAAACTTTGAAATCAATAAATTAAAATTCGAAATATTCTCGAATATTACTATGTTTTTAATTGACAAACTTTTAAATTTCAATTATCAAATTTAAAATTAGACAAAAATTGATTTACACATTAGAATTTTATGGTGTTTAATACGAGTTGTTCCTTTTCTACTTCTTTTGCGCTTGGTTGAGTAACGTCTTCAAAATCGAAAACAAAGATCCGTGTAATTATATCGTCTACTTTGGTAAATTCTTTCTTTTGGAAACGGGAACAAAAAAACCTATTGCAAATATTTGAAATTGCAATAGGCATCAAGTTTCCAAATCGTTATAAAAATTTTATTCTAAGGATATTACTAGGTCGTAGACAGGTTGCATTCCTTCAAATTCAACTAAGTCCACCATATCCAAACCTTGAACGATGGTACGAAGAGCTTCTTTTTCCGCTTCTGAACATTCGTTGCCGTAGAAAGCATTGATAACGCCGCAGCAAGAAACATTCGTATTATTGTTAAAAGCGTCTTGGATACAGTTGGAAAAATCAGGAGAGGATGCAGTGATTTCGTGACCGGAAATTGCAATAAAATCTCCTTCTTTCACTTCTTTTCCGTGATTTATCGTGGAACGAATCGCTTTGGTAAACGAAATTTCGCATACTTCCGATAAATGATTTTCGATTTGGCCTGGAATGGTATTTGGATCGGTCCAATCAAGCATTTCCAAGGTAGAGAGGCAAACGGCAAAACTCTTGCAAGGCGCCACATATATGGACTCGGGATCCTTATACATGGACTGCGCTTGTTTTGCCGTGAGCAAGATATTGGAATTGTTTGGAAAAACAACGATGAATTCAGCATTAGCGCGTTCAAACGCCATTAAGAAATCCTCTGAAGAAGGGTTCATTGTTTGGCCGCCTAAAATGATTTCATTCGCTCCGTTTTCGCAAAGGATTTTTGCTATTTCTTCACTTGGCGCTACGGCAACGACGGCATGTTTTGCCTTTTCTTTGATGCTCTTCAGCAAAACCTCATTATGTTGCATGGACATATTTTCCATCTTAAAGGAGATGAATTCCCCGTAAGACAAAGCTTTTTCAATCGCAATCCAAGGGGTTTTGGTGTGCACATGAACCTTCACCCTGGTTCCGTCTTGTACGGCAACGATGGAATCACCGATCGTTTCTAAAAAAGCAATAAATTCTTTTAGATTAAATTGAACTACATTACATTTGGATTCAAGCAATTGCAAAATAAACTCTGTGCAATAGCCGTAGTCCATGACACTTTTTTCATTGAATGCATTCGCATTATTTTCCGAAATGTTGTTTTTCGGTCCATCAAAAGGGGTATCAGCGATTTCAATGCCGGCAAAGAATCCATAAAACCCCTTAAAGATGACATAAAGTCCGGCGCCGCCGCTATCGACGACATTGGCTTCCTTAAGAACGTCTAATAAATCCGGGGTTTTGTCTAAAGCTTTTTTGGCTTCGGCTTGCAAGGAGCCGAAAAAATCCTCATAGGAATGAACAGAGGACAATTGATTCTTTGTTTGCTCTTCCGCCACTCTGGCAACGGTTAATATCGTCCCTTCTACAGGTTTATTAACCGCTGTGTAAGCTTTTTTAACGCCGCATTCTAAAGCGAAAATTAAATCGGAAAGCCCAACGGATTCCTTTCGGTCTAATCCTTCGGCTAAGCCAGCGAAAAACTGGCTCAAAATCACGCCACTATTGCCGCGAGCGCTATAAAGCGCGCCGTTAGCAAAGGTTTTGGCCTTTTCACCCACCGAATTTTGTTGGCATCGGCTCATCGCTTCGATGCCACCGGAAAAGGTTGCGGCCATATTTGTGCCTGTATCGCCATCCGGAACGGGGAACACATTGAGTTCATTAATGGAATTGAGATTTTGCTTTAGGCTTTTAAAGGCGCTTAAAAACATTCCATCCCATTGGGTCGAGGTTATCATTTCCATTTTTTATTTATCGGATCCTTCTTCCAACATTTTAGCAATGGGCTTGCCAAAACTATAAACTCCGATCGTACCAGGACCCGTGGAGGCTCCGATGATGGGCCCCATATAGCCGATATACACCTCTTTTGGTTTTGAGATGCGAAGAATTTCTGAGCGGACGAATTCAGCAGCTTTTAAATCGTCAGCATGGCAAACGTAGATGATTTGATTTTCGATGTCTTCTGCACAATTTACGACCGCTTTTGCCAAATACATCAGCGCCTTTTTCTTTCCGTTGATTTTCGCGACGGCAAGATTGTTTCCTTTGCTGTCGGAAATAAGAATGGGGTGAACAGAGAATATATTGCCGAAGAAGGCGGCGCTTGCCTTCACTCTTCCGGCCTGTTTTAAGTATTTGAGGTCGTCCACGGTAGCGTATTGATTGAAACGGAGACGATTTTCAAGGAGCCAGGATTCGATTTCCTCGAGCGTTTTGCCTTCATCGCGCATTTTCGATGCTTCAATCGCCATCATGGCTTCGCCATAACAAGAGTTTAAAGCGTCCACGCAGACAATTTTCATTTCGGGGTGCTTTTTCATGAATTCACTTGCCACTTTGCGCCCACATTCGAAGGAGGCACTCAAGGCGCTAGAACAGGATATATAGAGGATATCTTCTCCTTTATCGGCAAATTCCTCGAAACGTTTTTCAAAGGTGGTGGATGGGACTTGAGAGGTGAAACAACGGGTTCCGTTTCGCATCAAATCATAGAATTCGTGAAAAGAGATTCCTTGGTCGTAATCCAATGAGGCAACAACTTCTTTCCCGGCAATATTAAGCATCATCGGAAAATAATCGATGTTGTATTTTTTGCGCATTTCGGCATTTAATTCGCCGCAAGAGTCGATAAAAATTTGAAAAGTTCTCATATTTATTTCTTATATATTACAAAAAGCACGCCATTAAAGCGTGCTGTTTTTTTTCATGGAATTCATGATTTTGCGAATGTCGGCTTCGCTGGGTTTGCGGCCCATTTGAAGATACATCGCACGAATCATTTGTTCGTTGATCGGAGGGTTCTTTTGGATTTCCTTTTTGATAATGGCCCTAGCACCGAAGAAGCCGCCAACAAGGCCCAAAATCAATGCAGCGAGAACGAGGCAAAACCAGCCAACGTTCCATTCCATTAGTTGGCCCTCCCGTCGTATTTACCAGTGGTGGTGTCGACGGAGATTTTGTCGCCTTGGTTGATAAAGAGGGGAACGCGGATGTTCATTCCGGTTTCGAGCTTTGCATCCTTGGAACCGCCGTTAGAAACGGTGTCGCCACGGACGCCCGGCTCGCATTCAATAACCGTTAAAGCGACTTTGGATGGAAGCTGGACATCCAAAACCTCATCTTCATAAGAGACAATGGTCACTTCTTGGTTCGGGGCAAGGAAGGGGGTGATGTCACCATAATTGTTTTTGGTGAGCTCGACTTGTTCATAGGTCTTGCCATCCATGAAAACAAGGGTTTCGCCAGAATCATAAAGATATTGCATGATTTTCTTGTCGATGTGGATATCTTCGACTCCGTAGCCCGAGTTTCTGGCGAGCTCGGTGATGGCTCCGGTCCGCAAATTTTTGACTTTGACCTTGGCGACCATTTTTCTCATGGCCGTTTTGTTAAGAAGGATATCGATAACACGATAAAGATTTCCTTCGTCAATGAAATAATTGCCAGGGCGTAATTCGGTAACGTTGATCATTTTTCTACTCCTAAAAGCGTATCAAACGCGATAGATATTATAAATAAATTTATAATTCGTTAAAAGCCCCATTTCTTCGAAGAAAGATATGGGTTGTATTGCAGCTCGTTTTTCAGAGTTGTTTTCGGGCCGTGCCCTGGGAAAACGGTAATGTTAGACGGCAATTGCTTCAATTTTTCTAAAGAGTCTTTGCGAAGTCGTGGGGCCGAACCTGGCAGGTCGTCGCGGCCAATGCCCAAATGAAACAACGTATCTCCCGTAAAGCAGAATCCTAACGACGAAAAATAAAAACAGCACGATCCCGCTGTGTGAAATGGGGTGTGAAGTACTTGACAGCTGAGAGGACCTTCAAAAAGTTCCAATCCATCGTATATTTCTTGAATATCCCCCTCCCAAACAAAGGGTTCGCCAGTTAATTCTTCGGACGCGTTCCGTTTGGGGGAAGATAAGCAAGGAATATCCTGCCCATGAAGAAAAACGGGCGCCCTTTGATCGTTCACGGTTCGTTGAGATAAGCCAAAAATGTGATCGAAGTGTCCGTGAGTTAATAGGATTCCAAGACATTGACTATGGTGTTTGGAAATATATTTTCCAATGCGGTCGGAACGGTTATCGCCCATATCGATAACTACGCATGGGCCGCCTTCTTCGCCAAGACAATAAACATTGGACCAAAAGCCTCCGTCATAGAGGTTTGTTACTTTATAAGCGTTCATAACGTGATGACCAGTTCTTCGAAATGCTCGCTCGCGTAAGAATAACTATACCAATTCATCCAAATAGAACCGGCCATCTCTTTGTTTTGTCTTAATTCTTCGTTATACCAGCCGATTTCTTTCGCGACTTGTTTCAATTCCGTTATCTTATTTTCATCATTTTTGGCATCGTTATATCGCGCGATCAAGTCTTCACGTTGCTGCAAGGAAGCCTCGTAAGCTTTTTGATTGCCAAATGCATGATAGGTAACGCTTGTTAAGTTAAAAACGAAAACCATTCCTAAAATCAATGAAGAAAATGCTCCGATCCCTTCGGGAATTCTTTTTTTCTTGGTTAATAAGCTGAGGGGGATAAACCCCAGAGAAACAATCGTAATTAAAAAGAAAAGCAACATACTTTAGTTTAACAAAAAAATAAGGCCTCGGCCTTATTTTTTCTCTTTGTGCAACGTCTTTTCCCTGCAACGGTGGCAATATTTCTTGATTTCCATTTTAGCAGGGTGAGAGTGCTTATTACGGGTGGTGATGTAATTTTCTTCACCGCACACGGTGCACTTCAAGATGACTTCATCGCGTTTGCTGGCCATTTTTCTTCTCCCTCTATTGAGCGTTGATGAGTTTACCATAGTAAAAAGGGAAAATCTATAAGCAAAATCGGGCGAAAACGCATTACAATGAAGTTATGGTAAAACGCAAAGACACGAGACCCGTTCACGTTGGAAACATTCAGCTTGGCGGACAGGAAAAAATATTGATTCAAAGCATGTGCTCCGTCAAAACGAGCCACACGGATTTGGTAGTGGAGCAACTTCGAAAATGTCGAGATCTCGGCGCTGACTTAATGAGGCTTTCCGTTTTAGACGAAGAAGACGCCAAGGCTTTTGCTATTTTAAAAAAGGAATCATCCATTCCTTTAATTGCCGATATTCATTTTGACTATCGATTGGCTCTTTGCGCCATCGAAAACGGGGCGGATGCTATTCGTGTTAATCCCGGCAACATCGGCTCCAAAGAACGAATTTGGCAGGTTGCCTCGGCATGTTCCTCTAAAAAGATTCCAATTCGTGTTGGCGTGAACTCGGGTTCTTTAAAAAAAGATGCCAATGCCAACGAAACACGTCCAGCGTCCGCGATGCAACTGATGGACAATTTATCCGAATGCGTCGGCATTTTCGAAGAGATGGGCTTTCGCGACTTAGTCCTATCCGCCAAAGGAAGCAACGTTCTGGAAACCATAGAAGCCTACCGAGAAATTTCCAAACGGTTTCCTTACCCCCTTCATTTAGGAATCACCGAAGCCGGCCCCAAAGACATAGGACTTATTCGCTCGACCGCCGGGCTTTCGCCTTTATTAATGGACGGGATCGGAGATACCATTCGCATTTCGCTTAGCGATGCTCCGGAGGAAGAAATTAAGGCCTGCTGCCGTCTTTTGCATGATTTAGGGCTAAAACCCGATTACCCCACTTTTATTTCTTGCCCCACTTGTGGGAGAACCCAGGTTAATCTGATTCCGACCGCCAAAGCCCTTCAATCTTATATGGAAGAAAACCACATCAACAAAACGGTTGCCGTCATGGGTTGTGTAGTCAATGGTCCAGGCGAAGCCAAGCACGCGGACTTAGGGTGCGCAGGCGGAAAAGGACGTTGGGTTATTTTCCAAAAGGGAAAAATTCTGAAGGAAGTAAAAGACGGGGAGATTATCCCCGCCATGATGGAAGAATTGAAGAAACTTTAATCATTTTCCTTCTAGTTTTTGCTTCGCCCTTTGTGCGTATCGGGCATCCTTTTTGGCTTTGATTGATTTCTGGATGGCTTTTCTGCGGTACTTGTTCTTCACCTTTTCCACGGCGCGCATTTGCTTCTTTTTATAGCCTGGCTTCACGGTTTTAGAAGAATTTCTCGCCTTGGCGATTTTGACTTCTTTCAATTCTTCTTCCGAGAATTTTTTCTTTCCGGAGAATTTCTTTTTCGCGTCCAGACCCAATTCGTTTTTTTCAAGACGGTCGTTCTTTAAGATGTAGAAATCAAAAGGGAGGCCTTGGCTGAGAAGCTCTTTGGGACGAGAAAGGGAATCCACGTTATAGAAAACCCAAGAATCGCCCGTTTTATCAAAACGACCCGTTCTTCCGGCGCGGTGATAGTAATAGGAAAGATCCATGGGAAGATCCACAGAAATCACATCGGTCACGTTATCTAGGTCAATGCCGCGGCTTAACAAATCGCTGCAAACGACGATTTGATATTCATCCGCGCGAATTCTTTTCAAGACCTGCTTTCTTTCTCGGCTGTCTAAATCTCCCGAAAAATATGTAACGGAATATTTTTTGTTTTTCAATCCTTCGTAAATGGATTTGACATCTTCTTTTTTAGAAGCGAAGACTAAGCAAAAATAAGGGCGGCGAATTTCGAGAAATTTGGATAACGCCTCGACGGTGCCAACGTGCCTGATATCGACGAAATGATGGGCAACGCGGGAACTGGTTTTTTGCTCTTCCCCCTCGTACAAGAACTCGGATCCAATGTATTTCTCCAATTGAAGCTTGAGATTTTCGTTCATGGTCGCCGAGAAAACCATGGTCTGTACGTTTTCTGGAAGTTTTTGATAAATTTCATCGATGTCTTGAAAATATCCAAGCTCCAAAAGCATGTCCGCTTCATCCAAAACGAGGCTGCGAACTCCGTGCAAATCAAAAACGTATTCCTGCGAAAGCAATTCCTTTAGACGTCCGGGAGTTCCCACGATCATTTGGGGAGGGACCGCTTGGCCTTCTTTATTTTGGGCAATTTCGGTTTCACTGGAGAAGAGACGGACTTTGAAGGTAGGAAAGAAACGGGTAAAAGCAAAGGCGAAGTCATAGACTTGACGAGCTAATTCTCGGCTAGGGCAAACAATAATGGACTGCAAACGAGGCAAATGCATATCGATCTTTTGCAAAATCGGAATCAAATAGGAATGCGTTTTTCCACTTCCTGTTTCGCTTTGGCAAACAATGCGCTTGCCTTGCAATGCCTTCGGAATGACCCGAGACTGTACCGGGGAAGGGGATGTGTAACCCATTTTTTCAAGTGCGGTGGTTAACGCGGGACTTAAGTTAAATTCTTTAAAGGATTTCATACCGCACGATTATATAGGAAATCTCTTCATTTTTCCTAGATTCTCAACGAAAATACTTGCATGAATGTCTTGCTTCTTAAACCTAACGGATATTGTTCCGGCGTGCAAAGGGCCTTCTCCCTTGCTTTAAAGTTAAGAAAGAGGCAACCCAACGCTGAAATTTATGCTCTTGGAATGCTTGTTCACAATGAAGATTCCATGCTGGAATTCCAAAACCATCACATTCACATTATCGATGAGCGGAAAGAAAATTTAGAAAAGGCCCTGAAGGCCATTCCTGAGGCCTCCTATGTCATTTTCTCCGCCCACGGGCATCCTTTGTGTTGGGAAAAATGGGCTGCCGAAAAAAAACTTAAAGTGCTGGATTGCACGTGTCCTTTTGTGGAAGCAAATCGCGTGGCCGGGTCTTCCCTTGGGGGTCCATTCTTCTATTTTGGCGTAAAGGGCCACCTAGAGGCAGAGGCGTTTTTGGCTAATAATCCAAACGCTATTTTTATTGATGTGGTCCACCCTGAACTAAATAGGGCCGATATTCCTACTTCAGCCGTCTATTCCGCCATAGGTCAAACCACAATCTCCAAAGAGGAAATAGATTCCGCGATGGCGTTTTTATCTGCAAAAGGTATCTCGGTTCAATTGATGAAATCCCAGTGCCAAAGCACCTACTTACGGCAAAAAGCGATCCTAGATTTGCCAAAAACTATTACTACCTTGGTGGTTCTTGGTAGCCCTCGCTCCAATAATTCAGTTAAATTGTTTGAAATTGGCGTAAATAAAAATCTCCGCTGCTTCCTTGTGAGGAACCTTGCGGAGCTTAAGAAGATTTCCTTTGGAAAAAATGAACGAATCGCGCTTTCTAGTGGCGCTTCCACCTCACCATCTATTTTGAAGGATTGTTTCGATTACTTGTCTTCTATGGAACGCTGACCCGATTCTTTTCATCGCGAATTAAACGATACAAATCCAAATAATAGTCCCGTTTTTCACGGGGTAAATTCATATTTAAGATGTCGTTGACGTGTTTTAACTGAACTTTGAGCCAATCTTCGAAGGCTTCGCCGCGTTTCTTTCGAAGAATCGGACCGAAAAGGAGATCGCTTCTATTGTATTCTGCGGGAAAGTTCGTTTTAACGAAACGAATAATGGTATAGAAGATTTTATCTTCATAAACCATGGTTTCATCGTCGATTTTATACCCAAGTGCAGTAACACGCTTTCTTACGGAAACCAAATCTTTATGGGGGTCCACGATGATTGTTTGAACGTGGAACAATTTTTCGGTGTGCGCTTCGAGAATATCGCAGGCGAGCATGCCGCCCATTCCACAGATTAATACCGTGTCTACTCCCTCGTTAAGTTCGGATATCCCATCGCTCCTGCTGCAATCGATGTGCCCCTCTAAGCCGCTTTCTTGAATCGCGTGGGTCATGTGCAAAAAAGGGCCTGTTTTATTCTCAACCGCCTGCGCCCAGGATACGGCGCCGGTTTCACATAAATAAATCGGAAGCTGCGCGTGATCACTTCCGATATCTGCAATATAACTATTTTTCGGAACAAGATTAGCGATAGATTGAAGTCTTTTGGATAATTTCTTAGGCATCGTCGTCTCCTAAAGCCTTTCTCATTTTTGATAAGGCGGTTTCTCGAATTTGGCGCACACGTTCTCGGCTAATTCCATACCGATCCCCCACTTCTTGAAGAGAAAGCGGTGCTTCTCCATTCAAGCCATAAAGCAAACGAATAAATTCGCGCTCGCGATCGGTTAACACCGCCAAAACGGTAGCAACTGTTTTTTCGTCTTCTTCCTGAAGGATGCTTTTATCGATATCCGAAGAGGAATCCGGAATCATATCCTGAAGAGAATAGGAGTCGTTTTCTGGGCCGATAGGGTTATCGGTAGATACCACTTGAAGAGGCATTTTTAAAAGGGATGTCACCTGTTCCGGCGTAAACCCTTCCATTGATTCAGCAATTTCTTTGGGGCTGGGTTCGCGCATCAATTTTTGTTCCAATTGCTTTTTAGCGCGGCTAACCTGAGTATATTGCAGAATTTTTTCTTCGGGAATTCGAATCGCGTGGCCATTTGCCATGATCGTATGCGAAATCTCGTCGCGAATCCCCCGGGTTGCATAGGTCGTGAAACGAGCTTTTCGGTAATCGAATAATTCTGCCGAATGCAATAAGCCCACATTCCCCGCAGAAATCAAATCGATAAGTGGCAATCCGCGATTCGTATATTCCTTGGCAATGGAGATAACGAGGCGAAGATTGCCGTTTGCCAACTGTTTTGCCGCCTCTTTAGCGGAAGCCTTCTCTTCCGGCGAAGCGTCGGCGTTACGGCCCTTCAGAATTGTTTCACCAAAGGCTTTTTCTTCTTCCTCGGTCAAAAGAGGAAGATTGGTAATCCGGCTTAAATAGTTTTCCACTTCCCCTTTTTGGCTGAGGCGATTCCCTTTTACCTTTTTGGGAGAACGAATGCTGGAATTGGTATTCCCTTGTATTGAAAGTTTGGTATCCTGAATGGCCATTATTTCTCCTTATCGATCGTTGGAATTATCCGAGAAACCAGTGATGAAGCTGGAATCGCGATAATCTCCTAATTTTTTAGCGCGCGTCGGGTGACGTAATTTCCGAATGGCTTTCGCCTCAATCTGACGGATGCGTTCACGCGTAACGCCGAATTCGCGTCCCACTTCTTCCAAAGTACGGGGGCGGTTGTCATCAAGGCCATAACGCAACCGCAAAACTCTTTCTTCGCGGTCGGTTAAGTCTTTCATGATGTCGTACAATTCATCCTTCAAAAGGGCTTTTGTCGTGTATTCTTCGGGGGATTCCGCGTCTTTATCTTCGATGAAATCACCCAAATGGGAGTCGTCTTCTTCGCCAATTGGCGTTTCTAATGACACCGGTTCAAGCGCAATCCGCTGAATGTCACGGATTTTTTCCGGGGAGAGCTGTCCCTCCATTTTTTCGGAGATTTCCTCCGCGGTGGGATCGCGCCCCAATTCCTGAACCAGCTGACGTTGAACGCGAGTCATTTTGTTAATCGTTTCCACCATGTGAACGGGAATACGGATGGTTCGAGCTTGGTCCGCAATCGCACGGGTGATGGCTTGACGAATCCACCAAGTGGCGTAGGTAGAAAATTTGAAACCTTTGGTGTAATCGAATTTTTCGACCGCTTTAATCAAGCCCATGTTTCCTTCTTGAATCAAATCCAAGAAGTGCATGCCACGGCCGATATAGTGTTTGGCGATGGAAATAACAAGACGCAAGTTGGCAGTGATTAATTGGTCTTTGGCGAGTTTGCCATCCTCTTTTTCTTCTTCCGTCGCATTGGGCTGATTGCCAGCCACAATGCGTTTGGCTAAATCCGTTTCCTCCGCGGCCGTCAAAAGATTAACTTTGCCGATTTCCTTGAGGTACATCTTGACACAGTCATTGTTTTTGACTTCACCGATGGACATGCGGGATAAATCCGCTTCAGAGATTTGGGCGACTTCTTGTTCGTCGGCGCTTAATTCCGAATCGCCTTCCACTTCGGCGTCGGCTTCATCTTCGGCGATTTGTTGTTCCATATCCATCAAGTCAGCGGGCACATCCGCTTCCATGTCGTCGTCGTCTTCATCCGATTCCACTTTGATGTTATTTTTGCGGAAAAATTCGATGATATCGCTCAGCTGTTCTTCCGTAATATCCAATTTCTCCGTTTCGAACAAGACGTCTTCTACATTGATGGAGCCTTCTTCTTTCCCTTTTTTCAAGAAAAACTTTTTGATATCTTCGATGGCCTTTTTCTTGGCGAGGTCTTCCTCTTCCTCGCCATCGAAAATTTCTTCTGGGGCCTCTTCTATTTTAGGGACTGCAGTTTTCTTCTTTGTCTTTTTTTCCGATCCGACTTCGTCTTCTTCGCTTAAGAAGTCGAGTTCGTCATCTACGATGGTTTCTTTTTGTTTTTTCATATGTTTTGATCCTCCTTATTTCACGAACGCGTTTCCGCGATTAATCTTTTTCTTTTATTTGTTTTTTCCACTCCTCTCCTCGTTTTTCAGCAAACGCCTTTAAGGCAGATGCGGCTAGTCGGCTATCACCGGTTTCCACCGCTTTAATAATGAGTTTCTTTTGCCCTAACCGTTGTTTTTCTTCCGCAATCACTTTGCTGCATCGATCCAGCAAAGAAGGGGTATAAGGCAAGGTAGGGGGTTCATCGGCAACCGAAGCAATGATGTTGCTCATGGGGTTGTTGGAGGCCGTCGGCTCATTTTCTTCGATGAAAGAGAGCAATCCCGCTATCTCAAATCCGTCATCGGCAACTTCGGAGGCATATTGAAGCAAATAGAACAGTATTTGCCTGTAATTCTCTGAATAGAACGGATTGTCTCGCGATTGGATATCTTTGCGAGCTTTGTTGTTGGTCAGCAAATAATAGAGGATGGTATTTTCGGCAAAATCAAGACGTTGAGACCCTTTAGCCTGCCCTTTAGGAAAAGGAGCTGTAGGCTGACTGTTCCTACTTTTTGATGGCGATGCAGGCACCTCGATAGATTGCGCAGCAGGACGATTGCTTCGAGATAAGACGATTCGAAGCGCGCTTTCTTCATATTGGAGAGCTTTGGCCAATTTGGCAATGTGGTTTTCCTTCTCGATGCCCGATTCCCTCATGATGGAAGGACCAAGACGTTCAATGATTTCCTTCTTCTCTTCTGGTCGATTGGTTTTTTTGAAGTGAAGCAAATATGAAAGTTGGAAATCGATAGGGTCGGAGAGAGTTTGCATCCTCTTAACCAAGGCATCCTTTCCGTCTTCTTGAAGAATATCGTCCGGATCACGCAAGTCATTACCGTAATCCACGATTTGGAATGGGACGTTGGCGGCGGATAGCTCTTCCATTGCTCCAATCATTCCGGTTTGCCCCGCCAAATCTCCGTCAAGGCAAAGCCGAATTTCACATCGTAGCCTTTTTAATAAGGCGACCTGATTTTTGGTTAGGGCGACCCCCATAAGGGCTATCGCGTTGGGCAGGCCGGCTTTGTTAAGGGCCATGACATCCATGAAGCCTTCCAAAACATAGCAATATCCATCGTGATGAGCGGATTCCGTGACGTTATGATAGTTATAAAGAATATCCCCTTTATGGAAGAGCGGGGTCTCTGGGGAATTGCGGTATTTTCCAGAATGGGGGTCGCGAATGATTTGTCGTGCGCTAAATCCAATGACGGCTCCACGATTGTCCCAAAGAGGGAAGGTGATTCGTCCAGCATTAACATCACGCATTTCCGAATCTGAAACGTTCGAAATTCCGATTTCTTCAATGTTTTTGGGAGAAAAGCCTTTGGCTCTTAGAAAACGGACCGTTGCAGAACCATCCATAGGCGCGTAGCCGATTCCGAATTTGGCCTGCGTAGCTTCGTCGAGGTTTCTTTTGGCCAAATATTCCCTTGCGGCGGCTCCTTCTTCTGTGGAAAGCGCATACCGATAATAGTTTTGAAGCGTGTCAATGCAATCCAACAGCCGCTTCTTTTGCGGGTCAATGGTAGGCAAGGGGATATCTCGTTCCAAACGAGGGTCGTGGAATCCAGCGATTTCCGCCGTTTTACGCACCGCTTCCATAAAGGAACAATGGGTGTATTCTTGGACAAAACGAATGGAATTTCCCCCGTGCCCGCAAACGAAGCAATGGTAAATCTGCTTTTCTACATTAATGGAAAGGGAGGGATCATGGTCGTCATGAAAAGGGCACCGAGCTGCGAAATTCTTTCCTTTTTTCTGAAAAGAATCCGGAAGATAGTGTCGAACAACGTCCGCGATATCAGCGGCTTTCAAAACGTCGTTAATCAATTCGCGGTCGTACACGTTGAAACCCCTCCTTTCTTTCAATATTTCGTTGTTTATTCCCCAATTTTATTATCCAAATAAGCTTTTAAATCCGTTATGGCAATACGCTCTTGTTCCATGGTGTCGCGGTCGCGAACCGTAACCATATGGTCTTCGGCAGTCTGGAAATCGACGCAAATGCAATAGGGCGTGCCGATTTCATCTTGTCGGCGATAGCGTTTTCCAATGGAACCCGTTTCGTCGTAGCAGATTGAGAAATGCTTATTGAGCGAGTTTGCAATTACTAACGCCCCTTCACTTAATTTTTTAGAAAGAGGCAAAACGGCAACTTTATACGGGGCAAGAGCGGGTTTTAAATGCATAACAACGCGCTTATCTCCATTAGCAAGTTCTTCTTCGTCATAAGCATCCACGGCCACCATTAGGAACAAACGATCGAGACCCATGGACGGCTCAATGCAGTAAGGAACGTATTTTTCGTTGGTTTCAGGGTCAAAGTATGTCAAGTCTTGACCGGAGAAATCCATGTGGCGTTTCAAATCGTAATCCGTACGATCGGCCACACCTAAAATCTCACCCCATCCTAACGAAGGGAAAAGGTATTCAACGTCCGTGGTCGCTTTCGAATAAAAGGCTAATTCCGCTTGTTCATGATCTCGATAGCGAAGATTTTCATCCTTTACGCCAAGCGAATCGACGAATTTACGGCAGTATTCCTTCCAATAAGCAAACCATTCAAGGTCTGTTCCCGGCTTGCAGAAGAATTCCATTTCGCACTGATCGAACTCGCGGGTTCGGAAGGTGAAATTCCCTGGGGTAATTTCATTGCGGAAGCTTTTACCCGTATTGCAAATGCCAAACGGGAGCTTTTTGCGAGTCGCGCGCTGGACATTTTTGAAATTCACAAAAACGCCTTGCGCTGTTTCAGGACGTAAATAAACAACGCTGCTGGCATCGTCGGTAACGCCAATATGGGTTTTAAACATCATATTGAACTTGCGAATCGGGGTGAAATCGCTTTTGCCACAAACAGGGCAAGTCATCGCGTGTTCTTTGATGAAGGCATCCATTTGTTCGAAGGTCATTCCATCGACGTCTGCATCCGGATATTCGCTTTTGATCAGCTCGTCAGCGCGGTGCCGAGCTTTGCAGGCCTTGCAGTCCACCATGGGGTCATTGAAAGTCGAAACATGTCCCGTGGCTTCCCAAACTTTTGGATTCATCAAAATCGCGGAATCGATACCAACATTAGTGGGAGATTCTTGGACGAATTTTTTCCACCAAAGATTGCGGATATTCCTTTTCATTTCCGAACCCAAGGGGCCATAGTCCCAAGTGTTGGACAGTCCGCCATAGATTTGACTTCCTTGAAAGACGAATCCGGCATTCTGGAGGTGCTGAGTAATGGTTTCAAATGAGAATTTGTTTGGCATTGGAGCCTCCTTATCTTCGAATTGTTACAGAAAAAACCTGTCAAATGTTACGGGGGATATCTATCGTGTCAACCCACTTTAAGGGTACGTCGGAGAAAGATACAATCAAATCTTGGATAGCAAATCCAACGTTCGCAGTTTTACGCCCGTATTCTTTTCCAAATAGTGGCCAAGAGACAAATAAATGGGCCGACAAGCCTCCCAGCCTAAATTTACACGTCCATAATCCGTGATGGGAGCCTTGAAAATGTAACGATAGATTTTCAAAACATCCCTCGACACCCTGCCCATTGTTTCGGCTTGAAAACAAGAAGGGCAAATAAACCCGCCCGCATCGAGATCAATGGTTTCTATTATATTTCTTGCGCCACAACAAACGCATTCATCGACATCGAGCCCAATTCCGCCAATAACCAATAAATGGGCAAAGCAAATTAATCCAACGCAGTAAGGATCGTGCCCCTTTTTTATGGTTTGAAATGCGCTTAATACCCAAGGAAAGGCTTCCGCGGCCTCGTCTTCTTGCAAAAAACGCAAGGACAATTCGATAAGCAAGTTATCAATGGAGAAGGCGTCTAAATTTTCGCTTGGAAGCAAAGTCTCCATAAGAGAGGCTTCTTTTAGGGTTGCGCCTCCCTTAGAGTCTATGGACAAAGAAAACTCACAGAAACTCAACGGTTGCAGAAACATGCCCGACTTGGAGGTCATCCTTTTTACGCCACGGGCATAAAAACTGAAAAAGCCTTCCTTGGATAGACAGGTAATTACGCCGTCGTTTTCTTTGGATGTGGAGTTGCGTAAAACCACCCCGCTTTTTTTTATCCAATCATTTGTCATTGTACCCTAAATCCATCAAGGTTTTTGGGGAGTTTCTCCAACCAGGAATAGCTTCAACTTCAATCGTTAGATGCGTCACGTGCTCGTGCCACATTCTTTCCAATTCATGACGAGCGGACATGGAGATTTTTTTAATCATTTGTCCGCCTTGACCAATCACAATCCCTTTGTGGGCTTTCTTTTCCACAATGATGGTAGCTGAGATGTTGTAACCTCCGCCTTCCTTGGTGAATTCGTCGATACGAACGGCGCTTTGGTGAGGAATTTCGTCAAAAAGGAAATGCAGCAACTTCTCGCGAATCACTTCTTTGGCTTGGTATTCCCGGTCTTTATCGGTCAAATAATCCTTAGGATAAAGGGGCTCCCCCTCTAGAAGATAAGGCTCTAAGGTTGTTTTCACTTCCTTGATGCCGAAATTTTCTTTAAACGATGCTTCAATAACCAAGGAATTGGGATAGGCGTTTTTAAGTTTTTCTTCGATTTCCCTGGCCCTTTCTACTTTAATAAGGTCAATTTTGTTAAGAACAAACAAAAGTGGCGCATCCGTTTTAATGGAAGAAACGATTTTCAAATCCGGGTCCAGTGATTCGGATGAGGCATCCAGAAAATACAAAATGGCGTCTACTCCACGGGAACTTCCGAAGGCGGCACGGCGCATATGGGATTCCAGCTTGCCGTCTCCATAATAAATACCCGGAGTATCCACGAATACATACTGGCGGTCTTTTTCCGTCAAAATGCCGCAGATAGAGTCACGCGTGGTTTGAGCCCGAGGGGAAACAATTGAAATTTTCTTCGAAAGTACACAATTCAAAAAGGTGCTTTTCCCAACGTTGGGGCGCCCCATAATGGCGATGGTTCCAATTTTCATAAGTCTTCTCCTTTGAACGCAAACGGCAAAAGCTCTTTGGCCGTAGTAAGTTTGGTTTTGTGATTTAAATTACCGAGATAAATAGGTGCATCTAGTGGAAAAAGTTCCCACAAAACCTGGCGGCACGCTCCACAGGGAGAACATGGCTCTTCCGTGTCCGCCACAAGAGCAAGCGAAACGAAATCCTCTTTCTTTTTTCCGCACATCAATGCATGGTAGATGGCATTTCTTTCCGCGCACATGCAAAGAGGGAATGACGCATTTTCAATGTTCGCTCCCAAAAACACGCTTCCATCGGCACATTCTAGCGCCGCCCCTACCGCAAAGTGCGAATAAGGGGAATAAGACAAGGCGCGTGCTTCCTTTGCTTTAGCGAGCAATTCTTCTGAACTTACCTTCATGGGTTTTCCTCCTTCCATGCTTGTAAAATCTTTTCTTGAAGCGGGAACATCACTTCTTCCTGCTTCTTCGTCACGTGATCATATCCAAGCAAATGAAGCATTCCGTGGACAAAAAGGAAGGAAAGTTCTCGCTCAGTGGTGTTGCCAAATTCTTGGGCTTGACGAAGAGCTTGGGGGACGCAAACAAAAATTTCCCCCAACAAGATGGGGATATCGTCACCGCCCACAATTTTGCCTAAATTGCTATGGTCGTCCTCGAAGGCAAAACTAATGACATCGGTTACTCGATCAATACCCCGATAATCGCGATTAATTGAATGGATTTCTTCTTCTCCGACCAAGCTTAGGTCAATTTCATAATTTTTGTGGACGGATAAAAGGGAGGCGATGACGTTTAAAAGCGATTCATATTTGCTTTCCCATTCGTCATATTTAGCATCAAAACGGTTGTCAAATTCTAGTTCCATTAACGCTTATCCTCCTTTTTACTTTCCACCTTTCGCCATTGGTAATAGCAGGCTAAATAGCATATCAAAGGAGAGGCTCCATAGGGAATTGCAAAATAGGAAATAATTCGTCTTTCCTCTGCGGATAAAGAGAAAACGACGGAAAGTGCAATGCCAACAATGGCAAGTGCGAAACTGCAGACAAAAGAAAATTTAAGGGAAGGGGTCAGCTGGTCGTCACCATTATCTTCGGCGATAAAAGAAACCGGGAGGGCGCACAAAAAGGCAAATAGCGCGTTTAAGCCAATGGACGATCCAAAAAACAGCGGAGTGACATTCTGAGAGCACTTGCAAAGCGCCAAAACGCAAAAGGATAGGATTTCAAAAAGGAAAAAGAATGCATGATTAACCCAATTTTTCTTGAAATCTTTGGTGAATTCTCCCCAATGGAATCGTTGATTCCTTTTTAAGGTATTCGAAGATTTTTCGTTTACAATACTCTTCTTTACGAAAACCGCGTCGTCATCCTTCCGGTCTTGATGCTCGTCGGTCCCTTCCGTGCTTGAAGTTTCGGGAATGAAGGGGGTTTTGAGCCAAAGGGTTTCCGCGTCTTTGATCAAGGATCCCCCCTCTGGTTCTTTATCCCAGGCCAAATCCGCAATGAGCCCGTCAAAAGCCTGGGTTAGCCGTGTTTTGTCATCCGCGTAGTCAATCTTTTTACAGGGAGCCCATTCGTTTCCGATGGCCACGCCCAGCGAATGGGGCGTAATTTCAGGAGCGTATATAAGCAGACGGCAAAAAGGCATTTGGTCGAGAAACCGCTGCGTGGAAAGAGATTGTTCTAATGCGTTCAAATTGGAAAAATCCAAGAAAAGAAAACTGGAATTATCTTGGGATTTAACTTTTTCTATGAAAAGGGATAAGTCTACATATTTCCGCAGAATATAAGCCGATATTGGCTCCGATATGGGTCGGCCATCTAATAAAAACTCCCCGTTCCAGCCAGGCTGTGGTCGGACGAAGTAATTTGCAACCGCCTGGGAATCATCGCCATATAAAAAGGTGATCCCCTTCAGCATTCCGCAGAGATGAAACGCGGGACCGTTTTCACTCTCACGCCAAACAAACCCTTCGAGCATAAAAATATTTTAACCGATTTCATCGACCTTTGCTTGTTTTATTTCCCGTTTGCACGAACAAAATGAAACCAAAAATAAGACGCTTCTCTTTTACTATCTAAAATTGAAGGTAAGCAGGAAGCCAAATCGTTAATTTGAATAGAAAACAGCAGGCAAAGCGTCAGGCTTTCTAACCAAGGCGATTCGTCACCATTGCTTCTTGCCAAGCCACTAGCCAGGCCAGACAAAAGAACAACGAAAGAAAGAACCAAAATCTTAAGAAGCCAAACCCGAGAATACATAAATCCTTTCTTTTGGTAGGACTTTTGTTTCTTTTCCAATTCGATTTTGTCTTTTCGCTCCTTCAAAAAATCGTTCTCCTCTTTTTCCACCTCTTTGGCTATTTGGACCGAACATTCTTGGATGGCACGGAGCAAAATCAACAACACCACCCCCAAAATCCCCAAAATCACGCCCTGCCACGGGTTGGAGAAACTGATATAAAACAACACCGAACAAAGAATCCCGATTTCACACGAAGCGCGCGGAACCGCACCAAATATCGTGTTTTTATAAGTGTAATAATGGGTGAACAGCCGCTTGCGCAAATCGGGGTCTTCTTCCAAAAGCCCTCGTTGATACTTTTTATCAAAGGTGGACGGAAGAAAGCGGGAAAAAACTAAAAATAGGCCTAAGCTCAATAAACCAGCCAGGTAACAAGGCAAGGCCGCCCACTTCGATGTTCTTTCTGACAAAAGAAAGCCCGTTCCAATCAAAAAAACGGATGCAAAAGATAATAACGTGGGAATCCACTGGCTCTTTGTGAGCTTTTGGTTTTGTTTGGGAACATCTCTATTCCAAAATTCGGTCCCCAAGTCTGCCACCACCACAACTCCAGTGAAAATCGTTTCGAATTTTTGAGACTTCATCTTGCGCTTTCCTTTGGCAGGATCCAGCAAAATCAAATTCGATTTTGTGGCTTTTGCTAAAAGGCACATGTGCTGGCGGCCGTCTTCATTCAAAAGCAACAATGCGCTTTTTGAAGCCAAAAATCTCCAATCATAAGGGCTTCCTACACGGTAGGATCGAAGGTTTAGGCCATGTTTTGCCCCGTATTCCCTTATTTCGTTAAGGGAAGGAGCATTCCGTTCGGCATCTGGCTCATCCGCATAGGCCCAATTTCGGTTTTTATCGCGTTTGCATAACAGCATTTTGACACAGGTGTAACCGCACCCTTTGCTTTGACATTGATAAATTGTTTTCATACATACATAGAACGAATTAATTTGCGTTTCTGCGATAAAAAGCATTCATAAATAAAAAAGCCAGCATTAATCGAAATGATTTTTGCTGGCTTTTAATTAAATCTTAACGTTCTTTAAATAGAAGTTTCCAAAATTAGAACAATTCTTTTTCTTTCATGATGGTAACGGAGGCGCTGCAGCCAATGCGATTCGCTCCCGCCTCCACCATTTCTTCCACTTCGGACAAATGATGAATTCCGCCGCTGGCTTTAACGCCGATGTTTTCTCCGACGGTTTCTCTCATGATCCGCACTGCGTGGGCGCTAGCGCCGCCCGCCTTATTGAATCCCGTGCTTGTTTTCACAAATTGAGCACCTCCGCGAACGGAAGCTAGGCAGGCTTGTTTAATCTCTTCATCGGTTAAAATGGATGTTTCCAAGATGACTTTCAAAGTCGTCTCCCCAATGGCTTCCTTCACCCGACGAACTTCTTCTTCCGTGTAGGCAAAATCGCCTTCTTTTACTTTTCCGGTATTGATGACCATGTCGATTTCCTGAGCACCTTCATCCACAGCAATGGAGGCTTCGGCGGCTTTGACGGAGACGCTATTTGCCCCTAGAGGGAATCCGACGACGGTGCAGACCTCTACGTCGCTTCCTTCCAATTCATTAACGCATAGCGGGACAAAGCAGGGGTTAACGCAAACGGATGCGAAGTGATATTGTTTCGCTTCCGCGCACAAAGCGATAATTTCTTTCGATGTTGCCTCTTGTTTTAGAAGAGTGTGATCAAATAGTTTATTGAATTCCATGAATGCTCCTTATGTCAAAAAAACGTGCCGAAGGGCACGCTTAGGTTATTTCTGTTCTTTCTTTTTAACAGAGATAACTTCTTTGCCGTTGTAATAACCGCATTCGGGGCAAACGCGATGCGAACGGATCATCGTGCCACAGTGCGGGCAGGCGACCAATCCGGTGACCTCGAGTTTGAAATGCGTACGGCGTAGACGCTTACGAGTTTTGCTCGTACGACGTTGTGGGACTGCCATTTGAAAACTCCTTTCGAACGAGGGAATTATATGAAATAAAGTTTAGACTTCAACTCGAATTATTAGAAGATGTCCAAAAAAATTAAAATTAGTCTGATGCCGTCTCGTTATTATAAGTTACAATTGCCATTTCTCCGTGAAGCGGTTTTTCCGATTTTATCTTAACAAGCAAATAGTTGGAAGTATGGCCATAAGCATATCCGGATTTCGAATCAAATTCTTCGAAAAGCACAGGCAATTTCTGATTATAGAATCGCTTTTTGTAATTTTCGCGGAGTTCATGAGACAAACCTAACAACTGATGAACGCGGATTTTTTTCGTTTTTGGATCTACGTCAGGCAAGGCGTGAGCAAGGGTTCCGGGACGAGAGGAAAACGGAAAAACGTGAATCTCAGCAAAATCGGCTTGTCTGCAAAAGCCCATGGTTTCTTGCCATTCCTCATCACTTTCTTGAGGGAAGCCTGCGATCACATCGGTCGTAATTGCAATATCGGGTCGAATTTCGCGAATGGCGATCAGTTTGGAAAGGAACGATGCGGTGTCATATTTTCTTTTCATTCTTTGAAGAACGGTTGCTGAGCCGGATTGCAACGGGATATGCAAATGATCGACAACTTGGGGGTATCGCGCTAATAAATCTAGGAAATCGTCTTGAATTTCCGATTCTTCAATGGAAGAAATCCGAACACGGGGCAATGAAGGACAGGCGACTAAAATGCTTTCAATTAGTTGGGGGAGGCGAAAAGATCCGTCTCCGAGGTCTAAACCATAGGCGCCGATATGAATTCCCGTGATGACAATCTCTTTATACCCGTTAGAAACAAGCTTTTTTGCTTCTTCGATGACCATGCGTGGGTCGCGAGAACGTGAATTTCCACGTAAAAAAGGAATAAGACAATAGGAACAAAAGTTATTACACCCATCTTGAACCTTTAAGTAGGCGCGAGCGTTATCGCAAAAGGCCGAAAAGCCTAACTCCTCATAAGTTTCTTTCCGAACGTTAGATTTAACGTCAATACAATTAACTTTATTTTTTGAATAGGTCTCGATGGCCCCGTAAATCTTCGAACGATCCGCCGAGCCAAAAACAAGGTTGGCGCCCAAGGATTCCGCTTCCTCTCCGTGTTTCTGAGAATAGCACCCCATCACCACAATAATTGCATTCGGGTTTCCTTTTCGATACGAAGAAATATGCTGACGTGATTTCTGGTCAGCCCTACCCGTTACCGAGCACGTATTAATAATAATGACATTGGCGTCCTTGGCGTTTTCGCAAGGGGAATATCCATGGGAGGAAAGTTCAGTACCAATGGCAGAAAGTTCGTAGGAATTTACCTTGCATCCTAAAGAATGTAAAAAATATTTCATATTATTTAAATTCCTTTATCAATCTTTTTAAAAAACTTGTGTTCGTCGAGTTTATTTCTATAAACAAAACTACTAGAAACCAACTTATTATCAACTAGTTTTTTCACAAACTCTTCTTTGTTGTTTGCAAAGTAAGCATCAAGGACTGGACCAGTTCTTTCCAGCATATGATTGGTGTTTTTCCGATGCAATCCACGGTCAAATAAAGGAATGGTTACCTCAAGTCTACCTTCTTCGTTCACGATATAAATTTCATAGGAATCGTAGTTATAATACGCCACCTCTCCATTAACGGTTTTAACCTTTACCAGTTTCGTGAAAAACGAATTGTAAAGCTCGGGGCCATATGTATCAAAAGGATCGATTAACAACGCTTCGAAATGCGTTAATAGTTTTTTAAAATTTCGGTCTTGAAATGAGAAAAAATGATCAGAATAAATTTTGTTAATAGAACGGGGGAACACGGGCACAAAAACCTTAAAGTCACCATCTTGAAAATAAGGCAAATTAGACATCTGCTTCTTTACATCTAAGACAATGCTTTCTTGGCTCGATTCCACGCCCAATTTTCGATCTTCTTTCAAGCGTTCTACAAACATCCTCTCAATGCAGTCTTTATTAGATAAAGCGGCGATGAGGATATTAGCTCGAATGATATCGAACGGTTTGGTAGCTTTGGAAAAATTCGAATAAGAGGGAATTTCGGCCAAAATTCCCGAATTACGAAGAAAATAATCCATGGCTGAACTACGGGAAAACGGGGTAGAGGATTGCTTTTTTTCTAATTCTTTGAAAAAATCCATTATTTCCCTTTCTCCATCATGGAGCCAATAAGACAAGCACCGTATAAACCGGCCGTTTCAGCCCTCAGAATGCGTTTCCCTAATGATACGATACGGAATCCAGCCTTTTGGGCTTGTTCCACTTCTGTGGCCGTAAAACCGCCCTCGGGGCCGATCACGAACAAGGTATCGCCCATATCCATTTTTTCTAAAGTGTCTATAAGAGGGTCGCCGTGAAGGGATTCGTTCTCATAAGCAAGAATTTTGTTGGGGTAAGGCAACGTTAAAACGTCGCCCCAGTTTTGGTATGCAGAGAACTCTGGCAAGCGTCCTCTTCGGCATTGTTTAGCCGATTCATTCGCTATTTTTTGAAGTCTTTCCCACTTCGGGTCTTTCTTTGCTTTAGGTCGAACCACGCATCGATCCATGACGCAGGGGTAAAATGACGTCGCTCCTAGTTCCGTGGATTTTTGGACGAGCCATTCGGAATGTTCGCTTTTCAATACTCCAAATGCAATTCCTAACCGATAGGGCAATTCTCGGCTGGGCAACGCTGTTTTCATTTCAATCTTTAAAGGATGAACGGAAACAACCACGCACAAATAAACGCATCCCTCCACACCCACTTCGATCTCTTCGCCGACTTGAGCCCGTTTAACATGAACCAAATGATGTTCGTCTTCCGGGCTAAGGGTAAAGCGATTATCGATAACTTGACCGAAGAAATGTTGCATTAGCGGAGAAACTCCCCGTTGCCATCTTTAGGCGATTCTTTCTTTAAGAAAAGAATCCCGCGAATAAAGTGGAAAAGCCAAAAAGCAAGAAAGGGTAAAACAAACGACAGGGGATTTTTCCATAAGACAAAATACAAAACGCTGCCGATGCCTGCGACTCCCATCAAGGTAATTAAAAGCCAAATCCATCCTTTTTTCGGCTGAAGCAAATAGAATTCCTTGACTCCAAAACATCCAAAAAACATGCATAGCAACGCAGCTTTTTTCTGGGATTTGCACCGATAAAGATTTTGGGACTTTAACCCCGCAATATTCTGGGTCACATCCATGGTTTGATAGGTATCCGTGATGGGATCCTTTACGCCGCAATAAGGGCAAACGTCCGAATCAAGTCTCGATATTTCGTGATGGCAATTCTTACAATAAGGCATAGGATGATTATAGGTCTTCTCTCTAACTTGCTTAAGCATTTTTAAAAACCTTGCTCCAAATTAGAAGCAAGGTTCCATTCATTTAACGAATTTATCCTTCCATTTCTGGTAAGGAGAATCTTTCGAACTCGATTGTTTTTGGAATTCCTGTAGCAATTGCTTTTGGGTTTTTCCGAGTCGAGTCGGCGTCTTGACTTTTACGTGAATGAATTCGTCCCCCGGCTTACCGCTGCGAAGGTCCTTAATTCCCTTTTCGCGAATCTTCAAAATGTCGTCAGGCTGCGTTCCTTCCGGAATGCGAACCGAAACTTCTCCATAAACCGTCGGGACATCGATCTCGCAGCCCAGGGCGCAATCCACGAAGCTTAAAGGGACATCAATATGAACATTATTCCCGTCGCGGCGGAAATAAGGATGCTCTTGAACCAAAACTTCGACATACATGTCTCCGTTTGGCCCACCGTTTTCTCCGCGTTCTCCTTTTCCGGAAACGCGAATTTGCTGGCCGTTATTGATGCCAGCAGGCACATTTACGGTCAAATCTTTCTTTACGTGCGTATAGCCGCTGCCCCCGCAAAGATGGCACGCGTGGCTGATTTTCTTGCCGGTTCCATGGCAATCGGGGCAAGTTGTTTTCGACTGCATGTTACCAAAAATCGTACGTTGCGTGGTCGTTACATAGCCTCGACCCCCACAAGTAGGGCAAGTCGTGAAGTCATTGGGGCTTTCCGCGCCCGTTCCTCCGCAATGCGCGCATGGCTCATCATAGGAAACGGGGAACGTAATCTTGGTCCCGAGGACCGCATCCATAAAGGTGATGCGAACCCGTCGTAAAACATCCGCCCCTTTGGTTGGACCCGAAGAGGCAGAACGCCTTGAGGATCCGCCCCCTCCAAAAAAGCTGGAGAAAATATCGTTTAAATCGACATCGCCAAAGCCTTGACTGCTGAATCCTTGTCCGAAAGGACCCGCTCCGCCGGTAGAACCGCCGTTTTCAAAGGCGGCAAATCCAAAACGATCATAGTTTTGGCGCTTTTGCTCATCGGAGAGAACTTCGTAAGCTTCGGTCACTTCTTTGAATTTATCGGCAGCATCCGGGGCTTTATTCAAGTCGGGGTGATATTGTTTGGCCAGTTTGCGATAGGCGCTTTTGATTTCGTCTTGGGTTGCGTTTTTGCTTACGCCAAGAACTTCATAATAATCTCTTTTTTCCGCCATAAGCGCTCCTTCCTAAATTGCATAAAGGCGCGGCGCTCCTATTAGAACGCCGCGTCCAACATCTAGTTTTTACTTCTTATCAGTGAAATCAGCGTCCACGACATCATCTGCCGTTTCGTGTCCTTCGCCCGTAGAAGACGCATTTTGAGCGCCAGCAGCAGATTGTTGCTGTTGGGCCGCCATGCGGGCCGCATCTTCCAAACGTCCGACGATTTCACGCAATTTCTCGATGTCGTTTGCCGCGATAGCACCCGAAGCTTCATCGCGAAGTTTGGTGAGTTCTTCTTTTTGCTTAGCATCCAAAGAATCGCCTTTTTCAGAGAGCGTGCGATTGATTTCATCCACATAGGTTTGCGCCTTGTTTTTGATTTCGATATCGCCTTTTCTCTTTTCGTCTTCGGCTTTATGCTCTTCGGCTTCCTTCACCATGCGATCGATATCGCTCTTGGAGAGGCCATTGCTATTTTGGATCGTGATATCGGCGGTCTTTTGAGTATCGAGGTCCTTGGCCGAGACTTTGACGATACCGTTGACGTCGATGGAGAACTTCACTTCGATACGAGGTTCACCGCGACGAGCTGGACGAATTCCAGAAAGTTGGAAGTGACCGAGCAATTTGTTATCGTGGGCCATTGGACGCTCGCCCTGGTAGACCATGATATCAACAGCGGGTTGATTGTCTTCCGCCGTGGAGAAGACTTGGCTCTTTTCCGTCGGAATCGTGGTATTACGTTGAATAAGCGGAGTCATAACACCACCCAAGGTTTCAATGCCAAGAGTAAGCGGGGTGACATCGAGAAGAACGACGTCTTTGACATCGCCAGCGATAACTGCACCTTGAATCGCCGCACCAGCGGAAACCGCTTCGTCCGGGTTGACCGAGAGGTTGATGGAACGACCAGAAACTTGTTTCACCATCTCTTGGACGGCCGGCATACGGGTCGAGCCGCCAATCATCAAGATATCGGCAAGATCGGAATAGGAGAGTCCGGCATCGTGCATCGCTTTTTCCATCGGAATCTTGCAACGTTCGAGTAGCGGACGGGTTAAATCTTGGAATTTAGCTCGGGTAAGCGTGGTCTCGAAGTTGATCGGGCCGGCGCTGCTCATGCCAATGAATGGAAGAGAAATGGTCGTTTCCACCGAACTAGAAAGCTCGATTTTTGCGCGTTCAGCCGCATCGACGAAACGTTGACGGGCCATTTTGTCGGTCAAATCAACGCCATTTTGAATCTTGATTTGTGCCTGAATCCAATCTGCGATCGCGTGGTCCCAGTCATCACCGCCAAGTTGGGTATCCCCGGAAGTAGAAAGAACTTCAAAGGTTCCATCGCCAATATCAAGAATCGAGACATCAAGGGTGCCGCCGCCAAGGTCGAAGACCAAGACTTTGCCGCTCTTATTGGTATCAACGCCGAAGGCTAAGCAAGCCGCGGTCGGTTCGTTGATAATGCGAACGACGTCGAGTCCTGCGATCGTGCCAGCGTCTTTGGTCGCCTGACGTTGAGCATCGTTGAAGTAAGCCGGAACCGTAATGACTGCCTTTTTGATCGGCTGGCCAAGATTCTTTTCGGCATAGTTCTTCATATAGCCAAGGACTTTAGAAGAGATTTCCTGCGGGGTGAAGTCTTTGTTGATGCAGTTGATGTGGAATTTCTCCGAGCTGCCCATTTTTCTCTTCGCGCTGGAAACGGTATCCGGATTGGTAATCGCCTGACGTTTTGCCGCGTTGCCGACAATTTCTTCGCCGCTTGCCTTAAAAGCAACGACAGAAGGGGTCGTATTGGTTCCTTCCGGATTGGGGATGACTTTGACATTCCCGTCTGCTTGACGATAGCTGATGACCGAATTGGTCGTGCCAAGGTCAATGCCAACAATAATTTCTTTTGCCATAATATTTTTTCTCCTTTTTAGGCTTCGTGGGCCTTTGTTTCATTTTGTGTTGGTTGAGTCTTGCCTTCCTCGCTCGATTTCGGGGCTTCCGCCACATAAACCATCGCGGCTCGAACAAGACGATCGTGTAATTTGTATCCCTTCGCTCCAACGCGGGCCACCGTGCCTTCCGGATAATCCGTTGTTGGAATTTTATCGACGGCGTGCATCGTATTCACGTCGTAGGCATCGCCAAGTTTGGGACAGATTTCGCTCACCCCTTCGCTGCTAAGAGAAGCAACGATTTGGTTGTAAATGTAGCTGAATCCAATTTGGTAATTCCTCGATTCGGGGTTCGGCGCGGGGGATTCTAGCGCCATATGGAAGCTATCGAGTGCCGGAAGAAGCGTGTCGAGGAACCCCTCGGCCCGATAACGGATGGCGGAGTTCTTCTCTTCTTCTAGCGCCTTGCGGAGATTCATCATATCCGCATAAGCTTTGTAATATTCGTTTTTCCAATGATCCCGATCGGAGGCGGCTTTTTCGAATTCCTCTTGAAGTTTATCCAATTTTGCTTTGCTTACTTTCTTTCCTTCTTCGGGGGCTTCGGCTTGCTGCTTTTGCTCGACGTTTTCGTTGGGTTGCTTGTTTGCTTCTTGCATTCTTCGCTTTCTCCTTTCGGTTTAAAGTATTCGTCCAAGGTTTTGGTGACGTAATCGAGTAACGTCACGGCTCGGTCGTAATCCATACGGGTTGGGCCCAGTAGATTCAGGGTGGCGTTTTGCCCACCTGGAATTTGGACGGTCGCGGAGACGATGGCCATGTTTTTGAGGCCTGTTTCCTCGTTTCCGATCCGCACGTTCACATCTCCCTCGCTGGGAACTGCTTCTTCCATGGCTTTCCGCAATTCTTTCGGATTATCTAGAAGTGTCAGCACGCGGCGCAATTTCTGCGCATCGTCGACGAATTCCGGCTGATCCAAGAGATTGGTTTTGCCATAGAGATTCATACGTTCCCCCGCAAAACGGAGGAAGGCGCCAAGCAAGGCTTGGTAAACGGCGTCTTGTCCGACCATGTAGTCGGTGAGCGCGGGTTTCATGGCTTCCATCTTCGGCACAAGGTCGCAAATCGAAGTTCCTAACAACCGTTCGCTCAAGGCGTCCACGCCTTTTTTCAGTTCGCTTTGTTCCATTCCTTCGGGAAGAATGAAGGTTTTGTTCTCCACATAACCCTTGTCGGTAACAAATACTGCCGTCGCGCTATTGGAGCCGCTGGGGAAGATTTGAAGGGACACCAGGTGTTCTTCGTTGATCTTCGGACCCAGGAACACCGAGGCCAAGTTCGTCATGTTGGAGAGAATTTCGCAGCTTTGAGCAATAATCTCTTCGACGGATTGGCTCCGTTGATCCAAAACTTTTTGAAGAGCGTGCTTCACCCCATCATCGATGCGTTCTTCGCGAAGATTGTCCACGTAATATTGGTAACCTTTCGCGGAGGGAACGCGTCCAGAGGAAGTGTGCGTTTTCTCCAAATAACCTTCTTTCTCAAGGGAAAGCATTTCATTACGGATCGTGGCACTCGAGACGGTGAGACCATATTGTTCAATCAGCGTCTTACTGGCTACTGGTTGAGCCGTTTTGATGTAGTGTTCAACGATCAATTTCAAGACTTGTTCACTTCTTGTCATGATTTTTCACCTCACCTAGCAGTCCGCACCTTTGAGTGCTAGTGTCATTATAGGCGTGACTTTAGCACTGTCAAGGATTCGTTGCTAAATTTTATGGAATTAAATCCAAAAGAATGGAATCCAACAAGCGGATGCCCCTTTCGCTACAATGAAATCGACCGCCTTCGTGAACTAGCAATCCTGATTTCAAGCACTTTTCGTAGCCTGGGCACGCAGATTCAAATGTCTTCCCAAATCGCGTTTGGAAATCCTTTTGGTCAAATCCTTCCGTCAAACGGAGGTTGCATAGCAAAAAGTAAAGCAGGTCATCCTGGAGGGAAACGTTTTCTTCGTTTCTTTCCACTCGCCCTTCCCTGGCGCCTTTTATATATAAGGATAAGGATTTTGTATTCGTATAGCGAAGGGGCCCTACGTACCCGGAAGCCCCAAGTCCCACCCCAAAATAGTGCTCATCCTTCCAATAAACGAGGTTATGGCGGCACTCCTGCCCCGGGATAGCAAAATTAGAGACTTCATAATGACGATATCCGCGCCGTTTCAGCTCATCGGTAAGGGCTTCTAGCATCTCCCCTTGGACATCTTGGCTTGTTTCCTTAATGCCCTTGAAGGAAAAGATAGTCGCGTCTTCCAAAATGAAGGAATAAGCTGATAAATGGGGGATTTGAAGGGAGCAAAAAGCATCGATATCTTCCTTTAATTCCCCTAAGGTCTCTCCCGGCAATGCATAGATTAAATCGCAGTTAATGTTCGTTATTCCTGCTTTTTTCAGGAGGCAAATCGCATTTTTCGCGTCGAGAAAGGTATGATTTCTCCCCATGAAGGAAAGCAAGGAGGGGTGAGACGATTGAACGCCGATGGAAACACGGTTCACCCCATGTTTTTTCCAAATAGCAATTTTTTCTTCTTGGCAGGATTCCGGGTTTGCCTCGCAGCTAAATTCCCCTTCTTCTTTAAGGTAGGGAGACAAAAAAGCAAATAAGGCTTCGGTTTGGCTAAGATTTAAACAGCTCGGAGTTCCGCCACCTACATAAATCGTATCGAGGCTTTTCGGGGTGAGATGAAGCCCATGGATTTCCGAAAATAAGGCCAGCAAATAAGAATCGGCCCAGTCCGGCCGGTAATAAAGCTTGGTGAAATCGCAATAACCGCAAATGCTTTCGCAAAAGGGGATGTGAACGTAAAGGGAAGAAGGAAGGCTTTTATTCATCAATGCGAATCTTTTTTGTCATAATCCGCCATTTGCTTTTTGGCTTCCGGGTCTTCGATTGGCTCGAGCAAACGGTCCAATTCTTCGGCTGCCACTTCTTTATCGCTTTTGGGCTGTTCGTGGTTTTGGAACAACTTCACATGTTTTTTGAGCAAAATAACGATCAAGACGATAACGCCGAAAATCCCTACAATCAAAACGGGGACCGCCCAAGCGGGGAAAGAGGAAGAGAGGATAACGTTCGTTTTCATTTGGATGATTCTCCTTTTTGGTTCAGCGGGGTATAAACGAATTTGTTTTTGAATTGCAGTTTACGATAGAAACCGTATCGGGCCAAATTGTCCATCGATGTTCGAGCGGTTTCATAGGCACAGCGAACATGGCGCTTGTAATCCTGAATGCTATAATAGCACCCCATCGTGCAGTGCGTCGCGAAAAACGATGCTTGGGCGCGATTAATTTGCGGATTCGTCTCGTAAATATATTTGGCGGCATCCCGCAAATCTTTGCCCGCGATTTCTTTTTTCGGAATGACAACGGCTAGTTCGCCTTCATCGATTCTTTTTTCGGGCAAAACAGGGGCAGGGCGATTCGGATTTGGCTTATGGGGAACCTCTTTCAATTCTGGGGCAGTGGGAGGAGTTTCCGTTTCGTTAGCTTCTTCTTTTTCCTTCTCGAGGTTCGTTTCTTCCATCGAAGGGAACGTAATTTCTTCCTGCTTGGTTTCGGGAATTGAAGGGGAAACGGGTTCTTCTTCCGGAACAGTTTTTGCCAAAGTGGTTTCCGTTTCGCCAGAAGCAGGCAAAGCATTGATTTCGCTCTGGATGCCCTCTTTTTTGATTTTCAAAAAGAAATTGAGTTCTTCGGATAAGGAGGACGAGGAGCGATCCATGAAATAATAGAAAATATAGGTTAGGTCCGCCTGACGCTGGATTTCGGAGTCCATCTCGTCCCAATCAGGGGATTTTATCAATAAATTCTCAAGAGGCAAAAGAGCGGAGCAGGGACCAAGCTTGCTTTGCGATAGAATCGTTTTGCAGCAAAGCAAAGCCATCAAGTCGTTGCAGGATTCAAAAGGCTTCAGGTAATGGAAGAAATAAAGCGTGATCATCGCTTTCATCAAGGGAGAAATTGCCTCGGTTCGATAGAAATACCAATACGATGACATGCACGCTTCAATTCGATCCGCTGGACATTCATCATAAACGGCTTCCAAAGAAGACCTCGCGTAACGGGAACGTTGATCTTTTTCACGGAAGAAAGAGACGAGCTCTCCTTCTTGGCCCGTCAGCATTCCATAAATCTCAGCCAAATAATCTTCGCTATATTCGATGCGTCGTCCCGATTCAATGGCACGTAAAACATCGCGATACCCTAAAATCGGGTAATGCTCGGGATTGTCCTCCCGGTAAAGGCCGTTGATCATCGCCTTTAGTGTCAAGTCATCTACCGTTTTTTCATCTAACTGAGAAGCGGCGCGGAGCAACGTCAAATAGACGGCGTTGTTCATTTTTCTTCTTTCGTCGGAACGTTCGGAAATATCGGAGAAAATCTCCTTCATCCGATTCAATCGGTCCTCGTAATCGGCGAATTTTCGATCTAGCGTCTGGGTTGAGGTATATCCGAAACGGCTGTTATTGATGGAGCGCAAGAAAAGATTGTAGCGGTTTTCATCCCGGAATTTGCGGAGGATATTCCATTGATAATCGATCAATTGGCTCCCCAGGATTCGACGAAGTTCATAACGCGTTACGTAGCGTTTTTCGCAATATTCGTTGCATAAATCTTCGGAACTATAACCCGCCATTTTCTGACCTCTTCCCTTTTGAAATATTATAAAAAACAAAGGGATTTTAAATCAACCAAAAAACTACCAATTCCAACGCTTATTTCGCGTCGTCATCGATGGATAATACCGTCATGAAGGCTTCTTGCGGGATTTCGACCGAACCAACGGCCTTCATGCGCTTCTTTCCTTCTTTTTGCTTTTCCAACAACTTCTTTTTACGGGAAATATCCCCACCGTAGCACTTAGCCAAAACGTCTTTGCGCATCGATTTAATGTCAGCGCGGGCAATCACTTTTCCGTTAATGGACGCTTGGACGGGAACCTCGAATTGTTGACGTGGAATGACCGTTTTAAGCTTGCTGACCAAAGCGATGCCTCGATTATAAGCGCTAGGACGATAAACGATGGAAGATAAAGCGTCGACCGCTTCTCCATTTAAAAGGATATCCATTTTGCAAAGGTCGCTTTTTCGATATTCAATGAGCTCGTAGTCTAAGGAGGCATAGCCTTTCGTCGCGGATTTCAATTTATCGAAGAAATTATAGATGATTTCGCTTAGGGGCAATTCGTAAACCAAAATATTGCGGGTATCGTCAAAAACCTGAAGGTCTTTGAAAACGCCACGCTTGTCCTGGCAAATCTGCATAATCGTCCCGACATATTCGGACGGAGACATGATTTCGGCTTTCACGAAAGGCTCGTGAATTTCGCTGATTTTGGAAGGTTCCGGCAATTCGGAAGGATTGTCGATCATCACGACTTCCCCATTGGTTTTGATGACTTTGTAGATAACGCTAGGGGCGGTAAGAATCAAATTCATACCATATTCCCGTTCCAAGCGTTCCTGAACAACGTCCATGTGAAGCAATCCAAGGAAGCCGCAGCGGAAGCCAAAACCAAGGGCTTGTGAAGATTCCGGTTCCCACGCTAACGAAGCATCGTTAAGGGAAAGTTTTTCCAAAGCGTCCTTTAACGCTCCATATTCTTTCGAATCAACGGGGTATAAGCCGCAATAAACCATCGGGTTGATCTTACGGTATCCTGGAAGCGCGGACTTCGCCATGTTATTGGCCAAAGTAATCGTTTCACCGGGGATAACATCGTGAATATCTTTGATCGTAGCGGTAATCCAGCCGACTTCGCCACAATCCAAGGACGCGGTCTTCATTTCGTTTGGGGTGCGAATGCCCACTTCCGTAACGACATAACTCTTTTTCGCCTGCATCAAATAAATGGTATCGCCCGGTTTAACCGAACCATTTTTAACGCGGACCAAAACAACGACTCCACGATAGGAGTCGTAATAACTATCGAAAATCAAGGCTTGCAGAGGGGCGTTAGGATTTCCGTGAGGCGGAGGTACATCGCGGACTATTTTTTCCAGAACCTCATCGACTCCAAGCCCCGTTTTTGCGGATACATTGCAGGCATCGGTGCAATCGACCCCGATACGATTTTCGATATCTTCTTTCACACGATCTGGCATCGCGGAAGGCAGGTCCACCTTATTGATAACGGGGAGTAAAGCAAGGTCGTTATCCACGGCCAAATAAACGTTGGCGAGGGTTTGAGCTTGGACGCCTTGGGTGGCATCTACCACCAAAAGCGCTCCTTCGCAGGCGGCAAGGCTACGGCTTACTTCGTATGAAAAGTCAACGTGCCCCGGGGTATCGATCAAATTGTAGATATAGGTTTCCCCGTTCTTGGCTTTATAGGAAACCGTCACGGCGTTGAGTTTAATCGTGATGCCGCGTTCCCGCTCCAAGTCCATGGAATCGAGAAGTTGTTCCTTCATTTCCCGCTTCTGCACGGTGCCGGTCATTTCCAAAATGCGGTCCGCGAGTGTGGATTTCCCGTGGTCGATATGAGCAATGATGCTGAAGTTTCTAATGTGAGATTGATCAAATGGCATAAGCAATGCAGGATTATATTCTATTTTTGTTTTTCCTTGTAGAAGGAAAGAAGTGAAGAACGAACTTCTTTGGGAGAGAGGACAATTCTCGCGTTCGGCCAAAGCCTTCCAAAAACATCGCGATATTCCCTTTGGGTATAGCGGTCATCAATGAGCAACGCACTCCCTCGGTCCGTCGGCGTACGAATCAATCGTCCCACCGCTTGGGTGACTTTATTCATCCCGGGGAAACGGTAGGCGTAGTCAAATCCATTGTTTTCTTTTTTATCGTAATAGTCGCGGATGGAATCATTGTCTAAGCCGATTTGAGGGAGCCCTACCCCAACGATTGCCACCCCAATTAGCCGGTCATCCACAAGGTCCACTCCCTCTCCGAAAACTCCACCCAACGTCAATAAGCCAACTGTCGTATGGTCGGGACTAGGCTGAAAAGCTTCGAGAAAAATCGTTCTCTCGTCGTGAGACATGCTTTTGGTTTGCACCTGCACTTCCGCATCTCCAAAATCCAAATGAGGCAGGATGGATTCCAAGTAAGTGTAACTCGGGAAATAAATAAAATAATTGCCCTTCTTTGCTTGTACAAATTCCTTCAAATAGGAGGCGACCGGCTCCAAAGAGGCATCGCGGTCTTTGTATCGAAGACTGATTTTAGGGGCGATAAGCACGTGAAGATTTTCTTTAGGGAAGGGAGAGGGGAGCAATAAATAAGCGGAGTCCGTCGTTCCGTTTAAGGCCGACATGTAATAAGAAATGGGGGACAAAGTGGCCGAAAAAAGCGCACAGCCACGAACTTTTTGCATGGACTCGTGAAGATAGGAAGAGGGGTCAAGACAGCGAAAATGCAATTCCACCCCGTTTCGTCCTCGTTCCAAATAACGCTTGATGGAAGGCGAATCGTATTGCTCGCAAAGCAATTTGTATTTCCCCAATTCGCGGCTTAGGGAAACACATTCTTCTGGCAAAGATATTCCAAACTCTTTTGCGTACTCCAGCTGCTTTTTTCGAATCGAATCCGCATAGGAAAGAAATGCCCCGTTCTCGATTTCTTGGCATTCTTCTTCGCCAAGTTCTTCCGTTAAAGCATCCGCTAATTTTTTCAGCGCGCGTTGAAGGGAACGAAATTCTTTTCCTTTAAGGCTCTTTTTGGCCTCCAAAACATGGTTTTCGCTGATGCAAGCCGAATACATGTCCCGCCCTCTATCAATGAGGTTATGGGCTTCGTCCACCAAAATGAAGTCTTTGCTCGCGTCTACGGTTTCGTCGAAGTATCGTTGCAATTTAACCCGAGGATCAAAAAAATAATTGTAATCGCATATGACAATATCGGCTTGCAGACTCAAATCTAGCTGAAATTCGAAGGGGCAAATCGAATTTTGGAGGGCGATTTGTTTGACGCCGAGCATATCGAACCGGTCCAATTGTTCTTCCGCTTCGCTTAAAGCATCCTTTAATTTGGTGTAATAATCTTTGGCATAAGGGCAATCGTCGGGGTTACAAGCGTGCCCCGGGCAAAAACAAATTTTATCCTTGGCGACCAGAAAGGAATCTCGGGCCTTCAATCCCGCCTTATATAAGTCAGTTAACGTGTCGTAAGCGGAGATTCCACCCGTATTTTTCGCCGTTAAATAAAAGATTTTATCAAGCGTTTTATGGTTGAAAGACAGCACCGTGGGATAGAGGGTCGATATCGTTTTTCCAATCCCCGTTGGGGCTTCTGCAAAAAAGACACCTCCCCGTTTGCATAAGCCGTAAATGCATTGGCTAAGCTGGCGCTGACCCTCGCGAAATTCCCCGTAAGGGAACGGAAGTTTCCGTATGGATAGATCCCGAGCCCGAACGTGTTTCATCCGCCTTTCTTCAAAGGCGAAATAAGAACGGGCGAGTTCATGAATACGCCCTTCCACTTCTTCATGAGTAAAAACAAAATCCTTGCGCATGCATAGGCTAGAATCGATTTGGGACAAATAGGTAAGACGCACACCGATTTGATCCCCACCAGTTTCCGTTAGGTACATATACGCGTAGCAAAGTGCCTGCCCCAAATGCCATTCTTTTTGCTGCTCGAAAAAGACTTCCAGTGGCAAAACCGTGGACTTGATTTCATCGATGACGGGATAGTCGCCACCGACGATGATGCCATCCGCCCTACCGGAAAGAGCAATCGTACCCTCCTCCAGAGCAATCGTTGCCGACAAAGGGTATTCGGATAAATATTCCTTCCCTTGCTTTTTTTGATAGGAAGAATGCATCAAAGACCCCAAATTCATGGTGTCCTGGTTATAAACGCGATTGTCGAGATCCCCTTTTCGAAGCAAAAAATCGACCAATTCATGGACGGAAAGGCGTAAAAATGGTTTCTCCTTACTCAAAGCGCGCCCCTTCTATAGCAGAACGGAAGCCATTCAAAAAGCTGGTTCCGTCCATCATTTTCTTTCCCTCCAGTTGCACCTCGTCCAGCGATATCACTCCATCCGAAAGTTGCAACAGCAATTTCTTTTTGTTGGATACCGTCGTGCCGATTGGCTGAGTGGATTCGGCGGAGAAAACGGAAGCTTTAAAAATTTTCATTTTCTTTCCATCGAGCAACAAGTATCCGCCTGGCTTTTCCGATAATCCGCGAAGCATGTGGATAAAATCAAGGGAATTCATTTTTAAATCCAAATGTTCTTCTTCCGGTTTAATCTTGGCAGCAAAGGTAACGAGCTTCTCGTCCTGCTCTTCTCCTTTTAAATCCCCATTCAAGTAGGGGAGCAAGTCTCGAAGAATAAGATCTCGAGCTGCAAGTCCGATTTTTTCAGAAAGAGATGAATAATTATCACTTTCTTCGATGGCGACGACCGCTTTATCGTACATTCTGCCAGCATCCATCGCGGCGACCATTTCCATTAGAGTTACGCCCGTTTCTTTTTCTCCGGCTATAAGGGAGCGCTGAATCGGAGCGGCGCCTCGCCAGGCGGGCAGCAAAGATCCATGAAGGTTCAAGCACCCATATTTTGGGGCGGATAAAACCACTTCTGGAACAATTTGCCCATACGCCATCGTAACAATGACATCCGGCCGAAGGTCGTGAATGAAGTCATTTTCCAATCGAATCCGATGCGGTTGGAAAACGGGGACGCCATATTTTTGCGCGACCACTTTAGTCGGCGGAGGCTCGATTTTCCCCTTTCGACCAACTGGCTTATCTTCGTTGCAGACAAGTCCAATCACGTTGAAATGATTTTCCAGTAAACCCGTCAGCACAATCGCACTGATTGCGGGGGTGCCCATATAAAGAATCCGGGGCTCCGACGGAGAATGAAACAAGGAATTTGACATAAGCAAAAATATTTTAGGACAACGGAATCGTTGTTCAACCTTTCTATACGCTCTTATTAAAAATCTTTTTAATAGAAGAGAAAAGTAGTAAGGTTCTTGCATGAAAAAAATCACGAAACAATCCGTTGAATCCTTCATCGGAGCAACAAAGAGTTGGGCGGAGAACGCGCGAACGATGGAAGACATCTATAACGCGATCGTCTCAAGAAACCCGGAAGCAGATTGCTGCCTTTATTTTGATGACGACGGAAAGCCGAAATTTAAAACTTATGAAACGTTTCGGGACGAAACCTTTTTGCTCGCTTCGAAAATGAGCCTAGCCCTATCCGGCTTAGTCCCCAACACGATCATCGGAATCAAATTAAAAAATAGCCCTCGTTGGCCGATGGTTTTTTGGGCCATTTTGATGAATCATCACATCCCTCTTCTCATCGACGCCAAATTGCCCGTTGAAAATACAAACAACTTGCTTCGCCAATCGCAATCCGTCGCCATTATCACCAACGAAGAAGGCGATTTTGTTGTCCCTTCTTTCCGCGTGCCCGAAATTTTAAATAGCCAACCGGACTACTCCTTCACCCCCGATTGGGCCAATGAAATAATCTTCTGTTCTAGCGGTACAACCGGTTCGGCCAAAATGATGATTTACGAAGGAAGAAACCTAGTCGCCCAAATCGCCTCCTCCTTGAATATTCCTGAACGAACCCTCGATTTGATGTATCCTGGAAAGATCCGTGTCTTAGCGATGCTCCCCTACCACCACGTGTTCGGATTTATGGTCGTTTACCTTTGGTTCAACTTCTACGGAAAATGCGTAGTTTATCCTCGTTCTATGGGAACTAGCGATTTGCTTTACGCCTGCAAAAAAGGCGAATGCACCCATGTTTTCTCCGTTCCTATGTTTTGGGATGGAGTTGCGCTGGCCGTTACGCGCTTAGTCGCCACTTTAAAGCCCGGAACGCGAGATTTGTTCGCCAAGCTTATCGCTTATCAAACCCACAAAATCTCCAAGAAAGAGGCCGGGGCAAGCGCCAACAAAGTCGTTCTGCGGATTTTCCAAAAGAAAACACTTGGCAAGCATATTCGCTACTGCATTTCCGGTGGCGGCTTCCTCTCCCCCAAAACCGCAAGCGTCATCAATGGGCTGGGTTTCCCCCTCTATAATGGTTTTGGAATGACGGAAGTCGGAATTACCTCCGTGGAAGAATCCCCGAAAGTCGAGCAACGATTGAAATGTTCGATTGGAAAAACCTTCGCCGGCGTCGAATATAAAATCAAAAAAACAAAAGAAACGGATACCTCCGGCGAATTGTTCGTGCGTTCCCCCATTACCCACGTCGAAGAAATCATTGACGGCTTTCGCCGACCAACGGTTTTGGACGAAGAAGGCTTCTTCCCCACCGGCGACATCGCGTACACCGATTACTCTCAAAACTATTACATCAAAGGCCGGAGCAAAGACACCATTATTCTAAGCAACGGGGAAAACGTTTATCCCGATGAAATCGAATACTACTTCAAAGATGTCAAAAACTTGAATAATGTGGTTTGCCTAGGGGCGAAGCATCCTGGTGAAAGTGAAGAGAAAATCACCCTGGTGTGCGAAGTTGATAACAGCGTCAATGAAGAAAAAATCGAAAAGATTTATCAAGATATCCGTTCGATCAATCAATCTCTCCCCCAAGAAAAGAAAGTCCAGGTTATTTTAATCGACAAACGTCCCTTGCCGGTTTCCGGTTCGATGAAGGTGAAACGCTTTGCCATCCGAGAAGCCATCGAAAAAGGGTCACAGGACTTCTACAATGCGGAAGCTCCACAAAAGAAAACCACGGTCAGTTTCGAAGGCTACGACGAAAAAGCGGTGGAAGCCGTCCTGAAAAAAGTAACCGGGGTATTCTCCAAAATCCTTTCGCTACCAACCTTTAAAATCGACCCTAACGCCAACTGGATTGACGACTTGGGTGGGGACTCCATGAGTTACATTGAAATGTGTCAAATCATGAACAAAACCTTCAAAGTCGATATTCCCCAAGAACTTTGGGGGAAACTGGCTACCGCCAATGATTTTACGAAGGAAATATTGGATTTAATGGGCCCCAAAGCGAAAAAAGGCGCCCATAAGCCCGAAGGAGATAAAAAAACGAAGCAAAAATAGTTGCCAAAGGTTAGCCCTAAGGCTAATATAAAACCCGCTATTGAAAAAGGAAACGAAAATGCCAAACATTAAATCTCAAATCAAACGTGACGGAACCAATAAAGCCGCCAATGCCAAAAACAGCGCCGAAAAGAATCGCGCTCGCACGGCCATCAAAAAGGTCGAAGCCCTTGTGAAGGAAGGCAAGAAGGAAGAAGCCAAAGTCGCCCTTTCTGAAGCCGTCTCTCTCATCGACAAGCTCGCCCAAAGCGGAATCATTGCCAAGAACAACGCCACTCACAAAAAAGCGCATCTTGAGCACATCGTCGCTGGCTTAAACTAAGTCATCAGCTTCATTAACCAAATCAAAACGCCTTTTTAGATGGATCCCAACGGACCACGGAAGGGCGTTTTTCTTATAAAGCGAAGTTGGCAAGAAACCGCTCAAAGGCAAACCGAGGGGTTTCCATGCCGGTAAGAATCGACTTTTCGGTTTCGTACAGTTCTTCTTGAATGGCCCAAAGGGTTTTGGGATCGGAAGCGGAAACGGAGCGAAGCGAAACGGTAACGCGATAGGGTTTAACATTCAATCGCTCGGCAATTGCGCCCGAGTTATAGCCTTCCCGGTATAAAAAGGAAACTTGATCAAGAAAACGCAGCTGGGTTGCAAGCATATTGATAAGCCGCACTTCATCTGCTCCAAACACTTTCAAATCATGATAAATTTGAATCGCTGATGCTGTATCCCCCTTCAATAGAGCGTTAGAAATTTCAAAAGTGTTTTCTTCTAGTTTTGGAGCGACGAGCTTTTCTACCATGGATAAAGTCACGGGTTCCCCATTAGCGTACAAAGCAATCTTTTCGCGTTCGGAAAGATAACGGCCATAATCTCCGTCTACGCGTTCTACCAATTCTTGACAAGCTTCCCGAGGGGCGGGGCAATTCCTTTTAGCAAAATAAGTCGAAGCCGCGCCGATTAGTCGAACAGGCTCCGGCAAAGGGAGCGGCAACAATTTCCCTGTTTGCTTGATGGCCGCCACGGCAGGATTCGCTTCGTCCAAAGTTTCGCAGTAAGTGACCAAAAATAAATCGATAAGTGGGTTGGGATTGCGGCAATAGGCAGCGAAACGGTCTAAGGCTGGGTCTATCTTTTTCTCTTTCTTTGAGCCTTTTCCTTTGACCCCGGATTGCTTTTTCGTGGCTTTTGCCAAAAAAGAACAGTCTTCAGCCAAAACAGCTTTGAATTCATAGCCTAACGGAAGGTAATCGCACTCCGAAGTCACTGTATCCAAGGAGGTTTCCGCCATATTAAAAGAAATATAATTGGATTCATTTCGATCCGGCAGTTTTTCGCGCAAGGCTTTTAGCGCGCTTCGGCGAGCCAATTCGGGCTCGGCAGAATAATAAAGATAAATCACCTAGATATTATAGCGGTGGAATCGAATAGCTTGCATATCGAATTGAGCCTTCTTGATCGGTTCTTCGAATTCTCACTCCATAACTTTCCAAGCGCTCCAGTACTTCTTTGTTTGGATGGCCATACGAATTCTTTTCCCCACAAGAAATGACGGCTTCCTTGCACTGAATCGTAGAAAGCCACGCTTCGCAGGTGGAGGTGTTAGACCCGTGATGACCCACTTTAAGAATATCGGCCCTTAGTTCTGGGTGATCGCGGACGATTCTTTTTTCGATATTTACGGGCGCATCTCCAGTAAAAAGCCACTTTTTTCCCATAAAATCGAGTCCAAGAACCAGGGAAGTATCGTTTTCCTCAGTTCCCCCATAAATATTGTAGTTTTGAAATCTCCAGGCGTTTAATTGCAATGGGAAATCCTTGGCTTCATCGATGTAATGACGGACATCAAATTGCCGCCTCAAGGATTCTCCTGCGCCAATATGGTCAAAATCGTGATGGGAAGCAATAAGGTAATCGATATGATAGATGCGTCGACTTTTAAGATAAGGAATCAGGGTTTCCTTAGCCATATCAAAAGAAAGATTGCCTCCAGTATCAATCAGAACGTTTTCGTTTCGATTAACAAGAAGGATGGAATCCCCTTGACCCACATTGATAAAAGTCACGGATTGTTCTAGGCATGGCACGACGGGGATTAACGAGATTGCATAACTCGCCCAGAATAATGTTGTCCCCCAGACATTCCAACGTCGAAGTCCATATTCTCTCAAAATCAAGCCGCCAACTAAAAGAACATAAAATAGCACTTCAAAAACCCAGGACCATTTTGGAAGCTCAAACATTAAATCAATTCTTTTTAAAAAGCCTAAATAAGATAGGAATCCATCGCAAAGTGGATTCAGGATCGCCTTAAAGGGAAAGGTGAAATAACTTGCGTAGCCAAGGAAACAAAGAGCAAATAAATACGGCATGGACAAAAGCGAAATCAATCCACCGAACAAATGAAGGCTTCCACCTCCAAAAGATAATGGGAGCAAGAAATACCGAAGCAACAAAAACCCAAAGAACTTCTTTTCAAATGGAGAATGTTCCATCCATTGAATCGAAGCAAATTGAAACAAATAAGAAAGTCCAAATCCAATTAAAAATCCCGATTGGAAAACGGAGTATTTATTAAAGATAAATAAAGTGATTCCCGTTAAGGAAGTACGACATATCCCATTATATTTCTTTTTAAAATAATAAGTATTGATGAAAGTATATAGGTTTAAAATTATGCCTCTTGCTATACCTATTTTTCTAATTGTTGCTGGAATGAATATAAGGGATATGACAAGAGCAAACGTTTCTCCTTTCTTCTCATCGTTCAGCAGGCGCATCATCCATTTTTTCACGAACCGGAAAAAGAAAGAAAAAAAGAGTCCCGAACAGCTGCAAACATAAAGAAGATTTAAGGAGGATAATAGCGAAACCCCATATGAACTACTATCGTTTCTTCCAAAAAGCAAACAATCTAAAAGACCCTTGTTTTGGTTGGAGAACGCGGATAAAAATCGGTCCCGAAACCCATTAATTCGTAAGGGAAATCCCAGTTTTCTTTCGTAAAAATTCGCATGAATTTCTTGGGTAACTCCAAAACGAAACAAATACTGTTTAAAATCAAAACGGCATTCATAAGTTGTCATTTTAAATGGTTGAACGGATCCGGAAACTCGAATCCAATCCCCCCACTGGAAATCCTCTTCTTTTACCGAAAGATATATGCGTTGAAAAGGTCTCCACAAAATCACGTAATTTTGTTTCGATAGGATAACCATCCCTGTAAAGGATTGTTTTCCTTCCGAAAACGGAATATGAATAAGCCCTGCCACGGCGCCGATAGACAAACCAACTAAAAACGGAAGCACTTCTTTTCGGGCGATCGAAATCCCAAGAAAAAGGCAAGAAAGCAGTAAAACTAAGATACCAATCGGCCAATCGCGCGAATAAGATGCCCACGACCCCAGAACAAGCCCAAGGAAGAGGAAAAACGCCTTCATTCGGCATCCCGCAATGTTAATTTATCCCTTACCGTGATGTAGGTTGCCTTCCCACAACTAGGCACGTCCGTAATTTGTTCTAGCGTCTCAAATACCGTGGAAGCACGGTAGGAGACTACAGCGGCTGCCGCTGTTTTAGAGAAACCAGCTACGCTGCGCAATTCCTCTGCCGAGGCTTTATTGATATTACATTTGCGGATATCTTCCACGGCGCAGGCGGAGGAATTGTCGCGAAGCGGAGCAATATAATAGTTTTGTTTCGCCTCGCAAACATGCGTAGGTAAAAAAGCCAAGGTATCCGCATCGGTAGTGATGCCTCCTGCCTTTGTGATGAGATCGATGATGGTTTGACCAACTTCAACGGTGTAGGTCCCCGGTTTTTGAATTTGACCCGAAACCGATACAGTAATGGAATGGACCGTGGACCCGTTAACGTTCTGCGAAGTCCCACTTCCTCCATCGGTGATGCGTGACACGACGCCAAATCCGACAACGCAAACCATGGTGATGCAGACGATGAGTAAAATAGTTTTCATAAAAACCTCCTAACACATACATAGAAGGTGAAAAACCAAAAAAATTTCGGTAAAAATTTTCAAAAAAAATCAATTCCTGGCTATTTATCGAACCAAAACACCAAAAAAAGCCACGTTTTTTGTGGCTTTTTAATGATGTAATAAGGTCTCTTAGGCGGCTTTTTTGGAATTCTTTTCCGCTTTATCACCTTTATGAATCTCAAGAATCTTGATTTCATAGGAGCCATTATCGGTGGCAACCGTGACGGTGTCTCCGACGGAAGCTCCAATGATCGCTTTGCCTAAAGGCGATTCGTTGGAGACGCTGACGACTTCCCCGAAAGGATTGGCACCAGTATTCCCCATGACACGAACCACTTCTTCGCGATTGCGAAGTAGATCTTGGAAACGTACCGTGCTGCCGATGCCTGCTTCGTTGCCAGTCGCGGTAGCGGTGATTACGCTGTTGTGCAAAATATTTTCGATTTCGCTGATACGGGCGGCAACGCGAGCCTGGTGGTCGCGAGCGGCATCGTAATCGGCATTTTCGGAAAGATCGCCTTGGCTACGAGCAAGGTTCAAATCCGCGATAACTTGCGGAGTTTCAACGTGAATAAGATATTCATGTTCTTTTTCCAATGCGTCATATTCCGCTTGGGTCAAAGTGTATTTTTTCTGTGGCATTTTCTACTACCTCTAAAGTAACGTTAGGATTATACGCGCTAGGGCATTTATGAACAAGGAACTTAGGCTTCTTTTTTCAAATCTTGGATCATCGGATCGTCGTTATAGGCATCCAAGACCTGCTCTGCTTCATCCGCTTCCTCTTCGCTAAGATATTCAAAGGAAACCCCGTCTTTGGTCGAAAGGCAGAACAAGGAATCCTCATCCCCTTCTTGGTAAAGGAAGTAATAATCCTTTTCTCTATCGTCATTGTGGAAAGTGAAAAGAATTTTTAAGTGATCGATGGTTCCGTCGTCGCGAGTAATTTCGATATCGCGTTCGTTTTCTTCGATTTTTTGTTCCATGTTTTTGCTCCTGTTCGAATTATAAAGCCAGCCGTCATCAAAGCAAAGTTTTCGCTTGGGAAACGGCCGTTTCAAATCCGTCTAAGTTTTTGGCGCTTCCAGAAGCCATTTCGGGTTTGCCACCCCCATTTCCACCAAGAAGCGGTGCCGTCGCCTTCATGATTTTTCCAGCTCCGATTTTCGCGCCTTTTCCGCCAGCGAAAACCACAAGGCTATATCCCTTGGAGCCCTTTCCACAAAGGAAGAGGACATAATCGGAATAAACCGATTTCAAGGAGTCGCCAAGTTTCATGACATCTCCGCGCTCCCCTTCCCCTTTCCAGGCAAGAAAATGAATGCCATCCACTTCTTCGAATTGGCCTTGAAGTTCATTCGCGGCCGAAAAAGACATTTTGTCTTTCAATTGATTCAATTCAGCTTGAAGTTCATTGACGCGTACTTCCAATTTCTTGATGGACTCAAGGACCGTATCATCCTTGGAAAGGGTTTCCGACTCCACGGAAGCCAAAACCTCGGATTTTCTACGTAAATATTGATAAGCGCCCAAGCTTGTACGTGCCTGAATTCTGCGAGTTCCGGCGGAGACGCTAGACTCGCTTTCTAGAACAAATAAGCCAATCTCGCTCGTGTTTTTAACATGGGTTCCCCCACAGAATTCTTTAGAAAAATCTTCAAAGCAAACAACGCGAACGACCGAACCATACTTTTCGGAGAATTCCATTTCAGCGCCAAGGTTTTTCGCTTCTTCAACCGGCAAAATCTTGGTTTCTTCTGGGATCGACTCCGCAATTTTCTCATTCACCAAAGTCTCGATTTTACTCAAATCTTCCGAAGAAAGCTTGTCCATTGAAGTAAAGTCGAAACGAAGATAGTTTTCGTCGACGTAACTTCCTTTTTGTTCCACGTGCTTTCCAAGAATTTCCGAGATTGCCGCATGAAGCAAATGGGTGGCGGAGTGGTTCCGTTCAATCAAATGGCGGCGTTTGGAATTCAAAACCAATTCCACTTCATCCCCCACGGAAAGATGTCCATATTGCAAATGAACATGGTGCAAATGTTGTCCGGCAGGAGCCTTGCCCACATGAGTGATGGTTCCCAAAACCAAATCGTTTTTAAGGGTGCCCGTGTCGGAAACTTGTCCACCCATTTCGGCGTAGAAGGGGGTAAAATCGAAGGCGACGTCTCCTTCTTCGTCCATTTCTTCTACCGCATTTCCGTCCACGAATAAACCCGTGACCTTGGCCTTAAGGCTTTCTTGATCGTAGACGAATTCGCTTGGGGTTTTGAATTCGAGCAAATCTTTGGATTGTTTATGGAATGATTCAATGTCTCCTCTAGCGGCGCGAGCGCGTTCTTTTTGCTCTTCCATGCACTTCTTGAAGCCATCCATATCGGCCTTGACCCCATTTTCTTCGCAGATTTCTTTGGTCATATCGGCGGGGAAGCCATAGGTGTCGTAAAGCAAGAAAATGACGGAGCCTTCCAAGGTTTGTTTCCCTTCCATCTTTTGGCGAAGAATCTCTTCTCCCGTCGAAAGCGTCTTGATGAATTTCTTTTCTTCGTCGAGAACCATCTTGGAAACCAATTCCACTTTTTCCTCCAAATACGGATAGAAATCCTTGTATTCATCAGCGCAAACACGAATCAAGCGGTACATAAACGGTTCATTGATTCCCAGTTTTTGGCCATATCGCATCGCACGACGAATGATGCGACGCAAAACATATCCACGGCCTTCATTGGAGAAATAAGCTCCGTCGCCTAAAGCAAAGGTTAGGCAACGCGCGTGATCGGCGATGACGCGATACGCCATTTTGTTATCTCCTTCATAAGGCTGATGGCAAATCTCTTCCGCCGCTTTGATGATGGGCATGAATAAGTCCGTCTCGAAGTTGGTTTCCGTTCCCTGCAAAATGCAGGCAAGACGTTCCAAACCCGACCCGGTATCGATATTTTTGGAGGGAAGCTCTTTGTAATTTTCTCTAGCTACTCCAGCCTCGGAATTATATTGGGAGAAAACGATGTTCCAAATTTCGATATAGCGATCGTTTTCGATGTCCTCTTGCAGCATTTTAATTCCGAGGTGTTGGGGGTCATATTGTTCTCCACGGTCAAAGAACATTTCGGTATCCGGACCGCAGGGCCCTTCCCCGATTTCCCAGAAATTATCTTTAAGGGGGATGAGGTGTTCGGGATCCATGCCACAACGTACCCAAAGATCACGGGTTGCCGTGTCGTGAGGTTCGTAGGTAATATAGAGTTTTTCCTTTGGGATTCCAAAACCAGTATTTTCGTTGGTTAGAATCTCATACGCCCAAGGGATGACCTCGTTACGGAAATAATCCCCAATCGAGAAATTCCCAAGCATTTCAAAGAAAGTGTGATGACGCGCGGTATGGCCAACGTTTTCGATATCATTCGTACGAATGGATTTCTGAACATTGACGATTCGGCGGCAGGGCGGAACTTCGCTTCCATCAAAATATTTCTTTAAACCCGTGACGCCGGCGTTGACCCAAAGAAGGGACTTATCCCCTTGTGGAATCAAATTGACGCCTGGAATATAGCGGTGTCCTTTGCTTTCGAAAAAAGAAATCCAGCGATTACGGATTTCCGAGCCTTTCATGTACTTCATGGTTTTCCTCCAAAAAAATAAAACACCCGATCCGAAGGAACGCGACTGCGCGGTACCATCCTTCTTCACCGGTGTTGGTGCACTTGATTACCCCAATAACGCTGGGCGCGGCGGCATTACCCGCTTAAGGGGGAGTGGCAAATTCCCGATAGGGAAATACTACACCTTTTGCCCGTGATTGGAATAGGGGGAAGTTAAGCCTGAATCGGCAAGGGGTCCGAGTACATGCTCTTTCCTTCCGGCCAGGTGCGGTTAGGTTTATTGGGGTCTACCGTCTTATAGATATCGCCGGTCTTATTGAACCAAACGCTATCTTTTAAAACCGTGTTATTCGCGGAATTGTTGACGCTGACATTCCCAAGTGAATCATAATAAAGATTAATTCGCCCATTCAAATCATAAGGAGTTCCAACCTTACCTTTTTGATTTAGGAAATCGCCATACGTCGTGCAAAATACATTACTTGTATATTTTGCAATATTATCAATCGTCGCTTGATATGGCATGAGGTTATCCCCATCGGTCGTGAATTCACTGACACCCGCTGACGCGCAAATGGCTACGACTTCTGGAGTAATTCTTTCATAGAGCTCTTTGGGATTGGCGTTGATCGATCCGTGATGACCAGTCTTGAACAAGCGGACATGCCCTAAACTTGGGTTCAAATCGAGCAATGAGGTAATCCCGGACTCTTCCAAATCGCCAGTAAAAAGGAATTGAGAGTCTCCTTGATGGAACAAAGTGACAACGGAATTGTTGTTTTCTTCCGTGCTTCCCGTTTCATGATATTTTGTTTTAAGGAATTCCATGGAGAGATTCCTGCCAAGAGGAATCACAGGATTCCCCGCGTTACTATTTTCCAAATTATCGATAGTTGACCATTTCGTCCCTTTTGAGACGGCAAATTCGCGGGAAACGACGTACTTATAAGCTTCTGTTGTATTGCCGAAAAAGGAAGAAGAAACATCCGCATTGTGGAGTTTTACTACTTTTTTATTGCTATCGACGGTCGTTTTGTTCATATAGGCGAAATCAATATATTGGTCCACTTTAAATTGGTAAAGAATTCCGTCTCTGCCACCATCAAAGGCACTATCAACATTTCCGAACATCCCGGAATAATGATCGCTATGGGCATGGGTGCAAATAACGTATTCTAGTTTCCCGTCCGTCACGTATTCTTTCAATGCCTTAACGATCGTTGGGGCGGACCCGGACTTCGATCCCGCGTCGATTAAGATATCGTTCTCGCCCGCCTTAATATAGATGGAATCGCCATTATTCGCATTTCCCAAGGTTAAGAAATGAAAAGAGATGGGATCCATTTCCTTTGATTCCGATGAATCGCTAGAAGTCGAGGAGTAGGAAGGGGAGGAGGACGAGGAGGAAGCATCGCTGCTAGAAGGAGGAACCACCCACGAACTGGAACTGTCTTCCTTTGAATCCTTGCCCGGCCCAGCAACGGGATGTTTTGGCAAATAGTAGAAATAATAAAATCCAGCACCCCCTCCCACGACGAGCAAGACGACCAAAGCCACAATCAAAAAAACAACGGGATGCTTCTTCGCAGCTTTTTTGACTTCTTTTTTAACGACTTTTTTCGTGGATGTTTTCTTTTTCTTTGCCATAGGTCTTATTCCTTGTCGGTGCGAACTCCGTTTCGATACGTAGCCTCAATGATGCCTCCGCCTAGCATTTTCTCTCCGTCATAGAAAACAGCGATTTGTCCAGGCGTCACCGCCTCAACCGGGTGTTCATAGGTTAGGCGAATGCGCTCCCCTTCCAAGCGAAGCTCGCAGAATTGATCGGGTTGGCGATAACGGAATTTCACCCCGACGCGAATCGGATTTGCAGGCTTATCACCGATCCAATTGATAGAATCCACATCGCAGGCATCGCTTTCTAGTAAGTAACGTTCGGAGGGATGGGCAACATAGAGGATATTTTTCTTCACATCCTTCCGATAGATGAAGAAAGCACCCTCTTCTTCCCCTTTAATTCCTCCGACACCAAGTCCCTTATGCTGGCCAAGCGTGTAATAAAGGACGCCAGAATGTTCGCCCACAACCTTGCCGGTTTTGCCTTCGACAATTTTTCCTTTTTTCGCAGGAAAATAGTTTTGAAGAAAGAGTTTAAAATTTCTTTCCCCGATAAAGCAAACCCCCGTCGAGTCTTTTTTGTCCATCACCGATTCCAACTCCAAATCATGGGCAATTTGGCGCACTTCCGGTTTGGTGATATCGGAAAGGGGGAAGAAGCAGCTGCGGATTTGAGACTCGTTAATTTGCGATAAAAAATAGGATTGGTCTTTGTTTTTATCCGCGGCTTTATAGAGATAGCTGATTCCGTTCTCGTCGACCCTTTTGGCGTAGTGCCCCATGGCAATCGCATCGAACCCTTGTTCTTTAGCAAAATTTAAAAAAGAGTCAAATTTGATATATTTATTGCAAAAAACATCGGGATTTGGGGTTCTTCCTTTTTCATATTCCTTCAAAAAATAGGAAAAAACATGATCCCAGTACTCTTTGACAAAATCGCAACGGAGCAAGGGGATCCCAAGTTTTTCCGCGACCTTTTTGGCGTCTTCGTAATCTTTTTCCTGCGGGCATTGGCCTTGTCCGAGAGTGGGGTTGCCCAAATAGTCGTTATTGGCCAAGGCATCCCAATTCCGCATGAAGCCACCGACGACTTCATGACCTTGTTTTTGCAATAAATACGCCGCAACCGCGCTATCAACGCCGCCGCTTAATCCAACGAGAATTTTCATTTTTCAAATAGCTCCTTTGAATCGAGAACTAGCGTAAAAGGACCCTCATTTTCTAAGGATACCACCATATTTGTTTGGAATACGCCACCTTGTAAGGAAGGAACCAGTTTTTTTAGATAAGAATAGAATTCTTCGTATAAAACCCTCGCTTCATCGGGGCGCATGGCGGAAACAAACGACGGGCGATTCCCTTCTTGGACCGAGCCGTATAAAGTGAACTGAGAGACCGAAAGAATGGAGCCGCCCACTTGGGAAAGCGAAAGGTTGGTTTTCCCGTCTTCATCGGGAAAAACGCGAAGTTTGACGATTTTATCCGCCATTTTTTTGGCGATTTGCATATCGTCCCCAGGAGTGAGGCCCACCAAAAGCAAATACCCTTTTCCAATAGAAGAGACGATTTGCTCGTCAATAGAAACCGAGGCCCGACGGACTAATTGAACAACGACTTTCATGAGGGAACCCCTTTATCGAAGATAGGAATGAATCACTTCAAGAGAAGAAACGGGCCAAGAGGTGACTTCAAAGGCGTCATGCACTTCATTCCATACATTGGCAACGCCTTCTTTGTTGGTATGACAGGTAGCTAATACATCACCTTTTTTCACGAAATCGCCCACTTTCTTGGATAAGACGATGCCCGCGGACATATCGATTTGATCCTGCATCGTTTCTCTTCCAGCACCTAATTTCATCGCGGAGACACCAATTTTCAAGGAGTCGATGCGTTGAATATAGCCTTCTTTCTCCGCTATAACCGGATGAGCATATTTGGCCATGGGGAATAAAGAGGGGTCTTTTAGATAGGAGACGTCTCCCCCTTGGGCCTCGAACAATTCCACAAGCTTATTAAAACCGCTGCCATCGGCAATCGCTTGGGCAATCCGTTTCTTTCCCGACTCCAAATCGCAAACTAGATGCGCCTGTTCCAACATGATTCCACCGGCGTATTCCACGAGTTCCACCAAATCTTTTGGCCCATGCCCTTGAAGGGTTGCAATCGCTTCTTTCACTTCCAGGGAATTGCCAACGGCAAAGCCCAAAGGCTGCTCCATGTCCGTCAAAATCGCGCGTGTATCACGATGCAAAGCATCGCCGATTTGAACCATGGTTTTGGCTAAACGCTCGGCATCTTCGATTGATTTCATGAAAGCACCGCTACCAAATTTGACGTCCAGTAAAATGGTATCCGCACCAGAAGCGAGCTTTTTGGACATGATGGAGGAGGCGATTAAAGGGATCGAATTGACCGTTCCAGTGACATCGCGAAGCGCATAAAGTTTCTTGTCAGCAGGATCAATATCCACGGTCTGACCCGCAATCGCAATGCCAATCCGGCGCACTTGGTTTTTGAATTCTTCTTCGCTAAGACCAATTCGCATCCCGGGAACGCTTTCCATTTTGTCGAGAGTTCCGCCGGTATGACCAAGGCCTCTTCCGCTCATCTTGGCTAATTTGGCTCCGCAAGCGGCCACTAAGGGCCCGAGAACTAAACTCGTTTTGTCTCCGACTCCTCCCGTGGAATGCTTATCGACTTTCACGCCCGGGATATCGCTTAAATCAATGGTTTCTCCGCTGTGCATCATCGCATCGGTCAAATCGGCGATTTCTCGCATCTCCATCCCTTGGAAAACAATGGCCATCGCCAATGCGGAGGCTTGGTAATCGGGAATCTCTCCTTTTGCATAGCCGTTGACGAAGAAAAAAATTTCTTCTCGAGACAGGGCTTTGCCGTCCCGCTTTGTTTCAATAATATCTACCATTCTCATAATCTTTATTTTAATGCAAAGCCTCTTTCTTTAACACCCTATTGCGAATATGATTTTGCCATGGATTTTGCTTCCCATTTACTCGCCCATTATTCTTCGGACTTTGTCGATAAACTGTTGGGATCCCTTCAAGGGGAACCGACCCATTGTCTTGTTTTAAATACCAACAAAATGAAGGACCAAGAGCTTCTTGAACGTGTCCCCTCCTTATCCCCTCACCCATTTATTCCCCACGCCTATTTTTATTTCAAAAAAGAATGGGAAGCGGGAAAATCCCTTTTTTATGATTTGGGGTGCTTTTCGATTCAAGACGCTTCCGCGATGATGGTTCCGTACTTTTTGAAACCTCGCCCAGGAGAAACCGTCTTGGATTTCTGTGCCGCTCCCGGAGGAAAAACCATCTTCATGAGCTTAGGGATGGAGCAAAACGGGCTCGTGGTTGCTAACGACTTATCTTTCCCTCGCGCCAAGGCGTTATCTCAAAACGTAGAGCGAATGGGATTAGGGAATGTTGCCGTTATTTCCGATAACCTTGTCAAAAAGAAAGGGGAATGGAACGAGATTTTTGACAAAATACTCCTTGATGCCCCTTGTTCGGGAAGCGCCATGTTTCGAAAAGACGAAGAGGCCAAGCGCAGTTGGAGCATGGACAAAGTCCTTCGCTGTGCCTCGATCCAAAGCAAATTGTTGGATTTAGCCGCTTCCTTTTTAAAACCAGGCGGCGTCTTGGCTTATAGCACCTGTTCTTTTTCCTACGAAGAAAACGAAGGAAACATCGCTTCTTTCTTATCCTCCCACCCCGAAATGAAAGCGTTGCCCCTCCCTTTGGATGGCCCTTTGTTCCGTCACGATGAAACCATAAAAGAAGGCATTCACCTCGATCCCGGCACTTTTCCCGGGGAGGGGCAATATCTTTGTCTTCTCCAAAAAGAGGGCAGCCCCCTTTCTTCCAGTCCTTTCCATATCAAAACAAACAATAAAATCGATGCTTTTTTAGCCGCGTATGGGATTGTCCATCGCACGAACATTCTTCGAAACGGCCTCTACTCCTCTTTATCTTTGCCTTTTGACCCCGGTGATTCCCCCTTGCTACGATACGGGGTTCGAGTCTTTGAAGACAAGGAGCATGCCGTTCCGGAATTTGCGCTTAGTCGATATCTTTCTTCCGCCGTTTCCACCCCCTTAACGAAGGAGCAAGCGAAAAAATACTTAAACGGCGAAGCAATCCCGCTCCCGGAAGCCAAAGAAGGTTTTGCTATCGTTTCTTATCAAAACAAAAATCTTGGTTGGGTAAAATGCGTTCATGGTATCGCAAAAAACCATTACCCCAAAGGACTCCGCCACTCCTATTCTCTCAGTGAGTTTTAAATTCGTCTCGATAACTTTTTAAGGTCAAAACGGAAATGGCGATGACGCAGGCGCCAATCACCAACAACGAAATCATGAATTCGTAGCCTTTTAGAAAAAAGCCAATCGGCAATGCCGCCACCATCCCAAGACCTCCAAAAACAATTCCCACAATCGAATTGATTTTTAAAAATCGGGCTCTGCGGGATAAAAACCCGAAAGAGGATAACGAATAGATCACCATGGCAAGACAAAACACCCCATAGGGGAGGCACCAAGGCAAAAAATAGGAAATTCCGCTTTCGCTTTCCCTTCCTTGATAAAGAGGATAAAACATCGCCACAAAACTAATCGCCCCATAGACAACAAGGCTCGTAGAAAGCGTCTTGGATAGGCTTAAGGTAGGGGAATGGGTTCGATCGTTGCGAGAAGGGTTCATTTTTTAACCTCCATAGGAAAGGGGAGGGAAGGATCTTTCCACCAAGCGGTGGGCTTTTTCTTCGCCTTTCCCGATTCGAAATATTCCTTTTCCTTTTGTTGGAATTCCTCAATGTCTTTGGTGCATTCTTCTTGCAATTTAGCCGCCAAGATTTGGGTATTCCCTTCAGCGAAAGATTCATATTCCATCGGTTCATGGACACGGAAGCAAAGAAGTTCGCTTTTGTTGTTCTCGTTCAAGTGGAAAATGCAGTGCCCACCGAAAGAAGAATACAAGCACACGGGGCATTGGGCTCGAAAGGCGATCTTAAAGGAACCGCCGTGGAATTCCCCGGGTGGCGTCGTTTGTGGAGCCTTGTTACGCGTGCCCTCTGGATAAATACAATAAGAGCACAATCCGCTAGAAATCTCTTTTTGCACATTCGCAAAGATTTGTAGGGCTTGACGGGGATTTTTTCGATCAAGAAGGGCACATTCTAAAATTTTGAGGACGCGTCCAATGAATGGCATTTTAGCCGCTTCCATCTTGGCGACGAATTTAACGGGTTTGGGGGAGGCAATAATCAAAAACAGCGGATCGAGGGCCGATGTGTGGTTCGAAACGAAAAGACAAGGCTTCGTCGAGGAAATAATCTTTTCATTTTCGCCATTCCATTGAATCCCCAAAGGGCCAGAGATTTTCAAAACTAATTTCCGAACCGCGTTATACCTTTCTTCCAGGGAATAGCGTTCTGGATGTCGGGAATAGCGGATCATCCACTTAAAATAGGCGCCCAGAACGGCCCATCCGCCGCGAAAGAGGATGCGCAGCGTTTTCCAATTTCTTTTTACCATCTAGTTTACCATACTACATTCGTGCGATAGCGCAACAAAAATACTATCGATTGGAATAAATCGACACGGTTCGTGGGGGAACGAGAAGACCTTCGGAATCGATGCCGTTTTGAGGAGAGGTCGAAAGAACGAGGCGCAGACCTCCTTCTTCCACGAAATTCACCTCATGGTTAGAAGGATTGATATAAAAGAGCCAAAAACCATATTCTTCTATCCATTCTTTCTTCTTTAAAACCAATCGGAGGCATCCGCGATAATCGGTCAAATCGAAATTTTCATCGATTTCTTTGGGGGAATAGGAAGATAAGAAAGAAAGGTTCTTTCGTAAGGCAATCCATTTGGATGCCGTTTCCGCCATATCAAAATGGCCATCCAATCGATCGTAATCAAATTGGTTTAAGGCATCGCCGGAATTATAGGTATTTCCGTGGCCTTTTTTGCTTTGCCCAATTTCTTCTCCCATATGAATGAAAGGAACCCCAAAACTCGTTAGCAGGCCGGCTAGACTAGCTTGGATGAGTTCGTTTTTTTCTTCTTCTTTCAATTCCACACAGGAAGAAGAAAGAACGTCGTAGAACGTATGATTATCATGGCATTCGAGGTAATTGATGCTTTGGGAGGCGGAAAGGAAATGCGCCTTGTGGAAAAAATCGACGCAGGAACCGGCCATTCCAAACTCAAAATCGGGAAGGGAATAGGGGTCTTGGCAGAAGAAACGCTTCGCGGATTCGCGATAAAAATCATTAAAAAAGCCAAATCGGGGCAACATGGGGGCGTTCCCTTTCGTCCCCATTGGGAGATTCACCCCCCTTGCCATGTCCCACCCTTCCCCGTAAAAGCAAAAATCGGGTTTGATGCGAAGCACTTGGGTTTGAATGGCTTCCAAGGTTTTAACATCCAACAAACCCATTAAATCAAAGCGGAAACCATCGATATCGTATTCTTGGACCCAATGAAGGCAAGCATCGACAATCAGTTTAGAAACCATGGGGCGTTCCGAAGCAAAATCACATCCGCATCCGCTGCAATTCGAACGTTTTCCCGAAGGAAGGCGACGGAAATAATAGCCGGGCACCACTTTTTCAAAATTGCTCTCCCATCCATCGTAAACATGATTGAAAACCACGTCCATTACAACGCGAATCCCATTTTGATGGAGGGTGGAGACCATGGTCTTCACTTCCTCCACTCGCGCAAAGGGGTCTTCGGGATCGCTAGACAAACTACCCTCTGGCACAAAATATTGGGCGGGATCGTAACCCCAGTTATAGCCAAGAGTCGGATGCCCTTCTTTCACGGAAGCGTAATCGGCGATAGGAAGCAACTGAAGATGGGTGATTCCAAGCATTTTCAAGTAATCAAGCCCAGCAGGATGACCGTTTTTAGTCTTTCTTCCTGGTTCAACTAACCCTAAATACGTCCCTTTGTTTTGAATATTCGTGGAAGAGTGGGAAGTAAAATCACGGACGTGAGTCTCGTAAATGATCGCTTTTGTTAGAGAAGGGCATGGAGGCAGAGTTTCCTTATTTTTGCCTAGCAACGGACGGGGACGGGCGGCGACGGAAGAAATTCCGTTGGCCAGGGATGCTTTCGCGTAAGGATCCACGACTTCTACCGGCCCCTGGGGATTGAAGACGCAATAACGGTATTCGTAGCCGTTATAATCCCCTTTTAACGTCAAGGAATAAACCCCGCAATCCCCGCGTTTTAAAGAATGATATTCATACGGTTCGTTAGAATATTTCTTGTAAGGGCGAAGGCGAAGCAAAACTCGATGGGCGAAAGGGGCCCAAAGTTTGAACGTCGTGGAATCTTTTTGAAAGGTTACGCCAAGATCGTTTCCTTCATAGGTATAATTTTCAAGAAATTCCTTTTTATCGAGCATCCAATCCAAATTCACACTCGTTTGGCCATATTCCCCAGCAAAAATCAAATAGGAATGACCAAGCTCTAGAGGTTCGGGCAATTCCAAATCAAGCAATGAATTGCTTTGAAAAGAAGAGCATTTAGTCAAACGCACTCCTTGGATTTTCTCTCCATCGCGAAGAACGCTGGGAAGAAAGGGTTCAAAAGGGACCGAGGAGAAAATCGAGACGCGAATCAAAGATTCCGAAACTAAATTTGCGGATAAAAAGGTGTCTTTCATTCTTTTTCTGGGCTTTCAATGTTGATGTTTAGCATATCCTTGGGCTCATCGGGCTCAGGGGTTGTGTTGGCGGAGGCGGCGATAACAGGGGCGCCTTTCGAATTATTGCGTGAATCGGTTTCGCCAACAATGCCATCCCGTTTCAACTGCTTAAAGATTTTTTGAGCGCGGGGATACCCCATTCCAAATTCGTTTTGCAGGCGACTGATGGACATCGTATCCTGAGTCACGACATAGTCCTTGATTCGTTGGTACAGATTCCCCAAATCCTGTTCGTTGGAGCTTCCACCTCCCCCATTTCCATTAGAAACGTTGCCCGGGACCCCATAGGAACCATCCTCGTCGTCTTCATCGTCTTCATGATCGCTAAGATCCATGAAATTGGAATCGAAGCTCTGGGGTTGCTGGGCAGCCAGGAAATCACAAATATGTTTGATTTCTTTGTCGCTTAAAAAGCAGCCTTGGCAGCGGACGAAGCCATGGCGGGATACCTGCCCGCAATCGACGAGCATATCGCCTTTTCCCAGCAAATCTTCCGCGCCACCCTGTCCTAAAATGGTCATGGAGTCTTCCGTGCTGCTGACGCTTAAAGCCACACGGGTCGTGATGTTGTTTTTAATCGAACCCGGGATGATTTTCACGTCAGGACGCTGGGTAGCGACAATTAAATGGATACCGCAAGAACGGGCTTTTCCCGACAAATCGAGCACGGGCTGAATGACTTCTTTATAATTGGTGACGAGATTCGCGAATTCATCGATCACGCAGACAATATAAGGCATCTTGGCCTTGTGATTTTCAGGAGCGTAATCGTTATTGAACGAAGTGATATCACGGACGTCGCACTCCTCTAAAATACGGTAGCGGCGCTCCATTTCATCCACCAATTTCTTCAAAGCGACCAAAGCTTCCCTCGGTTCTTTTACAATCGGACAAAGCAAATGGGGAATATTGCGATATTTGCTCATTTCAACGCGCTTGGGGTCGATGAGGAGCAATTTCAATTCCTCGGGACGATTATGCATAATCAAGGAGCACAGAACCCCGTGCATAAAAATCGATTTGCCCGATCCCGTTGTGCCGGCGACAAGCATATGAGGGAATTCGGCTAAATCCCCTTGAATGACCTCTCCACGGATGTCCACGCCAAAAGGAATTTGAAGCGGGGCCTTGCGAGACAATTTGGTATAAACCTCATAAAAAGGAACACTGCGCTTGGTATCGTTAGGAACTTCAATCGCGCAATGGGTCGTGCCCAAAACTCTTTCCGAGAAGCGAACGCAAACACCGCCAAGACGGACTTCGAGGTCGGGAATGACTTTATTGATCGAACTAATCGAAACGTTGTGTTCGGGGCTTAGTTCATACATGGTGATCGAAGGTCCGACGGTAAACCCAGCGACGCTGGCACCCACCCCCATATCCATGAAGAGCTGGTTAATCTTTTCGATTTTGCTTTCGCATTCCGTTTTAACTTGTTCAAGGAGCGAGGTGTCTTCCGCAGTGGGCGGATTGATTAAATCAAGGCCAGGCATCTCATAAGGAGGAAGGGGCGCGGCATCCGGAATATCTGGGTTCGTCGCATTTTGAACGAGGGACGAGGAAGAAAAAGGAACTGTTGGCATCGGAGATGCGACGGGAGCTTCTTCTATCGGTGTTCGAGTTTGAATCGGAGTGGGGGCAGGTTCGGCAACGACGCGTTGTTTAGCAGGAGAAGGCTTTTGGATAGGTGCGGGGGCGATATCCACGACTTCTTTTTCTTGGATAACCTTGGGTTCAACCACTCTATCTTGCTCAAAGGAAGAGACAAAAGAATCGTTTTCCATTGTTTCTTCTTGGATGGGGCTCGAAGTTACGGTCGAAGAAGAAACAAAGGGCGGAACAGAGGAAACTGGAGCGGACGTAGTAGCCGCGGCTGGCGCAGGAGAAGCATTAGAGGGATTTTGATTCGACGAGGGGGAAGTTCCCGGGAACAAAGCCCGGCGAAGTTCCCCTCCACTATTGGGAGCGAAAGAAAAGGGGGAGTTTTCTGCTTGCGGAGCCGGTTCATCGTGGAATTGCTGAGCCATCATTGTTTCGTGGCGTTCCCTTCTTGTCTCCGTGATCGGGGCGCTAGAGGCGCGAACAAAATTGGGTCGGGATGGATATTCGATGGCAGGTTCTTCTTCTAGGTCAGGGGTCTCATTCCTTTGGGGCTCGGGTTCCTTCCAAATCGGCTTTTCCACCGTCAAAGAAGGCTCTTCGTCGTTTTGGTCCCAATCAAAGGAACCAGAAGACTCGGGCAAAGCGTCATTTTGCTTCTCTTTTTTCTCAAAACGACGAGCTTTGGAAATGGCAATCGAAGAAGAAATTTTCTTTCCCAATTTCTCCCAACAAGGCCAAAAAAGGAACAACGAAATAAAAAGGAAAAGGAATACCAAAAGCAAAATTGCGAGCCAACTCCCCACGGATACAAACACTCCGGTGAGCAAGAATCCAAGCGCGCCGCCACAAAGAACCGGGTCGTAACCCAGTTTCCCAAATTCGCCGCCTTGCTTTACGTAAAGCATGCCCTTTTGCATGGCGTCGGAATATTGGGCAAATTCGAATTTCGTTCCGTAATTGCCAAGAAAGCTTCCTAGTAGAACGGCGAAAACGAAAAGAAGAATCAAACCAGTAACCAAAAATGGAGAAGGTTTGACTTTGATTTTCTTATGAAAAAGGCGTTTGAAGCCAACCCAAAATAGCAAAGCGGATAAGGCATAAAGGCCAATATAGCCAAACGCCCAGTCCACGCAGTAAGCGATAAATTTTAAATGAGTGAAGGGGCTGAGTCCAATCAGCAAACCAAAAAGTAAGAGCGAAAACCCACCCATCGACCGGGTGGCATCGGCAGAGAAAGTTCTTTTTTGCTTCGGCGTTTTTTCCATCATCTTTCATTATAGAAAGAAAACCCGGAAGTGACTAGAACCCCCGGGCAATTTAACCTTACTTTTTGCGACTTAATCCACTTCAATCATGAGGGGGAGAACCATAGGTTCCTTGCCTGTGGTACGGCGAACCGTGCGCAAGCAACGTTCATAAACGTTTTGTTGGATCTCCTCAAAATTGTAATTGGGATTGACCAAGAATTCGTCCATCGTCTGTTGAAAGACCTTGGTGACGTCCCGAATAACCATATCCTGGTCTTTGCCGTAAACAAAACCGCGCATCTGAATGTCGGGCCCCGCCACGACTTCAGCCCGTTTTCGCGAGATCGTCGCCGCGACAATCACCACGCCATCCGCCAACTTTTTACGGTCGTCGAGCACTTCTTGTGAGACGTCTCCGACGCCGGCCCCATCGATAATGACATCTCCATGGGGGATGTGTTCATCGAACAAGCGCCCGCCTTTTTCGTCGATAAGCACCGAAAGGCCATTTTCAAGGACGAATACGTTGCTATGGTTCAAATTGATGCCCATGGACAGTGCAAGCATGGCGTTGGCAAGAAGGTCTTTGAATAATCCTTTTACCGGAATATAGAACTTTGGCTTCAAAATGGAAGCCATCATCTTCAAATCCTCTTCGCTAGCGTGCATGCGAAGGAAGGTTTTCTTTGGGACGATGAAGACATGGCAGCCACAGCGATAAAGCTCGTCGGCGGCATCCACGTATTCGATTTCGGTGTTGTCGTCGCTAGGATTGGCAACGATGAAGGTATCTGTTTCTTTGAGTTTAATGCGGCGATCTTCATTCTGTTGCGATGCCAAAAGGGCAATTTTGCGGAAGAGTTTGGACCCGTATCCCAACATGAGGACCACCAAATCTTGATCACGTACGCGGAGGATATCATCTAAAGAAGCATAATTCTCCTTCGGAATCAAAAGTTGACCGCAAGACGCCATTTCCGACATGGTGTCCAAGGCCGTGGAGTCGTAGCAAACGATTTTTTTGTGATAATGGATGGCCAAACGGATGATTTCATCGATGTTGAATTGATCCTGGGCTTTCAAAGAAATGAAAATCCGCCCTTCTGCCGTTTTGAAATAATCCTCAATGTGAGGCGTTAACTTATATAACGGGGCCGTATAACCGGGACGAGAGGCGTACAAAGATTCGGGAAGCAAGGCTAAGGTCGGTTTTTCCGCGATTTTAGCAATGGCGTTCATGTCATTTAAATAAGAGGGGTCAGCGCTATTTTCAATGACAAAATCCCCAGTGAATACAATGTTGCCATATTCGGTTTCGATGGCAAGGCCGCTGCTATCGGCAACGTTATGCGCTGTATGGAAGAAATGGAATACCCTTCCGCAGATTTTGACTTGCCCGGTTGGGGGTACGGGGTGAAATTCGTACATCTTCGGGTCTTTTTTCACGTGTTGGGTGAAGATGCCTAACATCTTTAAGGTAAGGGAAGACCCATAAACAGGTGCAGGGGCCGATTCATAGACGAAAGGCATGGCGCCAATCGCGTCATCGTGGCCGTGGAGAAGAATGTAGGCCTTCACCTGGTCCTTGTGTTCCGTCAAAAAATCGTGATTCGGAATCAAATAGTCGACACCGGGCATCGTTTTATCCGGAGGTAAGGCGCCGCAATCGACCACAAAAATATCATTATTAATTTGAACGCAATTCAGGCATTTGCCTTCTTCGTCCAAACCGCCCAATGCGAAGATTTTGATTTTTTCGCTCATAAAATAGCCTCTATTTTTATCAAATATTGTTTTCTAAAACGGGTTCATTATACGCAGTTGCAGGGGAGAAAGAAAACCAAAAGAAATAAAAGGGCTTTCATACTAAATCTAACGACGCCATCGTTTGATCCCCGTCTAGCCTACGGATTTCCAGATGAAGCCCCTCCATCACCGCGTAAGTGGGAGGATTCCCATTCTTCGGAAACGAAGGAGACCCCGGGTTCACGTAAACAACCCCGTCCATCTTCTTTAGCATATATACGTGCGTATGGCCAAATAGAAGGATGTCCCCACGCTGAACGCTTAAAAGCTCACTGGTAAGCAAATCCCCGTGAATCAAATCGCAGCGAAATCCATTGAGATAAACCACGTTGGAATCGGAGGTGAGATCGAAGTGAACCAGGCTTTGATCGGCGCGGGAATCGCAATTTCCACGCACAGAAAGGATAATGCGCGACCATTTATTGAGAATTTGAGCGCAGCCAAGAGGGTCGTAATCTTCAGGAACCCCATTTCGAGGTCCGTTATAGAATAAATCCCCCAACAAAACGATTTTGTCGGGATGAAAAGACGAAAAAAGGGAATCTAGTTTTCGAACTACATTCAAACGGCCGTGTATGTCGCTAACAATGATTACCCTCATTTTCCAAACGGAAACCTATATCAATTTAAGATTTCTCTTGTTGCAATTAAATCGGCGCCAGTATCCGCGATGTTCTTCACAAGAATCTGACCCATTTGAACAGGAACGCTTACCGCCGTTTCGTTGACAACTTTCATAACGTCAAAGATTTTATCCTTGCGAATATCGGTACTTGTTTTGACGGGGCAAACGCGGAAGAGTTTGGAATCGCAGCGAACCGTCGAAGTCAACGTTCTGCGTGGGTCAACGACCTCTTGTTTCCCGTAGGCCGCGCCCCGGGGACAAGAATTACCGGCGACCTCCAAGGTGGAATCTTCCACTTTAAGGTGACATCCACGAGGGCAAACAATGCAAGTTAATTCATGAATCATAAGGAGGCCTCCTCTTTAGCAACTAGGGAAATAGTGATAGAACCTTGGTTAGTTTTTAGTAAATTTTTAGGAAGTCTTTGAATTTCCATTTCTGAAGGTATTATCGATGATTTAAAGAACTTTTTAAGCACTTTTCCATTCATTTCGTATTGAATGTATACGTTTTTCTCAGGTCGACGAACGCGGAACTTAAACTCAAGGGAATCTCCGCAATCATCTAAGCAAATCGTGGAGGGGACAACGTAGCCGATTCCATTGCCAGCGATCGTATGAATTTCATTCTCGCGCTTTGGCAATTTCCCTTGAAGATAAAGAGAGGCTCCTTCTCCTGCGGTCTTCCCTTCCGCCACCACATAGTCTACGAGATCGTGCACATGCAAAACGTTTCCACAAGAGAAGATTCCATCTTGGGCCGTTTCCATGTATTCATTGACTTCGCTTCCGCGGCTTCTTGAAACAGGGATTCCAAGGTGATTTAGCAAATCGTTATTCGGGATAAGGCCGATGGATAAAAGCAACGTATCCACTTGGAAACGCTTAGCGGTTCCCGGTATAACGTTCATATGGGAATCCACTTCGCTGATCTCAATGGCTTCTAGCTTCGATTTGCCAATGACTTTTGAAACCGTATGGGAAAGATACAAAGGAATACCATAGTCTTTAAGGCATTGCTGGATATTGCGATTCAATCCATTCGAATAAGGCATGATTTCAGCAACGCCAAGGACTTCCGCTCCTTCTAGCGTCATGCGTCTTGCCATGATAAGGCCAATATCGCCCGATCCAAGGATGAACACCTTTTTACCGACCAAATAGCCGTATTCGTTTAAATAGAGCTGAGCCTGACCTGCTGTAATGACTCCGGCAGGGCGATCTCCAGGAATGCCAATGGCTCCGGCATTTCTTTCGTAGCAGCCCGTCGCCATGATGATGGCCTTCGCTTGAATTTCTTTTGCTCCTTCAGGACAAAGAACGGTTAAAACCTTTTCTTTGCTAATGTGAATTACGTTGGCGTCGAGCCAATAAGCAATCTTTCTTTCTTCGACTTGTTGAACAAAACGCGTCAAAAATTCCGGTCCCGTCAGTTCTTCTTTGAATTCATGGAGACCAAAGCCATTGTGAATGCATTGATTGAGGATACCGCCCAACATTTCGTTGCGCTCCAAAATCAAAATGTCGCGAATTCCTTTATCGTATGCGCGGACAGCCGCAGCCATTCCTGCAGATCCGCCGCCAATAATGACTAAATCGCGGTATTCCATCTTATTTGGACTCCTTTTCTAGGATTTCCGATCCGTTTTTATCATAAAGGACTTCTAAAGGCGATAATCCCAATTTTTTGCTCAAGAACAACAAAACCTTGGGTTGGCAGAATCCGCCTTGGCATTTGCCAAATCCAGCTCGGGTCCGCTTTTTAACCGCTTTAATCGTTTTGCAGGGGACGCTGCGGCTAACTACATCTTCAATCTCGCCCAAACTAACCTTTTCGCAATTGCAAACGATATTGCCATATTCAGGGCGTTCTTGGATAAGGCGATTTTGCTCTTCTAACGGCAAAGAAGCGATGTGAACATAGGGACGGATCTTCGGATTCCAATTTTCCTTGGTTTTTAAGCCCAAGAAAGGAGCAACAAGCTCATCGGCCACATATTGTCCAACCGCCGGGCTGCTGGCTAATCCCGGGGATTCCATGCCCGCCACGTTGAAGAAGCCAGGACAAGTTTTCGATGGGCCAATGATGAAATCGCCATTCGAAGGGGTGGCACGCAAGCCGGCAAAGACGCGAATTTGTTCGCGAAAAGGAATGGAGGGGACAAGGGAGGTCGCCGCTTTTTTCACTTCGGATAACGTGAATGCATCCGTAGAGAAATCTTCGTCGTCATCAACGAATTCGCTGGAAGGACCCACCAAATAGTCGCCGCTGGAAGTCATAGTTACCAAGACGCCTTTTCCTTTTGCGGTGGGAAGAGGGAATAAAACGTGATTGACTAGCCCCGGAGCGTAATGGTCCAAAACATAATATTCGCCTTTGCGGGCGTGAATCGACCAATCGATAGGCTCCACCATGGAGGCAATATCATCGCTATGAAGTCCAGCGCAATTAACGACGACGCGGCAAACGTATTCTTCTTTCGTTGTCTTGACGCTAAAACCGGAATCTAATTTCACGATATCGGTAACCGCTTCATCCAAATGCAACGTTACTCCGTTATCGCAGGCATTTTCCATCGCATGGGCGGTTAGGGTGAACGGATTCACGATTCCCGCGGTGGGGGCGAGCAAGGCCCCCTTTACTTCCGGATTGATGTTCGGCTCGATTTTTTTCACTTCGTCGGGGCTAAGCATATGGGTCGGAACTCCATTGGCTTCCGCATTCTGCTGAAGTTTTCGAAGGGCTTCGAGTTGTTCCTCGTAAATCGCCACATTCAACGAACCGCAGCGGTTAAATTCCACGTCCAAGTCCGAGGAAACCTCATCGAACATGCGATTTCCCGCCACGTTGAAACGGGCTTTCAGCGTTCCGGGTTTGGGATCATCGCCGGAATGAACGATAGCGGAATTCGCCATCGAAGTGACGTCGCCAACGTCATTTTCTTTTTCCAAGACCAGCGTCGTGGCTTGATAGCGGGAGAGATAACGGGCAACAAACGCGCCGATAACACCACCGCCTACAACAACAATGTCATAACTCATAAGAATTATTATAGGCAAAAGGGGATAAAATGCCACGCTTAACAAAGTAATTGTTCGGATTTTACGCGAGATTTATTAAAATGGGACACATGAATATTCTTTGTCCATCCAAATCCCTCTTCCCCCTTCTAAATACAGTAAAAAAAGGGGAACTCAGCGATCAAATCATTAACACGGTTTTTCTCCCTTTGCCTCCTAAAGTCGCCCGGCGAATTGGGAAGAAAGCTTCAGAAATGAAAAAGCCTTATCCCTTGCTTCTAAGACGAGAAATTCTTTCTACCTTGTCCTTGCAAGAACAGGAGGATTTTGTTCTTGTGGAGAAAGAATTTCATTTAGACGATTTAAAGGAACTTACCCCTTCCTCCTATCAAAGCGACCCCTATCAAAAGGCCTTATCCCACTTGGAAAAAGAGCGGTTAGGATCATTTTGTTTAAAAGTTAGAACCCTCGATCCCTTTGTTCCTTTTTGCTGCGCCTCTAAACGGGTAGACCCCGATTCGCATTTTAAAGACATCACTCCATTAGGCTATTTTTCTAGGCCTTTCCCCACTTACGCCTTGGAGGAAAATGGCCGGGTTTGGATGAGCCTTGTCCCCCATGAAATTGAAACGATGAAGGAAGATATCGAGAAAGCCAAAGGAGATGTGGTGGTTATGGGCTGCGGGTTAGGTTATTTTGCCTATTCCATCAGTTTAAAAAAGGATGTCACTTCCATCCGAATCGTAGAACGGAGTGAAAAAGTTCTCGCTTTATTCTCAAACTATCTCCTTCCTTTATTCCCCTATCCGGAAAAAATAACGCTCATTCAAGGGGATGCCTTGGATTATGCCTCCCAAAAGGAATTTAACTGCAACTTCTGCTATGTGGATTTATGGCATGACTGTGAGGATGGATTGCCGCTGTATTTTGCTTTCAAAAGAATGGAAAAAGAGGGGATCGCCTACGCTTATTGGATTGAAGAGGATATGCTTGTTTATTTTAGAAGGCATCTCAACGCGCTTTTGGAAGAAGAAATCCAAGGGTCCGAGGACAAGGATTATATTTGCGAAGAAAATTTCTCCGATCGTCTCATAAACCGGTTGCACTTTCTTCTCAAAAACTACCGTCTCGCATCCCTAGACGATGCATTGGAGCTTTATAGCGACGCATCCTTGAAACGTCTCGCCAAAGAATGGGGGAAATAAGAAAAATCGGAGGAACGAGCCTCCGATTTTTTCCTTACTTTTTAGCGGTCGGAACCCGTCTTAGGTCCGCGACGATCTCCGACGTGTCCGCCTCCGTGATGGGGACGGAAGGAACCATTGCCATGAGGGCGAGAGGAATTTCCGCGGGGTCCGCGGGGTGCTTTATCGCCTTCCGGGCGTTCGACATAGCCTTCCGGCTTTTCTTCGAATTCGCGGTGGCTGACTTTGACTTTGCCTTTTTCGTCGAGTCCGATGACAACCACTTTGAGCTTGTCGCCGACGTGGACGATAGAATTGGCATTATCAACATAGTCCCACTTCAAGCGAGAAACGTGGCAGAGGCCGTCCGTATCGCCGAAAAGGTTGACGAAAGCGCCGTAATCTTCGACGCGAGTGACCGTGCCGTCGAAGATTTCGCCGACTTTGGCTTCGCGAGTGATATCTTCAATCATCTTGCGGGCCTTGTCGATCATCGCTTGGTTAGAGTGATAAATCGTGATGGTTCCGTCTTCTTCGACATTGATATCCGCACCGTCGCATTCGCGAACCATGCCTTGAATCGTTTCGCCTCCTTTGCCGATCACATCGCGGATTTTGTCGGTGGCAATCTTGAAACTCACCATCTTCGGAGCCCACTTGGAGACTTCCTTGCGGGGTTCGGGGATGACGGAAGCGATCTTTTCGCGGATTTCAGCGCGGGCTTTGTTGGCTTGGGCAAGAGCTTCGCTTAAAACTTCGCGGGTAACGCCATGGATCTTGATGTCCATTTGAAGGGCAGTGATACCTTTTTCGGTACCGGCGCACTTGAAGTCCATATCACCGAAATGGTCTTCCAAACCTTGGATATCGGTCAAAATGGTATAGTGATTGGTTTCCGAATCGGGGGAACGGGAAGGATCGTTGGTGATAAGGCCCATCGCGATGCCGGAGACGATGCCCTTGATGGGAACGCCAGCCGCCATAAGCGACATGCAGTTCGCGCAGATGGAAGCCTGGGAAGAGGAGCCGTTCGATTCGACAACATCCGCAACACAGCGAACCGTATAAGGGAATTCTTCTTCGCTCGGCATGACCCAACCAAGTGCGCGTTCACCGAGTTTTCCGTGTCCGATTTCGCGACGTCCGGGAGTGCCCATACGGCCAATTTCGCCAACCGAGAAAGGCGGGAAATTGTAGTGGTGCATGAAGCGGCGCTCCGTTTCCGGCGTCAAATCATCAATCAGTTGCTTGTCGGCTAGAGGACCAAGGGTCGTGGTGCCGATGACTTGGGTTTGTCCACGAGTGAACATGGCAGAGCCATGGGCGCGGGGGAGCAAATCAATTTGGCAGTCAAGAGGACGGATTTCGTCGACTTTACGTCCATCGGGGCGAATTTTTTCTTCAATAATTAAGCGACGGACCTCCGCGGCGACCATTCCTTCAAGGATGTCGTTGACCATGAGCATGCTCATCTTGTGATCGTGCTCATCTTCGTATTCGCGATGGTCGTAATCTTCCAAAATTTCCTTCTTAAGAGCATCGATAGCATCTTGGCGTTCCAATTTATCGAAGATGGAAATGGCTTTCTTCATCTTCTCGCCAATGCGGGATTCGATGTCCGTTTTGATGGCGGGATCGGGTGCATAAAGAGCGATTTCGCGCTTCGGCTTGCCAATCTTGGCAATGATTTCCTTTTGGAAACGGCAGAGTTCCTTGATCGCGTCGAAACCAAACATGATGGCATCGAGCATTTCTTCTTCGGGGACTTGTCCAGCGCCAGCTTCAACCATCATGATTGCTTCTTCCGTGCCAGCGACGGCAAGGTCGATATCCGAGAGGTGACGTTGTTCTTCCGTGGGGTTGATGACGAGCTCGCCATTCACGCGGCCAACATAAACTCCAGCAACCGGTCCGTCAAAGGGGATGTCCGAAATGCAAAGAGCAAGGGAGGCGCCAAGGAGTCCGGTCATTTCTGGTGTGTTGTCCGGATCCACCGACATCACGGTGGCGACAATTTGGACTTCGTTGCGGAATCCTTCCGCGAATAACGGGCGGATGGGGCGGTCAATCAAACGCGCAGACAAGGTGGCGTGTTCGCCAGGACGTCCTTCGCGGCGATTGAAGCTTCCCGGGATTTTGCCCGCGGCATAAGCTTTTTCTTCGTAGTTGACGGTGAGGGGGAAGAAATCTCCCTCTTTGGGTTCGTCGGCGCAGCAAGCGGTGGCTAAAACCACGGTGTCGCCGTAGCGAACCAGAACAGAACCGTCGGCCTGTTTGGCGATTTCACCGGTTTCGACGCTAACATGGCGTCCGGCGAATTCGGTTTCAAAGACTTGTTTCATTTCTTAGTTCCTAAATTCCTTTTCTTTTCAAAACGCTATGATGATACCACCTTTAAGGTGGTGTTCACTACTAAAAGAGTATGAAAAAACCTCCCCATTCAAGGGGAGGCCTATTTTTGACTTATTTACGAAGTCCGAGTTTCTCGATGAGAGCCGCGTAACGATCCGTGTCGGTGTTGCGAAGGTAATCGAGGAGGCTGTGACGCTTGCCGACGAGAATGAGGAGGGAGCGTCTTGCGCCCGCGTCCTGCGGATTGCTCTTGAGGTGGAGCGTCAAATCCTTGATGCGTTGGGTCAAGAGGGCGATTTGGACTTCGGCAGAGCCGGTGTCCTTTTCGTTCTTTCCGAAATTCTTGATGATCGCAGAGGATTGTTCCTTGGATAATGCCATGGTGTTTATCTCCTTTCTTTGAACTTGGCCGTTTCGAAGCGGGATCTGGAGAAAGGTCACCACCTTGAAAGGCTGCTCGAAAAAAATACCAAATTACGAATCTATTTTCAATCTTTATTTTCTTCTTGCATCAATAAATTGTAAATCGCGATTTCTTTTTTCTCGCGTTTGGCGGAATAAAGGGCGCGGTCGGCGAATTGGAGGGGGGCGTCCGGACGGCTTTCTGGGTCGGGTTCGCCTAAATATAAGCCAAAGGTCATGCGAACAAAATCCCCGAATTCTTCCGCTAGTCTTTTGTTGATGACGCGGCACTTCTCCACCGCTTCTTCTATAGAAAGATTGGAGGCCACTACTGACATCTCATCCCCGCCATAGCGATAGCTCGTCCCGGGGAAAATTTCCATCATGATATCCCCGATTTTCGAAAGGACATCATCTCCTTTTTTGTGACCGAATTCATCGTTGATTTTCTTGAAGGAATCCACGTCGCTCATTAAATAGAGATAAGTCCCGCCCTTGCTCGCGGCCCGCGCTAGATCCGCGTCCAACGTGCCGTGATTCATCAAACCCGTCAATTTATCGATGCGGGACAATTTGGTTAAGCGATATTCCGCGTTACAAAAATAGACGCGGTCGCTATAAACCGTGAATTCCATCAAAGTCGCCGCCACACCAAAGGCAATCAAATTCAAAATTAAACCCGTCGGGAAGTCGCGCTCGAATTGGTAAGCACAAGTAAGGGAAAGCGCGATGGTATAGCTTAAAAGCATCCCCTCATAAGTAATGGGATCCAACGTGCAAAACACGGGAATAATCATGAATAAAACCGTGAAAGTCACAAAATTAATGGTTCCACGGGAATAATCTAATAAAGTAATGCAATACCCAAAAGTTGCCAAAGCAAAAGCATAAATATAAGAAAGGACGACGAGCATCTTCATGTATTTGCGCGCATTTTTGGCAATGCAAAACAAAAAAACCGCTACAAAAAGAGAAACGGCAAAAAGGGCGAGATAAGCCGCGATGTATACAATGAAAATTTTTCTTGAAAAATCAAACCGCAATAAGCCCAATACAATGAAAAGGACTTCCAGCAATGCGATGGAAAGAGAAAGGATCCCGAATAAAATGGGGTGTTCCACAATCCGTTTTACCAAGTATTCCTTTCGTACAGGAAACCAGCTGGAGAAAAGCATCTTCAGATAATTCATATTGCAATTATAGGGTTATTGTTCAATATTTCAATAATGATGCCCTATTCTTTTCTACGAAAAAACTACACAATGTATATTCCGCCCAACATTTCACGATAATTTTGACGCGAGAAAAAGAATTGTCCCTTGCGCGCCCATGCGTAAAAGAACTAAAATTCCCGTCGGCTTTAACAAGGAGGCCCGCTTATGAAAATGAGAAATATCGCAATCATCGCTCACGTCGACCACGGCAAGACCACTTTGGTCAACGCCCTTCTCACCAAAAGCGGGACATTCCGTAGCAACGAAGCCATCCAAGATCGCATGATGGACTCCAACCCCCAGGAAAGGGAAAGAGGCATTACGATTCTTTCCAAGACCACTTCCGTTATTTATCGCGATACCAAAATCAACATCGTTGACACTCCGGGGCACGCGGACTTCGGTGGCGAAGTCGAACGTATCATGCACATGGTCGACGGATGCTTGCTGCTCGTCGATGCTTTCGAAGGAACGATGCCGCAAACGCGTTTTGTATTGAAAAACGCGTTGGCCAATCACATCAAGCCCATCGTCGTCGTCAATAAAGTCGATCGTCCCAACGCCGACCCCCAAAAGGCCGTCGACGAAGTCTTGGACCTCTTCATCCAACTCGGAGCGCCGGATGATTTGCTCGATTTCCCCGTTGTTTACACTAGCGCTCTTAACGGCACTTCCAGCTACGACCCCGATCCTTCGACCCAAAAAGAAGGCATGGATCCAGTTTTCGATACGATTTTAAAAGAAATCCCCGAGCCACAATGCGACCCCTCCGCCCCCTTCCAGTTCCAACCGGCGTTGCTCGATTATAACGAATTCGTCGGACGTATCGGCATCGGCACGATTCGTGGCGGACAGGCTCACGTTGGAGACACCATCACCAGTTGCAAATTAGACGGCTCGACGAAAGATTTCAAAATCATGAAGCTTTATACCTTCCAAGGGCTCCGTCGCGTCGAAGTCGATTCCGTAGAGTGTGGCGACATCTGTGCCATCGCCGGCGATGACGGCATGATGGTCGGCGAAACCTTCTGTGCACAAGGCAAGCCCAATCCCTTGCCCAAGCTCCGCGTCGATGAGCCGACTCTTCAAATGGAATTCGGTACCAATTCTTCTCCGCTTCGTGGGCAAGATGGCAAATTCGTCACGGCACGCGTCATTGAAGACCGCTTATTCTCGGAGGTCCAACGCGACGTCTCCTTGCGTTATCGTCGCATTCCCAATACCGAATCTTGGACGGTTTCGGGCCGTGGCGAACTCCACCTCGGCGTTTTAATTGAAACGATGCGTCGGGAAGGGTATGAACTCGAGGTTTCCAAACCCCACGTCATCATCAAAGAAATCGATGGAAAGAAATGCGAACCATACGAAGACCTCCAAATCGACGTCCCCAGTGAATACGTTGGAGACATCATGGAGACCCTTGGCAAGCGTGGAGCCACGATGATCGACATGGAAGAAGCCAACAATCAAACCCGACTCAATTACGTGATTCCCTCCCGCGGATTGCTTGGATTCGTCAATAACTTCCTCACCCTCACGAAGGGATATGGCATCATTAACCATACGTTCAAGGAATATCGCCCCGTCTATAACAAAGTGGTTGGCGAACGTCAAATCGGCGTCCTCGTCTCCGTGGATAACGGACCGGCAACCCCCTATTCCATCGAAAAAGTCGAGGATCACGGCACGATGTTCATCACTCCGGGAACCCTTTGCTACGAAGGCATGATCGTTGGAGAGCATCGTTACCCCGTGGATTTAGCGGTCAACGTCACGGCAATGAAGCCGCAAACCAACGTCCGCTCCTCCAACAAAGACCAAACCGTTGTTTTAAAGTCTCCTCGCAAGATGACGCTGGAGGCGTGTCTTGATTACATCAATAGCGATGAGCTTGTCGAAGTCACTCCTTCCGCTTACCGCATGAGGAAGCGCATCCTCTCCACTCCGGACCGCAAAAAGTTCGACGCCAAGAAAAAGGCGATGGCGGAAAACGACGAACTCAATTTGGAGCTCGGAGGAACCAACAACTAAAAAGGCAGGATTTCTCCTGTCTTTTTCATTGTTTCGACAATTGTTCCCTTGCCCAACTTTTGTCGAGAAGCAACTGGTTGGATAATTCTTCTAAAGAGGCAAATTTCTTTTCGCAACGTTCAAAATGCCGGAAATCGAGGTAGAGAGTTTTGCCGTAGGCTTCTTCTTCAAAATCCAATAAATGGGCTTCGATGCTTGGCTCCTTCACTTGGTCCACGGTAGGATGAACCCCAACATTAATAACGGCTTGGTGGGGGATGCCGTCTACATAAGCAAGCCCGCAATAAACCCCAAACCGAGGCAAACAATAAGGCGTTGAAGACTTTAAATTCAGCGTCGGAAACCCAAGCAAATGGCCGTTGCGGAAACCGTGAACGACTTTTCCCACCATTTCATAGGGTCTTCCAAGCCATTCCTCCGCCTTCTCTACCTCTCCATTACGAATCGCCTCGCGAATCAAGGAAGAGGAAATTTTCACGCCTCCGTCTTCTAAAAAAGGCGTGAGGCGCACTTCAAAATCCTTTTTTAAATCGTCCACTCTTCCTTCTGCTTTTTTCCCAAACCGGAAATCTTCTCCGCAGCAAACGATTCTCGCGCCCAATTTTTTTAGAATTTGATCACAAAATTCTTGGGGGTTTAAATCCCAAAACGCTTCATCACTTTCCACGATAAAAACGTGGTCGAGACGCAATTTCCTGCAAATTGCTATTTTTTGATCCAAAGAAGTTAAAACCCCGCCCCCTTTGAAGGGGCTTGGGGGATCGAAAAGCAAAATCCCCGATTCGTTTTTCGCGTGGAAAGTCGTATCAATAAGCAAACGTTGATGGCCGCGATGCATGCCGTCAAAATTACCTAAGGCAAGGGTTAAACCCGGAATCAAATCAGGCAAAAAACCTAGACGAAAACGATGGACTTCCATCAAAACAACCCCCGAAGGCAATGGTAGAGGCCGTCTTCCTTTCTTTCGTATATGGCCAAAACCTCCTTTTCCAAGGCGAAAACAACGCGCGGACTATTTTCTTTCAAAAACAAACTAACCCCATTCCGAATCTTTTTTTCTTGGTCTGGAGAAACTTCGAAGATGGGGTAATGCCTTAAAAAATCAAGCGGATTCAACAAATCTTTGGAACTCGCTTTTTCTAAGGGGATCGCTTTTTCTAAATCCGTAGAACCGATAGCCAAACGTCTAAGCGAAGTCAAATGGCCGACCGTTCCAAGTTTTTTGGCAATATCTTCTCCTAAAACTCGAATATAGGTTCCTTTCGACACTGTGCAGGAAAAATCGATTTTCCTCCCTAGACGCAATAGCATCCGCATGGAATCGATGTGAATGGAACGAGGTTTTCTTTCGATTTCCTCTCCCCGCCTAGCCGCCTTATAAAGGGCTTCGCCGTTTACTTTAATCGCGCTGGTCATCGGGGGAATTTGACTAGAATCCCCTAAAAAAGTTTGCAATGTTTCTACGATTTTAGCATCCGTAATCGAAGGGACAGGAAGCGTTTGGATCACTTCTCCTTCCGGGTCGCCAGTAGAAGTCGCATTTCCAAGCAACAAGGACGCTAAATAGGTTTTGTTTTCATCTTGCAAATAAGGAAGACATTTGGTCGCCGAACCCACGGCAACCAAAAGCAATCCCGTGGCAAAAGGATCCAAAGTTCCTAAATGGCCCACGTGGCGAGTATGAAAAGCCTTTTGAATCGCATTATCAACGTATCGGCTAGTCACTCCACTTGGTTTATCAATTAATAAAATTCCAGAAGAACGCATGAGAGAATTATAGCAAAATGCGCAGGGGAAAAGGCTCGAAAGTTCTTAGAAATCGACTTGCTTTTCCTTGAATTTTTCCAATAGAAAAAACCAGCAGGGATCTGCTGGCTTTTTTCACGATTTGCCTTCGGAATCTTCTTCCAATTGATTCAAATCTTTTTCCTCTTTAGCGAGAGCCTCATCAATTCGCGCGGCAGTGGAGGAAGTTTCATCCAAGACGAAACGAACCTTTGGAACCTTATAGATATCCATCTTTTTCGCAAGAGAAGAACGGACGAAACCTTCCGTTTTCTGCAATTCCGCAATTTTTTGATGGGGGAATGTATTGGGGAGGAAATTCACGTAGACGGTCGCGTAGGAATAATCGTCGGAGACCCTGACATCATTGACGCTAACAAGGCCTATCGAGGATTTTTTGATTTCGGTATGGACGATATCGGCGATATTCCGCGAAATCATCGACTTGATTCTTCCGGGACGGTTGGCCATTATTTGTCCTCGCCTTCCTGGGGTTTGTTCCCCTCGACCATTTCATATCCTTCGACGACGTCGCCTTCTTTAATGTCGTTATATCCAGCAATCGTCAAGCCGCATTCGTAACCTTCTTTGACTTCCTTGGCATCGTCTTTGAAACGCTTCAGAGAACCAAGTTGCCCTTCGTAAATGACGACGCCATCGCGAAGGAGACGAATCTTTTCGTTGGCTTTGAGAAGTCCAGAAGTCACATAAGAGCCACCAATGGTGCCGATTTTGCCAATCTTATAGATGTGGCGGATCTCGGCTTGGCCGGTTACCTGTTCGACTTCTTCTTTCTTTTCTAGGCCTTTCATCGCCGCTTCCATGTCATCGAGCAATTCATAGATGATTTTATGGAGGCGAATTTCCACGTGTTGCTCTTCCGCTTTTTGACGGACTCGCGCGTCGGGGCGAACATTGAATCCGAAGATAATGGCGTGGGATGCCGAGGCAAGAAGAACATCATTATCGCTAATGGCACCCGCATTGGCCATCAAGACATGGATGCGGATTTGATCGTTACTCATTTTTTCCAAATTGGATTTTAGAGCCTGTGCCGAGCCATCCGAATCGGCTTTGATCAAAACGTTGATATCTTGAACTTTGCCGGCGTTAACGAGGTTATTGAGGTCCGCTAATGTCATGGCAGCCGTTCCACCGCGTTCTTTTTCAGCTTTAGCAAGAGCGCGCTTGGTGGCGATGTCTTTGGCCTGACGTTCTTCTGGGAACGCCATGAATTTATCTCCAGCGCTAGGAACGGAAGCCAAACCAATGACGGAGACTGGGGTGCTCGGCCCCGCCGTTTTCAAGACTTGGCGGAATTCGTTGGTCATGCGACGGACTTTGCCATAGGTTTCGCCAACAACGACAAAATCGCCGACATTCAAGGTCCCGTTTTGGACCAAAAGGGTCGCCTTGGGTCCTTCGCCTTTAGAAAGTTCGGATTCTAGGACTGCGCCGATAGCATAACGCTTGGGGTTGGCTTTGAGCTCCAACATTTCGGCTTTGAGCAGAATCGCATCGAGCAAGTCGTCGATCCCCGTCCCTTTTTTGGCGGAGATATTGACCGTCATGACGTCGCCGCCATATTCTTCGGCGATGACATCATGCTGCATGAGTTCTTCTTTGACCCGTTCTGGGTTGGCGGACGGCTTATCCATTTTATTGATGGCGACAATGACAGGGACGCCGGCGGCTTTGGCGTGGTCAATGGCTTCGATGGTCTGAGGCATGACGCCGTCATCGGCGGCAACCACCAAAACGACGATATCCGTCACCGAAGCTCCGCGGGCGCGCATGGCGGTAAAAGCCGCGTGCCCCGGGGTATCGATAAAGGTAATTTTCTTGCCATGAATTTCTTTTTGATAAGCACCGATTTCCTGGGAGATGCCCCCGGCTTCGGTATCCACGATATGGGAGGAGCGAATCGCATCGATTAAGGTGGTCTTGCCGTGGTCGACGTGGCCCATGATGGTCACAACCGCGGGACGCTCTTTCAAATCCTTGGGGTCATCGTTGACTTCCAATTCTTCAAAATGCGTCTCATCGACGATTTTTTCCTTCTTGAAGTCATAGCCGAATTCCAAGCACACCGTCCCAATCATTTCATCGTCAAGAACCTGGTTGATCGTCACGGCCTTTCCCTGAAGGAAAAGGAATTTGATGATCGCGGGAGTCGGGACGTTGATGGCCTTGCTAAGTTCGCCGACGCTAAGCGGTTTGCTATAAACAAACACGCCTCCGTTGACCTTGGCAAATTCCTCTTTTCTCCGTTCGCGAGGTTGAAAATTCGAGACGCGCTGAGGCTTTTGCTTCTTCGCGTCGGATTTTTTTACCCCACCGTAATTGCTATTTTTCTTCATCCTGTACTCCTTTCGCCGCTTTCCACTTTTGATCAAAGCTTTTCGCAGCCTTTCTATCGGCGATAAGCACCGCCGAAATCACTTCAAATCCCACGGCTTGTCCAAGGCTTTCTTTGTTTGCCCCTTCAAATAGAAGGCAGCCGGCATTTTGGGCTTTGGTCTTTAGCCGCATGACGGTCGAAGAATCTTCTTCCCCCAAAACGAGGCCATATCCCACCTTCAGCGAATGTTCGATGGATTCGGTCCCGATTACGAGGCGTCCTCCCCTCCGCAACAAGCCAAGGAAAGCGTAAGCCTTTTCAGTTTCCGTCATGGTTGATTCCTCCTAAAGCCTTCTCCAGTTCCCCTTCTTTGAAAGGGCAAGGAAGGCGAGATGCGAATTTTGGATGAGCGAGAAGAGACAAGGCATCTTCGTCCAAATGAAGATAGGTTCCTCTCCCCTGCATCGTTCCAAGAGGGTCGAAAACCAAGAAGCCGTTTTTTTCGACAAAACGGGTTAATTCAGATTGCTTGTAGCGTTTGCGGGACAAAGCATCCATGCGCATCGGAATTTTCTTCAAGGTTTTCATCTCCTTCTAGAATGGGGAATTATTTCCCATCGTCGTCGTAATATTGGTCGTAATCGTCGTAATCGACATCGTCCTCGCCGTCATCATAAAGCTGAGCAGTTTCATCCTCGGCTTCGATGGCTTTGAGTTCTTCTTCGGTATAAACCGCCATTCCCTGTTCGACAGGAGTCTTCGGAGCGGCTTCGTGTTTGACTTCGTCATCGCTGATCTTGCGTGGGCGCTTGGTTTTGGCGTTGACTTTGGCTCCGGTGGAACGGCCTTTGGCGGATTCGAGCTCGGCTTCGAGGTCCGAAAGCGTGGTCGTCGTTTTGACTTCCTTGGTTTCTTCGGGCTTGGAAACAGGGGCTTCTTCCGCAGTCGGCTTTTCTTCCGAGGCGACTTCCGCTTTTTCTTCCGTTGCAGGAGCGGCAGCGGCGGCTTCTTGAGCCGACTTAAGGGCGGCAAGGGCAGCGGCAGCGGGGTTATTGGCTTCCATCGGGAATTCTTCGGGCTTCACTTGGGCCTTCGGAGCGACGGGGTTTTCAGGAAGAGGCTCAAGGCGGGCGAGTTTATCGGCTTTCTTGGCTTCTTCTTCCGCTTGGCGGGCCGCTTCTTCGGCGGCTTTGCGAGCCGCTTCTTCCGCGGCTTTCTTCGCGGCGGCTTCTTCTTCGCGGCGCTTGGCGTCTTCGATGGATTTGCGGCGATATTCGTCGGCTTCGCGCTCAGCTTTCATGCGCTTTGCTTCTTCGTCGGCGATTTCGCTGGAAACGTAAGAGACTTCGTTTTCTTCCGCTTCTTGCTGGGTCATGAAGGAAATCTTATAACCAGTAAGAGCAGAGGCGAGAGCCGTGTTATTGCGATAGCGGCCGAGTTGATTTTCCAAAGCGTCCTTGGAAAGGATGACCTCCGCTTCCTTGTTTTCTTCGTCCACGTTCACCCCAAGGGCAATGACCGGACGAACCGATTCGATGATGAATTTCGGGGTGAATTCGCTCCATTCGATGATATCAATCTTTTCTTTGGAATGGCCGTTGCCAAGTTGAGAAACGATCTTTTGGATGCGGGATCCCCCTTGCCCGATGCAGGCGCCGGTGGCGTCGACATCGTCGTTGACGCTAGAAACCGCGACTTTGGCGCGGACGCCGGCTTTGCGGGCGATCGCTTTGATGACGACGGTGCCATCGTAGATTTCGTGGATTTCTTCTTCGAACAAGCGTTTCAAGAAGCCTTCGCTAGAACGGGTGGCTTCGATTTGAGGCCCCTTCTTCTTATAGGGGGAAGTGGCTTCGTCGGCAGAACGGACTTCTTGAATATAAACCTTGATGGGGTCACCGATTTTGAAATATTCGTCGCCGATTAGTTCCTTGCGGTTGAGTTCGACGGTGGCACGGCCGATGTTGACGATGACGCTGCGGTCATCGGCTTTTTCGACGGTTCCCGTGACCATTTCGCCGATATGGTCCTTATAAATCTTATAAAGTTCGGTGCGTTCGGCTTCGGCGATTCCTTGGCGGAAATAGGATTTCACGCCCATCGCCGTGGCTTTGGAAAGGTCTTCGACGTCGGCTTCGATTTCATAGTCATTGCCCACGTGGTATTTGGCTTTCTTTAGGCCTTCATTGGCTTCTTCTTCATCGATTTCGAGGAAGTCGTCGTTGACTTCTTCCACGACTTTTTTGACTTGGGCAAGGTAAATCTTTCCCGATTCCGGGTCGATGACGCATTTAACGACAGGGTCGGGTAGATCCGGAGTCGATCCGCCCAAAACCTTGATATAGGCTTTTTCCAAGGCGAGTTCGAGCGCCTGAATAACGGCTTCTCCGCTGAGTCCTTTGCTTTCCGCCACTTCGCTGACGGCCGCGATCAATGCTTTTGCATCCATGTGCTTTTTCCTTTCTGCATTTGATTAGAATTCGATGGCGAGACGGGCGCCGTCGATGGTATTGGCGGGGAAACGAATTTCCTTCTTCTTGCTCTTGTCTTTCACGAGCAAGACCGTTTCCTCTCCCATGCTAAGTAATGTTCCCTCGAGGATGTTTTCGCCTCTGTAGGGGTGAGACAAATGAAGGTGAACAAATCTTCCGACATAGTTTGGAAGCTTTTCGACGTCGATTTTCTTTTCGGCGCCGGCGCTGGAGAGATCCAGCGTATAGGCCGACTCAATGGGATCGGTTTCGTCCAACAAATTCGAAACGAATCCACTTAATTCGACGATATCGTCTAGCCCAATCGGCTCCACGCGGTCGACAACGATTTCCAGCCGCGATTCCTGTCCGCTGACAAAGCGGAGCGAGGCGATGTCATACCCCTTTTCCTTTAACGGGATTTCTAAGATTTTGACGACTTTTGCTTCTTCGTTCATGTCTCCTCCTTTGAAGGGTTGCCCATAAAAGAAAGAGCGGACCGTTACGTCCACTCCAAAATATGTGCGCAACACGGAACCTCGACGGGATTTCCGCAAGAACAATATACCCTATTTCTTTTAAGAAAGAAAGCCTTACTCGCGTTTTTCGCTCACTTCTTGGTGGGGATTCGCTTCGTGCGTCTTCGTGAAGATAAACGAGAGGATATAAATAAGGGGAGATAGAAGATTCAGCACGTATAACAGCAAGGGACCCACCGCGAGGGAAGCTTCGCCATCTAAGGGAAAAACGGCAAAGAAAGATTCGGAGAAGGCCAAAGGATTCTTCAATAATCCAAAATAGGCCCAAAGCGAAAGAATCACCGAAACCAATAGATAAGAGGGGACCGCCCGAAGCATTAAATTAAAGTAAACCTTCTCCCGCTTTTTCGGACGGAGGTAATATTCATATAGTCCTAAACCCACCGGCAAAGAAAGCATCAAAAGATAAATCGGAATCATGATGCCCACGTTTTGCATTTCATAATCCAAGGTATGGAAGAAATAAAGCAAATCCCCAGTGAAAAATAAAACAAGAACAACATAAATCGGGAACAAAATGGAATGAAGAATCACTTTGCTACGTTTCGTCTTGGCGGGGAAATAAGAAACTTGATCTGCGCTAGAATCAGCCTTTTTTAGCCCATATAAGAAGGCCAAAACCCCGATACCGGCAAAAACAACCCCAGATAAGAACGTATCCAAAGGATAAAGAGGATGAATCAATCCCCAAACCAAAGACGGAAAGATTCCGTTGCCAAGCAATGCCAAATCGTAGATAACCAGGAATAAGCCTAGTCCCACGAATACAAGGCCATTAATGAGGAAAGTTAATTTACGACGCTTAGGAGAATGCGGCCAAAGCACCAAATGAAGGACAAAAAGGCCATAGGTCGGGAAAAGCAAAGAAAGCATATAAGGAAGGGTTTCCAACAAATGCATGTCCGTCGACGTCACACGTTGAAGGAAAAACCATCCACAGAGGAAAATTCCAACCCCAGCAAAGGCGAAAAGCATACCCTCCAGCATCAAAAGCCAAGTTCTCTTCTTCATAATCCCATCTCCTCCACGCGGACCGGAGTCCCCGTTTCGTAATTGTCTTGATAGGTTTGGTAATATCGGGAGTAGCTCACGCTACCATCCTTTTTGATCGTAGAAACCGTCGCGCCCGTCATATCCGCAAGGTAAGAAAGGTCGCAGCTGGACTTTAAACCATACCCCATCACAATGGCATTGCTGGCATCGCGATAATTTTTCGCACTGGCGTATTTGGCCACGAAGTTCGACTTATGGTCATGGCCCCAGAAAATGCCGCGCGTCCCTTTTTGTTCGGCGGTTTCGAAAAAACCGGAATTTTTATAGCCGACCCAGGATTGGGTTTTGCCTAAATCCGTGGAATCGAAGGGAGCCTCTCTTTCTTCTCCCGAATAGCCAAACAAGGTACCCGGAGCCTCGGAAACATCAGGATTAAGGCCGGCAAGGCGATAAGCGTATTCGAGTTCCCAAAGGGGAATATGGAAATAAACCAAAGACGGGACATAGGAAACGATATGGCCATCCGCGTCTTTTTTCGCGGCCAAATCACTTTCCTCGGCAAACCACTTCACCTGGTCTTCGTGGATGATGTCATAGGTGAAATTCAACGGGTTTTTTGAAATGAGGGAATTAGAATCCAAGGCGTAGACCTGCCAATAGGTTTCCGTTCCATCCGTCAAATTCAAAACATAGTTGGAACGTCCGTAAACGTTATCGTTTGGAAGTTCGCGATAGACCGAACGCGAACGCTTTTTGTTTTCACCCAGCCAATAGGCGGGATCATAGGTCCCTTCTTTATCATGATTGCCCCAAATCAAGCCAAAATAGCAGTCGTTTTCTTCGCATAATTCGTTGAAAGTATCAAGAAGCGAGGTGACGGTATGCTTGCTGGCGTTAAGAACGTTATCCCCCGTCAACATGATTAGAGACGGTTTGGCTGCTTCGATTAGGGAACCCCAGAAGGCTTTCTGCTTTGGGAAATCGGTCGCGAAATTCGCGTGCAAATCGGTGAGCTGCATCACCTTGATTTCATCCTTGTCTTTAAAAAGGGCAAGGTCTTGGACATAGTCTTCGAGGGCATAAGTCTTGGGTCCACAGGAAGCAAGGCTTAAACCACAGAGGGCTAAAGTCGCCATTATGAGCGGTTTTTTCATGGCTTGATTATAAAGCAAGATTTCTCAACTTCCTAGTGGGGCACATACAAAAAGAGGGGCGAACCCCTCCTCGCGACTCTATTTTCCTTATTTGGTGAGGTAAAGGATGCCCAGGGTATTAGGTCCGCAATGGCAGGAAATCGTCCCACCCGCATGAGTAATCTCCACGCGTTTGAATCCGAATTCATGCATCCTCCTAGCCACTTCTTCAGCGATGAATAGCTTATCTTTTTGAAGCGTATGGGTAACAAAGACAAGGTCCAAATCCGCGTTGGGGAATTGTTTCAAAACATCCTCCACATATTTGCTAATCGCTTTTTGGATGTTGCCGGTGTATTTCTTTCCCGGAGTCATTGCCCCATCAATCATGAGGATTTGAGGTTTGATCTTCATCAAATTCGCGCCGAAGAGAGCGAGTTTGGAGCAGCGGCCTCCTTTATAAAGATAATCGAGGGTTTCGATAACGAAACTCGTTTGGTCCTTGGTTCTTTTTGTTTCGATGTCTTTTATGATTTCTTCAGGCGTAGCGCCTTCTTCGGCAAGTTTCGCGCCGCGAATAGCAAGCAAGGCAATGCCGGTAGAAAGAGAAAGGGTGTCGATGACAAAGACTTTTCCTTCGAATTCTTCTTCGTGAGAAACGCGCGTTGCGTTGCTGCAGGCCGCGGAAATCTTGGAAGAAAGGGAGAAATGGACCACGGTGTCAGAATCCTTCAAAACATCGCGGAAGAATTCTTCGTATTGGTAGTCGTTCACCGCGGCGGTCGCGGGTAATTTCCCCGTCTTGGCAACAAAAGCATAGAGGTCGTCGCTATCGGCTTCTCCGTCCAGCACTTGCTTTTCGCCCATAACGAGGGAGAAGGGCAACGTGCGGATGCCAAATTCCGTCAAGAGACTTTTTGGCAAGTCAATCGTGGATTCAGCAGTAATGGCAATCTTCATCGTAAATACTCCTTGTGTTCAGGCGAATTATAATCCAAAGAGGACATGGAAGGAAAACAAAAGGTTTGGTCGTCGGTATCAGGACCCCATTTTGCAAAGTGACGGTCATTCTTCATCCGAGCACGTGCCGAATCGAACATCGGCGATTTAAACACTCCGTTTCTTTTGGACCCGTTTCGAATTTTCTTGGGGGAGTCTTACTCGAAACCCATAAACCCCTTTGACGAACTCTGCGGAGATGACGCTAAGGTCCTTTGCGCTTTTGGAACGTTCCGAAAGAGGCATATTCTTATATTCCACCCTCTTTGGTGGGAGTTTAAAACTTCCAATCGAATGAGGGATGCATCAAAGGTCCCTTCATCCTGTTCCTTAAATAAATCGACGGAAGCTCCGTAAATCGGCTTCGTCTAACGAACTTCCAAATAAGCCTGTTCTGGTTTTCCTTCTTGAGAAGATAGTTTCAATTCCCCTCCGTCGAGTTCGCATTGGAAGGCGTATGCATCAAAAGAAAGCCCGTCTCGAGTCAAATGAGCGGAATAGGATTCCGCGATTCCCCAGTCGTTTGGCCGCAATCGATAGAAATGATATTAGGTACGATCCTTGGCTTTGGGAAGCGTCAAAGATTCAGCTTTCATAACATCGAAGAGCCCCCTTCCAGAAATTTTGTCGCCTATTCTTCCAAAGCACGGCTTAACGGAGGAGCGAAACCAATCGTAATTATGCACGTAAACCGGTTGAAGGAACGTGGTATCGATGGCCACCGCATAGAATTCTGCCTGAACATCCGTCAGGCCGTACCGCATCCATAGGTCAGTTTTTCTTCCGCCTCTAAACGAAAAAGATACGATGCCCAAACTATAATCCTCGACCATTTTTCCCGTTCCGCGGTAACGCTGAATTGCCTCGTGAGCGGTTTTCGTTTTGCGCGATGGGCGGACCTTTCTCCCGCAAAGGAGCAATCTGGGCTTCGCAAGGAAAGGCAATGTTTCACGAATAAAACAACGATTTTTCATTATGGTTGACGACAAATCGCCTTTTTCTATTGGGTAGTTAGTTGGACGCGATGAACCAAATGGCTATCCCAATACCCAACGTTTTGGGCAGTGATTGCAAAATCGACAGAAGAATCGGAATCGAATAAATGCGTTTTCTCGTGGATGCCCCTTTCTTTCCTTACGCAAATTTCACGGAGCCTGCAAACAAACACAATGATACTTTTTTTGTTTATCACGCGACGAGCCAGGGAAAATACCAAACATTTTTATACGGTTGCTTTTTTATTGGATAGGGAAAGGCGAAAAAAAGACCTAACCTCGATGGTTAGGCCTTATTTGCTTGTCTGGTGCCCTCACCCTTAGTCGAAAAGAGGTCTGATCCTTACCATGGATCCGTTCTACCGCTGAACTATGAGGGCGGTTTGCCGAGAGCTCGCTACAAACTCAAATCGGCAAGTGAGATTATAGGAAATGGGAAGCGCGGTTTCAACAACTATTTTATATTTCTTTCATTTTGATGCCAAAACAAGAAAAAAGCGCCATCGCTGGCGCTTTTTAAACCAAGGAGCGGAACTTATTTCGCCACTTCTTCGGGCTTCGTTTCTTCTTTCTTCACGAGACCCTTTTTCGCCATCAAATCATCGACGAGTTTTTGGGCACGACGGAAAGAGAGGTCGCTCTTAATGCGGAGGCAAGTCGGAACGTCTTGGAATTTCTTCGTATCGACGCCTTCTACTGGAATCGGGCTCTTTTCGTAATCTTTCGGATCGAGGGCAAAATAGGCTTTCATGTGCTTGCCGGTAATCGTGAGGAAGACCAAGCGTTCACGGTGGGCAGAGAAGGTGTCGCCCGGAATCGAGATGCGATTGTTGGCTCCGTAGGACTTGATGTAGTCGCGGAGGTCATAATATTTATGACGGAGGTCAGCGTCCGATTTTTTCAAGCGGGTTTCGAAGGAAGCGCGTTTTTTGGCGCGAAGTTTTCCGAAGGGATCTTCTTCGCCTTCCGCCTCTTCGTCCGTTTCTTCGGCTTCTTCAGCGACGGGCTCTTCCTCCTTAGGCTCTTCAGTGGGAGTTTCTTCTTCCACGTATTCGGTGTGGAGATCTTCCACGTGGGCAGCGATGGCTTCGTCGACGATCTTCTTGATTTCTTCTTCGCTTAACGGCTTCGCGTCTTTATCGTCGCGAACCGCCAAGGCTTTTTTGATTTCTTCGTCGGCAACGCGGCGAGCGGCTTCTTCGTCAAAAACGGGCTTTTCTTCTTCCGCGGGCTTCTCTTCCACTTCCTCGCTTGCTACGGCAACACCATGCGCCGGAGAAAGGAGAATTCCAACCGTGGCTTCAAATTGACCCGCAAACAAGGCTAAGAGGGCAATCAAAACGGTCCACATGGGTCCAGGGCTCATCATTTTAGCGTTGATGAGCTGGTTCGACAAAATTACGGTAAACGGGAAGAAAAGGATGGCCAAAAGGACGACGACCATTCCGATAAAGCCAAAATATTTCTTCTTACTGGCAAGGAAGAGGGTGCAAAGGATGGCAAAGACCACCGCGAGCAAGATGCAGCCCAACATGATCAACGCGCATTTGCCATTGCTTTGTCCGGCCCAGACGGCGCCATATTCATCAATCGCCGCCTTCAAGCCATAGCGGATGCCGTTATTTTTCCCACCGGGAATCCAATCGGCAACGCCGCCCAAACCAATCATAAAGGCGGAAAGGAACACGAGGATTCCCCCGACAATCGTGGTTTGTAACCAAATCGACTTCTTTAATTTCATAAACAAATCCCCTTTGTTTTTGTTATATTCGTTATTCTAAGCGTTTTTCATTAGAATGAAACAAAAAATCACTTTTTTTGAAAAAATCTTGCAATGTTTTGGTTGTTTTCTTTCGAAAACGGTTCTATTCAAGGACTGGTTTCCTCTTTTCGGAAGCCTTGTCTTATCGCCCTTTCTATTTATATATAGAAATAAAGGAACGGGATTCGGAGCGGTAATTCCCATAAAAAGCGGACCCGTTTCCAGGTCCGTCATTTTCATAAAGCGACAATATTGAGGATGCGTCCGGGGACGAAGATGATTTTCTTAATCGCCTTGCCTTCAATCCACGGGGCAATTTTGGGATTGGCTTTGGCAAGCGCCACCGCTTCTTCCTGGGTAATGTCACGTGGAAGTTCCATGGCGTCTCTCATCTTGCCATTGACCGAGACCGCAAGTTTCACGGTTTCTTTGACGAGCTTCGTCGCGTCCACCTTGGGCCAAGGATAGTAGGTAAGCAATTCCTCATGGCCGAGTTTTTGCCACATTTCCTCGCCGACAAAGGGGCAAACGCAGCTGAAGACTTGGACCAAACCTTCAATATAGGGACGATACAGTTTCTTGGCCTTATAGCATTCGTTTACAAAGACCATCATGGCTGAAATTGCCGTATTGAAGGAAAGATCCTCAAAGTCCTTGGTGACTTTTTGAATCATCGCATTATAGGCGTAATCCAAGGAACCATCGTTTTCTTCGCTTAGCAAAGAGCAATAAGGCTCTTCGTCCACCAAACGATAGACGCGTTCAATAAAGCGTCTTGCCCCATCGAGTCCATTTGTGGACCAGGGCTTCACTTCGTTCAAGGGGCCAGCGAACATCTCAAATAGACGGAGCGAGTCGGCGCCATGGCTTTCCACCACTGCATCCGGATTCACGACGTTCCCACGAGATTTTGACATCTTTTCCCCGTTTTCGCCCAAAATCATCCCTTGGTGATAGAGTTTTTGGAACGGTTCCTTGCAGGAAACAACACCAATGTCATAAAGGAATTTATGCCAGAAACGAGCGTAGAGCAAATGGAGAACAGCGTGCTCGGCGCCTCCGATATAAAGGTCAACAGGAAGCCAATGCTTCAAGAGCTTTTCATCACAAAGAGCGTCGGGGTTATGAGGATCGATGTAGCGGATATAGTACCAGCAGGATCCCGCCCATTGCGGCATCGTGTTGGTTTCTCTTTCGCCATGCCTTCCATCGGGAGTCACGTAATCCAACCAAGATTTTGGAGCATTGCTTAGCGGAGGTTTGCCGTTAGAGGAAGGCTGATAGCGGTCCATTTCCGGCAAAACGAGCGGCAATTGATCTTCCGGAAGCGGGAATTCCGTCCCATCGTCTAATTTGACAACGGGAATCGGCTCGCCCCAATAACGTTGACGGGAGAAAATCCAGTCGCGAAGCTTGTAATTAACCACTTTTTTGCCAGCACCAAGTTCCACAAGTTTAGCGGTGATGGCCGCTTTGGCATCCGCAATGTTCATGCCATCGGCAAAGGAGGAATTCATGTGTTTTCCGTCTTCGGTATAGGCGGATTCCGAAATATCCCCTTCGATGACTTGGATAATGGGGAGGTCGTGTTTTTTGGCAAAAGCATAGTCGCGGGTATCGTGGGCAGGAACGGCCATTACCGCGCCAGAACCATAAGAACCCAAAACATAATCGGCAATATAGACAGGAATGGCCTTTCCGTTAATTGGGTTGATGGCTTCTACACCCAAATAGACGCCGGTCTTTTCTTGATTGGTGCCCGTTCGAGCCAAATCAGATTTGGAAGCACTGGCTTTCACATAGGCTTCCACCGCCTCTTTTTGTTCAGGGGTGACGAGTTTTTGAACGAGCGGATGTTCAGGAGCCAAACAGCAATAAGTGCAGCCAAATAGAGTATCCACACGCGTAGTGAAGACATCAAAGAATTCGTTTTCTTTGCCTTTAATGGGGAAACGAATCGAAACGCCGGAACTTCTGCCGATCCAATTCCGTTGCATTTCTAGGGTCGATTTCGGCCAATCCAAGCCTTCGAGGTCCTTCTCCAGTTTATCGGCATAGGCGGTAATCCGGAGAATCCACTGCCTCATCGGCATGCGGATGACAGGGTAACCGCCGCGTTCGCTCTTGCCGTCAATCACTTCTTCGTTAGCCAAAACCGTGCCAAGTTCGGGACAATAATTGACGGGGATATCGGCGACATAGGCTAAATCATGCTTGAACATTTGGACGAAAATCCATTGCGTCCATTTGTAATAAGAAGGATCGGTCGTGGAGATTTCCTTGCTCCAGTCGTAAGAGAAGCCGAGGGAATTAATTTGACGTTTAAAGTTCGCGATGTTCTTTTTGGTGAACACGTCGGGATGCTGATTGTTTTTGATGGCGAATTGCTCCGCCGGCAAGCCGAAAGCATCCCAGCCCATCGGGTGAAGAACATTAAAGCCCTGCATTCTCTTCATGCGGGCGACGATGTCAGTGGCGGTATATCCTTCCGGATGGCCGACGTGAAGTCCTTGTCCCGAAGGATAGGGAAACATGTCCAAAACGTAATATTTTGGTTTGGAGAAGTCGTGCGTGTCGCAATAGAACGCATTTTTAGCGTCCCAAACCTGACGCCATTTTTCTTCGATTGTTTTGTGGTCGTAACTCATACTCGGCAATTATAGTCCCTTTTTGGACTTTGCCTAGCCCCCCCTACGGGGGAGAGGAAGAAAATATTAGTAAGGCTGGATGCCTAAAGACATCAAGATAATCAATATGAAGAGCGGAATGGAGGATAAAATCGCGTTGCGGATCATCTTCAGATGCAAATTGTCCCACTGCGCTTCGGTAAGTTTGCGGACGCGCGGAATCGATAGAATCGCCAAAACCACGACGGAAGTGAAGAAAATCAAATAGAAATTGATGAGGAATAAATAAGCGGCTCCCGCTAACATCCGCCATTGGCCGTTAGCAAGGGAAAATCCCATCGTGCAAATCGGGGGCATCAAAGCCGTAGCGATCGCAACTCCTGGCAAAACATTGGAGACTTTATCTTCGCGCGTTGTCGCTACAATTCCCGCGATGCCGCCGAAACAAGCGATGACCATATCATGCCAAGAAGGGGCGGTGCGCGCCAATAATTCTGGAGTCGGCTCCTTGGTGGGGAGAATCAAAAAATATAACGTGGAAATCAATAAGCTGAGGCTCACCTGGAAGGCAAAGCCGCGCAACGAGGAGAACGTGAATTTTTTGTCGTTGCTAGCCACACCAAACGCCACCGCCATAATCGTTCCCATAAGGGGAGAAATTAACATCGCCCCGATAACAACGGGGATGGAGGAGGTGATGAGGCCGGTAGAAGCGATGGCGATCGCGCAAATCAAAATAACGGCATTGGTCCCCGTAACCTTGCCCCCGCTTCGGATGCGCGCGCGAATGACTTCGTGGGACGCGGAATCGTCGTGCAAATTGAAAAAAGCTTTGAGTTTATCGACGAATTTTTTTCTAGGAAGCGGGGCTTCGTCGTAGTCGCTTGCCATATCGATAATGACATCGTCGGCGGCGTTTTCGTTTAACGCCTCGTCGCTATATTCTTCTACTTTCATCTTATCCCCTCCCATGAGTAAGAAATTTAAGGCATGCGAAAAAGAAAGTCATCAAAAAATTTCGCGTTTTTTTGACTTGCCTTCCTTCCAAATCCCCCTTTCTGTTTTGAGCAAACAACTCAATAAGATCCGTTTATTTTTTCTTATCGAATTCCATCATTTATTATCGGCCTTCCCTTGCGCAAGCCTTATCCTCTTTTATAATGAAGGCGTAAAAAAGTGGAGGTTATTTATGAAAACAAATCGCATTGTGCTTCTTCTCTCTTCGGCGCTTCTATTAGCCGCGTGTGGAGAAGACGTGGATTCTTCTTCCAATTCATCTAACCAACCCGTCGAATCCACGACAGCTTCTAGCTTTTCTAGCGGTTCCATAACCTCTTCTTCCCCTTCAACCAGCACCCCTTCCTCAACGCCTTCTAGCGAATCCGGTTCCAGCTCATTCGTTTGGGAACACAGTTCTTCCTCAATCGACGGGACGGAAATCACGAAAGAAATCTATAAGCGTCCGGCAAAAAAGGCTTTTGAAGATGCTTTGGACGCCATTCCTAATCTCGACGAAATCGGTGCTTTGAGCCAAAACGGGCGTGGATATATCCAAATGACGGGGAACAATTACTCCCTGAATATCCCAACTAATAGCGGCTCTAGCGAAGAAACCCACGTCTTCTCTGGAGACGCCTTATACATTCTCTCCGACGTCGAAGTTCTTTTCGGGCTCAAAGGGATGAAAAGTAGCGATTCCAAGCAAATGAACGGATACGGAGCCATGGGCGGAGAAGTCGATTACTCTTATCGCGGAAACGTCGACGGAACCGAAAAATCCGATAAGGGGAACAAAGGATTTGGCGCTTTCGCCTACCTTCAAAACGACACCTTCTATTTGGATGGAAGCCAGTCCATCAAACCCGGCGAATCTTTATTAGGCGACCCAAAAATTTGCTTTAACGTCACCGACACCGTGGCTTATATGAAGGATTTAATCCAAGAAACCATTGGTTCTTCTTCCTCCGAATCCTCCTCGCCATTTGAATTCCAATATTCCGCGACCATGGTTACTACTCTTCTAAAAACGATTTCGGATAAACAAACGTATTACAAGATGAACAATGGCGATTACAGCGTCCATTACACCTTGAATTACGGTTCCATTTATGACCTTATCGCCATGGGGGCGGAGAAAAGCGAAGACCTTGCGAAATTGCTGGACAAACTCCCCGCGCCAGAAAAAGTGGATTTAACTCGTTCAAATCTCTATTTCACCTATAGCGAAGCCAAAATCTATTTCTGCGGCGTCGATTTCGAAGGGGCCATTTTTGAAGATCGCTACACGACGAATTTCGCCTTCCAAAACGATGCGGGATTCGTCTATGGCCAAGACGTTACGGTTTTAGCGCCCACGGATACTTCTACCTACGTTGACGTCACCCCGAAGAAGAAAGAAAACGCCTAATCGCTTACTATTCAATTACTTTTAAAAGAAACTCTATTATTAGTAAAATTTCTTTTTTCGGCCAGCAAATATATTTTTGGAAACCGCAAATATTTTTTCGCAAAAAAATCCAAAAAAATACTCTATATTAGGTGGAGGGACAGAAATGGTTCCCTCCATCCTTGGGAGGACATAGTCAATGAAAGGTATCAACGCCGAAAATTTTAGAATGCGCGGTCAAAAGGTTCGTCAAACCGTGCTGCCCCTTTTAAAAAAAGGGGATCGCGATGTTTGGAAGGCAATTCACCGAATCATCGCTCAAGCCGAACAGTCGATGGGTCCACAAGAAAAAGAAGCTTTTGAAAGCGGCCTTTATTATCGGAACGAGGGACACCAAATTGAGTCCGAAGTCGTAGGTACCCTTTTAAACGCGATAATAAAAGAATCGTAATTTTGTTCGAGCAAGCACGCTTGAAAAGGGACGAAAGCGGACTATACTATTGCTGGCCTTGAAGGAGACAAGCCTTCCTTGGATACAAGGACAGATTGGCACCACTCCGGAGCCACTAAGCGATGAGTTTAGCGTCACCATCCCGCGTTAAAGGATGCCAAGAGTCGGAAGTCTAGTTTGAGATTTCCGGAAGTAAGGTGGTACCGCGTTGTCCCTAGCGTCCTTGCAAAATGTTTTTTGCAGGGACTTTTTTATGAAAAGGAGATCAAAATGAAAATCGTTTATTCTGAAAAAGAATTCGACGTTCAGGAACCGATCAATGGCTTCGAAGCCGCGAAATTGGTCGATCCAGAAAAGAAAAACAAGGCTTTGGCCTTCCGTCAAAACGGAAAGCTTTTCGACATGAATAATGTCGTTAACGAAGGAGAAATCAGCTTCGTTATGCCCGAAGACCCCGATGGATTTGAGATGCTCAACCACTCCTGCAGCCACTTGATGGCCCAGGCCCTCATGCATCTATATCCCGGCTGCCTCTTTGGTTTTGGACCCGCCATCGAAGAAGGGTTCTATTATGATGTCGACTTCGGCGACCGCACAATCACCGAAAAAGACTTCCCTGCCATTGAGGCCGAGATGAAAAAGCTTTCCAAAGAAGCCATCCCCTATAAGAGAAAGGAAGTTTCTCAAGAGGAAGCCTGCGAAATCTTCAAAGCCAACCATTATAAAGTCGAGCACATCAAAGAACTCGAAGGAACGATTTCCCTTTACGAGCAAGGGGATTTTGTCGACCTTTGCCGCGGGCCTCACGTTCCAAACACCTCTTACTTAAAACACTTCAAGCTTCTTAGCGTTGCCGGAGCCTATTGGAGGGGGGATTCCAAAAACAAGATGCTCACCCGCATTTACGCGACTTGCTATCCGACCAAAGAAGCTTTGGAAGAGCATCTCCACATCCTCGAACTCCGCAAACAAAACGACCACCGAAAACTCGGCAAAGAATTAGGCTTATTCATGCTTAGCGATTACGCTCCTGGCATGCCCTTCTTCTTGCCGAAAGGCCAAATCGTGATGAATGAATTGACCTCTTACTGGAGAAAGCTTCACGCGCGTGAAAATTATAAGGAAATCACGACCCCGACTATGATGTCGCGTTCTTTGTGGGAAACTTCCGGTCACTGGGACCACTACAAAGACAACATGTACACGACCAAGGTCGATGAAACCGACTACGCAATCAAGCCGATGAACTGCCCGGGTGCGATGCTTGTTTATAAAAACGACATCCATTCTTATCGCGAACTTCCGCTTCGCCTTTCGGAAATGGGCCACGTTCATCGTCACGAAGCCAGCGGCGCCTTAAACGGCTTGTTCCGCGTCCGCGCCTTTACCCAAGACGATGCCCATATCTTGCTCCGTCGCGACCAAATCGAAAGCGAAGTCAAGAACATCATGCGCATTTTCGACGAAGTCTACAGCGTCTTCGGCCTTAGCTATCGCATCGTTTTATCCACCCGTCCCGATGATTTTATCGGCGAAGTTTCCTTCTGGGATGAATCCGAAAAGATTTTGGCGCAGGCCTGCAAAGATTCGGGTCACGAATATCAAATCAATCCGGGCGACGGCGCTTTCTATGGGCCGAAGCTCGACTTTAAGCTCCGGGACTCCATGGGACGTACCTGGCAATGCGGAACGATTCAGCTCGACGTCAACTTGCCACACCGCTTCGGCTGCTTCTATATCGACGAAAACGGCGAACACGTCGAACCCGTCATGCTTCACCGCGTTGTCTTCGGTTCGATGGAACGCTTCATCGGCATCTTGATTGAAAACTATGGCGGCGCATTCCCGACCTGGCTCGCTCCCGTCCAAGTCCGCTTGTTGCCGGTTAACGATGCTGCCCATGGCGAATACGCAAAGAAAGTTTACGAAGATCTCCGCAACGAGGGATTCCGCGTTGAAATCGACGAAGCTACGGAAAAACTTGGGTATCGTCTCCGCGCAGCCCAAGTTGAAAAAGTCCCCTACACCGTTGTTTTAGGCAATAACGAAGCCGAATCTGGTTCCGTCACCTACCGCATCTACGGCCAAAAGGATCAAATCACCGTCAGTTTGGAAGAATTCAAGAAACTCCTCCATAACGCGATTGACCAAAAACTTCGTTTCTAAAAAATAGCCGCTGCGTAGGAATCCTTTCTTACACTTCTTTAACAGCCTTACCGCTTATATGGCGATTGCCTGTTTACAAACTTACTAATTTTATTGTTATCCTATAGTTTGCGTCAGGAGATACGATCATCTTGCCACGCTTTGCTTGTTTAAAACCATTTGAATAAGACGTTTTAATCTAAAGTAATTTTGTTTTCTTTTTGGACGAAGCAGCCAAGGATCAAATCGATGCAGTGCGAATTCATTTGCAAAACATGGGCGGTTTGGGCGGACGCCGCTCATTCTGAATAATCGGGTCTCGATAGCGAATGAACGAATAAAAAATCGGTTAGACTTGTCTCTTCATTAAATGCTTAAAAATTTACAAATTTTGGCCTGGACTTCCCAAGTTTGCGCTGAAAAAGTCTTATTATTGTTCTGAAGTCTCGTTCCCCAAACGAAATTTAATCGTTTCGCTTAATTCAATTGAAACAATAAATGGAATCTCTTCTCCAATTTCCAAAGTTGTAAATTTCATTTGTCCTATGGAAATTCTGTCCTTATTCCTATTGGTATTAGGCGTTTCTTTATGGGCAACGAATTTTAATCCGAATATTCCTTTTACAAATCTTTTCGCGAAATAGTCTTGTTTTGTTCGCTCCGTTGATAATTTATTTTCAAGGGTTTCAATCCAATTTATCCATTCACCCTTTTCATCCACAAAGCAATCATATTCGCAAGGCACATTTTCCTGTCGAACATAAACGCCCAAAGACCTTTGTGCTTCTTCAGCGTTAATGCCATATTTCTCAAATAGATCAAGGGAGGCCGGGTCTGCATTTAATGGCGCAGAATAATTGGTCCATTGGACAAATGTCGTATTGTCAGCTATCTCTTCTACCGAAATTTCATTATGAGTAAAGTCGACAGCATCGCTACACTCACTAACTGGACTTCCAAAATTCAGCGCAGTTAAGGCAGCCAAAAGCAAATGAATCATTTATCATCATCCTTTCCACGTTTATCATCTTCAGAACGCTTTTTGATACTTCGCACAAAATTAAGCTCCCATACGCTGCAATTTCGACAAAAATGACTAAAGGGAAATAATATTTGAAATGTTTTCCTGCATCCACACTCCCAAGAATTTCCCACACAATAAAACCGCAAACCAAAAAAACAAAAAATGCTATAACTGACTTTTTCAAAACAGTGCTCCTTTGCTTTGATAAATGTTAAAAAGAACAGAATAGGCTTTATTATTTTAAAATTGTGCTATTCAAATATGTCAAGGGCGATAATATATTTTCTAGATATTTTCAATACTCGTGCCACATGGTTTGAACTTAGCCGTCTCAAACATTTCTTGTTTCGCTCATTTTGCAGCAGGCATCGTGTTATAAAATCCCATTATTAGTTAAAGCCCCGAGACATAGACATAGAATTATTTAGCGTTAAAAGCCCGCGTCGCGAAGGATTTCCGCACGTTTTCTCAAATATTCGGCGTCGCTCACCAAACCGTCTTGGTGGAGTTGATCGAGCTCTTTTAACCGTGAGGAATAATCCGTTTCGATTTTATTTTCCGGTGCAGATTTAACGAATCCTGATTCAATGGTTTCAGCATCTTCTTTAATCCCGGCCGAATCTTCTTGGATTCTAGGCTCAGGAAAAGGATCCGCTGGCATGGCCTTCATCTTGCGGTAAGATAACAAACTAACGATTAGCAACGAGATTCCAATTGTTAGGCAGATAACGCCCCGAACAACCGAGGTGACTTTAGAAGCCTCAATGTCGAAGGCAATGTTCATGCTTTCGTACAATTTTTCAAGGGAAGGCAAATGCAAAAGGCTTAACAAAGACATCAATCCATCGCTAGTCAAAACGCAGCCGATCACTAAGGTTATGATGGCTTTCTTTTTAACGCTGCTGCGAGAAGGCAGCAATCTGTCTTCGTTATTTTCCATGTTTTTCGATCAAAAATCTTATTTAGATTTTATATCCCGAATCTTCGTCATCATCATGATAATCTGGGGCGACGAAGTCACGGTTCATATGTTGATGTTCAAAGGCTAGAAGACCTTTTTTCATTTTTAGACGATCGCCAACGTAAGTCCTTAATTTCTTATCGGATCCAATCACACGATGACAGGGAATCCAAATGGGGCACGAATTCGTATGCAACGCTTCTTCCACCGTTTCCAAAGGGAGATTGAGCTCGCTTGCAATGCGTTCATAAGTAATGAATTTGCCATAGGCGACATGGTCACGCACAAAGAAATAAATGCCGCGTTCCGTATCCGACCCCAAAGGATCGACGGGCACGGTAAATTCTTTCCGTTGCCCGGCAATATATTGGTTCAATTCCTGAATCGCCTCAATGAGAACGCCGTCTTCCTCGCGAAAGCAGCCCGGCAAAGTGCCAGACCCGAACAAAACCGTCACAATCGCCTTACCGTTCGAAACCAAGGTCATCTCGCCAAGTTCAGTTTCATAACTAAAATAAGAATAACTCATGCCTTTATTTTTAGGAGCAGGATGGGCTTGGTCAAGAGGCGCAGCGATTTTTTTCTTATTTTCTCTATTTATTTGAATAGAAAAAACGGAAATAAAATATATACAGGAACATATATATCCATCATTTAATATTGCGTAAAACGTGATAAAATAAAGTTATGTCAAAGATAAATGCCCCTTATAATTGCGTTTATACGCTTAACAATGAATTGCTTTTAAAAACAAGCGAAATCGCCTTTCAAGTAGGACGGTTTTCCGTCTTGTCATCTCATCATCCCGATGACGAGAATACGGCAAAGGAAACCAAAGCGCTTCTAACTTTTGACGGAGTAAGCCTTACTCCCAGCCAATTCCGCGCTTTGGGAGAAGGCGGATTCTCCACGCTTCCTCAGGCCGAAGGTTTATTCACGCTCATGAAGGCGATGCCAAAAATCGATCCCTTCGACATGGGTTTTATGGATCAATTCGAAAAAGCTTATTTTCCGCTTGGAGCCCCGCGCCGATGTGGAAGAAAGGCGGAGGATTTTGATTACACCGTCCCCTTGAAAGCCAAAATCCAGCCGATGCTTCAGGCAATTTATCACTTCCAAAATAGCAGTCAGGAAAGGATTCACCCTTTGTGTTTGAGCGGCCTTTTCTATTTCCAAATGCAAGCGATTCAGCCCTATTCGCGTTCTGGAATCGTGCTTTCCCTTTATTTAATGAAGGCTATCCTCGTCCATTATTGCAAAGACCTCATGGACCTTCCTTTGTTCCAAGTGATGCTATCCAAGCGTGCGGACCTCGATCACGCTTACGAGGGATCGGTCGAAAGCGGAGACACTTCTCCTTTCCTTTACGAATCCTTGCTTTGCGTAGAATCCGCCCTCAGTCAAGCTTTGAAAAAATCCCTACGGTCTATTCAAAGCAAAACCCCGTTATTGGAAAAACTTCTTTCCAAAATGGAAGATGGACGGTTCTATAGTGCCCAAGAACTTTGTGATCTTTTGGGTTTGAAATCACGATTGGGCCTGCAAAAAAATTACATTCGCCCGGGGCTAGACAACAAATACCTTGTGATGCTCAACCCCCTTACGCCCACCGACCGCAATCAAAAATACAAAAAGGCATAAACCATGGACTTATTCTTGCTTCTTTCTCTTCTTGCCCTCATCCTCTATTTTGCAGGCTTCATTTTGCTTTCTTCCAAACGAAAAGAAGATTTTAAAATCTTTGCAATTGGCGTTAGCCTTTCCTTGGTTGGTTTTCTCTTATTCACGGTGTTTTCTGCGCTTTTCACCCAAAAAACCTTTGCCCAGGATAAAACTCTATACGGCTATTTGGCCGTGTCTTTCTTGGATTTCGCCTTGCTCGGTTTGTTGATCTCCCCCTTACTAGGGAGATGGATTTCTTGGAAATACCTTAAAAGCGTAGGCTACAGCATTTTCTTTTGTTCGATGGTTTGCACGCTGGCTTTCTCCGTCATGCTCGCTTTAAGCATTTTGCAGCACGGCGCGGCCTGATTTACTTCTCGTTAAAATAAACAAACGACTGTGCTTCGGGATTACATCCGATGTAGCAAAAGCCAATGAATATCCAATCGGATACGATTTTTTTGCAAGTGACCTCGTCGAATCGTTCCAAAATGGGATACAAAGCCTCTTCGTGACGAAGATAAGCGTCAAATAGGGTAGCAAACTTCAATAAATGGACAGGGATCGAAGAAATATCCGCGTCAAGCAATGCGTCGAGCTCATCCCAGCAAGCGTCATTCTCCGCGACAAACGAATTCCCGTTTAAATAAGGATAAAGCACTTTCCTTTTTCGGAAATGAAGAGACAGCGGACGGAGGTAAGGGAGCAATTTGATGAAACCTTTGGGGTCGTCTTTCAAATGCTTTCTCAGCCAATTCATCGTATCTCCCAGGGCTTCTCCTTCCATTTCAAGCGAACTTGATAAGGTCAAGTTCTCAAAGCAGCATCCGTTTTCGCACACTTCAAACATGGCTATAACCTTACTCCATTTGTCCTCTTCCTCCAAGGGAGGAGCATTTTTCTAAAGAAAAAGAAAATAAGGCTTGATAAACGTTTCAAAATGCATATCATATGCACGTCGATAAATGTAGAAAGCAATCGCTTCCGGCGATTCGCCAGATTCTCCAAGGAGAGAATTGGCCTGGAAACTACTGAACCAACCTTCAGAAGCCGGATTGCCATTGCCATCCGGCTTTTTTGACGTCTTAGGAGGAAATCACCCATAGCTTACATTAACCGAAACGATCGCCATCGCCCCATGAAGCGCTTGGATCCCATCAACGAGAATGTCCGTTATCCTATGGTACAAGTCATTGGACCCAACGGAGAGAACCTCGGGCACATGCCGTCCCGCCGCGCAAATGAGCTCGCCGCCAGTTACGACCTCGACCTCTTCTGCGTTGCTCCGAACGCCAACCCGCCCGTGTGCAAAATCCTCAACTACGGCAAATACCGATTCGAAAAGGAAAAAGCCGAAAAGGAAAACAAGCGTAAATCCAAGGCCGCTGAGTTAAAGGAAATCCAAATCCACATGCAAATTGGCATGCACGACTTGGAAACCAAAGCAAAAAAAGGCCGGCAATTCTTGCAAGATGGTGACAAAGTCAATGTCCGCGTCATCCTCAAAGGCCGCGAAATGGCTCACAAGGAACTCGGCGAGGAATTACTTGCAAAGTTCTTGGAAATGTTAAGTGTTGAAGGATTGACCACCTTCGTCGAAAAAAAGCCCGATTGGGATGGCAAATGCTACTCCTGCATCGTCGCACCGAAAGGCAAACAAAAATAAAGGAGAAATTTATGCCGAAGATGAAAACGAATCGCTCCCTTGCCAAGAGAGTGAAAGTGACCGGAAACGGTAAACTCAAATACGTCCACGCGTATAAAGGCCACCACGCCCCTTACAAAACCGCGAAGCAATGCCGTCAGCTCCGCCGTGCTGGCATGATCGACAAAACCGACTACAAGCGCATCCGCTTCATGATCGTCAAGTAATTAGGAGGAAGAACGAACAATGGCTAGAGTCAAAGGTGGCACCGTTACCCGTGCCCGTCGCAAGAAGATCTTGAAAGCCGCCGAAGGTTATTTCGGCTCCAAGCACCTTCTCTTCAAAACCGCCAAAGAGCAAGTTTGCCACTCGCTCCGTTATGCGTACAATTCCCGTCGCCTTGTCAAGCGCGACTACCGCAAGCTTTGGATCAAGCGTATCAACGCCGCTTGCCGTCTCAATGGAATCTCTTATTCCAAATTTATGGGTGGCTTGAAGAAGGCCAACATCGAAATCAACCGCAAGATGCTTTCTGAAATCGCAATCGCCGATCCCAAAGCCTTCACCAGCCTCGTCGAGACCGCGAAGAAAGCGGCTTAATCGGATTCCGATTTAACCAAAAAAGTTCCGAGAAATTCGGAACTTTTTTATTATGGTTATGATCCATTTATCGAACCAATTTATAGGCTCCGTCAATGGTTAGGATGATGCCAGCAGCAAAAAGTCCATAGTCGGCATATTGAGAAGGTACAAAAAGCAAATAGCATCCCATCAAAGCATACAAAGCGACTTCGATCCAGTTGATGACGCGAACGAATTTTGGAGCTTCTTTTTTTTGGTCCATCGCAAGAATGATCCAAGCACCAAATAAAAGGAAAAATAATCCCGCGCCATAAAGGCTGATGTTAGAAATGAGCTGCCACCCTAATAAAATGGCCCCGACATAAGCCAGAGTTAAGAACGAAGCGATCCAAAGCCGCAACCGATAGGCTTTCCAATTCCATTTGCTCTTCACCAAATAATAGAAGGCAATGATCCATAAAAATAGCAAAGCCGCGCTCGCGGAGATGACAACAATCCAGGGAAGAGAATCCGACAAAAAGGTAAATAGTAATCCCACCGTTATCATAATCAATGCCTGAACAAGGCTCGAAGAGATGAAATCGGGAAATTGGCGAAGGGATTTTATTTCACGAAGCGAGGTGCCGAAAAACGCCGCGAAACCCAGTTTTTTCACGGGACCTTTATTCTTTTTCGGCGCGTGAAAATAGCTAATTAACAATTTATCTACGGTTCGAAGCGGATTTTTCCCCAATTCCCAAAGGGTTTTCTCCCCGTGGCTAGTCAAAGCTTGGAAAAAATCGCCGACGAATTTCTTTCTCGAATCCATGTCTACATCCATAAGCCAATCGCGAACCACTTGATTGGCCCAAGCGCATTCGGGGTCGTAATCCTTCAGGTAGACGAATTCCCCTTTTTCCATGCGCCAGGAAAGAAAGGCGTGCTGGAAAATCGTAGAAGCATCGCAGTCGACGATATGGACATCTTGAAACGGCATCTTAAAAATTTGGCCCACCACGTCATATCCAGGGTTCAAGCAGGTGGTCAAAGGATTTAAATAATCCATATCGGGCTTGCCGAAGACTTCTTCGCATAACCCCGGGGAATCAAGGAGATAAAGGTGCTGCAGCAATTTGCGGTCACCAAGTGGCAACTTCGAAGCGGCATACAAAGCCAAATTTCCGCCTTTGCTATGGCCAACGATATAAAGGGGCTGGCCTTTCTTCGCTAATTTCGCAGCAAATTCCGCGGCTTTTCTTTGGGCGGGGACTTCCTGAAAACTTAATTCGAAATTTTCCTTCCAACCGACGATGGTTTCATCCGTCCCTCGATAAGAGGCAACCAATTCTCCATTTTCTAACTTAAATCCTAGGCCCGCGAATTGAATATTGGCCTTTGTGTCGGTGATATCTTCATAATCCACTAGAATCATGGATCCATAACGGGGGGAGAGGCAAACCGCTTGAAGCAAAGCCAAATAATCTTTCTTCCGTTGGGTTCCATCCATCGTCGCGATGACGGGGTCTTTGTCCTTTTTCATCAAGAGGCCATAGGCTTCCTTTAAAGTGGGGAAAGTTTCCAAACGAATCGAATCGCCAAACCGCACATAGGAAAGGAAAGACAGAATGACCGAATCCACGAGATTGAAGGGCTTTGATGAATAGGATTCATCTCCCTTCCATTCTACGTAATCGATCAAATGACCCATAAACGCTTCCTCCTCTTCTCCCTGTTATTTAAAATGTTCGACACCTTTTTTCAAGCGTTTTAATCCCTCTAATAAAACTTTCTTGGGATAAGCGAGGTTCAACCTTAAATAGCCTTCTCCTCCTAAGCCATATTCGCTTCCGGGATTCAAACCGACACGGGCATCTTTTTGAAGAAATTCCACCAGCCTTTCCGAGTCTTCACATACTTTAGAAGCATCAATCCAAAGCAAATAAGTGGCTTCTCCTCGAATGGGTTTTAGTTCTGGTATATTTTCTTCAATATATTCTTCCGCCATACGACGGTTGAAGAACAATACCTTCTTAGCCTCTTCTAGCCACGCTTCTCCCTGGTTATAGGCTGCCTCGGCAGCCAAGCAAGAAAAGACATTGGGTTCTCCGACTTCGTCTTGATTGATTTGAACGCGAATCCTTTCTCGCAATGAAGGATTTTTAGCGATTACGCAGGCGCTTTGAATTCCCGCCAAATTGAAGCATTTCGTAGGCGAAGTGGCCATCACTCCAACTTCTTGCGCCTCGGGGCAAGAAGAAAAGAAAGGGCAGTAGGATTGACCAGGTTCTACAATTTCCCCATGGATTTCATCGCTTAAAATCGTCACGCCGTATGTCTTGGCCAGGCGGGCAAGGCGGGCTAGTTCTTCTTTTTTCCAAATAATCCCAATGGGGTTTTGAGGATTGCAAAATAAGCATAAAGAGGTGGAGGGCAAAGCGAACGCTTCTTCGATTTTTTTAAAATCTAGCGCATATCCATTCGCATTTTTTAGGATCGGAACCATCAGGTTTTTTCGTCCGTTATTTTCAATCGAATGGAAAAAGATATTGTAAACGGGAGTAATCGTAACTACGTTGTCCCCCGGCTTGCTAAAGCAACGGACGGAGCAAGATAATGCTGGGACCACCCCGGTGATGAAGGTCATTTCCTCTTTTTTAATTTCTAAGCAATGACGACGCTTGAAAAAGGAAATATAGCTTTGATACCAGGAATCCTTAGGTTCCACGTACCCAAAGATTCCTTCCGACGCCCGTTTTTTCACCGCTTCCAGTACCGCGGGGCAGGTAGCAAAATCCATGTCGGCGATGCTAAGGGGCAATACGCCCAAAGGAACATCGTATTTCAAGGAATCCGAATTTTCTCGGACAAAAATGGTTTCAAAATCAAATTCACTCATCCACGACGATCTCCGTTTTGCTCAAATCGATGGAAGGATCATCCAGAATGATTTCCTTGCACCCTTTGCAATGAATGCGTCCGGAAATCGGGTTTTTGATGGATTCTAGGCGACTATGGATTTCTACCTCCAAGCGGGAGCAATATTCAAAGGCGCGATCCGCTTCTACCTCACAATCCACCATCTTCAGACCGTCGATATAGCAGAATCCCTGCAAGGATTTGATTTTGCAACGGACCAAGGTGATGTTTGAACTGTTCCAACCAAAATATTCCCCTTCGATGCTGGAATCATAAATCGTAACGTTTTTGCAATTCCAGAAGGCGTCCTTGGTCAAAAGATTGCTATGGGAAATCTCTAAATTCTCGCCGTGATCAAAGGCGTAATTGCCTTGAAGGGATAATTTTTCGATTCGAACATTCTTCGAACCCATCCCAAAATAATCGCCTCGTTGGACTTCCACATTTTTTAGTTCAACGTCTTCATTCCACCACAAAGTTTCCAAAGCGTTGGGAAAAGAGGAGTTCTCGATATGGATCCGTTGGCATTTGCGAAAGCCTTTGGGAGCTTCGTAACGGCAGGAAGAAAGCGTTACGTCTTGGCTATACCAGATACCCGCGCGTGCTTGAAGAGAAAAGAAGCAATCGTCCATTTTCAGATTCTCTCCATACCAAAGGGGGTACTTCCAGTCAAAGGTAGAACGAAGGCAGGATAAATTCTCTCCTTCTTTCAATGGGGATTCGCCATTATCAAAAAGGCATTCTTCCAAAAGCAAATCCCTTTGCTTGAATAAGGCACGCTCGCCTTCAAAATGCTCTTTCATTCGTTTTTGCATTTTATTCCTTTCTTTAAGGAGTTCTTCTCCGTTTTTCAAATAAATAGAGGTGTAGGAACGGACGCATTCGTCCACCAAACTCTTCCAATCAAATTGGGATTCATAATAATAGCAATCATCCAGTTGCGGCCTGGTCTTGGGACGTTTAGGCTTAAAAATCGTACAGCAATCCTCGTAGGGACGAATGGAGATTTCATAGGTCCCGATTCGTTTTGCCGTGTCGATAATGTGGACTTTATCCGAGGTCGCCAAAGGACGGAGAATTGGGAAATTCGTCACCTCATTGATGACTTGCATCGATTCGAGGGTTTGGGAAGCCACCTGGCCCACAGATTCCCCGGTAGCCAAAGCTTGGCACCCTTCTTTTTTGGCGACTTCCACGGCGATTCGAACCATCATTCTTCGCATAATGGTAATGCAATAAGGCTCGGATACATGGGCGTAAATCGCTTCCTGGAGCTTGGTGAAGGGGATAATGTTCAGCTTAAAAGAAGGCTGATAGTCGTTCAGGTCTTTCAATAGATCTTTGAGCTTATCAATGACCGCCATCTGGGTATAGGGAGGAGAAGCAAAATGGATCGTTTCCACCTTGATGCCACGACGAATGAGTTCAAACGTGGCAACCGGAGAATCGATGCCGCCGCTAAGAAGCATCATGACTTTGCCGTTCATCCCCAAAGGATACCCCCCTAACCCCGGATAATCGTGGCAGGAAAGGAAGGCGCCTTCTTGGCGGATGTCGATTTTAATCCGCGCATCGAAATGATGGAGGTCGACTGTCCATGAGGAATGGTCTAAAATATGGTCTGCCAAAAGACAAGTCAATTCATAGCTGTGGATGGGGAAGGTTTTGTCCGCTCGTTTGACATCAATTTTAAACGCGCTTCCCTTTTCTTCTTTTAGTAAAGATAAAACTGCTTCTTTCAAAGCCTCTTCGTTCGGATCGGCTTTTGCCACGAGCGATATCTTTTGAATGCCAGAAACTTCTTGGAGGCGGGCAATAATCGGTTCGGGGTTTTGCCCGTTAAGCGAAACGTAAAGATGGTCTCTTCCACCCCGAGCTTCCGTTCCGGGGAAGCGACGCAAAGCCACGCGCACGTTATGGGTTAATTGGTTTACGAAAAGGCGGCGATTGTCTCCTTTCGTGGAGAGTTCGCCATAATGGATCATCAAGGAGTCATAAATCATAAAGGTCGTACCTCATCTAACAAGCATTTTATCGTATCAGCAAATTCATCCAATTCTTTCTCTTCTACATCCGGAGGAAGCGAAACGCGAATCGAATTTCCCGCTAAACGCGAGGAACGCCCCATCGCGGTCAAAACTTCGCTCACGGGCTCTTTTTTGGAGGAGCAAGCAGAGACACTAGAAACATAGAAGCCTTTTTCGCTTAACCCCTCCACAATCACTGAGGCTTTATGGGAAGAAAGGGAGAAATTAAGGATATAGGGGGAGGCAAGGGAGGGAGTATTCCAGACAATTTCAGAGATGACAGAGAGTTTGTTCTTTAAATAGGCGGATCGGTCGTTTTCTATTTGAAGATTTATCGCTTCTTCTTGGCGCGATTTTACTACCGCATAGGCAAGACTTGCCGCGCCTGCTACATCCACGGTCCCCGAGCGGAAACCATTTTGTTGTCCTCCTCCATCCATTTGAGAGATTAAGCTTCTTTTCTTCGATAAAATCAAAGCCCCCGTTCCTTTTAACCCCCCGATTTTATGGCCGGAAAAGGAAAAGGAGTCCAATCGATTCAACGGCATTTCGACTTTGCCAATCGCTTGAGTCAAATCGCTATGGAAAAGCGCTTTGGGGAAGTGGGAGGTAATAGAAAGATAATCCTTTAACGGGAAAATCGCCCCCGTTTCGTTATTGACTCCCATGATGGAAACGAGGGCCACGTCATTGCCCATCGTCTTTTCTAAAACCGAAGGTTCGACGATTCCCGCTTCGTTCACCGGCAAAAAATCTACCTGGAATCCCATTTTTTCCAAGGATTTCAAAGGTTCAAGGACGCTAGGATGTTCCACACTTGAAGTCAAAATGCGCTTGCCACGGTTTTGGTAACGAAGGGCAAATCCCTTCAGGGCCAAATTGTTGGACTCAGTCGCTCCACTGGTGAAAATACAATCATGAGTAGAAATTAAGCCGAAGGAATCTAGGATTTTCTTTTTGGAATCCTCTAGAATTCGCCGGGCATCATTTCCAAATCCATGAACGCTAGAAGGGTTACCAAAATGGGAGCGGCTGATATTTTCATAGCATTCTAAGGCACCTTCAAAGGGTGCGTAGGTAGCTGCGCAATCAAAATAATGCATAACTTCCCTTACTCGTTGCGAATGCTTTTCGCCGCATTGGTCGCCGTGGAATAAGCTCCCCCGAAATCACCAGACCAATATTGTTTTTCCGCTTGTTGGATCAGTAATTTGATTTCGGAAAGGTGCATTCTTTCGCGGTTCCCGTAAAGAATCGAAGCTTCGGCCAAATACATTTTTTCCATATAGGAATCAATTTCGCGGCAAGCCGAATCCCCGTTCGCCTTAAGGGAAGAAACCAGTTCATTGATGCTTTCCACGTCAATTGGGGCTTTTAGATTTACCTTGATTTGATCGATGGTTTCATAAAGCGAAGTGATTTGAGGTTCATATTTTTCCGTCAAATCCGGAATATCGATTTGGCGGAGGCGCACTTCAGCCGTGTGGACGCGTTCATCGTAATCGTAAAGACAGCGGCACGCTTCTTCCGAATCCGCCTTAAGAGAGGCTAAATAGGAGTCAAAATCGTCAAGCATGTGGGCGACGTCGGTCGATTCATCGCGAAGGGTGTTCATCTTCTCCACCAACAACGTATAGGGCTGACGAGTTCCTGAGTGAATCAACGTATCGAGACTTCTTTTGGTGGCTCCGCTTAAATTAATGGCGGTTTTGATAGCATCGATTTTTAGTTGCTCTTGTTCCGGAATCACGTAGATTTCCCGAATGCGGGGCAAGGAATTGCAAACGCGAATATAGCGATTTTCGGTTTCGGAATCGTCTTTATAAACGCCTTCGCATTCGCTTTCAAAAGCAACGCGAGCGTCTTTTTCCTTGTCAAAAGAGGTGAAATAATCGTCAATTCGCGCGATGATACCGTCTAATTCTTGTGCAACGCCATTGAGGGAGAAGGATTGGATTTTAGCGGTAATTTTATCCAGTTGTTGCCGCATATCCGCGATATTGCTATCGCTTAACAAATGGTGAAGCGGGTACCCGGCGCGCCCCATTTCTTCATAACGGTTTTGCAGAGAAGAAAGCTTATCGGGGATCACGGTTTGGATGGTCACACAAAGATTGGGAAGTTCCTTGATGCAACGGGATAATGCATCAATCACTTCGCCGACCTTGGGAAGTAAGGCATTGGCTTCTTCGTATTGGGCGCTTTCCACGTAACGTTCAAATTCGCCGAATTTATCATCAAGCAATGCGAAGGCTCGAGAAAAAGACTCACCAACGAGAGTCAAATCCGCTTCTTTCACGTTGTAGTCCTGCTTTAACGTGCGAAGTTTTTCTTTTAACGACGAGGAATTTTGGCGGCATTCTTCTTCGGGGCGAATGACCGCGCGAAGATCCGCGTTGAGCGATTCCACTTCCTGTTCGAAACGTTCTATTGTTTTCCTTGCTTCCGGAATTTCCGTTTTCAAGTCTTTAAAATCACGTTCTGCGAGCAAATCCTTAAGGTGATTTACCGCGACTTGGGCCGCCGAATCGCTTTTGTCCCGTACATCTTTGAAACGTTTGCTGTAGGTCAAATGGGTGTTTACATAAATCAAATTCGTCATTGAAATGTTTTCAATGCGTTTGATGTATTGGCTGATTTGACCGAATAAATGGGAATGATAATGTTCGAAGTGAGAGCTCAGTTCATTGATTTGCCTTTTGATGCGAAGATGAGCGAAAAGGGTGAAATAAAGCAAAAGGAAAATGGCAACAAGAATCAAGACCCCCGCAACAAGAAGGGAGATCCATAAGGCCATAGGAATAGAAGCAAGGATTTTCATAGGCTTTATTTTAACACGCATGCACGCGTCGAAGGAGGGGGGTAAAAAAGGATTTTTTGCTTTCTTATTCCTACCTGTCCCCTGTGGATTTGAAATGGTAGCCTCTTATTTTCAAATCGAACTCGATGGATAAAAAAACCTAAAGGTAACTTTCCCTTCTCCTCCCCTGTTTTAAAAAGAAATATTTCATTGCATTTTGCATCGATTTTCTCTAAAATCACACCTGCGTAAGATTGCAGCATGCCCCTACGCTTCCGTCAGACGTCGGAGAGAAGAATAAGTAAGCCCTAGCTACGCGGCCGAAAAGAATTCCGACACCCGGGAAGATGGGAGAGGCACTCCTTCTTGTGCAAAGAAAGGAGACATGAAACATGTCTAGATACACTGGAAGCTCTTGGAAAAAGAGCCGTCACCTCGGTTTCTCCACCCTCGAAACGGGCGACGAATTGAAAAAGAGGGCCTACGGACCTGGCCAACACGGTCAAGACCGCAAACGCAAACCGTCCGAATACGGACAGCAATTGCTCGAAAAGCAAAAACTCCGTACCTACTACGGCGTGAACGAACGTCAATTCCAACGTTTATTCAAGATCGCGAAAGCTTCGAAAGACGAAGTCACCGGACTCGCCTTCTTCCGCCTCCTCGAATCCCGTTTGGACAACCTCGTTTATCGTATGGGGTTTGCCCGCACCCGCGCCGCTGCCCGTCAACTCGTCAATCACGGCCACGTTCTCGTTAACGGCAAGAAAGTCGACATCCCGTCCTACCTCTGCTCCGTCAACGATGTCATCTCCTTCAAGGAAGATTCTCCGCTTAAGGTCGTCAAGGAATGCATCGAAGCCAAGCTTACCCCGGCTGCCTTCGTCACTGTTGACACCGACAAAATCCAAGGAACCTTTGCTCGCAAGCCCGAACGTAACGAGCTTCCCTCCGAAATCCAAGAATCTCAAATCATCGAATACTACAACCGCAAGTTATAATCTTCGGTTTCCAGGCATTCAAAACCCCTTCTTCGCGAAGAAGGGGTTTTCTAATGATATTTCTAAAATAATCGATGAAATCTAGATTTCCATTCCGTATTGGAAGGACAAGGGGACCAAACCAAGGGCTTCTGCGAATGCAATCGCCCCTTTGTTTTCTTTCCGCAAATCTAGATGCATATCCACGCATCCGGCTTCATCGGCTTTGACTAAAAGAGAGCGAACAAGCGCTTCTCCGATTTTGTGGCGGCGATGCTCCGGGGTCACATATAAATCGCGGATGACCAAGGTCTTGTTCGCACCGAATAGTTTGGTGTTGGAAGGGAGGAGGATCTCCGCGAGGCAAAAAGCCACCATTTCCCCGCCAAGTTCAACGGCATAGCAAAGGTGATTGGATTCGGCGAGATAAGCTTTTAAAGACAAGGGATCAAACCGCTTGGTGGGGTCGGCGACTAGGCTCAAACGAAGGGAACGAATTTCCTTCCACTCATCCTCAATAAGAGGCATAACGCGCACAATGTCGCGGTTTTCAAGTACGTGAATGTCCATAAATTCTCCTAATCGAGCAATTTGTATCCGTCACCATAGACGTTGCGGATATGAGTATCCCCATCCCCTAATTTCAAGCGGAGGGATTTGATGTGCATATCCAGGGCTTTAGATTTTGGGTCAAAAGGTTTTTTCGGATCACCGAAAGCTTCGTAAAGGGCATCGCGGCTTACCGTTTTCCCTTGCCCTTCCATCAAAGTCTGGAAAATCAAAAATTCGCAGTTCGTGAGGGGAACAAGCATCCCGTTCTTTTTGGCTTCATGCTCCACCTTATCCAAGGTAAAGGGACCATAATGAATGATTTCTTTCCTTTTGGCAACGCGACGCATCTGGGCACGCACCATCGCGGTGAATTCCTCAATATCGAAGGGGGATTCCATAAACCCGTCTCCCCCGGCGTTATAGACTTCGCACTTCTGCCTCGTCGAGACGCCTTTGCCCACGCACAAAACACGGGTATCGCGTTTATCCCCTTTGGACATACGGATGGTCCGCAGCACATCGATTCCTGAGATATCGCGCATATTCAAATCGAGAATGACTAGATCAGGGGGATCCGATTCAAAGGAAGCGAGAAAGGCTCTGCTGGAGGGGAAAACACGTACGATATAGTCCGATATTCGTAAGGCTCTAGCGATGCTGATACCAGAGCCAACGTGGTTTTCCACCGCGTCAACTTTATACTTGGTCATGTTCATAAAGTATAGGGAAAGGAAGGGAAAAGTAAAGAAGTAATAATCGACATTATTTTACAATAATTTTCACTTTCCTCTTACTTTTAGTCCAAATTGTAGGCATAAACAACGCATTTTTTATTTTGCTCAAAATTAAGCACTTTTTTAGCACTTCCAAAAAAAGAGGAAAAAGTATGTTTTCAGGAATCAAAACAAAAGCCAAGTAAAAAGGGCCAAAAGGCCCTTGAATCGATGGAGCAAGAGTTCAGAAAACGCCGAGGTAGTAATTCTTTTTTCCGCGACGAACGAGCAAATATTTCCCATACATCGCATCCTTTTGAGAAAGGACCATTTTGGGGTCGGTGACTTTTTCACCATTGAGGAGAACGCTGTTACCCGTGATGAAGGTACGGGCTTCGCGTTTGGAGGTAGCCGCCCCTAAGGTAATGAGAAGATCTTCTAGCATCATTTCCCCTGCCACAGGCTTGCTTAAGCTGCCAAAGAGTTCCTCGATTTCTTTTTCTTTCAAGGAAGTGACATCGCCTTTGAAGAGGGCTTCCGTCATGGAGACCGCTTCTTCGGCGGCTTCTAAGCCATAGATATCCTTGGTGACTTCGAAGGCCACTTTCTTTTGGCCGATACGGGCTCCAGGAGCAGCGAAATGTTCTCTCGCCACTTCTTCGATTTGCTCGGGTTCGAGAAAAGAGAAAACTTTGAGGAAGCGAATCGCATCTTCGTCGGTGACGTTCATGAAATATTGATACATCGTGTAGGGCGAAGTGAGATTTGGATCGAGGAAGAGCGCGCCCTTTTCCGACTTGCCAAACTTTTTGCCGTCGCTGCGGAGGATCAAGCGGGCCGTTAAGCATTCGGCCTTTTCATTTTCCCCGTCGATTTTACGGATGAGTTCCAAGCCGGAGGTCAAATTGCCCCATTGGTCATTGCCCCCAATTTGCATGCTGACGCCTTTTTCGTGGTGGAGGTGGTAAAAGTCGATGGATTGAAGGATTTGATAGGCAAATTCCGTGAAGGAAATGCCGGCTTCTAAACGCGATTTCACGATTTCTTTCGAAAGCATGTAATTGATGGAGAAATATTTTCCATAGTCGCGAAGGAAATCAATCGTCGAAAGGGGAGCGAGCCAATCGTAATTGGACACCAGTTCCCCCTTTTCGGGGTCCGAGAGATCGATATAGCGTTCGAGTTGAGCTTTGATCGAGGCGGTGTTGGCTTCTAGGGTTTCCTTGGTTTGAAGGTTTCTTTCTTTGCTTTTGCCGCTAGGATCGCCAATCATGCCGGTAGCTCCTCCAACGAGGGCCACAACTTTATGCCCGGCACGTTGGAAGCGTTTGAGAAGAGAAATCATGACGTAATTGCCAAGGTGCATCGATCCCGCCGAGGGGTCAAAACCGCAATAAATCGTCTGTTTCGTCTTCAATAATTCGCGGACGTTGTCTTCGCTCGAACACTGCTCAATGAGTCCGCGGTAGGTAAGTTCATCAAAAAAGTTTTCCATAGCCTTGCCATTCTACCCGTTTCCAAGAAAAATGCCATAGAAATGGGACGGTTTTCGGTCAAATACAGGGAAAACTTAGTTGTGAAAAACATTCGATGATATCGGCATTCATGTTTGGATGATTGCGCTTTTCCTGGTTTTTGGCCATTTTAATGATTGTGGTTTTTTCTGAAATAGTCCGTCGCTTTTGCGAAAAGGAAAACGCAGCCCCATTTCTGGAGCTGCGTTCTCTGGTTTTTTACTAGCGATCAATACATGTCGCCGGCAGGCATAGCTGGGGCCGGTTTTTCCTCTTTGATTTCGCTGACGGCGGCTTCGGTCGTCACGAACAAAGAAGCAATGGAAGAGGCATTTAGAATCGCCGAGCGAGTCACCTTGGTCGGATCCACGATGCCATTTTCAAACATATTGACCCAGGTGCCATCTTTGGCGTTGAAACCGATATCTTTCTTCGATTTTTCTTGGATTTCTTCGATTTCATCGGGTTCATAGCCCGCGTTGAGGGCAATTTGACGAAGCGGGGCATAAAGGCTTTCCAAAACCGCATTGATACCCATCTGAATATCGTGGTTTTCTACCTTTAAGCTCGGTTTCAAGGTTTTGTAGACTTCGGTTAAGGCCGCGCCGCCACCGATAACGATTCCTTCGCTGACCGCGGCTTTCGTCGCATTGAGCGCGTCTTCAATGCGGAGCTTCTTCTCTTTGAGCTCGGCTTCAGTAAGAGCACCGACTTTCAAGACGGCAACCCCATCACCAAGTTTAGCGATGCGTTTGGCAAGGTTCTTCTTGTCGTATTCGCTATTAGAAGCATCGTATTGTTTTTGAAGTTCTTGGACGCGAGCGGCGATTTTAGCCTTGTCGCCTTCTCCGCCGACAAGAGTCGTCTTGTCTTTGCGGATCGTGGCTTTGCGAACTTTGCCAAGGTCATCGACAGTGACGTCTTTTAGCTGCATGCCAAGGTCTTTGGAGATGAATTTAGCGCCGGTCGTGATGGCAATATCTTCCAACGCCGCTTTCTGGGCATCGCCAAATTCCGGGGCTTTGACCGCGACCACATTGAAGGTGCCGCGGAGTTTATTGACCACAATCGTGGACGTAACATCCGCGTCGAGATCATCGGCGATGATAAGAAGCGGCTTATGCGCATCGACTACCGCTTGAAGAACCGGGAGAATCGTATTGATATCCGAGACTTTTTGATCGGTAACGAGGACCAAAGCATCTTCCATCTCGGCGACCATCTTCTCACGATCAGAGACCATATAAGGAGAGATGTAGCCTTTATCGAATTCCAATCCTTGCGTCACAGCGAGTTCATCGTCGACGCCTTTGGAGTCATCCACGGAGATGACGCCGGTCTTGCCGACTTTGCCCATGGCTTCGGCGATCAATTTGCCGATTTGGGCATCGCCGCTAGAAATCGTGGCGACGGATTCGATATCCGCGTTGGTATCGATGGGGCGAGAGATTTTAAGCAATTCTTCCGCGACCGCTTTTCCGGCTTTTTCCATGCCTTGACGAACGAAGACCGGGTTCGCACCTTTTTCGACGGCGTTGATGCCGCGGTGGATCATTTCCTGGGCAAGAAGAGTTGCCGTGGTCGTGCCGTCTCCTGCGGCGTCGTTGGTTTTGTTCGCGACTTCATAAACGAGCTTAGCGCCCATGTTTTGGAAGTTGTTCTTGAGTTCGATTTCTCGAGCAATCGTTACCCCGTCGTTGGTGATGAGGGGAGAGCCATATCCTTTATCGAGGACGACGTTGCGTCCTTTCGGCCCAATGGTCAATTTGACGGTGTTAGCAAGCGTATCAACGCCTTCTAGCATCTCATCGCGGGCGGATTTGCCCCATTTGATTTCTTTTGCCATATTCGTTATTTCCTTTCTTTAGAAGTATCGTTATTCGATCACCGCAAGGACATCTTCTTCTTTAATCAGAAGGAATTTGCGGTCATTTTCTTCATAATCGGTGCCAGCATATTCGCGATAGACGACTTTTTCTCCGACTTTGAGTGCAATCGGAATTCTCTTGCCGTCTTTGTCTTTGGCACCTTCTCCCACGGCGACGACCGTGGCGACATTGGCGACTTTTTTCTCGCTCGTCAGAACGATCGAGCCGACTTTTTTCTCGGAAGGAAGCTTCTCGAGAAGAACGTATTCATTTAATGGACGAATCATTTTTTGCATCTCCTTTTTTTCGGTTGCGTTATGTATTGTAGGCGAATTTTTAGCAGTGTCAATATTTGAGTGCCAATATTTAGCAATTATTTTGTTCAAGTGCTAAAAAGGGGGGAAAACGAACTTTTAAAAAAGGCTTTTTCCCGCTTTTTTCTATAAGAAAAGCCGCCCAGAATAGGGCGGCAAAGTATGGAAGGGAGGCTTATTTCCGTTCGACGGTCGATTGGCCTTGGGCCAAGAAAGCGTCGAAATGGGAATTGCGGTCCACGAGGTCGTTGTTGAGCAAATCCGTGAGCATATACATCGCGCGCTTCCCCACTTCATGCATATCGATGTGCATCGTGGTGAGGGTGGGGCGGACGATATAGGCGTATTTGGTGCCGACAAGAGAAAGCACTTCTACTTGGCTAGGAAGGGATAATCCCAAGTCTTGAGCGGCGTTTTCTACGGCCGCGGCGATGGAATCGCGATAGCAGATGAAATAGCCCTTGGGGTTCTTTTTGAAGAATTCTTTGAAGTCGTTATACGTATGGGTATAGGAATCATCGCAGTTGACCACATGATAAGGACGGCCGAGTTCTTCGTGGGTTTGGATGAAGACCTTTTCGCAGCGGGAAAGCAAACGCCCCGCGTTATGGACGTGAAGGAAGGTCATCGGCTCGGTGCCGCCATGGGCGTAATAATCGACGATGATTTGTTTCAACGCGACATCGTAATTGAAACGGATCGCGCCGATTTTATCTCCTTCGATTCGGCTATCGATGACAACGGTTGGAACGTTATAGGAAGCAATCCGTTTGATGTCATCGGAATCGAGTTGGTCGTCAAAGACAATCGCCCCATCCACGTGGGAGGAGATGACCCTTTCAATCATCTGCAAAGCTTCATCGCGGCTATGGGCGGTGGAGAATAAAGTTAGGATATAGTTCTTCTCCCTGGCGACTTCGGTGATGCCGGAAAGCATATTGGCGATATAAACATAGTTGGCGCTGGGAATGACGATGCCGATATTGGTGGTGCGATTGGTGGCGAGAGCTTGAGCGAGTCCACTGGGACGATAGCCCAAATCTTTGATGGTTTTTTCGACTTTGGCGCGGGTTTCAGGAGTAACGGAGCCCTGCTTGTTGATGACGCGGCTCACGGTGGCTAGAGAAACTCCAGCGGCTTGAGCGACTTGGTAAATCGTGACGCGGTCTTTGAGGTTTTTCATGGCGCATTTTCCTTTCGGTTTTAATTATACGGCTTTCTTTTAGAAAAATATGTTGTTTTTTTTCATCTTTTTACAATTATTTTCCAACATGTAAAAGAAAGCCCCTCCGAAGAGGGGATAAGGACTAGGCGAAGAAATCGGATCCGACTTCTTTTTCCTCTTCGATATAGGCGATTTTGCTTTCTTCCGAAAGGCCTAAATCATGGGGAGAGGCAATTTCGCAATCCTGAGGGATGTTGCGGATGACGCTAGAATGGAACACCGTTCCGTCAAAGCGGATTGTTTTGTCGAGCAAAACCACGATTTTGCTTCCGATTTGTAGATTTTGATAACGGGAGGAGGTCGTTAGACTTTTGCCAAGGCATTCCAAGGTGACAATTTGCTTTCTTTCATCCAAGGGATGTTCTTCTAGCTGGGTGACTTTGGCCACGGCGAATCCGCTAGAAGAAGAAAAATCAGGAACGGGGAAGGAAGCTTTTTGAAGTTCGTTTTTTACGATTTCTAGCAAAGCCTCGGGAGGATTGGTAATCCGGCCTTCCGCCTTGATTTTAACCAGGCGAGAGAAATTCAAGAAATTGACTCCAATCAGTTGTTTTTGATAGAAGAGTCCGACCGTATCGCCTTTTTTAACCACTTCATCTGGGGTTTTCTCGGGATCGATCAATAGATACAAGACGTCTTTTGCCGTGGGTTTGCAATAAAATAAAGCGGCCATATTTTCTACTCCTTTTTCAAAATAATGCGATGGATTTTATGTCCGATGGAACGGAAATTCCGTTCGTATTCGCTCATCGAATCCCCTTCTTCGTCGAAGAGATAGTCTTCTTCGTTAACAACCATCGTCAAGCCCTTTAAGCCTTGCGCTTGCTCTAAGGTAAAGGCATAAAGATTATCGTTATCCGTTTTGATGCGCAGCATCCCCCCATCTTGAAGCAAATCCCCGATTTTTTGGAGGCGGGGGAGGAAGGTAAGACGCCGTTTTTCATGACGCTTCTTGGGCCAAGGATCGCTGAAATTTAAATAAATCGTTTCAAATTTTAACGGGCGAAGTTCTTCTTCGACCGTATCAAAATCCTCGGGGCAAAGAAGAATATTTTGCAGTTCTTTTCCTAAAATTTTCTTCGCCGCCATGCCCATGATGGAAACATCGCGTTCTAGGCCAAGGAAATGGGTAGTTTGATGTTTGGTGGCTTGATCTACGATGAAGTCTCCTTTGCCAATCCCAATTTCCAAGGCCAAGGGATGGCCAAGGAAAAAAGGAGAGGAGACATCGATATGATGAACGGCAAGTTCGGGGTGGTCATTTAGCAAAGGGGCCGCCCAGGCTTTATGTCTTCCGCGCATCTTATTTTCCTTGCTTAGGCAAAGCACCTAAAGAGGCAATCGCGTCCGCGTAAATATAGATTTGACGGAAGAAATCGTCCAAATAGATGTATTCGTTGGGAGAATGGATGTCGCCAGGATGCCCTTTGAAGGCCGAGCCATAAGCCACGCAATTGGGGGCTTCTTTGGCATAGGTTCCTCCTCCGATGGCCATCGGCTTATCGAAGAGTTTCAGCGTAGTCCGCTTATAGGATTTCATGAGGGTCTTCACTAACGGGGAATCTTTGGCATAAAGCAAAGGCGAGACGAGTCCTTTGCATTCGACTTTCATGCCCGAATGCTTTTCCAAATTTCCCAAAGCAAGCTTCGGGTCGGCCTTTTCTCCATAACGGTAGTCGACGCTGACGGTCAGTAATTTTTCGTGACCATCATAATGAATCACGCCGTAATTAAAGGTGGATAGACCAAGTTCGGGAGAGGAAGAGAATCCCTCAAATCCACGTCCATTGCAATCCGAAAGCACTTTGGCGAGGTTACTAAGAAATTCGTTCTTGTAGTAAGACCCAATGAATTCAAAGGCCTTCAAAGCCGCGTTGACGCCTTTTTCCGGGGTGGATCCGTGGCTAGTGGTACCGCTGAAAACAGCAAGGGTGACCGGGCCCATGCGGGTAATTTCTCCCTTGATTGCTTTTTCAACGAAAGCTTTTTCAAAGCCTTCATCGTGGGGCAACGTCACCAAGAAACGATCGCAAACGGCATTGGAAACTACGCCGCCATCCATAGCAATAATCGGGGTCAAGTCGACTTTTTTAACCAAATGGCAACCACGGACCATGCCTTTTTCGGCATAGATCAGAGGGAAGTCCGCATCAGGGGTAAATCCGTAATCCGTCGGGGCTTTCTTCAAGGTGTGGAAATAATAATCCAAGCAGCTGGAGCCCCTTTCTTCATCTCCGCCGGCGCAGAAACGAATGGAATAATTTTTGACTAACCCTGCATCCGAAAGCAATTTGGCGGCATAGAAGGCCGCGACCAAGGGCCCTTTGTCGTCACTCGTGCCGCGGGCGATGAGTTTCGCTTCTTTTCCTTCGCCGACCAGTTCGGCTTTGAAGGGGTCTTTCGTCGACCATTTTCCAGTCGCTGGGACTACGTCGGTATGGGCATAGATTCCAATGACGGGTCCCTCGCCGCTTCCGATACTGATTTCTGTGACGTGTCCATCGCAGGTATCGACTTTAAAGCCGTTGTCTTTCCCTAGTTTGGCTAAATAATCGAGGGCGCTTTTAACTCCCGTTCCATAGGGGGCATCCTCGGAAACACTAGAGGCATCGAAAACGGATTTTTTGGCAACGAGAGCCTTGAGGGTCTCTAACGCCGGCTTTTCATAATTTTTGGCTAATTTCTTAAAATTTGGCATTTTCTTTTCCTTTATTTCTTCGTTAAATGGCCGATTTCACTGCTTTTCTGGCCTTATTCCGCCCGCTTCCGACGGAAACCAAGGGGTAGTATACCCCTTTCTGTTTCCTAAAGGAAACGGCGAAGGAACCTAAACGCCGTTTTCTCCAACGTTTTTTCAAATTTTCTAGAAAAAATGACAGGAAAGTCGAAGAAACCGAAAGATTAGAATGTAAAGATTTGCAAAAAATCAAATCAGAATTTTGTTAAAGAAAAGAGAGAATATAAGCCGCTATTTCAAATTTAAAACCACATAAATAAAAACTAGAGAAATGGAAACCGAAAAATATTTCGACAAAAAATTTTAAAAAAGGACTCTAAGTAAGGTAAGGGAGGATTCCTCATGGAACCAATTCCCGAAAACGCCGTGCCGCTCCAAGAAAGGAGAATAAAACACGTTGGACAAACTCATCGCCTTAATGGCCTTGATCGACCTCTTCTTGCTGCTCCTTCGAGGGGGCGACCGCCGTAAACGTAAGTGTTTGAAAAAGTGATCCCAAAAAAGGGATCACCAACAACCACTTAAATTATAGGCGGGGACGGCACGGCGTCAATCCCCGGGGGGAGCGAAAGCCATGAAAGGAGGACGCAAAACTGTAAAGGAAAAAGGGTTTTGCTCCGACGCCAACAAGGATACAAAAAAGCTCGGACAAATCCGAGCTAATTGCCGATTGGTTGCGGGAGATGGATTTGAACCACCGACCCCCAGGTTATGGGCCTGATGAGCTACCAGGCTGCTCTATCCCGCGAGATAGGCTTCTTATCGGCAATGAGTAATATACTCTTTAATCTAAGGGGTGGCAAGGAAAAGTTCGCTTGAATCACCACTTATTGAAAACTTTCTCGGCAAAGCCTGGAAGGTCTTTAAAGGAATAACTTTTGCCACCCGCATCGATTCGACCGGAAAATAAGCCAAATACTTGATGCTGATTGGAACGGAGAATCAAGGCGTTCATGTCCGCATGACGGTCATAAACGGGCTTGAAATCCACCCAGATAGCCCCTTCTTTGTCACGAAGCCGCCAGGAAGAAAGAAAGTCGTCTCTGCCCGAAGAAGTCAAAGGAATATCCATAATGACATCGTTTAGTTTCCAGGCTTCCCCATCCACAAAAAGCATGTTTTCGCTTGCCTTGCTGGTATCCCCGAATCCATACCCTAGATTCCAGCCAAAGGGATGGCCGTTGATTTCGGTATTGAGGGAAGACCAAAACCACGTATTTTTATAGGTCCAGACTCCTCTTCCCCAGTCTAGAACCCCGTAGCTATTTTGGTTAAAATCATAGACTTTATCGCCGAGTTTCGCATATCCCGAAGCCCGGAGGTTATTGATTTTTTGATTGTAATAGAAATGACCTTTTTTCTTAAAAGGCGTGGCGATCACCATGGATTTATCGCTCGTCGGCTCTAGAAGAATATCGCAAGAAAACCGCTCTTTCTTCTTGCCGAATTTATCCATGGAAGCCACTAGATGCCTTTTGCCGTTTTGAAGCGCGAAAAGGATATCGAAGTTTTTTCCCTTAAAATGGACATCGCCTTGTTGGCTAGAGGCAGGCAAATTCAATTTTCCCATGGGGAAAAGGCCGCCGATAGAACGAGTGACATCAAAAGGATGTTCTCCAAATTCAAGGACGCTGATCGAGGCTAACGACATATAGCCATTATCGGCCACCGTCAAAGCCACCCCGTAGTTAACGTTTCCAATATAATAATAATCCCATTCCTTGATGCGGCTTTTGGGGGCCTTGATATCGGAACGGGAATAGGTTTTCACCAAGTCAAAGGCGTATCCGGCTTCCGCTAAATCCCCTTCCTCGTTGAGCAAACGCCCGGCGTTTAAAAGATGCTGATTTTCCATCATGAATCTCCTTTATTAATAGGATAGGCCAGTAAAAAGAAACGGACAATAGAGAGTCGAGAGAAAAGGCGCGTCTTATGCCGCGCCTTCGCTTAAAAAACTCACCTATTCTTCCGGATATTTTTCCCGATGGGGATTGTAGTGGGTGTGGAGCAATTCTTCGGCTCGGTGGGAGCAGGGAACGCCTAGGAAGTCTTCATAAAGCCGCTTCACATCGGGGTTATTATGAGACTCTCGAAGCTTTTTATGCTCATCGATGCCATAAAGGATCTTCGCGCGTTTTTGGCAATATTCCTCCACGATGTTTTTGCCTTCTCCCGGATGGAGATTCGGTTTGACAAAAGGTTGCCCACCGCCATTGATGCATCCGCCGGGGCAGCCCATGATTTCAATGAAAGCATAGGGGGATTTGCCCGCTTTGATTTGCTCTAATAACGGTTTGGCGTTTTTCATGCCGGAAGCCACAGCGACTTTTAACGTAGAACCCGGGAAAGCAAATTCCGCTTCCTTGATTCCTTCCATGCCGCGAACCGCGACGAATTCCAATGCCCCCGCTTCTTTTCCCGTCAAGGTGAAATAAGCCGTTCTTAAGGCGGCTTCCATGACGCCGCCGCTCGCGCCGAAGATGACGCCGGCTCCGCTATATTCTCCGAGTAAATCCTGATCGAATTCTTCTTCGGGAAGGTCATCAAAGATCAAGCCTGCGCGACGAATCATCAAAGCGAGTTCGCGGGTGGTTAAAACCGCGTCGACATCGGCAAGGCCGGCTTCATCGGCCAGTTCTCTCCGCTTGGCTTCGCCTTTTTTGGCGGTGCAGGGCATGACCGAGACCACGAAGAGGTCTTTGGGGTCGAGGTTATGGACTTTGGCAAAATAGCTCTTGATGATCGCCCCTTCCATTTCGTGGGGGGATTTGCAGGTAGAAAGATGGTGCAATAATTCGGGATAGAAATATTCGCAATAATTGATCCATCCTGGCGAGCAGGAGGTGATTTGGGGCAATAAGCCCTTATTTTGGATGCGGTTCAACAATTCCGTGGCCTCTTCCATGATGGTGAGGTCCGCGGCGAAATTCGTATCGAAAACGCGGTAGAAACCAAGGCGATGAAGGGCGGCGACCATTTTTCCCGTCGCGTCCATCTCCCCGATTTTATGGCCAAATTCTTCCGCTAAAGCGGCGCGGACCGCGGGAGCGGTTTGGACAATGACGGTTTTTCCGTCCATGAAGGCTTTGTCGACCCAATCGATTTCGCGTTTTTCGCTTAGGGCACCCGTGGGGCACACGGCTACGCATTGGCCGCATTGGATGCAGGGAGAGGAGGCAAAACTACGGTTCCCCGCCGGGGCTACGAAGGTTTCAAAACCCCGCCCCTCGAATCCTAAAATCCCGATTCCTTGGGCTTCTTTGCACCGTTCCACGCATCGTCCGCAGAGAATGCATTTGCTGGTGTCGCGGATGATGCCGGGGGCGCAGTCATCGTAATAGGTTTTGCTTTTCTCTCCGAGGAATTCGCCATCCCTTGCCCCCGTTAAGTGAGCGGCGTGAAGCAATTCGCATTGTCCGTTTTTCACACAGGTTTGGCAGTCTTTGGAATGGTTGGAAAGCAAGAGTTCCACACTGGTTCTTCTGGCTTCGATGGCCTTGGGGGATGAGATTTTGATTTCGAATCCCGCATCGGCTTTACAATCAGAAATGGGGTAGACGCAGCTAGCGACCAACCGCGAGCCGCGACTAGAAACGAGTTCTACGAGGCAGACGCGGCAGGAAGCAAGGCTATTATGGCCTTTGTTCCAGTAGCAAAGAGTCGGGATGTTGTAGCCAATTTCCCGGGCCGCTTCCAAAATCGTGAGGTTGGAATCGACTTCGTAAAAGCGGCCTTCGACTTTGATTTTGATTTTATCCATGGTCGTTTACTCCTTGATAACAGCGCCGAAGCGGCAAAGGGTGAAGCAAGATCCGCAGCGGATGCAGCGAGTCTGATCGATCACATATGGTTCTTTGCCCGGGGTGCCGTGGATACAAGAAACGGGGCAATTTCTCGCGCAGAGGGAGCACTTCTTGCAACGGTCTTTATCAATGGTGAAATGCGTGAGCTTTTTGCAAACATGGGCCGGGCACTTCTTGTCTTTGACGTGGGCTTCGTATTCTTCCGGGAAATTCTTCATCGTCGAAAGAATCGGGTTGGCCGCGGTTTGGCCAAGGGCGCATAAGGCGCCGCTTTGAATGACGGTCGCAAGATCTTTCATCTCCACCAAGGTTTGCTCGGTAGCTCTTCCTTCGACCACATCCGTCAGCATCTCAAAAATACGCTTGGTGCCGATACGGCAATGGGAGCATTTGCCGCAGGATTCGCTGCAAATGAAATCCATATAGAAATGAGCGACGTCGACCATGCAGTTGTCTTCGTCCATGACAATCGCTCCTCCGCTCCCCATCATCGACCCTTTTGCGACGAGGGTATCGTAATCAATCGGGGTATCGAGGTCTTTTTCAGTCAAGCAGCCTCCGCTAGGACCGCCGGTTTGGATGGCTTTGAATTTTTTGCCGTCGGGGATGCCTCCGCCGATATCGTAAATTAAGGTCCTTAGAGTCGTTCCCATCGGAACTTCGACTAAACCAACGTTATTGATTTTGCCACCTAATGCAAAGACTTTCGTCCCCTTCGACCCCGGGGTGCCGATTTTGGAATATTCCGCGGCTCCTACGCGAAGGATATAGGGGATCTGGGCCAAGGTTTCAACGTTATTGACGCAGGTAGGTTTTCCCCAAAGTCCAGAAATCGCGGGGAAAGGAGGGCGAGGACGCGGCATGCCGCGCTTGCCTTCAATCGAATTGAGCAAAGCAGTTTCTTCTCCGCAAACAAAAGCGCCTGCCCCTAAGCGAAGGTGGGCGCGGAAAGAGAAATTCGTTCCTAAAATATGGTCGCCGAGCAGCCCTGCTTTTTCCATCAATTCAATCGCATTGTTTAGTCTTTCCACCGCGACCGGGTATTCAGCGCGAACATAGAAATAGCCTTGGCTCGCCCCGAAGGCGTAACCAGCAATCATCATGCCTTCGATGACTTCGAAGGGGTTACCTTCAAGAATCGAACGGTCCATGAAAGCGCCGGGATCGCCCTCATCGCCGTTGCAAACGATGTATTTTTGGTCCGCTCGGACGTTGGCGGCGAATTGCCATTTTCTTCCCGTGGGGAATCCAGCGCCCCCGCGTCCGCGGAGTCCGCTCTTAAGCACTTCGTCGATCACTTGCTGGGGGGTCATGGTTTTTAGGACTTTTTCCAGGGCCTTAAACCCATCATAGCCGAACGATTCTTCTAAGGAATAAGGATTAATCGTCGAGCAGCCATGCAAAGCGACGCGAACTTGTTTCTTGTAGAAATTGATATCGTCTTGGCGTTGAACCTTTTCGTGGGTGTGGGGGTCGACATAAAGAAGGTTTTCGCAGACCTTCCCACCGATTAAATCTTCTTCTACGATTTGCTCGACGTCTTCGACTTTGACCGTCCGATACAAAGTATCTTCCGGGAGAATCTTCACAAACGGGCCTTGGGAACAAAAGCCAAAGCAACCGACGTGGTTAACTACGACCTTGTCTCCGATGTTTTTGGCCTCAATCAGTTCGTTGAGCTTGGCGATAATCGCTTCGCTGTGGTTGGATAAGCAGCCGGTCCCGCCGCAAACGAGGACATGGCGCTTGCCATCCTTCCCTGTGATTTTATTTTCAAAGCATTTCGAGCAGCCTTCGATCCGTTTCTCTAAGGCTTCGAGGGAGGTTAAGCGTTCCATATTAAGCCACTCCTTCTTTCCTGCGGTATTCTTGGAGGATGCCCTTGACTTGCTCGCGGGTCACCTTCGGATAGACTTTGCCGTTGATCGATAAGGCCGGGGCCAAGGCGCAGGCGCCCATGCAACGGACGGCTTCTAAGGTAAATAAGCCGTCTTTGGTCGTTTCACCCGGGGCGATTCCCAAGACTTTAGCGAATTCATCGCAGACATCTTGGGCCGCTTTGACGTAGCAAGCCGTGCCAAGGCAGACGCCAATGACGTATTTGCCTTTCGGGGCGAGGGAGAAAAACGAATAGAACGTAACGACGCCATAAATCTCGGCGACGGGGATATCCATTTCTTCGGAGATGATTTCTTGCACTTCAAGAGGAATGTACCCATATTTTTTCTGGATGGTCGAAAGAATCATCATCAGCGGACTCGGCTCGTCCTTCATCGAACGGCAGATCGCTTGAACGTCCTTGACGACTTCGGAGCGTATTTTCATGTCTTCCTTTCCTTTCCTGCGCATTGCACGCGGGCGTGTTGGCATTACAACAAGAAATATTTTAGAGGGCATTATCCCAATTGAAAAGGAACTTTTACCGATTACCGATAAACCGAAAGAGTCCGATTTCATCGAATGTTTTTCGTTTATTTGTTAATTAAAATTAAGTTTATCGGTAATGAAGATATCGCGATTTCAAGAAGAGCTGAAAAGAATAAAAAAGGAAGGCGGACCGAATGATAGAATCTCAAGTCCATCTTCCGAATTTATCGAATCTTTTCATTGTCTAGAATAGATTTTTGCATCTAAATGCATTTTAGCTTTATCCCAGATTTCCTAAACTATCAGGATTTAAAAGGAAATCATAAATGCTCATCGTAAGAATTCCATTTTCGTCGTAACGAGGCGGAGTGGGTTCTTTGGTGATAATGATTTTGGCAAAGGAATCATCAATTTTTCTTAATGGTCGAGTTTCTTGATTACGCTTTTCTTCACTAGGAATCGAGTAAGCGGATTGGATGTAATAACGTTTTGAACCCCTATTGCAAACAAAATCAACTTCTAACGCCTTCCTGGTTTGTTTTCCGCTTGCATCCTTTTCCGAAACAAAATTCACCCCGACATCGACACGATATCCGCGCATTTTGAGTTCATTGTAAATGACGTTTTCCATCGCGTGATTTTCCTCGAATTGACGGAAATTCAGCCGGGCGTTCCGAAGCCCAAGGTCAGAGAAATAGTATTTTTTTGGAGTTTCAATGTACTTCTTCCCCTTGATGTTGTAACGGGAAGCGGATTCGATAAGAAAGCTATCCTCCAAATACCCGAGGTACTTCTTGATCGTCGCGGAGGTAATCTTGGAATTTTTCCTGCTTTGGAACGTTCTTTTAAGTTTTTCGGGATTAGTCAAAGAACCGATGTTAGAAGAAATCACGTTCAGTAAATCTTCGAGTTCGTCTTGGTTTTTTACATTGTGACGTAAGAAAATATCCCGAAGATAAATCTCTTGGAACAACGCTTCCAGCATCGAAGCTTTTTCATCCTCATTTTTCTTTAAAACGACAAGAGGAAGGCCCCCGTAAAGCAGATATTCGGTTAAACCCGCGTAACGATCTCCAGTATAAGCCGTCATGAATTCGGCAAAACTCAAAGGATACATATGGATGGCGTCTCCCCGCCCGGCGAATTCGGTGATGATGTCCTGCGAAAGGAATTTCGCATTGCTGCCCGTGACATAGATATCGAGGTTTGGCTCCCTTAAATAACCGTTTAAAACATATTCAAATCCGCCCAACAGTTGCACTTCATCCAACAATAAATAATAAGGATCGACATCTTGGATGCGGTTTTTCATGCAAGAAAGGAATTTTTTAGGATCCGCGCCTCGTTTTTCTTTCCCCATGTCTACATAGCTTTCCCCCATCTTTTCTAGATCGGAAGCCGAGTCAAAAGCAAAGCGAATAATATGGTCCTCGGGTACTCCTTGGGAAAGAAGGTAGTTATAAAACAAAGTATTCAAAAGATAGGATTTGCCGCATCGACGTATGCCAGTAATGACCTTAATCATTCCGTTATGTTCTTTTTCAATGAGTTTATTTAAATAGAAGTTTCTTTCCATCTTCTTCTCCTGGAATAGATTTTTGCACCTAAATGCACTTTTCTATTTTATCTTAAGCGGAACAACGAAAAAGAAAAAGGGTCTAGAATAGATTTTTGCGTCTAAATACATTTTTCTATTTTAGACCATTTACTAAATCAACATTCTCCATAGCAAAAGCAAAAACCCGCGGATTTCCGCGGGTTGAGGGTTCAAGACGCCTTATTCTTTTGTCGAGGCGATTTTGGGATCGGCCATAATGGAATCGACCGCGCCTTGAATGGAGGTTTCTAACGACAATTTGCCGTATTTATCGACATCCGCCGGGGCGCGAAGTTCATGGGTTAAGCAAGCCGGCCCGCCGATGCAGCCGCCGGGGCAAGCCATGCCTTCGATGAAATTACCCGGTAAACGGCCCGTCTTAGTTTGGGTCAGGGCCACTTTGCATTGATCAAGCCCCGAACAGGCAACGGGCTTTACTTCGAAGTCGATGTTTTGTTCTTTCAATGCTTCGGCAACCGCTTCGGAAAGTCCGCCGCTGCGAGCAAAGATTCTTCCGAAATAGGAGGCATTGTCTAGGGGTGATTCTTCCAATTCCTTAAGATTAATATCGCGGCTATCGAGCAAGGCTTGGAGTTCTTCGAAGGTGATGACGCAATCGATATAGGGGGCGCTGTCCGGACGGGTGACTTCCATCTTTTTGGCGATGCAAGGGCCTGCGAAGATTGTCTTCGCCGTCGGGTCATTTTTCTTAATATAACGGGCGATTGCCGCCATCGGGGAGAGGTTTTTGGAAACCTTATCCTCGAGTTCGGGGAAGGCCTTCTTGACGTACATCACAAAAGCAGGGCAGCAAGAGGAGGTGCACATTCCTTCTTCCGCTAAATCCTTGGCTTCGTTCATCGCGACGATATCCGCGCCTAAGGCGGCTTCCACGACGTCTTGAACGCCTAGTTTTTTGATACCCGTAATCACTTGGCCGAGTTTTACCAAGCGAAGTTGGCTTGCAATGCTAGGAGCGACAATCATATAGACCTTGTAGTTTTTGCCTCCTTCAGCTCCGCGGATGATATCAATCGCCTTCGTGATGAAGGATTTATCCATGATGGCGCCAAAAGGGCAAGCATAGGAGCACTGTCCGCAACGGACGCACTTCTCCTCATCGATTTGGGTGATACCGTTAGCGTCAGGATGAATCGCGTTGACTTTGCAGGCGGATTCGCAGGGGCGTTTGTTGTTAACAATCGCGCCGAATTGGCAGGCTTTCGCGCAGAGTCCGCAATTGACGCAAAGATTCTTGTCGATGCGGCAACGTAAATCGGATCCAAAGCTAATCGCGTTGCGGTGGCAGGCTTGGGCGCAGCGATGGGCCAAGCAGCCACGGCATAAATCGGTGACGGTGATGCCACCGAAGGGACATTGGTCGCAAGCCGCTTCGATGACTTCTAATAAATTCGCGTTTTTAGGATCGCCGCCCAAAGCGATTTTGATGCGTTCGCGAACGATTTCCCTTTCCTTATAGATGCAGCAACGCATCGTAGCTTTCGGGCCCGGGGAGATCGTATAAGGAATCGCATCGATTTCTTCTGGGCTTAAATTTCCATCCCAATATCCACGGGCAACCGCGGTCAAAACTTTCCATTTCAGTTCCTGGACCAACGTGTCAAATCGATTTTCAATAGCCATACGCACGACTCCTTAATAATAGAGAACTTCCACTTCCTTTCCGATGGAACGGAGCTCCTCAGCAAGGGAAGAGATGACGAACATTTTCATTTTGATGTTTAATGCGGGGGAATCCTGATGGGCGGGGTTCATCGCGCACCCCACCCGGAAATGGATGGAGGTGGCTTCTTCGATGAGCATCCTCGCTAGGCGCGACGCCCCATCTTGACGGAAACTCCATTCAAAATAGAGGTCGTTCTTCCCCTTGTAGTCTTGAAGGATTTCTAGAACCTTGTTCAAGGTGATGATGCCTTCGGTGACGAGGTCCACACCTTCGATTTCTGAAGTCGGCGGGACTTCTGGATCTTCATAATCCAAACTTCCGATCACTTCTTTGCCAAGGTATTTAGCAACGATATTCGCGCTTGTTCCTCCGCAGACCACATGCGGCCCAGGGAGAGAGAAGAATTCGCCAAGCAACCTGGCATCGTCTTCTTTCTTTTGGGGCGGGCCCACCCAAATGTTCAGGGGGCTCGTCTTACGACGAGTGAGGACCAAGGCCGTCACATCGTCCCCCGGCCTCGAATTATAAAGAAGCCGGCAATGGTCTACAAGAAGCGTCGCCCGGTTTTTGGCGCTTGTAAGCGGATTCCACAAGCCTTCGAGATATTCTTTGATTTCTTCTCTTCCCCAACCAAAATTTAAGGTCTCGCCAACTCCTGCATAAACGGCCCCATCGGTGAAAAGGGTCACCTCGTCTTCGATATCGAGATAAAAAGAGGAAAACGCGACGGATTTCCCTTCTAAATCCAAGGATTTCCATTCGATGTTTCTTGCCTTTCCCTTCCGTAATACGATGGGCTCGGGGTTATCAAAGCAATAAAGGGTGGCCGAGAAATCCTTTTCGACGCGCAGGACATCAAAGGTGCAGTAAGCGACTCCCCCGCGGTCTTTCGCTACGGGGAGGGTGCGGACTAAGGTCGCGACCGCTTCTTCCATCGCAATCCCTTCTTCGATCATGCGGGAAAGCATCGTTGAAGTTAAAGTCGATAAAATCGAGGCGATGACTCCGCTCCCTAACCCATCGGCCAAAACGAGCGTCAAAGCCCCGTCGTCGGACTTCGCCGAGGCGACGTGATCCCCGCAAAGTTCTTCCCCTTTGTGGTTCAGGCTTAAATATCCCCATTCTAAAAGGGAGGCGTTATTTTCCATGGTCCTCCTTGGGGGAGAGGGAAGCTTCTAGACGGGTTAAGGCGATTTTAGTTTCGGCAGCGGATTCTCCGAGCAATTGGGCGATTTGTTGAACGGCAGCCATGTTTTTCTCAATGACTTCGTTAGCAAGACTTGTGGCCTCTTTTCTCCGTTTCAAATTGGCTTGATGCTCCGCTTCGCGTTCCGTGCGGTCATGGAGAATTGCCATTAACGTGCCGTATTTTTCGGAGAATAGCACGGTCGCTTCCACAACTTTTCCCGATTCGAGATGGAGTTTCTTGTTTTCGGCTTTTCCTTTTTCCACCGCATCGGCGATGAGTTCCATCGGAATGAGTTCGGAAAGGTCTTTTCCAAGCATCGTTTCTTTGGATAATCCAAATAGCTTCTCCGCGGCTTGGTTAGCAAGTTCAATCTTCCATTCCTTGGAGGCGGTTAAGATGCCGTTAGGAGAATTCTCGTAAATATGGGCGGAGACGCTTTTGGCTTTTTCCATTAAATAAGGAAGGCACATCTCTACCTGGGCTTTGCCTTCAAGGACGGCGATTGCTTTTTCCCGGCAGGAAGAATACCCGCAGCAGGCGCAATTGAGCTCGTCTTGCTTGTTATGCTTGCCCATTCGTTCTAAAACTTCTTGGATTTGACTATCGTTAAAAGAAGGTTTATGGCCATGGAAGCCATTAAAATCTTTTCTTATATCTTTTGCTCTATATTCTTTGGAATCGAAGTGCCCTTCTCCTCCAAATTCTTCAAGGAGGATTTTCGATTCGACGGTACCCGCTTTTTTAACAGGCATCGCCGGGCCATTCAGGCAAGACCCGCGACAAGCGGAAAGTTCTAGGAAAACATGATGGAGTTTCCCCGCGCGGATTTCTTCTAACGCCTCGATGATGGGTTCGACTCCCGATAAAGCAAGATAACGATATCCAGGCTCCTCCTTTTTCATCGTGGCAAGGATTCCCCCTTCTTCGGGGTAAAGCCTTTCTAAGGGTCCTTGGGGTTCTTGTTCTTCTTGGAGAACGAGGTTTTGTTCTTGGATAAGCGCTTCTAAATCCAAGAAGGTCAAAGCCAAATCCAAGGAATTGTTTTGACGGTCCGCCTCTTCTTTTTTGGCGATGCAAGGACCAAAGAAGACGACTTTTGCATTCGGATGACGTTTCTTGACGTCCAAGCAATGGGCTTCTAAAGGCGTAAATACGGGAGCAAGATACGGCAATAAATCGGAATAATGACGTTCTAGCAATAAATTAATGGAAGGGCAGGCCGAAGAAAGCAAAACGTCATATTGAGGCAATATTTCTTCGTAGGCTTGTGATACAAACCGGGCTCCCCGAGATGTCTCTTCGACGTCTTGGAAACCTAGTTGACGGAGGGCTTTTTGGAGGGAAGCAAAGCTAACGCGGGGAAAGGCAGCTCGGAAGCTTGGGGCAATCGAAGCGTAGCATTCTCCTTCTTTTAAAAATTCTAATAGACGCGGCTTATCGTCGCGAATCACCTTCGCGCGGCTAGGACAGACTTCATAGCAGGAGCCGCAATAAAGGCATTCGGACTGTTCGATATGGGCTTGCCCATCATGAAAGGATATCGCCTTCACGGGGCAATGACGGATGCATTTATAACAGGTTCTGCAATCCGATTTTAAGCTTCGCAATGGGTAGTCCATATTTTCTCCTTATAAGGCAAAAGGAGGCCCGTTTTGGGGGCCTCCCCGTTTCGAATCAGTCGAGTTGAGGCAGGATTTCTTCGGTCACGATTCTTTCGCAGTCCTCGGGTTTGACCCCGTGGATGCGTTTCTCTCCGACTCGGATTTCCACGCCGCCTTTTTGGCAATCCCCGAGGCAAAAACTGGCTTTGAGGATGACGTTCTCTTCGAGGTGAAGACGCTTCAACTGTTTTTTGAACGCTTCAATCACCCCGCGAGAATTGTTGAGGTGGCAGCAGCTGCCGACGCAGATGGCTAATTCAATCGATTTCATTAATTCCCTTTATAGGCATCCTTCATGATTCGGATCATGTCCTCGACCATCGGCTCCCTCGGGTTGGCCGGGGTGCACTGGTCTTCATAGGCAAGGTATGCGATCTCCTCTAATTTGCTATTATAGAACGCTTCGTCGGGGACGAGGGAGGCGAAATTCATATCGATGCCGATTTCTTTGCCAAGTTCCATGACGTGATCAGCCAAGACGTTGCGGGCGTCTTCGCGGGTTGGGCAATCCCAGCCCATCGTGCGGCAGATGCGTTGGTACTTCAAATCGCATTGATATTCTTCGTACTTCGGCCAGACCGAGAGTTTGGTCGGCTGCTCGCCGTTATAGCGGATGACGTGAGGGAGAAGGATCGCACAGGTTTGACCGTGGATCGTGTGGAATTCGCCGCCCATCTTGTGGGCGAGGGAGTGGACAAGGCCCAAGAAGCTGTTGGCGAAGGCCATGCCGGCGATTGTTGCGGCGTTATGCATCTTTTCACGGGCTTTGAGGTCGTGCTTACCATCTTTGACCGCGCGGGGCAAATAGGTGAAGACGAGTTCAATCGCTTCTAGAGCCAAGCCATCGGTGAAGTCGCTTGCCATGACCGAGGTATAGGATTCGATCGCGTGGGTAAGGACGTCCATGCCGGTATAGGCGGTAGAGCGCGGCGGGATGTTGGTCGTGAATTCGGGGTCCACGATTGCGATAGAGGGGGTCAAGGAATAGTCGGTAAGCGGATATTTCTTGAGATTGGCCTTATCGGAGATGACGGCGAAGGGAGAAACTTCGCTGCCGGTGCCCGAGGTGGTCGGGATGCAGATGAGTTTGGATTTGCGGCCGAGTTCCGGATATTTGAAGGCGCGCTTGCGGATATCCATGAACTTTTGTTTCAAGTCGTTGAAGTCGACTTCGGGGTGTTCGTAGAAGATCCACATGCCTTTGGCGGCGTCCATGGCAGAACCTCCACCCAATGCGATGATCGTATCGGGCTCGAATTCCTTCATGAGTTCCACCCCACGGCGTACCGTCGTGATATCGGGATCGGGTTCGACTTCGGCAAAGAGTTGATAGGTGACCGGGTTGCGGCGAGCCATGAGCTGATCGATGATCTTGTTGAGGAAGCCAAGTTGGACCATGGAGTGGTCGGTGACGATGAAGACTTTATCGACATCTTTGGCCGATTTTAGGTATTGGATCGAATTGCGTTCGAAGTAAATCTTTTGCGGAACTTTGAACCATTGCATGGTGTTTCTCCTTTTGCCAACGCGCTTGATGTTGATAAGGTTGACGGCCGAGGTATTTCCCGCGACCGAGTTATGGCCGTAAGAACCGCAGCCGAGGGTCAAGGACGGGAGGAAGCTGTTATAGACGTTTCCGATACCGCCAAAGGTGGTCGGGGAGTTCCAGATAATACGGATGGCCGGTTCTTTGTCGCCGAATTCATCCGCCATCTTTTGATCGTGGCAATGGATGCCGGCGCTGTGGCCAAGGCCGCCGAATTCCAGCATTTCCTTGCATTTAGCAAAGCCTTCGGCAGCATCTTTGACTTTATAGATGGCTAGAACCGGGGAGAGTTTTTCTCTCGACATTGGTTCGGCAACGCCAACGGAGTCGCAAAGGACCGCAATGACTTGGTCTTCCTTGGGGATTGCAAAGCCCGAATTCTCGGCGATTTTGAAGGCGCTCATGCCAGCGACCGCGGAATTAAGGCGGGCAGCAGCCACGTCTTCGCTCCCTTTGGTTACGCCGAACATGTATTTTTCAAGCATCCTCGTCTCTTTTTCGGAAGCGAAGTAGATATGATAACGCTTCATCGTTTCGATGACTTGGTCGTAGACCTTTTCGTGGATGAAGATGGCCGATTCGGAAGCGCAGATCATGCCGTTATCAAAGGATTTGGAGAGGTAGATATCGTTGACGGATTGGTCGATATCCGCGGATTCGTCGACGTAAACCGGGACGTTGCCGGCCCCAACGCCGAGAGCGGGTTTGCCGCAGCTATAAGCGGCGGTGACCATGGAGTTGCCCCCGGTAGCGAGGATTGTGGCAACGCCAGGATGGTGCATCAAAGCGGTCGTGGCATCTAAAGAAGGATGTTCAATCCATTGGATGCAGTTTTCTGGGGCTCCGGCGGCAACGGCGGCATCGCGCATGACGATGGCCGCGGCCTTGGAGCAATTTTGCGCGCCCGGGTGGAACCCAAAGATAATCGGGTTGCGGGTTTTGATGGCGATTAAGGATTTGAAGATGACGGTCGAGGTCGGGTTGGTGACTGGGGTAACCCCGGCGATCACGCCTAACGGCTCGGCGATTTCGGTGATGCCGGTGACCGGGTCTTCGGAGATGACGCCAACGGTTTTGGTGTGGCGCATATTGTTCACAACATATTCGCAGGCGAAGAGGTTTTTGGTCGCTTTGTCTTCGAAGACGCCGCGATGGGTTTCTTCAATCGCTTGACGGGCGAGGATTCCATGGTGGTCCAAACCGGCAACGGACATCTTTGCAACGATGTAATCGATCTTTTCTTGGTCGAAGGACATGAATTCGTCGAGGGCTTTTAAGCCTTTTTGGACGAGTTCATCGACCTCTTTTTCGGCAGCGGCCTTTTTGGCGGCCACCTCTTCCGGGGTCAATTCTTTTTTAACGACGGGTTTCTTTTCATTAGCCATATCACTTTTCCTCCTTGGCTAAAGCGATGTTGAGTTTGTGGCTCAATACCGCCAGGGACGACGCGAGATTGACGTTCTCCACGACGATGTTCTCGGGGACATCGAGGTGAGTCGGGGCGAAGTTCCACAGGGCCTTGGCTCCTGCTTTGATCGCTTCATCGGCGACTTGCTGCGCTTGCGACGCAGGGACGCAGAGGATGGCGATGTGGGCGTTAAGCCGCGGGATCAAGTCTCCGAGTCTAGAAATCGGATAGACTTCTTTTTCTCCCACTTTGTGGCCGATTTTTTCGGGATTGGAATCAAATCCCGCAAGGATTTCTAATCCCATCTCCCGGAAGGCGGGGAAGTTCATGAGGGCCCCACCCATATGACCGACGCCGATTAAGACGGCGCTCGTGGAATCGCGGTAGCCTAAGAAGGATTCGATATCGTCCACGAGTTGGCGGACGCTTCTTCCTTTCTTGGGGCGACCCGGTTCTAGGGAGACGTTCTGCAAGTCTTTGCGGACTTGTTCCTCGCTATAGCCAAGCTTTGCGGCGATGCGGGGAGAAGAGATCGTTTCCTCTCCTTTTTCTTGGAGTTCCTTAAAATATTTTAAGTAGACGGGGTACCGTTCCAGTTGGTTCATGGAATAGGTTTTCATGCTCTTTCCTCCTTTCTTCAAATCACGGTTCTTGCCTCGAACCGCGACAAGTTTAGAGCGTTATCAACATTAGGTAAATCTTTACCGATATATTGATACCGATATATTGATACTGAAATCGCTTACATGCCACATGGAAGCGTTTACAAATGGTTATACAGTGTATAGTAAATACAAGTTTATTAAGTGATTTTGGCATTTTCACGTATTTTTTATACAGTGTACATATTTTTAAGGTTTTTGATCTCGCTTTTAACCTTCGAGCCCCGTGATTGGTCTACCAAATCCCCTATTTTTCAAAAAGCCGAATAATATCGACGTCATCGAATGAATAACGAAATTTATCGCGAAAAGTAGACTAAAAAGTAGACCAATATTTCGAGTGAACGCCGTTATGATGACGAAGAAGTTTTGGGGTTCTTTTAGACGTCGAAAAATTATTTCCGTTTAACCCCTTGAAGGGGACCATTGTGCTTTTGGTAAACCTGTATTAGGAAATGCCGTCAAGGGAGAAATCCTTTGAATAGACCGTAACGAAGGGGACGCCTATCCGATTCATTCATGGACTGAGGTAGAGTGCGGGGAAGAATTTGGGCTCCCACCTACACGGCGGGGTAGAGCCTCGCTTTTTTTATTTTGTCTTAGAAAAAAAGAGGGATGGATCCCTCCGTTCCCTCTCCCGCTTGTTTATCCCTAATTATGGAACCAACCCGATTCTTGGATTTTAGTTTCTACTTCTTTTAGACTTGGCAGGCCATCAATGGCCCCAAAGGATGTTGTATTTAAAGCCGCGGCAATATTAGAGAAATAAAGCATCCTTTCGATCTCTTCTTTCTTTAAACTACGGATATCTTTGCCGTCATATTGAGAAAGGAAGGCTCCTAAAAAGGCATCGCCTGCTCCGGTCGTATCTAAAGGATGCACCTTAATCGAAGGGGCATCATAGCTCTTCCCTCCATAAAGGAGTTTCGACCCTTCTTTCCCTAAAGTAATCAGTACGATTTTATTGGGAAACGAAGAAACATAATCTTCCCCGAATAAAGCGACTTCATCTTCGGAGAATTTAAGGATATCTCCTAAAGGCAAGAATTCTTTATAGATACGAATTGCTTCTTCTTGGGAAGCATAGAGGTCTTCCCGGTAATTGACGTCCATCGAAACAACCTGGCCTCTTCTTTTTGCAGAAGCGATCGCATGCGATAAGAATTCCCTTCCTTGGGCACTGGATAACATCAAGGTCCCAAAATGGAGGATGGAGGCGGAACCAAAAGCAGGATTTAACGGGGTCACCAAGCAATTATCCGCGGTGTGTTTTCGGTAAAAACAAAAGGAACGTTCCCCGTTCTCTTCATGCTGGACTAAGGCTAAGGTCGTATTATGGTCGTTATCTACTTGAAGATAAGAAGGGCCCAATCCTTGTTTCTTTACTTCTTCTAAGAGGAAGCGACCCATGATGTCATTGCCGACGCATCCATAAAACATGACGTCCGACCCCAGTTTATGGGCGGCGACTGCTAGATTAAAGGGAGCCCCTCCCGCGTAACAGGTATAGGTTATTTTCCCGTTTTTATTCTCCCCAATCATATCGACGAGGATTTCTCCGATGACTCCAATCATAGGCGCTCTCCTTGGGGATTATTATAAAGAAAACAAAATCAACGAGATAGGCAAGACGCCCTTAAGGCAACCCGATAAAAAGCTCGAAAATCTTCAAATTCCGTTGCAAACTCAAAATTTTTTCGAGTTTACAACGCACTTTTGATGTTATTGGATAACGGAATTTCATAAATATTTTTGTCAATTTAAAGTCTTTTGGTATCTTCTTTAGGCTGTAAAAAGGTCGTTTTCCTTTAAAATTAATGAAAAACACCGATAGCATCGAATGTTTATGAAAAAAATGAAGGTATTACTCTCCAAAACTGACAAAAAAATGAGGGTATCCTTTGGAGGTATTTACAAAAAATGAGGATAACCCTAGTTTTTGAACAGTTGTTTATTTTTATTATTCCAGGATTTAGGAGAAATAAATCTTTGTCAATATAACGAAGAAAGACCTCAAGTCATCGTTCCAAGGAAAGATAGGCGGTAAAATTGTTCAGCGCTAGTGAACAATATTTTGTCAAATAGCAAAATTGTTCAGTGGCAGTGAACAATATTTCTATTCAAGAAAAGGGCACTCGGGAGATGCGGACGAAAAGTTGGGCTGAATTGAAAGCGAAGGTTATCATGGAGGCAAGGCAACTACGATTGACAAGACGATTGAGAAAACGCTCAACCTGTTCGACAGGCGCGACGGGCCAATCGTGAAAACCGCGAGAGAAACCGGAATGAATGGAACGGAAACGGATCAGTTTAAATCAGAAGTCGGGGTACGTCCTTAGCATAGATTGAACTTTGCTAAAACATCGTTGGAATTTTCTTAAAAGATACGAACTTCCAACGAAATTATGATACGTTAATGCCAATCTTCCCTAACAAGAACTCCATGATATTGACATGAGTAATTCCGTTATGGGATGTGTCTATTTCCATTTCGCTGACCCTTTGACCCAGCCTCCCATCATCCAACGGCAGGCCACTAGGGCCGGGTCAATTCTCAATTGCCGATTGTCGATAATGGGCCAGTTATAAATTGCCATATGCAAGCCTAATTAAAAAAGCATTGCAAAACGATTGTAGAAAACGTTTGGGGGAGCTTCCACGAAAAATAGGGGTGGTCATAACCCAGGGCGATTTTCTTCCACCTTTCTCTTTTTGAAGAAAGAAGCGAAGGTAGCATCTCTTTTTTCATCAGCGCCCTTGTGAATAACGAAGCCTCAATTCCCTGGGCCGATATCCTTGATAGTTTAATTCTTCGTCATTTCTTTCATTTGCACGTTATTTTTCTTGCTTTGCCGTGCATTTGGAAGTTTAGTGAGCTCACATCTCTTCTACGCCACGGAACACAAAGGGGATTCTAGCCCTTTAAAAACATCCCATATCATCGATGTTTTTCATTTTATCTAGCGTTTAATTTTTGGTGCCAAAAATGGCACCGTTAATAGCACTGAAATGGCAACGAAAAAATTGAAAGGAGAAAGGGTTTTTTTGGGCAAAGAATACGGACCGTTTCTGGCAGGCGCATCAATGTTCCAATAAATCTTCCATCGAGCAGTGTAGAACCTTCGATAAATCATAAAGGGTCTCCGCGTGGGCTTTATTAATATCATTCACCCTTTGCTCATATAGCTGAATGGAACGGATATTCGTATTCGATAGTTTGGCCAATTCACTTTGGGATAATTGGTTTGCCTTCCGATAACGTTGGAGTTTGGTTTCTTTTTGGCGTTCCTTCATCTTCTTGTCAATCGCTTCAATGACTCGTGTAATATCCATTTCATGATATAGGGGATACATCGTGATCCATTCGCTTAAGGGGACCGTCGTTAAAATATCCTTAAAACTACGAGACGACTCGAATTGATATTGGGCAAGGGCCCAGCCCGCCCAATATTCAGGAGTCCGTTCATAACGATAGACGGGCTTAGGAAATTGAAAGTTCGGATAGGATTCTAGGATGACTACTTCTGCGAGTTCATATCCCGATTTCCCCGATATCATCCAGGGATTGCCTCTAGAAAACAAACGGCATGCCTCCGATTTATACCATAAGAAGCTTAGTTCATCTGGATCGATGCCGCATTCATGGATCGAATAATCCACGAAATGAGCCAGTGTTTTCATGGCATCGCTGAGATACAAGGCATTGTAAGCAGGGGTCGCCATTTTTAATCTCCTTTCTTAGGATATCCACCAGGAATCGGAACGGATGTTACAAGCATCCTCAATCATCATTATCCTTTAAAAATTTGGGCAAGTCATCATAACGAACTACTTCAATACTACAGGGTTGGTATATTTCATTAATTACCTTGTTAAATTTAAGCCACGGCGACTCTCTAAAGTAATACGTCGATCCTCCTCTTTTGTCATTCGGCATTTATAAATTTTATCCAAGACATTGGTCACGTTTTCAATACTTAAACCCTGCAAGAAGAGCAATTCTTCTATGATTTCTTTTACCGTAATCATGTATTCGTCGTTAAATACTTCCCGATAATGAAACTTATCTCCTTTTGGGAAAAAGATGCGATATTTGTAAACAAACCATTATTTAAGGAATAGCGATGCAATTCTCTTCTAAAAGCGGTTTTCAAAACATAGAAATGCTGCTTTTTCATACGAAAGTGGCTATCCGCATTTTCGGTTTTATCGCCTAATCATCCTTTTAATTATCTTTTAGCAGGCCATCATAATCCCATTATTTGTTTCTTAACGGCCTGACACCAATAAAAATAGCCGCAAGAAAATAGTCGTTAGTCCAAGCACGACACAATCCATTGTTCGCGTCTACTGAATCATTGAGAACGCAGCCTTTATGTCAAATTTAACAAAACTTACGTTGCTTTCTTTCATCGCTTTCCAGTGATCGTCAAGATCGTCACAAGACAATGCTTCATAGCAAAATCCAATATCGTTCCATATCGGTTTCTTTCAACGAAAGGGCGTGTGAACGAAGCAATTGAAGTTGCTTAGCCGCTCCACCCCAATGATTTCGATACATGAAATAAATCCATGTCATTAGAAGTAATAAACAGTCTTTGCTTTTAATCACTTGTTTTTGGGACTTAATGTAGTCTTTTTCAAAACGATCAATAGTTTGGCCGTAACGAACGGCAAAATATATCGCGAAACATGAACTTTCATAATCTTTGTGTCGGATGTCTTCTTCAAAAATCGAATTTGCAAACCTTCCAATCGCATCTCCAGAAACGCCATAGGGCTTAAATACGTATTCTTCCATTAAACCTAAAAGATAAGGATGAAGAATAGCAATATGCATTAAGCGCTTTGCCGCCGCATCCTTGCCATACGAGCTAAGTTCAACGCCGCTCAATTTTTTCATTGCGCAATTAATTATTGCGCGATCTCCGGCTTCATCTGCCATACCTAGAACAATATCGATAAACGCGTTTACCTCTCGATACCCGGTTTTCCCATATCTCCCTATTTTTGGCAAATCCTCCAATTGGTGTTTCCAGCTTTTATCGTGGCCAACAGGAAGTGCTGTGACTGTCGTCTTTTTGTGATTTACAAATAGATCAAATTCGCGCAATTCAACTTCAAGGTCACACAAAAATCTTTCGCCCTCTTCTCGACTACGCACATAGCAACTAAAATCATCTATGTTTCTGATATAACGGTATTTCTTGGCGTATGTCTTTTGTCCACCGCAGTTAAAACGATTTCTGATGCCACATTAGACACGTGTGGACCTATCAAAAGCCCATGTGTTTCGTTTTCGCGTAGACGAGAGCATACTTTGTCGATTCGATTATACCAGCACTTATCTCTCTTATTCTTTTTTTGCGTCCTACTTCCCTACGAGCGCCCAAGGGATAGAATGCGTATAAATGCTTGGAAAACAAGTTGAGATATCCGCATGAACAACAAAACGTCTAGGGCCTTTTTCAAGCATCAATAAATCGAGTTCGGAATCCCCATTAAGCGGGGGACTCCAATATTACGCATAGTCCAAAAAGAGATGTAGCCGCTTTTCTTTTCCAAAATTTGCGGTTTTTTCTTTTCACAATAATTATAAAACGGAACTGCATCAAATACGGGCGGCAGCCTATCGGTGAATAGCCCGTATACAAGAAGCCACTCATACAATTTAGAGGGGGATAATTCATCCATGAAATCCGCATATTTCTTTTTATCCATCGTCACAAATCTCCATCGGTATACTAAATTTATAAACTGGAACAAGCCAAACTGGCTTCGACGATGTAGCTGAATAGCAACGACGATTGCGGGAAACAAAAATATTAAGAATTCGACACGAATTTCGCCTGTATCGGCAACACAAAAGACCCACCGGCCTCTAATTCACTGACCGTGCACTTATCGCCACCTAGATATAAAGCATCATTGATATTAAATACTTTTCCAGAGGTCTTGGTGTATTGGGTCGCTTCCCGTTTCATAAAATAGAATGTGGTATCTTTTCCAACGTATTGGAAATTTTTAAAGGAAGCATTCTCTGGGACATTTAACTGCAGGTTAAACATCGGGAACAAATACGGATCCGATATGCGAACAGGGACCGTATAGGTGGAACCCGTCGTTCCATCTAAAACCGTCGTAACTTGGAACGTTACCTGTTTTTCGAAAGAGGCGTAGAGGTCTAATACATAATCCGTAATATTTTTAAAAGAGCTTAATGAAACACTTCCTTTATAAAGGGTTGTTCCATTTTGTTCTTTCCAACCCGCGAAATAGGTATGGTTTGCCGCATCATCGCTTAGGAAAGGCGTAGAGAAAAAACTATCTTGTTCTAAACCCTCTAAGCTTTTTGTTATGGTAGAGCCATTATAGAAATTCACCGTATAGAATTGCTCAGTTGGGGTTAGGGTGTTTTTGATGTTAATAACACTCCAAAGGGCATAACCCACCACCGCGGATAAGCTAGCAAAAGCAAAGGAAGATAAGATCGCGATGCCGATCTTGCTTCTTCTTTTCATGATGCTTTACCTCCTAAACGTAGTTCAAGACTGTAAGAATAATGGGTTAAGTCTTGATCCCTTTGATTCCGTAATAACAGGACTAATTGATTGTTGAATTCAAAGGACAAATTACTCGTTAAAGCAACGGATGATGTTGGAACCTTAAAAAGCAAATCAAAGGTAATATAGGTGCTATAAGACGAATAGGTTAAGGCGGAACTCCCCCACTTCAAAGCGCCTAACACGGTTCCATTGTTCTTAAAAGCCTCTAGATAATTCCCATCTTGGTTTTTAATGCCAAATGTACCGGAGAAAGTGAATTCATAATTCCCATTCACGGGATCGGACTTTAGCCCTTCGGATAAAGAGCTATCTACCTTAAATTGATAGGTGAGACTGGCTTTGGTTTTATCCGCTTCCCCATTGAAGAAATAGGTCCCTAGATTCGGGTTATGAGTGTTGGATATATTCAGTCCATCGACGTGATCGAGGAATACGCCGTCCGCGTTGCCGTTTAGGTTTCCTGACCCTTGGCTGGACCCTTGTCCAACAATTGCCCACGAAGAAAAACCAACCGTGACGCAGGTAAGGCAGCACAAAGTGACTACCAAGATTTCCGAGGCAAAGATTTTCTTTTTCATGCATTAGCCTCCGGAGGCGTCACTTCAATCGGATTCATCATCGAATCGCAGAGATAGCCATTCGCATCAAAGTAATAGAGGCCTTCATTTGCCGCTTTGCCATTCAGTTTCCCTTCTTCCACATAATAGGTGCCATCCTTCATGATGGAGCCATCGTCTTTAGCGTAATAAATGTGGGTGTCAGAGGTGAAAAGGCCGATGCCCGCTTTAATCGTGCCGAAAGTGCAATAACCGTCCGTGGATAACGTCACCGAATCTATGCCAGCAAAATTCGAGCATTCTAGCACTTCCACTCGGCCATCGTTTCCAAAGGTGTAAACACCGGCAGGGAGGAGATTATTCAGATTGGTATCGATATAGCACGTCGTGTTGCGATACGCGTAATGAGAGGAGCCGAAATAGTAGTAATAAGTCACGACTTCATCGCCAACGGGAACGCCTAGGCTTGCAAACCCTTTGTTTTGCACCACTCCATCATCCACGTAATAGACGTTGCCGTCTCCTCCGCCGTTGTACTTAGCCCCTTCCTCAAAAGTAAAAAACTCCCCAGCTCCAGTTAAAAGATGCCCATTTTCATCAAAGCAATATAAGTTCTCAGGCCGGGTTCCTTCTGCGTCAATATATCGTAACCCTTTGATTTTGCCCAAAGTGCGGTCATAATAGAACGTATCTTTATTAAGATCCGTGTACCACCCTCCAGTAAATGCAACAAGGACAATGTCTTCTCGAATGGTTTTGACATTCGTATGCGGCTCATAAGATACGGATTTATCCGCCGCGGCCAGCCATAGAAAAATGGAGTCTTGGAAACCGGCGAATTCGGTTTGGTTTGGCAATTCAATACCGCTTCCGTCAATCGTATATTTTTTGGTTCCGATAATCGTGGCTTCATCCGCGGCTTTAAAAGTAATCGTAATGTCGTAGGGCCCTTGATGTTGCACTTTCCAAAATCCGTTTTCATACACCAAGGCGGCATCAATGGGACATTTGCCAGAAAAAGTGGAATTATCGGAGTTCGAAAAAACAGCAGGGGTGACGGGTATCTCCGTAATATTCTTAGTCTGTTGGTTATATTGCGGTGTTGTAACGGATGTTATGGATTCACTTGAATCATACGCCTTTGTCAAATAGGTAAACTTGCCATCCCCATCCGAAATAACGCGTCCCAATTCCGATGGTTTCAATGTGCTATCGGAAGTTGGTTTCGTCATGTAAAGCCCGCCACTATTTTCAAATTCACCATTCAATTTTAAAAAGGAACCGCTCGTAACTTGTCTATTTGCTTTTTTAAACGCTTCCGTTGCATTGAGTGAAACGTATTCAATCCGCTTAAGGTCGCTGGAATCCAAGCAGCCATATCCCTTGCCCTTCCAGTTGCTTAAATCATAAAAGAATACTTTTCGTCCAGAGCCCAGAACCGCTTTTGCTCCCGCAGAAACTTCCAATGAAGCGCCTGGTAAAAAATCAAGGTCTTGTTCAAGAGTAACTGTCCCGCCAGCAACGACAATATCTAAATTGTTACAAATCGGCAAGTTATAATCGGTGGAATCTATTGTCAAAATCGAAACGCTAACTTTTAAATGAGACAGGGTTCCGCTGCCAACAACCCTCACGGATAATCTATCCATGATCGGATCGTAGTATTTAACTAAATATGATCCCTCTTGCAGGGTAAACATCCCTCCTTGCCCTATGAATGTAAATGTTTGTGATTTATATTTGCTCAGCGCGGTTACGGCAATCGTTGTATTCTCAGTCGCACCCGAATAAACGAATAAGTGCGCTTCAATGTTTTGAATGTAGTATTGGCTGAAAACGAACACTTTTCCCATGCTAGTGCTCGCGGAGCCACCTCTAAACCAAAATGAAAATCCTTCATAAACCGTCGACCCGCTGAGAGCGTGGATTTCACCATCGCCAGAAGCATATCCCCAACAGTAGAAATTAGATCCAGACTCCAATGTTATGGTACTATTCGTGGATAAACTTATTTCTCCAACTGGCCCCGTCGGCAAAGAGGTGAGCGATCCGCCGCCCGCATAATACATATCGCCCGCTATACAAATTGCGCTGCCGGTTTTAACGCGAATTTTTACCGAGCCCAATAGTTTAAGAACATAATCGTGTTTAACCGCAGCTTTGGCCTTTTCTATACGAGGTTCTTTTTTCGCGTATTCGGAATAAACCGAATCGGCAGAACCGGGGACAAATAAGTTAACCCCATCAGAAAGAACATACTCAGAGCCATCTTCCTTTGGCTCAACCTGTCCACTTTTAAACAACCTAACTATTTTGGTTTTCGCCCTATTTGCATAATCAATTGCTGACTGAAGATCGTAAAATGGTTTTTGCTCAACATCGAAAATTGCATCATTTTCATCAACAACCATTGCTTCGACTTTTGTATTCGAATTTACAACGGGGAAAGTATAAGAATCATTATTTCCACACAGCTCACCGTCGACTTTCCAACCAACAAAACTATAACCTGCAGCGGGCTTAGGAGATTGAACTACAACAGTATCACCTGTTTGACAGTCAACATCCGTGGACATTGCGCACGCAATGCCATTGATGTAAGCGTCATAGGAACATAATGAATTACCTTCAAACCTAACGATTGCCGGAGAGGCCGGCAATTTTAGTTTCATATCAAGAATAGTTATCTTAGTTGGGTTAGCAGTCGAATTACTTTTAAGATAGATTGGTATTGTTTGACCTTCTTGGCACTCTTGGGTCAAGTTCCCGTCGCTTTGAACAGCGTTGTTGTTGACTTTGATTGTTCCGCCTTGCAAATCAACAGTGTAATTAAGGGAAAGCGTCCCTGACTTATTACATGTAATTGTCAACGTTGTTTCATAATGGGTGTCGCTGCATGTCCCGCCAACGGATTTTGCAGTTCCTGTCACGATCGAATTTGCGCTTGCCCATGCATTATCGGCGGTCCCATTGTAGCTTAGTCCTATTCCGGTTGCATTTTCATTCCAACCATCTACCGTCCCACTGGTCGCCGCATAACCAACATCAATAAAACTAACTCCTATCGCCGCAGTCGCCACAAATAGGCTGAAAGCGATGGAAAGCCATTTCCATAATCCTCTACGCTTCATATTCGATACTCCTCTTTTGGTTTCGTCGATCTAGTAACACATACGTAACGATCCACGCGATTCCAAGAACAACGGATACGATGGACCAGATATGGCCGAAATGGAGAACAGCACTTCCCTCATATTCCCGGAACCACTCGATAATGAAACGGAAAATTCCATATCCCGCCATATAGATGGGATAAAGGATTCCTTTGCCTTTTTTGCACACAAAAAGCCAAATCAAGGCAAGAAGGAAGGCAGATTGAAATAGAATCTCCACTAAGGGGGCGGGGAAGTGTTTCCCATTGCTCATTAAGACGCCTTGGCAACATCCATGCACCAAGCAATTGAATCTTGCTAGCATCAATGTGCAAGTTAAGCAGGGAGCGAAAACATCGAAGACTAAAGGAATCGATACCTTCTTGGCTTTTGCAAAACCAAGATAAAATAAAGGCATAAAGAAAATGCCACCATAAAGAGATAAATTCCCTGCTTCGGTCGTATCAAAGCCTGCTTCTAGAAGAGCAAAGAATTTAACAAGCAACACCCCGACAATCGTATGGGTGATGCTAACAAGGACGATTTCCCAAATTCGGACTTGGAGTTTCTTTCGATAAAGAAATAGCCAAACAAAAACAAATCCTGTAGATAGAGTTAATAAAAGAATCAGAACCCACCACGAGGAAAAGAAGGATGCTAGCGGCGAAGCCAAGCCATCTAGAAGGACGGAAGAATTAGAACCCCCCCCCAATCGAATTGAGAGGTTGGTCAGCAAGAGGCCCATCATCCGAGAACCTCCACGTAATTCGCAGTCAATGCAAACGTACCACTCATGCTGGTATCGAGAATCAATCCGTCATTGATGCCGAATTTGGTTCCACTCTTGTCGCCAGACCATTCGCCATTGCTTAGCAGTTCTTTGTAGTTCAAGGCAGACGAAGACGAGAAGGATACCAGCTTATAAGCAATGCTATTCACGGTGAATTCATTCTCTATCGCAAGGTTCGATAATAAATAGAGGTAAGAATTACTATCGATAATCACACTTGTGGAATAGTTCACCTGCTTCGGGGACGAACAGGTGACCTCAATCGTTAGAATTGGATCATAGACCGCGTATAACGATAGAGATTTGTTTGTCCCATCGAAGGAAGTTAATTCCGCCAGTTTCAAAGAATCGGTATAGATATCCGCTCCATTCAATTCCTTCCAACCTTTAAAGTGTTGGGTGGGCGTATCTTCTATCCATGGCAGCGAAAAGGAAGAGTCGATTTCTAGATTCGTATAGGTCGTGTAAATTTCTTCAGCGGACTTATAGAATTTAACCGTATAACCCACTTCATCAAAAGAAGCGGACGTATCTTCTTTTTGGATGCTGGCCCATAAGGAAAATCCCGTGCCTGTTGCTACAGCAACAAACCCCACGGATAAAAGGGAGATTAAGGCAATCTTGGCATTTCTTTTCATGCGTTGCCTCCTAACCCAAAGCTCAGTCGAAAGGTAAGGTCGTTAAATTTTAAACTCGCATCGGACTTCATCGCCTGACGGGCCGCAATCACAATGTAATGGGAAATGGCAAACGATAGGGTAGATTGGCTTGTACTCTCTGGTACGACGAAAAGCAAATCCACGGATCCTGTCGATGCATTTGTCGTCATCGTTTCCGTCGTGCCCCCGTATGTGCACGATTTAACGATTTCATTCGCGTTCCCGTAATAGGCTTTCTTAGATTTACTATATAACCCGAAGGTGCACTTCAAGGTGAATTGGTTCAAATCAATCATCGTCTGGCTCATTTCGGTACGGTCTAAGTTAATCGAGTATTCTAGGGGCGCTTCTTTCACGGCGACATTCCCACCGTTATCAAAGAAATAGGTGCCAAAACTTGGCAATGCCTTAGTCATGCTGATATCAATTCCATTGGTATCACCAAGGAAAACGTAATCAGCTTCTCCATTTAAGGTACCTTGTCCATTGGGATTCGTATTATCCCCTTGGATGACCCAAGCGGCGAAACCGGTGGAAGCTAAAACAGAGGCAGCAAGAACGCTGACACAAAGCAACATCACGTTTTTATTGGGCTTAAAAGGGTTCATGATGCATTCCCCCTTGTAATCACCTTAAAGTTCGAATCGTACATATGGCCATTCTCATCAAAGTAATAAAGTCCAGCAGTCAATACTTTGCCCGAGGAATCCTTGATGTTATTGATTTTATGGGATGGGACATAATAAGTCCCGTCTTTCATCAGGGATCCATCGTCTTTGGCGAGATAAACATGGGATTGGTTTTCGAATAACCCAAATCCTGCCTTAATTCCATTGTAATAGCAAATTCCGTTTGTAATGGTCACGTCGGAAGAGAAATTGCTTGTAATGGATGTTACAGACACCATGCGTAACAATTTGGCGTCAGCACCAAAAAAATACCGGGCTTCTATACCACGGGCAGGGTTATCTCCACTTGCGGTTGGAGATAAGACGACCGACACGTTTTGATAGGCGTATTGATTGGGGCCAAAATGATAATAGGCTCCACTTGTCGTATCTTTCCACCACTCATTGCGTTTGCTGACCACACCTTTATTTAAATAGTAATAACGTTCGTCAGCAGCATTGTAAGAGGCCGATGTCTCCTTCGAGTAATAGAACAAACCCGTGTAGTTACTCTGTTTTACATCATCGTGAAGCAAAATCGTTTGGATGCTATTGTCGTCAAGCGTCTTAAACAAACCAGTTTTAGATACAGGGGGTGCGGACCAGCAGTCAAGAACCTTATCGTATTTAAAAGTGTTGCCAGGTGTATTAGTGGCAAAAGTCAAATTACCATTTATCAATTTAGCGGGGGCGGCATTGATGTCAACAAAACCAACATTATTGTTTTGAACATATTGCTTTGTGACCACCGATGTGTTCATATTTGCAGGATAAATGACAGTTCCAGTTCTTTTCGAGGAATATAAAACGGCATTACTGCCTACCACATTATATTGATCCTCTTTATTTTTCTCGCCGTTTGTGGAGTACAACCCTGACCCCGATTCAACGTTTATCGTACCGTTAACATTAATCGAAGCGCCTTTCAATTGAACAGCGTTTCGATTAAAAACCTTGCCATTTGATTTCATATCGGACATATAGGTTACCGTTCCATCGCCAAAATTGTAGTTCTGGCCAGCCCAGTCTCGCGTGTCGTATAAATAAACGGACTTTTTGTTACTAATTGTCAAAGTTGCATTTTCACTAATTTCAAAAGTAGACCCTGGTAAGAAGCACAGGTCTTGTCCCTCGGTTGCCGTGCCACTTAACATTTTCAAATCAATATTGTTCGTAATTGGCAAATAAAAATCCTGGGAATTTAAAGTATAACCAATTCCAAAAAACGTAAAAGACAAAGACAAGCTGGAAAAATAACCATCTCCCTCAACCTGAAGAAGCAACCGATCCGTTGATTTGTCATATTTTTTTAAAATTGTTCCTTTCTCAAGAACAAACATTCCTTTTTTATCGGCTGATGCTCCAATAAAAAGGAAAGACATGGTTTGTACCTCATCCGACATAACAATCCCAGCGGATAAATACTCGCGTGAACCGGATTCGAAAACTACGCTCGATTCAATGTTTTGAATGTAATACTGAGTAACGGGAAAAACTTTGTTTCCTTTTTTTGTTACTGCGACTTCAAGAGTGGCATTACCCCCGCGCCACGAGGACATTTGAAACATTTCATAAACGGAAGAACCCGATTTCGCAATAATTTGTCCGTCACCTGAAATGAAACCCCAACAATACAAATTGGAGCCGCCTTCAAATGTAAATTTAGAATTGACGTTAAGTAAAACGTGGCCATACGGGCCATTGGGCTGACCAGTATGCGTATTGCTTTGAACAAACATGTCGGAGGCGATAACCGCATTTGACCCTGATTGAAAAACTACGTTAGTCCCGTTCTCGAATTCAATTTCAATATAGCAAGTTGGAGCATATCGCTGGCGCGAGCAAGCAGGACTTGCATTTAAATATGATGATGTATCAAATAAATCTTTTTTGTTTGGAACAAATAACGTAACTCCTTGCGGAATACTATAGGTGCCAGCTTTAACCACTCCGTCAGATACGGCAGTTATTGTTTTATCCGATGCGTTTCTGGCAGCCGTAATTGCAAGATTCAAATCTGAGTAAATGCTGCCATTCGCACGGAATTGTGCCGTTTTTTCAATTGGCGCAAATACGGCAGAGACCATCCCCTCTAAACCGTTTCTAAATGTATACGCAGTTTGGGACCCGCCAATTGGCGCATCATCAAAGGTCCAATAACGGAACCTAAACCCTTCGGCGGGATAAGCTGTTAAATTGTACGTGAAATTTTTGTTATTTTTAGTCGTAGAAGCATTAACAATCTTGCCGTCTACGGAAAACGATCCACCTTTTTCCGCTGGAACAAACGTAACATCACTTGACCCGGAAGTAAGAATTAAATTCGAGAGAGATAGCGTGGAAGTAGATTCATTCCGAGCGTTGCCCCCCGATTTCAAAGATATATCAAGCGATTGACCGGAATTCAGCAAATAAGAATAAGGGGAAACGGCCGTACCAACCGAAAAAGAGTAACTTCCAGGCTTTTTTGTCGATCCCTGCGAAAAGGAGTACGAAAACGAAATAGTAGCTTGCGAATTAGATATATTCGCAAGGGAAATCCCCGCTGAATGCGTACTATAAAATCCCCAAATCCCGCTAGTCGAAACCTTACCATTCACAGATCCATTGAATCCACAAGTCCATCCGCCATATGCATCTTCATCATACGAGATAGAAAGTCCATTACAAATTTGATTATCCGGTGCCGATGCCGCATCTGCCACTTCGGTCAGTAGTGAGACACCCGTCAACAAACCAAACAGCATGCCAAAAGAGGCAATCACACTTTTGAATGCTTTACGGTGTCTAGAGAAGAATCCCATGGTTATTGCCTCCTTTCATGGTTAGTTAATGATAGATGTATTAGGCCTGTACCCAACGGGCGAAGAGCTTGATGTCGCTCCAGACGTTGGTGAGGTCGGTGAATTTACCGGTCGTGGGTTTGACCACATTAGAAGTATACCACCCATCGAATTCATAATTCGGACGAGACGCTAAAGGAACTTCGATGGATTCGCTATAGAAATTACGTCCGCGCTTGATTTGGATTTGGCTTTGCGCGTCGTATAAGAATTTCGCATCCGCCGCATTTAAATCAAAGGTGACGGTATAAAGCTGGTTGGATTGATCGGCAAGCGAAATCATGAGTTGCCACCCTTTATCCGCGTCAAAATAATAAATCGCGTTGCCATCTTGATCGTAATAGAAGTCTCCCGCCTGCCCTTGGCTAGGACGCGGGGCACCTTTGCCAGAAATCCAGCCCGATTGACGTTTTAAAACAAAGGATTCGGATTCGCCGTTCGAATAATGAAGGGTGACGGTGATATTGCCTTCTTCGTCGGCATTAGACTCGCTAGAAACTACTCCCGTCCCTTGGGGGATCACGATGCTATCATCAATGGAGCCATCGCTAAAATTGATCGTTAAGCGGATGGAGCCATCGGCCTGGGTTTGCGAGGCGATCGATTCGATGCCTTTGCCATCTTTCCCGTCTTGTCCCGGGTCCCCTTTTTCACCCTTAGACAAGGTGATTTGGTTTTTGTCCGTCGTCCCATCCGTATAATGGATCGTTAAGGTAATCGAACCATCCTCGTTATAGGTCGGTTCGATATAATCCAAAGAACGGACCGCGGGGACGGTGAACGAGGTGGATTTGCCGTCACTGGTTTTAAAGGCGATCGTCGTTTCTCCTTTTTCGTTTTTGGTGGCCGTGACTTCCGTTACCCCAATCCCAGCAGGAACCGTAAAGGAGGTCGAGGGCTTATCTTCGTTCGCGTAGATAATCGTGACTAACGTATCCCCGTTTTGAAGGGTGGTGGTATCTACCCGCGAAATCGTGATCGCATCGTCTCCGGAAAAGAAGCCATTGCAGGAACTCGCGGTTCCTAATACTCCTAAGGCCAGGAAGCTTAGGGCCAAATGTTTGAGACTACTTTTTTTCATATTCGTTCTCCTTTTTGTTTTTATAAGGCGCTTGTCGCATTTTGTTTTAGGGTATCTAGACTTGGGTATTTGCCAAATCTAGAACCCGACGAATCAAAGAAAGCAAATTGGAAGGGGTTAAATCCCGTAACCATCGTAACGATTCGGTAAAGAAGGTTCCAATAGACTTCTTGGCCTTCGGCAGGACGGTAGAGATAATAATGCACCAAATCGCAATCCTTGATCCCCGCGTAATGGTCATTGAAGTTCTTCCATCGATAGGTTTCCACGATACTTCCGTTATATCCGCCTCCATAGAAAGCGATGGGGACGGAGATCGTGCCTTGTTGGTCATAGACAAGATTCTCGTCTTTAGCTAATTGGGTGAGGATTTCCTTCAAGGGGAAGATCGCATCGATGGAGATATCTTTATTCAGCTTATTGATCTTATCCTTGATTTCATCCGGGAGAATGGAGATGAGTCCCGTGAAATCCTGTTGGAGGATGCCGTCTAACACGAAGTCGTTTGGCTTCTTATCATCAAAGAAATCCGTCTTGCCGATTAAATTGAGTTTCGAAGGCGCCATATTGAAGGCCATGCCCTCCGGGACAAAAGGGACAAGGCTATGTCCAACTCCATCAATTGGAGTATTCAAGGCTTGGATTAAGGTTCCCATTAAAGACGGGGAGAGGTTATATAGGAAAGGTCCATTGAAGGAATTTTCCATTCCAATGGGGGAGACGCCGCTTCGATAGAAAAGGCTATCTTCGACTTCTAGAGTCGTCGCGTAATCATGTAAACCCGTCTTAGGATGGCTTGCAGATTGTAACGAGTTAATCGCCCCTTCTGCTGCCTGAGATTCGGTCGCATCTCCTCCTAGGCTTCCGAGGTAACTTGTTAACACATCTTGTCCGGGGCCATTAAGGTAATCTTCATAAGAAGCGGACTTCTTGGAGCCATCTAACTGGAGGAACGAGGAGGTGGCGTTAGGATCCACCGGAGTTGTTTCATCGCTTCCTAAACTTAAGCAGAAATTCAAAGCGTCGCTTAACAAGCAATTCACGATTTTGGAATTTTTGGAAGAGAAGGCGCGGACGACGTTTTTGCCGTTATGGAGTTTGGAATTCCTTATTTCGATGTTGTCCCCATGTAAATCCACGACGGTTCCCGCGTATTGGAGGAAGGAATAGGAATCCCCATAATCCGCGTTTTTGACGTCTAAGTCATTTAATAGAATATTGCTTCCATCGATATACATCCCCGCGTTGTCTTCGCCGTATAATCCAATTAAGGGGAAACGTTTGGGATCGCCCATGCAGTAAGTAAATAAAGGGCCACGGAACAAATTGGAGGTTGTTAAAGAAGGGACCGTCGCGGTTTTGCCATCACTAGTTACCATCGTCGTCTTGCCATAAGGATAAGCAAGGTTATGGAAATTCAACGTATATCCATTCCCATAGAAATCTTTTTGGATACGAAGTCCGGCATAGAGAGATTTCGAAAGAATCGAATCGCGATATAAGGACGAAGACGAGGCAAATTCATTCCAAGCATCGATATAAGCCGTGTTGCCGGTTGTTTCATGAGAATAGATTTCATTTTTAAAATTCCATTTTGGGGTTCCGTCTTTTTCTTTGCCCGAATACGTGCCGAATAAAGCAACGTTACTTTTTTTGGCAACAGGCACCCCATTTTCGAGCTTCATGTTCCCTTTTTCGTCTTTTAAAGCGAAGTTATCGAGACTTTCAAAGGATTTACGGAGGCAGATGATTTCACCCTTTTCTGATTGGTTCGTGCAGCTTAATAAGGTCGAATAGTCATAAACGTTGATGCCATCTTGAACGACGACAAACGACGTCTTACGGGTTTTGCCATGGTATTCCAAGGTAAAATAGGCTTCTTCTAACGGGTTCACGATATCTTGAATAGAAACCGTGCCCTTGGATAAATCGACCGAAATATTAGAGCTTGCTTCTTCTAGGCGCAAGGCGTTCGTCGTATCCGCGGGGAAAGGGGTAAAGCTATATTCGATCGTCGCTTTCTTTTTGTTATTCCCCGCTCCATCAAATTCCCCGTAATAGAGTTTGGAATCGATGTTCGCGTTGGACGCCTCTACTTTTGGAGTCACGGTTAACCCATAGGAAGAATAAAACACCGCGGTCGTCGTCTTTTTGATCGTTCCTTTACGGTTGGAAACGCTTAAATAGACGTCTCCTTCTTTTAAAGGCGTTAAGTAATAATCAAAATTACCCTCATTATTAACGCGGTCAGAGACCGTTAAGGCGCAGTAGGTTTCTTCGTCGCTCGAATCGACGTTTTCAATGCTCCAGACTAAATCATTCCCATAAGCTAGCATGCAGGTCTTGTCGTAAATTTGCTCGGCTTCAAGCTTAATCGGCTGAGCCTGGATTTTAAAACCAACTTGGGAAGGATAAGCCCATTCGATGTCGATTAAGTCCTTTTCGATGCGGTTAAAGCCTCCTGTTGCGGTGCTTACGCCTAAAAAGGCGACCACAAAAGGGAAGAGAAGGAGGAAGACTAAATTACCCTTTTTCATCATTAGTTTCCTACCTCCATATCATCCCAGAGGTTCTTCTTATTCTTCATAAAATAGAAGGCCCCGGGAAGAGAGATTGCTAGTAGCGTGGTAAAGGCAATCAAATAGATAGCTCCAACCGGTAAACGAAGGAACGAGAATAAGGCGGCAATCCCTAGGAATAGGAACGGCGCCCCATAAGAATACAAAGAAGACAATAAGGTGAGATTAGCTCCTGACCTCGTCTTCTTCATTTCTTCGATTAAGCGAAGTAACGATAAGGAGAATAAAGAGACTTCGCCAAATAGATAGGCTAGCCAAGTAGCTCCCGCGCCTAAAACCCCAGTAGAAGAAACGACAATCGAGGTAATCAGGAACGAGAGGGAAGAGGCGAGGAAAGTCGGAGCAAATTTCAAGACGAGTTGCTTCAAAGGAGAGAAAGGAATCGTTTTTAGGATCTTCATCGCTTCCCCTTCTCGCCCAAAATAATCCATCCCTCCGCTAGAAACGCAAAGGAATAACAGGAGGAGGGCAAAGAAATTAATGTAAGTTGCTAGATTCGGGAACGAAACAAAATAATAAGCGACGGTCCCGCTAGAAAAGACGGTATTCAAAGCATAAAGAATCGAATAGGCAAGATAGGGGCTCAGTAACAGGAATCCTGCAAAGGAGAATAGGCTAGTCGAATCGCGGAAAAGCAAAATGAATTCTTTTTTAAAATAGGCTTTCTCGGGGCTTAATGGCTTAAAACGGATTTTAGGAAGACGAACGGGAGCTTTGGCTCCTCCTCCGATATTACGGCTATAAAAAGGAACCGAGAGCAATAAGCCTAAAATAAAGGCGAATAAACTAAAGGCAGCCCATAGCAACAATCCGTTACTAGAACCCGCGAAGAAAAGCTGAACCAAATAATTGGCAACGATCAGGTATTTTCTCGTCGCGACCATCTTCGATAAATTCGCATCCGTTAAGAAGGCGTTGATGCCACTTCCGGATACTAACGAAACAAAGACATCTAGAAGCTTCGCATAGCCAAAAGCCCCAAGGCCCAGCAAAACGGCAATCACGATAAATTCTAGATAAGGACGAGAAGACAATAATTGCTTGAGATAATGGAAGGGATAGACAAGCGCTAAAGCTAGACCCACTTCAAAGAAGAAGGTCATCAAGGGATAAAAGATCCCCAGGAAATAGAATAAAACGAGTTTACGGAAGACGAGCCCATAAGAGAGTAAAACGGGATAGACGAATAGAAAATCCAGCAAATAATGGGAGCCAAGCAAAAGGATTAATTTGGAGAAGACTTTCTTAGTTGGCGAAATCGGAAGAATATCCATGTCGCGACGATCCGATTCATCAAAGAGGAGCTTCTCGGCTTGTAGAAGCGAGAACAATATCGAGAACAAAGAAACGATAAAAAGGAATAAAGTCGTAAAGCTAATGGAGGCGCCGGGGAAAGAAGAAAGCTTCGTGAGGATTTCGCGGTAAAGATAACTTTCAACAAACACCAAAACCCCAAGGCCCAGGACAAGGAAAAGGATGCGAAGGAAAAGAGAGACCCCCTTTTCCTTGCCTCCAACTAGCAATTTGATGTCCTTAGCGATGAGATTCAGCATTATTTTACTTTCTCCTCGCTTTCATAGACTTCAAAGAAGGTGCGTTTTAAGCTAAGCCGCGCATTCGGGTTCTTCTTTAAATCGAGTAGTAAGGCGATTTTTCCATGGTTTAAAATGGCAACCCGGTCGCAGAGTTCACGGACTAAATCGATATTATGGCTTGTGAGTAAGACCGTTTGGCCATTATCCGCGTATTCGCGCATCATCTTCGTTAATTCTTCTACGGCCATGACGTCAAGGCCAACCGTTGGTTCATCTAGGATCCAGATTTCGGGGCGATGGAGAAGTGAAGCGATTAAACAGAGCTTCTGTTTCATACCATGGCTATATCCCGAGGTCGGGCGGCTTAAGGCTTCTTCGCTTAAGTCGAGTCTCTTGGCTAGATATTTTGCATTATTGGCAAAGTCCACTTGGGACACCGAATAAACGGAGGCGATGAAATCTAAATATTCATAGCCCGTCATCGATTCGTAGCAGTTGGGTTCGCTGGCGACATACCCAAAATGGGCTTTGGCTTCGAGAGGATGAAGCAAAATATCATCGCCTAGGATTTTGATTTCGCCGTCTTGAAATTTCTTGCAGCCGATGACGCAGTCGATGGTCGTGGATTTACCGACGCCGTTTTTGCCTAAAAAGCCAAAGACTTCTCCTTTTTTAACTTGGAGATTAAGTCCTTGGATCACTTCTTTCTTGCCATAGCTTTTATGAAGCTCGTTGATTTCGAGGGCGCACTCGCTAGAAGGAAGCTTATCTAAATGATTGAAATCCATTATTCTTCTTCCTCCTTTTGGCTTAGTACCCATAGACGGGTTTGTTTCTTCTTATTTTGAATAAAGGCGTATTTGCTATGGCAGTGCGGGCATTCTTTGACGTATCCCTCTTCTAGCATTCCCTTTTCTCCACATACCGGGCAATAAAGGGAATATAGGGGAATCGAGGCTTCCTTTAATTCTCCCTTGCCCTGGAAAAGACGCTTTAGCAAAGCTTCTTCTCCCTCTTCTTGGTGGATGGGAAGATATTTCTTTCTTCCGAGTATCGCCGTATCCCAGATGGATAAAACATCGATTTCATCGTAATGAGAGGTTTCTCCTGCATATTTGCCTAGGCTAAATCCTTCAAGCGAATCGCTTGCGGTAAATAAAAGCAGATAATTCGCGGTAGGATGATCCTCTTTGCCGAGGGGAGTCAGTTCAAAACGTAACGCATCAAAATCGATTCGATTGACAACAAGCAAAAAGTTTTCCGAAATCAAACGGATATCCTTGGAATGGGTTAAGAAATCGTTTTTGGAATCCAGGGAGACGCGGCTGGACTTGGGACTTAAAGCAAAGCCGCCTTTTAGAAGGAGCTTTAAAATATAGCAATAAAAATAAGTCCCTAAATCTTCGGTCGCACTTTGGTTACGGCCATATTGGCTGATTTCTAGATAAAAGCGGTACACCCGATGATAAAGGCGGTCGGACTTTAAAATATTGGTTGGATAAATCCGGGGAAGGTCGCAGTTGGCCTTGGAAACGATGCGGTAGAAATCGCTTTTTTGGATGCGTTCGATTTTATTGAATAAACGGGGGAAAGCGCATAAGGCTTCGTAGGTGCGATCGCTATCTAAGCTTAAACGAGTCGAGCTCACCAAATGGATGCGATTCTCGTAGAAGGCTTTCCGGTGACGTAATTCTTTTTCGATTCGGCGTAAGGCCATCACAATGAAAAGGTTTTCGTAGATCAATATATCGTCTTCGTTTTCTTTGTGATGGACGTATTCCGGCTCCATCTTGCCCGCTTTGTTTTTCCATAAGGCGGGGTCGCGGAGGGTTTTGGCAAAGGAATCATTGCTTAACGAACCCGCTTGGTCGGCACGAAGAATGGTCTCGACGTTTTTTGAGACCACATGCGGCTTATGGCAGATTGTTTCAATGATGGAAAGAATATGTGAGGCTTCCTCGAAGAAGGCAAAGTCTCCGTCGATAAAAGCCCCTTGTAACGATAGAAAGGGGGAAGAAGAAAGCGAGTCAAAGAACCCGCGGATCGTCGGGCTTGAGCTCTTCAACGAAGCAATATGTGTACTAGCTTCTTGAAGCCGCCTTTCTTCTTCCTTTCTCATTATAACCCCTTTCTGGACTAGAAGCGACGTAACATTCGTTTAATGGCGTCGCGAGATTGCTTAAATTTGTTATCCCCGTATAAAGATGAGATCAAATCGAGGATATGTTCTAAGCCCGGTTTGACGTTATCTTCATAACGCCCTTCGAGCTTGGAGAGGATTTTGCGGGTCAAGAAGAAATCCAAAACGGTTTCTTTCTTGCCGCCACAGGCGATAAATACCGGGACCATCTTCTCCATCTGCATGAGGATGCGGTTGCCAAAGGCAACGCCGAATTCATCGTAGACGTAATCGGTGATTTGCTCGAATTTGGTTTCATCGGCCTCCGTTAAGGCAAATTCCTTATTCGCTTCCGCTTCCTCAAATAAAGCATGGAGTTTCGAAGCGCTTAAGACGATGGGTTCCACGTCTTCCTTGGCTGCAAAAGCCGCGTTACGGTTATGGAAGGAAAGGGTAATCGCGCGGTCATAGACCTTATCGGCAATGGAGAAGGTCGAATCGTCTTGATTGGCCGTGCCAATAAAATAGGCCGAATTCGGGATATCGACTTTCCCGTCTTCGAGTTTGGCGGGTCCTACAAACCCCGTGGGGAAATGCATGACACGGATCTTCCATTCGTCTTCGGGATATTCCAGGACAGAGAGGAAGTCGGCAAAGTAATATTCAACACGCGAGATATTCATTTCGTCTAAAACGAAGAGATAAATACGGTCCGGGTTGTAATTGGCTTCATAGAGATTCATCAAGAAGTCGGTCTCGCGGTAAGTTTTGGAGAAATCGTTAAAATAACCAATTAAGGCCGATTTATCTCTCCAAGTCGCTTGGACCGGGACGAAGACAGAGACGCCTCCCACGAATTTAGCAAAGGAACGCGGGAGAGAGGATTTACCGGTTCCGGACAATCCTTCGAGGATTTCTAGGTGAGATGCCGCGAGTCCAGCGACAAAGAAACGCAAGGTATCGGAATCGTAATAGAGTTTTTCTTTTCCAGCTAAGAAGGAACGGAATTTGCTGATTAATTCGGGCAAGGCGATTTCATCCCCATGAATCGATTCAATCGCGTAGCCTTCGTAATGCTTATCGATTTTGCATAAAGAGGGGAAGACGATTTCTCTTTCTGCAAGAGCTTCCGCGGCGTTGCTAGTCCCCGCTCCGCCACTTCCTCCGCCTTCTACGTTTTCGGCAGAGATTTGGCTGGAGACGCTTTGGAAGCCGCTAGTTCCTTCATCCCCCATCCCTTTGGCCACATCTTCGTTCCGGTCTTCTTCTTCTAGACTATCGCCGACTTTAGCAAAGGGCTTGCCCAAATGAACGAAGTTGACGAGGCAAAGAAGAACGGCGGAAACCAATACGGCGAAGAAGAGATAAAGCAATAAGCTGATTAATAAGGATTCGCCAAGGAAGGTCAAGGCGTTACCAAGATTCTCTTTCGTATGGGGGACTTGGAGGAGTAAACCAAATCCAACGGAGAGAGCAAGACAGACAAGTAAAGTACCAACATACCAAAGCCAATTCTTTTTCGCGTACCACTTCTTGTCATCTAATACCGCGTGACGGTATTCAAAGATGAAGGCAAAGACGAAGAGGCTGATGAAGATGGCGACTAAGACGTTTAACGTCTGTCCGCCCATATGGGCGTTAATCGCGGGTAGCCCTAAGCTTTGACGGAGCAAGGCAATCGGGTTTTTAGAAGAAACAAGACTCGACTCTCCTTCTCCATGCACGGTGATGCAGATTCCAACGAAAATCATTAAGAAGGTGAAGAACATCGATAACCCGATGGAAATTAGATTTCCGCGGGTGAGATAATCCCTTCGAATTCCTTTCGTTGGCTTTTCTTTGCTCTCGGGGGCTTCGGGAGCTTCGGGCTCTGTAACAGAATTCGAAGTTAACGAATCCATCCCGAGGTTTTCATTTTCTTGAATGTCCATGGGTATAGTTCCTTTCATTCATAATCTTTCGTCGTATCTTGGATTTCTTCTTCGTTATTTTCCTCTTCTCCATAACTCGAAGTATCCATGAGTTCTTCTTCTTGGATGGGGGTTTCGCCCATCAAGAAGCTGGAGGAAGTTTCTTGGCCGTCCGCGGTAACGACCTTTTTGAGGTTATTGCCGCTTCCGGGGGCTTCTTCTTTGGAGAGGAAGCCCGCTTCATTGAAGTGATAGGCGTAGCCTCCGTAATAAATGGTCTCGCGGAAAGCAGAAGTAAGATTCTTCGGGTCTTTTTTCACGGAGACCGAATCGACGATCTCTGCTAATTTAGCGACCCTTTCTTCTTCCGCCTTATCGATTTTTCCGGCGAGGTAATTAAACATCAAGATGCTATAAGCAACGGAGAGAATCGTGATGATGCCATGGGGAGATTGGAAGAACATGACTAGCATTCCAATTCCCTGGACCTTCTTCCCGTTATAGACGCCTTTGATGTCGTCTAGGGTTGCATAATACTGTTCCTGACCCGCGTTATCCGTCGCGTTATTGGCGTCTCCCCGGGTCACGTAACGGGTCACCCCGTCCGAGCCGGTTTTGATATCGATCACGCGGTGGATATAAATCGCATTCGCCGCCGGATTCCGATTATAGAAGGCGACGACATCATATAAATGGATGTCGCTAGCGTCATGAACTTTGGTGACAAAGATCATGTCGTATTGGGCGAATTGATTATCTAACGTATAGGTCTTTTGCTTCTCTTCGTCGAACAAATAACTATTCGCATCGTTTTTAAAGCTCATGGAGCCGGAAGCGACCACTAGCATCGATTCGCTGCCAAACCCCGTTAAGTTCCCCTGGGCTTTATTGATTAAAGCAAAGGCGAACGCGGGGGTGATTAAGGCTAAGAAACCATAGAACAATACGTTAGAGATGATGTTCCCGGCTTTCTTCCGTCTTTTAGCTTTGACGTCTTGCTCGGTGATCTCCCGGTCAATGAGTTCGATGTCGCGTTTCCCTTCTTTGGTCTCCTTCACGTTGGCTTTGACGTATTTGCCAAATAGAATCGTGAAGACGGCGCAGAAGCTGACTACACCCAGCAAGCTCATCACCAGGCTGATGATGTCGGCGGATTTCATAACTAGTTGATCTCCGCGGTCAGGATCGCCGTGAAGCTTAATTCCGGCAAATCCTTTTCGTCACTTGGATAAACCCCTTCGAACCCTTTTCCATAATGGAGAAGCGTGGTAAATTTCTTCATCTCTTGCCGCATCTCTTCATCAGGGATATGGGCGCCTCCTTTAGGATTGGCATCATCATAATAAATGGAGGGGTTCGTATAATTGAATTTCTCGCCCCAGTTAAACCCAAGGGTGATATCGAAGGATTGGGCATCCTTGTTTTCATCATATTTGGTGAAATCAATTTCAACGGGATTATTGATATAATCCGTAGAGCCATTCACGGGATATAACTCGATATAACCCGCTTCTACGGCATCTAAAATGGGGTTGCCCTTATATCCCGAATAAGCCGTCGAAGTTTGTAACTGCAACGTGACTTTGGAAATATAGGCCCAAGGCCTCACTTTACCCTGAAGGCGAACCGTTAGGTGCTCGTACAAGTGGTCTCCGTTATCGACGTAACGGAAGCGACCCGTATTATCATCTTTGGGAGCATCAAAGCAGATCCGGTTATATAAATCGTCCTTTTCGGCTTTGTAGAAATCCGTGAGTTGGCCTTCATCCATCGATTCAAAACGGACTTTAGCGTCTTGAATGACACCGACGTGGGCGTTCCCGCCACTAGAGGCCAAAGCGGAACTCGTAACAACGAAAGCCGCCGCTCCAACGGAGCAAAGCGAAACCACGGCGAAAACGGAGACACCGAGTGTCACCATTTTCTTGGTCTGTTTCTCCATCTTGGAGCGGCGCATCTTGTTCTAGTTCCCTTCTTATATTTATATAGATATAGAACAATTAGGCGGCAGAGCCAGTGGTGTCGGCCTTAACGATAACCGCGAAGTTCAATGTCTTGAACGGATCGGCTTCCGTGTGGCCCTTGTCATAGGTCGCACCGGTCATTCCTTCGTAAAATTTGATAAGATCAGTCTTATATTCTTCGCCGGGATGCGCGGCAAGCCCTTCTTCGGAATCATAATATTCCGACGGATTTAAATTCTTCTTCTCGCCATCTTTCGTTCCTTTGAAGTGGTCGCCCCAAGCAAACGAAATCGTGTATTCAAACGTTGCAACATCGTCATCGACGGTAATATTAAAACCAGAAGCATTAGCGCCCGCACCGTTTGTGACAACACTCACGCCATCCGCCTTGGTACTTGCAGCGGTTCCGCCAGCCCAGCATTCTGGGAGAACAATATATTCATCCGATTGGGCTTTCTCCATACGAGCTTCGTCTTCAGTGCCAACGGTAAATTTATTGTCGCTAGCATTAACGGTGCCCATGCGAAGCCCAAGAGAGAACTTGTTAACGTAGGAAGCAGGGCTGTAGGTACCCTTCACCTTCAAAGAAAGGTTTTCCCAATTCTCACCATCGCAACGAACGCGGCCACTCTTATCTTCTTTCGTAGGTTCAAAGGAGAAATAGTTGCGAGCATCAGTTTCATCCAAGGCTTTCAGCGTAATATTTCCGAAGGTAATCGACTTTTCAGAGACAGTGCCAACTTGGACACCACCTTGAACGTTCTTGGTTGCAGAGCTGGAGATAACCCAGGCTGCAAATCCAGTTGCCACAAGGGCAATGCCCGCAAAGGCGGTGGCCCCAACGACCATCGCTTTGCGTTGATAAGATTTTCTGGTTAATTTAGCCATAGTAACGACGACTCCTTATTAAGCAGCGACGCGATCAATTACCAAATTGACGGTGAAAGCGACATCATTAAGCGCCTTAACCAAATTCAAGCTATTAACGGCAGCCTTGACATTTTCTTCAGTAGCTTCTTTGCCATTGTAATAATCGAACGGGTTGATACCACCGAAAGCAGTTCCCCACCCGAAGGTAATTTTCATCTTGACGGTGGCCGTGCCGTCCACAAATGTATATTTGCCATCCACGGTCGAGTCGTCGTCCAAATATTCGATGTTCGGCATTGCTTTAACGGCAGTTGTTTCACCGGTCGTCGCTTTTTCCCACGCTTTATCGTTGGTGTCGGTTACCACGAAACCGCCAGGGGCACCAGTAGACAACGCAACTTTAAACGAACCAGCGTCGCTGTTATCTTTGGAAGAAACTTTAAACTCATAAGTATCCGACAAAGATTCAGTCTCCATATCAGCAGCGTCGTAGTGTAACCATTGATTGGTAACTGCAGTTTTGGATTTTCCAAAAACGATGTTTGCCTTTTCGCCGGTGGCCGCCCCTTCCTTGCCATTGGTCCATTTGCCAGTAGCAACTTCGAAACGCTGGTCTTTAACGTCATAGGCGACCATGACGCCATCCGCGTTGGTCGTCGTGCTAGTGGAGATAACCCAGCCTGCAAAGCCGGTTCCGATGAGGGCCATGGATCCGAGGCTAGCCACGGCCATGATCATTGCTTTTTTCTTCATGATTTTTTACTCCTTTTAATATTTATAAAACTAATGAAGGAAACGAATTTAATTACTCCGCCGAAACGGTGAAGGTAAGTTTGAAGCCAACCGTTTTATTCAACGCGTCCAATCTTTTAATGTTGGTTGAAGCGTCGGTTTGATTTTTTTCACTCCATTCCATCCCGTTGTAATGGGAATAGGGGTTTTGATAGTTGAATAATTTGCCCCAAGCGAAGTGAATGCCGATTGTGAACGTAAATTCGGACATCGAATCAGGAAGTTCTCCCGTGCTGAGGGACCCACCGGCAACATCCCCGAATTTATAGGTGGCATTGCTGCTAGTAGCAATAATATATCCTTGTCCATTTGCAGTGGTTGGCGCTTTGTTGTCTGTAAAGGTCGGCAGAGTTCCAACCGGTCCATTACCACTATTGGCGAGCGTTGCGTACGGCGTGCCCGAAGTCGCGGTTTCAGCCAAAGCAATGTTTGAAACGGTAATTTTCTTAACGTTTTGAATGCCGAGGGTAACGGTATAAACAGCATCCAAATCTTCTTCACCGCTCGTCACATCAGCGGATAGCCAGCTGTTGGCCAAGCCCGTAACGACTTTCGGGGCAAAGCGAATGTCTCCATTCGTCTCCGCGGTGTCGCCAAATGTTTCATTTTTAATGGTCAACATTTTCGAGGTAACCGTCGCGTCCGCCGTGATGGATCCAGTTCCTTCCCCATACTGAGGTTGTGCCGAGATAATCCACCCTGCAAAGCCGGTGGAAATCACGCCGATGGACCCTAGCAGGGAAATGCCTGCTACAGCCATTTTTT
>CAKUXV010000003.1 GCA_934700895.1 uncultured Bacilli bacterium
GGGCCATTCGACAATAACGACGACGGAAGGCATCTACGCTCATTTCGACGACACCCAGCACAGAACCACCATCTCAAGGCTAAGCGACTACCTGTCCGACAAAACCAAGGACGATGGGATGGGGAACGTCGTTAAAGCGGAGAAGAAAAGCTCATAAAACAAAACTAGATGTTAATTGATTTTCAAAATCGAAACATGTTTTGTTAAAATAAAAGCGTGGTAATCATGTACCCATTTGAGGAGGCTCAAAGGAGGTGCAGACATGAACGATTATCACAAAGCCACGTTAGACAAGAAAAAAATAGGTTTCCTAATTCGGAGCGCCATTGCCGATTCGGGATTGACTATTGAGCGGATTTCGATGAATTTGGAATTCACTTCCTCAAGAGTGATCTACGAATGGATGAGTGGGACGAAACTTCCGAGTCTGGAGAGCTTTGCGAATCTTGCCCTAATGTTGAATAAGAAGATGGAGGATCTCATTGCTCTGCGATGAGGCCTCCTCTTTTTGTACCATCGGTACATTTCGGCCGATGCTATTGTCGAAGTATAATCTAATGTGTCGGGCGTTCATTTACATAAATAGGGGGATATGTTAAAATTAAAACCGATACATAAGACGGGTTCTGAAAGGTTTGTTCGGAACTTTACCTATATGGGATGCCAGAGCCGCGACGGAAGCAGACGTCTAAGGTGAGCTGGCTGTTAAGAGCAGAATTCTCAAGAGTGGTATAGCCGTATCTAAATACAATTGATCCAGAGGGTTATTGGATTAACTGGGGATGATAATGGCTTGCTGCCGTTATCATCTTTTGTTTAGAGGGAGGCTAGGATGAAAAGAAAAAGCAAAGCCATAAGAAAAGACTATTCCAAGCTTGAGAACGATTACACGGATTTGGCTTATTATGGCATCTTGATGAAAGGCGGTAGAGCGAGAATCGACACGAAAAGATACCGGAAGTTCTTCAAAATTCCTGACCCAAAAATCGAGCATCGGGGCAGCGTTTATTATCTGCCTACCAAAAAACATCGTGAAAACTATTTTTGCAATCGTTTCTATGATTTGTCCGCCTCTTTAAAACGGCAGTGGAACGAAGAATACTCAAGATTGCTAGCAAATATCAAAACTCCGAAAGAGGTCGAAGATGATGTGAGGACAGGAGGATTGATGGATGGGGTGTTGGAATACGACGAAGCCTGCATGAATGCCACGATTTGCGGAATCCGACGGGAGAATGAGTATCGTTACATCGTCAAAACCATCTACGCGCAATTCTTTCAACTCATGATGTCGCAAATCGACGCCCTCTCATTGAAGGTTATCGTAGAAAACGGGTACAAGAACAACAAATTCTCGAGAGCGGAGTTCGACACGTTCATGCAAGGGAAGCAGAAGAAGGATGAATCCGTATCTTTTTATGACTACAAATTTTTCTTCGCTTACGACAAAGGGTATCGAATCTGGAATTTCCTGAAGCACAATTCTTTGAAATCCTATAACCAACTGAAGTCGAAATATCCTGATTTGTTAAACGATCCAGAAGGCAAATACGAAAATGGAAACCAGGCCATATCCGTTCTAAATATGGATGAGAGCCTGATATTGAAAACCTTGGACGAATTACCCTTGTTCTTTGACGAGATGTGCCAAAGAGGTTTCGATGAAAATCCGAAAGACGCCAGATGGGACTATGACGATTATTTCATAGAAAATGCGCAAGACCAAATCGAATCGATTCAAAACCCATTGGGACTCCCGAATTGGCTTTGAGGAAAGGAATTAAAGCATGGACTACTTATTTTTGTCCTTCAGCGAACATTTGACCACTACTAGTAGAAACAAAAGCGACCTCTATAACGCTTCTCTTGTCGACCAATTTGAAGTTCTCCAAAGAAGGATTCCATCGGAAAGAAGAACCTCCAGTTTAGATGCTTTCATCGAAAGATGCTTTCCTTCTGGCATAAGAAAGAAATATTACTTTTCTTGCCCAAATTTTTTGAGGGAGAAAAAGCAGGCCAACGATGGGAAAACAGCTTTTTTGAATAATGTCGTCATCAGGCCTGAACTCACCTTAAGCATGAAACAATACCTTCCGGATAATCAGAATATCATTCTGGTTGGCGATGTCTATGAATCTGACAGGCTGAGAATGTTCCAGGTCAAAGGTTTGGAGCTTATCAATGAGGGTGTATCCTCGCAAAACGATATGTTGACTGAGGCGGAAGCTTGCTCCGCTTTCGAAAGAAACGCATGGTCAATCCGAGGGGCCGACTACAGCGAGACTCTATTCACTCCGAACTTCATCGCCGATTTGATCGAGGGATGCTATACGGTCTCTAATCCGGGAGAAGTCCGGAAGGTATATGAGGAGTGGAATAGGTATTTTCAATTCAGGAACTATTATCTCGAAGAGCAATCAAAAAGAAATTTTCTGTTGGATTCCTGCGAATTCGTGGATTCCTATGCCATCAACAGAAAAGACTACAAAAAGAACTCTTCGGTTTATGACGAATACATTTTGGATGACTCCGACGATTTTAAGAGGGGAGATATGGTCGTTCTCTCCCAGAAAGTAGCAGAAGCTGAGGATTTCCCTTTGATTCGATTGACTATCGACCGAAATAAAAAGGAATTCGATGCGGCAAAAGTGTTGAAGGGAAACAAACTTGTCAGCGAGGAAGAAAGAAAAATCAGATCATTAGCGAGCGACAACGTATTCATTACCCCTATCAGCACCGAGTCAAATGAGGCTAAAGCGAACGGTAAAACCAATTTTGGGATACTTCTCAAATCCGGATACGCTTTGGGTGATCGATTCCGCGTCATCACGAAGGACATAGAACCAAGCGAGCACTTGAAACAGCTGGAATTTGAATATGGACAGAATTTGGACTTGCGCTTTCAAAACATCGACGACAGATTCGACAAGAAAATAGGTGATGAGTTGACGGTTTCGTGCGCCGAAAAGGATCAGGAAATCGCCTTGAGGGCGAAAGAACTCATAGATGAAAGGCAAAGGGAATTGGACGGCTCTCTCAAACAAGACGTCACGATGAATTCCGATCCGGATATTCTTAGGCAAATCCAAACAAGAAAATCGGAGATAAAAGCATCTATTATAAAGACGCTCAAGAAGAGCAAAGACGAAAGCGAAAACGAGTTCTATGCGAGGAGGCAAAATCTAATCGATGATGAGATTTCGAAAATCGATGTGGAATCCTATTACTTGGAAAGAAACGCAGAAGACGTGAAGCACTTTGGGATATCGCTGATTTCAAAAGGAAAGCAAGAACTCGAAGAGTATAAGAAGCAAAAGCGAAGAGAATTGGCCGATAAATACAGCGGCGACATCCGCTCTGAGAAAATCAAGATCAAGGAAGAATTGGATGCCAAATTGAAGGAAGACAAGGCCAAGGCCATCGAAGAAGAAACGATTCACAGGTTCTGCCTCTATTTCCGTTTGGGCGACCCGAACAACGAGATAAAGGAAAAGCAGAAAGAAACGATAAGGAACTGCAAATACATCGTATACGACAATAGAGCCGAACTGGTCAAGATAAAAAGACAGCAATCCGCCTTGGAGAATTTCTACTCCGGCTTTGTTAAGAATCCGTATTTGTCGACATATCTTTTCAATCCAGAGAACTTACAGCCCACAACGGCCCATTACGGCGATTGGAAATGGTATTTGAGTTCTTTGAACGAAAAGCAGAAGGAGGCGGTCAGGAAAGCTGTTTCCAGCAATGGAATCTTTTTGCTTCAAGGGCCACCTGGAACGGGAAAGACGCAGGTCATCGCCGAAATCGTCGCTCATATGGTGGAAAAAGGAAAGAAGGTTTTGGTGTCTTCGGAAACCCATAAGGCCATCGACAACGTTTTTGAAAGGCTCCCCAAGATTCCTGACATCGTCCCGGTTAGGCTGATACCGTCGAACAATAGGAAAAACGACAACGAATATGATCCAAAATTCTTGGTGGACAATCTTTATCGCAACATCAGTGCGAACATGGTTAATGCCGTTCATCGCTATGAGAATTTCAATGCGACCAAGGAAGAATTCAAACATAAATTCGAAAGCCTACAACTCTTAAAGGCGAGAATCGACAAAGGTCAGAACGCTTTGTCTAAGGCCGAAGAAGAGATTAAGCAACTCGAGAAGGGCGCGAAGGCGATTGGCAAGAATATTGCCGTTAAAAACGATGAAAGAGATGACACCCAATTAAAGATCGAGACATTAAGGCGGACCATACGCCATCTCGAAAAAAACAATTTCAACGAAGACGACGATATTGATATTAACGTCATTTTGGAAACGTATCAAAAAATTCAGGACTTCTGCAGCCGACATAAGTTTAGGGAACAAAAGCTGGGGCAGCTCCTGAATTCGCTTTTTTCCATCCAGCCAGACGAGCTAGACAAAGAGCTGTCTTTGATCAACCCAAAATCCAATAAAACGAGGTTGGAAATCAAGAAAAAAGGAATCTTGGACAAAATCCATTCCTGTCAAGACGAAGTGGGAGACGTTCTTCCTGGGAAAGAGGAAGAACTAAAAGAATACAAAAAGCAGTTCGCAACGATAAAAAATGAATTGAGCGCTTCGTTTGAGGAGTCTTTGGACCTCAAGACAAAAAGGATCTTTGAATATGATTACATCGTCGCTAATCTCGAATCGCTAAAAGAAGAAATTGAGGAAACAAAGGCAAGTATTGCGGAAATCAAATCCCAGTACGTCTCTGAAATAACTAAGGAAATCGAAGAGAACGAATCAAGATTGAATGCCATAGATTTCGAAATCCGCGACCTCAAAAAGCGTTTGGAAGAAATCAACGGTCAGATCATCAACATTCAGGATCGAGAAGAGGTAAAGGAAGTTCAGGACGACAAAGAAAAACTCGAATTCGAAATCGATAGATTCTTCAAGGATTTCCAAATCGCAGAGCCTTATGACAGCATCGAAGACGCCTTAAAGGTGATCGATTCCAAATGGAAGGAGTTGGAGAAAGACCAGGCCCTCAAGGAAAAAGAGAACAAAGAGAAAATTCCAATGTATAAGGAAATCTCAGATTATCTATCGTCGGAAGAGGTAATCGATGAGGACCGGAAGACTTACACAAAAGATCTGTTCGAGAACGCTAACGTCTTTGGGATAACTTGTACCTCCAACGATCGCTTCAGCGGAAGAAACAATTCCTCGCTATCGGAATACAACATCGATGACGTGAATATCAAAAAGGTCGGGATCGATGTCGTAATCATCGATGAGGTTTCCAAATCGAGCTTCATTGACCTTTTGATTCCGATTCTTTATGGCAAAACCATCATCTTGGTCGGTGACCACAGACAGTTGCCACCGATGTATGAATTCGCGAAGCTGAGGGATGATGACTTCAAAGGCCTGGATGAGAACATCATCAACAAGGACATCAACGATGAATTCACGAAGCTCTATGAGGAATGTTTCTTCAAGACGCTGTTCGAAAAGATACCCGATAGCTATAAGACGATGCTCGTTCAGCAATATCGCTGCCATGAGCAGATCATGAACGTTTTCAATGCCTTTTACCAAGGGGAACTGCGTCTTGGCTTTTCCGGGCAAAACAACCAAAAGAAGCACAACATCAGAATCGTTTCCAATGGCAGAACCATCATTGAGCCAGACAAACATATCTACTTCGTCGACTGCAAAGGCAAGGAGACCCATGAGCGCGACTCCACATCCATGTACAACACGGGAGAGGCCAAGGTCGTCGCCGAGCTCATCAGGAAAATGAATTCGTTCTTCAAAGAAAACAGCATTTTCGAGAAGCTGAGCATCGGCGTCATATGCACCTATGGCGACCAAGCGAGGAAAGTCAAAGAAGTCCTGAAGGGCGAAAAAGTCAGAACGGATACCTTCAGAACCGACCCTGAAAAGATGATCATAAGCACGGTGGACGACTTCCAAGGGGACGAAAGGGACATCATCATCTTGTCCATGGTCCGAAACCCAGAAAATCCAGCCCGTTCTAATCCTGGATTCATCTTGGCCTACCAGAGAATCAACGTGGCCTTATCAAGGGCGAGAAAGTTGCTTATCGTCGTCGGAAACAGGCGATACCTCGAAGAAAAGGGGGTTATCGATCTTCCGGATATCCATGGCAACGGCCAGGATAGGAGAAACTTCAGAGTTTACGAAGAAATCATCGGAACCATTGAAAGATATGGGAAGGTGATCGAAGACAACGACGTTCTGGGCGAGGAGGAGGTCAAGATAAATGGGTAAATACAAACTTGAGACGTCAATCCAATTCCCGTTCTTCAAGATAAACGAATTAGTCTCCTACACGGAGGTGAAGAAACCAAGTGGCATTGCTTATATGCTTCTGGTGCTGCTAAGCGAATCTCACGACAGAGCCTTGAAGATAACGGCCCTTTTGGAGAACTTCGGCATTCCGAAAAGCCTCCATCACCTTTTCTCCGAAGTGATAAACAATCTTCTTCAAGATGGCTTCTTACAAATGGCTCCTGGTCTTACATTCCGCAAGGAGGATTTCAACGATTATGAGTTAAAGGACATTGAATTCACTTCCAAGGGAAAGAAGATTTTCGCTGAGAAATCCATTCCGACGGGCGTGACGAAAGAGGCAAAGATTCCGGTGTTTTTCAACGTTGCGTTGAACAAATTGTCTTTGTCTATGGATTCCTCCCAAGAACCTAGGCCTTTAATGGATAGCCCCATCACTCCAGAATTCATGAGCAAATTCCGCTGCGAAAAGGACGTTGAAGGCTTCTTGAATCTAAACAAAGGCACTAGAATTCCGATTTACGAGAACGGGAAAGTCGCCAAGACAGAGCTCATAAAGAAAGAAGAAATCATAACGGGCATAGAACTTATCTCCCAAGAGAATTGGGTGGGGAAATACGATTGTACTATCACCTTAGATGGAGACAATTGCTCTTTTGACTTTGGCAACAAGGCATTGTTCGATTTCGTTACTGAAAATTACACCAATGTCATGGTAAACCGAATGATTTCCATTAAATCGAAATTCAAGTTCTCGTCCGCCTTTTCGGAAGGACTGAAAATGTCTTCTTTCCAAGACAAAAATATAGTTGGTGTTTCGATTCCTAAAGACCTGGAATCGCTGCAAAGGCAAAAATGGGAACTATTCCTAACCAAAGGGAATTATTTGCCAAGCAATTGCTCAGGCGTCATATCCAGCGCCGATTGTTTGAATGAGTTCGACGAAAACTGTGAGTTTATTGCGGTGGATCAGTCCGGGAACAAATTCGGGTATGTTCCAGGCATCTTTGATTTCGCGTCCGAGAAACTGAATATTATCTCGATTCCGTTGGTGCTGAAGATAAAGCTGAGCGATGGCGAATTCAAAAGTTCTTTAGCCCCATACATTCTTTCGCTTGGAGAATATAGCGAGGAAAATTTCAGGAAGCTTGTCAGCATAACCTCGATTTCGAAAGATTTCGAGAACGCGTTCAAAATGATGGAAGGCTATCTTTCTCAGGACGCCGAGAAAAACATCGTCCAGCTGAATGAGATGAAGACCGTGGCCTTGCTTAACCAAAGCGTGCTTACGAAGTACAAAGAGCTCTTGGCAAAGGCTTTTTGGCAGTACCTTTCCTTAATGCGAGAAGAGAACATGGAAACGGTTATGAAACTAACCAACTCTATCCCTAGGTTTTTGGGTTTGAATGAAAACGAGGTCTTGGCAAAAGCCTTCGGCTCTATCGGCGAAATAAAAGACAAAGTTAGAGCTTACGAAATCTTCGCAAAGAAAGGATATGACAGGAAGCTGATTCTTCTTTACGTCAATCCGATCGAGGATGTCCTGAACGGCATAGAGCCTCATGACGATTTCTTATTGGATTTTCTAAACTTCACAAAGAAGATAGACTATCTCAAAAAAATGTCCGGAATAGATAGGCTTGTCGGCTATTCTATCGACATGGAAGGAATAAACAAGTCCGAGTTCCAAAAAACTTATCGCACTGCCGTTTCGTTGCGTGAGAAATCCAATTTATTCCGAGGGCAGAACGAATCGATGTTCAAGGAATACGATTCCTTCATGAGGCTGTTCCGCGACATCAACGATGAATTCAATATGTTGGATTCCGCCCTATCGAATCCTATGGCAATTAAGAAAGATACGATTATCAAAAAGATAGAGTGTGGCGAATACCAGTTCGTTCTCGTCAACCTTTCGGCTAAATTGGAAACAATTCTGAAAGATAAATATTCTTTGACCGGAAAGCTTTCCGAAATGCTAAGCCTAGCAAGAACAAAAGGCCTTATTTCGAAAGATGTCATAAATGATCTTCATGACTTCAGGGAAACGAGAAATTCCTATGTACACGTCGATGGGAACGTCAAAGAATTCAGGCCAGATGACTTAAGACGCTGGTGCGATGAAATATTCAAATTAGGAGGTGAGGACGATGAGCAATCAAGTAACAATTGATTTCGAGGGTTTGTCGATTTCCGCTCAGGCGAAATGCGAAAACGCAGCCCGATCTTTGTGCAAAATCGATAAGGAGTTGGACAAAATCCATCGGACCGCCTCCAAACTGGAAACGTCGAAGACGAAGGAATATGAAGCATTCCTTCTAAAGGCAAAAAACGAAATCGAAGAAAGAATCAAAAACTTCACGGATTCCTTGGAGGAGTATAAGGCCCTAAAAACGAAAAGCTTTGACTCCGATATCCGATATGGCGATGCCCAAAGCAAAAAACTTGCCAATATTTATTCTAAGATCCAAACACAAAGAAAAGAGTTAACCGAAAGAGTGAATGAGCTGACTGGCTCGAAACTCGCGGCGCTCGATCAACTCATAGACGAGAATTTGCTGAGTTTGGGAGAGAAAGGTAGAGAACGCTTGCTTGAAGAAATGCACGGAATCCAAGCGCTTTCGCAAACGCTCTTAGACAAAATCAATTCCATCGATGACGTTTCGTTAAGAGAGCTCGCCTATTGTCAAGCTAAGAAAATGGAATCGGAAGGAATGGAGTTCGATGCCATATTGGAAAAAGCCAAAGAAGAATACGACATATTGCTCGGGAAAAAGACCGCACAGGTGATTGAGGAATGCAAATCGGAATTGAAGGATAACGGCATTTCGTCGGATATCATAAAAGACGACGTTTCCCTTAATGAGGCAATAAAAGCTACCAACGCGGCCATTGTTGAGGAGAAGGTGAGAAAAGAGACGATTCGAGTCATCATAAAAGCGATTAGAGACAGAGGATTCGTCGTCGACACGAAGAAAAACCTAAAAATCGACAGAGACAAAAACGTAGTGAAACTGGTCGCCTTGAAACCATCCGGACAAAGAGCTGAGTTCGAAATCTGGATAAACGGGAAATTCATGTACCGATTCGAGGGATACGAAGGGACGGCTTGCAACAAAGATATTGAGCCGTTCATGGACGATTTGGAGAATGTCTATGGCATCAAGGTCCTTCATGAGGCCGTCCAATGGTCCAACCCCGATAAGATATCCACCCAAAAATATCAATACGCAAACGTAAATAAAAACAAGAGATAGGAGAAAATTATGTCATTGCAAAACAATTTCAACAAAATCAAAAGGGAAGCCGGAATCAAGAAATGCGTCATCATTGACGGGAATGTCGGAGACGTGTATCTCGACGAAAAGAAAAGAATCGTTACACTGAGAGAATATCTTGAAAACATGTTCCAAGAGATGGATTACAAAGATATTGTCTATTGGGACAGGGTGGAAGGAGCTACGGGTGCAATTGATAAGCTCACCTTGACCGATGAAGCAGATGTCGAAGGGGACGATTATAATCTAGGCGAGGAAGAAAGCCCTAAAAGTCAACAAGGCTTGTTCAAATCGCCTTCCGATATTCTCAATGTCGTCTATAAAAACGTCACGGACAGAAAGAAGAAAATCGCCTTCATCATCAACTGGTCCGAATACATTTTTGGAACCAATGGCCTTTCTGAGGAAGAAAGGCAGAACATCACCCTTTTGGGAAAGGCTTTGAAGGATAGGAAAGTCGAGTATTCCAATCTCGACTGCAACGAGAGCGTCGTCATTATGGTCTTGAACAAGGCATCTGGATTGCCGCTTTCTTTCTACCAAGGGAATCCGGAAGTCGAAATCGTCACTCTCCAAAAACCAGACAGAGGTGAGAGGAAGGAGATGATCGAGAAAATCGAAGATTCTTTCGACGTAAGACTTAAAACCGGCACCAATTCCTTGTTGGATAACGAGAACATCGAATGCATTGACATGCTCGAGGATTTCACCAATAGGGAAATGATTCAGCTTGCAAGGCTTTCGAGAAAAGAAGAGAAGATGACCTTCGAAAAGCTCTTTTATCTCTTCAAATACGGCGAAAAGGAGAATCCGTGGGAAAAGCTTGAATATTCTAGGGTCAAAAACATCAAGAAGGAACTTTCGGAAAGGGTCATTGGGCAAGAAGAGGCTATCGATAAAATCGAAAAAACGGTTGTCAAAGCCTATATGGGTCTCACTGGCCTTCATAAAGCTTCTTCTCGGTCTATGCCAAAAGGGGTTTTCTTCTTCGTTGGTCCAACCGGTGTTGGAAAAACGGAACTATCGAAGGCGTTGGCAAAGTTCCTTTTTGGTGATGAGCAGGCTTGCATCCGTTTCGATATGTCTGAATACGCTCAGGAGAATAGCGATCAAAAGCTCATCGGCGCAGCGCCAGGATATGTTGGATATGAGGAAGGCGGACAGCTCACAAATGCAATAAAAGAACATCCCTTCAGCGTTGTCTTGTTTGACGAAATTGAGAAAGCGGCCAAACCGAACCCTAGGATTTTGGATATCTTCTTGCAGATATTAGAAGACGGAAGGCTCACCGATTCCAAAGGAGAGACCGTTTATTTTGCAGACACCATCATCGTCTTCACCTCCAATTTGGGAGCTAACCAAGTACAGGCAAGCTCCGACAAAAAAGGTGTTGCTAGGGAATTCATCATGATTGTGAAGGATTATTTTGACAACGAGCTCAAGAGACCTGAACTTTTGGGGAGGATCGGCTATAACAACATCGTTCCTTTCAATTTCATCCAGGACAAAGAATTCCAATACAAAATCTGTAAGAACAAATTGAGACCCGTCATCAAAGGAATAGAGGAGAAATACAAACTTGAGCTCGAGTTTGAAAAGGAGACGGAAGCTATCGACTATATCCTTTCCGGAGTCGATTCAAGCAAAGGCGGACGCGATATCCTTAACGCCATCAACGATAGGCTTTTGGATCCACTTGCCATGTACCTTTTTGAAAACAAAGATGATCTACGGGCTATGAAGGGCATGAGAATCATTGCAAAAGTCGCAAAGGAAGGTTTCCGCTTTGAGTTTGGAGAGTAAATTCAACGTTGCCTATATCAAACTTTCAACCAGAACAGAAGGGCCATTCAACAGGTGTTGCATTTGGTTTCAAGGGTGTAATCTCAATTGCCAAGGATGTTGCAATAGGGAATTACAGCCTCTGGTTCCAAAGCACATGGTCACGCTGGATAAGCTCGTCGGTATCGTTCGCAGCGCAATGGAAAAATATGAAATCGAGGGGGTGACGTTAAGTGGTGGCGAGCCTTCTCTTCAGCGAAATCTCTTGGATTTAAACAAAAAGATACATTCTCTGGGGTTGGGTATTATCATGTTCTCGGGCAAGAGAAAAGACGAACTTGATAAAGAACTTGTCGATTCCGTTGATTTGCTGATTGATGGTCCTTATATCAATTTCCTACACGATAGTAGCCGTATTTTGATAGGGTCCAAGAATAAAAACCTCCACTTTATTACAAATAGATACAAGGCAGAAGAGAGCTATTTTTACAACAAAACAGCGGTGGAAGAGGTTACTGCGGAAGAGTATATTTTCATTAACGGCGACTGAAAAATTCACGCTCAAAAGGTCAAATTTAATAAGAGATTTTGGTAAAATATTCCATAGGAAGATAAGCGGTTAGATTCCTTTTCCACTCATTCTTCCCAAGCGAATTAACCATCCATTGAAGACACCATGAAAGTGGCAAAAATCAGCGGAAAATTCCTTCCACGCGCGTTTTCCACTCTTTCGGGAAAATAGACGAATCGGAAACGGTTCGGCTCTTCTCAATCCGATTCGTTTGTGACTGACAAGAACCTAAGCAAACATTGGGAAATTCGGTAGTTCCAATCCTTGAATCTCATTGAAGCTGCAATGACTCGCAGGATTCAAAAGAGACTCAAAATCCAATGTTTGATGAGGACGTGCCGGTTCGAGTCCGGCTTCGGGCACCATTGAAAAAAAGCCTTCTAAGCGAAAACTTGGGAGGTTTTTTTAACTAAAAACTCATCTAACTAATTGAAAAGCAAGAAATCCTGAAGTTTTATGATGTGAATCACGTTGCACTTGAGTGGGATGTCCCTGGTCTCGTTCATCGTTATAATCATGAGCTTGTATTTTCCAGGGTTCGTCGCATCTAGTTTTTTAATTGCCCGATTTCCCGGCTGGCCGTATCCGTGTTCGCCATGGAATAGCAAGCCTGAATCGCGATATTCTCTTCATCCACCAAGAAATCGATATCGATTTTGGTTTTGCTGCTTTTCATATAATGGAGTTTGTTTTGAAATTTTTGATTAAATTCTGATTTGTACAGGTGGCCCATTAAACCCCTTTTTTATCGGGATTTTTGTTAATATCCCGCCTGCATCTTACTGTCCTTTCCGTCAAAATGGCCATTTGAAGGAATTTTTTCACAGCATCGTCCATTGAGCCGCCCCGGTTCGTGAAAATAAACCAGAAGGAGATTGAGCCAATTTAGCAGTCCGTTCCTATCGTAGGAGGGGCGCTGCCTCATGAATTTCTTAAGCCCGTGGTGGACGGAGTTGATAGGCTCCATCGGATTGCTCTTGTCCGGCAGTCCGCGCGTTTCGCCCGAAGCGTGAATTCCCTCGGACAGCCCAAATGCCTCGACGAGCATGCCGTGGCTGCTTTCGCCGTCGTGAATCAGCGTTGATCCGGTTTTAGTGTGCCCGTTGAAAGCTTTGAACATCCTGGCGCGAGACGGCTTCGCCCTGCCACAGACGGTGAGGAGAATCCCCGTGCCGCCCGTCGCCGTCGCGGCGCATATTTTGTTTTGGGAAAGGCCCCTGTAAAGCCTTCCGTTCCCTTTGACGTTCCGATTGCCGGGGGCGACGCTGAAATACGTTTCGTCGAGGCAGATCCTTCCGGATAGGACCACGTTTTTCTGACAGCCGTCCAAGACGGCGAAAACCTTTGAAATCCAGTATTCGCCGGTTGATTTCGCGTTTCCGTTTCCCCTCCCGAACTCGCAACCGAATGAAACTCAAAAAGGTGGATCGTGTTTCAATTCATTCGGAAACGGGCATTTTACGGGCGTCGAAAACGGTTCCCGTCAGTGGTAAGAAGGCCCTTTTGCAATCCGGGCATCGGTAACCTCCTCGTCCCGTTCGCGTAATGCCCGGACATCTTGAGCCTCGCTCCCCCGCAGCGGGGGCAGCGGCTGATGGGCAGGCCGTTGACGAGCTCATGCTCAGCGGGCGATGGCTTTCCGCGCTTCGCGGCGTACCATTCCGATTTGGTGTCGCCGTAAAAGGGCTCTAAATCGGAAAATTTGGCTCTCTGGGAGCCGCCTTTGGCGTTTGCTTTCATAAATGTGGCGGTTCGGGATTCGGCGAGCCAATAAGACGGAGCCGCCACAATTCTTAGCGCCTGATTGGCTCACCGAATCACCTAATGATTGGTCGTTCGTGACCAAAATTAATTGCAACATAGGGCGTGTCAAAGCAGGTCACCTGTGCAAATCAGATTTTAAAAAATATTTGCTAGACCCATGAATGATGGCCTTTCTTTTTAGGCCATACCGTTGGGCTTTGGAAATGACAAAGGCATCATTTAGATAGGTGATGTAGCGTCAAATCGTGGCTGGGGTACAGTTATATGCGTTTTGCTTTTAAAGGCGTTAGAGATATTGATGGGATTGAGGGTGGAACCAACGGAGGAAGCTAGATAAGCGACGAGATTTTCTAGAATAATGTCATCACGAAGGTGATACCATTCCGCAATATCCTTTTAAATAAGTGGTGGAAAAAATTGCTTGAGATATTGCTGTTTTTTCGATTCGCCAGATTCCAACATGCAGGCGGGCAATCCCCCGTATTTCCAGTAAAGGTCCCATAGCACGAAATCGCTGATGCTTGAATCGGCTTGTTCTCGAATTTCGGAATAGGGCAATGGGTGCATCGGAATTTGTCAATCGCGTCCACGAAATTCGGTTGCGATATCGCTAGAGAGCATGTGGAAATTGCTGCCCGTAACGAAGACTTCCGTATTTTCCCAATCCAGAAATTCGTTTAAGGCGTCGTAAAAAGTTAAATATTGTCCTTAAACCCATGGGTTTTGGGTGTGACCAATTGAATTTCGTCAACGAGAAAATAGGTCGGCTTTCCGTCAGCCTTACGTTGAGATTTGAAAAAAGAAACAAATTCGTCAAGGTTCCGATAACAAGCGTTGCTTTGCTGGTCTAATTTTAGCAACAAAATACGATCGTCCTGAACGCCAGAACGAAGTAACCAATCTTGGGAAATTGTAAACAGCAAATAAGATTTTTCCGAACGTCTCGGTCCTGCGATGACCCTGATCATTCCGTTGCCGATGAACGCGGTTAATTGATCCAAGTAACGTTTTCTGCCAAATACCATTCCCAATCTCCTAGGTACAAATTCGGTTAGGATCAACCAAAAATGCACTTAACTCAAATATCCAATATATTGGGTGTTTTTCTCTATCTTTATCATTGATTTAGAAAAAGTGTGAAAATCAGGCAAAATGAAATCAAGAAAAATGCGAAAAAAGACCAGTAAATTACATTTTTTTGGACTTCGCGGAAAAAACAAGAGAAAACCCTTAGAAGATTTCGATATCGCGAATCTTTTCTCCTGTTCCTACGCGGAATAATTTCACGTGCTTTGGGGTAATGGCTAAAAGGTCGAAATTGCATTGCTCATGCTTATTGAACAAATCGAAAGAGGCCCCTTCTGGGATATCTTCGGAATCGATTCCCCCATACCCTTGCCTGCAGGCGATGAGATAGCCATCGCTTCGAGATTGATTGTTAAAATGAGAATCCCCACAAAGGTGAAGAAGAAGGCGGCTTGGAGAACGACTAAAATCAAAATCGAGGGGACCCGTGTGTCTTTTTTCCCGGTTTGCAAAGGCTTTTTCGATATTTTGAAGTCTAACCATATTGGGGCTTAAAGGGTTGGGGTAACGAACCCACGCCCCGCAGGAGTTAAAGCAAAAATGGCTGAAGATGACGAGGAATTTTTCCTTGCAAGTTTCCAATTGGTTTATGACGAATGCAAGTTGTTCGTCAGATACGTCATATCCCCGGATGTTTTCTGAAGTATTCAGGAACAAGAAACGGGTGTTGGTTTTGCTATCTACATAATACCCGTATCCGCCTTCGTTCGTTTTGCTTACCATAATGTTCCCTTTTTCATGGCTGATTTTATCGAGAAAATAACGATTCAAAAAAGGGTTTAAACCTTCTCTCCCTAATACGCCTGGTTTGATGTCGTGGTTTCCTTTGCAAAAGAAATAGGGGATATCCCCAAAATTCATGGCCTTTTGAGTCGATTCGATGACGCGTTTTGCCTCTTCGTTGCTTTCGCCGACATCTAGTCCAATGTCTCCCCCGTTCACGACGAAATCGATTTTGCTGGAAGGGAGCAGTTCTTGAAGCATTTGCAGCTGCTCGATGTGGTGGGCGTTCTCCGCCCCCATATGAACGTCGGTAATGAATAAAAGGCGGAAGGAATGGTCTTCGTTTCCTTTGCAAAATTCATCGATCCGCTGATTCACGCGAATCCAGGATTCTTTTATTTTTTCTTTCACCATGGGGAATTTTCCTAGGAGGGTTTCGGCATTTTCATTATAAGCATAAATCACGAGGTTCCAGCCTTGAGACGAAACAAAAGAAGCAAAACAAGATATTAAACCACTTTCCTTAAGGAAAGTTCTAGACCAAACGAGCAGTCATGTCTACAATAGTTCGGCTTGAAAGGAATGAAACATGAATAGAAAAAAATTAACACGCGCTTCCATCCTCTTGCTTTCCGCGGCGACATTGCTTGCTTCTTGCGGGGCGGGTGGAAATGGCAATGACACTGCCTCTTCCTCCACCGGGACAGAGACTAATTCGACCTCTAGCAGCACTTCGGAACAGCCTAAACTTCCGATTAACAAAGAGATTCTTGCCAAGAAATTCAATGAGATTGTCGAGGCGAAATCCTATCGTCTTAGCAAAGTCTCGTTGGCGAACGAAGAAGATGAACCTTCGTTTGAAGACACCTATTGCTTCGATTCTTATATCCGTCTCGAAAGCAAAGGGCTAAGCCACATCCTTCGTCCGAATTTCGAGGATCCATCGAAGACCTCTTCCTATGAATTCGATAACACGGGCAAAACGCTGGAACTGCTTTCCGTCGATTCGAAATTGAATGGGGGCGTCTATGCTCCTTTAGCGGATTTGTCGTCGTTCAACCTCCTTTCCGACTATATCGGGGAAGACGGCAAAGGCACCTTCACTAAGGATGATTTCTTGATGAACGTCGACGAATACGTGGTCAATGATTTTGGCCTCGTCTATTCGCTCGCTTGCCTTTTGAACCTCAAAGAACGCGCGACTAACGAGCAATTCGTCTATGCGACGCTTTCCTTAGAAAATAACGGAGACCTTTCCTTTGTCCTCGTCCGTTCTACTGATGGCTTCACGTTCACGGATTATGCCAAGGGCACCTTCTCCGATTTGAATTCCGCTTCCGCGAGCACGGAAGAAGCCTATTTTAAGAACCCCTCTTCCGTGAATATGGTGGAAGAAGCCGCTCTTCCGGCCCTTCAAAAAGACGCCTATACCTTCACCGCGGAAATCTGGGAACACCAAGATAGCGAAGAATGGGGATATGACGAAGGAACTAACGTCGTCGCCATGGATCTCGATAAAATCCACCATTCCTTCAGCTACGATGACCATTATTACCAAAAACAAGGAGACGCCTCCTATGAAGTTTCGCTTTCTGGTTCCAACAAAGTCGAAAGCAAGCCGACAGGACTTGATTGGTCTTCTTACGTTTATTTGAAAGACATCCTGAAGGCCAATAACCTCATGAAGGTGGGCAACGGCCGTTATCGCTATATTGGCTCGAATCCCTTCTCCGTGTTCTATGGTTTGACGCTTGCTAAATCTTTAGGTAATCAAGACGTTGAATTCATCGATTTCTCCGTTTCCAACGGGGTTCTTGCCAACATCGAAGTCAAATTCAACTCTTATGTTGACCCGACGAATTTCTATTCTTCCGATTGGTACGCCGCTCACATCACGGTTCAAGAAGGCGCGGAGATTGCCATGCCTGCTCCGCTTGCTCCGCTAGAAGACGGGTCTCGTGATGACATTGCCAAAACCCTCTCCTATTTCAAGGGCTCGTTCCAATTGAAACTTTACAATGCCAATGACCCCTCTTCCGCGGCCTATCTCACCTATTCCAACGTGGAAGGAAGCCGTTATTTGCTCCGTGAAGAGAAGACCCTGAAACCCGGCTCCACGACGGAATATTCCTCCAAGCGCATCGGCTATGCCATGAACAAGGAGAACAAACTCGTCCAGTTCCTCTACACGAGCCAAGACGAAGTATTTGCTTTGTCCGAACCGGAAGAGAAGACCCTCGAAGATGTTCTCAACATGAATCTCTCCCCGGATGTTTTGAAGAAAACCGTGATTGAGTCCGAACCGGCTTATAACCTCCGTACCCCGATTTATGATTTGACTTCCTCCATCCAAGGGTTCCAACACCTTGACAACGTCCGTCCGATGACGTTCCACATCTTCTACAAGAATAATGTCTCCAAAAAGCCGCTGAGCTACAGCTATCGTTATGAATACAATGACGGCCAATCCAAAGGCGAAGAAATCGGCGAATTCGTGGGACTTGGCGACGATGAAATCGAAGTGGACGCCAACCTTGCCGTCAAGGCGAAAGAATTAACGACCTTCACGGCCCCATCCACCTGGGAAATGGAAGAAAACGTCTATCCGACCTTGCTTTCCTTCTTTGGCGAATCCACGGCCAAACTCATCCCCTACGTCTATGAACCGACCCTCTTTGATGGATGGTATGCCATCACGACCCATATCGTGAGCAACAAGCCGACCCACGTGATGATCTATCAACCGGATACCTATGTGGACTTCACCGATCCGACCAATTACATGGGCCGTTTCGAAGAAAAGGTCCGTGCGATCCCCGGCATTGTCGAAGGCAAAGATTCTAACGGCAAAAGGACCTATTATGTCTTGGAAGATGGGGTCTATACCTTGGGCATCACGATTGGGGCGAACCCCAAAGTTGGCATCGACCTCTATATCCCGGATTAATGAAAGGAATCAGCGACAATGAAAAAAACCAAAACCATCATCCCTCTCATCCTTCCTTTGCTTTTAGCAGGATGTGGCAATACCAATAAACCCCAAGATTCTTCTTCCTCGGGATCCCATTTCTATGAGGATATGAAGGACCGCGAAAAGGACGCGGAATATATCTACGACTATTTGATCTACGTGGCTAATCACGGCGATTACACCCTCTCCTATTCGATGGAAGGGGTGGAATGCTTTGACTTGTTCAACAAAGACTACTATTACGCCTCCATCCTCCAAAGTGGCGGAATGCTTCTCCCTTATGTTGAAAAAGAAGACGAGGATATCCTTTATCGCTTTGATTTGAATCAAAATAACGTGGATATCCTTCTTCCGGAGACCAGCAGCGGAACTTATGTGAGCTCCGTCAACGAAATCAGCTATTTCTCTTTGTTTACGGATAAAACCCAAAGCCGTTATAACCTCAAAAGCGGCGCGATTAAAGAAGCGGCGGATGGATCCTTCTATACGGATAATGCGATGGCGAACCTCATTTTCTGCGCCTCCGTTGGCTATATCTCCTTGGCCCAAAACAATTTAATCCAAGATACGACCTTCTCCATTTTGGAAAATGGCGATCTCGCCTTTACCATCAATGCGCTTAGCATGGATTCCAATGGGGACTACCAAGAAGCGGTCATCACCAAAGCCACTTTCTCGAACGTGGATTGTTCCAAACTCGAAGCTGTCGAAGCGTTCCGTTCTTCCTATGCTAGCGGGGAATCGTTAAACGAAGACGCGGCGAAGGTTCTTCAAGGAGAAAACCTCTCTGCCCATAACGTGATCTTCCTCCACGAAGGAAATGAAGAACCGGTGGAATATGCAACTAGCGATGTCGGCATCTCCTCCACTCAACTTAGCGTCCGCAGCCAGGAAAAAGGAAGCGAACAGGTCTACGCCCATTTCTTCGAAAACCAAAATGGCGCGGCCAAAATCATCGGCATCAACGGCCATAATGAAGTCATCGTGGAAAATAGCGCCGAAGAGGGCAAAGACATCCAATGGAGCGAACTTGGATGGCCGAAAGACATCTTCTCCGCGAAGGCTTTCCGTAAAATCAAAAACAACACCTATCGTTATCTCGGCTTAGACGCGGAAGGGCTCTTCTATTCCTATTCCTACGTCAATTTCGAAATGGCGATCAAGACCTTGGACCTTGTCGTGGAAAACGGAACCCTCAAGGAAATGGACGCCACTTTCTATCGTTCGGTCTCCGATTCCGATTCCTCCTATTTTTATTACACGGTGAAGACCACCTTTGATTCGAAGGCCAATTTCTCTCGCCCCGTTCCTTATGAAGCCAAAGCTGACGATGCCAATCAAAAGAAGGTCGAGAATGCGTTCAAATGCTTAAAACAAGGCTCTTCCTACGTGGCTACGATGGAAGACTACGGTTCCCTTGCTTCTAACGTCACCCGCATGACTTTGGCGGACAACATCCTTTATTTTGAGGTCTATAACCCCGTGACGACGGAAGTTTCTAAACGCCATGGATTCGTGGAAAAAGACGGCAAGGTCATCCCTTTCAACGTCAGCCGTGATGCGACGTCGAATCGCTTGGTTGCTGTCACTAGCGGCAAATGCATCGAAGGCGATACTTTGGATAACCATATTGGTTTCTCGGCATCTCCTTTGATTTTCGACATCAATTCCAAAAACCAAATCGTTCCGAAGCCGGAAGTCCTTTCCGTCGCGGATACCCTCATCACGGGGGAAGGCGGAACCTATATGATTCCGAGCACCCTCACAATGCAACTTGACGAAAATTCGCGCGTGCTTAATATCAATTATCGATATGAAGCCCCCTCCGAATACGGACAAGGATACGTGACTGGCTATGACCAAATCAGCTTCAAGGATTATGGCACGGCCTCCCTTGCCCCGAATTTGACGCTTTCGATCAACGGGCTAACGCCTATGGAGTAATGAAAAATGAATAAAAAACCATCCCTTTTGCTGCTTTCCTCCCTTTTGCTCCTTGCTGGATGCACGGGCGGAAACCCCTCTTCAAGCGAAACCAAACCGAATCCTTCTACTAGCGATTCTGCCTCTTCGGCTTCTTCCTCTGCCTCCTCTACCTCCCCCTCGACGGAGACTTCGACGAGTTCGAGTGTGGAACTAACCGCAGAAGAACGCTTCAAGGCCAATTTCGAAATGTACAAGAAGTCCACTTTGGCCAATGAGCCTTTGGCGAATTTTGCCTCCTACCAAGAGGGAGAAAATACCTTCAAGGCTTATTTCTACGACGACCAAGTCGTTCAGTATAACCCGGGCGACATCAAACTCGTTCGTTCCATCGAAGGAAATTCCTTCTTTGAATTCCGCTTCGCCGGAGACGAGCTCGTTGATTTTGCCAAAACCGAGATGAGCGATACGACGAAGAAAGAATTCCAACAAAAAACCTCTCTTCTTTTGGTCAATAATGTCTATGGCTTAAGCGCGAACCTTGGTGTCCTCGAAGCCTTTGCTAAAGGCGGAGAAGGCAAAACCTATGCCTATGAAAACGATGTCTTCACGTTGACGGAAAAAGTCACGGAAGAAGGGATCATCGTAGAAAAGAAATTCGAAGCGACGATTCACAATCTTTCGATCGTGAAGCTCGTTTCCACGACCTCGACTTTTGCTAACGAAGCGGATACGACCCCGACCTCGACTTCCTCCTCGACCTATGAGTGGAAAATAGAAGGGATTAAGGCCGAAAACCCCAACGCCGTTTTGGAAGCCAATTATTGCTTCAAGGATATCCAAGCGACTCTTGTCAGCGAAGACGGCCATTATTTTGTTGGCAATTCCTATGCGGTGAAGTTTGCTTCTGAAAAGAACCCCAAAGCCACGACGCTTGTGGATCCGATCATCCCGACGATCGAAGAAGATAACGAATACGTTCAATATAACGCGCGCACAAATCAATTTAAGATTCTAAAAGCCGGCGAAGTGTATATCTCCTTCCTCTCCTCGGCGGGTGCTTCCGGAATCCTTCACCTCGTGACGGAAGATAAACCCATTAGCGGCATCAGCCTCAACCAAGAAGATAAAGAAGTGGTCGCGGGATCTAGCGTTTCCCTCTCCGCCTCGATTCTCCCCGCCACGGCGAAAAATCTTTATACCGCGGAAATCACTTCCGGTTCCGATTTTGCTACCCTTACGGGCAATGCGACGGATGGATATACCCTCCAAGTCAAAGAAGACGCGACCGCAGGCAGCAAAATTGTGGTGACCTTCACCTCAACTCAAAATAAGGCTGATGGCAGCAAAGCCGTTGCGAGCAACACCTTCACCGTCAAAGCCAAATCGACGGAAGGGACCACGTTAAATTTGAAGGGAACGTGGGAGGATGACGGTTATCCTGCTTCGAGCATTGTCTTTAAAGAAGATAAGACGGGAACGGTCGAATACCAATCCTGGGGCAGCCCTTATTATTTCAAATTCACTTGGAACAACGCGACGGAAGCCTCTTTGGCCGATGAAGGCAGCTTCATCGAAATCGACGAAGAGGGAAACGAAGTGGATTCGTCTACCTTTGTTTTAACTACTTTCAAACTCATGGATAGCCAAGTGGTGCTACAATTTGAATTTGAAGATCCAATAACCTTCACAAAAACTGTGCAAATTGTCAATCTTGATGGTGGCACCATCTATTAATTGATGCGCTCTTTAGCGGAGAGGTGGCGGGATTCCGTCACCTTTTTCATTTCCATTAATTGCACCTTTTTGCACTTATTCCGTCCAAAGAAGGAAATTCTAAACCGAGAGGGTTTTGCTTCTTGGATTTTATTCCAAAGTTTCAACCCAAGACCCCCATGACTCATGATACAAAAAGTCTGTTTTTCCACACCTAAGCCTATCTGGTTGTTTTTGGCTTGCCGTGTGACAAATTCGTTCTGTGAAAAAGGGTGAAAAGCCTAATAATGTAACAAAAACATTGAATAGTGTTTTGAAAGTAGGTTTAAGGGACGCAGAAAAGCCCTGTAAAATGTAACCGCTTACAAAGATAGAAATCTTTTTACTTAAGAGAAAGGAGTGATGATTTCTATGAAGAAAAAACAAAATCTTTTGTTAGTCGGAGGCGCAGGCCTTTCCCTTCTTCTTGCTGGTGTTAGCGTGGTTTTAAGCGGGCAAGGCAATAGCAGCCTTCTCGGCGAAGGGGCTTATCCGAGTGCGAAAGCCATGGCCATCACGTTCACCGCGGACGATTTTAAAGCCGGAGCCAAAACCATCACCAAAAACGGCAATCCCTTTAGCGTGACGGGAGACGTAACCGTCGCTGGAGACGTGATTACCTTTAAACAAGGCGCGAGCTTAACACGCGCTGTCATGGGCGAAGCCGCGGCTTCCACGAATGGCTATCGAGGTGCGAACGGCGGCTCCCTTTTCTATGAAATGGAGATCGATGGCTTAACGGTGGCTAAGCCGAGCCAAAAAGTCGTCCATGCAGGAAGCACCCGCACCTGGTTTGAAGTCATCAACAATCGTGGGGACGGCGCGGGACGCGGACTTTATAGCACCGCAGAAGAAGCGGATAAAGTCGGTTATGAAAACCTCCATCACGTTTGGACCAATAACCGGGATAACGATGATCCGAGTTCGTTCTGGATTGAAACGAATAACCCAACGTTGACTTCTGAAGAAGGAACGTTCTCCTTCAAGAGTATCACCTATAAATACGCCTGCACGGCCGTAGATAACGAATATTCGAAGATTATGGCCAATGCGAAACGGGATGGGTTCCGCTTCACGGACAAAGAAGGCAACACCTTGCCGGCTCTCTCTCCCATTGGATCCAAACTCGAATTCAAAGTCGAACTCGACCCGTTCTTTGCGAAACAATATGACTACACCGTCACGGTCTCTAGCGACCGCGCGGAAGCGGGCCGCAAGACCTTAACCGCGGATGCAACTGGTGTTTATTCCATCACGGTTGCCAAACAATATGACACCAGCGTGAAGGAATCGGATTACACTTATATTCATCTTAACGCGACCGAAAAGGCTGGCACAGAAATCAAGACGGAAGCCGACCTCAAGGCGATGAAGGCGGATGGCGTTTATTACCTCGCTAACGACATTATGCTGACTTCAGAGGACCCGCTTGAACTTGCAGCGTTCTCTGGCGTTCTCAATGGAAAAGGGCATCGCATCTATACAAGGAAAGGTGTCCGCACTGGTTGGGGCGATATCCGGAAAGGCTTATTGTTCCACGAATTGACTGGCGGCATTGTTAAAAACCTGGAATTGGAATTCTGCACGAACTGGGTGCATCAGTCGGTTTCCGGAATCGCCGGAACCATGAATGGTGGCCTCGTCGAGGATGTAACCATTCGCGAAGTGTTCGGATGTTTCTCGTATGGCCCGGCTGCAGCGGTTGCTTGCGTCATGAACGATGGCATCATTCGCAATAGCGACATTTATTTCGCGTCAGAAACATTCGACTCCCAAACGATAGATGGTAAAAACTATACGCCGATGGCGGTAATCGCCGGGGATGTCTATGGCGGAAACATCGAAAACATTACGGTTCGCTTGCCGGCGCCCGTTGACGCAAGCAGGCTTAACTTGGTTCGTAACGGCGCAGACAAGGTGAAAAAATGCAGAATCGTTAAAGACGAAAAGAAACTGTATGATTCCGCATTGGCTTCCCCTGTGGCGACGGAACAGACCTTCGCCGGATTGCCCGTCACAAAAATGGATGTTTCCAATGGTGGTGGAGGATCCTTGTTACGTAGCGATATCTTGGATTTCAAAGATGGAGCAACGTCTCTTTCCTTCTATTGCTGCGCTGAAAATTACCTTTATGACGGAACAGAGAATCGGGATACCTTCCCCATAAGTAGCAAAAGTACATTTGTTCTTCAGTCAACAAGTGGCCGCGTTATTTGGAATTACTTTGAAATTAGAAAAATCGAAGGCAAGCCCTTCATTCGATCCGTGCCACTCTTGAATAATGTCAATACCAGTGGTCTTACCTACGCGGAAGCAACGCAGACCTCTCTGACTGAAGATGATCGATTCGGGTATTTCTACGATTGGGCAGGTGGCTCGACAGTTACGATGTACGCTACCCCGGTTTATTGCCACTAACTTAGCAAAATCCGGCGTCTCCCCAAAAAGAAGATGCCGAAAATTTGTTCGTCTTAGAGCATTCTTCAAACGACAACAAAAGGGTCGCCCCAACCTTACCGGTTGACGGACGGCCCTTTTCCATTAAGGAAGTTCGTTCCTTTTAGTTTTCGATATTCCCCCGGGGTTAATTGGAAGAGCTTTTTGAAATCGATGCTAAATTGGGATAAGTGGGAGAAGCCGATAGTGGAGGCAATCTCTGCCGTCGACATCGAGGTTTTTAAGAGAAGACTCGCCGCATAATTGAGCTTCTTGGTTAATAGATATTCATGGGGTGTAATCTTAAAATATTTTTGAAACAGACGATTTAATTGGACGCGGGAATAATGGAGTTCGGTGCAGAGATCGCTGACGGTATAGGTTAAGAATTCCTCTTTGGAGCTTAAGGCCAGCACCTTGGTTTCAAAGGGAGATAAATCCTCGGGAACGTGGATGCATTGGACGAACGCCTGTTGGAGGATAAGAAGGAAGGAGGCGAGAAGAAGCTCGTCCGTTTGCTTAGAATAGCCTAAATCCAGGTTGGCTTTATGAACGAGGGATTCCACGCTTAAAATCACGGACGCGTTCATTTGAAAACAGTGATCGCTGTGGCGGAGAATGGATTCCATGTCTGGAGATAGAACGGAGAGGAGTTCCCTTAATTTCGTTTCCCGAATGATGATATTGATGTAACGTGGTTTTTCACTCCCGGCTTTGATTAACCGATGCACATCCCCGGGACCGGCAAAGAAAACGGTTCCTGCTGGGCAAAGGTAACTTTTTCCGTTCAGTTGATTTTCAATCGCCCCATTGGTCATTAAAGTGAATTCCCAGATGTCTTTATGGCCATGGAGGATCGGGTAATCAAAGGTATTGATGTGATAGGTAAACGATAAGGACTCCGCGGCTTCGCGGGATTCGAATGGGATAGGGTCGTTGAAGCTAGTTAGAATCATAAACAATCTTCGGGTTTGTGACAAAATCAAACACTTTTTTTAAAATATAGCACATAAATGACACAAAACTATATAAAAAGGTTAAAAAGAAGGGCTTCGCTTTCCAAAGGGCTCATGGGATAATGTAAGCGCTTAGATTCAATGCGGTCTTTCCGCGTTGGGAGGAATAAATGAAATTAAAGAAGTATTCTGGTAATCCGATTCTATCTCCGAACCCCCATTCGACTTGGGACAATTTCTGCGTTTTGAATCCCGCGGTCGTTTATGACGAAAAAAGTAAGAAATTTATCATGGTCTATCGCGCGGCCGGCAATGATATCCAACACGTCATGCGCCTAGGCCTAGCGACTTCTAAGGACGGCATCCATTTCGAAAGAGCCTCCGACCGCCCCGTTTTTGAAGCCGATCCCAATGGGGAAGACGGAGCAGGACCGGAAGATCCGCGTTTAGTGAAGATGGGGGACGTTTATTATTTAACCTATGCGGCCAAGCCCTATTTCGTGGGACGTTATTGGTTGGATGAGCCCGATCGCTACACCAAAGAATTCACGAAAGAGCCGGCTCCGGAGATTCCCCCGACGTTCTTGCAAAGACGGCATACTGTTACCTATTTAGCCTATACCCGGGATTTCAAGACCTACAAAAAATGCGGTCGAATCACCGATTCCCGTTACGATAATCGCGATTGCGTCATTTTCCCTGAGAAAGTGAATGGAAAGTTCGTTAAAATCGAGCGCCCCTATTGCGATGGTCCAAATCCCTCCATTTGGATTTCCTATAGCGATGAACTCATGGAATGGGGCAAACCCGAACTCCTTTATGCCGTGGGACAAGAAGATTGGGAAACGGAGCGCATCGGTGCAGGCTGCCCTCCTTTGAAAACGAAAAAGGGTTGGTTATTCCTCTATCATGGCGTTTCAAAGAAAGACCACCTTTACCGCGTGGGCTTTATGTTGTTAGATTTGGATAACCCCTCCAAAATCCTGGCTAAAACCAAGCATTACGTGATGGAGCCAGAAACTCCGTTTGAATTCAGCGAGATGTATCCGGGATGCGTTTTCCCTACAGGCTGGGTGAACAAAGATGGAATCCTCTATATCTATTACGGATGCGGAGATCGTTACATCTCGTTAGCCACAACCACCATCGATGAAATCTTGACTGAACTCGAAAAAGAAGAAAACCGTTATTCCAGGAGGTAAAACATGGTGCACAACAAGGGACTATTCGTCCTCGGCCTCGCTGCTTTGCCCCTCTCGATTGGGTTGAATCCCAGTCAGGGAGCGCTGTATGCAAGCGGAGAGTCCGCGGGACTCTTCCATCTCTCCGCAGGGATGAAGGCCAAGACGCAGCAATTCGATTCGGATTCCAAGCAAACGGGTTTATTGGTTTATGGATTCGATAACGGCGTGTCCGCTCGTTTTAAAACCCCTCTGTCTGGGACCTTCGCCGCGGACATTCTCGCCGTGAAAGAGTCGGGCAGCCCAACCGTTAATAACTACACTCTGGAATTCGAAGACGAAGCAACGAAGAAATCGTTCCGATTCGGCGTGAATTCCTATGCTTCCTATAGTGAGGCATACGTCGAATATAATGGCGAAAAAGGAGGCATCCGTTATTATCAAACCCCTTGGAATAAAGCCGAGAGTGCGGGCGGATATACGGCTGGTTATAACTCCCTTGGCTTATATACCCAATATGCGGGTCATTTCACCAAGATGCAGTTTGACCCCGCCTCCATGAGCGTCAAAATCATGGCGGATAACGGCAGCTATCAAAATGTCTGGGATTTTAGTTCCGTTTTTAACGACGGCAAACGTTTGGAAAATGATTTAGGCCGTTTTTCTTCTTATAACGTCAAACTCACGCTGGAGCAGGTGGTTCCCTATTCCAAAGCCTCTTTGCTACTTACTCGTTTCGGCGGGTATGACCTGTCCAAAGAAGTGGAAGATCATCCCGTTTTGACGGCTTCCTTTACCAAGAAAGGGACGGTAGGAGAGCAATATCGTCTTCCCCAAGGACGCGCGGTATCCCTTTATCGCGGGGATTTGGATACGACCAAGATTTCCACGAAAGTCTACGACGAAGGGGGCAAGGTGGTCTCGACCTCGGATACCTTCACCCCAACCAAGGCAGGTAAATACTATGTCTATTATGAATATGTGGATGGGGGAGAACGAGCTTCCAATTTCTATGCCCTTCCTTGCTTAAAGAAAGAAAGCCAAATCAACGATTTCCTCTTTGAAGAAAAATATGATTTGGATGTCTCTAGCCAAAAAGGGCTCCATTCTAAGGCTCATTTTCCTGCCGCTAATATCGTTTCCAATGCCTTGATGCTGCAAAAAGAAGAAGCCTTGATTCGCATGGAAAAAGACGGAAAAGCCATAGAAGGATACGAGGGGAGAAAGGGCGGGTTCGACTTTAGCTTCGATGAATTTGGCGATTATACGGTCATCTATTATTCACCGACGAATCCTTCGTTAAAGGATGTCCGCACGGTTTCGATCACCCCCGATCAAGTGGGATTTGCTCTTCCTGATCTTCCTATTTTATCCCTGGGTTCCACCTTCGCTCCTAATGCTGGCCACGCCTACTTCAAAGGACAAGAAGCGGAAGCCAAACCCATGCTTTATTTCCCCTCGGGGAAAGGAATAGACGTTGGCTCGATTTTAGACGAAGCCGGGCGTTATGAGATCCGTTACGAAGCTACTATCGATGGTCAAATTTTGTCTCATTCAGTCTATTTCACTTTGGAAGAAGAATACGCGTCCCGCTTCCTTTGCCAAACTGGGGCGAGTGCCGAGTATGGCGTTGCCAAGATGAATGATAACCATAGCGGGGTTCGCTTGTCCTTAAATGACGGCAAAAAGGTCGTTTATTCCAAGACCTTGGATTTAAGCGACAATCATTTCGACGAAAACGCGAAGAATTTAAGCGACAATACAAAGCTCCTAGAACTTCACGTCGACCCCCACAACCCGGGAACCGCGGATTTAGAAGCGATTTATGTGGAACTTCAAGATGTTGATCGTCCCACTAACATCGTCACGATCCGCGTCAAATACCTTTCCTACATGCCCCAATATACTCGCGTTCGCGCCAAAGCCACGGGTCAAGCGTTCACCGGCTATTGTTGGGATTTCGATACGGGGAACCTTGGAACGGTCGATAATGCCGAAATGCACGAAGACGGCGGGTTTATCTCCGCGTGCGATTTCACCTCGTCCTTAAATGGAAGAACCTACGAGAATTCCAAACTCCAACTCTTCTTCGATTCCGATACCAATCGCTTATACGCCAACCATTGGCAGGATTACGGCGCGGCTTCAGGCTATCAAGATAACCGCGTGCCCTGGCTAGTCCGTGATTTCTCCACCAATGACCCCATTCTTTCGGGCGGGGATGCCGCTTGGACGGGCTTTACCAGCAACAAGGTGAAGATGACCGTTTATGCAACGGGGGTCTCCTCCACGGCGGATTTACTCGTTACGAGTGTCGACGGGGAAGAAATGAGCAGCCGTTATATTGCCGATAACAAAGGTCCGGAAATTCATGTTCCCGAAGGCGATTTGTCAAAAGGAGAAGTGGGAAAGGCCTACCGTTATCCGGAATTTATCGCTAGCGACGCCGAATCGAAAATCGTCTCGAAAAAAGTCAGCGTCTATTCGGGTAACACCCTGATTCAAGATGGCGGAGAAGGCTTTATTCCGAAATCTAGCGGCATCTATACCCTTGTATTCGAAGCCAAAGATGCTTTTGGAAACAAGACTCGCGTTGAAAAGAAAGTTGAAGTCGTCACCGTTGCTTCGTCCTTATCCATCACGTTAAACGGAACGCTACCGGAGACTGCCTCCATGGGAGACCTTATCCGTTTGCCGGAAATCTCTGCTAGTGGCGGAGTCGGTGGGGTCGCAACCAGCTATTCCGTTTCCTGCGCCAACGAACCGGTTGAAGTGAAAAATGGCTCCTTCCGAATTGAAAAGAAGAAGAATTACGTGGTCCGTTTCCTGGCGACCGATTATGTGGGGAACCGGGCTAAAATCACCAAATTTATCTCCAATATTTCAATTCCTACCCTTCCCGTTACCGATGAATCGAAGCTTTATCTTCCTTCCGCCTTGCTCGAAGGACGTTCTTACGATTTGTCTCATTTCGTTGCCTCGGCCTATGAAGAAGACGGCTCGATTTCCTTCCTCTCCCCCACGATTAAAGTCCAAGATGGGAACGGGGAAAGAGAAATCGCCTTAGAAGATACCTATGTCCCCGTTTCTTCTTCGACCATCCAAGAAGCAACGATCACTTATTCCTTCCAAGGCAAAAACGGAACCAAAGAAGCGAAAAAAGTTCTCCCAATTGTCAAACCAACGAATAAAATTGGCTTCCTCGCCTCCTATTTCCATTCTTCCAATTCGACGATTGAAGCGGTGGATGAAGGCGTCAAAGCGACGATGAGGAAGGAGGGCACAACCATAGAGTTCTTGCCGAGTCTATTTGGCAAGAAACTCACCGCGACTTGGAATGGCCAAGGGATTGACGAATACACGGTCAAGCTTTGCGATTCCTTGGATTTCTCGAATTCCATCTCCCTCCATTTCTCCCGTTTAGGTGGCAAACTCTATTGCTCCGTCAACGGAGGAGAAGCCTTCCGTTATTTTGAATCGAGCGTGGGCGAAGTGAGCTTCACCTATTTGGAGAAGGATTGCGCCATTTACGATGGCTTATCCAACCAAGTGGCCGAACTCGAAGATTTTAATGGCTTTGCTTCTAAAAAAATCAGGATGTTTGTAGAAGCGGAATGCGAAGGAACTTTCTTATTCCGCAGCATCAACAATCAAATCATCAACAACGTCCGTAAGGATTCCATCGGACCGAATGTCTATTTTGAGCAAACCTTATCGGGACGCTTCGCCCTCGGCACGGAAATTCAATTCCCTGAAGTTTATGCCTATGACGTGCTGAATGAAGTCAAAAGCACCACCGTCACGATTTCTTGTGACGGCGAGGTCTTGAAAAAAGGAACCATGGAAGAAATCGGTTCCACCTACAAGATGGAAAAGGTCGGTTCTTATAAGATTACCTATCTCTTTAAGGATACCGCGGGCAATAGCAGCGCCTGTTCCTTCTTCTTCGCAGCCTTTGACCCTATCGCCCCAACCCTAAAATTCACCTCCTCGTTTGCAGTTGAAGTGAAACAAGGGGAAGAAATCGTTCTTCCTACCTATGAGGTTCAGGATCAAAACCCTGACACGGCGACGGTCTTGCTCTATTGTGAGCTTCCCGATGGAGATTTCATCTCGGTCCATGAAAAATCTGTTAAGGCCGAACAAAAAGGAACCTATACCTTCACTTACATGGTGAGTGATGAAAACGGCAGCGTGAATTTCTATTCCTTTGTCGTCACGGTCCGTTAAGAAAGGAGAAAAAAGATCATGAACAAATCTAAAAATCTCATTCTTCTCTTATCCATCCTTTGTCTTTCTTCTTGCTCCTGCGCGGGTCAACCGCCTTTGACCTCCGAAGATTCCAAAACCTCTTCGGATGCCCCAGCCGTTGATACTGGCAAATATTTTGTCCAAGATGGAAAAAGCGATTACCAAATCGTCGTTCCTAGCGATGCGGACGCTAACGTCTTATTTGCTTCCAACGAGCTCCAATATTTTGTGGAACGCTCCACGGGGATTACTCTTCCGATTGTAAAGGACGTTACCCTCTCCTCGAAAGAAGGTCATTTCTTCTCTTTGGGTTCTACGACCCTTTGGGAAGACACGGGCTTAACCTTGGCCAAGGATTTAGGCCAAACCGGGTATAGTTTCCACACGATTGGGGAATCCCTTTATCTAAATTCCCGTCAAGGGAGCGGGGTCTATTGCGGTGTTTATGATTTTCTCCAAGAGCAAATTGGCTTGGAGATGTATACCGCGGATGAAATCGATTATAAAGAAGTAAGCAGCATCCCCCTTCTTTCCTACCACAAGGAATTCCATCCCCTCTTTGATATGCGTCAAATCCTTTTGAAGCACATCAGTACGAATTCTCTGTATGAACGTCGCATGCGTCTCCATCATGATTTAGGGTTGGGAAAATGGGCGGCTTTTGCCCATACTACGATCACGCGTTTCCTCCCCTATTCTAAATACGGAACCGCGCATCCGGATTGGTATAACGAAGGGGCCACCCAAGTTTGCTATTCTAATCCTGAAGTCGTCGTAGCAATGGCGGAAGAGATGAAAAACGCGATTGTCGAGAATCCCCAAGCCACCTATATCCAGATGGGTCACGAAGACAATTTGGATATGTGCTATTGTTCTTCCTGCGTCGCAGAACGCGAAAAATATGGCGGATACGGGGGACAGGAGTTGGAGTTCACCAATAAACTCCAAGAAATTCTCGATCCTTGGCTTCACGCGAATTATCCAGAAAGAAGCATGAAATATGTTTTCTTCGCCTATCAAACGAGCCAAGAAGCGCCTGCGAAATGGAATGATGCGACCTCAACCTACGTTCCTATTAGCAGCGACTTCCGCATCAACGACAACGTCATGGTCATGTATTGCCCGATCGACGCGGATTTCTCTCGGAAAATGTCCGATCCGAAAAACGCCGCTCAACATAAGCAGTTGCAGGGTTGGGGCGATTTGTTCAAATACGCGGGACATCCAGGTGAAATGTATATTTGGGCTTATTCGATTCAGGCAAAATCCGGCCTTGTCCCAATGAATAACTACGGCGTTTATGAAGACCATTACAAGTTCTACGCGGACATGGGGGCGACCGCGATGCTCGATCAAAGTTTCTATATGTCTGGGGTTCCGGGATTTGAAGCCTTGCGTGCTTATACCCAGGCCAAGCTCCAATATAGCCTGAATGTGAGCTATGCTGACCTCGAGAAAGACTTCATGAAGCATTATTATGGGGAGGCCGAAGCGAAAATCTACGATTATTATCGTGCCCTCCGCGCCTATTTTGCTCACCTCGCCGCGACTCAAGGAATCGGGGCTTATGTCATGTCCGACCTTTATCTAGACCAATTTTGGCCGTATGAGGTTTTAGATCGGTTCCTCGAAATGCTTTTCGATGCCGAGAAGAGCATCGAGGGACTAAAGGCGACCAACCCCGACCGTTATGAAACGTTATTAAAACGCATCCGCGTAGAAGAAGTCTTCCCGTTATACATGCTCTTCCGTTTCTACATGAACGATTTATCTCAAAAGCAAAAAGAGCAGTACTGGGATCTGCTCAATGACGCCTGCGTGGATTTCGGGGTGGTTTCTTCCATGGAAGGATCCTTCGATATCGCGACGACCTTGCAAACCTGGAGGACCTCCATTTTTGGAGCGTGATTTCAATGAAAAAACCAACGATTCTCCTTTTCTCGGCAGCCTTGCTTGCCTTAAGCGCCTGCTCAAATCCTTCTATGCCGGACGACTCCTCCTCTTCGGGAACTGATCCCGTTCAAGTAGAAGAAACCTTCTCCTTTAAGACGAAGTCGGTTTCTCTCCAAGAAGGGGAAACCAAGAAAATCGAATTCACGGCGTCCGCGAAAGCAAACTTTGTTTCTTCTAATCCCTCGGTTGCCGAAATGGATTCTTCGGGGCTTTTGATTGCAAAAGCCGCGGGCCAAGCCACGATCACCGGCAAAGTCGGTTCTCAAACCGATACCTTGGAAGTGACCGTCACCGAAGAATCTTCGGCTTCTTTGGATATCGTTCTACCTTCCTATCAAGCACTAACTCTTGAAAGCGGAAAGAATACGGTTCAATTAGAGCCTAAACTCTATTCGGGAGAAGTGGAAAAACAAGCGGCCTTCTCCTATTCTAGCGGCGATGAAGAAGTAGCCAGCGTTGACGAAAAAGGTAAAGTCACCGCCTTAAAAGAAGGCAAAACGGAAATTGAGATTTCCGCGGAAGGGGTGACTGCTCGCGTCAATGTGGATATCTATACCCGCTACCTCAAAACCGCGAATGACTGGATTCAAATGGTTTCCACCCATAATGACCGGACCTCTCGTTACGCCTTAAACGGGGACATCGATTTTGCCGGAATCGAATATACGGGTATCGCCGATTCCGCTACATCCGGCTTCGACATCGCTTTTCGTTCCGAAATCAATGGCTTTGGCTACTCGGTTTCTAACGTCACTTTCTCCAAAAAGGTCTATAACCAATCTTTATTCGGCGTCATGCAGGGGGCCATTGTTCGCAACCTTAGTTTTGATAACGTGACGTTCACCCAAGAAGAAAAGGGGAATCGTTTATCGGGGCTTGGCTATCCTCTTACCGACAACGCGCCGGAAATCCCCGATGAATTAAGACGTCCGAATCGTTTTGAAAACCTTTATTTGGATATGACTTTCCCCGCGGCGGACTTGGACAAAGCCGGGTTATTCAGCAACGGATACGTCTATGGCGCTTCCAACATCTTTATCAACATGAAGAATGCGGATGGATCGGATTTCAACGCCCAAAAGTGCGCCGCGGTCAACGGCAGCCAATATTTCTGGTGGGGAAATGGAACATTGTCTAATAGCGTCATCTGTTCCACGAACGCCTTGGGAGTCACCCAAGGAAATGCTACGGACGTCTACGGCACTCTCCAAATGAATAAAGTCGACCTTGTTTCGAATGAAATGGACGCCATGGTATCCGCCTATTCTTGCCTCAGCCTTGACGTGTGGGACCTTCACGGTACGGATGCCCCGACATTAAAGAACACCATTCATTAAGGAGCGGTTATGAAGAAAAGTGTTTTAATCCTATCGCTTAGTAGCATTTTGCTGCTTGGTTCCTGCGGGGAGAATAAGATCCCCGCGACCTTCCTCGTTTCCTTTTCTAGCGGAGAAGGTTACACGATTAACGGAGAAAAGGAAACAAAAGAAGGGGATGCCTATTCCTTCACGGTCTCCTTTAACGAAGGTTATGAAGCCGGCTCTTCCTACACGGTTAAGGCCAATGGAGAAGAAGTAAAAAAGAATGGGGACGTCTATACGGTTCCCTCTGTGACAGAAGATTTGCTCATCACCGTAGAAGGCGTTAACAAAATCGTGTTTTCAGTGGATTTCACGAAAGCCGATTTTGTGATTTTCGATGGAGCAAGTTCTGTTACCTATGGCGAAGATTATTCCTTTATTTGCAAGGCAGAAGAAGGCTATTCCTATGCTTCGATTTCCATTAAAGAAAACGGACAGGATAAATCCTTCGAAGAAAAAGATGGCCTTTTTAACGTCAAAGACATCAAGGGAAATCTTGTTATTTCCGCGGAGGGGATTGCCAAAAGCTCGGTTCAAATTAATAAAGACTTTGCCGCGGAGCATTTCGTTTTCCAAGGCGACGAGGCGGTCACTTATGGCGAAGATTATTCCTTCACCCTTTCCTTTGCTCCTGGATATAAGAAGGGCAAGGATTTCCTTTTCTTGCTAAACGACGAAATCACCGAATTTCAAGAAGGAAAAACCTATACGGTGAAAAACGTTACTCGCCCCGTTCATATCGAATTATCGGGGGAAGAAGTGATCGTCAGCTCAGTGGAATTCGTCTGCGATATTCCGGGGGCCATCCAAAACGAAGCGGATTCTCTTCCCTATTTTGTTGAGAATTTCTCGTTCTCGTTGATGATGGATGACCATTATACCGACTGCGAAAACAACCTCGCGGTTTATTCTCTTATCGACGAAATCAAAACCCCGTTAAAAAGGGCGGAAGATGGGACTTATAGCCTCCCGAACCCCAAGAAGGATTTCAAGATCCTTGTTGAAGGGGCATCCATCAACATGCGGACCGTCTCGTTCTACCATGACAAAACCAAGGTCTATGAAGCTAGCGTCCCGATGGGTACGGCCTTGCCCCAAGAAGAACTAGAAAAAGCGAAAGTGGCTTTCTCTGCCTCGTTAGGAGAAGGGGAGCGCTTCGCCGAATGGGATAAAACTTTGACTTCGATTGAAGCGAATATCGACGTCCATGGCATTGCGGAAAAGCGCATCTCTAGTGAAGAAGAACTGAAAGCTATGAAAACGGATGGCCGTTATTATTTAGCTAGTGACATCCCAATCATCGAAACCATATCCGGGGATCCCTTGAACCTCGCCCCATTCTCCGGCGTATTAAACGGAGATGGGCACCGCATCTACGCGAAAGAAGGGGTCCGCGATGGCTGGGATGGTAAACAAAAAGGATTGCTCTTCTCTAGCCTAAGCGGAACCGTCAAAAACCTCGAAGTCGAATATACGACGGGCTGGGTCCATACTTCGATTTCTGGCATTGCTGGAACGATGGATGGCGGACTCATCGATAACGTCACCGTACGTTTGGCTCTTGGCGCCTTCTCTTGGGGAACCATGGGGTCCATCGTGGGGACCATGAATGCAGGCACGATCCAAAATTGCGAAGTTTATTATGCTTCGGAAACCTATGAATCCGTCTCAGCGGAATATGCCACCGCCGCGGCGATTGTCGGCAACGTCAAAGAGGGAGCCGTCGTTAAAAATGTTAACGTTCACCTCCCGATGCCAGTAGATGCCAGCAAATTGAACCTCGCTCGCAACGGCGCGGAACACCTTGTTGATTGCAGTATTATCAAGGATGAAAGAAAACTGGCCGACTCCGCCTTAAAGAATCCTGTGGCGACCGAGCAAACCTATTTGGGACTGCCCGTCACTAAAATGGACGTGAGCAACGGCATAGGCGGGGCAATCTTTACGGACCTCACCACGAAACAAGAAGGGGTAAGCTCGAAGTCGTTCTATTGTCACGTGGAGAATTATCTTTACGACGGAACAACTAATCAGACCGCGATGGCTATTAGCAGCGAAAGCACCTTCCGTTTGCCTTCGGGAACAGACAATGCCTTCTGGACGTATATCGAAGTTCGCCATCTCGATAATGGTACCTATATCCGCGTTTGCCCGTTGGTCAACAAGACCAATAGCAACGGACTGAACTTCGTGCAGGCTACCTCGGCCTATTTTGAAAAGATGGAGTTTGGCGGTTTGTGGACTTGGAACGCCGCGAGCAAGGCGACGGTCTATTCGACTCCGATCTATTGCCATTAAGTCAAATAAAGACGATTCCTCCTGGTTTAAAATAAAGAAGCTAGGGGGAATCGGAAAAGAACGAGGAAACCAAGTCCTAGCATTTCTTGGCGGTGCTATAAAACCATTAAAACGAATTTTTGTCAAATTCTTAAAAAATATCGATAAATACAGGATAAACAACAAAATTGTTCTAAAAACAAAATTCGTAAATGTTACAAAATTGTATTGGGTGGCAACAAGAACGTAATTGATGAAGTGCCCCCGTGACGATACAATGAAAGAAAACAAGAATATCGATTGTTTTTCGTGGATTCCACGAAGGAAAGGAAATCCGATGTCTCATAAAATGAAAGCGCTTCCGTTTCTCCTCTGTGCCGCGACCTCCGTTCTAGCATTAGGATCTTGCTTTAATCGCGAAGAAGACGGCGATCAAAGCCTAGATGCCACCAAGACGACCTTAGGGGTCAAATATTATAACGGCGGACTTCGTCGCGAATGGATCGACAAGGTCTGTGATGCCTTTGAAAAGGATTTCGCCGACTATTCCTTTGAACCGGGCAAAAAAGGCATCCAAATCCAAAAGGATTTTGAAAAACAGAGCATTCAAGTGGACGCGGTCACCGCTTTGCCTTACCAAGTCTTTGTCATGGAAAACGTCGATTATTTCCAATTCACCGCGAAAAACGTCATGTTGGATGTGACGGACGTTGTGACAAGCCCCGCACCGATCAACGCGACGGAAAAGGAGAACAAGCCCATTGAGAACAAGTTCTACGATGGGTCGAAGAATTTCTACGGTCTCGGCGAAGGTGGAGGCAAAAAATACTACGGTATCCCCTTCTATGACAGCTTCTGCGGCATCAATTACAACGTGGACCTCTTTGATGATAAGGGATTCTATTTTGCGGAAAATAAAACCGCAGAAGGAATGAGCGAAGCCGACCTTGGTTCCTACGAGAAAGTTAGCGAACTCTTCGTTCAAGACGCTTCGGAAAAACGTTCTTTGGGGCCCGATGGAAAAACGGGCGTCATTGATGGGGTCGATTATTCCTGGGACGACGGACTTCCCGCGACCTATGCGGATTTCCATGCCTTGTTGACCTATATGTCCAGCGAATCGGTGACTCCGATTGCTTGGAACGGCTATGAGAAAGGCTATTTGATTTCCTTCGGCTTGAACCTTTGGAATTCTTCCATTGGCTACGAAGAAGCCCAAAACGCTTTAACCTTCTCCGGCACCTCCACTCGTTTGCTGGATTTGGATTCCTCCTATCGTCCCAAGATGAACAAAGGAGAATATGTCTATGCTCCTGATTTGACTGTCAATGGGGATAACGTCTATAAAATCCATCAGCAGAAGGGCTTATTGGACGCTTGCAATTTCACCCAAACGATCATGAGCAATCGCGACTATTACCTCGCGGAAGGCATGAAACCGTCCTTCATGCATACCACGGCCCAAAATTATTTCATCAACGGAACGGATGACCCCACCTTGATCAGCAAGCCAATCGGCATGTTGGTGGAAGGGGCGTGGTGGAATTCGGAAGCCACCCCGTCTTATAAGGGCAACGACAAGAAAACCAAACGTTTTGGCATCCTTCCTTTGCCTCATGCAACCGCTGCTCAAATTGGCGAGGACAATCTGACCCTTTCCGACCGCGACTCCTCCATGTTTATTAATGCGGCTTGCCCCGAGAACCTCAAAGAAGCGGCGAAGACCTTCCTTGGCTATCTTAATTCCGACCGCATGATCAACGTCTTCTCCGAACATACGGACGTGGTTCGCCTCCTCAAAGCAGAACTTACCGAAGAAACCTTAAGCAACATGAGCTATTTTGGGAACCGCGCCTATCAATATTATAGTTCTCCCAACACCAAGCATTTGGATTGGCGTCCCCAAACGGAAGCTGCTTCGAGAAAAGCCGGGGCTTTAAGCTACCGCAAATGGGGCTTCTCCATCGATGCTTCTAACGACAACCCCTTCGTCTATTTCTCCAATAACCCCAAAGACACCGGCACGGATCTCTTTGCCAAAATCAATAAATATTACGCAACCTCTTGGGGCAAGTAAGGCTCCTTAGAAAAGGACGACCATGGTAGCGAAAGCGAAAAAGAAAGGACAAGTCGGTTGGTTCAATCGGGAGGGGAAGCTCTTTTATGGGCTGATGATTGCTCTCCCGATCCTCCAATTTGTGATTTTCTATATTGTCGTGAATTTCAATTCCATTCTTTTGGCCTTCCAAAGCTATTCCAATTTCGGAGGCAAGGAAGTCCGTTCTTGGGTGGGGTTCGCTAATTTCGCCGAAATCTGGGATGTTCTGGTCAACGATCCCGGCCGCACGATTCAAGTTTGCATCCGCAACACGATGCTATTCTTTCTCGTGGATATTTTGATTATCATGCCCTTGTCCCTCCTATTTGGCTATTACATCCATAAAAAGGCTTTGTTTGCAGGGTTCTTCAAAGTCGTTCTCTTTTTGCCTTCCATCGTCTGTTCCATGGTCTTCGTCATCTTCTTCAATTATTTTGTCGACGATGAATTAGTCCGAATTTTGCAAATTCTTACGAAAGACGACTTGCTGGTGACGATTTTAGGCGGAGATGCTCCGACGGCTTTGTTGACCTTGATCGTCTTCTACGTTTGGATTGGCTTCTCGGGATCCATCCTTCTTTATCTCAACGCGATGTCCAACGTCTCTCCAGCCGTCGTAGAAGCGGCAAAAGTTGATGGGGCGAGCGAATTCCGCATCTTTTGGAACATCATGATTCCTGGATGCTGGAAGACGTTGGTCTCCCTCTTCATTATTTCTTTAGCGGCAACTGCGAGCAGCCAAGCCTATTTATTCTCCTTTTACGCGGGCAATGCGCCGGCTCAGATGCAGACGCTTGGATACTATCAATTCATGCTTATCATCAAAACGGGGCAAGAAAACCCGGTCTCCTATCCGATTGCTTCCGCTTATGGGGTCATCTTGACCCTCATCGTCGCCCCCCTAACGTTTGGGGCTCGTTATTTGCTCAACCGCTTTGGGCCGAGGGAGGATTAGTTTATGAACCTAGCAAATCGTAAACCAACCCGCCGCCATAAAATCCATTTCAATGGCTTTGACGTCACGGTTTTTATCATCCTCTCCCTCTATTCGATTGGATTGCTATTGCTTATCGCTTGGGCTTTGTTCTCGTCCTTTAAAACCGCGGATTCCTACTTAAGGAACCCGACGATATTCCTGGGGAAGAACGCGTTCACCTTCGATAATTACATCTACGTCTTCACGAAAATGCGCGTTCGCGTCTCCAGGGGTTCCTCTCCCCATTACGTCTATTTTGAGCAGATGCTTCTTTATTCTTTGCTCTATGCCGGGGGCTGCGCCTTCATCCAAACCGCGGTGACGGCGACCGTGGCCTATTTAACGAGCAAATACCCCTGTCTTCTATCGAAAATCGTTCATTATTCGGTCATCGTCACGATGGTTCTCCCCATCGTTGGCAACATGTCCTCCATGATTCAAATCCTCCGCGCCCTTCATATTTATGACACGATGATCGGGATGTACATCATGAAATTTGGCTACGCGAACATCTATTATTTGATTTTCTACGCGGCCTTCTCCCGAATCCCCAAGGACTATACCGAATATGCCTTGGTGGAAGGGGCCAGCCACTTTAGAATCTTCACCCGCGTCATGATGCCGATTGTGATGCCTTTATTTGGGACGGTGGCCTTATTGTTCTTTATCTCCTATTGGAACGATTACCAGGTCCCCTATGTTTATTTGCCGGGATCCCCCACCGCCGCGCTTGGCCTTTATGCGATTTTAAATGTCAACACGGAAATCAACGAAGCGCCCTTTAAGATTGCCGCGGGCGTACTGCTCTTCATCCCCCTTCTTATCGTGTTCTTGATTTTCCGTAACAAAATCATGTCCAACATGGATGAAGGCGGAATCAAAGGATAGTTCCTTAAACCGCAAAGAAAAGGTCGCAAGATTTCTTCCCTGCGACCTTTTTGATTGGATTTATTTTAAGCGGAATTTAGCAATCCTCGCACCCATGCTGGCGCCATATTCAAATGGGGTAATGACGAAACTCTGGTTAGAAGTTTTCTCCATTTTTTCCCCTGGTTTATCAACCATCGAAAGGGACGAGATTCGCTTATTTGTATGAAGGAGAACGGTTTTTTTGCCTTGGTCGCGTTGGACGTGGGCATCCGCGGCCATCGGGACATCTTGGACGACGGCATAATAGAAGCCGTCCTTTTCAAATAGACTGGCCCCGTCAGCTTTAATCGAAGAAGGGGCGGCGTCTAAAATGATCGAATGATTTTTGCTTAGCCAACTTCCTAGCATCTCCATCATCCGTTTTTGTTCCACAGGCAAGAAACCATTCCCCTTGGGCCCGACGTTAAGAAGCAAATTGCATCCGGCGGATCTAGTATCAATCAATTCGTTTAATAGATGGGAGTAGGATTTGATGCAGAAGTCGTTTTTGGCGTACCCCCAATGCTCGACGATGGTATCGCAGACTTCCCCGGCGATGGGCCGAGCGGCGGAAGAAGAAATGGGGAATGCTTTTCCTTTTTCAAAGGTCACGCAGTCGATTTCCTCCCCTCCTTTTTCTCCGCAGGCGGATAGCCCAGTGTTATTCGTGATGATGGCCCGAGGTTGAAGGGCGTGAATCATTTGATAGATTTCCTCGGGGAAGGTGATTCCCTGGGGGAGACCCCAAGTTCCATCAAACCAGAATCCCCCGACTTTCCCATAGCGGGTGCAAAGGATTTCGATCGAACGTTTTAAATAAGCAAAATAGGATTCGAAGTTCCCATTTTGGAAATCTTTTTGCCACCAATCGATGACGGTATGGTAGAAAACGGGGAGAAGATTATATTCGCGGCAGGCATCGACGAATTCTTGAACTAAATCCCGGTGAGTCGGGGAATGCGGGGCATCAAATTCGTTAAGTCCGCAGGTATCGTAAAGGGAGAATCCTTCGTGGTGACGGGTGGTTAAGGTCACATAACGGCACCCCGCTTTCTTCGCGGTCTTGCAAAGCTCTTTCGCCCAGTTTGGGGCAACCTTAAAGCGTGGAAAGGTTTTTTCAATATATTGTTTCATCGCGACTTCATCGCTGATGCGATTATCGCGAGTATATTGAAAATGCCATTCCCCTTTGCCAAGAACGCTATAAAGACCAAAATGAACGAACATCCCGAAACCGAGTTTTCGGAAATTATTAACATAGGAATAATCCATGGTTTTCTCCTTGGGGATTGATAACCCATTATAGGGGATAAAGAATCTGAGCGTTCCTTGAATTTGTTAGGGATGCGCTTGTTTCCCTATAAAGTTGTTACAAAACAAAGATTCTTCCCATCTTTTGAAACATCGGTATTCGATTTTTTACCTCCCATCTATTGACAATGACCATTTATTTGGACGATTCGCCTGCTTGCTCTATGATAAGGATGGCTTTAAGCCGTAGGGATATTTCCGTGGCAAATACAAAAGGACAAACGAGCAATTGCTTTTAGTTCCATGAAGTATTTTTTGCTATTGAAGAAAAGGAGATTCGTTTATGAAACTGAATCGAAAAGAATATATTGATAAGGTCCGCGCTTGCTTTATCGGCAAGAACATCGGGGGAACCATTGGCGGGCCTACCGAAGGAAAACGCGAAATTTTGGATGTAAAAGGATTCTCTACCCCCAAAGGACAGCCGCTTCCTAACGATGATTTAGATTTGCAGCTCATTTGGCTTAGATCCTTAGAAATGCAGGGACCCCAAAATATCAACAGCGAAGTCCTTGGCCGTTATTGGCTGAATTTCATCCCCCCTTCTTGGGCGGAATATGGAATCTGCAAACACCATATGCTCCAAGGCATCGAGCCGGGGGTGTCCGGCTCTAGCGATATCAACATCTGGAGCCATTCTAACGGCGCCTGGATCCGCAGCGAAATTTGGGCGACCACGAATCCGCTAATGGTCGACCATGCGGTCCGTTACGCCCTTCACGACGCGATGGTGGACCATGGTATGGGTGAAGGCACGATTGCCGCAGCTTTTGTTACCGCCATGGAAAGTGCGGCTTTTGGCATCACCGACATCCATGAACTTATCCGAATCGGCTTATCCAAGATCGATTCGGAGACGAGAACTGCGAAAACGGTGAAAGAAGTGCTTCGTCTCCATGAAGAAGGAAAAACCTGGCAAGAAGCCCGCAACGCGATTGTGGAACTCAATGCCGATATCGGGGATGGCTGGTTCCAAGCCCCGAGCAACATCGCCTTTGTTTTGATCGGCTTGCTCTACGGAGAAGGCGACTATAAGAAATCTTTGCTCATCGCGGTCAATTGCGGCGATGACACGGACTGCACGGGGGCGACGATCGGCGCTTTGATGGGCATCATGCACGGGACCAAGGTTCTGCCCGAAGACTGGGTCGCCTATATTGGGAACCGCATCGTGACTTGCTCCATTAACGTTGGAACCTCCCCCCGCATCCCCTCGACCATTGATGACTTGGTCCGGCGCGTCGGACGGATGGCCGAGATTTGCTGCTATTTTAACGGCAATGGAGTCTATACGGATCATTTAACGGGATTAGACGTCGAATTCACCGACGGACCCACCGAACTGGAAAACAACCTATCTTCCTTATTAGATCGCCCTTGGGCGGAAAATAACGAGCAGGATGATATCCGTGCGTTACGTCTTTCTTTAAAACCCAATACCTTCGCGGCGCACCGCGGATCCATCACGGCGATCGTTCGTTATATCGATGGGCTTAACCTCAATGCAGGAGAAACCAAACATATTGGATTGACCCTCGTCAATAACGTCAAAGCCTATGGCAATGAACCGTTAACCGCGAATGTCCTTTTCCATGTTCCAGAAGGCTGCTTCACCAAGGAATCCGGATTCTCTTTCTCCGTTCCCTGCTGGACGGCGATGACTCCCATGGCCCATAGCCAGGAATATATTCTTTCCTTTGAGGTGGACGAAGTCGTGGGCAGCAAACAAAAAGCGATTCTAGAAATCGAAGTCCCCGAGCAAGGGAAAACCCATTTTATCGATATCGTGTTCTCCAAATATCTTGCCTAAAAGGAAGAGTCCATACCATGAATAACATCTATTTTGATTTGCTAAAAAGATGGGGAGACGGCTTGCTCGCCCATCAAATCCAAGAAGGGGAGGAGGCCTTTAAGGGTGGATTCCTTTGCCCCAGTTGCAAAATGATTCATGGACGGACTCCTGATGCGATCTATCCCCTTGGAGTTTTGTATAAAAAGACGGGGGGCGTGCGTTATTTAAACGGGGCTAAACTCGCTTTTCAATATGGCAAACAACTCGAATGCCCGGACGGTTCTCTTTATAATGACGCCCAAGCCGCTTGGCCGTATACGACCGTTTTTCTAACGATTGCCGTTTTCGAAAGCCTGAATTCTTTTGGCGATTTGTTGGACGAAGAATTCCGCTCTTCTATGCTCGCCCAAGCTAAACGCATGTCAAATTGGCTTTATGAAAATCTTGATGAGCATTCTCGTCCCAACATCAATTACTGCACGACGAATGCCTATGCGATGCAGCTTGCAGGACAATATCTAAAGGAAGCGAAGTATCTAGAACGTTCCCGTCATCTTTTTGATTATTCTCTTGCCCATTTTAGCGAGTCTGGATTCTTTTATGGCGAATCCAAGAACCATGATGCGATTTCCAAGAAAGGTTGCCGTTCCATCGATATGGGGTATGGCCTCGAAGAATCGATCCCCGCGCTTGTTAAATGCGCTTTCCTTTTAAAGGACGAGAAGGCCATTGCTTTCCTTCACGATCGCTTGATGGATAACGCGCCTTTCTTCCTGCCTGATGGCGGGTTAGACAATACCTTCGGGGTCCGTAACAACAAATGGACCTATTATGGCTCAAGAACTTCCGATGGCATCTCTCCTGCCTTTTTGCTTTTTGCCTCTCAAGAACCTTTGTTCCAAGAAATTGCTTACCGCAACACGGAATTATTAAGCCGTTGCACGGTGAATGGCTTACTCGCAGGAGGACCCGATTATGAGAAACAAGGGGAATTCCCCTGCATCCATCATACGTTTGAACATGCCAATGCGATTGCTTTCGACGTGGATGAAATCGAAGAACAGTATTTATTAAAAACGGATGAGAAGCTCATCAGCGAAACCGAATTTAATCGTTATTATCCCGAATGTGACCTCTATCGCGTCTCCAAGGGATCCTATTTAATGGACGTTACGGGTTTTGATTTTGATATCCCCTTCTCCGCGCACGCTAGTGGGGGCGCCTTAGCCCTATTATATGGGCCCAATGGCCCGATGGTCATGGGTTCGGTCATCGATTATTTCCCGCTTCCTGAACCGACCAACCAACAACTCCCCCATGACCCCGCGACCCACCGTCCCTTACTTCCTCGCCTTGTGATCGACGGCTATTCCTCCACCTATGATGGAGACGCTAAAATCGAGAAAACGAAAGAAGAAGGATCGACAATCCTTCGTGTTGATGGGGGTTTTGCTACCCGCGAAGGAAAGAAACTAGAAGCCAAACAACATACGGAATATCGTTTATCTTCGGATGGGCTATCGATTGATATCCAAGTGGAAAAAGGAACTACCTACATCCTTCCTTTGATCCAAGGACATCTTAAAATCCACCAAGGCAAGCTGATTCAAAAAGAAGAGATTTTCTATCTAACCGGCGGATTTCAGGCGACGGAATACCGTTTTGAGCCTGAAAATGGCAGAATCTCTTTGAAGATATCCTCTTAATTCTCGTCAAAATATTCTTCATTCTCTTTGTTCGAATTGTAAGGGCTTTCATTTTTGTTCACACGCGCATAATGTGAACGTGTTTCATACCTTTAAAAGGAGTAACAATATGAAGAAACAGACGATTCTTATGTGTGCTTTAGGTGTTGCCGCTATCGCCGCGACCGCCATTGGCACCGGCTATAGTGTTTCTAGCAAAAAAGACGGAGTCTTCTTTGCAGGAGGAGACGACGGCGTTTGGAAACACTACGCAAGGAAAGAGGCGACCGCAACCGACAAAGGTATCCGCGAATATTGGGTTAATTGCTTGACCAATGAACACGTCTTCACCGCTCCAAACACTGGAACGATCGAAGAAGGCGGAGCCTATAAGACCGAAGGATTCGCTGCGGATGATGATCGTTGGATTTATCCGGCAACCTTAGCGGCTCAAGATGTGGTGATGACCGAAACGACTAAGGCGTTGGACCTAGGAACGTATGCGGGCGGAACCGTTTCTTACATCAAGGCGGGTACCTTCAATTTGGGAACGGATCCTGCGAATCTTGATGTATCTGGTTTCAAAGCCGACCACACAGATGATGGCTTAAAGACCGTTGAAATCGGAACCATCAAAGACGGTAAAGAATATGCGCTTACCTGCGAAACGACGTTCGTTACGGCGATGATTAAGACGATAGAAGATTATAGTTTATATATTCTTCCAGATGCCGCCGGAACTAACAAATATGGGTATTTTAAGTTAGCTAATAATCTTGGCCTTACCAACAAAATCGACGAAACTTTCTTCGATTGGAAGGCTTCTTTCTCTGGTGTTTTCGACGGTTGCGGATACGCGATAGATTATAAGTCGGGCGGAGACAAGGGCGCATTTAAAAACCTGGATGGCGCCACAATTAAGAATTTAACTATTAACGACTATTATTACAGCAACTTCGGCACGACATGTTTGCTAGCAAAAAACGTAAACGCAGTTCGTTTGGAGAACGTCAAAACTGTCATTAAATATGGAAGAGATAATTTAAAAGGCGATGTTGAGGCAACAACCGAGGATAACAAAGGGTATTTGGCCGCTAGTCGTTTCATGGGAGTCACCGTCAAAGATTGTATATTCGATGCGACTGGATATAGTCTGGCATCTTTGTTTGGCCGTGGTGGCAATTTTACTGAGCCGACTGTTGTGAATTCGACTGTGAAGGCCTCTAGGTTAGCGGAAGCCATGCACTCCAACTATACTGGTTTAACTTACCAACCGGCGAACGTTGAGATTACCGATCCCAAAACTGAAAAGAATATTTCGGGGCTCACCTTCGAGAAAGCCTAATCTGATACGAACAGTAAAGGGGCGCGTTCGCGCCTCTTTTCTTATGAGCACCCATCGTTATCGAAACTTTCTATTTGTCTTTTTCTAAACGCTGTCTAGTTCATCAATTGGGAGACGAACTTCATAGCCATTATGTTGTTTCAAAGAAGTGATGCGGGCTAGATATTCGTCTTTAGCAATATAGTTGCATTAAAAAGACGATCTAAAACTCCTAATGTTCCAAGGGTTGAAGCTCCTTCTTGGCTCGCGACTTTTCTCAATGCTTTATCTCCTGTTAATAATACGATTCCCCTTTGTTTGGCAATGCGATCTGGAACGGATAGTTTGAGATAAGTGTTGCCCCAACGATCCGCTAAAAGGTATTATTCGATGGTGATATCCACTCCAACTAGACCCGCGGCAACAAGTTCATCCAAAAACTCAGCCGGACTTAGAATTTCCGATTCCATGGATTCCTTGAACGTGATGTAGGTATAGGGAAGTTTGAACGGCAAAGAAGCACAATCGATTACCTTAAAATCGATCCAGGCTCTGGCGTCACTGCTAATAAAGTCCATGGATCAATCCTCGGAAAAAGAACAATAGGTTGCCGCTTCATCATAAGACTTATGGAGCAATTCTGCCCCACGCTGAATGCCTGATATCGCCTTCTCCAATCGCGCGATAAACGAATTGCTTTAATAGAAGCGGTTTTCTATTCTTAATCTTATGGGTGTAACGATATGACGTCGTCGTTATTTTGGGGCAACAAGTCGCTGCAGGAACGCTCAGCAATGAAGTTCAAGTGGTCACCGCAACGTTCCAAGTTGCCCACGAGATTGATGAAGACGTTGGAGCTTTGAGGTTTGCATTCCCCATTCTCTAAACGTTTCAAATGCCCGTGGACCATCTGGGTACGTTGGTCGTCGATGGCGTCTTCCATCGCCCTCGTTTTCTTTAAGCGTTCTAAATCGGGATGATCCACGATTAAGGTCGTTTGAGCGAACATCGTGTTGATGTTTTTTTGCATGGCCTGAAGCTCGGTCATGACGACGGGGGAGAAGATAAGATTCTCTTCGACTTCATGACGGGTATAGCCGGTGATATTATCCGCGACTTCGGTTAAACGGACGATGTCGGCGATATCTAACTGCATCCTGGAAATTCGCTTCTGGGATTCGGGACTAACCCCCTTTGCGGCGATTTGAACCAAGAAGGAACTTAAGTCGCGGGACATTCTTAGAACCCGGGTTTCTTCTCCGTCGACTTTTTCTTTTTCCTGTTTCTTATCCATGAAGGCCTGGAGGGAGATATTTAAATCGTCCAAAGCGGCTTTGGCCATGATGTGGTAATAAGAAATCGCTTGGGTTAACGCTAGTTCAGGAGTGGTTAAGAAGCGAGGGTCGAGCAAATCGGCTTCCGAATGTTTTCCTTTCTCGGGGACGATTTTGGTTGCCAAGAAGACCAACCCCTTGGTGAAGGGGAGGAACAAGAACGTGCAGATGAGGTTGAAGAAGGTATGAAACATGGCGATTTGGATCGCAGGGCTTCCCGGGAACCATCTTTCAAAGGTGCTTTCCATTGCAGCTGGCCAGCAAAGAAGAATGATGAAGAAAATCAAGCTGCCGAAGACGTTAAAGAGCAAATGGATGACGGAAGCGCGTTTGCCGTTAGTCGTCGAGCCAATTGCGGACAATAAGGCGGTGGAACAAGAACCGATATTGGAACCTAAAATCAAATAGAGAACCCCATTGCCATGCCCTCCGACTACCGCCCCCGCCATGGCCATGGCAAGGACGATCGAAGTGACAGCGCTACTTGACTGGGCAAGCGCGGTTAAAACGATGCCGATAAGCAAAAGCAAGAAGGGATTCGCAAGGGACGTCAAGACGTCTTTTAAGCCTTCGTTGCTTAAAAACATGGATTGCATGTTGGTTGTCATGGTCTCTAAGCCAAGGAAAAGGAGGCCAAGTCCCGTGACCATATCGCCCGCCGAAGCGACCTTGGGGAATTTTTTGGCGAAGAAAAGGCGTAATAAAACCCCTACCAAAGTCAGCGAGATGATGATTTCGGTTAGGGGGAAGGAAGAGGAATTGAGTCCGCCTAAAGCGACGATTTGAGCGGTGATGGTCGTGCCGATATTCGCACCCATAATGTAGGTAGCGGCTTGAACCAAACTCATGACCCCAGCGTTAACAAAACCAACGACCATGATGGTGGTGGCCCCGCTAGATTGCATGATCATCGTGGCGAGGGTTCCGATGCCTACCCCGGCGAATTTGGATTTCGCCGTTTTGGCAAAGAGCTTTTTAAGCCCACCGGTCGCAAGTTTTTCCGTCGAGGCCTGAAGCATATTCATGCCCACGAACAAAGCACCCAACCCGCCGATTAAAAGCAAAATCGGGATCCAAATGGGGGTAGAGGCGGAATCGGCGAAGAGAGGTATCGCAGTTTTCATTTCTAGTTCCGTTCAATTGATTCCTTCATCATAGCCAAAATGTAAGGAAAAATGCTATAGATTCCTTGAAGAAAGCGCTAACACGCGCACGAATGTAAAATAACGGTAAGGGTTAGATGGCGACGGACTTTAAGACTTCATCGGTCAATAAGTCCCGTAATTCGATGCCTTTTTCGTCCATGACCATATAAGAATGATGGCCGTCTTTCGGCAAAGACACGGAGCCGGGGTTTCCTAATATCAAATCGCCTTTCTTCTCCAAAACCCCAATGTGGGTATGGCCCTGCAAGAAGATGTCCCCGGGGTGTTTGGGGAGATTTTCGAATCCATAATGGTGGCCGTGGCAGGCGGTGATTTCCTTATTGAAGAAATAAAGGCTAGCCATATCGATAATTGGGAATTCGCTGACCCATTGGTCCACTTCCGATTCGCAGTTGCCTTTCGTGCAGATGATTTTGTCCGCGTGGGCATTTAATAAAACCACGACGTCTTTGGGGGAATAGTCCTTGGGAGGTGTATTTCTTGCCCCGTTATAGTAGCAATCCCCCAATAAAATCACCTTAAAGGGATTGGCCTTATCTACTTTTTCAAAGAAGAGTTTCGCGTAATAGAGGCTTCCGTGAATATCACTAGCAATGTAAATCGGGTTCATGGCTTTACTCCTAAATATAGAAATATTACTTCAAGCAACGCGGTTTGGGGATAAGGAAGCATTCGAATTCTTTTTCCGATACTCGGAGGGGCTCATGGAATTTAAGGCGGAAAAGTCCTTGGAGAAATGGGCGGGAGAAGAAAACCCTAGGTAAAAGGCAATCTCGCTGATCGAACGGTCGGATTCGATTAATTCTCGTTCCGCCTCTTTGATCTTCATCTTCAAAATGAAATGAGTAACCCCCTGCCCCGTTTCTTTTTTGAATTTGGCGCATAAAGAAGGGACGCTCATGGAAAAAGAAGAAGCAAGGTCTTGTAATCGAATTGCCTCCGACCAATGGGCTTGGACATAACTAGCCACTTTTTTCGATAAGGGTCCGCCATCGCCGAGTTGATGGACGCGGGTCGCGTAATCCATAAGCATTTGATACTGCAAGGCGATGATCGCGTCATGGAATAAAGGTTCCACGCGTTGAAGATAGGAATCGGAAATGCCTAAAGCTAAATCCATGTCTAATCCCGCGGAAATCGCGCAACGCGAGACTAGCGTAACCGTCGTGACGAAAAGGTTCTTGGTTTGGGTATCCATGGAGGTGGAGGTCGTTCCTGGACGCACGGATGGGATGGAAGAGACCCATTTTTTCAGCCCTTCTATGTCTCCATTTTGGATAAAGGAGAGGATTTGACGTTCCGCGCTATAAGAAGAGGAATGGGATTCTACCTTGAATTCTTGGGAATTGGGCTTACTTTCGCTAGAAGAAGGAGAGGACAATCGCGGGAAAAGTTCTTCGAAGGCGACTTTTTTGCCGGTAAAAACATGGTAGAGGCTTAAAGAAGACAACAACAATGCGGATAAAGGCATCGGGGTCCATTCTTTCAACCCGCGTTGAAAGGCGCCCCAATCGGACACGGGGACGCCAAGGGCATAAGCAAAACCGTGGGCTTGCTGAGAAGACAAAGGGATTTCACGGGCGGGTCCGATGATAACAAGCTCTTCTCTGGTCTTAAAAAAGACATAGCCGTTAGAAAAGGCGTCGAAACGGTATCCAATTTCTTCTTTGGCTTCGAGAATTTCTTTCTCCACGAGCCCAAAAGGAGATAAAGGAAACCCTTTTAAACCGAATAGGACATGGATTTTTCCCTTCCGATACCAGACAATGGGAAGTCCGGAGAGGGAAGAAGTGTTGGAAAGGAGGAAAGCTTTATCGATTTTCATCTATAGAAGATTATATAAGTATAAAATAAGAATAGATAAGTGGAAAAAGAAGGTAACCGATATAATGGTTTACATTGAAAGCCCTTTCATCTATGGACAAACAAGAAATTGAAAACGCTTTGTCTTCGGTTAGTCTAAAAGATAAAGCCCAGCTCACCGCTGGAGTGAGCCCCAACCGCACCGCGGAAAGAGGGTCCTTCCGATCCCTTTTTCTTTGCGATGGCCCCTCAGGCTTACGCATGCCGAACGTCAAAAGCGATTCGCTTGCTGGGGTAAGCGATTCCCAACCAACAAGTGTCTTTCCCGTCGGTTCCTGCCTCGCCAACAGCTGGGATGAAGAAGACTTCTATTTAGAAGGAGAAGCCATTGGCAAAGAATGCGCCTATTTCGGCGTAGATTTATTGCTGGGCCCCGCCTTAAACATCCAAAGAAACCCCTTATGCGGAAGAAACTTCGAATATTATTCCGAAGACCCTCTATTAAGCGGATTGTTCGCAGGCCAATTCAGCCTTGGAGTTCAGCGTAGCGGAGCCGGCGCCTGCTTGAAGCATTATTGCTGCAATGGCAACGAGAAATATCGTTTCGTCGGTGATTCTATCGTTTCCAAACGCGCCTTAAGCGAAATCTATCTCCGCAATTTCGAGTACGCGGTTCGCGTCGGCCACCCCTATGCCGTAATGACCGCCTATAATCAAGTCAATCATGTTTTTTGTTCGGAGAACGCTTATTTATTAAAGGATAAGCTTCGCGATGAATTCGGCTTCCAGGGTTTAGTCATGACCGATTGGGGCGGAACTCACGATAAGGTCGAAGCCCTTCAAAACGGATTGAACCTCGAAATGCCGGGCTGCACCGTCCATAATGTCCGCATCGTCAAAGAAGCGGTCGAACAGGGGAACCTCAAAGAGGAAGAACTCAACGAAGCGATTCTTCCGATGCTAGAAGTCGCAAAATGGACCGAAAAGAAAGAAAAAGTCGGCAAAGAGATTTTAGATTCCAATGCTGAACTCGCGGTGAAACTTGCCGTGGACGGAGCCGTTTTGCTTCGAAATGACCAAGGCATCTTGCCGTTAAAGAAAGAATCCTCCCTTGCCGTCATCGGCGATTTCTTCGTCCATATGCGTTATCAGGGATCGGGATCTTCCATGCTTACCCCTTACCTCTTATCCACCTTCGAAGACGCCTTCAAAAAGAGAAAGATCTCCTATGAATTCGCCGCGGGATATGAAGATGGCGAAAACAAAGTGGACGTCAAGAAAGAAGCGGAGGCCTTAGAACTCGCCCAAAAGAAAGACGTCATCGTTTTCTTCGGCGGATTAAGCGATTTCGATGAATCGGAAGGTTTCGATAAAACCTCTCTCCATATGCCCGAGAATCAATTCCATTTGCTTCTCGAACTTCAAAAACTCGGTAAGCCCATTGTGTTCCTGATGTCCACGGGCACCCCGGTGGACCTCGATGGGCTCGATTTGGTTACCGCTATTTTGAACCTCGGCCCGGCGGGAGAAGGGGTTGGGGAAGCGGGAACCAAACTCCTCTTCGGTGAAGCAAACCCCTCTGGCCACTTAGCCCAAACTTGGCCCTTCCATTATGAAGACGTTCCCTTGGCCAAGGACTACACGTCCTCACCAATCGAATATTATAAGGATGAGGTCTATTGCGGTTACCGTTATTACGAAACCGTGAATAAGGAAGTCCGTTACCCCTTTGGATATGGGCTTTCCTACACGACGTTTGCCATCTCTTCTTTTGAAGCAAAAGTCGAAGAAAATAGAATTCATTTCACCGCCCTTGTCAGAAACACGGGACACGTGGGTGGAAAAACGGTTCTTCAAATCTATGCGACTAAACCACGTGTTGGGCCTAAGAAAGAACTCGTTTCCTTCAAGAAGGTCTATTTGGAACCGCAAGAAGAAAAGGCATTGGAATGGGATTGCCCCTTGGAGCATCTTTCTTCCTATGATGCGTCCAAGGATCGCTTAAGCGTTCAAAAAGGAGAATACCTTTTTCACTGCGGGTTCTCCGTTGTCGAGACTCCCTTCCAAAAAGAAGTATCGATTGATGGGGAAGAAGGAGACTACAACGCGCCGCTAGAACTTGGTATCAGCGATGAAGAATTCTGCAAGCGGATTGGTGTGGAATATCGCCCCCATGTCCCAGGCAAAAGGCCCTATACCCTAGAAACGCCGCTTCTAGAATATCGTACCGGATTTGGCAAGATGTTCCGCAAAGCCACCTCTTATTTTGGGGGAGAACTTCAATACAAAAAAGGCAAGAAAATCAAAGACCCCGTGAAACGGGCTTCCGAAATGAAAGCCGGGAATTTCGTCCGCCGTCTTATGCCGGCGAACTCGCTGCGGTCCCTTTGTTTCTCTAGCGGAGGCATGTTCAATTACGAACTCGCCCTCCTCCTCGAAGGCCTAGTGAATAATCACCCCATTAAGGCAATTAAAAACTTCCATAAAGAAAAGAAGGAGAACAAAAAATATGGCAAGTAAGCAAAAATTAAGCGGCCGTTTCTTCAATAGCCGCGTCCAGTCCAAAAACGTCACGGGCAAAGAGAAGTGGCTCGGGTATTTGGTTGGTCCTGCGGGGGCTTTGCTTCTAAACGCCGTCTTCGCGACTTATCTTAACATCTATTATACCGACGTTTTGAAACTCAATTGGGTTTGGGGCGGGTTCTTCCTTTTCCTTTTCCCGATTCTTTCCAAGATCATCGACTGTCTCACCAACATTTTGATGGGCTATATCATCGATAGAACCAAAACCAAGCAAGGAAAAGCCCGTCCTTGGATTTTGCTCTCGGCCCCTTTGCTTGCCATCACGGGCGTCTTGCTTTTCACTGTTCCCGAAGGCAACTTAGCCGTGGAACTCGTTTGGATTGTTTTAAGCTACAACCTGTTCTATTCGTTTGCCTATACGATCTTCAACATGTCGCATAACCTGATGGTCCCGCTTTCTACCCGCAATTCTCAACAACGCGGCGGGTTATCCGTCTTCAACCAAATTGCGACCATCATGATGTCGGGAATCCTTGTCGCTTTGGTCTTCCCGATGGCCATCATGCCCTTGATTGGAATTTCCAAAGAACTTTGGATCCTCGTCATGGGTATCCTCTCCGCGATTGCTTTGCCGTTAACCTTACTTGAATACTATTTCACCAAGGAACGCATCACCGAGGAAAAGGGAGAAGAGAAAGAAGAAAAGATCCCCTTCTTGCTCCAACTAAAAGCTCTTTTCACGGATCGTTATTTCATCTTCCTTTGCCTTTATTTCTTGATCAATACGATTGCTAGCGTCTTCAAGAATTCGTCTCTAGTTTATTACTGCAACTACGTCCTTGGGACCTATAACGACGGGATCACCCAGACGATGGTTTCCGTTATCGGCGGAATCCCCATGGGCATCGGCATCTTTGCCGTGTGGCCGTTAGCCAAAAAATTTGGCAAACGCAACGTCACCGTGGTTGGCTTATTGCTACTAGCTTTTGGCTCCCTTATTTGCTTTGTCCAGCCGAAAAATATGGTGGTGGTTCTCATTGGCCAATTCATCAAAAACATCGGTGGACTGCCTGGGGCATATGTTTTTATGGCTCTCTTTGCGGACTGCTTGGACCACATTGAATGGAAGACCGGCTTCCGCGCGGATGGCTGCGCCATGTCCATCTATTCCATCATCTCCGTTGCCATGGTTGGAGTCTGCACCGGTGTCTTCAATTTCATTCTTTCTAAAACCGGTTATCAAGCTCCCGTTGCCGCGGATCAAATCGGCGACATCGCCAACGCCATTCAAAAGCACTTCATCACGGGTGGAATCGATTATGTGAGCTTCGTCCAAAACGATGCGACCAATAACGTCTTCACCTTCCTCTTTGTTGGGTTAGAAGTCATCACGGGTATTGTCAACGCCGTTCTTTTGATTTTCGTCAACGTCGAAAAGACGATCGCCAAAAAACAAACCGTCTTGGTCGAAAGAGAAAAAGCCGCCTTTGCTAAAGAAGGCAAGGTTTGGGAACCGGCGAGCACTCGCAATGCCAAACGTCTTGAACTCGAAGATGCGGAAGCTTTAGCCGATGGGCTCAAAGCCTTGGAAGAACAATGCAAAGCAAAGGGCTGGAATTATGAAGAAAAAGCCGCGGAGATGAAGAAATCCGCGGAGGAAAAGAAAGCGAAGCGTTTAGAAAAAGAACGCCTTGCCGAAGAGAAAATCAAAGCAAAAGCCGACAAAGCCGAAGCGAAGCGCGAAGCCAAATTCCAAGCGTTAAGCGAAGAGAAGAAGGCTGCCTTGGAACAAAAACGGGCCAAGAAGAAAGCCGACTTTGATGCCTTCTGGGCCAAAGAAGAAGCCTATGGAGAGAAGCAATACGCCCGTTACCAAGCCGCGTTAGCAAAATCCGACAAGGGGGCATAAGCATGAAAGCCGTTCGAATTCTAACTGAATACCTTGATAATCCGATTGGGATTGCCACTCCCTGTCCCCGCTTATTTTGGAACGCGGAAGGGGAAGGTTTCCAACAAACCGTCCGTTTGATTTATTCCGTTAACGGAGGAAAACCCGTCATCATGGAAGAAAAAACCTCCTCCATGCATCTAGATTTCCCGCAAGAATTATCTTCTCGGGACCACGTGGATTTCACCTTGATCCTCCAAGACCAAGAAGGGCATTGGGGCGAGGAAAGTCAAACCCATTCCTTTGAAATCGGGTTGCTGTCCCCCTCCGATTGGAAAGCTTCCTGGATTAGCGGAGATTATTCCCCCAACAAGAAAAATCGTTACCCAGTCGATGGATTTCAAAAAGTCTTTGTTTCCAAATCCGTCAAAAAAGCTCGTTTATATATCACGGCCCTTGGGTTATATGAAGCTTCGATTAACGGGAATAAGGTTGGGGACCGCGTCTTAATGCCAGGGTCCACAGATTACCGGAAGCGCGTCGTCCATCAAGCCTATGATGTGACTTCTTTATTGAAAGAAGGGGAGAACCGTTTGAATTTGCTGCTCGCGGATGGCTGGTACCGCGGCTCCATCGGGGCCAAGGGCAGATACGATGTCTTTGGCAAGCAAACGAAACTCCTCGCCCAACTAGAGATCCTTAACGACGACGGAACCAAAAACGTCATCGTTTCGGATGGTAGCTTTAGCTGGAGCAACGACGGACCCATCCGCCTTGCCGACTTAAAAGATGGTGAAATCGTGGATGCAAGAAAAACTTATTCTTATTCGGGAAAAGCGCGCGTAGTGAAAGTCAAAGCTAACGTCGTCCCCAACAATCAATTGCCTTTAACGGAGAACGAATCTTTCCTTGCCACGGAAGTACTCCAAAAAGCCCCGAATAAGAAGATTTTCTGCTTCAAACAAAATCTCGCCGGCTATCTTTCCTTTGAAGTCAACGCCAAAGCCGGACAAAAAATCGACATCCGAATGGGTGAGATGCTAGATGAAGAAGGGGAAGTGACGTTAAGAAACGTCCAATGCATCCACAAAGGAAAAAGAACTCCTTTGCAAGAAATCCATTATATTTGCAAGGAAGGCCATAACGTCTATAAGACCAAATTCTATTTCGGCGGTTTCCGTTACGTGGAGGTCGTGGGAGAACCCGATATCCAAAAGGAAAACCTCCATCAAATCGCCATCTATAGTCGTTTCGAAGAAACCTCGCATTTTGAATGCAATAACCCTCTCATTAATACGTTCTACCGGAACGCGCTTTGGAGCTTAAAATCGAATTCGATCGACGTTCCTACGGACTGTCCGACGCGCGAAAGAATGGGTTGGACGGGCGATAGTCAAGTCTTCTTCAATACGGCTTCGTATCTAGTGGATTATGCCCCGTTCGCCGCGAAACACCTCGACGACGTTTATGACCGTCAATACCGTTCGGGAAGACTCCCTCAGATTGCCCCTTTTAACGCGGAAGACTGGTTCATGTTCGTCATGAATGGATCGGTAGGCTGGGCTGATGTTGGCATTTTGATGCCTTATTATGCTTATTTGAAATATGGGGATGAGCGTTTTCTAAAACGTTATTATGCCGGGATGACGCGTTACGCCAAATTCATGATGCGCCGTCAAGGAAAATGGGGTGGCGTGTTTGCCAAACCGATGCATTTAAAACACCGGTATGCCAAATATGCGGTCAACTGCGGGCAAAGCTATGGCGAATGGGCGGAACCGGCCGACGTGAAGAAATTCAATTGGCTGGATTTTGCAGAACCTCACCCGGAAGTCTCCACGGCTTATACCGCTTGGGTGCTATCGATTTTCCTTAAGATTTCCGATATCCTCGGCAAACCCCACGATGATTTTTACGAGAAAGTCAAAATGCGTTCAGAAGGGGCAAAGGCTGCCTATCAGGCTCTAAGAAAAACCAAAAGATTCCCTTTGGATACGGATCGCCAAGCCGAATTGGTGCGGCCCCTGTATATGAATTTGCTAGACGAAGAGCAAACCGAATATGCGAAAAAGCGCCTCATCGAAGCCTTGGATCATTATAAGTGGAGGCTAGGGACGGGATTCTTATCCACCCCCTTCATCCTCGATGTCCTATCGACGATTGATCCAAAGCACGCCTATCGGTTGCTTGAAAACGAAGAATGCCCCGGTTGGCTATTCATGGCCAAAAACGATACGGGCACCATTTGGGAAGGCTGGGAAGGACCGAAGTCGGAAGCCGGCATCGCCTCTTTGAACCATTATTCGAAGGGTGCTCTTGTCGAATGGTTAATGCGCGGAATGTGCGGAATCCATGTAGACGGCGAGAACCATTTCCTGTTGACTCCGATTATCGGAGGAAAGGAAACGCAGGCCTCTGCTTCCTATTCTAGCGTCTATGGCAAGGTGGCTTTGTCCTTTGAGGTGACCAAGGAAGAAACGCGTTTCCTTCTTGATATCCCCTGCAACACGACTGCGGATTTTGTTTTCCATGGCGTTAGCAAGCACTTAAAGCCTGGCCATTACGAATTCACGATTTAGTTCTTTTGCGCAGCAATCCTTCTTAAAAGCAAATGATGCCTCGAAGGACAATGCGTTTAAACCTTTGATTCTTTTTCGGGCAAGGCTACTGTCTTTGCCCTGCTAGCGGCGATAAAGGATTATCGCAAGGCCTTGGGAGGATTGCTATGGGCGACAAAAAGAAGAAATCCAAAAAGAAGGTGGCCATTATCGTTTCCAGCACATGCGTTGGAACTGTGGCTTTGATCACGGGCTGGATTGCCTTTTGTGGTTATCAATGGACGTGGGGTCCTTTTTCAGGGCTGGCGGACAGCCGGTTTGCTAAACTGGAAGGGAATTCGAACCAATATGGCCTGGATAACGTCGAAGAATTGCCTTCTAGCCCCTTGAAGGGGAAAGATATTTTATACCTTGGCTCTTCCGTGACTTATGGGGCGAGTTCTATGCACACGGCTTTTCCCGAATACATCGCCAAGCGAAATGGAACGACATTTTGCAAGGAAGCCGTCAGCGGCACTACCCTTGTGGATGGAATGAATTCCTATTTTCGCCGCCTTAAAAAAGTAGATAAGAGTCGGGCGTTCGATTTGTTCGTATGCCAGCTTTCTACGAATGATGCCACTCAAAAGAAACCTCTGGGGGAAGTGGCTGCAAATGGAGTTTCTGACTACAACGTTTCCACGGTATGCGGAGCCATCGAAACGATAATCTCTTACGTAACGGATACCTGGAACTGCCCTATCGTTTTTTATACGAACCCCTATTACGAAAGCAAGCCGTATTCCGATATGGTGGATGTGCTGGATGAAATTCAGCAAAAACACGGCATCGGGGTGATCGATTTTTACCGTGATGCGGATTTCAACGTCATCACGGAGGAAGAACGCTCCCTTTATATGGCGGACCGCATTCATCCTACGAGGGCAGGCTATCTAAAGTGGTGGACACCGAAAATGGAGGCATACCTGTACGATTTTATGGGCAAATCGCGACCATGATGCAGGTGTATTCCATCAAAACCCTTTCCTTGTTTTATCTTCTTAACGCCCAAGATACCGCGGATACGTTGAATCAAATGTGTTCTCGCATGGATGAGGGCAGTGTTTTCTATACCCCATTCAAAAAAAGAAAGACATGGGGGTCTATGTTTTTGTCGTTGACAACGGGGCTCCGTTTGCATTGCTATTCCCAGGTGGACGATATGGAGATGTCTGTTCCTTGGCAGAAGGATATTCCACCGCATTAAAGCTCAATGATTTTGGCTATAACACTTTTATTGTTAATTACACGATTGGCAAAATGACTCACCCCACGGAACCGATAGATGATGTTCCCGCCGCGCTTGCCTATATTTTTGACCATTGCAAGGAATGAAAGGCTGCAAATAGATGCGCGTTATGCGGCTTCTCGGCTGGCGGTCACCTGGCCGCGACTTGGGGAACGGAAAACCCTGGGTTATCAAAAAGCCGGATTCAAAAAGCCAGGAGCCGTGATTCTTTGCTACCCGCTCATCACGATGGGGGGATTCGCCCATGTTGGCAGTCGCAAGAATCTATTGGGCAGTCGCGCTTAAGAGAAAGAAGTTCAAGATGTCTATTCGATTGAAAAACAAGTAGACGAAGAGTACCCGGCCACCTTTATTTGACAACGCAAAAACGTTTTTTCGCGCCGTTTCAAAATAGCCTATTGATGAAAGAAGCCCTTCAAAAGCACGGTGTCCCCTTTGAACTCCTGGAAGTAGAAGGGAACGTTCATGGTTGGGGCGCGGGCATTGGAACCCCAGCGGAAGGCTGGATTGAAAAGGCCGTGCAATTTTGGCAACGAAACGATCCATTGAATTCAAATTCGTAAATCGTTGAAAACGAGTTTCTAATTTGAAGAGGAGGCGTGGCGCGTCTATCCTTTAAAAGGATGGAACGGACCTATTTTGCAATCGACCTCAAATCCTTCTACGCCTCGGTAGAAGCGGTGGATGGGGGATATGATCCCTTATCGACCCATTTGGTCGTGGCCGACTCCTCCCGTACCGATAAAACGATTTGTCTTGCAATCTCTCCCTCCTTAAAAGCCTATGGGTTACCTGGGAGAGCGAGACTATTTGAAGTGAAGCAAGCCGTGCGAGAAATCAACGCGAAAAGACTTCAAAAGGCTCCAGGCGGAGTTTTCAAAGGCAAAAGCACGGATGCGAACGCCTTATCGAACGACCCTTCCCTCGAACTCGATTTCGTGATTGCCCCGCCTCGAATGGCTCGTTATCTCGAAGTGTCGTCGAAAATTTATTCCATTTACCTTAAAACCATCGCCAAGGAAGATATCCACGTCTATTCGATCGATGAGGTCTTTATGGATGTGACAGCTTATTTAAAGCCCTTGGGATTAACTTCCCATGAACTTGCAAGACGCTTGATTTCCGAGGTTTATGCCGAAACAGGAATCACGGCCACCGGCGGCATTGGAACGAATCTATATTTAGCCAAAGTCGCGATGGATATCGTGGCCAAACACATCCCCGCGGATAAAGACGGGGTCCGCATCGCTTCTTTGAATGAAAAAGAATACCGAGAGCAATTATGGGACCATCAACCCCTCAAAGACTTTTGGCGGGTGGGCCCGGGGACGGTGAATCGTTTAGCTGCTTTAAACTTATTCACGATGGGGGATATCTGCAGGCAGTCGCTGGTAGATGAAGACGTTCTTTATTCTACTTTTGGCATCAACGCGGAATTATTGATTGATCATGCTTGGGGATATGAGCCAACCACCATCCAAGACATCCATTCCTATGAACCCGACCATCATATTTTGAATTCGGGCCAAGTCCTTTCTAGTCCCTACGGTTACCAAAAGGGGTTATTGGTTGTTAAAGAAATGGCGGATTCCCTGGGACTAGATTTAGTCAAAAAAGGCCTTGTCTGCGAACAGATCGGTCTCGTTTTAGGTTTTGACCGCGAGGTGGACGAAACTTATCATGGGGCTTATGAAACAGATCGATATGGGCGAAAAGTTCCTAAATCCGTCCATGGTGCGGTCTCGCTAGGAGGATTTACCTCCTCCAGCCAAAAACTTCGCGAAGCCATCGAACGGATTTACCGTCGAATCATGAATCCCGACTTAAAAGTTCGTCGGGTTAATATCACCTTGTCGCCGGTTTGCACTTTAGAAGAAGCCAAGCGTTATTCTCCTGATTACGAGCAGCTGAGCCTCTTTGAAGATATTTCGAAGCATCTGGAAAAAGAAAAACAAGAAACCGAAAAAGAGAACAAGGAACACGCCCTTCAAAAAGCGGTTCTTCAAATCAAAGAAAAATACGGGAAAAACGCTGTATTAAAAGGAATGAACCTCGAAGAAGGGGCCACGATGAAGCAAAGGAACGAACAAATCGGAGGTCATAAGGCGTGAATCCCCAATACGCGGATATGCTTTCTTTGAAGCATCATGTTTCTTTGTCTCATCGTCCGATGGGCCGCCTTTCTCGCGCCGCTCAGTTTATGCCTTTCGCCGCCTTGGATGGCTATGAAGACCAAATTGAAGAAACGGGGAGAGAAACCAAAAAGAAACCGCTATTAAGTCAGGAGGAAAAAACAAAAATCTCCGAAGGCCTTCGCTTTCTTAGCGAGCAACAACCCCCTCATCCTGTTCGGCTGACTTATTTTCAAAAGGATGCGAAGAAGGAAGGCGGGGAAATTCGAACCATCTCTGCGAAAGTGAAACGCGTCAAAGAAGAAGAGAAGCGTTTAGTCCTCGAAGAAGGGCTTAGCGTGGAGTTTGACGATATTCTCAGTCTTGAAATACAGGGTTTTTTGCCTGATTTTTGCGAATTCTAAGCCAATTGTCTCGTTAGATTTGAAAACCCAACGGTGTTTCGTTAGCATTGAAAGTGGAATTTCGATTCTCTTAAGAATCCGAGGATAAAAACATGATGAATTCTGCTGCTGATCAAACGATGGTGGAGGGAGCAATCCGCCATTTTTCCGCCTGTGGGGCTTTCCAAAGCTTTGTCCGCATTACTCAAGGCCATATTAACGACACCTTCCGCGTGGTGACGGATCAAGGCGAATATTTGCTTCAACGCCTTTCCCCCACGGCTTTCAAGAAACCCTTGGAAGTCATGCATAACATTGCAGGAGTCACTTCCTTTTTAAGAAAGAAAATCATTGAAGAAGGCGGCAACCCCGACCAGGAATGCTTGAATCTAGTCCCTAGCGATGATGGGAAATGCTATTGGGTGGATGAATGCGGCCATTTATGGCGCGTCTATCTTTTCATCGAAGGCATGAGCTATGACTCCCCCAAAAGCCCCGAATTATTCCAAGAAGCCGCGAAGGCCTTTGGACGTTTCCAACATTTGCTTTCTGAATACCCGGCTTCCGATCTTTATGAAGTCATCCCCCATTTCCATGATACCCCGAAACGTTTCAAGGACTTGGAGGCTTCCATTGCCAAAGACCCCTTGAACCGCAAGAAGGACTGCATGGATGTCGTGAACCTAGCCTTAGAAAGAAAAGACAAACTTTCGAAGATCGTCGATGGATTGAAAGACGGATCTTTACCGCTGCGCACCACTCATAACGACACCAAACTTAATAACATCATGTTTGATAAATTGGGCACCAAACCCCTTTGCATTTTGGACTTGGATACCATTATGCCGGGCAGCGCCCTTTATGATTTTGGCGATTCGATCCGCTTCGGGGCCAATACTTGCGCGGAAGACGAAAAAGATACGTCGAAGATTCATTTTGACCTCGAGATGTTCAAAGCCTACGCGAAAGGGTTTGTCGAAGGGGCTGCGGGAAGCTTAACGGAAAAAGAAATCCGTTTGTTCCCTTATTGCTCCATGCTATTAACCTATGAATGCGGTATCCGCTTCTTGGCGGACTATCTCGACGGCGACGTCTATTTCCATACGGCTTATGAAGGTCACAATTTAGTCCGCGCCCGCGACCAATTTGCTTTGCTTTTGGATATGGAAAGACAAGAAAAACAGATGGATGAATTCATCGAGGAGCTGCTTCGAAAATAATGATGCGCATCGTCGGGCTTGATATTGGCGGAAGCGCCATCAAAGGCGGTTATTTTGATGGCGATCAATTAAAGGGGACCAACCGGGTTCCTACTTTCGCCTTTAAAGGAGCCTCAACGGTCTACCGTCAAATTTTCTCCTGCGTGAATGGTCTTCTGGATTCTTATGGGGAGATCGATGCGATTGGAGTGGTCTCTGCCGGGGATCTTGGAAAAGACGGATCGTTCGTCAAGGTGAATAACATTCCCGTCTTAGTCGGGATGAACGTGAAAAAGCGCTTGGAAGAAGATTTCCAACGCCCCGTGGTGATCGAAAACGATGCCGTGGGGGCTTTGCTTGCTGAATCTACGCGCTTTCCCAAGGCCAAGCGTATCACGATGCTGACTTTTGGAACGGGGTTAGGGTGTGCTACCCTCGATGAAGGGAAAATCCTTCACGATGAAGCATCCGATTATGGCCATAAATCCCTAATCGAAGGGGGGAGGGTATGCCCTTGTGGCAAAAGGGGATGCGCGGAGATGTATCTCAATACCGCTTCCTTGAAACGTCTGGCCTACAAAGCCTTTGGGAGAAGCGTCTCCACGTTTGATTTATTCGACAAGGCGCGTCATGAAGATGAAAGGGCAGTAGAAGCGCTCGACCAATATAGCACCTGGTTACGTTTATTATTGCAGAATGTTCAAAACGGCTTGCATCCCGATCGTCTTATTTTAGGCGGGGGCATCATGGGGGCGAAGGATATCTTTGAACCTCGACTTGGATTAGCTCCTAATACCTATGCTTTTGCTTCGTTTGGTAACGATGCGGGCATCATGGGAGCAAGGATATTAGTCGAAAAAGGAGAAAGCAAATGATCAAAGGATTTAAGAATGCGTCGGTTGTTTTTCCTACTGGAGTGAAGAAGTGCCATTTGGTTTTCCGAAATGGCAAAATCCAAGGATACGGTGAAGAGGAAGGGCTCCTTTCTTTGCCAGAGGGCATCTATGTGGCCCCTGGATTTATCGATGAACACATTCACGGGGCGAATGGAGCCGACGTGATGGATGGGAAAGAAAGTTCCCTTGATACGATGTCGAAGGCCCTCGTTCAAGAAGGAGTGACCTCCTTCCTTGCCACGACGATGACCGAATCGATGGAAAATATCGAAAAGGCGTTAACAAACGTCAGGGAATACCAAAAGAAAGAGGCTCCAGGCGCCCGCATCATTGGGGTGCATCTAGAAGGGCCCTTCATCTCCCCGACTTTTAAGGGGGCGCAGGCCTTAGAATTCATTCGGAAGCCAAACGTAGAAGAACTCGATCGTTTGGTCAAACTTTCTGGGAATTTCATCCGAGAAGTGACTTTTGCCTATGAGCGGGATGATAACGGCGCTTTTCTAGAATATTGCAAAAATCACGATATCGTGGCTTCGCTCGGCCATTCCGATTGCCCGGGAACTCTCGCAATCCAAGGGTTCCGTTCTGGTATCCATTGCATCACCCATTTATACAACGCCCAACGTCGGTTTCATCATCGTGACGTCGGGGTGACGGGCGCAGCCTTATTAACGGATGGGGTCAAAACCGAGCTCATCGCCGACCTCCATCACTCTTGCAAAGAAGCCGTCGAATTCGTTTTCAAGAACAAAAAGAAGGAGGACATTGTGCTGATTTCCGATTCCACGGAAGCCAAATACCTCCCCGAAGGTGCGGAAGCCCATCTTGGTTCTCAAAAGATTTTCGTTTCTAATGGAGTGGCGTTGCTCGAAGATGGGACGATTGCCGGAAGCATCTTGCATCTAGACCAAGCGTTGCGAAACGCGGCTCCTTTAGCGAAAGACTATACGTTTGCAGACCTAATCAACCTCGTAAGCCTTAACCCCGCAAAGAACCTGGGCTTAGACAAAGAGATTGGGTCCCTTGAAATTGGGAAACGGGCCGACTGCGTGCTCCTAGATTCCTCGTTTGAGGTGTTGATGACGATTCGAGACGGAAAGGTTGTTTACCAAAAGGAAGGATTTGCCCTCTAAAGCAAAGGAAGGAATAATATAAAACCATGAAAATCTTCATTTTTGAATCCAAGGAAGAACTTGGAAAAGCCCTTGGACACGAGTTTATGGAACTCGTCAAAGAAAACCCGCATGCGATTTTAGGCTTAGCCACCGGCTCTAGCCCTCTGGAAACTTATCAAGCGATTGCAGAAGAAGCCAAAGCAGAAGGCGTCTCGTTTAAGGATGTCCGAAGCTTCAACCTCGACGAATATCTCTCCTGCCCCCTCGAAGACCAGACCTATCGTTATTTTATGAATGAGAATCTCTTCTCCAAAATCGATATCCAAGCTAGGAACACCCATTTCCCGAGCGTTTCCGAGCTGGGTGGATACGATAAGGAAATCGAAGAAGCCGGAGGCGTGGACTTCCAGCTCCTTGGCATCGGGCGTAATGGCCATATCGGCTTCAATGAACCGGGCACCGATTTTCATTCATTGACCCACGTTGTGGATTTAACCGATTCTACCCGCGAAGCGAATGCCCGTTTCTTCCATAACGACAAAAACCTCGTTCCGACCCAGGCCGTCACGATGGGTATTGGAACGATCAAGAAGAGCCGCCGCATCGCCTTGATCGCCAATGGGGTCGATAAAGCCGAAGCGATTGCTAAGCTTTACCGCGAAGAAGAGGATCCCTCTTTCCCAGCGACTGCTCTTGTTCACCATCCGCATTTTGAAGTCTATGTGACCGCGGAAGTCGATGAAGCCGCTCAAGCGCTTCTAAAATAATTTCCTCTCTGATTTTGACGCGTTCCTTGACAGGATGCGTCTTTTCTTTTGTCTTTTAAAAGAGAAAGGGTTGAAAAAGAAAGCCAATTCTTTTTAACTTACCTTGTCTTTACAGACAAAGTTGTTTGTCAGCAAAATTTAAAAAATCGTCTTGTTAAAAACGAAACGTCACGTAACATAAGGTCCGCGGAAAGGAGGAATCATGAAGGAATATTCGTTGATGAAGAAAATCTACCTCTCCCTCATTCTCCTTTTTTTCTTGGCTTCCTTCGACGTTTTGCTCAATGAGATGATTTATGGCCGGTTTTATTACTCGAACCCCTGGCTGGAATTATCCCTTTATCTTCTTTTGATCCTTCCGATTTTCTTCTTTAAATCCAACCGATATTCTTGGATTTATACTTGCGTCACCGGATTGGTTTTTTCCCTTCTTGTCCTTTTAAACCTCGTGATGTTTGAATGCAGCGGGGACGTCTTTTCCTTTAGCTATTTTGTGATGGCCGGGGCTGCGGGAGCCGTTTTCAATTGGAGCTATATGCCTTGGCGTTCGCTTTTATTTTCCTTCCTGATCGATGCTGTAGCGGCTTTGCTACTCGTCGGCACGCATTTTTTAACGAAGTCCCGCCCCGATAAGCTCCAAGAAAAAGTGAAACATCCCATCACGATATCGGGAGCCCTTGCCGTTTTGTTCTTGGTGACGAACATCACCTCTATGTGCCTTGTTCAAGATTATTCGGGTGCGGGTAGAAACCCTTTTGAGACGATCAATTTCATCACTCAAACCCAAAAGAAGCAGTCACTAGGAGAATTCGGCTTATTGAATTATGGCTGGAGCGATTTTCTTACCACCATGAATCCAGGGCTTGGAGGAGAAAGTAAAACCGAGCCAGAGAATCCCCGCCACGTAACATCTTCTCAACAAGGGACGTGCGAGAATTTCAATATCATCACCATCATGGTGGAAACCGGATGCAGCTACCTCGTCAACGAGACCTTAACCCCCAATCTATGGGCTTTGATGCAGGATTCCATCGATATGACGAGTAACGTCTCCAAGAACAAGACGAACATGTCGGAATTTATCGGCATCACCGGGGTAGGAGGCAGGCAAGACGCCGTCCAATCTGGTGAAGTCGTCGATTGCTTCTCTTTGCCAAATCTATTAAAAGAAAAAGGATATACGACTTCTTTCTTCCACGATAACGACAAGAATTTCTATAACCGGGGAGAAGAAATCTCGAACCTTGGTTTTGAAAAGACCTATTTTGCCAATGACTTGAACCCCGAAGTCATCGAATCCGTGAACCATTGGAACGGCTCTTATCCTTTGGACAGCGAGTTCGTGGATTTGACCTTGGATCAAATGGTTCCCGTGCAAGGTGAGCCTTTCTATACCTTCTACACGACTTTCTCCATGCATGGCCCCTATGGATTTAACTGCCCCAATTTCTCTAAATTCCAGAGCCTAGGATATTACGCTCGCTTAAAGGAAGCCGAAGAAGCGGGCTTGTGGGAGAACGTCTGCCTCGATGACCCCTTGGCCATTCAGCAACAAGTCGAATACCTCCAATGCGCGAGCATGGATTTTGACGCCGCATTGGGGAAAATCGTCGCCTCTTTGCGTAACAAAGGCCTCTACGAGAATACGATTATCGCCGTATACGGGGACCATGATTCCTATTACAAAAGCGGCAAAGCGGACAAGATGCTTAGCTCCTATGTTTATGATGTGGAGGACAATGACGTCTATTTGCCAGAACGTTATAAGACCATCAACTTTATTGCAAACCCCACGTTGAAGAAAGCCTATTGCCAAGAGAATGGTTTGGATGAAGTTGGAGCTGCCTCCTATTCCTTCATTACGAGCCCCTATGTTCTAGTTCCGACGTTATTAGATGTCTTGGGACTGGAATATGATCCCTATAACTACTTGGGCGTTTCGATTTTTAGAACGGATACCCCCTACGACAATCTCTTCTATTCTCATGAACTTCAGTTCTTCATGTCTGAGGAATTCGTTTCGATTTCGGATAAAGAAAGCGGGGTTCAATACCAAAAAGAAGGGTCTAGCCTAGAAGACCTTACCCTGTTCCGAGAGAAAATCAGCGAAATTGTCGAACTCATTTTCCGATTCAATAACGCGATTTCTAGTGGAGGGTTTCGTTAAGGGATTATGCGTAAGACGTCACTCGTTTGCCATCTCGCTCTTTTAATGACATGTACGGGGGTAGTTGGCCTACTTATCGCGTGGATTTGCCGGAAGCGGAGACTGTCGCCGCTATCAGGGATTTGAAAGCAGCGTAGGATCCTAGCCATTGGTACGCCCATTACGCGGATCAAGAACCCCTGTGGGAGATCAGTTGCTTCCATCTTCCTTCTTCGGGGTACAAAGCTACGATAAGAGGTCAAAAATATAGCAATTTCGTTACGGACGATTCGATTTATCTCGATTATTCGGGATCCACGAAAGAGGGCTTTGTGAGAGCCTGCTTGGAAAAGGATCCGCCGATAAATTATTTTAGCTTCAATGACGTTTTGCCCCTTGCTCAGGGGATGGCGGAAGAAGCAAATGCCTTTACCGTTCCACCGATTACCCCGCAAGTTCGACGTGAATTCGGATTCTTCTGGCTATAACTCTTTCCTTTCGTTTGGAAAATCACACTTCCCAAAGCAACAATTTGAATCGGTGGAACGCTGCGATTCCTTCGACGTTACGGTTTGGACCTATACGGAGGGATTCGCTAATTTGATATCCTCGGCAAGCAGCCATTCTAAAAACGTTTTTCATTTAGTCGTAGAGCCTTAATGGACTCGATTTCGTTTTCATTAAGACGTTGACTCGTTGTGATTTTTAATGGTTCGTATGCTATATTGGTGGCACAAAGACTTTCCTCATCCATTTCGTGTAGCAGCAAAAAGGAGGGCCACGAATGAAGAAGATGGCATCATTAATCTGGGTTCCTTTGCTTTTAGGTTCCTGTTTTACCGTTAACCATAAGAAGAATTATTTTGTCGCCGGACAATTCGAAGCGACTGTAGATGAAGTGGGTTATTACCTGAAAGTCGAAGAAATATCAAAAAGCGTTTTTTCATCATCTAGCGGAATCAACACCGTCGAGGACGCGGTGACGGGGAAATATTTCAGCGTCCTGTTCAGCGAATGCGCGGGCGAGCAAACCGCATCCATCGACTTGGTCAATTTAAGGGATGAGAATCCAAGAACGAAGGCGATTCCCGCCTGCTACGTTGACGACAACGGGGTTAGCATGACCCCGTTGGGAGGTGTAGAAAGTCTGGATGAATATTACTACGTTGCATACAAACAAACGTCTTTATCTTTTACGAAAAAGGGGGTAAAACATGGTTTCACTTTTGCTGGCGCTTAACATAGCTGCTTCGGCAGCGGCTATACCTAATGCAAAATTTCATTACATTTACGATCACTTATCCACGGATGAACAAAAAATCATTGACGACAACGGCGTCGATAGCGATGAGAAATTGGAGACGTTTGTCAATGAAAAGAATGCATCCAAACCCGGTGGTTCAAGTGGTTCTCACTCTGACGTTATAACGAATGTGAGCGATCATTTATCGAAACATTATCCAAATTATTTATGGAGAAAAACCGATGGGAATTCTACTCGTTCCATCTCTAACGGAATACCGGTTAACGTCAATGGCAACGCATTCCCCAAATCCGAAATATTGACCGCCATAGAACACACTGGAGTTTCCAGCGGTTATGGCGGCTGTGGCCCCATTGCAATCATGGGGGTTATGGACTATTTTTCAAGGTATCTCGGCTATACTGAATATATAGAGGACCCGACCTCCTCTAGCGATCGAATCTCGCTTGCTGAAGATGTATTAAACAAATCAGAAACATTCGAAATGGGGTTCAAGGATAAAAACACCATGATGTTTCCATGGGATTTTGAAACTGCCTTCGATAATTTAACCTATGATTACGGGCTAGGCGGAATCGTGGATTCTAGGCATGCATGGAAACTACTTAAAGGCCATCAAGAAGAGCGTTGGAATGCCGTCGTTGATAGCGTTGACAAAGGATTGCCCGTGACGTTAATGACTGGACTTTGGTCCGGCGATGGCCCATTTTCAAAGCACTATACCAACATATTCGGATATGAAAAATGGACCGGCCTAAAAAGCTCAACGGGCGAAAGGATTGAAAAGGACTTCATTGTCGCTCGTCTCAATTGGCGGGACTGGGAGGGTGAATATTATTGCGATGCCAGTATCTTGAATGACGGCATGGTAGCTTTAATTACCTACAATATCAATTATGCGAATTCTTATACGGTTCGAGCCTCCGATTTTGCTGAAGAATTCGTTAACTCCGATGGAGGAGGACAGTATTTCTTCTATAACAAAGAGGCCTCTGTTACCACTGCAAACGGCAGGACACTGCAAACGAACCGCAAACGTTGCAGTTATATTGAAAACCAATATCTTGTTTTATCACCCAATAGGGAAAACGCTGGGGAAGCTTATTTGGATATTTCTCTTCCACACAGCGCTTCGAAAATGTCCTTTACGTCGGCTCTGTGGGGTTCCTCGGAAGGAATCGCTAATGAAACTTTCAAAATACAATACTATTCTAACGGGTGGCTAGATCATGTTAGTTATGATTTATCCCAATTCTCAAAATTAAAACAATACCCCAAGACCTATACCGTTTTGTTGCCGAAACAAGCTATCAGATTTCGATTTATAGCCAATCATTCGAATCCAACGGGCGATCGAAATAAAGGAAGGATTGTGCTTGATAATATCAATTTTCAATATAACTCGGGACATTAAGCCTTTGGCTATTGCCCATGTAGCCTTTTATCAACGGATCACTTCCTTGATTCGCCTGGCAAAGACCTTGGCTAAGGCTTCTCCTCCCTTTTCACTTGGATGGAGGCCATCATACGTCATGCCCTCGGCTTCCTTGGGATAAGGATAAGCCCGATAACGATTTGGATCGAATGTTTCCTTGGAGAAAACTTCAAAAGGTACATCGACGGTTTTTCCGTTTTCTTGTCGACGGAGGAACTTCACCGCATTTTCCGGGGTGAAGCCCGCTTCATCGTGGGTATTTACATAATAGATGCCGTGAGACGGGTCTTCTAAGCGACGGTAGAGATTTCCATAATCCCGGCAGTAGGTTCCAATTGAATTGGGCTTGCCGGTATCTTGGGTATTGTTCCGATAATCAAATTGATAGATGAACCATCCGTGTTCCACCGGAGAAGCGATGAAAATCGGAGCAGTTGGAGCTACCGAACGGATTTTCCTTACCATCCAGCCTAAACACCCAATCGTCGTTCTGGAATCTTCATCTTTAAAATCCTCCACCTTACCCAAGGGAGGATTCCCGCGAGAATTCCAGTCATTAATTCCCAGGAGGATGGAATAGAAGTCCCCTTTGGGGAAATCCATTCCGACGAAATGGATGGTTTTCCCTCCATTGATCGCGACGTGAATGACGTCGGTATCAAAGGGTAAAAGTTTTTGTGCCTTTGTTAGATACCCTTCTTGGATCCGATAATTCGTCTCGTCTAAATGCTCGTCGATAAAGGTGAAGGAGTCGCCGATCGCGACCCAGGTTTTCTTATTCATTTTGTTTTATGCAACCTCGATAAATTGGGTTTCTGGGGCAATTTGACGGAAAGAATCCGGGACTTTGCCTGAAGTGATGACGGCTTGGACTTTATCAATGCTTACGGTTTTGGCCAAACATTTCTTGCCGATTTTCTTTTTATCCACCAAGACGATGGTTTTATCCGCGTTTTTAATCATCAAACGTTTTAAGGCCGCTTGATCCTTTCGATGTTCGGAGAAGCCAAACTCGGCATCCGCGCCGGAAGTAGAAAGCAAGCACAAAGCCGCGTGGAATTCCGAGACCATCGCTTCGGCGTAGGAGCCTAGGCAGCTGTTCGCCGCGGGTTGGATATCTCCGCCTAATAACGTCACGTGATGACGGGTCTTGGTCACGAGTTCATTGGCTAAGGCCAAGCCGTTGGTGATGATGATGAGATCGCTAAAATCATTCAGCATCGTTGCCATTTGGAGGCAGGTGGTGGAAGAATCCACGAAGATGGCCATGTTATTTTGGATGAAGGGAAGAGCTTCTTTGACAAGAGCCCTCTTATCCTGCAGATTTTCCTTTTCCCTCAAGAAGAAGGAGGTGTCCTCCATGATGGGATTGCTTTTTAAAATCGCGCCCCCGAAAGTGCGAGTCACTAGTCCCTTTTGTTCCATCCGGGATAAGTCCCGACGAATCGTGGATTCCGAAACAAAGAGCTTCTGGGACAATTCATAGACCGTGCAGGCTTTGTTCTCTTTTAGGATGGCAAGAATCTGCTCATTCCTTTCCAAGTCAAGCATAAATAAACTCCAAAATCATTCAAAAATAAGCAACCAAGGATGGGAGAAAAGGCCATTTTCATGGCCCTTTTCCCTTATCCTTATTTATATAACTGTTTGTAAAGCATGCAGGCGCGATAGTCCGCGGATTCGAGGTCTTTCGTACCGAATGCGCTCCAAGCGTGCGGGCGGAAGATTTCCGCGTCGTCCACGTTATGCATGGAGACGGGGATGCGAAGCATCGAGGCCAAGGTGATTAAATCCTTGCCAACGTGGCCGTAGACGAAGGCGCAGTGGTTGGCGCCCCAGTGGGCCATGACATCATAAGTGGAATCAAAGGCGTGGCCATAATGGTGCTTTTCGTCGTTAAGACGCGGGACGAAGTAGGTAGACGGCCAGCTGCGGTCGGTGATATCCAAAATCTTTTGGTTAGCTTCTTCGGGAAGGACGATCGTCGAACCTTCGGCGATTTGCATGTCATATCCAAGCCCATCAATCAAATTGATGCGGACCAAGGTGACCGGCATCTCGGCACAGGTATCCCAGCGGGCGGAGAATCCGCCGCCACGGAAGGAGCCGCGGTTGGCCGCTTCCCATTTGGTGGCTTTTAGCATCGCGTCGATATCTTGGTCGGTGACGTTCATCCACGGTTTCCAGCAGTGTTGACCTTTTTCGTTGAGGGAGGCCCCATTGCCGTCTAAGGCGGCCGCGCCGGAATTTAGAAGGTGCATGAAGCCGAGTTTTGCAAGGCCTTCCGCTTCCATACCCGTGCGTTCTTTGTAGGCTTTCGGCGACCAGTAGGTACGGACGTCGGCGAAGATCGAAGCCTCGTGGGTGAGGAGGTTTTCCATGACCATGCCAAGACCATTGCAGTTATCCCCTTCCGTAGCGAGAATCGTTGGGTTTTTCTTGCCGTTCCAATCGAAGGTTCCCGAAAGGATCGATTCGGGGAAGTCGGCATTGGGGAGCCAGTCCGTCCATTGACGTTGCCCCTGGAATCCGGCAAACAAGGCATTGTGGCCAAGGGCCTCTTCCTTGAAGCCGATTTCAGCAAGCTTCGGATTGCCAAGCATCAAATCGCGGATGATCAAAGTCATCTTGATGGTGAATTCCCATTGTTTCTCTTTTTCTTCCTTCGAGAACGCAGGAGCGAAAGGCCAAACGTCGGGACGGTTGAAATCTTCGCCTTCGGGGCATTTTTCTTTGACCCATTTCAAGGCTTTTTCGTATTCTTCGTGGTCATAGATTCCTAGATCCATGCGACGGAGGATTTCGACTTCGTCCACCCATTCGGCGCGAAGTCCGAAGGTTTTTTGCATGTAGTTGGCGTCGATATAGGAACCCCCGATTCCCATCGAGACGGTTCCAATGCCAAGGTAAGACATTTCTTTGAATTGGCCAACGACCAAGGCGGCGCGAGCGAAGCGAAGAATCTTTTCTTCGACGTCCGGGGTGATGCCATCCTTATCCGCGGTTTGAACATCGTGGCCATAAATGGCGAATGCCGGAAGTCCACGTTGGACGTGGGCGGCCATCGCGGCGGCTAAATAAACGGCGCCGGGACGTTCGGTTCCATTGAATCCCCAGATGGCTTTGGTGGTAAGGGGATCGAGGTCCATGGTTTCGGTTCCATAGCACCAGCAGGGGGTGACCGTTAAAGTCGCCGTGACGTTTTGGGTGTGGAAATAGTCCGTGCATTTCGCGCTTTCGGCGGCTCCGCCAATCGTGCAGGGCGAGATGACGACTTCGGCCGGGGTGCCATCGCCATAGAAGACATTGCTTTCAATGAGCTTCTTCGCGGCTTTGGCCATGGCCATGGTCTGCTCTTCCAGCGATTCGCGAACGCCATAGCAGCGTCCATCGATCACAGGACGAATTCCAATACGTGGTTTCATACTTTTTTCTCCTTTGATGAGCGAATATGTTTGGAACGACACCTTCATTATACGTGCGCGATTTCTTCATTAGCACAAGGGGAATCTAGTTGCATGAATATTTCCAAATGAGCATGAATGCGCGCAAATATATGCTCATTTATGAATAAAATAAGCGATAAAGTCAAGGGAAAAGCCCGATTCTATGTATGACTAGAGGGGTGAAAGCCTTCTTGCTCATTTACGATAACATCCTGAAAAACGCGCATAACATCGCCAATTTAGGCGAAGAATCCCCAAATCGGACTTCTTTTTCTAGTATCATAAAGGCATGAAAGTTCTTTCGATTGATGTCTCCGCCTCCAGCCTTCGCGTCTTGAAGGTTTGTCACGATGAGGCCGGTTTTCATTATGAAACCATTTACCGTGTTCCTAACGACATGGTCTTTGTGGATGGCCATTACCATTGGGATAATGAAAAAATCCTAAAGGGAATCCAAGAAGGGATCGTCAAAGCTTGCCAAGAAGATCCGGATATCCAAAGCGTCGGAATCGATACTTGGGGGGTAGACTATGTTCCCTTGGACGAAAACGGAAATCCGCTTGCCATGGCAATGTGCTACCGCGACGATCGCTGCCAAAAGGCGATGGAAGCCTTCCTACAAGAAACTCCTTATTGGGAGGTTTACAAGCAAACGGGAATCCAACGTTGCAACTTCAATACGATTTTCCAGCTTTACGATGATTTGATTTTGGAGAAGAAAAAAATCGCTTCCTTCCTCTTGATGCCAGATTATTTGAGCTATCGTTTAACGGGAGAAAAGCGGAACGAAGTGACCAATTTGTCTACGGGGGCTCTCTATAACCCTTTGACCCGCGATTATGCGGAAGGATGCTTGGCGAAAATTGGACTAACCAAAGACACGATGCCCTCTCTCATCCGTCCTGGCGAACGGATCGGAACCCTTCATTTAGAAGGGGCGCCAGATTTGCCGGTCATTGCCGTTTGCAGCCACGACACCGCCTCGGCCATTGCCTCGATGCCCTTGACCCCGCGTTCCTTCTATATCTCTAGCGGAACCTGGAGCCTACTCGGTGCCGAACTCAATCACCCGTTCATCAACCAAGAAACTTTCGAAAAGGATTTCACCAATGAGATGGGATATGACGATCATGTCTGTTTCCTAAAGAACGTCATGGGCTTTTTCATGATTCAAGAGCTCCGTCATGAATTTAACGACATCCCCTTTGGCGAAATCTTAAAGCAGGCGAATGAATCAAAGGCGGATGGGCTTTATATCGACGTGGATGATTTGCCTTTTGCCTCTCCACGGAACATGAAAGCCAAAATCTTGGCATACCTCGATAAAACCAACCAAAAACACGGGGATTTAAGTCTTGGCGACCTTGCTCACATTGTCTATGAATCCCTGGCAATCAAATATGCCTTGCGCATCCAAGACCTCGAAAAACTCGTGGGCTTTGAAGCGGAATCCCTGGTGGTTACAGGAGGAGGAACCAATATTCCCTCTCTCCTTCAACGGATTGCCGATTTGTCGGGATTAGTCGTGAAAACCGGAGAAGCGGAAGCAACGGCTTACGGCAACGCGATGGTTCAATTCCTCGCCTTAAAGGAATTCGCCTCTTTGTCTGAGGCGCGCGAGGCGTTGTTCGCCTCTTCCAAACACGATGTCTATTCGCCAAGGGCGATGGATAAAAAGGCCGTATTCGAGGCCTATGCAAAAGCAACGAAAGGAAATGAAGAATATGAAAGTAATGGACGCTGAATTCGCACAGCATTTTGTTCGTTTGTGCTCGGAGGGCTATTCCCGCGGATGGCACGAACGCAACGGAGGAAACCTTTCCTACCGTATGACCCAAGCCGACGTGGACATGGTCAAAGACCAATTCTTCGAACGGGAAGTCCGTCCCACGGGCTGCCATGTTTCTAAACTTGGCGGAGAATATTTCTTGGTCAAAGCCACCGGAGGATTCATGGGCAACATGGCCCGTGACCCCGAACACAACATGGGCATCATCCGCTTGGATGAAAAGGGAGAGAATTATTCCATCCTTTGGGGATTCTCGGGCAACATGCACCCGACTTCGGAACTCCCCTCTCACTTAATGAACCTCGAAGTCGTCAAGGAACGGACCAACGGAAAATACCGCATCGTTTATCACTGCCACCCCGCAAACATCATCGCCTTGACCTTCGTCCTCCCCTTAACCGATGAAGCCTTCACCAAGGCCCTTTGGACCTCGATGACCGAATGCCCGATCATCTTCCCGGCCGGCGTCGGCGTGCTGCCCTGGATGGTTTGCGGTGGAGAAGAAATCGGAACCGCGACCTCCAATTTGATGAAGAAGTACGACATCGCGATTTGGGCGCATCACGGCATCTTCTGCACCGGCGAAGACTTTGATTCCGTCTTCGGCATGATGGATGCTGTTGAAAAATCCGCAGAAATCGAAGTCAAAGTGCTTTCGATGGGTGGAGCCCGTCAAACGATGACCGACGAAAACATCTTGGCCCTTGAAAAGCCATTCGGCATCACGGTCAATCGCGAATTCATCCACACCAAATAAGAGTCATAACAAGTTCAAGAAGGCTGGCGCGTCCAGCCTTTTTTCACAGAGGTCTATTCGGTTCCTCTATGAATAGGGGGCTTTTTGGCCCTTTTTGCCGAACAAACGTTGTTTGATAGGGCTTAGTTTGCTAGACTATGGCTGTGAAAAAGGACGAGTGTTTTGCTTTCATAAGGGGGATGAAACAAAAAACTTTGTTAAAGGTGTTACGAAAATGAAGAATTTCGTTTTTTGCTTGGCTCTTGCTAGCCTAGCTCTTATTGCTTGCGGAACTGGCAACGAAGGGGGCTCCAGCAATAGCGAACCCGCCCCGGGAACCAGCACGAGCACGACCGAACCGCCGGACAGTCAAACCTCGACGGGGAGCCAAGCTTCCACCAACGGCCAAACCTCAACGTCCACCGATGATAAGACCAAGGTTCAAGGTTATCGTCGCGTGAAATCCATCGACGAACTTCAAAACCAAACCAAAGTCATGATCGCTTCCGATGACGGAGGAAGCCTTGTGAGCTTCACCTCGACCAATAAACCCAACAACAAAGCGGGAGGAGTTTATTCTTGGTATTTCCTTAGCTGCGATTTGAACGTGGTCAATTCTAATGGCGATGTCAAAGAAATTGGCAATGCCGCTTTGTTTGATTTAACCAAAAAAGGCGATTCCTATACCTTCTCGGTGAATTCCAAATATTTATCGGGATATGTGGATGGTACGCACTATAGCATTGGGCTTATCGATGCGGAAAATGCGACGACCTCTTGGAGCATCACAGTGGGGCAAGATGGCAAAGCCCAAGCGATTTCTACCTCGAAAGTCTATCTCCAATTTGCTTCGAAGTATGGAACCTGGTGCGGATACGATCAACCTTCCAATATCTATTTCTATGTCCCATCGTTAATCTCGGTGGATCAATCCCAATCGTCCTCTTCCAGCTCTGCCCCGGACTATAACGGGACGAATGATGACTCTGGATGGGAAGGGTTAGATTTCAATACCTACGGCAATACATTCCGCGGAGAATTAAAGAAGCGCATCGGTGTTTACAAGACCAAAACCGCGACCTATTCAGAATGCCTTTCTATCGGGGCCAAAGCTGCGGCTTATCCCCAAGGCAGCAACACCTTTGTTCCGATTTATCACGCTGCCCCTGGAACAACCGAAGGCATCTCGGGAAATGGGGCGATGACAACAACCGTTAGCTCCTGCAACCGTGAACATACCTGGCCAAAAAGCCGTGGAGGCAATCTCTCGGAAAAAGATCCCTTCATGGTTCGTCCTTCTTTAACCTCGGAGAATTCTTCTCGCGGAAATAATTTCTATGGTGTGGGATCTAGGGAATGGGATCCTGCTTCCTGTGGATACGAAGGAGCTAGAGGAGAAGCGGCTCGCATCATCCTCTACACCGCGACCGCCTATATGGGCCAATTGGAATTGTCCAACAATCCTAACGATTCCACGGCCAACCACACGATGGGCACTTTGAAGTCCTTGTTAGAATGGAATGCTACCTATCCGGTCTCGGATATGGAAAAACAAATCAATAACTATCTTTGCAAATCCGGATATGGCCGCAACCCCTTCGTCGATCACCCAGAATACGCGAATTACATCTGGGATAACGCCGGCGTCCGCACGAGCCCCTTCAACGCTTAATTCCCTCTACCCCTTTGCTCTTTCGGCTATATGCCCCCATTATTTTTCTAGTATCTTGGAGGAAGAATTATGAAAGCGATGACCTATATCGAAAAGAATCATTTCGCTTTGATCGATAAGCCTAAGCCCGAATTAAAGCATCCTCGCGACGCGATCGTTAAAGTGACCTTGGGTTCGATTTGTACGAGTGATTTGCATATTAAACATGGTTCGGTTCCTCGGGCAGTTCCTGGAATCACGTTGGGGCACGAAATGGTGGGGGTCGTCGAATCCGTAGGGGAAGAAGTTCATCACGTTCGTCCCGGAGACCGCGTCACCGTCAACGTCGAAACCTTTTGCGGCGAATGCTTTTTCTGTCAGCACGGCTTCGTCAATAACTGCACGGATCCTAACGGAGGATGGGCGTTAGGATGCCGAATCGATGGGGGCCAAACCGAATATGTCCGCGTCCCTTATGCGGACCAGGGTTTAAATAAAATCCCCGATTCCGTAACGGATGAACGGGCCTTGTTTGCTGGCGATATCCTCGCGACCGGATTTTGGTCCGCGCGGATTTCTGAGATTCATCCAGAAGATACGGTTCTTATTATCGGGGCAGGCCCCACGGGGATTTGCTCCCTTCTATGCGTCAAATTAAAGAATCCCAAGCGGGTCATCGTCTGCGAAAAAGACCCCGTTCGTATCGAATTCGTGAAGAACCATTATCCCGATGTTTTGGTATGCCTTCCGGAGGAATGCGAAGAATTCACCAAGTCCCATTCTGATCATGGCGGAGCGGATGTGGTGTTGGAAGTGGCAGGAGCCAAGGACACTTTTGAATTAGCCTGGCGAAGCGCCCGCCCAAATGCGATTGTGACCATCGTTGCCCTATACGATGAAAACCAAGTTCTCCCCTTGCCCAAGATGTATGGGAAGAACCTCATCTTCAAAACGGGCGGAGTGGATGGATGCGACTGCGCGGAAATCTTGTCGCTGATCGAGCAGGGCAAAATCGATACGACCCCCTTAATCACCCATCGTTTTCCCTTAAGCCGAATCGAAGAAGCATATGAGCTATTTGAAAACCACCAGGACCATGTGATTAAAGTCGCGATTACCGCGGATTGATTTTGATCGTTTACGTTATAATAAAAAGATAAACGGAGATTTTTATGGATATCGTGAAATTAATGCCAGCGACGAAAGACTATCTTTGGGGTGGGTGTCGCCTAAAAGAAGCGGGAAAACCCATTCAGGGGGATGTCCTTGCTGAATGCTGGGAACTTTCTTTTCATCCCGATGGCCCTTGCCGCATCGCTTCCGGGCCCGAAATAGGCAAGACATTAAAAGAAGTGGCTACCCAAGAAGATATCGGGGAACGGGCTTCTCGTTTCCCTTTCTTTCCCGTGCTGATTAAACTCATTGATTCCGCGGGAAATCTCTCCGTCCAGGTTCATCCTAGCGATGCCTATGCATTAAAAAACGAGAATAGCTTCGGCAAAACGGAGATGTGGCATATCCTTCATGCCGAAAAAGGCGCGGGGCTATACGTAGGATTAAAGAAAGAAACGAGCTTAGAAGAAATTCGTGAGGCGGTAAATAACGACACCATTATGTCGTTATTGAATTTCTATGAAGTCCAGCCTGGGGAATCCTATTTCATTCCTAGTGGAACGATCCACGCGATTGGGAAAGGCGTCACCTTGATTGAGATTCAGCAAAATAGCAACCTCACCTATCGCTTATACGACTATCATCGCCTCGGCAAAGACGGCAAACCCCGCGAATTGCATCTAGAAAAAGCCTTAAAGGTCATCGATACGCACCCCTATCATCCTTTGTCTTTTCCTTCTCCCGTCATTGGGGAATGCGAATATTTTGTCTCAGAACGCGTTTCGGATTTATTGATTCGCCCAGAACCGGGTTCCTTTATCTCCGTTACCTTTGTTGAAGGTAAAGGAAAGCTCAATGGAATCTCCTTTGCTACCCTGGATACCTTCTTCCTCCCGGCAGGAAAAGAAGCAACAATCGAAGCGGATGAACCCGTGACCTACATTAAAACCTTTGTCCGTTAAAATAATGCCCTTTATCGGCATATTTTGAAAATAGGAGGGTGGGGAAAAGCCTTCCTATTTTATTTTTTTCACTAAATTGTTATAAAAATGAAATAGAGTGATTACCGTTCCAAACTATGGGGATCGGTCAAGAAATCCAAAAGACCCATGTAAAAGATTCCATGTTCGTCATAATGGGGAACGATATAGTCGTAGACGATGACCATCTTTTTAAAGGAGTCGCCGATACTAAGAAGGGGTTTCGTTTCCTGGGATAACTTTTCAGAATCGGGGATTTGGTAGGCGGATTGAATGTAATATCGTTTGCTGCCTTCGTTCGCGACAAAATCCACTTCTAGAAAACTTTGTACTTGCTTGGACGTTCCGCTTGCATCCTTCACCGTTTTCCGAATTTCAACTTCCCCCACATCCACAGAATACCCGCGGTACCTTAATTCGTTATAGATAAGGTTTTCCATTATGTGCGTTCGTTCCGTTTGGCGAAAATCAATTCGCGCGTTTCGAACCCCTAAATCCTCAAAATAGATTTTATAGGGGGTGGAAATGTAATTTTTCCCTTTCACGTTGTAACGGGATGCGACATCGATGAGGAATGCGTCCTCAAAATAACGAATGTAGTTTGCAATTGTTTGTTCGGACAAACTCAAGTTTCTACTCTTAAAAGCAGCGGATAGCTTTTTGGGGTTAACGAGTCCCGCAATTCCCGATGCCAAAATATTGAATAACGTATCCAATTCGACGGTATTGCGAATTTGATAACGATCGATGATATCCGTTAAATAGGTTTCGTCAATTTGGGTTTTGATGTATTTGATTTTGTCTTTGTCGTTGGAAGAAGTGACTGCCAAAGGAAGACCGCCGAAGTTCATATATTTTTCCAAGGCGATTTGTTTGTTCTCATCGTAATAAGTCCAACACTCGGAAAACGACAAAGGGAGGACATGGATTTTATCTCCTCGACCTCGGAATTCCGTGACGATATCTTTGACCAAGAATTTGGCATTGTTTCCCGTGACATAAACATCGAACTTGCCTTCAGACAAAAATCCATTTAGTACCCATTCGAAACCATCCATTTCTTGAACTTCGTCTAAAAGAAGGTAATAGGGGCCTTCTTCTTTACATTGTTCGTGAATAAAATCAACGAATTTGGACGGATCCACTTTTTCGCGATTTTTCTTTAGTTCGTAGTAACGTTCTCCGATTCGATTTAAATCGATGGCTGAACTGAAGTCGAATCGAATGATTTTTCGATCGTCAGCTCCTTGAGTTATAAGATGTTGATAAAAGAGGTGGTTAAGCAAATAGGATTTTCCAACCCTTCGCATGCCGGCGATGATCTTAATCATCCCATTGCCCATTCGATTGATCAACTGCTGCAAATACGCGTCTCTTTTAATTTCCATTGCTTGAATCCCCCCATTATTCTATTCTATTATTTTTTAAAAATAGAGAAAAAAATTAAATATACTTTGATTATCGTTGTTCTATTACTCGATAGATGATTCCTAAAACGTATGCTTTCTCAATGAAAATGGAAACGAAACAATGGCTTGGATTGCGGTTGCATATTTTTACTTTTGGAATTAGACGAATAAATTCAAAAGACGGTAACTTCTACTTATTAAGGATATTGGCATAGGAAGAAGTTGCGAATTTTTCCTTTAGAAAAACGCACATAAAAAACCGATGACAAAAAATCAACGGTTATCATAATGGAATAATCTAATCAATGGAGGGTGTATATGGTTAAAAAAGGCAAGCAATAACGCTATTGGCAACTGCTATTTTGTTACCGTCTTGTGGACAGCAAAGCCATTCGGATTCCATTTCCTCCTACTGGGAAACCATCCAAAATGAGTCTAGTCCATATGGATACTATCGCATGAAGGATGGCTAGTACCAAGGAGAAGCTACTTGGGATGTTTTTTGGTTGGCCCCGAATGATGAAAAAATATCACGCTTTGAGCACGTTGAGGAAAAGGTTGCAATGCAAATTGAGTGGCAACAAGAAAGGGGTGCTTTTGGCATGGGCGGTCCTTTTGGATACGTAACGGGATTAGAAGCTCGTTATTATTATGAAAAGAATATACCGTCGATGACATGCCGGCAAAAGCAGTGCCTTCCATCCATGCGAGAGAAGGACAGTTTTCCATTGAACAAACGAAGTGGATGTCTACCGATTCCGATCCTACGACGCAAAACTTTTATGGCGCATGTGAAAAAATAAAGTTGAGAACTTCTTGGGGGGAATCGTATTTGGTGCCACAGGAGAGACAAAACTATTCCTTCTCGGATTCCGATAAAATTTTGAAAATGACGGAGCAGTACGCTGGAACGATCGACTTAAGTACGTATGCCATTTCTGCGGAAACATTGTTTTCCCTTGACTCCGACTTAGATTGCGTCGAAAAAATAAGCTACTTGAGGGAGGATTCAGGCAAAGAACTTAGCGATGCCGGCGAACTTGTCGTGTGTGGAGGAAGGGAAACCTACAGCTTCGCCTATTTGGAAGGTGCACCAAATTTTGAGGTTTCCCAAAAAAGGAATTCAGTTGGAGGAGTATCCTTGGTATGAATTTGGGTTTCCAGCATGGCATATTCCGCTAATGTGGAATTATTAAAAGGGGGGACGTTTGGTGACGTGTCCGTTCCGTGCCATCGCTTTTAGCGGGGACGTTGGACTATCCAAATAAAGCTTGAAAATACATGGCCAATTGCCGTATTTAATCATTTGCATTCGTCGATTCATTACATGTAAATCAGCCACGAAACGAAATTTTATTGTTTCGTGGTTTTTTGTAAGTTCAACGGAATTTTTAAAACCAACTACTATTTTTTAAAAAATACTACGATAAATTCTTTATATTATCCAAAATATTGACCTTAAGCTGCTTGCAAGCGATAATTATTTAAGAAAGGAAAACAGCCACAAAACGAAATTTTATTGCTTCGTGGCTAAATACTTAAAATGATGATTGGCAGAAAAAAAGAAATTCAAGAACTGGAAAAACTATATGGTTCCAAGCAGGCGGAGTTAGTCGCCGTCTATGGGAGAAGAAGAATCGGGAAAACTTATCTGATCAATCAGGTCTTCTCCGATCGATTTCTTTTTAAGCATGCCGGTTTGGCCCCAGAAGAAGAGGGCGATTCGCGCAAAGAGATGTCCAAACAATTAAATCAGTTTTATCTCAACCTTCTTGCTTATGGACTGGAGGAATGCGAAGCCCCTAAAAATTGGCTTGAGGCATTCTTTCTTTTAAGAAAACTCATCTCCCAAAAGGATGATGGCTCACGACTTGTTGTTTTTATCGACGAATTGCCTTGGATGGATACAAGAGGCTCGGATTTCATCCAAGCGTTGGAAGGTTTCTGGAATTCCTATGGATGTGCAAAAGACAATCTCATGATTATTGTGTGTGGGAGCGCGACCTCGTGGATGGAAAATAACCTCATCAATAACCATGGCGGTCTTTACGGGCGCGTTACTTATGAGATTAAATTGGGTCCTTTTGATTTGCTGGAATGCGAAGAACTCTTTAAAAATAGAGACATCCACCTCTCACGGTATGACATTGCGATGGCATATATGGTTTTCGGTGGAATTCCTTATTACCTGAATTACATCGAAGGCCAATATTCCTTGCCACAAAATATCGATAACCTCTTTTTCAAAAAGAACGCCAAATTGAAGTTGGAATTCGACCGTCTTTTCCGTTCCACCTTTACTTATAGTGAGAAGGCAAAGGAAATCGTGAAACTCCTTTATGCTAAGGGCATTGGCTTCACCAAAAAAGAAATCGCCGCAAGAACCAAAATAGCAGAAGGTGGAACGTTAACGAATTATTTAAATGGTCTTTTGGCCAGCGACTTCATCGTTAAATACGTGCCGTTTGGATATAGCAAACGGGAAGTTTATTACAAATTGGTGGATCCCTTCTGCCTTTTCTATTTGAATTTCTGCCAATCCAATGTCGAAAACGAAAACTATTTCAGCGAAAATATTTCAAATTCTAAAATGAATGCTTGGGCGGGACTCTCTTTTGAGTGTATCTGTTTTAATCATGTGGATCAAATGAAGTTTGCTCTTGGGATATCGGGAGTAAGTTCGACATGTAGCGCCTATTATTCCCAAGATGATGGCGTGCAGATTGACATGGTCTTGGCTAGAAAAGATAACGTCGTCAATCTCTGCGAAATGAAGTTTTATTCCGATTTATACAAATTGGACAAAGAAAATTTCTTAAAGGTCAATCGCCGCGCCAATGCGGTGAGAGAAAAGATTTCTAAAAAAGCCTCTATCCGGAATACTTTGGTGACAACCTATGGAATATATAAAAACGAATATTCCTCCGTTTTTACTAACGTCATCACCTTGGATGATTTATTTCGCTTCTAGAGATTAACACTGATGGACATCTTCTTCGGCAGCCATGGAGAGGCATTCCAACATCTTTTCAAAAGCTTCGTCTGTCGTTAAATCGCTCGTCGTCGGAATGATGTCCACTTTCTTGTCCAAAAAATCTTCACCAAAGAAATGCGGGAAGAAAACAAAATCCAAATACGTATTCGCATAAATCTTCTTGGGGATGCGGATGCCTTTAAATTTCTTCTTTAGACGTTGGAGTAAATCGTCGAAAAGGTGGAAATTGGCACATTCCCCTAACTCATACATTTCAATTTGCCCCGTTTTGCGGTCGCAGGCCAAGCAAACTAAGCCAAAATGCCCCCGTTGAACCGAATCTTTCGAATCAAAGAAGTAATTGGGCAGCGCACGAATTGTTATTTCCCACTCCTTGTTGGTGGCGTAACGTTATCTCGCCTCCGGAAAGACTTCAGGGTCGATCATCGGGAAAAGGTTAGCGGCATCCGCGTCTTCTTCGATGTCTTTTTCAAAGACCATGGGAACGGGATGATCGATATCGAGATAAACGTCATAGAATTGATTGTCTTCGATGAGTTTGCCTTTGGTTTTATCAAAATCGGGCATCAAAAGATTGGCTTTCTTTAAATAATCCAAGGCGCGAATCGCAAAAGATAGACCTTCATGAAGGAACCGTTTGCCATGTAAAGGGAGGTGTAATGGTTCTTTTTGTCAAGGGGATTGCCCACGATTTCCATGTCATTTTCCCCTTCTTTTTCAAAATAGAACGAAAGCATATTCGATAAAGCGGAGAGGGTATGCTGATCCATGTGAAGGGCTTCGTCTAATTGGATTCTCAAGAAACAGGTACCATCATCGTCGCAAGGATAGAAGCTGATGCCGAAGACGTTCCCCGCGTTGCCTAAAATGGTAAAGGGGGCAATGTCGTAAGGGGTCCTGAGGTGAAAAAAGGACCATATCACTGTATCGCTTCTCATAATGGGTTTTTTCTAGAATGAAAAGTTCTTTCCTAATCTCTTCGTAGAAAATAGAAGGCGCTTCCGTCTCTTGAAGTCCATAATGTTTGGTGAATTGGGCGAAATTCTCTGCGAGGGCTTGACGGAGCTCTAGAAACCATTCGTTTTCAAGGTTCTTTTCTTCGATGGTTTCAAACCATTTCTTGTAGGAATAAGAGGAAGGGGCTTTGGGGAAAATATCGCGGTGTTTGTTACGGAATACGCTGCGGGCAGTCTTGTGACAAGATTCCGATCCACAGAAATAACAGAAATCGTCTTTGGCTATGGGAAAATCCATTTTCTTCATTTCTTCTTTTGGAGAATAAACAAAAATGGTTAAAGGGCGCTTTTCTAAAAGCCTGGTCATTTCATCAATATGGCAAGCTGGTGCGCAAAATCGAAAAAGGTCAATACAACGATTATTTTAATAAGTCCTTGGAGCAAATTTTCTTTGATATTACAAACCAAAAAATCGATAGGGACGAAAGCTTTGGCGTATACAATGACGCCTATTGGTGTGGTTATTCTTATTTGAATTGCGAATTAGAGTGGAAAGACCGTTTGTATTTTTATTTTTAAAATTGCCATTAACAAAGATGATGAAACTTTATTCTATCTATCATGAAATGGATACCTCGTCCTTGCTCGAATATTTTAACCAGCAAGATCAAGAGAAAACGATATTGCGGCTTCTTTGCGAAGAAAGGAACTGCTCCATTTCAAGACTGAGTTCCCTTACATGGATTAGCAAAGCCACGTTATCGAAATATAACGCTAGCGATGTAGCGTTATACAAAGGGTCGTTTCAGACCATCTACCGAATCGAGATGTTTTTTGACGTCCCGGTTTCTTTGTTTTATTGGGAGAACCTACGCGGGAACTCTATAGAGAAATAAACGATTGCCATTTTCTACCCGTAAATTGCAAAATGAACGGTCATATCCTTGTTCTGTTTGCACGGCCGTAAGAAATTGTAGGAATTCCCGGTTTCTTGATCAAAAGAAGTGGTGGAAAAGGTAAAAGAAAAATACCCATCCCCGTTTAATTCCGGGACGTCATAATTTAAAAGAATTACAACCAAACCCCTCGATATCGTCCTGGGTTAGTTCGTAACCGCGGTCGTACTTAAAAATCATCTTGGTTAATTCATCACCTTGAAAGGAGTAGCCATCGCTTATCCTCCGTGAAGATTTAAGGAAGGCATGTCGAATAAAGGCCAAACTCGCCTGTTTTTTCGTTGAAGAGCAAGCGGATGATAAGATGGTTAACGTTAATAGAAGGGATAACGGGTCCTGCGTATTTCCGGTTATCAAGGCTTATTTAGCCACGTTGAATCCTAGTGCGCCCGCCCCATAGATTCCCATGTCCGCGCCAAGCTCGGAAATAAGGATATCGACCTTCGGAACCAAACCCGTTCCAAACCCATATCCGCGATCTTCTAGATATTGGGCTAGGGGACGGCGTAAATTCTCGCCTTGTTTCGAGACGCCTCCTGCAAGGATGATTGCTTCTGGGCGGAAGATATTGGCAAAATTCAAGCAGCCTTCGCCTAAATAATGGATGTAGGTATCTAAAACTTCCTGCGCGGCGGCATCGCCTTTTTTCGCTGCATCAAAGGGCAACGCTCCACCGACTTGGTTGATGTCGGGGCAAAGCCGCCACATCAAGGATTCGGGATGCTTTTCCATCGCTTCTTTGGTGAAACGAAGAAGGGCGGTCGCGGAAGCGTAGCTCTCTAAACAGCCTTTTCTTCCGCAGGTGCAGGGAATGCCGTTATCCACGATCACCATGTGGCCAAGTTCGGCTCCTTTGCCTTGGTTGCCTACATAAAGATGGTCATCGAGGTATAAGCCGCCTCCAATGCCTGTGCCAATCGTGATGAGGACCGCGTTATGGTAACGCTTCGCGCATCCGAATTTGATTTCTCCTAGCATCGCGGCATTCGCATCGTTATCGATTTTAACGGGATAGCCAAGGGCTTTTTCTAATAAGGAAGCAACGGGCAAATTTCTCCAGCCGAGGTTATTGGAATAATCGCAAAAACCCGTGAAGGTATTGATGGCCCCGGGGACACCGCAGCCAATTCCCACCAATTGATCGCCTTCTGGCAAATTCGCAATCTCGACTTTGCAGGCGTCGATCAAGCGGTTCATCGTGACGTATTGGTCTTCCCCTTTTGGGACGGGGAGGACGAATTTCTGACTGATGGTCCCCTCTTCATCCATAAAGGCGGATTTGATGGACGTGCCACCGATATCAATGCCAAGTGCTACTTTTCTCATGCGTTGCTCCTTCTTGCCTATAACATAGGGTTTTTTAACGGGCTTGAAAAGAAGGAAAAACAAATCGAGCAAAAAGAAACAAATTTCAGCAACAAATTAAGGGTTAGGACACCAAATTATTCTTCTAAAAGCAAGGTTAACGTAGAAAGATAACCAAGCTTTTCATGGAGGCGAAGCGTCTCGCCTTCTTTTTCATAACGGGCTTCCCTCCAATTTCCGTCGTGGTCTAAAATCGCAACTTTCTTGGGATTAATTCCCTTAAGGCTAATTTCAAGAGATGGGAAGTCGTTATAATTCGCGTTGGTCAAAAAGAGGGCATACGTGTGTTCGTTCTGCGCGTATAAATAAGGATAGACGGCATCGTGATGAAGGTAGGCTAGAGGAGTGGAGAGGCGAGATAAGAAGTACTGCTCCATCATTTGTCGGCGCAATTCCACAAAATAGTCCGTGGACTCCGTTCCTTTTAAAACGTAAGGATAGACGAAGAAATTGGTTCCAATGGCAACCCCATTCCCCGTTCGTTTCATAAACGGATCATAGAGGCCTGTGGGGATTTGAATCCCTTCTTCGTATTCGATTTTGACGTAATCCCCCGCGCGGCGTTGGCTGGAAGCCCGATAATGATGCATGCCGTGTAGCGTTCCTTCTTCTAACATTTCAAAACAATCGTACATATGCGCTTGGCCGCGGAAGGTGGCTTTTTTGCCGTGGATTAAGGATAGCAACCCTCGGTCTTGCAAGGCTAAAACGGCCCCGCCATCGAGATAAACAAAGTTATGAGCGAAGAGGTCGCGAAGTTCTTCATCGGAGAAGTTATAAACATTTTGGTTGATGAGGGCGACGACTTGATTCTCGAATTTCTTTTCCTTGCTGCAAATATAGGAATACCCAAGCGAAGAGAGGTAGCCAATCCCATCAAAATCATCGGGGATAAGATTTAAGAATCCCTGTTTTTTACGGTGATAGACGGTTTTCTCGTCGACGGGGAAAACAATACCCCGCATCTTGGAAGGTTTTAAATCCAAATCTTTGACCGCGTTGAGGTAAGGATTTAGCCCTTGAATCACCGGGCCATAACCGAGTTCTTCTTGGCAGCCATTTCCCGCGCATTGAAAAATGTTATAGGTCATTCCTTGGATGCCGACGGGCAACGCCCCTTCCAGTTGGAAGGAAAGGAATTTGGGGTCTTTGACAAAATCGCTATAGGAACTATTTTCGAGTTCGGGGTAGATTTCGCAGTCGTCTCCTAGAAAGGAACGATTGACCATCGTGATGCGGTTGAAGTCAAAATAATAGGATTTGGCCCCCATTTCGCGATAGGCGGGGAGATGCAAACGATCGATTTTACGACCGTCGTAGCAAAGATCCTCGTGAAGTTTGACCCAGTTTCTTGCTTCCATCGCATGCTGAAATGGCGTGCTGCTCATCAGCCCAATGGAAGTGGAGAGGTGAAGGCTTTTGACCGTTTTGGCGATGTCTTTGGCTAAGCCGTCCATCGTTTCCCAAGAAACGTCCAGCCAAGCTTTTCTTTCTGGACTTGGTTCTTTTTCTTCGAGACGGCTAACGAATTCCTCGCGGGTTTCCTTTTTCCCAAGGGCTTTGGCAAAGGCTTCCATATGATGGGGGCACCAGCAGCCACCCCAAGAAAGGGGATCGTGGTTATGAAGGCGGAAGTCGTCTTCAATCCAAAGAACTTCGGGCTCGACTTCTTGGACGTAGAAAGCCATTAAATTTAGATAATAGGATTTCCATTCTTCGTCTAAGGGGCAGGCGGTCAAAGTGCAGGTATTTCCAAATCGGTCCACCATGGTTTGGAAATGCTGTCCTGGTTGAAGGGTTCGCCCCCGGTCGACGTGGCCGAGTTCGAACCAGGGATTCAAAGAAGTGCTGATGCCCTTCTTGGCGAATTCCTTTTTGGCTTTTTTGATGACTTCTAACCAGGGGAGCAGCTGTTCTTTGGTGATATGCCCGACGTTATATTCCTCTCCGTTAAAGAAGAGAACGACGTTTTGGATGCCATATTTTTCGCACCACGAGGCGGTTTGGGCAATGCGTTCTTCCGCGTATTGGTCGGGATAAATTTGGGCCCGCAAACAATGGAGGAAGGGTTTCTTTTCGTTGGAATTCATGGTTTTTTCTCCTTAATGGGCAAGGCCTTTCTTTTGAAGATAACGGTATAGTTCTTCGACAATGGCTTCGTGCCCTTTGTCATTAGGATGAAGCCCGACTTTATAGAATTCGCTGGGTCCTTGTTTAGGGTGATCGGGCAACGCTTTTAATTCCAAAGTATCGAAACGGTAGGAGGATAAAACATCGCGCATAACCTCACGGTATCCTTCTAACGTGGGATAGTTCCCCCGGGTTTTGACTCCGTTGTTATTCGGGAAGTCCTGGCTATAACGGGGGCTAGGCAAAATAAAGCATACTTTCTCTTCGCCATAATGGACGCGCTGACGGGCAATGCGAGTTCCGCTTAAGCCGTAATTTTCTTCTACGGCGCCAACTTTTCGGCATAAAATCGAGCTAAATCGATTTTCACGAGAGGTCGCGCCGACCCCTTCCGTGATGGAATCTCCCAAAAAAGAAATAATCATATTTTTCGTTGTCGCTTATGGTTAAATTTTGCCATTTTTCTTTCTTTTTCTTCAAGATGTCGTCCGTAAGCAGAATAAAACAAGAAAAATAATGGGAAGAAAAAAGAAGAATTGAGATTGAAAGGCCGCGGTATAATAGAGGAAAGAAAGAAGGGACATGTATGGAATCGATTCACTTAATCACCCAGTATTCGTTTTTGCAAGGCGGGGAATTAACTCCTTTTTGCCTTCCTTATTGTTTTGATAGGGGGAGCACCCCTCTAGTTCGTCCCGCTGTCATTATTGTTCCGGGAGGAGCATATGCGATGGCCAGCAAGCGGGAAGGGTTCAGCGTGGCCGCCTCATTCCTTGCTTTGGGATTTCAACCCTTTGTCTTAACCTATAAAACCTGCAGCGACGGCATCCATTATCCGGAAGAACCCTTGGAGCTTGCCTGCGCGGTGGATTATCTAAAGAAACATGCTTCTGACTATTTCCTAAATCCCGACGAAATCTTCGCCGTTGGATTTTCTGCGGGCGGCCATCTTGTGGGTACCTTGGCCCAAAAAGCCAAAGACTGGAAAGAAGAATATTCTCTTGATTCCATGCTTCGTGGCATCGGATTGATTTACCCCGTTATCACCAGTCAAAGAACCAATGCGGGCACGTTCGATAATTTGCTGCAGGGAATTGAAGAAAGCAAAAAAGAAGAACTTCGGAAGGAATTGTCTTTGGAGAATCATGTTCAAAAAGACAACCCTCCCGCCTTCATTTGCATGACCGCGACCGATCAAGCGGTTCCCTGCGAACACGGCATCTCCTACGCTTCAGCCTGTGCTAAAGCCGGGGTTCCTTTTGAACTCCATGTTTATCCGAAGGGCCCCCATGGGTTATCGGATGGTTCCAAAGAAATCAATTCCATGTACCCCGTGGATAGCTTTGACCCCCGTTTTAAAAGATGGAAAGAAGACTGCGCCTTTTTCTTCCGGAGTTTTTGCAAGGAGGAATTTTAATGTTAGAAGTCCTTTCAAAAAGACGGTCCATCCGTCATTACGAAAATCGCCCTGTTGAGGAAGAAAAGATTCAAGAAATCCTTCGTGCAGCAATGGCGTCCCCCAGTGCTATGAATCAAAGGCCCTGGGAATTTTACGTGATTCGCGATCCGGAATTATTAAAGAAACTAGGGGATGTGACCCCTTATTCTAAACCAATAAGCGAAGCTCCCGTTGGCATTGCCATGATGGTTCGTCGGGATTCTATCTGCCCCGCCTATCAAGACATTGATTGCGGAATCGCCAGCGAAAATTTGATGTTAGAAGCCACTGCTCAAGGGCTGGGCTCCGTGATGCTAGGCATCGCCCCAAAAGAAGAACGCGAAAAAGCGGTAGAGGCTTTGTTAGGCTCTCCCAAAGAATTGCGGGCGTTTGCTCTCTTTGCCATTGGCTATCCCGCTTATGAGCCAAAACCACGCGAGACTTTTGAATTAGACCGCGTGCATTTCGTTGACTAATTATAGGATTTTTGAGAAGACGATTTCTCCTTAAGGTAATACCCTCCTGTTTTTGGGGCACCTTTGAATTCGACATAATTCGTTAATTTTCGCTTAATCGCGTTCTTAACGATATCCAAGGTGACTGCCTCATTTTCTCGCTTAACTTTTTCTAATAATTTGTTCGCGTTCAGCCCAGGGTTGGAGGAGATGGTTCTAAGCAAAGAGGTTTCGGTTTCCCCCAAGTGATCGTCTTTAAAATAATGCCCCGAATCCAAGTCGATGTTTACTGGGTCATTTACTGGGTCATTTACTGGGTCAGCTTTATTTTCCCGGTAGTTTAAGTTCGGAAGGGTAAGGAGAAAGAAGTTATCGCTTGGATCGAAAATAGGCTGTTTCTTGGCTCCGCGATAGGCTTCCAAAATACGAGGAATTCCCGTTCCGAAATTTTCGAGATAATGTAGTTTGTTGAGAATGTTAACGAGCCCAGGATTACGGTAGGTTTGCACCCCTTCCATAATTTGTTTCAACGTGGCTTGAAAGATCCCTCCTGGGTTTGTGATTTTGGCCCGATCCTCAAAAAACTCGACTTTAATGTTGGAGCGGATGAAGTAGTTGCTGTGGCAAAACGCATTCAAAATTCCTTCTCGCAAGGAGGCTCCAGGATAAGAAATGGTTTCGATTCGCTGCCAGGAGTCCCGGTTAATCACCGCGGAAACATCGTTGTAGTTGGCGGCGTTCTCCAATACGTTATTTAGGACCTTTAGCAAGGAGCCGCTATATTCCTTTTTGGTTGTGAAGTTTAAATTTCTATCGTATTTTGCAAATTTGACGACGATGGGGGATTGATCCGACATCATTAAGGCCAAATTGGTGTACTCCCCGAATTTATTGATCATGCGGAAGGAGCAAAGATTCCTTTTTTCGTGGGGGATGTGATTCTCTTCGCAAACTTCGTCAAAATAATGAAAGGTAAGTTCCTGCTCCTCCGAGACATCCTCTTCATAACTGTATTTCCTTGAATCAAGAAGCATCAAAAGGATTTCATTTTCGCTTGCCATGCGTGAGGCCGTTCCAACGCGGAGGTAGATGCCGCTGGGTTTCGGCCCCTTTTCTTTTATATAGTAAGGTTTATCTAACCCGGGATTCACCTCGATGGCAAAAACCCCGTCTCCTTGAAAGTGAAAACGGATGAGGCTCGAAACGCTAGGATAAAAAACATCATTGACCCAATTGGCCAATTTGGTATCTAAAAAGTCCTTTTCTTCCCGGGTGAGAGGAGCCTCCAATTCCCCGTTATCCTTTACGCCAACATAAATCGTCCCACCGTTAGAATTTAAAAAGGCGACGATTTCTTTTTTGACGTCATCGGTCAGTTTTTGCTTGAGTTCCACGCGTTCACTTCCAGCGTATTCCATACAGGGCCCTCCGTTTACTGGGTCAACCATAAAACTATTATAATTAGAAAGACCAAGTAAACAATAGGGGGACTTAATCATTTGTCATTTGGTTCTCAAATATCATCTTCCTTGCAACATACCCTATGGGGGTATATTGTATGAACGGAAAAGGAGTGACTTATGGAACACGAATGCTGCTGTAAAAAGAAACATACCCCTCGGGATGAAAAGGATAAGAAAGCCATTATTTCCCGACTCCACCGCGTTGCCGGCCAATTAAATGGCATCTGCGACATGATCGAAGGGGATCGTTATTGCGGGGATGTTCTTGTTCAAGTAAGTGCTGCCGAACACGCCCTTCAAAGCATCGCTTATCTCTTATTAGAAGAACACCTTTCTTCTTGCGTTGCCGACGATATTAAAAATGGGAAGATGGACGTGATCCCCGAGACGATGGAAATCATTAAGAAAATCTAGAGGCCTTTTAAATGGAAGAAGAAAAATTTGATATCACGGGCATGAGTTGCGCCGCCTGCTCCGCCCACGTCTATAAAGCTGTATCCGCCTTAAAGGGAGTCAGCGAAGTCAACGTCAACCTTTTGACGAATTCCATGACCCTGCAAAAAGAAGAAGGGGTGGAGGATAGCCAAATCGTGGAAGCGGTGGAAAAGGCTGGATACGGGGCTAAACGCGTGGGTTCTAAAGATGCACCCTCCCCTAAAAAGAGTTTCAATGAAAACAAGGAGACCAAACGGTTGCTGATTCGTTTCCTTGCTAGTTTCGTCTTGCTTGTCCCCTTGTTCTATTTTGCCATGGGCTCCATGATGGGCTGGAACATTGGGTTTTTCGGCGAGAATTATTTTTACCTTGGCTTGCTCGAAATGCTTTTGTCCGCGGCGATTATGCTGATCAATCACGCTTTCTTTGTCTCGGGATTTAAGAGCTTGGTCCACGGGGGTCCCAACATGGATACCCTTGTCTCCTTAGGTTCGGGAGTCGCCTTTATCTATGGAGTTGCCATGATGTTCGTGATGGCTTCCTATCTCCAACAAGGGAGTAATCCCGTCGATTGGAATGGGGTCATGAAAGCGGGAATGAACCTCACTTTTGAAACCTCGGGAATGGTTCCTTGCTTAATCACCATCGGCAAAGTCTTAGAATCCTATTCCAAAGGAAAAACAACGAATGCGATTCGTTCCTTATTGGAACTTGCTCCCCAGACGGCCCATGTTCTTCGTAATGGCCAGGAAGAAACCATTCCTGCCGACCAACTCGTCTTAGGCGATCAATTTGTCGTTCGTCCCGGAGAAGCCTTTCCTGCGGATGGAACGATTTTAGAAGGGCAATCGAGCGTAGATGAATCCGCGCTAAGCGGAGAAGCGATGCCCGTCGATAAAAAAGAAGGGGATTTTGTATCCGCTTCTACGATCAATCAAAACGGGGCGTTAGTTTGTTTGGCAAAGCGCGTGGGCAAAGACACGACCTTAAGCCAAATCGTTGACATGGTGGAAAATGCCGCGTCGAGCAAAACCAAGATTTCCCTGCTTGCGGATAAGGTATCGGGTATTTTCGTCCCGACAGTATTAGGGATTGCGACGCTTACGTTTCTCGGATGGCTTCTTTTTGGAAAGAATTTCGTCTCGGGTTTAGCCTATGAAACCACATTAAGCTATGCTCTCTCCCGCGCAATTTCGGTGCTGGTGGTCGCTTGCCCGTGTGCGTTAGGGCTAGCGACTCCCGTTGCCATTATGGTAGGAAGCGGGAAAGGAGCTAAAAATGGCATCCTCTTTAAAAATGCATCTTCCTTAGAAGAAACAGGAAAAGCCTCCTTTGTGGTGCTAGATAAGACGGGTACGATTACCCAGGGCAAACCGAGCGTGGTTGAAGTACTCCCCGCCTCTAATTTTGCAGAAGAAGAGCTTTTAAAACTCGCCTGTGCGTTAGAATCCCGTTCCGAACACCCCCTTGCCAAAGCTGTGAGGGAATATGGAAATAAGAAGATTGACCGAGTTCCATCTATCGAGGATTTCCTTGCTCTTCCAGGGCATGGAATAAAAGGAAAAGTGGATGGAGAAATTTGCTACGGGGCCAACCTCTCGTTTTTCCTCGATCGGCCTTGGATGAATGCTTCGATTCAAGAAGTGGCGAAAACCCAGTCTCAAAAAGGACGAACCCCCCTGATATTTGAAAAAGGAGGGGAGTACGTAGGTCTTCTTTCTCTTGCTGACCCTATCAAAGAAGACTCCAAAAAAGCGATAAGCGCCTTGAAAAATCGCGGTTATATCCCCGTGATTTTAAGTGGAGACAACGCCTTGTCCGTTGATGCCTTGGCCAAAGAAGCGGGAATCCGCTATTACGCTTCTGACCTATTGCCCCAAGATAAACTAAATTTCATCTCTAAACTCCAAGAAAAAGGAAAAGTCATGATGGTGGGGGATGGTATTAACGATGCCCCCGCCTTAACCAAAGCGGATATCGGGGTTGCCATCGGCGCGGGAGCCGATATCGCGATTGATTCGGCGGACGTCGTGCTCATGAAAGGCTCGTTGATGGATTTGGTCTACGCCTTGGATTTATCTCGTTACACGATGCTAAACATCAAGGAGAACCTTTTCTGGGCGTTCTTCTATAATCTCTTAATGATTCCCATTGCCGCGGGAATTTTCTCTGGGGTTGGATTAGCCAAACTAAAACCCTGGTATGGAGCGGCCGCGATGGCGTTATCGTCTACTACCGTTTGCTTAAATGCCTTACGGATCAATGCGTTTCATCTGAAAAAGAAGCATAAACACCATCCTTCAAAAGAAAAAGAACTCGGAGAATGGCTAAATCAAGGTGGATTCAAAAATCAAAACTTGAAGGAGGAATATGAAATGAAAAAAAGAATTCAAGTCGAAGGGATGATGTGCGAGCACTGCGTCGCTCACGTCAAAAAAGCCTTAGAAGGGGTGAAGGGCGTTGAAAAAGTCGAAGTGTCCCTTGCTAAAAAAGATGCGGTCGTCACTTTAAAAGAAGAAGTATCGGACGAAACCCTCGTTCACGCGGTGAAAGAAGCCGGCTATTCTGCCAAAATTGCCTAAATCAAAGGGCTTGGGCCTTTTGATGATAAAGGACAGTTAGATCCTCAAGCAGCTCCGGATCGACGAAATCCTTGAGGAAGACCAAAGATAATTCGCGAATCATATTGAGATTTTCAATGGGCCGGACCGTTAAGGTGTGAGCCCGTAATTCTTCATAACAAGCGGATTTAGGAAGAACGGAAATGCCAAGGTCTTTTTGGACCAAGGCTTTGATTGTGGAGACCGCGTCGATTTCCAGGATGATGTTGAAGTCGTCGATCGCGATGTGCTCCGCTTCTAGCTCTGCGTAGAAAAGACTGCTGGTGCCCGAAGTGGAAGAACGGACGATCATCCGTTCTTTTTTGATGTCTTCGACTGTTAGAATTTTCTTTTTGGCCAATGGATTGGAGTTCGACATGACGGCGACGAGCGAGTCGGTATCCAAAAGAACCGAAGAGAATTTACGAGTAGGAACTTTGCCTTCCACGACCGCTAGATCAATCTCGTAAGTGGATAATTTATCATAAAGGTTTCTTATGGAGTCAGAAATAATGCTTATATGAGAACCCTTCCGCATCGTCGAATAATCCGCGAGGACTTCCGGGATGATATTGGACTCGGAAGTATGAGTGATTCCGACGATCAAAGACTTCGCGTGTTTCTTGTTATCAGCGATTTTCCGTTCCATGTCGCTATAAAGGGATTGGATGCGCCGCGCGTATTTGATTAAAATCGCCCCGTCATCGGTGGGAACAGCCTCGTTGCCCACGCGAACGAAGATACGGATTCCGTATTCTTGCTCCAACAAACGAATGTGTTGGGAGATGGCGGGTTGCGTTAAGCTGAGCGCTTTGGCCGCGGCGGTATACGTTTTATTCTCCGCGACGGATAAAAGGGTTAAGAGCTTATTATCAATCATGACCCTATGATATAACAAAAACTTATGAAACCCTAGAAAACAATAAAGTTTCTTTTTGTTGGATTTGCCTATGATACCTCCTAGTGACGCCAAGGCCATGTCAAAAGGAGGGGGTTTTAACATGAGAAACGAAAAAGAACGCGATTTATTTGCCAACAAGCCGATTTGGTATGCCATCCTCTCTTTGGCGGTGCCTTCCGTCCTTGGCCAATTGATTTTGGTTTTGTATAACCTCGCGGATACTTTTTTCGTTGGGCTTGCCAACAATAACGCGATGCTTACGGCCGTGACGGTTGTCATGCCTGCTTATATGTTTTTAAGCGCGATCGCCAATCTATTCGGCGTCGGCGCGGCGAGTTTGATTTCCCGCAGCATCGGGGCCGGGATACCCGATAAAGCCAAACATGCTTTTGCTTTTTCTATTTATGGTTCTTTAGTCGTCGGCGTCGTTTATTGCTTGCTTTGCCTTTTCTTCCCGGATGGGTTTATTGATTTGTTAGGAGGAACCGATCCCGAGGTTCATGCAAACGCGGTGAAGTACCTTTATATCTGCATCGTTTTCTGTGGCGTTCCCACCGTTTTGAATAACACCTTGGCCCATTTGCTTCGGGCCCACGGGATGAGTTTCCACGCTTCCTTGGGGGTTGTTTTAGGCGGCATCCTCAACGTCGCCTTCGACCCTTTGTTCATGTTCGTGATTTTTGGAAAAGAAAACGTTGTTTTGGGCGCGGGCTTGGCCACGGGATTAAGCAATGTCATCGCCCTTCTTTATTATGTCGTGCTTTTGATGGTTAAAAGAAAGAAAATCCTTTTTACCCTTGTTCCGAGTAAAGCTATGTTCCAACGACATATCCCCGTGGATATTTTGCTTGTAGGCTTGCCCGCCTGTTTAATGACCCTTTGCGAGAACATCTCCTATGCCATTTTGGATAAGATGATGTCCTCCTTTGGCTTAAGCGCACAAACGGGTATCGGCGCGGCCAAAAAGGTCAACATGGTCGCCCATAGTGTCGTCCGCGGCATGGCTCAAGGCGTCTTGCCGTTAATCGGATATAACGCGTCGAGCGGAGATCATCGCCGCATGAAGAAGGCGGTTTATCTTTCTACTGGCATTTCGGCCACCATTGCCATCGTTTGCTTCCTCATTAATTTCATTTTCCCGACGGCCTTGCTTCGCATCTTCTTAAACGATCCGACGAACCCCGCCCTTCCCTATGGGGCGAGCTTCCTGCGTGTTCTTTCCGTGGGGGCCCCCTTCTCCGCGGTTGCCTATTCGATTATTTCCTTCTTCCAAGCCGTAGGGAAAGGCGGCAGGAGTTTGTTGCTTGCCTTGCTCCGTAAGGGCATTTTGGATATCCCCGTTATGCTCGTTCTCTTTTTCTGCGGTTTGCCAAGCGAAATCTCCATGTTTGGCATTGTCGGAGCCACTCCCATCGCCGACTTTGTTTGCTTCTTAATCGCTTTGATTCTTTTCTTCAGTTTCTTGAAGCAACACGCGGCGATGTTTGACGACAGGACGCTGGAAGACAACTGAATCTTGCTTCGAAAATTGGCCAAAATTCGCGCGTGGGCATTTTTATCATCCTCAAAATGGGGCGAATCCCTTATACTAAAAGGCCGTGAGTGATAAGGAGCCGCTTATGGATAGGATTGGTTTTGACTGTGAAAAATATTTCGCCATGCAATCGAGCCGAATTGAGGAACGCATTGCCCAATTTGGCGGCAAACTCTACCTCGAATTTGGCGGCAAGCTCTTTGACGATTATCATGCTTCCCGCGTTTTGCCGGGATTTAAGCCCGATGCCAAACTCCAATTGCTCCTTCGCATGAAGGAAAGCGCCGAAATTGTTATATCTATTAACGCAGAGGCGATTGCGTCTGGTAAAGTCCGCGAAGATTTAGGCATTACTTATAACCAAGACGTCCTTCGCTTGATCGATGCTTTCCGCGCGGCGGGGTTATACGTTGGTTCGGTTTGCTTGACGCGTTACAAAGGCCAAAAGGCAGCAAAGAGCTTTGAGCGCTTCTTGGCTAAGCAAGGAGTGAAGACCTATCATCTTTACGATATCCCCGATTATCCTTTTGCCGTGGACCACATCGTTAGTGATGATGGATTAGGCAAGAACGATTACATTGAAACCGCCCGTCCATTGGTCGTCGTGACTGCCCCGGGGCCAGGAAGCGGCAAGATGGCCACCTGCATTTCTCAGCTATATCAAGACAATCTTCGTGGCGTGAAATCGGGCTATGCCAAATTCGAGACGTTCCCGATTTGGAATTTGCCGTTAAAACACCCCGTCAATTTGGCTTATGAAGCCGCGACGGCAGACCTCGATGACGTCAACATGATTGACCCCTACCACTTAGAGGCCTATGGGGTGTCGACGGTCAATTACAACCGCGATATCGAAAACTTCCCGGTTTTGAATCACCTATTTACCAAGATATTTGGCAAATCTCCCTATCAATCTCCCACGGATATGGGCGTTAATATGGCGGGATATTGCATTTCTGACGACGCGGTTTGCCAAGAAGCGGCCCGTCAAGAAATCATAAGGAGATACCTCCGCTCCCTTGTTGACCTCCAACGTGGGAAAGTGGAAGAAAACGTCCCTGCCAAAATCCTTTCCATTATGAAAGCCAACGGAATTGAAGTAGACGAACGCGCTTGCGTTGCCCCTGCAAAAGAACGCGCCTCCAAAACGGGGAGACCCGCCTGTGCGATCGAACTCAATAATGGTGAAATCTTCACCGGCAAAACAAGTTCCTTATTAGGCCCAGCGGGAGCCATGCTCCTCAACGCTTTAAAATCTCTTGCCGGGATTGGCGACGGTGTTTTGGTTTTGCCCGCGACCATTCTAGAACCGGTATGCACGTTAAAAACGGATGCTTTGCATGGCCATAACCCTCGCCTTCATATCAGCGAGCTTTTGGTGACGCTCGCGATTTCCGCGATCACGAATCCTTTGGCGGACCTTGTCATGAAACAACTCCCCAAACTTCGGGGAGCCCAAGCTCATAGCAGTGTGATTCTTTCGGAAACGGATGCGGATGCTTTGCGCAAATTGGGCGTGGATTTGACCTGCGAACCGGTTTACGACTCCAAAAAACTCTATCATTCCAAATAACTCTTTTTGCGCGTTTTGGTCATAAACGCCTCCCACCTTGCACAAGTTGAGCAACGCGTTGCCAACTTTGAGCAGTCAAAGGTACAATTACCTTGGCCCTCTTTAGAGGGTGTTTTGAAGGAGAAATTATGACCCGTTTCGAAGAAGCGAAAATCATCTATGCCCAAAATGGCGTGGATGTCGAAGAAGCGCTCAACAAAGTGAAAAATATCCCCATCTCCGTCCATTGCTGGCAAGGCGATGACGTTTTGGGTTTTGAAGGAATGAAGTCCCTTTCCGGCGGCATTCAAACGACCGGCAATTATCCTGGACGTGCCCGCACTCCGGAAGAACTTATGGCGGACATCGAGAAATCGTTCTCGTTTATGCCGGGCAAGAAGCGGCTGAACCTCCACGCCTGCTACGCCATTTTGGGCGAAGACGAAGGCAAGGTGGATCGCGATGCCTACACCTTTAAATATTTCAAACCCTGGGTGGATTTTGTGAAGAAAATCGGCCTGGACGGCATTGACTTCAACCCGACTTTCTTTGGCCATCCCCGCGTCAAAGACAACCTCACCCTTTCTTCCCCCGATGAAGAAACCCGCAAATTCTGGGTGGAACACGGTCGTCGCAGCCTTGAAATCGCGAGCGAACTCGGCAAAGCCTTTGGCAAGCCCTGCTTCGTGAATATTTGGATTCCCGACGGATACAAAGATGTCCCCGCGGATCGCCTTGGACCCCGTCAAAGACTCAAAAAGTCCTTGGACGAAATCATTGATTGGCCGGGCTATGACCGTAAGTTTGTCACGATCGCCGTGGAAAGCAAAGTCTTCGGCATCGGACTCGAATCCTTCACGGTCGGCTCCAATGAATTCTATCAGAACTACGCGGCTACCAAAGGCATTCTCTGCCTCATGGATATGGGCCATTATCACCCCACCGAAGTGGTTTCCGAAAAGATTTCTTCCCTCCTTTGCTTCTATGATAAACTCGCCCTCCACGTCTCTCGTCCGGTCCGTTGGGACTCCGACCATGTCGTGATCTTCGACGACGAACTCAAGGAAGTGGCCAAGGAAATCATTCGTAATCACGCGGAAGATAAGGTTATTATCGGCCTCGACTATTTCGACGCTTCCATCAATCGCTTGGTTGCTTGGACTACCGGCGAGCGTTCCATGGAGAAGGCGCTTCTCTACGCCGCATTGCTTCCTAACGAAGAGATGAAGAAACTTCAAGACAACGCGGAATTCAGCAAGCTCCTCTATCTCCAAGAGCATGCGAAGATGCTTCCCTTCGACGCGGTTTATCAAGAATATTTGACCCGTCAGGGACTTGAGGAAGATTACTTCACTCCGCTTCATCAATACGAAGAAGAAGTTCTTTCCAAAAGATAATTCGAAAAACATTCGATAAGATGGGCATTTCGCCCATCTTTTCATTTATAGGGATAAGGGGTTGAATCCGGGGTACGCTCTAAAAATATGCAAAGCCTTCAAATAAATATCGCGGTATCGTTTTTTCTTCTGTTCATTGTTGCACTTAGAATGTTCTGCAGTCCTCTTTTGATTTTGGTTTGCCTTTTGTCCGTGGCATAATTAACCCATGAAATTCCATTATGATTTTTTGATTGTCGGTGCTGGACTTAGCGGCGCGGTTTTGGCGAGGCAATTAAGTGACGCCGGTCGTTCGGTGCTGGTTGTTGAACAAAAAGATCGAATCGGAGGGCAAGTGGCCACCTCCCTTCATGAAGGCATCGTCGTTCATGACTATGGACCCCATATCTTCCATACCTCGATGGAGGATGTTTGGGAATACGTGAACCGATACGCTTCTTTTTATTCCTTTATTAATGCTCCTCTTGCCTGCTATAAGGGCGAGCTGTATCACATGCCCTTTAACATGAATACCTTCTATGCCTTATGGGGAACCAAAACCGGAGAAGAAGCAAGAAAGAAAATCGAAGAAGAAAAAGCCAAAGAAAACGTGACGTCCCCCTCCAATTTAGAAGAACAGGCAATCGCGTTAGTAGGAAGAACCATCTACGAAAAACTCGTGAAGGGGTATACCGAAAAGCAATGGGGCCGTCCCTGCACGGAGCTATCTCCTTCCATCATTAAGCGCCTTCCTCTTCGTTTTACTTATAACAATAACTATTTCACCGATACCTATAGCGCCGAGGTCAAGGGAGGCTTCTCTGTTTTGGTGGAGAATCTTTTAAAAGGAATCGACGTAGTTTTATCTGCCCCCTATATCGAAGAAAGAAAAAAGTGGGACGCTTTAGCAGACGCGATTATCTACACGGGGATGGTCGATGAACTTTATGGATGCGAATTGGGAAGGCTGGAGTACCGTTCCCTCCGCTTTGATGTTGTGCGTTTGAATCAGCCCGACTTCCAATCCAACGCCGTGGTGAATTACACAGACCGCGATGTTCCCTATACCCGTATTACGGAACATCGTCACTTTGATCCAGGATGTTCCAATACCACCTCGACTTATCTCACCTACGAATACCCAGATGAATATAAAGAAGGAGCAAATGCCTGCTATCCGATTTTGGATGAAAAGAACGCCAAAATCTATTCGCTATATGTAGAAAAAACCAAAAAGGAACCCAAGCCCTTTTACCTTGCTGGGCGCCTAGGCTTATACCGCTATTTTGATATGGACGATGCGATTAAAGCCGCCCTCGATTTAAGCCAAGAAATTTTAGAGAAATAACCTGAAACCGTTTTCATGCTGCATCCCTATTGCATCCTTTTTATTTAGGCTTTTAAATGAAAGCGTAAAACATTTCACCACGTGAAGAGTTCATGAGATGAAATAGAAGGAGGCTTATGAAAACCGATCATCAAGTAGCAGAAGAAATTTTTAGTCGGTGTTTCCGTATCGCCGATCCCTACTTGCTTGGAACCGTAGCGAGCTTAGTCTCGGGGCCTAGCCTCGTTTGCAGCGCCCTCCTTCATGAAAAAGAAGGGATTACAGTAGGCGAACTCGCCAAATACGCTTCCGTTGCCCCCAGCCGAATTACGGCGATTTTGGATGACTTCGAAGCCAAGGGCTTGGTTCAGCGCTTCGCCAAAGAAGGGGATCGATTGCATATCTACGCGAAATTCACCGAAGCCGGGATGAAGGATGCAGAAAAAACAAAAAAAGACTTAATCCAGTGGATCAAAGGCCTCATCCAACACGTCGGGCAGGAGAAGATGCTGGAATTCACTAAAACCCTGCTAGAAATTGCTGCTTATGCGAAAGGAGAAAAGGACCATGCTGAAACTCGTTGACATCAAAAAAGTCTATTCACCCAAAGATAACCCCGTGGAAGCCCTCAAGGGGATTTCAATTTGCTTCCGCAAAAACGAATTCGTCTCGATCCTTGGTCCTTCGGGATGCGGCAAAACCACCGCATTAAATATCATCGGGGGACTTGATCATTACACCTCGGGGGATTTGGTTATCAATGGCATCTCCACGAAGGATTTCAATGACCGCGATTGGGATGTTTACCGAAACCATAAAATCGGATTTATTTTCCAATCCTACAATTTGATTCCCCATCAAAATATCGAAGAGAACGTCGAACTCGCCTTAACGATTTCCGGCGTAGGAAAAGAAGAGAGAAAAAGAAGGGCGAGAGCCGCCCTAGACCAAGTGGGTCTAAAAGGGATGTATACCAAACACGCCAATCAGCTTTCGGGTGGCCAATGCCAACGCGTCGCGATTGCCCGTGCCTTGGTCAATGAACCGGATATTTTGCTCGCGGATGAACCTACGGGTGCCCTGGATTCGGAAACTTCCGTCCAAATCATGGAACTTGTCAAGAAGATTTCGGAGAAGAAACTCGTCATCATGGTCACCCATAACCCCGAGCTCGCGGAAAAGTATTCCACGCGTATCGTAAGGTTATTAGACGGCCAAATCGTGGAGGACACCCATCCGTTCTCCGTAGAAGACGAGGCCAAGGAAAACGAAGACAAAATCCCTCAGTCGAAAGAAGAACTCGAAAAAGCCAAAGCGAAGATGTCGTGGTGGACGGCCACGAAACTTTCCGCGCGCAATTTGCTTTCCAAAGCCAAGCGAACCGCCTTAATCGTCGTGGCTTCTAGCATTGGCATCGTTGGCGTGTCCGCCGTTTTAGCGGTTTCCCAAGGGGTCACCGGGTATATCCAGGGAATGCAGGACGATATGCTTTCGGGCAATCCCGTCTGCGTCGCCGAGAAATCTTTGGATATTTCTAGCTTGGTTTCCACGATGACGAACATGCAGAAGACCAAAGTCGTTTCTTCTGCCTATAAAGACGGCAAAATCGACATTCAGTTCATGATCAAAACGATGATTGCCACCGCCGAAACGATGGGCTCCACCCAAGTGGAAAATAACATGACGGAAGATTTTGTGGCCTATGTCGACGACATGCCCAAGGAATATTATTCGGCGATTGGGAAAAGCTATGGGATTGACGTGAAAAACAATCTCTATACGAATACTCAAATCGACGGGCACGACGAATCGGAGCGTTTCTCGATCACCGCGGTTGCTTCGGCCTGCCAGACGATCATTGAACACGCCAAAGACGGCAAATACGCTTCCTATGGAGCGATGATTGATAGCTATACCGATGCGATTGGCCAATGCCTCGACAATAAAGAATACGTCTTGGACCAATATGATGTGGTTTCGGGCAAATACGCGGAAAAAGAAGACGAAGTGATGATTGTTTTAAACCACAGCAACCGCATCACCGAATTCATTTTGACCTTGCTTGGATATTATGGCCAAAAGGATTTCTTGAACGCCCTCTATTATTATTCCGGCGAAACCGACAGCGAATTCTTTGACGAAGAAGCTTTCAAGCAGCATCAAAGTATTTCGATTGATTCCTTGCTTGGAAAAACCTACGACTATTATCCCAATAACGCGATTTACGATAGCAATTTGCAAGAAGATGGGGGCAATTATGACCCGAACGCGGATTCCACCGCAGCAATTCTCGATCCCGATAAACTGAAACCCTTCTTCTATAATTACACGGAAAACCAACTCGTCGAAGAGGACAGCACACCCATTCAACCTGCTCTCAAAATGAAGGTTGTCGGGGTATTGAAACCCAAGGAAACCACGACCTATGGCTGCATGGATTCTGGACTCTATTTCACCCCGGCTTTCGCCAAGCGCTATCTCCAAGATAACCTCGATTCCAAGATTTCGAAGTTCTTGTCCAATTATCTTTCTTCCAAAGAAGGGGCGACTTCCTTCCCCTCTAGCGTCGTGAAATTCGGCAACAAGGAGATCACCAGCGGCATCGGCTACACCTATGAACTCGGTTACCAAGGGGAAACCCTCCAAGGCGTTGGCTTAATTGGCACTCAAGACGTATCGAGCTCTTTGATGGCCATGATGGCGGGGTCGAGCGGCTCTTCCGACGGATCGGGAAGTACCTCCAGTTCCACGGGTATTACGATTAAGAAACTCTCGATGCTTAGTTTAAGGGCGGTGGGCGGCAACGACATCGCGGCTCAAATCGATATCTATCCCCATAGTTTCAAAACCAAATATTTGGTGACGGATTATCTGTCCAAATGGAATGAGGAAGGGGACATCACCCTTTCTAGCGGCAAGGTTTTGAGCTTAGCGGACCGTCACGAAACCAAATACACGGATAACCTCGAAATCATCATCGGACTCATTAACGGGGTCATTAATATTGTTACGATTGCTCTAATTATCTTCACGGCTTTGAGCCTTGTCGTTTCCACGGTTATGATTGGCATCATCACCTATGTTTCCGTCATGGAACGCATCAAGGAAATCGGGGTCATCCGTTCCTTGGGCGGAAGAAAGAACGACGTCTCCCATCTATTTAACGCCGAAACCTTTATGATTGGCCTTGCTAGTGGTATCTTCGGCCTTGCCGTCACCTATGTTCTAGAAATCATCCTGGATTTGACTCTTGGAGTGAAATTCGAACTCGGCATGATTTTGGATTTGCAGTGGTGGACCGCTCTTATCATCCTTGGGGTATCGATCCTTCTCACGGTTATTGCTGGACTTGTCCCATCCCGCGCGGCGGCTCGACAAGATCCTGTTGTTGCTTTAAGAACGGAATAACCCTTGAGGATTGAAAGATTTCCCTTACAATCAAAGTCGAGGTATCTCCATGAAAAAAGAAATCAAAATTGAACCGATTATCTATCCCCAACCCGTCTTGATGTTAGCGACTTATAACGAAGATGGAAGCGTCGACGTGATGAATGCTGCCTGGGGGTGCGCCGTGGATTATGATTTGCTTGGCATTTCGTTAACCCCAACGCACCGTACCTGCATCAATTTCAATCGCACGAAAGCCTTCACGGTTTCGCTTCCTACTTCCAAATTCGTTGCAGAAGCTGATTATTTTGGCATCGTCAGCGGCAACGACGAGCCCCATAAATTCGAGAAGACGGGACTTCACGCGAAGAAAGCCGAACTCGTGGATGCGCCCGTTATCGAAGAATTCCCCCTTTGTTTGGAATGCAAACTAGACCATATCGATGAAGAGACGGGGATGGTATATGGCAAAATCGTTCGCGTCAGCGCGGATCCTTCTTGTTTGGATGAACAAGGCCGCTTTGACCTTTCCAAGGCGGATGGCATCCTTTATGACCAGTCAAAACGAGAATATTACAAAGTCGGGGAAAAACTTGGAAAAGCCTTTTCCGTTGGATTGAAATTCCGCTGATTCCTGCCTTATTCTTGCTAGCTACAGAAACCCTTAGGTTATTGGACTAAAGGGCTTTTTTTATTAAGAAAGGCGTGAGGACACATAATCTTCGTCGCTTTTTTCATATAGAGTTAAAATGGAAAGGTAGACGTCATCTTTCTCGGGCTAAAGCCCAATAAAAAAGGGGATGTATGATGAAAAAAGTCGATTATTTGGTTTTTCGTATTTTTGTTTTGCGGTCTTATTCTATGGTGGGTATGCCGTGATGCGGAGTGGCAAAGTAAAAGGAATTACTATTTTCCTTTAGTTATTTTTTGCCGAGGTCGCCGCTTACGGAAGTTTGATTCTTTATGAAGTGACGAAAAAGAACTCGAAAGATAACGATAAAGAAGACGATAAGAAATAAAAGTCTAACTTGAAGGCGTATATCTTTTCTTTTTTTCTTTTGGCTTCTATCCTTTACGCATGAAAAAGAAACGCGATGCCCTAACGAAGAGCAAAATGCTCTATTCCGGAGAACTGGGCCTCTTCTCCATTCTCTTTGCCGTCCTTGGGATTTTGTTCCTCACGGGAACGATCTCCGTCGCCGATTGGAAACGATGGGCTTTTTCCATCGTGACCTTAGCGGGTGGAGTTTGGCTCATCGTTGATTTTATTTGGACTCTTGTTAGCCCGAAAAGACAGGCAAAGAACTGCCTGCTTGATAAGGCCATGGTTGCCCCGATGGCTTTATGCGTATTGACGTTTGATATTTTGGCTTTTGTATTTGGTTGGGTGAACGCCAGCGGAGAAGGGTCTTCTACGGCTATTTTAGCCTTCCGCCTTGCGATTGGCATCGCCCTTTGCTATTACGCGGTCGTTTATGTTTTCCAAGCCATTTACCATTGGTATAAGCCTCTTCCCTTGGTCATTGAAGCCGCGTTAGAAGAAGAGGAAGAAGAAAAGAAAAAGGCGGAAGCCCAGGAAGCGAACGAAGAACAGCCCGAACCGGAAGAAAAGAAAGAAGAGACTTCCTCGGAAGACCCTTCAAAAAACTAACGATTCTATAACTTCTAGGGTGGTTGGTTTTAAGACCAATCGCCTTTTCTTTTTGCCCATGGAAAAAGCCGCAACCATTTCGGGCTGCGGCTTTGGCTTTTGGGATTAAAGCGGCAAGTCCTTTTTGGTGAAGCGGACAAAGCCCACTCCATAAGTAATCGCAGCAATAATCAGGGTGATGGATAGCTTCCATGCATAGGTCACGTAGTCGGCATTCATGACGGCCATCGCGTCGAAGCAGGAATCCACGGTGATGTAATTGAAGAAGGACATCGCGGTGATGCGGACGGTGCCAGGGATGGCCTCGGTTCCGAATAAGCCAAGAATCGAGAAGATGAAGAAGGCGATGGTGACCCCTCCGCCAGCTCCAATAGCCTGCCCACCTTTATTGAACCAGCAGGAGGCGAGGAAATTGATGCCGGAGATCGCCACGGTGACGCCAAAGTTACCGAGGGCATAAAGAGCGATATCGTTAATCGGCAGGGATTCTACAAGGTCCTGCGATCCGCAGGCGATGCCGATTTCCCGGGCCACTAACGTTCCAAGGAACAAGGACACCCCCATGACGACTTCGGTGAAGAGGAGATACATCATTTCGGTGTAAATGAAGGAAGCGCGACGGGTTGGGGTGGACAAGGTGAAGGCCAAGGAACCCGATTCGACTTTCGCGGCCACGAGGCTATTCGCGGTCAAAATCGTATAAACCATCGGGATCAACAAAGTGGCGATGCCAAAGCTTACCGCACCGACCATGATGCCATAGGTATTCATGTGGCCCATCTCGGTTAAGGAATCTCCAACGGCACCCGGGAGCTGATCGATGACGCCTTGGCTGGATTTCACCGTGGCGATGAGGATTTGTTCCTCCTGAGTATAACCGGAATCTTTGTATTCTTTTAGGTGAGTTTGGTAAGAAGCGATTCCGCTAGAAGCATATCCGCGGACCGCATCCATCATTTCTTGACCGGTCATCGAACTATTTTCTGCGGTGATTTGGTCGATAGAAGTAATGTGGGTCTTATTCTCCTCGTTAAAGGTATCGATAAGAGTCTTTTCCGCTGTTTTGCAAACAAGGCCAATCGCGCGATCTTGAAGGGGCGAGGTTAAGACGTTTTTCCCATCAAAATAGGCGTTGGTATCGTTTTCATCGCGGACTTCAAATTCCGCCATGAAGGAAGCGAGCTCCTTTTTAAGGAGATCCATTTGTTCGTCTGCTTCCTTTTTGGCATCGGCGATTTCTTCTTCGCTATAGTTTTCCCCGGTCAGAAGATCCTTGTGCATCTTCTCCACAAGGCTACTTTTCGCACCCATGCCCCCGTCGATTTTGATGTAAACGTCGGGGTTATAGACTTTGATTTCGATGGCTTTTTTGATTTCTTTGCCATCGTCGCCATAAACGCCGGTGCCAACATAAGTGATGGGGTAACCCAAATCGGAAGTCTTGTAGTCGACGGTAAAGGCGGGAAGATAGTTGTAATAAGCAAATTCCTCTAGACTCGAAAGAACATAGGTTTGAACTTCGTCTCCAAGAGTATCCCGCATGATGGAAGAGTCGGCAATATAAGCTTTTTTGCTAGCTTCCACGTCGACTTGCCCGTTATTCCCTTTCACTCCGCTGGTATAAACGGTATAAAGGCGGTCGCTAGCTTGCTTGGCGAATTCTCCTTCGCTCCCTTCTCCTGCGAACAGGGGGAGGAGGCGGAAGGAGGCGTCTTGGCAAGCGATTTGTTTCGTTTCCGTGCTCGGGGCGGCGGTAGAAGAACCAAAGCAAGTGGAGAAAGTGTCGAGGAACACGGCTAGAACATTTTTCTCGTCGTCCGCGTTGAGCTTATAAGTCTCCGCGGCCACTTTGCTCATCGTGCTTGGAATGATTTGGATGAGGATTTCTTGGCTGGTCAGCGATTCGCCGGTCTTCTTCGCTTGGCCATAGCGGTCAAAATAAGCAGAGATTAAGCGCTTGGCGACTTCCTTTTCCTGCGGTGTTTTCGCATCGTCGTTTTCTAAAGCAGTATTAGCAAGCGACATGACGGTGGTCTTAGCGGCAATGGCTTTGGCGTCCGCTTCTCCGCTGGCGCTGCGATAAGCGATATCGTAGGTGATTTTTAGGGTCGCTAATTGAGTTTGAAGCGAAGAATCGTTCACGAGATCAATGGCTTGGCCTACTAAAGCCTGTGCCATCTTGTCTCCAGCGATATAGCTTTCCTCCGCTTCGGCGGAATTAGCGAAAGCGCTATAGAAGCTGATGGCTCCGCTTTTAACCGTTGATTCGGTGTCGGCGTTGTTAAAGAGGTTCTTTAACGCCTTGGCAGAACTATTGATATTTAAGGTTGAAAGGATGCCGACGATGATGATCATAATTAGAGCATTGCCTGCGCTAACAACGCTCAATCCCAAACGATTGGATTTGAGGGATTCCTTGAATAAAGGGGCGCTAAAAAGGTGATGGCTGCGCTTTTTATTGGCAGCGGGCTTCATCCCGTCTAATTCCGGGGGAAGCGCCATCACGGTTTCTTCTTGGTCCGTGACGATGGTTTTTTCTTCCTGGTTTTCCATATTCTTTTCCTCCTTTTCTTCTTTTTCAGGTGAATTTTCTTGTGGTTTTTCTTCCGCTTCCGACTTTTCTTTCGGCATGGCGGGTTCAAGGTTAGGCTTGGCCTCGACTGATTCTTTTGCGGACTCTTCTTTTTTGCTTTCTTTGGCTTCGATGCTATCGAGACGAGAAGTAAGCAAGGCGAACTGCTCGGCGATGGCCTTTTCCTTTTCTTCTTGGATCCGTTTTTTCTCGGCGATGACCTTGGGATCCATGTCCTTGGGTTTAACGAGAACTTTAATGACTTCGCGTTTTTTCAGTTTTTTGCTTTTCTTGGTTTGCTCGTTTTCATCCATGGCGGATTTCCTCCTTTTGCCTGGCTTTGCGGCGTTCATCGAAATAAACGGTGAGGTTATACGGGACTTCGGTGAAGAACTTCACGTCGAATTTCTTGATTTGATTCAGAAGTTCGGGAAGTGCTTTTTTCTCCACGCGGACCGTAACTTGATGGTATTGGGGCTGGATGCGGACGATGTCGTGTCTTAAAGGCAAGAAACGTTCGTAATCCTTGTCGCTCGTGAATTCGATTTTGAAATCGCGTTCTGGGCGGTTTTTGATGTCGGATACGTTTGCGCTATCCACGATTCGTCCCTGCGTCATCAAGACCACACGGTCGGAGACGCGTTCGAGTTCGTCGATCGAATTCGAGGTCATGATCATCGTCGCTCCCCGGTCTTTTTGCTCTTGAATGAGGGTTAATAGCTCTTCGCGCATCAAAGGGTCAAGACCCGTAGAAGGCTCATCCATTAAGAGAATCGGCGGTTTGCGCATCATGGAAGCTACAATCGCGGTTTTTTGCTTCATGCCCTTGCTCATTCGACGCGGATAGGCACGGATATCAAGCTGCATTCTGCTGATGATGGAGTCGGCATAGCCGAAGTCTTGGGGTTTCATCCCTAGGCTATAGCCATATTGATGAAGGAAGTCGATGCCTGTGGGGACATCGGGGAAATTGATTTCTCCTGGGATATACCCAATATAGCACTTGGTGTCCGCCGCGTCCAAATAGGCGTCGAAATTATAGATTTTGACGTGTCCGGAATCGCTACGAATGAATCCCATGATTTGACGGAGAAGGGTGGTTTTCCCTGCTCCATTTTCTCCAACGATTCCTACGCATTCTCCATCTTGGACCCGAAGGTTGATGTCGAAATTGCCACGATTTTGGCCATAGTCTTTGGTTACGTGATCGATGTCGATCACAAGGGGCTTGTTATTCGTCATTGATTCACACCTCCATAGGTTCTGTCTTCTTTGTAGAAACTCATGAAATAATCTTCCAAGGTTTCTTTCTTTTCCGCCATATCCATCAATCCTTTTTGTGGGAGATTGGCCAAGAAGGAATCGGTGTTGGCTTCCTCCACCGTGCAGTGGAGGCAAGAGGGGATTGAAGGGCTATTGCGCGCGTCGATTCCTTTTGAAAGTAGGGTCTTCTTTGCTTTCTCGGCATCTTCTAGCGTGGCGTAGAAGAGGCGATAACGCTTTTCGGTTTTGTGTTTTAAGTCATTCGCGACAAACAAAGATACGATTTTCCCGTCTTTGATGACGGCAATCCGGTCACAGCAGGAGTCCACCTCGCCAAAGATATGGGAGGAGAGCAGAATCGTTTTGCCTCGTTTTTTCTCCAGGCGGATGAGCTGGATGAATTTTTCCTGCATCTCGGGGTCGAGGCCGCTGGAAGGCTCGTCCATGATGATGACGTCCGGATCATTCATAAACGCGCAGACGATCGCCATCTTTCGTTTCATACCTAGACTCATTTCCTTACAGGTTAAGGAAGGATCAAGCTCGAACTCTTTGATGAGCCAATCGAGGAAAACGTGGCTGGTTAGCCCTTTTAATTTGGCTTGTTCTTCAATGACGTCACTCCCTTTTAAGGCAAGGGGAAGGGCGACTTCACCTGGGATATAAGAGACTCCTTGCATCGTGATATCCCGGTCGCGAAGAGAATTGACCCCGTTAATTAAGGTTTCGCCTTTATCGGGGACACTGAAGCCCATAAGGTGGCGAATCGTTGTGCTTTTTCCGGCGCCGTTCGGCCCTAAAAACCCAAAGCATTCGCCTTTATTCACGGAAAAGGAAACATCGAAAATGCCACGTCCTTGGCCATAATCTTTAGTTAAATTTTTGATTTCAATGACGGGTTCCATTTTTTGCCTCCTTGGAAGATATTGGACTGTTGCCCAAAAACTTTCCACGTGTTAATATAGTCGCGTTTGTTGGATATGGCAAGTCCAAAAACGATTGGAATAGAGAAAATTATTTATGGCAGAAATTGTGGTAGATAATACGACACTGATTAAAAAAGAGGACGCACGCGTATATCGGACGAAGCGGGACCTCGCCGATGCATTGGAGGCCCTTTTGAACGAAAGGAATTTTGATGATTTGTCCGTCAAAGACATCACGGATAAAGCCTTGATTTCTAAAAATACCTTCTACAACAATTTCCAGGACAAGAATGAATTGCTTCAATTCGTGTTCACCCGTTATTTGTTGAAAATCAAAGAACGGATCAATCCTCTTTTAAAGTCGTATAAACCTTATCCGTTAAGAAAGCGGGAATTCTTCAAAAAAGTCATTAAAGAGATTGTCGATTTCTTCCTCGATGATATGCCCTTGCCGATGGGAAAGATGGCCAAAAACGATATCAGCGGTACGTTCTTCCGCGACTTTTCGATTTTCACCCGCCAAGCCATGGAACACATGGTTGCCGAATATCCTTTCTTATTAGGAAAAACTTTAGACGAAGTGGTCCTTGTTAATTTCTATAGTGGAGGCATCGCCAATTTAATCTATTACGCCTATCGTAACGAACTTCAAATCGAACGGAAAAAGATTTGTTCTGATATTTTCCGCCTTGTTTATCCCGCCCTTTGTGATTCGAGTTTGATTTTGGGCTAGCCTAAACAGAAGAAGCTCACTAGACTATTAATTGCTTTGAAGAATCAAAGCTTCACAGGCCAAGAGTAGTGATATCGCGTCAAGTGCCTTTGGATGGGAGGTTGCCAAAGGACGAAGGAAGGATTTCCTTCCGCGGTGGTGTCACGCAGCCGCTTGGGACAAATTCGTTTTTTGTTATGTGAAGAACCTCCTGTACCCGAAGGAGTATTGGAGTATGGGAAATTCTAAAGTACGCCGAATGTGCATCGATGGGATGCTCGTCGGCATTTTCTTCGTCTTGGCCAAATTGACCATTAAAGCGGAGCCGATTCATATCGCTTTCTCTGGCTTGGCGGTCATTTTCGCGACCTGCTATTTTGGTTTGGGCGATGGGCTTGCCGTTGCTTTATTAGGAGAATTCCTGATTCAGATGACGTCAAGTTATGGCGTTGGACCGACGACGCCCTTATGGATGCTGCCTGCAGCCTTCCGTGCGTTGATCGTGGGATTATTTGCCTTGCCATTCCGGAAAAAAGGTGAAAATCTGGACCAGCATTACGTATGGTATTTCATTGCCAATTTGCTTGCGGCCCTGTTTGTGACGGCCGCCAATGCTGCTGTGCAAGCGCTAGATGCCTTGATTCTAGGCTATTCTTGGGCCGTGACGATTCCCTTGCTTGCCATGCGCGCGGTAAGCGGGCTAGTTTCGGCGGCGGTGATTGCGATTATCAACATCCCATTGCTACGGGCAATCCGCAAACTATCGCCAAGCGAAGATTAACCGAGCAACCCTTCTAATAAAATCTTAATCGCGAGGAATAAGAAGACGAGGGCGGCGTATAGCCCTGCCCATTTTTCGAGCACCTTCCCTAGTTGTTTGGCGAGCAAAACGCTTAAAAAGGATAACAAGAAAGTCGTCATTCCAATGACGGCAAAAAACACCGTGGCTTGAGGAATCGATAAGGCGATGTTGGCAAATCCAATGCACAGGGCATCAATAGAAGTGGCGACCGTTTGAATGGCAACGGCCCCTGCTCCAATTCGTTTTTCTCGGACTTCTTCGCAATTTTGCTTTTTGGCCGCAAGAAAGTCTTTCATCCAATCGATGAAGCTTTTGATGGCAAGAAGGAGCAACAATCCAAATCCGATCCAGGGAAGGTAGGATTCCACGTATTCGCGAAACGTTTGGCCGGTAAAATAACCGATGCAGGGCATTAAAAACTGAGCCATTCCAAAACAAAAAGAGATGACGATCATCTTCCAATAGGGAATTCCTTTTTCTTCCAATCCGTTGGTCGCGTTGACCGTCATCGCGTCCACGGACATCGAAACGCTCGTGAATATAACTTCTACCCAATCTAAGCCCATGCGGGAAACCATACCAAGGCCATTAACGTTTAGGCAAGATTAACAGGATTAGGAAAGCAAATAGGCGATATCTTCTTGAGTCAAGGAAGAACCTTCCTCGTCCGCGACGCGGATGATGGAAGAAAGGGAACGTTTCAAAGCCTGAAGCTCGATGATTTTTTCTTCAATCGTGCCCTTGGCCACGAGTTTCCAAACCGTCACAGGACGTGTTTGTCCAATTCGGTGGGCGCGGTCGCTGGCTTGGTTTTCTGCGGCGATATTCCACCACGGGTCTAAGTGGATGACGATATCCGCCCCAACGAGGTTCAACCCGGTGCCGCCGGCTTTAAGAGAGACCAGCATGACTTTTTCGTCCTCATTTGTGTTGAAACGGTCGGCTAAAGAAAGTCTTTCTTTGGCGGGGGTATCCCCGTAAATTAAGGAAGAAGAGATTTTTAAGTTGGCGAGTTCGATTTGAAGATGCTTTAAAACCGCGACAAAACTCGAGAAAATCAAAACTTTATGACCACTGGCAATCGCTTCTTTGACCATGGCAATCGCCTGCGTCAATTTCGCGGACAAATCTTTGTAATTGGATACGAAAGTGCTTGGATCCACACAAAGCTGACGGAGGCGGGTGAGCTCTGCGAGGATGGCCACGCGGCTTCTACCGTCGTTTCGTTGCTCCTTCAAGGTCATTTTGGCGTTTGTAAAATAAGCCTCATAGAGTTTGGCTTCGGCATCATCCATTTGAACGACAGTGATTTCTTCGGTTTTGGGCGGGAGATCTTTTAAAACTTCCTCCTTGGTTCTTCGAAGTAAGAACGGCGCGATTTGGGTTTCTAGACGATGGATTTGGGCTTGGTTGCTATCGGATAGCGAGCTATACATCAAATGGAAATCTTTGTATCCGTCTAAATACCCGGGCATCAAGAAATCCATGATGGACCATAAATCCATGTAGGAGTTTTGAATAGGAGTGCCGGTTAAAACAAACCGATGCTTCGCGTGAAGAGATTTGACGGCTTTGGTCTTCAAGGCGGTCGCGTTGGCAATATATTGGGCCTCATCGAGAACGATGGTGGAGAAGAGGATGTCTTGATAGAGTTCCTCGTCGTTACGAAGGGAGTCATAAGAGACGACAAAGACCCCCTGTCCCGCCTCTTTCATCCTTTCGATGGTCTTTTTCCGATTGGGCTTACTGCCTTCTACGACCTCCACTTGACGGGAAGGATCCCATTTTTCGAATTCGTTTTTCCAGTTATAGATTAAGGATTTGGGGGAGATGATCAGAATATTTTCCTTTTCCTGCAACAAGGATAAGAAGGCAATCATTTCTAAAGACTTCCCTAAGCCCATGTCATCGGCCAAAATGCCGCCGAGCCCATTACTAGCTAACGTCCATAACCAACGGACCCCGTCTTTTTGATAGGGACGCAAAGCCGATTCCAAAGAAGGGGATAAAGATAATTTGGCATCTTGAAAATGGAGCAAGGAATCAAAGAGGTCTTTCAGTCGATCGTCGATTTCTACGCTTAACCCGTCGTCGAGGCGGAGGTTAAGGGCTTTGTATAAGGGGAGGTGTTCGGTGGTAAGCCCCTCCTCGTTGGGGGAAAATTGTTCAATGGCTTTCGAAAGGCTTTCGTCGTCGGTCGCGTAATAATCATTCCCCACGCGAACGTATTTCTTCTTTTTTCGATAAGCATTAAGAATGGCGTTAACTTCTTCGGGAGTTAAGGTATCGGAAGCAAAGGAAACGTCGAACCAGTCTAGGCCGCTTTCGGTCCTTAACCGGATTCCCGATTGATGATGGCTTATGGTGATGGAAGCAATATTATCCGAAAGATAAAGGGAGGCGAATTCGTTTAACGGGGACAAGTCGCGGTCTAAAATGGTTCCAATTGCCTCGTCTCCTTGAATGGTTCCGGATTCGGATAAGCCAAGGTCCCCTAAGCACATGCGGAATTTATCGTAGACATTACGAGGGGAATTCAAATAATCTTGCAAGGGAATCGTTTGGCCTCTTGATTTGAATTCCGTCCTCATTTCTAAGGATGGTTTCGCGTTCTCGTTCCCTTCGTCGTAATCCAAATAATAGGCGATGTAGGTCCGTACTTGATTGGACTTTTCTTGGAAAACAGGGGAGACGTTGATGTCAGTTTGCTTCATTAAGGGCAATAAATCTGCGCCGATTTGATCTTGAAGGGCCTGATAAGGGAAAGAGGGGTGTGCCAAAATGAATTGAGCTACTTTGCTCGATTTTAAAGAGGCGAATGAATAAAGAAGGATTTTCTTGGTTGCCTTGATTGGCTGAATCGCATTGGTCTTAAATAGGAACAAGGGGTTGGAAGCCACCAAGCCTCCTAATCGGAGTTTTCCTTCATCGTCAGCTTCGATCTCGATTTTCCGAACCTCGTTATCGACCTCGTAAAGCTCGTCGTCGAGATTGACGTTTTTTCCTTTGCAAAGAAGCAACAAGCCGACAAATACTTCCATGGTGATGTCTGGATAATAGGAGTCGGGAGAAAAATAACGGGACAAAAAGAAGATGATTCGCTGATCTTGAGGAGAAAAGGAATCCATGTCAAGGGACAGGTAATTTCCTCGCCCATCATGGATCGACGATCCGCGGCGTACCTGGGCCAAGAAAGCGGGGATGGAACGCGTTAAATGCCTTCCTTCCCCAATGATTACAGGCGTAATCTGCGGACCAGATCTTCCTTTCGGAGCAGTAAAATCAAAACTCAATTGAGGATTTAAATGACACACGTCCCCCATGGAATCGTTTTGAAGGTCCTTCAAAAGGTCCTGGAAATCCGCTTTGCTAGCCAAGAAATTTTGTCGTTCCTCTCCGCTTAAAGAAGAAAGGTTGTTCAATGTATCGAAGTCGGATCCATAACGAATGCGAAGCTCCTCTTCGCCCTCCCCTTTCTCTTTGGTTGCAATGAAATAGGCGAGGGCATTGCGGTCGCATTCTGTGTATTCCCTCAGGATATATGCGTTGTGAATAGTAAGGTCTGGACCTATGGTTAATCCAATAAGAGGGTAATCGGGCGAATAGGCTTCGTAGGTGATGCTTTCATCGTGAGGGGAGATGTGAAAATAGAGGGTGTATACCCCATTTTGAAGGCGTTCCAAGGTGGTTTCTCCGCTTGTTCCAGTCAAGGAATCTTTCCAAGATTGAAGCTGCGAAGAGGAAATTTTAGATAAGTACATCTTAAAACCTCCTTAATGCCATGCCGGAGAGACGAGTCAGGCAAGCTTTCAAATAGGCTTTGCGGATTTTGGACCCCTCGAGGCTTTTTGCAATCACTTGTTCGTTGCGAAGATATTTTTCGACTTCGGGATATTCTGAAAACCCTTGGATAATCTGCATAAAGGCGATGAAGACGCTTGCTTCACAATCGTGACGGTCGATTTCCTTTAGGCCCTTATCTAGTCTGCGAATTAAGGGCTTTAAGAAGAAACGCTCCCCGCGGTTTTTGAGATCGTCTACGCAGGCTGCGATGGTTTCCAAGTGAAGGGAAAGGAATTTTTGGGTCGTAAAGGAATCCGAATTCGTTAGCAACGCGACATCATTTTCGTAATTCGTGTAGTAGAAGGCTTTCCTCAAAAAGAGGTTTTGCTCTGCCTGTTCGGTGGGGTTTAAGTTCTTGTAGAAATCCAAGACGGTGACAAAAGGGACGGCCCGATGCTGAATCTGCTGAACCATCAAAGCGATATAGGCTTTTCGATTCCCCGATTTTTGGAGGTAATTTTGCAAGGATTGAATGACTTCAGGGCGAATCGCTCCGTTTGGGTGGGATAAGGCTTCCATAAGCGGGGCGTCATATCCCCCTTTTATGCAGGATTCGAGGAATTTGCTTTTGGACTGCGGCCCCAAAATGGAGAAACGTGCCGTTTCCATCAATGAGTCCTCGTCAAAAATGTCGAAGATGTTTTCGCTTTCCTTTCCCCAATCGACAAGTTCATCAAATTCTTTTCCTGGGAAGCAATGGGCTTTGGCCATGGATGGGATATAGGTTTTTACTTCCTGGTCGCGATAAAGTCTTAGCAAGAAAATGGCCTTGGAACTGAAACTCGGCAGAGCCTTATAAAGGCGCATGGCGAAAGCTAGACGCCCCTCGTCTTTTTCTTCTTTTAAATAGGTGTGTGCAGCATCCGCAAGCTCAACGACTAACGAATACCCGCCGTGGAAATGGCTTTCCGCAATGATTTTCTCTTTGGCGTCTTGATATTCTTCGCGGCTCATCTTGGGGCCATAAACCTTCAATAGGATCGAAGCATTGGCCAAATAGGTTTTGGGATTGAAGCGAACCATGGTTTCAAGGGCTTTCGAAAAGTCGGAAAAAGCATGGTTGGAATCGGCGGCTTGGAGGCGTTGACGGGCTTTAAAATCCTCTTGGTTCGACTGCTCTTGAATGGCGTAAAGCAATGCAGCTTCGTGCTTGCAGTAATGGCCACCTTGGGCATAGGGGCAGCTACAGGACATGGACGAGACTCTGCCTAGGTCGTTTAAGGCAAGGTGGACGTGATAATCTATTGTTCCATGGACAACGGCAAAATAGGTCGTATCGATTTTTTGCCGGATGGTCACCAAACCATCTTCAAAATATTTCTTCCCGCGTTGGAAAATACTATTGTCAAAGCGTTTTTCGTTAAGGGTGATGTAATCCATAAAAAAGCAACCCATATTTTAACGCCAAAACAAAGGCAAGGGAAGATGAGCAGCTTCTTAAAATCAGTGTAAATCGGCTTCTAAAAGAATGGGGCAATGATCGCTTCCGAAAACGTCATTGAGGATCTCGCTTCTTTGGACTTTGGACGCGATTTCATTGCTGACGACAAAATAATCGATGCGCCAGCCGGCGTTGTTTTCCCTGGCATGGAAACGATAACTCCACCAGGAATATTTGACTTCCTCGGGATGAAGCAAACGGAAGGTGTCCGTGTAGCCTTGGCTTAAAAGATGGGTGAATGCATCCCTTTCTTCTTGGGTAAATCCGGCATTATGGATGTTGGCTTTCGGATTTTTGATGTCGATTTCTTGGTGGGCGACGTTAAGGTCTCCCGTGTAGACAATCGGTTTTTTCGCGGATAATTCGCCCAAGTATTCGAGGAGATCCTTTTCATATTGAAGGCGGAAATCCAAACGTTTTAGGCCTTCTCCTGAATTCGGGACATAAGCACCGACAAAATAGAATTCTTCAAATTCCAAGGTGATGACGCGTCCTTCTTCGTCGTATTTTCCTCCCTTTAATCCATAATGAACGGATAGAGGGGGAATGCGGGTGAACGCGGTGACGCCAGAATACCCTTTTCTAAGTTTAGAAACGGTCCAATAGGTTTGGTAACCTTCTGGAGAAAAGGGAAACGAAGAATGGTCAGTTTCGCTATATTTGGATTCTTCCAAAAACACGACGTCGGCGTCGAAAGAAGCAAATGCTTCTGGAAACCCTTTATTTAAGATGGCGCGGATGCCGTTGACGTTGAAGGAGACAAATTTCATAAAGATTCCTCACTTGGCTACTTATTTTAAGGCAAAAGGAGGATACAATTCACTCGGTATGAAAATCTCATTAGAACAATTCCATCAAAATGTGGGCGAAATCCTGATGTATTGCCAATGCGTCGAGGAGAACGTTAAGCGCATCTACGCGCATATGCAACAAGGCGATTATTCGTTGAATCGTCTTCGGATCGATGAAGAAAGGATGACGCTTGGTCAGGTCATCACGGCGATGAAAGCCTTAGACCAAAGCCGGAAAAATACCTTTTTCACGGAAAGGGATTATGGGTATTTGTTCCTGATTACCAAAACCAGAAATGAATACGCGCATAACGTGTATACCCATTTCTGCTATTTATGCGACCCCGATGCCTTTGACCGCAGTTACGATCAATGTGTGGACGATATGATGAAAGACAAAGTTTGGCTCTCCGCCCTTTATGAAGCCGTGGAGGACGCTAGGCTGCTTTACGAAAAAGAAAATTAAGGAGAAAACCATGGAACACATCATCAAAATTTTATCGATGTTAGGGGAATCTTATAGCCCCTTTCACGTCGTGGACAATTTGGCCAACGAATTGTTGGAAAATGGGTTTGAAGAAATCGATGAGAAAACCCCATTTGATTTAAGGAAAGGAAAGAATTATTTCGTTCGTAGAAACGATTCTTCCCTCATCGCTTTTAAAATTCCCTCTTCCCCGAGGCTTTCTTTCAAAGTCACGGCCGCCCACACGGATTCGCCGACTTTTAAAATCAAGCCTCAGCCCGTTGAAATCTTCAAAAATCTGATTCGTTTAAATATCGAACCTTATGGTGGGATGCTGATGTCCACGTGGATGGATCGACCGTTGTCGATCGCAGGCCGCGTGATGGTGAAAACGGAACAAGGAATCGAATCGCGGTTTTTGGCGATTCAACGGGACCTTCTTCAAATCCCCTCCCTTTGCATCCATTTTGATCGGAATGCGAATGAAAATTCTTCGTTTAACCCCACCAAAATGCTTCCGATTTTAGGCGAATGCAAAGACGGAGCGTTCTCTTTTGACGCTTTCCTTCAAGAAGAATTGAAAACGCAGGACGAGATTCTTTCTCACGACCTCTTCCTTTATAACCGCGACGAACCTCGCCTTGTTGGATTAAATGGCGAATTTGTTTCTAGCCCGCGCCTAGACGATTTGGCTTCGACCTATTCCTGCCTGCTAGGCTTCATTGAAGGAGATTGTACCGATTCCATCGACGTTTATTGTGCCTTCGACAACGAAGAGGTGGGCTCTTTGACCCGTCAAGGTGCGAATTCTACTTTCTTACGCGACGTTTTGCGCCGCGTTTCCTCGACTTTGTTTGAAGAAAAAGAGGGCCTAGAAATCGGGGCCGCGAACGGGTTTATGATGTCGGTGGATAACGCTCATGCCAATCACCCTAATTTCCCAGAAACCAGCGACGCCACAACGGATATCCGCCTGAATGGAGGCATTGTAATCAAACACAATGCGCGCCAAAAGTACATGACGGATGCTTTCTCATGCAGTTTAGCCAAAGAAATCGCCAAAATCGCAGAAGTCCCCTTTGGCGAATATACCAATCGTAGCGATATGCCGGGCGGTTCGACTTTAGGCAATATCAGCAACGGCGAAATTAGCTTTGCAGGTGCCGATATTGGCGTTGCCCAGCTTGCCATGCACAGCTCCAACGAATTCTGTGGAACCCATGACTTAGAGGCAATGGCACGCTTCATTAAAGCCTATTACTCTACTCCGTTGCACCTGGAGGCGAACGCTATTCGTCTTTAATTTTTTACGGAGAAACAATTAGAGGTTCGACCCAGTCTCGAATCTCTTTTTTTAACGCCTCAATGCAATCCACCGGTCCTTTTTCGATACGTTTATGTTGGACTAAAAAGGAATCCATTAATTCAATGGCTTCCTTGATCTCTTGCACAAGAGTATCGCAGCTTTCCTTCCCCAATTTTACATCCATTAGTCTTTGCCTTTGAGACACGGATCTTAAGCGAATCGCGTCAATATAAGCCTCGTAGGCAGACGATTCCGAATCGATGAAGGGGATTTGCAGGGCGAAGAAAAGGGAAGCGTACCGCAACGCGTGCAAAGCTGCTTTGGGATCGTAGCCAAACTGTTTGAAGACAGCCTGACGAGACGGCCCGCCTTGACGAATTTTATCGAGTTCGCTGTGAGCAAGATTCCGGAGCGCCTGCAAAAATGTAGAACCTTTAGCCTGAAAAATAGCATCAAAAAAGGATTTTGTATGGTCGATAAAATAAATAGATTCGGGGCGTTCGGAGTTTAAATAAACCAGTTTTGAGGCCAATCCTTCCACATAATAAGGATTCATTTTCGCAAGCAAAATCGGAAGCTTTCGAATATCGTGGATGGTAATTTGACCAAAGCTATGATCCAAGCAAGAAGAGAATTGCTTTTCATTAAATAAATCGTCAAATGTTGGTAGACAAAATGCTTTAACATCCACGTCGGAATCCGGGGTCTCCAGATTGTAATTTTGGGAACCCTGCACATATGCATATAAAATCTTTCTGCCGATTTGTTGTTCCGCCTCGTTGATGGAACCCCTTAAAACTATTGAAATATCCATATTTAATAAACAATTTATACAAAACAAGTAAAAGCAATTTACGAAATGTTCATAACTCCGTTTCAAAATAATTCATTGCAAGCGGGAGGATTGCGCCAGTTTCCATCGTCTCGTTTTTAAACATTGGTTTTCGGACCTTAATGGAAACATCGTTAAACTTTGAAGTTTTTTCGTTGATGGTTTTTTCTAGCTTCGCCAAATAGCGATCGGGAATATAAAAACCATCGCCTCCCAGAACGATTAAACCTGGATGAAACAAGGAGCAATAACCCACTAAAGCAGCAGCCATTTTGTCCATCATATCTTTTAAAGCCCAATCAATTCTGGAATCGTTTTTCTTATTTTGCAGTTCACAAAATCCTTTGAAGTCCAGACGCATTTTTGTAATGTCGCGTATTTTTTTGACCATGACATCAGAAGAAATGTAAGTTTCTAAGCATCCGCGGTTGCCGCAGGAACAAGAAAGGCCGTTATAATCGATAGAGATATGGGCAATTTGGCAGCCAAATTTTGAAGAGCTCTTTAATAACTCGCCTTCATGAACGATGGTCGATTCCACTTTATCTAATATATTGATATATAGGGCTTCCGGTTCGTTTTTCCCGATTCCGTAATAAGATTCCGCCATAGCAAAACAGTCCGTTGAACTATTGATGGATACCGGGAGAGGATAACGGATGGAAATTGTTGATAATATCTCAATTTTTTCTCTTCCAAAATAATGCTCTTTATCCTCAATGATCCCTTCTTTGCAGTTCACATTCCCACGAACGGAAATGCCAATTCCAATAATCTTAGTGTTAATGGCTTCTCGAAATGTTTGGTCGAGACCTTCTAGTAGAATTTTTTCGTAATCCTCGATTCTGGATTCGCCTACTTCTAAATTTTTCTCGCTAGATTGCTTCAGAGAGAGGCTTTCGACGCGAATAGTTATTCGTTCCGGTGATAAATAGACCGAAACAGTTTTGGGGGCGTTTGGTGAGAGAGACAATGCAACGGCAGGTCTACCCTTGATTTCGGAACCCTCTAACTTGTTTTCAACAAAAAAACCGGCTTTAAGAAGCGCTGACACGATGTTTGTCACGGTCATTTTTGACAATCCCAGTTTGCGCGAGATTTCAATTCGTGTGGAAGAGGACTCAGATAAAAGCTCTTTAATTACGGCCTTCGTATTGGCTTGTTTCAATGCATTTCCGTTCATAAATCTATTATAGTAAAAACAATATACAAACGTAAATAAATATTATTTTTTTAATAAATAAGTAAAACGAATATACAAACGGAAATTTTGCTGTGCTTTTCTGTCTACTGTTTCGTTAGAAAAAGGAAACTATCGAATGGAGCTGATGGTTTGTCAAATTTCATTTGATGTTCTGATGTTTGTGCCGCCTAATAAAAAACTTCGTGTCAATGAAAACAGATTTTTATAGTTTTGAGGCGGAAAAAAGAAGCTGCCGTTATCGACAAAATGGCATATGGTGATATCGTTGTAGAGATGGATTTCGCGAAAGCATTTGAGAACTACAGCCTTAACGAGGACGGCTTAAAAGCTGATGGCTTTATTTTTGATGGCCAAGAATGGAAGAAGACATATCCCTTGGTAAACGTTGAACTAGAGGCCCATATTACCCTTAAAAGTGATTGTCCTCCCGGCATCCAAGTTTTTGATCCTTTCAACGAGACGCCGTACACGGTTTATCGAAGCGACTCCGCGACTGGGTCTTTCGTGGGACAGGTGAGACAAGACTTGGAAGATTTACTTGTATCGATTCGCGATAAACACTTCATTTGGAAACCCTCGCTTTCAACGTCACAGGCAGATGAAGTTATTCATTGGGTTTTCCAAGAATTTAACGAAAACCCCGACTATCCATTTTCAGAAAAATTGACTTACGTTTTAAGGGTTTCCAAAAATCAAAAATGGTATGCTCTTTTCATGAATTTACCTCTCTCTAAAATTGGGTTAGACAGTGACAAAAATACTATAATTTTAAACCTTAGAATCGAAGAAAATGATAGGATAAATTATCCTTTTATTTTTCCTGCTTATCACATGAATAAGAAGCACTGGTGTTCCGTTCCGTTAGATGGGAGAATGGATACGGATTTACTTCTAGAATTAGTTCAAAAATCACGCCAAAAAGCTTTGAATTCAAAATAAAAGGCATCTTCTCCAAAACCACGGTATGAGTTCAAAGAAGATGCCACTTTTATTTGGATTCTAAATGAGAGACGTTCTCTTCGAAGGATTCGGTTACTTTGGCGACAAAACTTTTCTTTTTCTTTTCTTTTTTTACTCCGATCCCACGGTTCTCGTTGGTGACCGCCTTCGCAACTTTTTGCTCTGCCGGGGTGGCTTTTGGACGGTTGGTGGGATCGGGCTGATTCACGACAAACTGTTTGTAAGGAACGATGATGTCATTACGGATAAATAATTGATATAGTTCGCGATTTAAATCTCTTTGCACTTGGAAACGGTCCCCTTCTTTGCAGAAGGCAATGACTTGGAAACTGATGCCTCCATCGTCGAAGTTACTAATGCCTTTATAGAACGGACCTTGGGTGATGGAAGGGATTTGTTTTGCCATGGCTGGGAGAGCCTGGGCAATAACGGCTTCCACGCGTTCAACATCCTCGTTGTAAGAAGCGTCCATCAAAACCGAAACGAGAGAATCTTCACGGGATAAATTGACAACTGTTGTAATGGAGCTATTCGTGATGGATTTGATGTTGCCGCCCGCGTCGATGAGTTTGGTCGTTTTAAGTCCAACCTCGTGAACGGTTCCACGGAACCCATCAATGATGACGATATCGCCAACCGCAAAGTAATCATCAAAGACGATGAACAGCCCGCTAACGACATCTTGAATTAAGGATTGGCAGCCTAAGCCAACGATGAGAGTTACGATGCTCACCCCAGCCATAATGCCCGTCACATCGACTCCCCAAATGGCTAAAACAAAGCCAATGCCTACGAGAATCGAGATATATTTAATGAGGGAGCAAATAAGCGATCCGACCGTTTGAGCTTTTCTGCCGTTGCTTGTGCAGGCCCGAACAATCGCGGTGAAGACGAAAACGAACATGAAGGCAATAACGACAACCAAGAAGGTTAGCAGCCACTGGATGCCACTATTGCCAAACCGACTGCCCATCCATATCCAGCCATTTTCGATTCCTTCCCCCAGGATGGCGTCTCCCGTTTCGTTGCCAAAAATCTGTCGGCAATATACGAGAATCAATCCCACGGCAATGGATACCAAAAAGAATAAGATCTCCAAGGCGAGAGTTACCTTTTTTGCACTGGTCTTCGCTTTCCACCATTGTTTCAGACCAAATTTCGTCTTTTCCGGGTTTTCCGTTCTCTTTGTTTCTTTTGTTTCCATAATGAGTCTCCTTTAAAACTTAGCTTCAAATGTTCCTTTTCTTAGTTCGGTACGTTGTCCTTCTAGGGTTTCCGCGTAGGAAATGTGCCAAAGACCTTCGCCTTCTTTGGGGATATCAACGCTTCCAGAATAGGTTTTTGCTTCTGTGATGTTCAGGTCAAAAATCGGTGAGTCCAAATCGGCGAAAGTCACGGTGAAGAATACGTTATAGCCACTCGCGTCCAAGGTGGAGAAATGGTAGTCGAGCGTTTTGGTCGAAGCCGCGAAAGCAATGCTATCGACGTTGACGAAGGGCTTTGCCTTCATAAAACTGCTTAGCAAAGTGGCTCCGATTGCTACCATTGTTAGAGCAACTGAACCAACGGTAACGGCTTTAGAAATCGCGTAACTCGTCCGTTTTTTGGTGTCGTATACGGCAGGAGCGTCCAATTCATCGCTTGTAGCGGTGTTGTCTGGGTTATTGGAAAAGGACGTTGATGTGTTATCCGTAGATAGGTTGTTGAATTCTTCGTCCATTCTCTTACCTGCCTTGTAACTATAGCAAAAAGAGGCTTTATTTACACGCGCATTCACCCGTGTACGTGTGTCATTTCTTCTCCATTTTCTTTATAATGGTTCTCATGAATCACGTTGCTTTGATTTTTGATTTGGATGGCACTCTGTGGGATGCTGCGCTTCCGGTTTCGGAAATATGGACGGAAGAAGGAAAGAAACGTTTTGGCTCCGACTATTTTTTAAGCGAGGCCGATGTTCGCGCTGAAATGGGCAAAACAATGGATCAAATCGTGTTAGAGGTTGCGCCAAAATTAAAAACGAAAGAAGAGCGCAATGCGTTTGCACAGTTATTTTTAGATTCTGAAACCGCGTATCTCAAAGACCACCCAGGGCGATTATTCCCCAAAGAAAGGGAGACCTTGTTGCTTCTTCACGAATGGGGATACCCTCTTTATATCGTTTCCAACTGCCAAAAGGGCTATATCGAAAATTTCATCCCCTTATTGCCCCAAGGCATGATTTCCGATTTCCTTTGCTGGGGGGATACCCACGGAAAGAAACATGAAACCATCTTGGCATTGATGAAAAAGAACCAAGTGGAAAAAGCCATCTATATTGGCGATACACGAGGAGATGAAGTTGAAACGCACGAAGTCAATCTCCCATTCATTCATGCGGATTACGGATATGGGGTTTGCTTGTGTCCAGAAGGCAGAATTGCCTCTTTCGAGGAATTGCCCCAAGTCGTGAAACGATTGGAAGATGATTACGGCAATCAATCTTACAAGGAGGAGAAATGATGAACGACGATCAATTCACGCCGGGAAAGTATTTGTCCCCCTCGCAAATCGAAATCATCAAATCCCAAGCGGAAAACGTGATGGATCCCAAAAATCAATCCCGTTTTATTCAACTCATCGATGGTTTTGTGGAAAGCAATGGAACGAGGACTCCGGAATATAGTCGTTTAATGGAGGCCTTAAAAGTTTCTGGCGAATTGCTTTCCCCGTCTTTGCATTATCCAGCCGACGTTCAGCAAAACCTCCCTTTTCTATATTATTTAGCCTATTACGATTATTTGATTCTCGTTGGCGTGTTGACGGTGGACGATTTGATGAGAATTCAAAACCAATTCGCCGATGTTTTATCGGGGAAAAAGGATAAATTGCCCCAGGCGTGAGGTGAACCATGGAAGAAAAGAAGGATCTGGAAATTGTGGTGGCGAAGGCCGATGCCTTGATGGCGGCCCCAATCGAAATTTATCTCGAAAAACAAAAACAAACGGTGCATGCCGCTGATTTGGAAATCGAGGAAATGGGGAAACGCTGTCTTGATGCGTCCAAGAAAAGCCAGGCGGCTAAAGAAAAAGAAGTTCGCGATTCTGTGCGAGTTGCCTTTAAAGATTTGGGATGGGAGGCGAAACAATGATGGAAGAAAAAGAAGAAATCTCTCGCCTTAATGCCCTATCTCAAGAAATTGCATCGAAGCAAAGCGAAGCGATGCAGCGCTTTTCTATTGCGGTTCAAGAATTCAATGAATTAGATCGCCAATTAAAGGACCTTCTTTTAGTTTTGACGCCGGAGGAGGAATAGCCATGGACGAGAAAATGAAAACGATTTCGGGGGCTATGTCCTACTCTCAATCGCTTTCGCTTTTAAAGGAAGTGGAAGTTCAATGCGGCGCCTTGGAAGAAAAAACGGCCTCGTTAAAAAATCTCCTCCAAGAAGCAAAAGAAACGGAACGACATTTGCACGAAATGGACGAGCAAAAGAAACGAGCCCTATCTTTGTTAGGAGCCATTCAAAAAGCTTACGGCGAAAAGGATTGGACGGGTGCAGAAGAACAAGCTGACGCTCTTTTAACTTGGGCCTCTTCCATGTCAAACGACCACCCCTATGCCGCGGATTGGAAGGAAATGGCCCTTTGGAACCGCCTGCAAATCCATTGCAAGCAGGTGGAGTCTCTCCCCAATTTTTTCGAAAACCCCGAGTCTTTAAACACCCTTCTTTCCGAATGGGAGACGCTTCCTTTAGGAATCCATGATGAGGAAGCCAAAAACGAGCAAAAAGAGAAATGCTTTTGCTCCGTTGCCCTTTCCATGCTTTCCGCTTCGGCACCAAAAGAAGATTTGAAATGTCTGAATGCCATGCTGGCCCTGGCATCCCGTTATAAAAAGGAAGGCTTGAAGGAAGATCCTCAAGTGGTTTTGGCTTTCAAATGCCTTCAAGATGAAGCAACATCCGCCTTTAATGCCCTTTGCTATCACGCCGTCGGCCCGCAAGGGACTTATGAAGACGCGAAGCCTTTGTTCGCCTTACACGAACAGCTCCCCTTAAACCGAATTGATTGTCCTTTGTTTTCGACCCCGAAAACCGAAGAAGAATTCCAGCTCCTTTATTTTTGGGACCGCATGGAAAAAGATGACGGAGAATTCTTCTCTTCTCATCAAGAGGAATGGAAAAAATCCTTGGCGGAAGAAAATCCTTTTACCTTAAAACTTTTTGCCCATTTGCTCATCGATCCTCGCCTTCTTGATAAAAAGAGGGAACCTGTGTATGCACTATTCAACGAAGCTCCCTTCCAAATTAAGGTTTTGATTTTGGATTTAGCGTTGAATGAGGGGGATTCGTCTCCTTTGCTTCATCCCTTGTTCTTAGGGCTATTCCATGATGGCAAGAAGCAACTTGATTTAGAGCGTTGCGCATCCGCTTTGCTTCGAATTCAAAATAGCGCCCCCGAGGAATCAAAGGAAGAATTTAACAAATTGGTGGAAGGATTCTTCCGTTCGCCGCGAAGTCGTCGAATCCTCGAGAAGACCTCCTCTCCTGATCTTTATTTCCTTGGAAAAGGGAAGACAAGAAAAAAGCCACCGGTAGGAAAAAAGGTTCGCAATTCTGTTGTTTCTTATTGGAGCACGCCGATGGCTTGCGCCTTCTATGCCTTTTGCATCGTTTTACCGTGCTTCTTGTTCGCTTTTTCCATCGCCTTATTGGAGTTTAATTGCGAGAGAATCCCTTACGAAGAATTCTTTCTTTTGATTCCTGCTGGTTTGTTGCTTTGTTATGTCGCCGGTGTCCTCATCGCTTTTTATGGCAGAGATGAACGGCTAGGGTGGATGTTTAGCCGCGGCTTTGCTATCGACGGTTTATGGAAAGCCATTGTCGCCTTCTTAGGATTCTTGCTGCCCCAAGCAGATCATTGGGGTTCCTCCCACCGATTCTGTTTGTTCTTACTTGCGATGCTTGATTTTGTGTTATCGCGGTTTGCCTTCCAAGAGAAAAACAAGGCATGGCGATATGCCCTCTTTGTTCCTTTTTTACTAATCGAAATTGCTTCGCTGGTTTTCTTAATTTTGGTTTTGATGGGCCGACGGGCTTAATGCTCGTTGTGATGACAGGAGCAATGGCCGTTACAAGCGTGATTTAAAAATCCCATGGCCTCTTCTAAAAGGGGCTTATTGGTGGCGTATCCATCGTTAGCGACGACAAGAAGATTCCCGTTTACAAGCGTCATGATTTTCTGCATGGCTTCGTTTTCACTGATCCCCATTTTCTCCACGATGCCACTTAAGGTGACGATGCCGTGGTTATAGGCCATCTTAACTATTTTTAATTGGTCGGCATCGGAAAGTAGACCAAAGATTTGCGCTGCCTCGAATCGATTCATGGGGGACACTCCTTCGTTTTGTACCTTAAGTCTATGAAATTTATTACTTAAATGCCACGAAGATGCGTTATTTGAGACGATTTTTCTTCCCTTTTTAAGGGAAGTGGGACAAAATGAACCATATGGAGGTCTGTTTATGCAGAAAAAGAAGTTGATTCTCACCTATGCCTTGCTTGCATTGACCGTCGTCATAAGTGTTGTTCTTGGCGTTGTTGGCCATGAAAAAGACTCGATGACGTTGTTCGTCAAGGCTTTGTCCTTCTCCGTGTCGGAGGGGAAAACCGTCATCGTGGCTTGCGCCGGGATTTATGGCGGATTGATTGGCGCGCTTGTCGTATTGATCGTCGGGTTTGCCAAAAAGAATGCGAAATTTATCGCGAATGCTTTGACCACGCTTGGCGCTGGGGTTGCAGGCCTTGGCATGATTGATTGGCGTTTGTCCCGCATCGCCGTCGATGGAAAAGCTGCTACCATTTTGGCCCTAACCTTTGTCGTTTTGGCTTTGGCTTTTGTTGGATTCCTTTGCGGCGTGATCTTCCCCTGCCAAAAAGTGAAAGAAGAAGTCACTGCGATTGAAGACGCTGCTCCTGTAGAAGAAGCTGCCCCTACCGAAGAGACGGAACCCGAAACCGCTGAACCCGTCGAAGAGGAAAAAGCCGAAGAGCCGGCGGAAGAAAAACCGGAAGAGACGGTTGAAGAAGAAAAAAACGAAGAAGTGGTAGCCGAAGAGGCGAAGGAAGAACCCGTTGAAGAAGAAAAGACGGAAGATACCGAAGCCCCCAAGGAAGAGCCTGCCGCTGAAAAAGAACCAGAACCCGAACCAGAAGCGACGGAAGAAGTCAAAGAAGAGCCGACTGCCCCCGCGGAAGAAGAAAAACCGGAAGAGCCAGTCGAAGAAGAAAAGGCTGAACTGGCGGAAGAGCCAAAAGCCGAACCGGCCGTGGAAACTGCTATTGAGCCCGAAGCGAAGAATAAAGTCGTCGGAAAATACGAAGTCTACCCCGCTGCTGGATTCTTCAAATATCGTTTGAAAGCCAACAACGGACAAATCTTGTTAGTTTCTCGCCCCTATAAGACCCGTGAAGGTGCCATCAAGGGCATTGAAACTTTCCGCAAAAATGCCGCGAATGGTTCGCATCGCATCATCACGGATAAAAAAGGACGCGCCCAATTCCGCATCTTTACGGCCAATGATGCCCGCCTTATCGTGGCCGGGGAAATTTATCCCAATGCCGAAGGGGCCCAAAAAGCTCTCGACAGCACCCTTCGTTTCTATGACACGGACAACGTCCAGAATTTAGATGAAATTCCGGAAAGCGAGATCCGCGAATGGCGCGCGGAACTCAAGGACGTGGAAGCCAAATCCAATGGCAAGATTGAGATGTTTAAGGATGACGACGGCAAATGGGTCGGCGATCTCCGCGCATCCAATAGCGAACTTCTCTTCCTTACGACCGCCTATTCCACGAAAACTGCGCTTCAAAACGCTTTGAAGAGCGTTGCCAATAACGCGATGAAAGGCAACATCTCGATTGTTTGTGACAAGCAAAACCGTTATCAATTCAAAGTCTATAGCGATAACGGAATGGACCTTGTCTTTGGAGAAACCTACGATTCCAAGGAAGCGGCGACTTCCGCTGCCAACAGCGCTCGCAACTTCCTCCGTGGTCAACCCAAACTCGTCGATTTGACCAAAGCCCCTGCGGAAGGCAACTAAAATAAAAAAGAATCGCCATCGTCGATAAGATGAAGGCGATTTTTTTGTGGTTATTTTTTGCGGCCCAGAAGATAGAAGTGGTCTCGCGAACTAATTTTTCCATCGAGAACGTAAGCGCGGACACGTTCTAAATTCAGGATTTCAAAATCGTGAAACAAGTCTTCTATTTGCTCTTTCGACGCATAGAAATGAGGGATTCCTTGCTCGGGTCCTGGTTCATCGGAGACTAAGGTGTTCTCGTCCACCCTGCGACGAGAATCTGTGGTGAACCCTTCGCCTTTCGCACAGAGGTCTACGAAGATTTCCCCTCCTGGGACGAGAAGCCGGCGAAGTTCGTTTACGACTTCTAAGATTCCTTTTGAATCGGTGTGGGAGATCACGTGAAAAGAAAGAATCGTATCTGCGCACCCATCTTCAAAAGGAGCTTTCTTGATATCACCTAGCTTGAATTCGCCTACCTGCCCCGCCTCTTTCATGCTTCTTTTGGTTTCTTCTACGGCTTCCGGACTTAAATCGAATCCTTTCACATGAAATCCCAGCTGAGAGAGGAAGAGGCTATGCCTTCCTAAGCCGCATCCATAGTCGATGACTTCTTTGAATCCTTTGCTTTTCCACCGATAGGCGATGGCAACCACTTCCTTCGAGGGTTCCCTCCAAGGCGTTTTGTCCGCGATAGACCAATCCCACGCTTTTGATTCCATTCCTTTGTCTCCTTTTGATGCTCATTATATTCGAAAAAGCCCGTAAATGCCTTATAATTAAATCCCGGAAGAGAGATTGTAGTTATGGCAAGAATGATTCTCGTCGGCGGAGGTTCGAGCTCCGGAAAAAGTTATATTACCGCGCATGTTATCGCTAGACTGGGCGAAGACAATGTGACAAGGATTACGTTAGACGATTATTATAAAGACCAGAAAGACGTCCCGATGGAGCAACGTCTCCAGGTCAACTATGACCATCCGAAAGCTTTTGACTGGCCCCTTTTAAGGAAACAATTAAGCGCATTAAAAGAAGGGAAAGCCATTTGGAAGCCAACCTATGATTTCGTGGCTCATTCCCGCGCCGAAAAAGAAGAATACGTAGAACCCAAAAACTTGATTATTGTGGAAGGGATTATGGCGTTGGTGGATAAAAACGTAAGAGAACTCGCCGATCTCCGTGTCTTTATTGATGCCGGCGCGGAAAGGCGTTTCCTTCGCCGCATGATTCGTGACTCCAAAGAAAGAGGAAGAACATACGAAAGCATCGTGAACCAATATTTCCACACGGTTCAGCCGATGTATGACGAAATTGTGAAGCCCTCTTCCATGTACGCTGATTTAATCGTCAATAACGATGGCGTGGAAAACTTGGCCATCGATGTTTTGGCTTGCGTTTTCTCGGATCAATTGAACCAAGCAAATGCAGGGAAACCTCTCGGCAGAAAACAAAAGGAAGAATTTGGCGAAGAAGTCTTAGCTGCCGTTTTCTCCAAACAATAATGAAGTAGCTAATCATACAAAAAAAGAGGGGGATGCCCCCTTCTTTTTGTTGTTATTAGCTTAGGCTTGCTGGGCTTGGTTAGATGTAGAACCATTGTCCGGTTTTTCGTTTTTATAAAGAACGCGTAGCAAAATCGGCACGATGAAGGAGCTAACGATGATGAGTCCAAGCGTGAACGGAATGATGTTGGAATTTACAAGGCCATTATCCACACCTTCCTGGGCGGTAACGATCAAGACTTCGGCGCGAGCCATCATTCCTAAGCCAATGGCCGCGCTATCTTTAAGATGGAATTTGGCCAGCAATCCGCCACATCCTGCACCCAAGAATTTGCCAGCTAAGCCGACGACAACCCATACAAAACCAAAGACAAGGAACATCGGGTCGAATCCAGAAACCGCGGAACCGCTGCCGTCTAAGCCAAACGCTTGGTACATTTTCAAAGCGACCGAAGCAAAGAAAACCGGAGTGAAAATCACGTTCATCGTGGTATCCGTGCGATGGTCGATGTAATGAGCGGCAGAAGTATTAGAAAGAATCAAGCCTGCGATATAAGCTCCCGTGATATCGGCGATGTGGAAGACTTCAGCCAAGAATGCCCATAAGAAGCAGAAGGCCAAAGAGAACATCGGAATACGACGATGATGGGGCCATTTTTTGCCCATCCAGTCAAAGAGTTTGTGAAGTCCGATACCCATTCCGATGGAGATGGCAAAAAAAGCAGCCATGATGAGAATCAACCACAAGACGCTTAATGAGCCTTCTCCCGTCGGGATGACCCAGAATTCGGAAGCCTCTCCTCCGCCGGACAAAGACAAAATTACGGACAAAAGAATGATGCCAATAACATCATCAAGAATGGCGGCTGAAACAAGCGCGGTACCCACGTCGCCATTCAATTTGCCAAGTTCCTTTAAGGTGGCAACGGTGATGGAAACGCTGGTGGCAGTTAAAATAACGCCGTAATAGATATCACTATAAATAGGATTAATGCTGCTTTCGTTGAGCGTTTGGTAAAACGCTTGGTCCATGTTGCCGTATACGCGGAACATGAACGCGGTAAGGAAGCCTAAACCCAAGGGGAATAAGACGCCAAGACTTGTGATGACAATGGAAGCCAAACCTTGCTTACGAATGGTTTGAAGATTGGTCTCAACACCAGCCGAGAATAGAATCATGACAACTCCGATTTTGGCCAAATCGTTGATTCCGTTGGTCGTCGTAGAATTCAAAATAAAGTTCTTATCAGAGGGGATGAAGTAGAATAGCCCAACGGCGAGGCCGCCTAAAAGATAACCCACGACTTCTGGCACTTTGAGTTTACCCATGATGAGGGAAAACACTTTGCCAAATAAAAGAATTAGACCTAACGGCAAGAGAATCAAATAAAACTTCCCGGCGAATGGATCTGCGGTTCCGAAAAGAGTTAACGAAAGAAAATTCAGCATAACACGCCTCCGAAACCCGAATTATACGCTTTTCTTCTCATATGGTTAGAGGCACTATCATGAAAGCCTTTTCAAGGCTATAATCCCGAGGATGAAAATTGCTTTGTGTGCTACTGAATTAGAAACCGACGGTGTTAGTGCCTTCTTAAATATTGCAAGTTACCTTCATATGGTAGAGAAGAAGAGCGATGCCGCTATGGTTTTATTTCCATTACATCGATTTCAAGAAAAGGATTGGGAGGAATCCCTAAAGTCCTTGCGCAAATTATCGGAGATTTCCTCCGTTCCATTTGGGGTAGGTTTCCAAGAAAAGGGGCGGGACGTTTATGCGTTGTTTCTCAAAAACGAGGGAATAAAAATCTTGCGCAAAGACGAACTTTGCGAGATTTCGATTTCAAACCAAGCGTTTGTTTTTGCGATTGGGAATATCGAAATCCCTGATTCCAAAGCCCCTGTCATCCGTCTTGGTGAGCGAGGAATCGATCTCCAAAATCCCCCGTTTAAAATTGGATTCCAAAGAGAAACTTATTACCTAGGAATTTCCGGTCCGAGATATTATCAGGCCGCTGCTTATCGCGATGGCGTGCTTAAGTGCCATCTACCGGAAGACCATCCTAATTTGCTCGTTAAAACCCTTTTTTCTTTTTCTTCGGACGAACCAGGGTCTTTTCCATCCAAACATGAGGCTTCCCCTCGTCAAAATTGATAAGGCCGTCGTTAGACACGGCAAAACCTGCTTTTTCGTAAAAAGGAAGTTTGTCTAATTGGGCGTTTAAAATGATATTCCTGGCTCCCAATGTTCGCGCTTTGGTGGAGAGGAACTTCAAAACGGCCGTTCCGACCGTTTTTCCGCGGAACTCTTTTCTCACCGCGACTCTCCCGATTTGATAGGTTTCTGGGTCGATTTCTAAAATTCGCCCCGTGGCAATAGGGTGATCGTCAAGATAAAGGACGAGGCTCCAACTGTGGTCGTCCTCGGGCCCAAATTCATTTTGAAAACCCTGCTCTTGAACAAAGACCTCTTCTCGTAATGCCTTGGCATCTGAGTGGAGACCAAACGTAAAAACGGGTTTAACCATGGGGAAATGATATTCCTTTTCTTATGGAGGTGGCATCATTAGAATAGTGAGGCATGGGATTTCGTCGGTTTTTTAATTTATACAAAAACAAAATCTTGGCTATTAGTTTCGCTTCCTTAGCATTAATCGCCTTTTTTGCCTATTACATTATGGGTCTGGTCCAATCTGGCATCGCTTTTTTCACTCAAGATGAATTTAGCGTTTGGAACATGATTGTTGTTTTCGTTGCCTATGCGACGATTTTCTTTTGCAACATCACCAACGATTCCTATGCCTATCAGGGCATTTTGATGTTCATTTTTTTGATTGTTGCGGATCAAATCCTGTCTTGCTTTGTTCGAGTGATTGCCTGTATTGCCAACATCATGACGATGAATCCGGTCGTAATTGCATTCACCTTTTTGCAAGTTGCTTTTATCGCCGGGCAAATATATGTGGGAGTGTGCTTCTATTTGAATTCTCGCCGCTATATGCGCGGACTTACCGACAATTTTAAAAAGATTCGTATCTATGGCATTCTTTTTACCTCGATGCTAACGCTGAGCCACACTTTTTCCATTGCGGTTTTGTCGATGGATATCTTTGGCTATGCAACGGTATTTGATTGGGCGGTTTTTCTTTCGCTGTTCTTGTTGCCAGGCTCCGAGGTATTAATGTCTTTGTCCGTGAATTTCACGTTGGAACGCCTTCGCCGAATCTAATTAAAAGACGCGAAATAAATATAAAAGAAGCTTTGTCCGAAATAGCAGTCCAAAAATAGGAAAACAAATCGTGGTCACCCTTAAATGAGTGAACCGCGTATTTTTATAGGTTAAGCTCGCAAAGATGGCACTGATTGGGAAAAGGCGAACCCGGAAAAAACATGTTTCCTAAAGCAAGGTAGGTGTCCGCTTTTCTCCAGTTACGTTGTTCCTCCATTTGGGCCCTTTGAACGTCCATTATCATAGAATTTCTTCGACTGAAAAATGGCAATAGGGGCATTCTTTGGCGTTATCGGGAATTTTTTTACCGCAATTTTTTGCGGAGGATCATGAAAGAATTATACGTTTAATTTTTGGGGTCTTGAACTACGCGAAGCAAATCGGTATAGTTTTTACCGCGCCGACTTAGCTCAATTGGCAGAGCAACGCATTCGTAATGCGTAGGTTAGAGGTTCGATTCCCCCAGTCGGCACCATTTATCAACAACAGTGACGATTTAAAGTCACTGTTTTTCTTTGTGTGATGGTATCATTCATTTATGAAGCCGACATTGATTGCGTATTGCGGCCTCGACTGCAAGAAATGTGAAGCTTATAAAGCAACGATTAATAACGATGATGAATTAAGAGAAAAAGTCGCCAAAGAATGGTCGGCTTTAAATCGGATTGAAATAACCAAAGAGATGATTAACTGTGAGGGCTGCCGAACTGGCGGAAGGAAATTTCCGTTTTGCGATAAATTATGTCCGATTAGAATTTGTGGTAAAGAAAAAGGGGTGGAAACTTGCGGGGATTGCGAAAACTTAAAAACTTGCCAAAAACTCAAAATGGTTATTGATAACAACAGCCAAGCGCTTGAAAATTTGTCGGGAAAGCAATCTTAGATTCAGTCATAACAAATATAGATTCCAAGGCGGAGGCTATATTATTGTGCGACAACATAACCGGATACAAGCGAGGCCAACGCACGATGTATTGGCCTTTTTCTTATTTTCCGGGCATCAATCTAAAAACATAAAATAATGCGAAAAATCTAAAAATACTTATTGCAAGGCAAGTTGGCCTTCCCTATAATAACGAAGCCGTTTAAAGCGGTACCTTCAAAATCATGGGTGTTTAGCTCAGCTGGGAGAGCACCTGTTTGACGTACAGGAGGTCACAGGTTCGATCCCTGTAGCACCCACCATGATGAAAATGGACCACCTTCGGGTGGTTTTTTTCGTATTGTTGGCCTAGAATGAATCCGTTCCATGAAATACTCTCATACTCATCGAAAGGCTATACCGTTTTGCTTCCTTAATGTTCTTACCCTTGGCATTTATGGTTGCGTTGTTTTGTCTCGCGTGGATCAAGAGATGAACCACCTTGTCATTGGCCACGACGATTATAAAACGACTCCGCGTTATTGGCCTTGGTACGTACTAGGCTGGGCTACCTTTATGATTGCCCCGTTCGTTTGGCAAATTCGCTTCGCTTCAAAATTAGGGAGATTCGCCAAGGAGATGAAAGTGGGCTCCCCACGCCTATCCGGTCTATCTTTTGCGATGTGGTCGACGTTTGGCGTGTTGATCCTTGTCGGTCCTTTTATTGCCTGGCATCGCGTGTTCTCCTTACTTAATTTTCTAGAAGACGCTGCAAACCATGAATCCGAGGTGCGCGAATTGGCAAAAACCAAATCGCAAAATGGCGAGCCAAATGTTCTATTCGCCTCCATGGAAGAAGTGAAAAGGGAAGAAGCCCCAAAAAAGGATCCCAATGAAGCCATTGTTTCTTTTGCCCATAATAACGTTAAAGAGGAATTGCAGAATGAATCCCCGCTTTCCCCGGAAATCACCTCCGAGCCAAAGCTGTCAGAATTGCCGCCATTAACAGAAGAAGAGCAGCTTTTGCATCGTTATTCTTCTTATCCGGAAGGACCCTTTAAGGTGCGCTTTGAATCCGGGAGGCTCTTGCGTGGATTTGCCACAAAGGAAGTGGCTATCGCGTTTTCCAAGGAATTGGCCGAAATTAGGGATGTTCGGGTCCGGTATCGAAGAAAACGTCAGTAGACAAGGGGTGAAAAACGTCTATAATTACAAACGCGCACCCTTAGTTCAGTGGTAGAACATCGGCTTCCCAAGCCGAATATACGGGTTCGATTCCCGCAGGGTGCTCCATCTAAATTCTTCCCGACTTTGCGTCGGGATTTTCTTTTTTTGCAAGTTTATTAAAGCCGATACACGCCCGTAAAAGGGGAGTGTTTGACAATTCGGATAAAATTTCCCGCAATTCTATGAAAATTTTACTATTTTTTTCGTAATTCTTTGCGGTTTCCATTTTCCTCCACTATCATTGAGTGGGCGCGATTTTTATTGTCGCGCGTTTCGAGGTATTTACATGGCTCCCTTTCTCGACATGGGCAATCCAGTTTCTATCGTCGGACTGATTCTTTGCCTTATCATCCCCCCGCTCATTGATGTTGCTTTGTTTTATTTTTTGCGTCGGCTTTTCGTGCGCGTGTATCTTATCGTTACGGAGGTTTTGATTTTCTTCGGTTGGTTCTTTGGCGTTGACCCTTTGCTTTATTTTGCCGTGGCCATGTTTACCGTAGGACTTGTCTTCTTCCTGACCATCAATAGTGCTGAAACCCGTGTTTTGGTCGCCAACAATATGAAGGGCCGTTCTATCGTGTCCTTTCGCCGCAACGTCTCGAAAAAACAAGGAGAAGCCCTTTTTGACCGAGAGGAAGTTTATGGCAAGGTTCGCGATGCTGTTTTGTGGATGTCCAAACAAAAGATCGGTGCTATCATCACCTTCGAACGCAAAGATTCGCTGGATGAGCAAATGAAGTCGGGCACCCTGATCAAAGCGCCGGTTTCCGCTGAATTGCTCCAAACGATTTTCTATCCTGGGACGCGTCTGCACGATGGGGCCGTTGTGATTCGCAACGACCAAATTGTCGCGGCCAGCGTTTATTACACGCCTACCACTCGTCCTTTGACGGGAAAATACGGATCTCGCCATCGCGCTGCGATTGGCATTAGTGAAATTTGCGATGCCGTTACGGTTGTTGTTTCGGAAGAAACGGGCCGTATTTCCATCGCCTATCAAGGGGAATTAAACCCTGTTGCCCCGGATGCTTTCTTAGATACGTTCATGGATTTCATGGCGATGGAAAGTGAAAAAACATCAACTAAATTAATAGAAAAGAGGTAATAAAAGATGTCTACTCCCCACATTGGCGCCAATCTTGGCGATTTTGCGAAAGTGGTTTTAATGCCTGGCGATCCCCTCCGTGCAAAATGGATGGCGGAAACGTTTTTGACGGATGCCAAACTCGTTACGTCGGTTCGTAACGTCTTCGGCTACACGGGCTTCACCAAAAACGGTAAGCGCATCTCCATCATGGCTAGTGGCATGGGTATGCCGAGCATTGGAATTTATTCCCATGAGCTTTATGAAAACTTCGGTGTCGAGACCATCATTCGTGTTGGAACCTGCGGATCCTACAACAAAGATATTGAAGTCGGGGATGTGATTCTTGCTCAGGGCGCCTGTACGGATTCCAACTGGTCTTCTCAATTTGAATTAAAAGGCGGAACCTATAGCGCCATTGCGGATTTCGATTGCTTGCTTGCTGCTTATGAAGCGGCCAAGAAACTAGAAAAGAAAGTTCACGTTGGCAACGTTTTGTCCGCGGATGTTTTCTATGACTATGACAAGGAAGCTTGGAAAACCTGGGCTGCCCTTGGATTACTTGGCGTTGAAATGGAATCCTATGCCCTTTATTGTAATGCCCATTTGGCAGGCAAAAGGGCCATGGCCTTATTCACCGTCTCGGATTCTTTTGTGAATAAAAAGATTCTTTCCGCAGAGGAAAGACAAACAGGCTTGGTGACAATGGCGGAAATCGGCATTGCAACGGCCGAGCGTTTCGCGGAATGAGCTTTGAACTCCGTCTTACCATATATATTGTTGCGTTAATTCTTTGCGGTTGCGCGTATTTTTTGTGGGTCGCATATGGGCCTGTTAAACGGTTTTTGTTTCGTCATTGGACGATACGAATGTATTACCGCAAGGTGAATCAAGTCGTTTTGGATCACGATTTCTATTTGATTAACGATTTCAAAGGGAAGACGGCCGGAGCGGAAACCTTCCATATTGATCACGTGATTATCGGCAATAAATACGTCTACGTCGTTCGGGATCGTTTTTATGATGGAACGTTGCTTTCTAATCCGGACGATCAAAGCTGGCTTTATTGCTCCGGGAGCAAATCTCGTTATATCCAGAATCCTCTGATTTATAATCGGTTGCGTGCGGAGCGACTCCGTTTGCTCGGACCCATTGACTCGCATATTATCCTGCCGGTGGTTTTGGTCAATGACGATTGCTTTTACACGCCTTTTGAACAAAGTCCGGAACTCGGATATTTTGTATCCCTCCGCCAATTCTCGAAATTCATCGATCGAAAAGAAAACGAACCCATCGCTCCCATTGATCCCGACATGGCGAAACTTCTTGCCGAAGATGTTTATTCGATTAAAATGAACAACCGCAATGAACTCTAAGCAAACCTCCTATTTTAAAAAAACCAACCAACTGTTACATGGCCATTATCACCAAGCTTATTCGGTGACGCTTTTCTTCTTTGTTCTTTGCCTTTTGACGGCGTTATTGACCTTTTTAAGCCCCGTAACTTTATTCTTTACGGTTCCTTTGTTGATTGCTCCTGGCTTTTTCATGTTGATTGCCAGCACGGGCGGATTCACCCAGGAAAAGGACTTTACCTTCCAAAACGTAAATGTCTGGGCAATTTTTAGAAATTATTTCTCACCTTCTTATTTTGGCTGCTTCCGAATGCTAAGGAATTTGTTCCGTGGTGTTTTGGTTTTTGCTCTTGCTTCTTTCGTCGCGGGGTCGATTCTTTCTGGATTTGGCGAAGCCATTTGGCCGGGATTTACCCTTGCGATGAACGAACTTCAATCGTTATTAAATAATGCTTCCGTGCTCGATATTTACCAATTCATCCAAGGGAATGACATTCTTTCTTCCTTTATTATGTGGACGCAATGTGTTGCCTTCTTCTTTGGAGTTTTATCTTTCTTGCAAGGCTTCTCGTTCTATGCAATGAACGCTTACCTTTGCGCCTCCGTTCAAACCAGTTCTCCCAAAATGGAGTTGGCTTTATACCGCGATACGCTTCGCAGGAATCGTGCTCTTTATTATAAGAAGACCTGGAATTTATCCTGGCCTTTGCTACCTTTATTCGCCGCAGGCTTATGGGGTGGAATGCTGCTCGGCATGCTTCTAACCACTGATCCGTTCTTGCTCTGGGCATTTGGTTTAGTTGGTATGAGCTTAACGATGGGCGCCTATCTTCCTTTCTATACGGTTGGGCTCTCCGTGATTTATAACGAGATGGAAGTCTTCTTCATGAATTATTCCTTGGAAGCCGCCGAAAAAGCGATTCAAGAATTGGAGGGACAAGAAAAAATCCAAAAAGAAGATTTGGATACCATGAAAAAAAGTTTGGAAGACTTCAAAAAGTCCGTAGAAGACGTGCAAAAACTTAAATCCAAGGAAAAAGATTCCAATGAGGACTCCAACAAAAAAGAGTAAGGGTTAATTTCCTTGCTCTTTTTCTTTGCGATAGAGTTCGAAGAGATATTCTTTTTGGTCGGGTTCCAAGAATGCGGCGTCGATGCTATTGCGCTCTAATTCGTCCAATTCTTCTTCAGTTAAGCCGTGGATAGAACGGAGCAAATCCATTTCGTGGGAGAGGGTGGTGCTACTGACGGTCTGATCGTCGCTGCCAAGAGTTAGAACGCAGCCCGCTTTCATCATCTTTCGGATGGGAAGCGCCTCCAAAGACGAAATGCAATGGGTATCTCGTTCTGAGGTGGGACAAATTTCCAATGGGATTTTGGTTTGGGCTAGGAAGGCGAGAAGAAGTGGATCCTCTACCGCGCGAATGCCATGTCCGATGCGTTTTGCCCCAAGGCGAATCGCGGCCCAAATGTTTTCGGGCCCAAGGTTTTCCCCGGCATGAATCGTGATGGGGATATCGAGGTTTCTAGCTTCCGCCATAATCGGCGCATACATTTCGTTAGGAAAGCCCACTTCTGGGCCGGCTAAATCGATTCCGCATACGCCGCGTCCAAGAAAACGTTTGGCTAGATGCACGGTTTCCATGTTGACCTCATCGGGGAAGGAGCGCATGCAGCAAAGAATGATATTCCCCGGCATTTTCGTTTCTTGCTTAGCAATTTCTAAACCCTGGATGGCTGCCTGAACGACCTGAACCTGCTCAAGGCCGTTATCGCAACTTTTGGCGGGGGCAAAACGGACTTCGGCGTAAAGATGTCCTTGCCGGTGCAATTCCACGAAAAATGCATAGAAAGCGTAGGCGATGCTTTCCGCCGTCTGAATCAGGGAACAAGGGAAAGCGAAACATTCTAGATAGTCTTTTAGCGTCCCTTGATTGGATACGGAAATATGGGCGTTGTCTACCTCACGAGGATCTCGGTGATTCAACTCGCATAATTTCTTCAAAATCTGGCGGTTGAGGGATCCGTCTAAATGCACATGTAAATCAATCATTACATTATAATAAGACGAACCACTGGTTGAAGGAAATAAAAAATGCCCACATCGTGGGCGGAATTTTCGATTGGAGCAGGCAACGGGAATCGGACCCGCATATTTACCTTGGCAAGGTAATGTTCTACCACTGAACTATGCCTGCATGCTCTTCTTATCGAAGGCTTGGTAATTATATATAGAGGAAAATGCCGTTTCAAGTGGAAGATGAAATTTCTTTTGACTATAATTTTGCGGATTGGAAAGAAGGTTTGAAAATGGCTACCAATGAAGAATTAGCAGAGCTCCTCTTCCCCGATGTCACAGAGACGATCGAGGACCTAGAAAAGAAATATCCTCCTCGCGATTTGCCCGAAGGCGCGCAGGTCACCCGTTTTGCCCCTAGCCCAACTGGCTTCCTCCACACGGGTTCCTTATTTACTTCCTTGATTTCTTATACGATTGCTAAGGAATCGAAGGGCGTGTATTTCTTCCGTCTTGAGGATACGGATACCAAACGCACCATTGCTGGCAGTGCGGATCAATTGATTGATCAACTTGGGAAATTCGGCATCGTTGCCGATGAAGGCTATTGGCCGAAAGACGATAAAGGCGCTTATGGACCTTATCAGCAAAGCAAACGTCGCGATATTTATCGCGCGGTCATCAAGGAATTAATCCGTCGCGGCAGGGCTTATCCAGATTTCTGCACTCCGGAAGACCTTGATAAAATTCGCAAAGCACAGGAAGCAAGCAAAGTATTGCCTGGATATTATGGGGTTTACGCGCGCGACCGTAATCTATCGGTAGAAGAACGCATTGCCAAAATCCAAGCGGGAACTCTTTGGGTTATTCGTTTCAAATCCATGGGTGATCACGATAAAAAAACGAAATTCACCGACGCGATTCGTGGCGAAATTGAATTGCAAGACAATGATACCGACGTCGTTATTTTGAAGTCGGATGGCTTGCCCACCTATCATTTTGCTCACGTTTGCGACGATCATTTCATGCATACGACTCTCATTACTCGTGGAGAGGAATGGATTCCTTCGACCCCAATTCATTTGGATATGTTCCGCGCGTTAGGTTGGAAAGCGCCGAAATATGCGCATATTCCTTCTATCATGAAGTTGGACCACGGGAATAAGAGAAAATTATCCAAGCGCAAAGACCCGGAGGCTGCCGTCAGCTATTTCTTGGAAAAAGGGTATGCCCCGGAAGCGCTGAAGGTCTATTTGATGTCGATTGCCAATTCCAATTTTGAAGAATGGACGATTGCCAATAAGAGTTTCGATTTGAACGCTTTCCCGTTCCGTCTCAAGAAAATGTCCTTGGATGGTGCGCTATTCGACGAAGACAAATTGAATTACTTTGCGAAAGAGATTTTGGCGAAGATGCCTGTGGATCAGGAGTTTGACAATGTTTTGGCTTGGGCAAAGGAACACGATCAAGCCTTTGCGGAGCGGATTGAAACCGATCCGGTTTACTTTAAAAAGATCCTCAACATCGAAAAGAACCGTCCAAATCCTCGCAAGGACTATGCCAAGTACAGTGATATTTACCCCCTTATTCGTTTCTTCTTTGAAGACGAATATGAAAAGATTGTTTCTTCACCTTTGCCGTTCCAAGAAAAATTCACCAAGGAACTCCTTACTGAACTCTTGGAAAAAGCGGCGAATGAAATGCCGTTTGGTGTGGATGAAATGACATGGTTTAATCAAATCAAAGAAATTGGTTTTAAACTGGGATTTGCCTCCTCGAACAAGGATTACAAGAAAGATCCATCTGCCTTCAAGGGATCGCTTAGTGACGTGGCGGAAATCATTCGTATCGCCTTGGTGGGTGGCACCCAATCTCCAAATCTTCACGAGATCATTGAGATTCTCGGAAAGGAAACTTGCCAAAAAAGAATGCTTGAAATCGCTAAGAAACTCGGGAAATAAATAAGCGAAAGAATTGGACGCCAGGAACCCTTCTTGACGTCTTTTCTTTTTCGTGGCGTTTATTGCGCCTTTGGTAGAAAATATCTTTATGGATGAATTAATCGTTTCCAACCTTTCCAAAATCTATAACGAAGGAAAGGACAATCAAGTCATTGCGCTGGATCAGGTTTCATTTGCTTTAGAAGAAGGAAGCTTCAATGTGATTCTTGGGGCTAGCGGTGCGGGGAAGAGCACGTTGCTTAATCTTTTGGGTGGAATGGATATGTCAACCGAAGGAAGTTACATGCTTCATGGACTGGCGATTTCGAATACACAAAAGGACTTAGCTCGCTTGCGCAGGAATGAAATTGGTTTTGTTTTCCAATTTTATAACCTTCTCCCTAACCTAACTGCCTACGAAAACGTTGCTTTAGCGGCTTCGGTTGCGGAAGATCCTTTAGGCCCTGAAGAGGTTTTAAAAGAAGTGGGGCTTGAAGGAAGACTCAATAATTTTCCTTCCGAGCTTTCGGGAGGGGAACAACAGCGCGTTGCCATTGCTAGAGCCTTGGTAAAAAATCCTCGTTTGCTCCTTTGTGATGAACCTACGGGAGCCTTGGATTCAAAGACTGGAGTTTCCATTTTAAAACTTCTTTTTGATACCTCTGTTCAACGCAAGAAAACGGTGGTAGTTGTTACTCACAATGCCAGCATCGCCCAATGCGCAACCCATCTATTGAGAATGAAGGATGGAAAAATTGTCGAGGACAGCAAAAACAACCACCCCGTCCCTCCGGAGGAAATTGCTTGGTGAAAAAGAAATCCACTTCCTCCCTATTGGCTCGCAGCGCTTTTCGCTCTCTTAAAAGTGGTATTGCTCAATTCTTAAGCATTGTTGCCATTGGAGCGATTGCTGTTACTCTTTTCGTTGGTCTTGGAGCCAATGCGGATTCGTTTGAATCTCGAGTGGAAGAAGTCTATCAAAAAGGCCATTTACCCTCTTTATGGTTGACAACGAAAAGTTACGACGAGACAGATGAAGAAGCCTTGCAGGGGATTGTTGGAGATAGAGGGCAGGTAGAAGGTCGAACATATTTGCCTGCAATGATTGCGAAAAAAGATGTCTACTGCGTCACGTTACCTTCTTGGCCTACCGTGGATTGCCCCTATGATGTTGTTACTTTTAACGATGAGCCACTTTCTGATTCCTATCTTCTTTTAGATAAGGAGCTTCAGCAAAAAGAAGGAGAACAATATCCAAGCAAATTTACCCTCGGCGAAGAAATAAATGTCACCTTTAATTTTTCCCCGTACTTGGATGAGGAATCCAAGGATGCGATTGAAAAACTCAATAACTCTAGTTTTCTTACTCAAGGGGGGATGAATGTTTTAGGAGGCGGCGAGATCGTTTTGAAAATGAAGGTTACTGGATTTATGTCGTATCCGGAAAACATTACAAAATCGACGTATAACAGCTCTGTATGCGTGGTTTCAGACGCCTTGTTCCACGAGACCTTTCGCTCCTTGCTTCAAACTAACTATCGACCTTTTATCAGCAATCTCATATTAAGCAAGCTCCCGGATATGGTTTCACTTTTCTCCGATTCCGAGGAAAGGTTCTTAAATCCCAATCAATATCTTGTTAAGGCAAACGACGAAAGGGAAACGCCACAAATCAAAAAAGATATCGAGCACCATTTCGACGGGAAGGAAAATAATAATCTCTATCTTCTTGCCGATCGAAGCATCATGCCGTTTTATGCGACCCTGCACGCGGATGTAACGCAGGCAAGGCAATTCACTTTCGTCTTTCCTGCCGTTTTCTTTTTGGTGGCGCTGTTGGTGATCCTAACGACGCTTTCCCAAATGATTGTAAAAGAGCGTACTCAAATTGGAACGATGAAAGCCATTGGAGTGACCAATCGACAAATCTATGGGAACTACGAATTGATTTCGCTCTCTTTGGTATTTGCGGGGACTTTGATCGGAGAAATTCTTGGTCCCATCATTGTGCCGAAAATCTTGGGAAACAAATATAGCCTTCTCTATGCATTGCCCTCTCTAAAATATGTCTTCCCCCTATGGGAAGGAATTGCGACGGCGCTTATCTTTTTGCTTGTCACCGCTTTGACGACCTACCTTGTTTGCCGAAAGACCATCCAACTACCACCTTCCCAGTCTATGCGGCCGGAACCTCCAGGTTTAAAATTGTGCCCCACCAAAAGAAAAGGGAGGGGGCGTGTAGGCGCTTTATCCATGAAAATGGCTTTGCGTAACATTCGTTTGGATAAGAAAAAATCCGTAATGGTTATTATTGGAATTTTGGGGTGCACGGCACTGCTTGCCTGTGGCTTTGGGATCGAAGACACTGTTTTCTATGGCATCGAAAGCGACATTAAAACATTCCGCAACGACGATATCACCCTTACCTATTCCCGGCTTTTGTCCTATTCCGAGGCCAAAGATGAAATCGTGGGCATGGATGGAATCGAAGACTTGGAACTTACTCGCGCAAGTGCGTCCACCTTTTATGTTGATGATGGGACGCGCGTTACCCGTTCCTTGACCGTGCTGGCTCCTGATACCACGCATTTTGATTTCCGCTTTGCCAAAAATGAAGTGGCGATGTCGACGAAAGCTGCACGCCTAGCGGGAGCGAAAGAAGGGGACGTATTAAACTTTGATTTTGATGGAAAAACCTATACGGCCCCCGTTGGATTGGTCTACGAAGCCTTCTATTTTCACGGAATCATGATCCATGCCGATTCTACGTTCTTGGATGGCGCGGACATTAAATACAATGGGGCGTTAGTGGATTGCAAAGAAGGCTATACGGAATCGCTAGACAAGAAGCTGGAAACCTTAGATTTTGTTAGCGAATCTCAAACGCAACAAGAATGGGAGGATTATATCGGCAGCGCCATGTCCTCGGTTTTGGTGATGACCAACGCTGTTAAAATTTTCGCCATCTTACTGGCCCTTGTGGCTTTGTATAACCTGTCCTTGCTCAACTTTCGTGAAAAGATGCGCGAATTTGCGACGCTTAAGGTATTGGGTTTTCGAATCCGCGAAATTACTCTTTCCTTACTAACGGAAGCCATGGTTTTAACCTTAATTGGTGTAGCGCTTGGATTGGCTTTAGGGTATCCGTTCCTATTAGGGGTTTTAGGAACAAACCAAGTAGAAGTGGTGGAATATCTCTACTGGATTAAACCCTTATCTTATGTTTATTCCTTCCTCCTTACAGCCGTGGTTGTTTTGGGCATTAATTTTGTTTTGGCTCTTCGAATTCGGCACGTAAAAATGGTGGAATCCCTCAAAAGCGTGGAATAAACAAAAAATTCTTGCCAAGAGAAATGCTTCATGCTTAAATTTGCGTTGCCGTAATGGCCCCATGGTCAATCGGTTAAGACGGAACCCTCTCAAGGTTCAATGACTGGTTCGACTCCAGTTGGGGTCACCAAATAGGTGACTTAACGCGTGCCTTGTGGCACGCGTTTTTCTTTGCTGCTAAATTGAAAAAATATGAAAAAAATACTTTTCATCAAAAATGGGAAGAGTAAAATTTCTCCGTTGTTTTTAGGAGTAAGGAGCTCACTATGGCAAAATACATCTTCGTTACGGGCGGAGTCGTATCCTCATTAGGCAAGGGGATATCCGCCGCTAGTTTAGGCATGCTTCTCAAAAGAAGAGGCCTAAAGGTCTTCATGATCAAGTTCGATCCGTATCTCAACGTCGACCCCGGTACCATGTCCCCTTACCAACATGGCGAAGTATATGTAACGGAAGATGGCGGCGAAACCGACTTGGACATTGGCCATTACGAACGCTGGGTGGATGAAAATTTCTCTAAATTGTCTTCCGTCACCTCCGGCAAGGTGTATAGCAGCGTCATTCAAAAAGAGCGCCATGGCGATTATTTGGGCGGTTGTGTTCAAGTGGTCCCCCATATCACGGACGAAATCAAATCCCGCTTATATAAAGCCGCTAAGCAGACCGGCGCTGACATTGTTATTGGAGAAATAGGCGGGACAGTAGGTGATATTGAATCCCTTCCTTTCTTGGAAGCCATTCGCCAGGTTCGTCTCGAACTCGGCGTTGAAAATACCTTCTTCCTGCATAATACATTGGTGCCTTACCTTCGGACTTCTGGCGAAAGCAAAACCAAGCCCACCCAGCATTCCACCAAAGAACTTGCGGGCTTAGGCATTCAACCGGATGCTATTGTTCTTCGTAGCGAAGTCCCATTGGACGAAGGGACTAAGAAAAAAGTTTCTTTATTCTGCAATATTCCCTATTCCGGCGTTTTCGAGGCCGATGATTGCCCGTGCATTTATGAATTGCCTATACGCTTCCATGCTCAAGGAATCGATGACTATGTCGCCCGCCACTTTGGAATGAATCTTCCCCCGGTTCAACTTGCAGATTACGAAGAATTTGTTTCGAGAGTTCAAGAATTAAAAGGAGAAGTGACGATTGCTTTGGTTGGCAAGTACGTCCAACTCCACGACGCTTATTTGTCCGTCCGCGAAGCCCTGTTGTCTGCCGGATATGCTTATGGACAAAAGGTTCACATTCGTTGGATTCAATCGGACAATATCCAAAAAAGCAACGTGGCAGAGATGCTAAAAGGGTGTGACGGCGTTTTGGTTCCTGGTGGATTTGGCCAACGTGGAACCGACGGCATGAAAATTGCGATTCGCTATGCGAGAGAGAGTCAAGTCCCTTACCTTGGTATTTGCCTCGGCATGCAACTAGCGACCATTGAATTCGCCGAAAACGTTTTGGGGATGAAGAAAGCCAACAGCACGGAATTCGATCCCCAAACCCCGTTCCCCGTCATCGATATTCTTCGTGATCAGTATCAAGGCATTGATATGGGTGGAACGTTACGTTTAGGCGCTTACGATTGCGATGTGCAGCCAGATACCTTGGCTATGAAATGCTATGCTTCGCCCCGAATCCAAGAACGTCATCGCCATCGTTATGAATTCAATAAAGCCTATCAAAAAGATTTTGAGAACCATGGCATGATCGTTTCGGGCATTAACCCAGAACTTCACGTAGCAGAAATCGTGGAATTGAAGGATCACCCCTTCTTTGTCGGATGCCAATTCCATCCTGAATTCACTTCTCGCACGATGAAACCTAATCCCTTGTTCAAGGGCTTTGTTCACGCTTCTATTTTGCATAAAGAAGAAAAATAAGGGGTACGTCTATCCATTTTCGCCCGATTTAGGTAAGTCGGGCTTTTTAATTGTTGCGGAGAAAGTTATATTGTGGCCGAAACGGGAGAAATGCATATGAATCAACCTAAATTTATTCAACCCGGGGATATGATTGTTTGGGTGGCCCCTTCTTTTGGGGTAACAACGGAACCTTATGAAACCCGAGCGGTGGCTGCAAAGAAACGATGGGAGAAGATGGGGTATCGGGTTGCGGAAGGACCTTGTGTTCATCGTAATGACGGGGTTGCTTCCAGTGCCTCGCCTCAGGAAAGGGCACAGGAGTGGATGGAGGCCTATTCTTCAAATTGCTCGTTGCTGCTTTCTGTCGGGGGCGGGGAAACGATGAATGAAATTTTGCCCTTTATCGATTTTGAGGCCATAAAGCATATGCCCCCTAAATGGTTTATGGGTTTTTCCGATAATACGAACCTCACGTTTACCTTGGCCACGTTATCGAATCTCGTGACGATTTACGGTCCTTGCGCCCCGCAATTTTTCCAAAAGGATTTCCGTCTTTCGGAAAAAGACGCGATGGCGATGCTGAGAGGAGAAAGACATTTTGAAGGATATCCCAAGTATTCCATCACGCATTCCAATTCTCTGCGTCCTTTATTGCCTTATCGATTGTCTCAAATCAAAACCATTACCCCCCATAACTATCAAGGTTCGTTCACAGGGATTTTGTTAGGAGGATGCCTTGATTGCTTGGTCGGCCTGTGCGGAACGAAGTTTGATCATGTAAAAGAGTTTGAAAGAGAACACCCTGAAGGAATTATTTGGTTTTTGGAAGCTTGTGATTTGTCCCCTTTGGGAATTCGCAGGGCTCTATTCCAATTAAAGGAAGCGGGGTGGTTCGACAATGCAGTGGGTTTTTTGATAGGGAGGCCACTTTGTATGAAACAAGAGTTTTTTGGCGTAACGCCCCATTCTGCCGTTTTGGATATTTTAGCTGATTTGGACATTCCAATTTTGCTTGATGTGGACCTCGGGCACATTTCTCCTTCGATGCCTTTTAAGACGGGCGCAAGGGGGACGACAACCTATGTTGATGGAAATCTTGTGATAGATTACGCGGAATAGCGTATAGTAACGAATCGAAGAGAGGACAAAAAATGATTATTCTTCACATTAAAGACTACGGCGATATCCAATTGGAATTGGACCATCAATCTGCCCCAATCACATCCCAAAATTTTGAGGATCTTGTTAAGCGCGGATTTTATGACGGCCTTACTTTTCATCGCATCATCAAAGGATTCATGATTCAGGGCGGCGACCCAGAAGGTACCGGATGCGGCGGAAGTGGCAAAGAAATCATAGGCGAGTTTAAAGCCAATAGAGTTAACAACCCGATTTCTCATAAGCGTGGCGTGATTTCTATGGCTCGTTCCAGGATGTTTAATTCCGCCAGCAGCCAATTCTTCATTTGCGATGCTAACGACGAATTCTTGGACGGCCAATATGCTGCCTTTGGACACGTGGTTCAAGGGATGGAAGTCGTGGATAAAATCGCTTCTACAAAGACCGACAGAAACGATCGACCCCTGCAAAACGTGGTTATCGAAAAAGCGGAATTCATTGCTTAATGCCTTGTTACGATTTATGAAAATGGGCTGGTTTCAGCTCATTTTTTCATTTCATTTTCTACATTTTTATGGTGCAAAAACCGATTAAATTTCTGTTTCGTCGCGTTTTTGCACGTTTTTTAATGGCTTTACGCGCACGCAAGAGAACTATATAATTTGCCAAAGCCAAGTATTGGAGGAAGTATGAAAAAATCATCTCTAATTTTATCTCTTGTAGGCTTCGGAATTTCCGTTTTCGCGATGTGCCTGCTATTCCTGATCCCGTTATTCATGGGTCCAGATGCCCTTTATACTTTAACGGGACTCGGCACCCGATTCGGCGAACTTTTTAAAGGGTTATTTTCGTTTCCCAATGTTCAATTTATCCAAGTGGTTTGGCTCGTTGCCTTTGTCATTCTATTGTGCTTTTGGATTGCTGGGATTGTCGTTGCCTCTTTGCGGAAGAGAAAGGCTGCTATCGGTGGATTAATTTTATTCCTCGTTGAATTCCTGACTTTCCTGTTTTTCTGCGCTTTGGCCTTCCAACCTGGATGGGATTTAACAAAAGAGCCTTTTTGGACCCTTGGTTCAAATTTTTCCTCTTTGGAAAGCAGCTTCTCTTCTTGGGGACCCTACGGTTTAGCAGGGCTTGTTATCTATGCCAAAAAGACTCATCTATTAGGTACGGGATGGACCGTGTTTATTTTGACAAGCATTTTACTTGGCATGTTCGGCTTCCTGCTTTCCTTTATCGGTTATGTTATTGATATGGCCACTTCGGGGAAGGATAAAATGCGGAAAAAGGCAAAACCTGCCGCTTCTGCGCCCAAGGAAAACGCCCCTTCCTCTACCCCCTCTGTCATCATTGTTCACGACGATGAAACCAGCGATCCTAGTGCGAATAAGAAATCGGATAATTCGAAACCCGTTTCCGAACCTTCTCCCGCCGTACCTGCCTCCGCTTTCATGCCAAATCCCAGCGGAATCCAAGGACCTCTTCTCGTCCAATACATTAATACGTATTCTCCTGATGCCACGACAAATCCTAAGCCATCTTCTTCCACCGTCCCTGTTTCGGAAATTCAGGGAGCTATTTCCGGAGAAAAACCGCTTAGCGCGGAAGACGTGCGCAAGATTGTTCGTGAAGAACTTTTGCCAAAGGAAGAAAAACAGCCCGTTATCATTTCGGTTCCCTCGCCTGTTAATTCAAAAGAAGAAAAGCCATTGAGCGCAGAGGACGTTCGCAAGATTCTTTCCGAAGAGTTACGAAAGAATCACGATGCTGACAAGGAAGGCGACGTTGTCATCGAGGATGAAAGCGAACCCGCCCCTCGCGTTTTAAGCGAAGCGGATGTTCGTTCTATTATTGCCGAAGCAAACTCGACCGCAGCCCCCATTGAAAAGCCGGCGGAAGTCCCAGCAAAAGAAGACCAGTCTTTAAAAGCGGAAGACATTCGCAAAATGATTTCCGAAGAAATTCATAAGGCGATTCCTGCCGAGAAGACCCCGGAGCCAAAACCCGGTCTCACCGCAGAAGACATTCGAGGAATCATGAAAGAGGAGTTTGATCGGAGAGATAGCAAGAGCCGCGAAACTCTTACGGCGGCTTCCGTTAGGCAAATCATCCGTCAAGAAATGAAAGACGTTCCTCCGTTGGCCGATACGAAAGTTCAACCGATTACCGTGGTCCTTTCTGCCTCAGCGGATAAGCCGGCGGAAATTTCAAAGGAAACAAAAGAAGAACCATCTCCTGCATTTACCGAAGAAAAAGAAGATGTTTCGAAACCTCGCGTGGTTGGCGCGGTGAATCCCGATTTGCCTCCTCATGATAAAATCATTCGCATCCCGTTCCAAACACGAATGAAATCCGCTGAACCCAGCATGGCTAAAAATTACAACGAATTGAAATCGGAAATAATGTCCTACGGGGTAAAAAGCCGGATTTCCAACAAAGGAGACACGTTCCGCTTGCACAAAGTCACCTTTGTTCGCATCACGGTTGCCGGCAAAGCTTTGAAGCTCTATTTTGCTTTAAATCCCAAAGACTATGCTAATTCCCCGCTTCCCATTCAGGATGTAAGCCATAAAAAGGTTTACGCAGATATCCCTCTCGTATTCAAAGTGAAGAGTGACCTCTCGATGAAACGAGCGAAGGATTTGATCTCTGATGTCATGAAGAAAAATGGCTTGACCCAAGGGACGGTGGAAACCAAAAATTGGATTGATGAAATACCAGAGTCAGATGCTGAAGCTGTGGATGATTCGGACGAGGATTAATTTCTTGGATTTTTAGCGGGCCGTTGCGCCCGCATTTTTGTTCCATAGATGGTGTTAAAGAAGCGCCTCTTTATATTTTTCTAGAAATTTGCTAATATCTTCGCGCTGAAATTTCGGCGGAAAGGAAGTGGTTGGATGGATCTCCCTGATTGGGCTAGTATCATCCTGCTGCTTTTCTTCTTGTTGATGAGCGCATTCTACAGCGCTACTGAAACAGCCTTCGCCTGTTTAAATAAATATAAATTCCAAATTGAAGCCGAAGACGGTAAGGTTTCCTCGAAGTTAATCGTAAAGTTATACGAGCATTTTGAAACTACGTTAATCACCGTTCTAATCGGGAATAACTTGTTTGCCGTTTTGATTTCCACGGTATCTACATTTTTATTCTTGCATTTGTTCCATGGGATTTTAGACGACTCCGTGGTATCCCTTATCGCCTCGATCATCATGGCGATTATTACTTTTATGTTCGGCGATACGATTCCCAAGTTCGTGGCTAAAAGGGCTCCAAATGTTGTGGCAAAGGTTGTAATTTTCCCCACTGCTCTTTTTGTCATTTTATTCTTCCCTGTTTCTCTCGTTTTCCGTGGATTTGAATGGCTAACACGTAAAATTTTCCGTGCAAAACCCGAGGCGGATTTTACAGATGAGGATTTTGCGCAGGAAATCGAAAGAAAGGAAAAGGAAGGGGAACTGGAAGAAAACGAATCGGATATTATTGTCAATTCTATTGATTTTGGCGATACGGCGATTCGCGAGGTTCTCACTCCGATAAGCCGCATGACGATGCTAAATGGTGAAAAGCTCACCACTAAAGCCGTTATCGAATTCCTGAAGAAATGTCCCTATTCGCGCATCCCAATTTATTACCAAACGCCCGACCGCATGATTGGCGTTCTTGTTGTGAAAAACTTCTTGGCTGCCTATTTGCACGACCCGAGCGTTTCCTATTTGCCATATGTCCAAAAGCCTTATTTTGTAAAACCGACTGTTAAAATCGATGATTTAATCGATGGCTTTAGAGAGAATCACACTCAAATTGCTCTTGTCCGCAAAGACAAGAAAATAATCGGTATGGTAACTACGGAAGACGTATTAGAAGAATTGGTTGGTAACATCGGTGAAAATACTGCTCCGTTTCAGGAGGGAAAGAAATGAACCTCCAAGGAATTTTGTATCTCGTCATAATTGCCGTTTTACTGATCTTTTCTGCGTTCTTTTCGGCGTGTGACATGGCCTATTCTGTTGTAAACAAAAGAAAACTTAAAGCAGCTGTGGACAAAGGATCATCCGTAGCTAAGAGAGCATACCGTTATGCGGAAAAATACGACGAGACGATTGTAACGGTGTTATTTGGCAATAACCTTGTTAATATTCTTGCATCCTCTCTTGCGGCGGCCCTTTCTTTGTTGGAGCCGTTCTCTAAGGATCCCATGAGCTCCACCTATATTTCGTTGATTATGTTGGCGGTGCTTTTGGTTTTTGGAGAAATTCTCCCGAAGGCTTTTGGAAAGAACTATTCCTATCGCATCGCCATGATGTCCGCTCCCATCCTTCTTGTTTTCGAATACGCGTTCTTTCCGATTTCAAAATCGGTTAGCTGGATTGCAAGCTTCGTGACGAAACCTCTTTTAAAGCACGCGCCCGCCGATGCCCCGGCTAGCGACGAGGAATTGCAGGCCATGGTTGATGACATTGAGGATGAAGGTTTTATCGATCACGACCAAAGCGAACTCATTCAGAACTCCATCGAATTTAAAGATACCTGCGCCTATGAGGTCATGACTCCTCGCGTTCGTATTGAAGGAATTGAAGTTTCGGAAGATTTGAATCGCTACGTTTTAAAGGAAGGCGCCTTCCGTCATTCCCGTATTCCCGTTTATCGGAACAATTACGACCACATTATTGGGTATATTCCCGTCAAGGGACTGCAAAGAGCTATTATCAATGGACAAAAATTGTCCTTCGATCGTTTAATGCTTCCGATTCTTGAAGTTCCACGGACCATGGAAATCTCATCGATTTTGGAATTGATGAAAGAGAGCAAACACCATATTGCCGTGGTAAAGGACGAATATGGCGGAACGGAAGGAATCGTTACTTTAGAAGATATTTTAGAAGAATTGGTAGGTGAGTTGTGGGATGAGTCTGAACCCATTGATTTAACGGTGAGAAAAGGGGAAAGAAGAAACATTTATTACGCCAAAGGGCGTATGTCTATTGACGAATTTTTTGAGACATTTCATCTCAACGAAGAAGAGATTGATGAAGACTACGAAACTCTATCTGGTTGGTTTAACGATCAACTAGGCAGATTCGGCAAAGTAGGGGATTCCTTGGAATATGGGAAACTTACCATCAGCGTCCTAAAGGCCTCCGCCTATACGGTGGACGAATTTAAAATCGTTTATCACCCGCGGCGTATTCTCAAAGAAGACTAAGCTTTTGCCGATAAAGATTTAACACGTCTTTGGATAATTTTTCGACGCTATCTTGATCGGTTGTTAAGATAAAATCTGGGTGGCCAATACGGCTTAAATTGAATTCTTTTTTATCGTTTTGAATCCGGGATTCGATGGCGGATTTTTCATCACCACGTTGCGCCATTCTTTTCCGACGAGTTTCCTCTTTGGCATCTAGAAAAAAAGTGATAATTCTCGGATTGTTCAATTTTACGAAAGCCTGTAATCCAGTCGGGTCTACGATAAGGACTTTGTCGTCAGCTACTTCGGCTTTGGAAGATCCATATTCGTTTCCGTTATAGAACGTGGTTTCAACAAAGGAGTCTTCTTTTTTTAATTGGCTGAATTGTTCTTTGCTAACGAAGTGATAGTCGACATCTTGCCTTTCCCCGCTTCGCATGGGTCTCGTTGTGTGAGTGACCACCTTTTTAATGCCATAATGAGCTTGCAGATATTTTGCAATTTCCGTTTTCCCGGATGCGCTAGCGCCAACGAGTAAAATCATAGTTGAGGTATGATACCACAAAGGTGGATGTTCGGTGGAAACCAACAAAAATAATTGTAAATATTTTATAGAGATTTAACCGACCAAACCTTTTCTTTTTCCGAAACCGAAAAAATAGTTCGACAAGATTTTCCTTTTTTTACCTTCTAAGTATACGTGGAGGCAGAAAAAATGAACTATCTCTTGAACCGAATGGACATAGAGAAAAAAGTCCAAAAACTATATGGGGTTAGTCTCGTTAAACTAGGCAAGCCTTCTTGCTCTCATATTTATGATTTATCCGATGAGTTCTTGGCGGAAAAAAGCCACACGCCGGAAGCGAGATTTCTTTCTCGTGTTAAGACTTATTTTTGGAAGTTGAATCCTTTGGAACGAAAGATTTTGATTATCAATCTATTGGAAAATGGGACTTATTACCCCTTTTGGTATTTGCCCGATGTTTCCATAAAGGAATTCAACGCCATGGAAAAGTCCTTGATCGTTCATTTGATCTGCTTTGCCGATGACGAGGGGGTGCTTGCGTGAAAAAAGGAATTTTAGCTTTAGCGTTGCCGTTTGCCTATTTGGCCTGCGCCTCTGCCGTTATTCAAGAAGCCCCGCTTTATTCCTATAAATTTTGGATGGAGGAAGTGGTGAAAGGGCAACGAGCTCGATTACATTTTGACTGTTGGGCGACGACGTCTAAGCCAGTTACTTTCATTCGGTATACCCTCACTTTGATGGAATCCTCCACGACTCTTTTTACTTACGAGCCCGCTAACGGTGAAATCCCTTTCACCATTTCAAAAGGCGGGGCTCATTTCACCTTGAACAAAAGCTTTGGAACGAACGGAATCGCCTCCTATTCGACTTGGAATGTTGATCTTGTTTTGCAAGGGAGATTCGACCGAAATCAAAGTTCACAAATCGTGATTCGCAAAACGATGCACCACGGACCCGGCGACCCTTATTACACGAAAGAAAATCCCTTTGTCGTAACTTCAGATGCAACCTTTGATCCTGGCCGCAGTTCCTACGATTTCAATAAGTCTGAAAAATTGATGCCGTTAACTCCTATTTACAAATTTGGGAACCTCACGTCCAATTCATCACAATATTTACGAGCTTTTCAGATGGAAATCAGTGGGATTCGAAAGGAGAACAATGGAGAAGAACAAGTGCGGATTTCCGATGCTTCTATTACCGTGTTTGGACACGGAAAAGAATATGCGAAAGCCGCGGATGAAATGGATGCATCTGGATCGTCTTTTGGCTTCCATCTCACTCCGGTTCAGATATCGGGCAAAACCAAATTCCATTTAACCAATTCTTTTTCGCTGAATCGTTCTACCGGCGCCTTGCGAAAAGGAACCCCCAAATCAAAAAAGGAGATGGCAACCCGTTATTTGCCAATGCCACTAGGAACGGGGGAATCCGGTTCCCTTTACTCTTGGCAACTAGATTTTCTGCTGAATGGGAAAGACTGGATTCGGGTTCGTTCCTATGACGTCAATCATCAATTTGGACTTGCAGGCACACAGGGAACTTACCGCGTCGTGTTAGGAGGACGTTAATTATGGGGGAATTGCTTTTTGCAGGATGCTTTTTACTCGTATCCCTTTCTACTTTTATTCAAGGGTTTAATTGGAGCGGATGGAATCGAGGGTTTCTCGGACTCTATGGGTCCGTTATTGAGACCAGCGTTTCCAATTTTGACAGTAACCAATACGTGATGGTTCCTCATTTTGATTCCGGGGCCTTGAATTCTTCCTTAGAAGATTACGTTAAAAATAACATGGCCCCCTATAGTCGGTTTACAACCTACACGGTGAACCTTGGCGATCGCATCCCCTATACCAATGGATATTTGTCGGTAAAAATCGCTTTCCGTGCCGACTTGGGATTTCGAATTCTTAATAAAACAGCTTCGTTCCGGATTGAAAAAATCACGGAGGATCGCGCATGACGACCAATCAACGTTTAACCACATTTTTGGAATCTTCTTTTTTGTCGGAATTGCTGCAAGTGCCAACCGTAACGGATATCAGTTTCAATGGAGAGGCGCTCTATTACGAGGATTCCGCTTTGGGGAGAAAGAAATACGAAAAGGAAATTTCCAATTCCGCCGTGGGGGATTTCTTGCGCCAAATCGCGAACTTTAGCGACAAACAATTTTCTTATATGAATCCAATTCTCGACGTCAGTTTCTCTCGGTATCGTTTAAATGCTACTTTCTTGTCCATTGTTCGCGTGAAAGATGAACGCGTTTATTCCTTTTCTTTGCGCATCGGAAAAGAGGGAAGCGCCATTCAAGACGACGATGTAGAGTTTTGGGGAGGGTCTCGCCCGATTCTAATGGATACGATTCGCCAAAGAAAAAGCATCGTCATCGCCGGAGAAACCGGAGCGGGAAAGACAGAACTTCAAAAATATTTATTGATGCATTTGCCACCCGCGACTCGTGTTATCGTCATCGATAATGTCGAAGAGTTGGAAATGAGCCGATCCTCCTCCCACTTGGATTTAACAAGCTGGCTGGTGGATGATCGGATTAAAGACGCCTCTTTTCCCTCGTTGATTCGCAACGCTCTTCGAAATAACCCGGACTACCTTTTGGTCGCGGAAAGCCGTGGGGCGGAGATGCTGGATGCTTTGAACTGCGTAATGAGTGGCCACCCCATTATGACCACATTGCACGCGAAGGATATTTCATCCGTTCCCCAACGAATTGCTCGCATGGCCCTCATGGCCAACGACAAACTTGTTTTCGACGAGGTTCTTGCAGATGTATATCACCATTTTTCCTTGGTGGTTTACCTTAAGAAAATATTTCGCGATGGCAGAGTAGTTCGCTATATCGATGAAGTGGGCGAAATGGAAGAGTCCACACGCTCTATTCGGATGTTATCGTCCCGGAAGGGAGTCCTATTATGAGTCCCTATTTCATCCCGGGAATCGTCGTGGATTTCCTTCTTGCCCTTGCTTGCTATACCGCGAGCGAAAACTGGATCGTTACTGGCGTGGTGTTAGCCGTCTATTTGCTTATCACCCTTTTGGGACTTGTCCCGATGCTAGACAAATATGTCGATCGGAAAAGAAGGTCCCACGAAGCCTACCGCTTTATCAACTCCTATATTATTTCGTTATCGGCCACTCACTCTTACGGGCTTAGTTTTGACTCCGCTACTGAAGGAGCGACGGGGAAATTAAAAGAGGTGGCGGAAGCCATTCAAGAAATGGATCCGCTGGAGAAGGCCAAATATATGGAAGATTACTTCTCAACTTCAATCTATACCATGTTTCTCCGCGTCCTGGATTTATATGCAAACCAAGGCGGTGATGTCTTGCGTCTAAGTGGGTCATTGCTGGAAGAAGTGACGCGCGTAGAAGAGACCAATCGTCAAAAGGAAAAAACGGGGTCACGAAATCTTCTAGCATACCTTTTACTCTGGGCGGTATCTACAGGGATTATGGTTTTTCTTCGCTTTGGATTATCGAGTTTTTTCACCAGCATCAAACGCAGCCCCGTTTATCTAGGCTGCTTAACGGTTTATTTCCTGTTTATGCTCGTTTCTTTGCTTATTTACGGGTCTTTCTACACGGAAATTCGGGTAATGGAAATCTTCAAAAAAGGAGGGCGTTCTCGTGAAAGAGATTAAAAAGCAAATAACAGAACTTGGCCTTCGCTTTGGACGCGAGATTTTCAAATTCGCCCTTCTGAGTTTGGTTTTTGTGGGCTTGGAGATCGGACTATATTTCTTGCTGGGCAGTAGTTATTACCTTTTGTTGCCTTTAATCGGATGGGTTTTCTTCGCTTATCTTTATTTCGGCCGTTATGCCCGGACGATTTTAAAGCGTCAGCAACAACGAATGGATGAATTCGTCTCCCTCTTCACGTTTTTCGGGATTTATATCGAAGATGGTTTCACCGTTTTCCATGCGCTGGGGGCTTTACAAGAATTCGCTTCTGACGATTTAAAAGGGAAAATTGGACAATTGCTGGAAGATATCGAGCAGGATAAAAGCGTTGAGCCTTATGCTCAGTTTGCCTCTTTCTTCCCCGACGTTGCCGTAAAACAAGTGATGGTTTCCGTCTATCAAATGGTGGAAGAAGGACAGGGTGGCCTTTATGTTGCCCAATTCAATCGACTTTTTCAAAAACTAAGCGATCAAAAACACGTATTAGAAAAGGAAAAACGTCTAGAGCGGCTGCAAACCTTGTCGTTTTTGCCTTTGGCCGGGAGCGCCATCTCGATGATTACGCTGTCGTTAACGCTTTTGCAAGTCATGGAGGAAACGATGAATGTCCTATAAATTAGCTATGCTTTTATCCACGGTCTTCTTGGTTTCCGTGTTTCTTCTTGGCGGGGATTTGTGCCTCATCAATGCCACTTACCAAACTCTGGACGCGATGAGCTTGACGGTGAATCAGAGGATATCACGCGAAGGCCAAATCAGCCAGGATACTTTGAGTTTTGTCGAAAAGAATGGAGCGAATTTCGTATCCGTTACAAGCGGTACTCCCGCTATTGGGGAGACCTATGTTTACCGGCTGGAGAAGGAGTACCAGCCGCTCGTCATTAAGAAATCCACGATGAAGATCGCGGTTACGCGAAGCTGCGTCGTTGGTTTCTATAAAAATTAGAAAGGAGGTGTTGGATTGTCTGAGATAAAAGGCCAATTGCTTGGAATGCTGCTTGTTTTAGCCGTCTTTGGCGCTATTGGTGGAACCTTAATGGGTGTTTTCACCAAAACAAGCGAGACCATCGAAAAGAGGGTCGATTCTGAAATCAGCCTCGTTGCCGATGGCTGATAAAAAGAAAGAAAAGGGGTTATTCCTTCATATCGCGCCGAAATAATTCTGAAAGGAGTAACAATAATGTCAGAAATTAAAGGTCAGCTCTTAGGTTTGCTTATGCTTCTCGTCGTCTTTGGATCCGCCGCGGGCGTCATTACCGCCGCGATTAATCACGACACCTCGTCTATCACCCAAAAGGTTAATAGCGAGGAAAGCTATCTTCAAGCCCCTAAGACTGTTGCTTATAACGGTTAATTAAAATGGAAAAGGCGATGCGGATATAGCCAAATCGCTTTTTCTCTACATTCCATCGCTGGTTTGCTATAATGACCGCATATGGAAACGACCAAATTAGATGAAATCAAAGCCGCATTCGCGGAAAAACTCGGCATGAAAACCGTCGAGGAAACCAAATCATTGAAGGATTTGGGGCTCGATAGCTTAGACGTGATGGAACTCTCCTTCGATCTTGAGGATCGTTATGGAGTGGGCCTCGACGCCGAAAAACTAGCTGGTATCAAAACGGTTGGTGAACTTTATGCCGAAATTGCCCGTCGTTTGGCGGAAAAGGGATTAAAGTAATCTCCGTCAGATTCTCATCAAGGCGCCGAAAATAGGCGCCTTTTTTTGCGAAAGAAGACAAAAATGAAAAAAATCGGTTTTTCCTTCATCTTCCTCTTGCATTTAGTTTTCCTAACACCTAATATTTTCAAGCGCGATTTATTGCGCAATGCGCTCAGCTAGCTCAACGGTAGAGCAATCGGCTGTTAACCGATCGGTTGTAGGTTCGAATCCTATGCTGAGCGCCATCTTGTGGCCCGTTGGAGAAGCGGTTAACTCATATCCCTTTCAAGGATACATTCACGCGTTCGAACCGCGTACGGGTCACCAATTGCAAAGTACCGAACTCCTCGTGAGTTCGGTTTTTTCTTGCGTTATCTTGATTCTTTCGAATTGAAAAGCGAAGATTCTGAAACAAAACGAGACGTGGTTTAGGGTAGAATTATTTTATGGAACCCATTGTTATTAATTTTCTCGGTGATTCGATTACGGAAGGCGCCGGAGCCGCCTGCCCCGAAAACATTTATTCCGCTGTTTGCTGTCGCTTGGCCAAAGCAAAAGAAGGAAATTACGGCGTAGGCGGGACGCGCATTGCTAAGCAACGCGTCAGCATCAATAATAACCCGGACGAGGAATTTATCCTTCGAGCACGTTGGATGAATTCTTGCGATTTTTTATTCGTGTTCGGTGGAACCAACGATTTTGGCCATGGCGATGCGGAATTGGGCCAAATGGGTGATGAGACCAGATGGACGTTTTATGGTGCTGTTCACGAATTAATCGCGTATTTATTAACCAAAAAAGGGCTTAAAAAGGATCAAGTTTGTTTCGTTATTCCCACCCCACGACAAGATGAAGACAGCGTTCATGGGGACGGAAGCAAATCCTGGAAGAATTTCCCTACTCTGGAAGAATACCGTGAGGCCATTCGCCAAGAATGTGAAAGTTTTGGAATCGAATATTTAGAAACTAAACTTCCGGCCCCGCCGAAAGGAATTGCTGGGCCTAGCGAGTTTTATGTGGATGGGTTGCATCCCAATGTAAAGGGGCACCACCAATTGGGCGTAGAACTCTATGAATATCTAAAGAAGAGGGGCCTTGCGAAATAAGAACCATTGGAAAGCGGACGCGATCCGCTTTTATTTTTTCCTGCCCCTTGGCGAATGAAATTTTCGCCCTACAATGGAAGAACAAGAAAAAGGAGCCATGGAGATGGAAATTGCAATTTTAATTCTTGCTTCGGCTGCCGTTATGGGAGTGGTGGCTTTATTGCTCGTTTTGATTTTTAAACGGACAGGGTCTTCCAATTCAGGCATTGACCCGCGAGCCTTAAAGGATTTGGAGAAGAGTCAAATCGTTAGTTCGACGGAAATCAAAGCGAACATCAAGAGCCTTAGCGATGATATCGAAGCGAGAACGGAAGCCCGCTTGAAAGGACAAATGGTGGAAATTGCCAAAGCCATGCAGTCTCAATCTGAGCAGGACAACCAAAGGATGAATGCTTTTCAACAAACGGTTAATTCCAATTTAAATGCTCAGGTTCAGGCCATCAATGAGACGATTGCCAAACGTTTTGGAGATATTACATCCAAAAACATGGAACAGATGAACGCCATGCAAAAATCGATGAAGGATTTGATGGAATCCGACACCAAACGCCTCAATGATTTCCAAACAACCATCGGGGCAACAATGACATCCCAAATCAACGCGATGAACCTCAAATTGGACGAATCGATGAAAACCATCAATGAAAAGGTGAATCAAACCTTGTCGGATGGGTTTAAGGGAACCTCGGAGTCCATGGTTAACCTTCAAAAGCAACTGGGCATGGTACAAGAAGCCCAGAAAAGCATCGACGGCCTCCAACATGAAATCACTTCTTTGAAGGACGTTTTGTCTAACAATCAAAAACGGGGCCGTTATGGGGAATTTCAGTTGGAACTGCTATTAGACAATTTATTCCAAGGTTCAAAAGGCACGTTGTATGACACCCAATACATTTTGCAGGAGGCACGAGGAGAAGAACCCCAATTGAAACCGGATGCTGTGATTTTTCTCGACGGAGAAGCTCACCATCAAATGGTTTGCATCGATAGCAAGTTTTCATTAACGGGGTACGATCGACTTTTTGACCGTTCCGTCCATTTAAGCGAAGACGAAGAGAAACAAGCCCGCGGTGCCTTCAAAACCGCGACTCGGCAACGCATCGATGAAACCTCCAAATACATCATTCAAGGAAAAACGATTTCGAATGCCATTATGTTTGTTCCTAATGACGGTGTCTTCGCCTATATCCACAACGAATTCCCCGATTTGATCGATTATGCCCAAAAGAAGAATGTCGTATTGGTTTCCCCGACGATTCTCCAGCCTCTGCTTGCCTCGTTCCGTGTCATTCAAATTGACGCCAAAAAGAGCAAGAGCATCGCCGAAATTAACCTGCATCTCAATGCTTTGGGCGTCGAGTTCAAACGTTTCATCCCCCGTTGGAAGAGCCTAAACGACGGAATTCAAAACCTTACGAAGAAAAGTGGAAACTTCGATACGACGGTTCAAAAAATCGGCCAGCGTTTTGAGAAAGTCCAAAAAATTGATTTCAGTGATTCAAAAACGGACGAGATTCCAAACTCAAAATCCATTGGAATGCAGGAAAGCGATGACGACATAGACCCGGAAGAAGCGAAATAACATCTCCCCATTATTTTGCCCCTATTGCAGAGGCCAAAGCACATTTGTGAAAAGTTCTATTGACAATCTTTTTCCTTGTATCAAAATCAAGCGGATATGGGAGTGAATCAGAAAATGAAAAATCATAATCGTTTAGTTATTTTTTCGACGGCCTTAATTCTTTCGCTAGTTTCTTGTGGAGGCGAATCCGGAAAAAAGAGCGAATCCATAGATGAAAGCGAATTGACCAATGCTTTGACACTTGCTCAAAAATCCGTCGCCTTTTCGGGGACTTTAACCTCTATTTATGTCAATGATGGAGATTCGTATGACGAAGGAACGGTTGATCTGACCATTGGCAACGGTTTCGCAGAATGGAAGAAGACCTACCGGGAATCGATGGATTATGACGTTTCCTATGATTACACCTTCGTCCCCAACGAAGCCGGGAATATCAGCTTTGACCGTTTAACTTTGGAGAATGCGGTGGAAAATGCCGAGTTTGTTGCCCCAAGAGATACCGCGGTGACCGACAGCAAAAAAGGACCTTTGAATTATGACCAATATCTTTCCAACCCCTTTGTCGGCTTGGAAGTTAGCGACTTTGAATTAGTAGAAGGGCGTTATTATTTAACAGAAAAATTGGAATCCTTTGAAGGGATGATGGGCATTGTCAGCATCAGCGAATACCATTTTTATCCCACCCACGTTTCCGACGTTTCCTTCTCTTTGGCCAATGGGAAATTCGCCGATGTCGTCATTACCACCGAACCGCGTTCGGATGGCCTTTATAACGCCGCGGAATTCTTCTACGATGCCTCCTTCCGTCTTATTTTCCCGGGCGATATTGAAAAAACGGAAATTCAGCCCAAGGCGCATCGCGATGAACACGATGTCCTTAAAGCTGCTTTGACCGATCTCCAACAAACGATTTCCGGTGGAAACTACACGATTCATGCCGTGGATGAGGAGTCGAGCGGCGAATATGGCGGTGAATACGATAACTACGCGACGGCAGACGGCTTCTACAGCGAATTCCGCGCTGCGCTCGATACCTATAAAGTCGGCTATGAAAAGCGTGACGACGGTGAATATTATCGCTACAAACATTACGTGACCGGAAAAGAGATGGGCAAAGTGGCCTATTTTACGGAAAAAACTTCGCAATATTGGAAACAAACTCGCGCTCAACTCGAGCCGAATTTCTTAGGTTTTGCCCCGGAATTCTTCGTGAAGGGCAAGGATGGATACTTCTCTACGACTAATGGAAGTGTTGTCGACGGTATCCGCAAAATCACTTCGCCGTTCTTCGATCGTCAAGACGCTTATTATGTTGCGAAAAAAGTGTTCTTCAATCTTAACGAAGAGAACAAAATCACTTCTTGGGGAACCGTTGCCTTCGATGCAACGGGATCGTACGAAGATACCTTCACTTATTCCCTAATCAATGTCGGAACCACGAAATTGCCGGCGTTGCCGATTCAAGACTAAGGAGAAGATATGAATAAAATTACCTCATTTCTTGCATTATCTTTTGCTTCCGTTACGCTTATGGCCTCTTGCGGCGGAGGCGCTGCTTCTTCCAACGGCCATGGAACGGGTTTAGCGGATGCTTTGGCTTTTGCCAGGGAAAACTCCTTTGGAATTACCGGAACCGCCTATACCGCCTTTGACGCGTTGACTAGTGAAAAAGGAGGAGAAGAATTCGCTAGTTATGAACTTCATAATGTTTTCAGCGAAGGCATCCTCTCCAGCGAAGTCGTTTACCATTACGATATCGGCGACGGTCATCCTTTTGACGATACGGTGTCCGCCACCTATTTTGCTAAGGAAGACGGTTTGACTTATCGCCGTGGTTTAACGGTTCAAAACCAAGTGGTGGACGATGTGGTTAAAAGCTCTTCCACGGGTAAATCCTTGGTTTTCAACGAACACTTTGATTCCCCGATGAAATCCCTTAAATACTCGGATTTCGTCTCACTCAACGGCCAATTCCTCTTGAAGCCCCAAGTGGCCAAAACCTTTGCTTTGTCTCTAACGCAGCAAAGCATCTCCGCCCAGAAAGTCTTATTTGATTTAAAGGATGGAAAATTAAGTGATGTCACGATTTTCACTAGTTCGTCCTCGACTTCGATTGGCGGCGTCTATAGCAGCCAACGTCTTGAACTTCATTTTAACTGGGGCGAAGTCGGCAAGATTCCCGAAATCCAACCCTACGCCCACGAAAGCGTTCATGATACGTTGGAACTTGGCTTATATAACCTTGGACGTCAATTGAAGAGCAAAAACTACACGGTGACGACGGACTTGGAAACGCAAGAAGGTAAGGCCGTTGGCCATTATTACGCGACCCCCGAGTGCGTCTATAGCGATGCGACGGACGGGGTAAACTCTTATGGCGCCACCAAAGTGGGAACCGGATTCTATGAATTCTCCGTTACCACCAATTCTTCTGGCGAACAAAAGGTTACCGTCTACGATGAGAATCCGATCTCGGAATCTGATCTCTTCTCCTCGTTTAGTTCCTTTGCTCCGGAATTATTCGTTTCCGAGGACGGAAAGAAGTTCACCTGCCGTCCCGGCATTGAGAAAAATGTGATTCTACTTTTCGTTCCCTATACGGAAGCGAGCTATTATGCTTCCTTCGTTTCGGAACTCCGCTTCAATTTGGATGCAAAAGGCGCATTTGTGAATGCGGAAATCGATTATTACGATTATCAAAATATGGTTCAAGGCACCGCGACGCTCACTTACGGTTCTTTTGGTGAAACCATGGTACCCGTTGACTTTTAAAGGAGAATTCCAATGAAAAAGAAAGCGTTATTGATTCTAGGCGCCTCCGCCGTCCTGGGACTTGTTTCCTGTGGCGAGGGTCAAGGTGACGCCACCTCGTCTAACACGAAAGATACGGACGCTACGCAAAAAACAAGCGAAACCTCTGCACCGACTTTACCCACGACCGTTGAAGAGATCTTCGCTAACGTCCAAGCAACCTCTTATTGCGGCTTCGATTTCGAAGAAAAGGGGGATTCCAAGGCCAATGGCCGCGTTCTCTTCACTGAAAATGACCTTTGGGTCAGCGGAAAAGCTACCTTCGAAGAAGAAGGGGTTGTGAATATGCTGATTTATCAAGGGAGGCGCGGAAACGATTTCTTTGATATCGAAAATTACGTCGGCGTTCATGCAAGAAAAAAGCATATCGTGACGGAAGTCACCGATACCAATACCCAAATTGCGGAATCCGCGTGGAAAGAAAACCTTTCTGCGCCCCGCTATAACGCGAATTGGTTCCAAGATTCGTTAACGTCTTTGTTCGAACATAATCCTTCTTTGGCAGTGAAAGAAGCTGGAACGGAATATACAGCCACTCTTTCCTCCTATCTAGGCGGAACTTCGGTTTTGGAAGGCGTTCTCCGTTTTGAAACTGCAACCAATGTTTTCTTGGGCGGAACGTTAACTCAAAATAAGTGGGGTGAGGATAATTTTGATGCGGAGAAAAAGACCCCAATTGATACGGATCAAAGGCCGGAACAATCCAGCGTTAAAATCGCCGAACTCCTTTCTGAAAAACCTAGCGAATCCGAATTTGATCCCACTCCGTATTTTGTTTCCTCCATTGACGAATTCTACGTTTCTTCCTATAGCGATTACCAAGCGAACAATTTAAAGGCAGAAGCGGGATCTTATGTGAGCCTCCATTTGGAGAAAGTCTCTCCTGCAACCGCCATAAATGATCGCGATATCAAAATCGTGGCCACCTCGGATCCGGAAGTGATATCCGTGGATTCCTTCACGGGTTCGGTCAAAGCTCTTAAACCGGGCAGTGCGAAGCTTACGATTTCCGATCCTTTGGGAGAGGCGACCAAAGAAGTGACTGTCACGGTGACGAGCCCTGCTTTAAAAGCCCTATATCTCTACGCGGATAATTCCACGCTCAAGCCCGGTGATACATCGAATCTACGTGTGGAATTCTATCCGGAAACTTCTTTAGAGGCGTTTGAGGCCGTTTCCAGCGCTCCAGATGTAGTGCAAGTGGTTTCCATCGGCGCGGACCGTAAGAGTGTCCAAATCAAGGCTTTGAAGGCTGGCACGGCGGAGATTACCCTCCATAGTGTTGCCAACCCGAGCATTAAAACCAGCAAGGCCGTGAAAATCACGGTCAAGGAACCCGCCCCCGAAGTGGATACGACCTGGATTGTTGGAAAATGGAGTTATTCCAGTTCGTCCTACGATGTTACGTTTACCTTCAACAAGGATAAAACGGGCGATGTGTTACTCGTGATTGACGACTATTTGGAAAACAAGGCCACCTTCAATTGGACTTACGATGGTGTTGCCATTGCATTCTCCAATTGGAAATGCCCGTCCTCGGGATACGTTGATACCATCAAGTCGATTACTCTTGCAGCGAACGCAACTTCATTCAAGACCACGTTAACCTTCGACGATGAAGACGGATATGATACAACCCGTACGTGGACATTGACCAAAGAAAAAGAAGATGTTTCTTGGCTGGTTGGCACATGGAAGCCCGAAGACGAAAACGTTCCGTGTCTTGTCTTCAATGCGGACGGAACTGGCAAATTCAAAGCCTCATTCTATGGCGGCGAATACGACTTCACTTGGACTTATGCGGCTGGAACGCTCACCTTCCCCAAAGAAGGGTGGAAGGACCAACTGGAAACCATTAAAACGGTGAAAAGCGCCTCTGCCAGCGGCATCACGGTTCAAATCGATGACAGCGAGGAAGTTTATACTGTCACTGTCGTCAAGCAAGCCTAACGTGGCTTAAAACGAAGGAAAAACGGGACCTGGTTTTGCCAAGTCCCGTATTTTTTATTCCTGAGTTTTTTCTTCCTGCGGTTTTGCCAGGTGTTTACGAATATGGGGGTTCCTTCTTTTCTTATGGAAGGATAAGAACGTAAAGATAATCGGAGCAATCGGGGCTAAGGAGGAAACGGTCTCCACCCCGGCGATCATGGGCTCTTCCTCAATCCATAAACTCCAGACGTTGAAGGGGACGGACGCCCCAATGCAAAGGACGCCTAAGACGATAAAGAGGAACCAAGCGTCCGAATGCTTCTTGGTGAACAAGGAGAACAAGAAGAAGAACATTCCGAGGCAGGTAAAACCAAATTTAACAAAATAAACCGCGGAATTTTCGTCAAAAGGCCCGGCAACCTGCAAGGGGAAACGGAAGGCTTCTGGGGCGAGCAAAGCACCAGAACAAACAAGCCATGCGAATGTGAAATAACGGTTCCCATGGCCGTTTTCTTCTTTTTCCGCCATCTCGTCGACAAATCCGATTAGGATGACGGCGAAGATTAAGGAAAGCATCTCCATGCCGATTTCGTCTAGATATCCTTCCCCCTTCGTTACGCAGGCGAGAATGATAATGACAATCGCCATCGTGATGTGGATGATGTCGAAGATGGTGAAACCAAATAATTCAAAATATCCCTCGCGGGAAAGGTTGGCTTTCGCACCTTTAAAGTCAAATGGCTTGTCGAACTGCTTTCTCATAGCGAGCCTATTGTACTCCAATCGGCGAAAGAAAAAAGGAGAGCCTGATGCTCCCCTTGAGGTTCTCCCGTATTTAAAAACGGACTTCCTTTGGCTCTTCTACGGTCTCGCTTGTTTCGTCGAATTTAAGCCCGACGACGGATTCTACCGGCAAAGAGAAGGCAATACCCTTTCCGTCGGTCCCTAACCCTGCCGCGTGATAAACGGCACTTAAAACGGCGTCGCGGATCGTGGATTTCACCAGAATCATGATGACTTCCTTATCGGGGGTGATGATGATTCCGTATTTTTTCTCCATTTCCTTGGTTCCGGTTCCACGGGCGTGAATGATGGTTCCGCCGTGAGCGCCTTCTTCACGAGCCGCATTCATGACGGTCTCGGAGAATCCGGAATTGACGAGGACGAGAATGACTTCAAATGGTGTTTGCATGGTGGTTTCTCCTTATTATAGGGTGTCCGCGAGGAAGCGGTAGAGTTGCATTCCGATCAAAGAATTGATGGGAATTGAATATCCGATGCCCTTGTTTTTAGGCGAGGAGAGGAAGAAGGCTTCCAACTCTTTGGATGCTTCGGGAATCATGTCACGCTTAATGAAGGAGAAGACGATGGATTTGCGGTCGTCCTCAATGCCAAGGATATTGCGAATCTCCTTTTGGGCGGTTCCTTCTCCGTTTTCTATGAATTGAGCCGATACCCCAAGCGTTTCGAATAAGCGTACGACCGGATCGGCTTGTCCCCTAGAAACGATGGTGACGAAGAGGGAGAGTTTTTTAATCTCCCCATCGCTTTCTGGTAATGACGCTAAGCGTCGCATTTCTTTCTTCTTTTTAAAGAATCCCATATGGCCTCCTTATTCGAAATGAATGATCTTGGCATCGTCCTTGCTGAAGGTGAGGCGAGCCATGTATTTGCGGGCGCTCGAAGCTTTGACACTTGCGGAAATTCCCAACAATTGTATTGCAATGATAGGGGTCGTGGCGATTAAGGCGACGACGCCGAAACCATTGGAATAGAAATCGGGAACAACCCCCGCATTTTCTGCGCTGGTTTTGGTTAAGCCGATAATTAAAGGAAGGATGAAAGAAGAAGACATCGGGCCGCTAGCGGTTCCACCAGAGTCAAAGGCCATTGCGGTGAAGATATCAGGGGTGAAAAGAGATAATAGCAAAGCGATGCAGAATAACGGAATCATGTAATAAAGGATGGAGAAGCGGTAGTAGGTGCGGATGGCTGCGAGCATAATGGCAACCCCAACCCCTAAGGACAAGGCAAACAAGACAGACGTTTTCTTGACGCGGCCATCGGAAATGGTCTCCATTTGGCCCGTTAAAACGTGGACAGCAGGCTCGCAAAGAATCGTGACAAGGCCAAGAACAAAGGTGATCAAGAAGATCGCCCAAGCGGGTTTAAAGCCCAATTCTTCTCCGACCACATACCCAATCGGGGTCATAACGGCCGTGGCCGCGGAGAGGAAGAGGACCAAGCCGACATAAGAGATTCCGAAGCCAATCAACAATTTAAAAATGGAATGACGGGGGAGGTGGATGAATAATTTATCGTAGATGAAGAAGATGACGAGAATTGGTGCCAAGGCAATCAAAACTTCAATCATGGATCCTAAACTGCCATTGATGGGGAAGAGGGCGTTGGCGAATTTCATCGCGATCGAGCTCGTGTCCGTGGTGGGGTAAACGTAATCGGGGACGTTGGCCTTAATCATGACCAAAATTGCCGTGGAAATGATGGGGCCAACAGAAGCCAAGCCAACCAAACCGAAAGAATCGTTCGTCGCGTTTTTGCCGCCGCGAACCACGGCAACGCCAGCTCCTAATGCGAGGATAAAGGGGACGGTAGCACTGCCGGTAGTTACCCCACCTGCATCAAAAATGAATGGCAAGAGTTTGGCTTTGTTCGGGTCCATCGCAATGATGCAAACAATCATGAAAACAATCGCGTAGAAGAGGCAGTACCAAAGTTTCAAAGGCTTGTGGTAGATGATACGAAGAATGCCGATGACGACAAATACTCCGACGCCGAGTGCGATTCCTCCGATTAATACAAAAGTATTGAGCCATTCGTTACCAGGGATAATCGTGACTTGCTTGGACGTGATGAGGATGGAGGGTTCCGCGCAGGTGATCAAGGTGCCCAAAACAAAAGCAAACAAAATGACGATGAATATGTTTTCTTGTTGGGATAAAGAACTACCCATGTATTCGCCGACTTTGGAAAGCCCGGTTTCGGTTCCGACTTGGAACAAAGCAAGCCCAAGAATCAAGACAAAAAGTCCGATGAGCAAAAGCCACGTATTCGACCAATCCATGGATCCATCGGGACGCATGGCGTTGATGTTGGTAACTCCAGTCAAAGATAGAATCAAAATGGCGATCACCATCGGGGCGATCGATAGGCTGGAAGAAATAAGAGCTGATACGTAACGATTTTTCATTATGAGAGCCTTTCTCCTGTCTCAAGGTACAATTATACAAGGACGATTTTTGGTTGCACCATCCAAATATACAATGTATTAAAAAATAAAATTAAATTTGATGGTAGGACAAGTTTTGCGTTTTTATCGCATTTTTTGACAAATGGACTAATCTATATGGCGATGAAAAAGAAATTCGAACGTAGACTGCTTGATAAAGAGGCCGATTTTGCCCGGTTCGCCGAGCCGATATTGCAGGATGAACGTTACCTGGTTCTTCGCAATATCCCTCATCACGGCAACGTTTCAACCTATGATCATTGCTTGTCCGTGTGCTTAGAAGCCATGGAGTTTGCTTCTAGGAATCACGTGAAAGTAAACCCCTCGTCCTTAATTCGTGCTTCCTTGCTTCACGATTATTTTCTTTACGATTGGCACATTAAGCCACATCCAAAGCACCACGCAACCAAACATGGGGTTTATGCCGCCGTGAATGCATTGAAGGATTTTGGCCTTAATGTCGTGGAACGGAATGCCATTGAATCCCATATGTGGCCGGTGTGTTTATTCACCTTCCCTTTGTTTCGCGAATCTTGGATTGTCCAACTCGCGGACAAACGGGTGACGTGGAAGGAATTCCTTGCCCGGTTCGCCAAAAAGAAAGCGGCATAAGAAAAAAGCGGGCCGAAGCCCGCAAATATAAAAGAGAAGTACTAGCTCAGTGATCCGAACGGCTGAACCCGTTTTTCATGTGCATGCTGGCTTCGTGGAGAACCTGGCTTAATAGCTTTTCGGTTGCTTCTTTGGCCATGTTCGCGACCTCTTGGTTGGCTTCTTCCCTGGATTTGCCCTTTAAAATGGCTTCATCGTTAAGACGAACCAGCGCGTGTCCTTTGGAAGCGACTTCTTCTTGGAAGCGTTCCACGAAGATTTCGGTCGTTGCAAAATGAGGGTCTGCTAATGCGCCGATAAGGCGGATGTTCCAATAGTAGAAGGAAGTATCAGGAGCAGGACTCGTTTGGGATAAATAGGCGGGGATGTCATTCACATTGGCATAAATCGGCAGCAATTCGTTATACATGTTAGAACCGAAGCCAATCCATTGAATGGCTGCAATTTTATCGTCGCGGTAAGGACGGATTTGGATGAGGGACAAGTCGTCGGTCCGAGAAATCCCAATTGGGCGGAATGGGGCCTTCCAATGGGGCTCATGGTTTTTGCCATAGGGATCAAAAGGGGTTCCCTGATAATGGGAGGACAAAAGATATTTGATGTCTTCCAAGGTGATTTTTCGATCGGGGGTATCGCACCAAGGAATATCGTCGGAAAGAGGGGTGAAGTCCGCGCTCGGCCCATCAAAAGAATGCTTTTTGCCGCTTAAATAACGCTCGATATACCAGGACCGCGGGGTGTTATAGACGTGATCGGAATCCGTGTGGGAGCCAAAAGCAAGGCGGGGGTTGAAGGGTTCGCCAAGGCTTAGGTCTAAATGGTTTTCCTTGATAAATACTTTCAAATCCGGAGAGCAAATGTACTCTTTTTGTTCCCCAAAAGCATCAGCAAAATCAAAGCGGTCCAGCCCAAAGGCATTAGGCATCGCGACATAGGAATCGTCGGGAACTTTCTTGGCGATGAAATGATGACCTCCGATCGTTTCTAGCCACCAAATCTCGTTTTTGTCGCTAAAGGCAATGCCATTAGACTCGTAGGTTCCGTATTCCGCCAGCAACTGTCCTAAGCGCAAAACGCCTTCTCTGGCGGAATGAATATAAGGCAAGACCAAGGCGACGATATCTTCTTCTCCAAGGCCGTTATAACGCTTCTCTCCGTTTTTCTCGCTTTTCCCAAGCAGGGGATCGGCGCCAAGGACCCGGGGGTTGCTCGTAATGGTCTCGGTGGCCGTCATGGCGACGTTAAGGGAATTGATTCCGCTTGCTGCCCAAATGCCCTCGTCCTCTGGGACGTTTGGCGTGCAGGTGTACTGTAGGGGATTGTCCGGCAAATCGAGTTCTAAATGGGATAAACGAGAATGATAATGCCGCGGTTGTTTGTCGGGGGAAACGACAATCATTTTCTTGGGCATGAAAATGCCGCTGGGGGAATCATCGTTTCTGGCGATGAGGGTCGAGCCGTCGTAGCTCGCTTTTCTTCCGACGAGAATGGTGGTACAGGCCATAAATAAAAGGTCCTTTCTTCTAAAATTTACGCGAACTATTGTAAACGATTTTGTGAAGGTAGCGGGAAACTACGCCCTATCTTCTTTTGATAGGAGTGCTAAAATAGCGCCACACGAAACGGTAACCTTATGAATTTTTTACTATATAACGAAAAAGCCGACGGAGGATGCGGCAAAGAAAACGCGATCGCCATCCTTCCCTCCCTTCAAGAAAAATTTCCTGCTTTAAAAGCTCAATCCGCGCAAGAATTGGACCCCAAAACCTTTTTGAAAAGTTTGTCCAAAGAGGACCATGTCGTCTTGATGGGCGGGGACGGCACCTTAAATCATTTTGTCAATTTGATCGAAGACGCTCCTCTTCCTTGCTCCTTTTGGTTTTGTCCTTCTGGAACAGGCAATGACTTTTTAAAAGACGTCAAAGAGCACAAAGACCCCAAAACGGGCCTTGTCCCCTTGAATGGCTTTCTCACCGACTTGCCATTGATTGAAGTCAAAGGAAAAACGTATCGCTTCCTTAACGGCATCGGATTTGGAATCGATGGGGAGTGCTGCGTGGAGGCGGAACGGAAAAAAGCCCGTGGAGAAAAAGACATCGATTATTCCAAAATCACGGTTCATTTGCTTTTCCACGGATTTGTTCCTCGCCTAGCCAAAGTCAAAGTCGACGGAACGGAAGTGAGCATTTCCCGTTCCTATTTGGCTTCGGCGATGAATGGACGTTATTATGGCGGAGGCATGTTGATTGCCCCCATGCAAAAACGAAATTCCCATTTATTGTCTTTGGTGGTTGTTCACGGACGCGGGAAATTGGGCACCTTGATGCTGTTCCCCAAAATTTTTAAAGGAAACCATGTCCGGTCTAAGAAAAACGTCTACTGCGTCCAAGGCAAGGACATCGAAGTTCAATTCGATCGCCCCTGCGGACTCCAAATCGATGGAGAAGTGGTGGAAGACGTTACTTCCTACCGCGCCTATATCCGCTAAGAAAATCGCTTCCCTTGCGGAAGCGCTTTTTATTCTCCTTCGTTTCAATTCGTATACAATGTTCCCATATGGAAAAGTCCTTGTATAGCCTTGGAATCGATGTGGGGTCCACCACTGTCAAAACAGTTCTTCTCGACGCGGGCGGGAGTTTGCTTTACGGCAACTATCTTCGCCACGCCTCGAAAGTGAAAGAGACGACCCTTTTGGAATTAAAGGAAATCGAAGAGCAATATGGCGATATTCCTTTGAATGTCTCCTTAACCGGCTCGGCGGGACTCGGATTAAGCGAACGAGCGGGCATCCCTTTTGTCCAAGAGGTGCAATCGTCTTATTATGCGATTAAAGTCCTTTACCCGAATGCGGATTGCGCGATTGAACTTGGAGGAGAAGACGCCAAAATCATCTTCATCACCGGCGGGCTAGAAGAGAGAATGAACGGCCAATGCGCCGGGGGAACCGGGGCGTTTATCGACCAAATGGCCACACTTTTGCATTTGACTCCCTCCGAGATGGATGAGTTGTCTCTCCGTGCCCAAAAGGCTTATCCCATCGCCTCCCGTTGTGGTGTTTTCGCTAAAAGCGACATCCAATCCCTTTTAAATTCCGGCGCCAGCAAAGAAGACGTCGCTCTATCGATTTTCTACGCGGTTGTCGATCAAACGATCGCGGGCCTTGCCCAAGGAAGAGAAATCAAAGGACACGTTCTCTTTTTAGGAGGTCCGCTTTTCTTCCTTCAAGGACTCCGCAAAGCCTTCAAAGACCGCCTTCGCTTAGAGGAAGATGAGGCGATTTATCCGGAAGACGCTTCGATTTTCGTGGCGCGCGGAGCAGCCTTATATTCCCAAAAAGGTGGCAAGGCCTTCTCGCTGTCTGCCTTAATTCGTCAGCTCGAATCCGCCGATGTTTCCGGCCAGGTGATTTCCGGGAAGCCTCTTTTCTCCAGCCAAGAAGAATTCAGAACGTGGCTGAAACGTCATGAGGACCGTTTTGATGTTCCTCGGGGAAATCTTTCCACTTATGAAGGGAAAGCTTACCTGGGGATCGACGCAGGGAGCACGACCACCAAGTTGGTAATGCTGGGGGAAAGCGAAGAAATCCTTTATCAAAGCTATGCCTCCAACGCTGGTCTCCCCATTGAAAAAATCGCAGGGGAAATCCAAAAGATCTACGACATCATCAGCCCCAATTGCCATATCGTTTCTAGTGCCGTGACCGGATATGGAGAAGATATGATTCGTTCTTCTTTAGGCGTGGATTATGGGCTCGTAGAAACCGTTGCCCATTTCCGGGCCGCCAAGCATTTCTGCCCGAATGTCGATTTTGTAATCGATATCGGAGGGCAGGACATCAAATGTTTTAAGATTCATGGCGGGGCGATTGATTCCATCATGCTCAACGAAGCTTGCTCCTCGGGATGTGGATCCTTTTTGCAAACTTTCGCCGCCTCCCTAGGATACGAAGTCGAGGATTTCGCCAAAGCCGGTTATTACGCGCCAAATCCCGTCGAACTGGGTTCCCGCTGCACGGTATTCATGAATTCTTCCGTGAAGCAAGCCCAGCGAGAAGGAGCAAGCCTGGCGGATATTTCGGCCGGCTTATCTCGGTCCGTGGTCAAAAATGCCCTTTATAAAGTCATCCGCGTCCGTTCGGCGGAAGAACTGGGTGAGAACATCGTTTGCCAAGGTGGTACGTTTTTAAATAACGCCGTTCTTCGTTGCTTTGAGCAAGAAATCGGAAAAGAAGTGATACGTCTGCCGATTTCCGGCCTGATGGGGGCTTATGGAGCGGCATTATACGCGAAAGAAAAAGGCGGGCTGGGTGGCCTTATTTCCAAAGAAGCCCTTGGGGATTTTTCCTATACCTCCCGCCATGTGACGTGCCATGGCTGCACCGCCCATTGTTCCCTCAGCATGCTTCGCTTCCCCAATGGCAAAACCTTCTTATCCGGCAATAAATGCGATAAGCCAGAGGGGAAAAGCGGCGGGGACGATTCGCTGGATATCTATGCTTATAAGAGGAAACGCCTGGAAGAAAGGCTTCCTCAACCCGATTACCCCTGTGCGAAAGTGGGCTTGCCCCGCGCTTTATGCATGTATGAACAATTGCCGTTATGGGATGCTTTCTTTAAAAAACTGGGTTTTGAAACCGTAGTATCCCCCTATTCCAACCGCGCTTTGTATCGCGCTGGTCAAAAGACGATTCCTAGCGACACGGCCTGCTACCCAGCCAAACTCTTCCATGGCCACATCGATTATTTGATCCAACAAGGCGTGGATTTCATTTTCTATCCCAGCGAATCCTATAACGTGGATGAGAAACGGGGAGACAACCATTTCCAATGTCCCGTGGTCGCATATTATGGCGAGCTTTTGCGCCAGAATGATTCGCGCCTCGACAAGAAGAATTTTTTAGATCCCTTCGTAGAGCTGCCCGCCTTTTCTAGCACGGTCAACCAACTTTATGATTTGTTGAAACGCTTCGGCGTAAGAAAAAACGAAGTCAAAGTCGCCCTTCAATTCGGCTTGGATGAACTCCTAAAATACCGGGAAGATTGCAAACAGGAAGGGGAAAGAATTCTGCGGGAAGCCCGGGCAAAAAAGATGCCAATCATCGTTTTGGCGGGACGTCCCTACCACGTAGACCCGGAGATCAATCACGGGATAGACCGTTTGCTCGACCGACTGGGCGTAGCCGTTTTAAGCGAAGATTCTTTGCGCTTCGGCCCCAAAATTCGCCCCCACGTCCTCAACCAATGGACCTATCACGCTCGACTTTATGACTGCGCAAACCTCTGCACCCAAAATGAAGATATGAACCTGGTTCAGCTTGTAAGCTTTGGCTGTGGGGTGGACGCCGTCACTAGTGATGAGGTCCGTCGCATCCTCGAAGAAAAAGGGCGTCTATACACCCAAATTAAAATCGATGAAATCAGTAACCTCGGCGCGGTGAAGATCCGTCTCCGTTCTTTGCTAGCCGCCCTGGAAGAAAGGGAAGAGCATGGATCCCGAAATTAAACAAAGAAACGCCTTGTTCAAAAAGATGAAGAGGGAGCACTATACGGTTTTGATCCCGGATATGTGCCCTATTCACTTTGCCTTGATTGCCAAAGAAATCGAAAGGCGCTTCGGCATAAACGTTCAAATTGTCACCCCAACGGGCCGTCAAGCCAAAGACGATGGCCTCACCGCGGTTCATAACGATGCCTGCTATCCCGTCATCATCACCTGCGGGGCTTTTATCGCCGAACTTCGAACCGGAAAGTACGATTTAAATAAAACCGCGGTCATGATTTCCCAAACCGGCGGGGGATGCCGGGCTTCCAATTACCTTTCCTTGTTCCGCAAAGCCTTCGAAAAGGAATTCCCCCAAGTCCCCGTCTTATCTTTCAATCTTTCCGGCCTAACCAAGGATACGGCCCTTCCCATGCCCCTTGGCTTTATTCTCGCTGCTTATCAAAGCGTTTTATACGGGGATTTCTTGATGAATCTTGAAATGCAAGCCCGCGCCTATTTTGACGAAGAAGAAGTGAAGAAAGTTACACAGGCGTGCATCGATAAACTTCAAAGGCAATTGGGGCACCCCTCTTATTTCAAGGCCAAGAAAAACGAGAAATGGATCCTCCAGGCCTTTGCCCGTTTTGCTCCGCCCAAGACCAACCGAAAACCCCGCGTAGGAATCGTCGGGGAGATTTACGTAAAATATTCCCCTTACGCGAATAACCACTTGGTGGATTATCTTTTTCATGCGGGAACCGAACCCACTTTGCCCTCGTTAAACGAATTCGTCCTTTACTGCGTGAAGAACTATTTTATTGATCACGATTATTATGGAAGAAATCGGGCCATCATGCCATTTTTGAAATCCTTTTACCGTCATTGCCTACGCTTAAACGACAAGGCGGCGAAGATGCTAAAAGGAACCACTTTCCTCCCCTATGCGGACTTTGAAGAAATTGCAGAATGCGGCAAAAAAGTCATTAACCTAGGCGTGAAAATGGGCGAAGGCTGGGTCATCCCTGCCGAGATGGTCCATTATGCGACTCACGGAGTCAAAAATATCGTCGTCGTTCAGCCGTTTGGCTGCCTCCCCAACCACATCGTGGGGAAGGGAATGATTCGTCCGGTAAAGGAACTTTGCCCCGACGCCAATATCGTTCCCTTGGATTTTGATGCATCCAGCACAAGCGTTAATCAAGAAAATCGTCTAAAATTGATGTTAAGCAATATCACAGAATAAAGGAGATATCATGGCTAAGAAAGCGAAAAGAGAAGATTTTGACCCCATTTTGTTCCAAGGGATTGCCCATCGTGGCCTCCATGATGCAAACAAAACGGAGAATGGATTAAATGCCTTTAAGGCAGCCTTGGAGAATGGCTATGCCATCGAACTGGATATCCATTTAACCAAAGACAACGAGCTTTTGGTTTGCCATGACGACAATTTAAAACGCACGACGGGAAAAGAAGGAATCATCGAAGATTTGACCTTAGGAGAAATCCGAAACGGATACCGTCTTCTAGACGGAGAAGTGGTTCCAACGTTCCAAGAGGTTTTAAACCTAGTTCAGGAAAAAACCCCGATTGTGGTCGAACTCAAGGTTCATCAAAAGAACTTCCGCCCCTTGGCCAAAAAGGCGATGGAGGTGCTTCGTTCTATTCAAAACAAGAAACGCATCACCCTTATTTCTTTCGATCCTCGCGCATTGCATTGCTGCCGCAAAAGCCCCTTCACCCGCGGGCTGCTCGTCTGCAAAAACAGCGAATGGGTGTTCCGCCTCCGGGGATTCTTCGAATATCTGGATGTCGAAGAATGTCTCTTGATTACCCCTAAATACCAAAAGGAGAGGAAGAAGGGCCGTCTATTGAACGTATGGACGATTCATAACGAGAATCAGTTAAAGGAAATTCGCGGCCAATTCGACATGATCACGTTCCAAGACTTGGGAACGGAACGAATCCATGAATATTTAAAAGAAGAATAGGATGAAAAAAGCCCGGGACGTCCCCGGGTTTTCGTTTATTTCTTTTCGAGTATTGCTTTCTTCTTCGCCTCTTCCGTGGCGAGGTCTTTTCCGCTTTTTACGAAATGGTGATCGATGTGTTTCCATTTCGGGCGGATGAAGGCGGAAATCGCGGCGAAGATGGGGTCGATGACGTTATAGATGGGGAAAAGGAAGATAAAGAGGAGCGTCTTCCAGACGGGGAGCAAGAAATGCTTCCATTCACGGATGATGACGACGAGGTTGATGAAGAAGCCGGAAACGTAGGATCCTGCAAACAACGTGATGACGTAGTTGCCAAAGGTCCACCAATTGAAATAACCGGAATTTCCAATTGTGAGGAACAAAATGATGGAAGTGACTTGGTAAAGGAATCCGATCCAGAAATAAACGAAACTCATCGGGAAGGTTTGCCAGAAGATATCGTATTTGCTCCAACTCGGTTTCTTGAAAAAAGACTTGAGAAGCTTCCATCCATACATGTTGAAGGCGATTAAACCCCCACGTGCCCAACGAATGCGCTGCCGCCACAAGAGCTTGAAGGTGTTTGGCTGCTCTTCGTAGAAGACGGCCTCTTCCGTATAGCCCGTCTTATAGCCTCTGGCTGTTAAATCGATGACCGTTTCCACATCTTCGGTAAGGGAGGTCCATTTCCACCCGCTTTCGGCCAAAATATAAGAACGCAAGGTTGTAGAAGGGCCATAGATTTCTTGAGAAACGTTTAACATGGAACGAGCACGTAAACCATTGACGGTGTGCCCGAAAGCCTGAACTCCACACATGGCGCTGATCCAGTTCTCAGAAAGATTCTTGCTATTTCGATATCCCACGCATTCGTCGACGCCGCTAGCTTGAAGGTAATTGTTGATTTTGGTGAGGTAATCGGGGGCGGGAACGTTGTCGGCATCCAAAAGGGTATAGGCATAGAAATCGTGTTCGATATCGTAGTCCTTGGACATCTGCTCGATGAGGCTTTGAAGCGCATATCCTTTCGCGCGCTTGGTCGTATCGTTCCGATAATAAACGTGGGCTCCGAGTTTTTCGGCGACTTCTCCCGTTTTATCCGTGCAGTTGTCGGCGACGATAAAGATTTCGATGAGTTCTTGAGGGTAATCCATCGCGCGAATATCACGAATGAGGTTACCGATGACGGCTTCTTCGTTCCAAGCGGCGATGATGAAGGCATATCGTTTATCTTTAGGGGCTTCCGAGTATTTACGGCTATGACCAAATACTCCAAGGATGAAGTAGAAGGCGCGATAGCAGGACAAGATGCCTAGGATGGCAAGAAGACCAGAGAAGACTAATTGAACATATCCTTGGACGGGAACGGGCTCGTTTTTGGAGATGGCATCCATGATGATATCGATGCCGCAAAAACTGTAGAGCCACTTAACGATAGCGTTCCAAACGACCATAAAAATCCCTCTCTTAGCAAATGCCACTCATGATACTTATTACGTGCGTGCATAACAACCTTTAAACGTTGCGCTAGGATTAAAAACGCTATCAAAAATGGCGGATTCCTTTTTCATGGCTTCCGCCCAATTGAAAATTGAAATTCCACCAAATGGACAATTGCTAAACCACCAATTGGACAGAAAAAAATAAAATAGTGCGATTGCATCGAAATAATTTGATCCTTTCGTGTTTATGATCGCTTCCATCAAAAGTGGCTATTTATACAAGACAATAATTATGAAAATTTTTTCAAGGAAAGACTCGTAAATTTCATTCATTGGGGGAATAGGCGCCGCGATTCTCTTTGATTAAGAGGCGGGAACGATTTCCGTCTCTTCCCGAAGTTTTCAAAAGGAATATAATTCCTTTCGTGAATAAGAGTATTTTTGAATCAGCCAAAAAAATCGTACATGGTGCTAAGCACCTTGTTTTTTTGGGCGGGGCCGGATGCTCTACGGATTCGGGAATTCCCGATTTTCGTTCTCCTGATGGGCTGTATCGCTTGAAGTCGGAATATGGGCTTCCTTATGAAACGATGCTCTCCATCGATTACTTTTATGCCCATCCCCAAACTTTTTATTCCTTCTACTGGAAATTTATGGCCCATCCCGACGCAAAACCGAATCGAGCCCATCTAGCCTTGGCTCGTTATGGGGAAAACCATGCTCTAACCACGATTACGCAAAATATCGACGGTCTAGACAAGGAATCTGGTCAAAAGAATGTGCTAGAAATCCATGGGACGATGTCTTATTTCGTTTGCCCTTCCTGCCACCAAAAAATCGATGCGAAAGAAGTGAAGTCCGGGTCCATTCCTCATTGTTCTCATTGCGGCGCCATTTTGAAGCCTGACATCGTTTTTTATGGGGAATCGTTGCCAGAAGATACGTTGAATCGGGCCATCCTTGCCTTAGAAGAAGCTGAGGTTCTAATCGTTGGAGGAACGTCGATGAAGGTTTATCCCGCGGCGGGGCTTCCTTCTTATTTCCACGGATCTACGATCGTCATGATTAATCAAGAACCGACCCCCTTTGACCCTTATTGCGATTTTGTCTTTCATGAAGACATTGGGGAATCGTTAGAATATTTATTGGAGGAATAGCATGGGACATCCGTTTAAACACTTTGCCTTGGTTTGCCGTCACCGCCATCACGTGATCGTTAACGCTTCCCATTGCGGCATCTTTTTCCAATCCCTCCGTCACGACCTCACCAAATTCGGTTACACGGAATTCCATTATTCCCAACGTTATTACTGCGGCAACCATTCTCCCGTTTATGAGGAACGTGTTCGCCATGGCTATTTTTCCTTGATTTGCCAGCATCACACCAAGCGGAATAAGCACCACTGGGAATATTGGGTGGACTTTTTCGCGGGGCGAATCATTGAAAGGACCATGCCATGGAATTGGGCGATGGAATATATCTGCGACACCCTCTCCGCCTCTTATTGCTATAATCCCAAAGGATTTAAACAAGATACCCCTCTCCGTTATTTTGAAAAATTCAATGCGTTCTATTACATGACGGATTGGACGAGGGAATTCATCCATTGGGGGTTGAAGCGTTATGCTGAAATGGGGTTTGCCGGACTCAAAAAGAAAGACACCAAGAAGAAGTATGAGGAACTAGGGAAACAGTATCCTTTAACCCAAGTGGTGGAAGCCCTCCGCCCCTTCGGGCAGTTGCCTCCTCTAGTATCCGATATATAATAGGAGCCTTTAAAACGGATTATGAAAAACAAGATTGTGGTAATTGGATGTGGACGCCTCGGCGCGAGCATCGCCGACGATGCTTCCTTCCGCGGAAAGGACGTCATCGTTTTAGACAAAGACGAAAAATCTTTTGCCCGTTTGGATGCGAATTTCTCGGGCTTGAAGCTTGTGGGGAACTGCTCCACGATCGATGAATTAAAAGAAGCGCAGATTGAATCGGCGGACGAAGTCGTGATTGCTACAGGCGACGATAACGTCAACCTTTTGGTGACGTATTTATGCGCCAAACTCATCCACGTCCCCCATATTTTTGTCCGTTTCGATGATCCGGATAAATCCTATTTGATTCAAGGGATGCCAGTTCGCGCCATTTACCCCTTCATGCTTTCGAAAAAGAGCTACAACCAATATCGCGGTCTAGGCGAAACGGAGGAAACGAAATGAAGATCGTGATTGCCGGCGGAGACGCCGAAGCCGAATACATCATTGCCTCTTTCCGAACTAGTGGCAGCGACATCATCGTCATCAACGAAGACCGCGAAGTGGCTCAACGCCTTTTGCGTTCCTGCAATCTTCCCATTATTTGCGGCGTCCCGTGGCGGAAATACGTCTTGGAACAGGCTAATGCTTATGATGCCGATGTTTTCATCGCCCTCAACGAACGCGATGAGGACAATTTCGCTACTTGCATGATTGCCAAGAAGGTCTTCAACGCCAAAAAATGCATCTGCGTCGTCCATAACCCAAAAAACGTCGATGTCTTTAAGCAACTTGGCATCGACTCTGCCATCTCTTCGACCTATCTTCTCGCCGAAAGCATCCGCAAGGAATCCACGCAGGATAACCTCGTGAAAATGCTTTCCCTCGATAATAACCGCCTTTCCGTTTTGGAATTCACGGTTATGACCAAAAGCGAAATTGCCAACCATAAAATTCGTGATATCCACTTCCCCAATACGATGGCTTCGATCGCCGCCATCAAACGCGGATTTGACGTCATCATCCCTAATGGCGATGTTACCTTGCTCCCCAAGGACGTTTTAACGATCGTCTGCCCGCCGCAAAACGCTACCCCGGTCTCTTCCTTTCTTTCTCGTATTAACGAAGCCCTGACCAACCGCTTTGCCCGCATTCATAGTTCCAAAGAGCAAATCTTGAACCATGTGGCCCAAAAGGTGGTAGAAGCCGCCAAACAGTCGGAAACAAATACGGCAAAAGAAGAAGCCCCCTCTAAAGAAGAGCAGCCAACAGAAGTGACCCCTGTAGAAGAAAAACCTTCTGTTTCCGTTGAAACGCAGGTTGAAGAAGCGCCAAAGGCCGAAGAAGCTTTGCCAAGCATGGAAGAAAAAGCGGTTAAAAAACCGAGGGCGAAGCGTTCCCCTTCGACGAAGAAGCCCGTGAAAAAACCGGCGAATAAGGAAGAAGCATGAGCAGAACAACTCGCAAAGAGACGCACGGATTCGCGATGGTGCTAGGTTACCTTGGCCTTTTCATGATTCTCATCGGCATCATTACGACAATCCCTTTGTTCATGTGTTTCTATCCCGGGGAAAGCGAATGCTGGATTGATTTTGTCATCCCCGCCGGAATCAACATCGTCTTGGGTTTCATTCTTTATTTTTGTTTTTTGTTCAAACGAAAAACAACGAAATTCGTTCGTTACGAAGACTCGCAGTTATTGTTTCTTGTTTGGATCTTAGCCATTGTTTCCGGTGCCGCCCCTATGTTTATCGCCTGCGCTAGAGGCGAAATGGACATGGATTTCTCCGAAGCCATTTTCGAAGCGACTTCGGCCTATTCCACTACAGGTCTCAACGCTTTTAAGGATTTTTTGGATACCGAAGGCGCGTTTTGTCCTCACGTCTATACCTTCCACCGCTCATTGATGCAATTTATCGGCGGGGTTGGATTGGTCCTATTGCTAACGACTTTGTTAGGCGGGAATGGGTCTACCCTTCTTTATCAAACCGAAGGCCATAACGACCACATCATGACCACGATGGGCAAGACGGCAAAGGTCATCTTTGGCATTTATACGAGTTATACGATCTTAGGTGCCTTGGCCTTGTGGTTCAGTGGCATGCCTGCTTTTGATGCGGCCTGCACGTCTATGTGTGCCCTTTCCGGCGGTGGATTAAGCCCCCGTTCCAGCAACATCGCCTTTTACCGCGATTACGAGGGGATGGTCCAAAATTTCCATTGGGAAAACGGAGTTGTGGGCGGAAATAAGATTCTAGAACCCCATGGCGGAGCGATCTTTCCCGTCAATTCCCTCGCTATTGAAATCGTCATGATGGTGCTGGTCATCCTCTCTGCGGTGAGTTTTGTCTTGCACGTATTCGCCCTTCGCGGCAAATGGAAGGATTTCTTCCGCGATGATGAAATCCGTTTCTGCTTGCTTTGGACGGGGAGCTTGCTTCTATTTTCCCTTGGCGGAGCTTTCTTGACGTTAGGCCGAGACAACGTGAATAATGGGCAAGAATATTTTGCTAATTGGCCAGATACGACCCGCGATATCTTCTTCTACGTCATCGGCAGTTGGACCAATAGCGGTTTCTCCAACACGACTTTGACGCGGATGCTTTCTTTGGGCAAACCCCTCCTATTCGCTTCGTTGATATTGATGCTAGTCGGTGGAGGAAGCGGATCCACGGCTGGTGGTATTAAGCAATATCGTGTGGCGATTTTGCTTCGCGACCTCCGTTATTCCATCCTGACGCGCTTTGCCCCCTCGATTAAGATGGTGCCTTGCTCCACTTATCGATACGGGAAGCGTTCCGAACTCGACGCTTCCTCGGTCAAAGAAGCCCATAACTATTTCTTCTTGTTCATCTCGATGTTCGCTGCTTCCGTTTTGGTGCTTTGCTTCTGCCCTAGCGGAGAGGCCTCTTCCTTCGCCGACACCTCCGTCAACATCGAACTTGTTTCCTATAACGTCGCTTCCGCGGTTTCCAATACGGGATTAGGTGTTACTAACTTTGTGAATTATCGGGATTTTGTCCTTTCCATCAACGAAGGTTGGTATTACCCCCTCTATCTTTGGGTCCTTTCCATCGATATGTTCCTGGGCCGTTTGGAGATTATGCCTCTTATCTATTCGGCTCAAAATATTCATCTCGAATTCCGCCACGCCAAAGAAGTGGCCAAAGGGAAATCGGCAAAGAGACACGCTCGGTTTTTAGAAAACGGACTATAATGAAATCGGAGGTATCTCTCTATGCTTATTGATGAAATTCGTAAAGCCAACATCGCGGCCATGAAGGCCCATGACGCGGAAGCCCGTGGAGCCTATTCGATTGTGATTACTCGTTACCAAGCTCTATTAACCTCGGGAACGGGCGTTGCTCCAACTGATGCGGATTTGATCCACATCCTTCAAAAATTCGCGAAAGAACTAGATGAAGAAAAGGAAGGGTACGTGAAGGCGGGTAGAACCGAACAGGCGAAAGCCACCGAAAAGCAAAAGCAAGCCATCGTCTCGTTCTTGCCAAAGCAATTAAGCGAAGAAGAAGTCCGGAAGATTTATGCTTCTTTGGAAGATAAGTCCATGCCGGCTGTGATGAGACATTTCAAGACGAATTATGCCGGGCAGGTCGATATGGGGCTTGTCAGCAAGGTTGCCAGAGGCTTATAATCCTTTTCGCTGCAACGCAGCCTAGGGGCGTGGTTCAGTGGTAGAACAGAGGTCTCCAAAACCTTTGATGAGGGTTCGATTCCTTCCGCCCCTGCCATTAAGAATGCATTAGTTTGATACAGTAAAATGTGTCGAACTTTTTTTATTTTTACATGGGTTCAAATCCTACCGTTGGTTCGAACGCACGAACTTTGATACATTAGAAAACTTATTCATAGGGCCTTTGCGGCTTTTTTATATAAGGATTTATAGATTTTAAACGTCAATGATTGAACGATTACTATAACAAATGAACGATTACAGGAACTATTGAACGTTTATCCCAATTATTGAACGATTATTGAAAAAGTCATGAAAAGCATGACATTGCGAAAAAAGCCCTTGAGGAAGCGATGTAGGACAAAGCCTACAAGCAAGGCCAAGGGACAAAACTGCAATCGTCCCTTGAAAGCCTGAATAAAAAGAAAACATCTTGGATGAATGAAACGAGGAACTATGGATGATTATGGTCGAGAAGGCGACAGTCCATAGGGACAAATCGATAACCTTCAAATTCTATAATGGAAAAGAAACAACGATAGCAGCTGCTTAACTAGTGGCTGCTTTTTTTCTTTTGCATTCCGATTTCTATGCCAATCATGTTATAATTGCTTTGGAAGATTGAATAGCATAAACGAATTTTCTTATGCCGTTTTCCTAAAGGAGTGATTGTTTGTCAAACATAGATACAAAAATAGAAAAGCTTTTGAAATTGGCTAAAAAGAATCCGAAGCACTATGTCAAAATAGCTGATATTTACCTTGATGATAGCGACTTCAAAAAATCCGAATTTTATTATAAAAAGGCAATCGAAAGTGGAGTTAGCGCCTATCAACAACTGGGATTTGTTTACGACTACCAACACCGATATAAAAAAGCGTTCGACACTTATTTACAAGGGGTCACTGCCGGAGACATAAACTGCATGATTTACGTTGGCTATGACTATGAAGTTGGCCACATCGTAAAGAAGAATATCGGAAAGGCGATTGAATATTATGAGATGGCCTCGAATTTGGGATCCGCAACTGCCGCACGGAAACTTGGCGACATCTATTACTTCGGCATACCTTGCAAAGACGATAGAGCCGAAAACGTGAAGAAAGCCTTAAAGTTTTACGAGCGAGCGTTTTATCTAGGCGAGACGAGCGCTGCTAAGAAAATAGGCTACATTTACCTCAACGTCGAAGAACTATCCGATGCCAGCAAGGCGATAGAATGGTACGAAAAGGGATTGAGCTTCGGCGATTATTCTCTTAATTTCGATTTGGCATATGTCTATCTCAACGACAAGTTCGTTCCGCACGACTACAAAAAAGGGTTGGCGTATTTAGCGGACGGCGTAAAACACAACGATCCAGAAAGCATCTACCTTCAGGCCCGAGTATACGAAATGGGACTTTATGGAATTGAACCAGACAGTAAAAAATATGTTCAATTTTTGAAAAAAGCTGCAAATTTAGGGCAGGATGATGCGCTGCTTGATTTGGGATATTACTATTACAAGAAAAAGAATTATGACAAAGCCTTGGATTGCCTTGCCGAATGCGAGATTGATGCTGTTGGTATTTATTGGGCAATCGCCACGATATGCGAAGACCAAAAGCAGGATTACGATAACGCGCTTAGGTACTACCAAATGGCGGCGGAAGAAAACTTCCCTGATGCCTTGGAACGATTGGCTGAAGCATATTTAGGCGATAATCTTGGTCTCGAAAAAGACGAAAGGAAAGCACTTAAGCTTTTTAAAAGAGCGGCTAGACTTGGCAATGCAGCTGCCCAATATAATCTTGGCATGGCGTATGCATGCGGCTACTATGGCTTGGAAGCGAATCGGGAAAAAGCCGCTTTTTGGCTCAAGAAAAGTGCAAAGGGCGAAAACCCAATGGCGTGTTTGCAACTTGGGCTTTACTATTTCTACACCATAAAGACAGAGGAAGCCTATAAAAAGGCGTTTGGCTTATTCACCGATGCCTTTAATCTTGGAGAGAAAGAAGCAATCGTGAACGTAGGTCTTTGTTATTTGCAAGGACATGGCGTAAAAGAAAATAAAAAAGAAGCAATGAAATGTTTCAAAATTGCTGCCAACAAGTACAAATCCAGCCTTGGATTTTATAACCTTGGAATATGCTATGAGAACGGGTTTGGTGTTTGTCAGGATTATAAAAAAGCAATAGAAATGTATGGAAAATCAGTAGAATTAGGTGAGAAAACCGGTCTTGAGGCTATCAAGCGAGTTTATTCAATAATGAATGCCAATGCTTATAGAGCGTAGTTTTTTAAATGCTTTTGCGTTAAATCATCATAGATAAAAAGCAGTTAATAGGGTATGCAAATTCGCTCTAAGGGTATGCACTTTTTAGATAGGGGTATGCAAAAATTCATTGCCTAGGGTATGCAATGTATCAATATTGGTAATCAGACCCAAACGGTTAATACGTTCTTGATGCAATTGCCAGGAACGTTTTTTCTTTTATGATAGTTGAGAAGTGCTCATCAACGCACAAAATAGTAACACTCAATGGAGGCGTTACTATGTCTGACAAAGGCATTATCGTTATCTACAACACCAAGTCGAGCGGAACCAAGGTCGAAGTCAAACTGATCGACGGAAATCTTTGGCTGAGCCAAGAACAAATCGAATCTCTTTACAACTCGAGCACCGTAGGGCAATATTTGCCACAAGGGCGCAACTTTTCGTAGGAATTATTGGAGCAATCCTTTAAGAATGGGATACAACTTTTCCGTCATTTTCTCAAAGCCTAAGGAATTGGGGTGTCCGTTATCCACGGCCCCACGTTCATTTTGATCCTCAAAGCATCCATGGCAGTCGATGAAATATATGTTGTTATCCCCGTCTTCTCTGGCTTTCTTAAAGCTTTCAAAAATAACCTATCGCCGTGCTTTGTTTGCCGGTCTGTCCTCCCAATTTTCAAAACCAGGCATCGTCATGAAAAGGATAGGGGTGACGGGATTAACATTCCTTATCGTCTTATATAAGGGGTAATGCGTCTTTCTTAAATAATTCTCATCTGACGCGTTATGGTCGTAATCCAAAACAAATACCGAAGCTTCTTGCTGTGAAAGGTATTTGGCCATTTCAGGCTCGGCTTTGGCATTCCCCAAAAACTATAATTGATAAAATCGAAATCCAATCTTCTAGATAAATGGGGGATATAATCGTCGCCCGGTTTGCTGGCACACGCCCCCTGGGTGATGGAAGAACCGTAAAAGAGGACGGGCTTTGGATGCTTATAGGGCGCGGAAGGCAAGAGAATTGCGCCGTCTTTTAATCCGATGTAGATGCTAGTAAGGCCGCTATAAAGAGGAAGGAACAATTCTACTTGGTATAGACCTTCTATTTGGGGTTTTGCGATTCCATCGAAGAGAATCTTCCCGCTGCCATTAAAAGCAGGATCCGCCCGGACGATTTGGTTATAAGTTGGAGCGATGCAGCCCACGTATTCCTGATTGGTAAAGATCGAGACCCCGTTTTTGCCAAAAATCGTCATATGAGGAAGCGGTTCATCAAAGGGCTCTTCTACGCGAAGGGCGATATAAGGGGAACTCGTTTGGAACCGAATTCTCCCTCCAGCGGTATTTTGGGCTAGGAAAGCAATCTTTTCGTTGATGGAAGCGGCGAATTCTTTTGGCAAACGAAAGTACAATTTTTCTTCTTTTGAATAAAACATGCCGTGGAGGGAAAAGGTTCTTCCAAAGGAGAATGCCGCTGGATATCGCTAGGAGATTCAAACGTGGTATCGAAATTTCGGTCTATTTCATGGATTTTCACGTTTGCTTAGCCTTTGTTTTAGCAGTAAAAGGATGGCTTATTTTGCTATAAAGAAAAAAGATTTCCACGAAGCGACCATCGAACTATCTGATGGAATATCAAATAAAACCGCGGGAAGAATAGCCAATTCTATTTATTTAAAATGAAATTAATGGAACGTGATAGGTTAATGAAAGGAGACTGCTTTTTGCCCGCTTAACAAATATTACGCCTTTTGCTTCGTTAAGGAATCCCGATATTCCTTGGGCGACTGTCCAAAGTATTTTTTGAAGGACCGAGATAACGCGAACGCATCATAAAAACGGCAGATGTAGGCTATCTCATCCAATCCTTTATTCGTATTCGTTAAATACATTTTGGATAGCTTCAGCCTTGTTTTTAGCTGATAGGAGTAAGGTGTCTCCCCCATGTATTTTTTAAACGCGTTGATTAAGCACCCCGTAGAGACGTTGGAATAATGGGTTAACTCGTCGATGCTGATGGGCTCCGGGGTTTTCTTATCGATATATTCCAAAACTTTTTCTAAAAAGTCGGGGTATCCCCTGGAGGAAGACATTTCGTTTTCTTTGATTTGGGAAATAAGGTCAAGAAGAAGTCGGAGACAAATAAAAGAAGAATCTTCTACAAATGGTCGAGTGTCCTTGAGACTATAGATGGATTTTAGGTATTGCAAGACGGCGCGGCAATGGTACACGGGTTCGGTCAAATGGAACGATTTTAAGATTTCATCAAAGATATCGCTTCGGAAGTTGATCCATATTTTTTCATAAGGGTGATCTTGGTCGGATCCGTATCTCTGTACGGAATTCGGGGACATGATATAGACATCCCCTTCCCTCAATTTGTAATTTTTTCCATTGTATTTGAGATAGCCTTCCCCCGAAACAACATATTCGATGGTATAGATGTTCCAGTGGTTTCTTGAGACGTGGTAGTTCGGATCGGGTTTCGTAATTCCCACTGATTCGATGTGAATCGGATAGTTTGGATCATCTAAATGGGCTTCGTTTCGGTAAGGGAAATACGTGAGGAGTTCTTTCTCGTTTCCGTAAATTTTATAGTCGTGCTTTTTCATCTTGATTATGAAATATTTTACATGAATTTTGAACTTTTATACATATATCTGGAAGCAAACTTGAAATATAATCTATCCAAGATAACAGGACAAACTCGATGAAGAACAAGTTCCCTTTAATTGGTTTATGCTTATGGACCGCTTTCTGTTTGCTTTCTTGTGGCGGCACCGTCCCCTCCGAATCCATCGTGAATAAATATAAAGCTTCATTTGAATGCAATGGCGGGAGTTCCGTGGAACCTTTTTTCACGGATGTGATTGCCACCGCTCCAGTAACGGAAAGAGATGCCTATGATTTTGCCGGTTGGTTTACCGATGAGGCTTTTTCGAACGAAGCCTCCTTCCCTTATTCTTTGACTCAAGATACAACATTTTACGCGAAATGGTCCCATCGTCTTATGGAACCCTCAGGCACCCCGGTTGTCTCGGCTAAAGTGGGCGAGGAAGAAGCCAAAGCCTATGTTTTAGGAGAATACCATAAAGATGCCCTTCACGTTCGCGTGAATATCCAAGACAACAAAGTCTTCCATTCCTTTCCTTCTTCTGAAAGCGGCGAATTGAATGGATATAACGATAATTTTGAAATTTACGTCACTCCATTATTTAGCGAGAATACGGGATTTGACGTCCATAAAACCTATCGCATCTTAAGCGTCCCCACCCTTGGCTTCAACGTTTTCCAAATCAATAGTGACAAGACGTTTGAATCTACTTTGATTTCGGATAGCGGCGTTGCAAAATCGGATGAAAAAATCTATGTCGATACCCAAGATGGATTTAATGGCTATGGGGCAACCATTGCCATCCCCTACTCCTTGCTGGGCTTATCCTCCGAAGAAGAAGCAAAGGATAACATGGGGGTTTGGTTTGCTTTTCGCAATACCAACGGGAAAAAGAATAGCGAAACTACCTATGAAGAATCTGCTTATTTGGGAAGCGATAAAGCCTATGGCTGGACTTATCTTAATTTTGATGATCAAGGCAACCCAAAAAGAAAAAAAGTGGACGCCATTTTCTTCGGCGATTCCTACGTGGATACTGATTTCTATCGGAATTTTAAATTGGAATTCAAAGGATCCTCCTTATTTGCAGTTGGGAAATCCGAGTCCAAAACTAGTGACTGGATCGATGAAAATAACCCTATTTATCCAACGATAACGGAAGCGAAACCAAATCAAGTATTCGTTCATCTAGGATTAAACGATATTCAAAGCGGAGTTAGCGTGGAAGATGCGGTTAAAAATCTGAACACGTTATTTACCGAGGTCCATGAATCCAATCCCAACGTTAAAATTAACTGGATTTCTTCGCCGAATCATTTCTATAATCCTGCCGATTTTGACTCTCTCAATTCCTGCAATGAAAGGCTTGAAGAAGTTCGTCGTGGCGTTGAGAACCTTAATCTCCCCTTCTTGGCCATTAAAGATGGCAACGATTTTACAAAAAACGAACACGCCTCTTTCTTAAACGATGGAATGCACCCCAATTTATTCACCTATGCCCGGATTTCTAAGTGGATGAAAGAACAGCTTGGCGACTCTGCTCCGATTGCAAATTCCCTGTTTGGCACATCAAAAGACAAAATGAGCACGAGCCCTCAAGTGGATTTAAGCCAAAAGGCGGCGATATCCAGCCAAGGATTCTTGGACACGTTCGCTTTCGTGAAAGAATCGGGGGATGACGCCTCTTTCACTTTCCAGACAAAAATGAAGGTTGGGAAGCCCAATAACGGGGACCCCTATACGAAATTTGGAGTCCTTCTTAAGCACGGCAAAACGGTATCCAGCGCCGAGACCGACGATTCGGGATTCTATTTCGTGTACATCGATAATTCTGGAGTTGCGAGCAGCGACCGCACGGTATCCGTGGCCACGTACCACCAATTTGATCGTGTTTGGGGCGCGGATTGGCAGTTTAACGAGCCCAACAAAGAAATCAGCAAGCCCTTAGATTCCTCTTATGATTACAAGGCCAATTTCATCGACCTTCGTTTGGTAAAAAGAGGTTCTTCCTATTCCTTTTATGTAGGAGATACAAAAACGCCGGTTTTGACCTTTGAAGGTTGGAACGATGCCTGCAGCGTCGGCCTTATGTCCTTCAATTTGCCTTTCGAAGCCAAAGATTCTTTTTATTCCGCTAACAAGGAGCAAACACTATGAACAAAAGCTTGTTATTATTGATGGCTTTTCTCGCCTTGCCTTTAATAGGATGCGGGGAAAACTTCGATGGAACCACCATCCAATTTTGGGGTTGGGGAGAAGAAGGGGAAATCGCCATTTTCAAAAATATCGTCAAAACCTACAACAAACAGAATAAGGATCATATCCGCGTTCAATTTGCTTATCAACCTAGCACGGGATATGAAGAGAAATTAACCAACACGTTACGGGCCAAAAATGCCCCCGACATCTTTTTCGTCGGAGACAAACAAATCAAAAATTATGCCGAGCAACGTTGGATTGAACCTTTGACGGATTATCTCTCTCAATCCAGCAAAATCGATTTGTCCAAGATGTGGAAGGCGGGGATCAACCGTTACCGGTACAACGTCGAAACCAAAACCAGCACGGGAAAAGACACCATTTATTGTTTGCCTAAAGATTTAGGCCCTTCCGTTATTTTCTACAATAAAAACGCTTTCGAAAAAGTGGGTGTCACCTGCATTTCCAAAGAACTCAAGGACTGCTCCGAAGAATACGAAAGGCATGGGTTTTATCAACCGGGTGGGGAGGATTATTCCAAGCCGGCTTATTTCAACAATAAAATCTCGATGACCGTAGAAGAAGAACTGGCCCTTTCCAAGCGTTTGACCAAATCCAAAAACCCGAATTCCATCACGAATTACGGGTTCTATACGGAATGGTGGTACAACTACGTATGGTCGATGGGCGGAGACGTCATTAACGTCCAAGACGATGGGTATTACCATTGGACGTTGGGGGATAAGACCTTAACGGATTACGTCTATAATGGGAATCCGATTTCGACCTATGAAGCTTTTAAGCATTTTGTGGACCTCTCCACCGTTGAAAAGGTCATGCCCAAGCCCAATGAAGTATCCTCCAAAGATAAAATCGGTCTATTTGCCATCAGCAAAATGGCCATGTGTGTCGGCATTCGTCCTAACGTCTCCGATTTGAGGAACCTTAATACGAAATTCGAATGGGATGTGGCCCCCCTTTCTCATTACCAAAACGCCGTTCCCGGCAAGGAAATCGGATCGATTGGACATAGCGGTTCAATGGGGTATGGCATCGCCAGAGAGTCCAGCCAGGAGAAGAAGGACGCCGCCTTTAAATTCATGGAATACATGGCCGGAGAACAAGGCCAAAGAGATTTGGCGGAATCGGGTTTCTGCGTAGGAAACCAAAAAGATCTCGCCCAGGAAATCGTTTCCAAAGAAACCCAACCGAAAAACGCGCAAATCTTCGTGGACTATATCGAAAAGCAACGGGGCGGAGACTGGACGATGTTATCGGATAGCAACTGGATCGATACCCTATGGGCCGGGACGCTCAATGGCTCGGTTTTAAGTGGAGATATGAGCTTAGACACCTTCTTCGCCACCTATCAGGATCGGACGGATGCGATGCTAAAGCATTACGGACATTTTGGAGACTAAATGAGAATCGAGTTAGTAAAAAACCAAAAAACGAATGCCGTCAATAGAGGAAACCGCATCCGGGAAAAGGCTTACTGCACGATTACGGCTCTTTTGCCTTTGATCGGCTTCGCCCTTTTCGGCTTCGTTCCGATGGTCATTTCGCTTTGGATGTCGTTCCGTCAACCAGGTTCAACGGCTGCGCTTAATGAAATGAAGTGGAATGGCGGTCTCAATTTCAAACTCGTGCTCGAAGACCCTAAATTTTGGGTTGCGGTTGGCGATACGCTCCTGAATTGCCTTGTCACCCCGTTATCGATGGTATTCGGGCTATTGATCGCTTTAATTGTGAGTAATCCCAAATTAAGGGGGAGAACGGTGTTCAAGGCGATTTTTTTCTTGCCCTATGTTTGTTCGGTCGTCGCGACCTCCACCATCTGGCAGATGTTGCTGAATCCTGAATATGGTCCATTCAATAATTTCCTTTCGAAATTAGGGATTCCCCCCATTAACATCAACGATCCTTCCCAAACGATGCCGGTATTGATTTTTCTTGGCGTTTGGAGCGGCGTGGGTTTTTCCATCATCATGTATTCGGCGGCTTTGACCAATATCGATAGTGGTGTTTTAGAAGCCAGCAAAGTGGATGGGGCGAATGCTTGGACGAGATTTTGGCATGTGACCTTTCCTGGAGTCATGCCCGTCTCTTTCTTCTTGCTAATCACCGGGGTGATCGGCAATCTTCAAGATTTCACGAGGTTCCAGCTTCTTGTTCCCGCGGGAAGCGAAAGAGGCATAACGGTTGCTTATTACCTTTACACCAAAATGACGGAAACGTCCTCGGCAACCTCGGCGATTTCAGGAATCGGGGTGGCTTCTGCCGCTTCCTGGGTTTTAACGGTTTTGATTATGGGGATTACATTCATTCAATTTATGTTCAATAAAAAGCAAGGGGACGCCACAAAATAGTATGAGAGTAGAATACGTAAGAAACGGTGACTCTTTGAAGCGGAGGGTCATGACCACGAAAAAGGAAGAGGCGATTCAAAAAATCTTCTCGTATATCGTTTTGGTATTATTGGCCGCCACGGTCGTCGTTCCCTTCTATATTTTGATGGTCTCCGCCTTTAAGCCCATGGGTTATATCGGGTTTTTGGAAAATCCAAGTCCCTTCACTGGACTGGATTTCAACGGGTTTATCAAAGCCTTCACCGGAGCGGACGCTACGATTGGAGAACGGGACGCCCCGACGATTTTAGTGGGGCTGATGAATACGTTGATCATCACGATTCCCTCCACTGTTGGCGGACTCTTCGTCAGCGCCTTAAGCGCCTATGCTTTTGCCAAAACCCAATTCAAAGGAAGAAACGTCTTGTTCTATTTGATGCTCATCACGACGATGATTCCCGGAATCGTCATGATGACCCCGTTAGTCAGCATTTATACGACGCTTGGACTTTATAACACCTTGTTTCCGTTGATTGTACCGGGGATGTTCGGAACCGCCGTTTGTGTCTTCTTCCTCCGCCAATCCTTCATGGCGATTCCCGATGATTATATCGATGCGGCGAAATTAGATGGCATCGGCCATTTCCGCATCTTCTGGAAAATCGTTGTCCCCATTTCCCTTCCCAGTTTGATTTCGCAGGGGATTTTGGGATTTGTCGCCGGATATAACGATTACCTCGGCCCCCTTTTGTATTTAAAAGGCGACTCGGAATATAACATCACCTTGCAAATCGCCTTGGCCAATTTCATGGGCAAGTCCATCAATTCCTATCAAACCTTGATGGCCGCCACCGTCATTTCCCTTATTCCGACGGTTGTTATCTTTGTCGTTTGCCAAAAATTTTTTGTGAAGGGCATCACCAATAGCGGGCTTAAATAATATGGAAAAGAAAACATTGTTAACGGCCATACTCTTCTTGCTCCTTCCTTCTTGCACCGCTTTAAACACGGAGACGGATTTTGACAAAGGCTATAACAAAAACCTTTGGTTCAAAAATGACTTGGAAACCCCGCTTGCCGACCCTTTCATTCTCTATGACGACGGCTATTATTACATGTATGGAACTAGCGACGAGCTCTCGGGAACGGGGTTTTACGTCTATCGATCCAAACAACTTAATTACTGGGAAAACCTCGGCCCCGCTTTCCTTGCCGACCCCTATTCCTGGTCTTCTGGATCGCTTTGGGCGCCGAACGTCTATAAAATCGGCGATCGGTATTACATGTATTATTGCGCGAAAAACGCCAAAGATTTTTCATCCACGAACCGAAAATATCGAAGAGGGATTTCGGTCGCGGTTTCTTCTTCCCCCGCGGGCCCATTCAAGGAATACGAGGGGTATAACGCGGATGGAGTCTATTTTACCAAAAACGATCAGGTCTTTCTGGACCTGGGATTCGCGGCGATTGACCCCTCTTTGTTTATCGATGATAACGGCGAAATGTACCTATATTTCTCTCAAGATCAGCTCGATTCCGAATCCAAATCCTATGGGATGAAATTAAAGGATCCCGTCACCGCGGACTATGAGACGATGAAGCCGCTTGTCCGCGCGGGATATCGTTCCATCCTAGAGGAAGAAGCGCATCCGAACCTAGAATGGGAGCGGGGGAGCAACACCCGTTTTTGGAATGAAGCTCCGGAATTGTATAAATCCAATGGGAAATATTTCCTCACCTACAGCGCTAATTATTATGGAAACATCACCTATGCGGTGGGCTATGCGGTTTCCGACTCCCCTTTAGGAGAATTTACCAAACCCTGTTCCTATGAATACGAAAATCAATTATGCGGTGTGCAGGGTCTTGATATTGGAAATGGGTGGGATTTCACTTCGGGGACCGGCCATCATTGCTTCTTTAAGGCGGGCGATGAGCTTCTGATTGGTTATCACGCTCATTTGGATAGGGCGAGCGGCTCTTCCCAAAGAGCCTTTGCCATGGACCGTGTTATCGTGAACAAAGACGGAACTTTGTTCGTAAATGGGCCTACCTATTCCTTGCAACCCCTCCCCACCTCGGTTTCTGGCTATGAAAATATTGCCTTGCGGGCCAGTATATCGGCTTCCGGAGATGACGATTGCAATAAATTAAACGACTACAAAATCCCCATGCACATCGCTAATCCTAGCAATATGGCTTTGGAATACACCTTCCAACCGGGATCCCATGAAGTCCGACTTCGATGGTCTAAAAATTATGAGATTTCCGCGGTCGCGGTTTATGGGGGAATGGATAAAGATTACGTCATTGATAAATTAGATATTCAAGTTGGAAATAAAACCTTTAAGAACATCGAGCTCAATCACGAATATTACCAAGATTACTTTGACGAATTTAGGGAAAACGGCTATTTAAGGCCCGGTTCGCCTTTTGTCGCCGAATTCGAAACGACCTTTGCCAATCAAGTCACCGTGAAATTCTCTTCCTCAAAGCAAACGAAAATGAGCGAAATCGTCGTCTTGGCAAAAGGGGGAACGCAAATATGAAAAAGGCAATGATGGGGTTCCTTCTAGGCGCTTTGCTTGCATTAACGGGCTGTTACGGTGAATACCATTATACAAACCCTGATGAGCCTAAAACCGATTTGCGGGCAGAATTAGAAGAAGGGGTTCAAATGGACGGATTGGATAATGAATCTTACTATTTGAAGGACCAAACGCTGCATTTCACCTGCGGCATTTATGACGATGTTTCGGTAACGTTCAAGGTTGGTTTCGGCCAAAAAGGGCTTCTTGCTTACGCCCGTGTAAGCAAATCCAGTTTCTATGAAGACGCTAGCCTTGACCTGTTTAAGCAGGATAGCTTTGAAATCTACGTCAACCCCAGCGCATTCCGCAAGGATTTAACTGCCCAATGCGTTCAACTTCGCTTATCGCCCTTGGAACGCCACGAAAGCTGGATTGGCGTCCCCAGTGAAAACTACCCCTGGACCAAATATTTCCTGCCAATGAATTACGGGACGAAAATCGAGGGGGAAATCAACACCTCAAAAACGGATAAGAAATCCGCGACAGCCGTGGGATATGAATTCTATCTTCCCTATTCGTCCTTGGGGCTTGATTATAATCCGCAAGGGCTTGCTATCCTTCCTGCTTTGGTCAATGCGGAAGGCTGCGTTTCCGGGGCTTATCGGTGGGATTCTTTTCAAAATATCGCCATGACAGAGGTTGACCGATACCCTTTCTTTGGGGATAGGGTCTATCAGAATCAAGGCGATAATATCTTGGATACGGATTTCACCGACGTCGGTTATGAAATCAAGGACCAAACAACAGGGGAAGCCGTTCAAAGCGGTTGTTACGACCAATATGCGAAGATCCATTTCAAGAATTCGAAAACCTTCGACGCTAAGGTCGAAATCGAATGCGTCAAAAATTTGAATAACGACAAGACCCCTAAAGTCGGCATCGCCCTGAAAAATGAAACCAACACTTTAGCGTTCCTCTTGGACCCGCGGCCGAATAAGGACAATTATCAAACGCTTGTCGTTAGCCAAGAAAACGGGGCGTGGAACTGGGAAGATGCTCCCGTAGTTTGGGGAGGAAAGCAATCTTTTGACGCGGTGGAATTAGAAATCATGCGTCGCCAGGATTCCCTTTATTTTTTGCAAAACGGCGTTTTGGTTCATAAAAGTTCGACGAATATGCTGGGAAATGAACCCTGCGGCGTCTATCTATTAACGATGAATTATTACGCGAAATTCCATGACATTTCTTATTCTTTGGATTCGGAATCCATCGCTAGAAAATGCGAAGGATTAGACCTCGTGGATATTCCGCTTTCTAACGGAGGGTTCGAAATCCATTCCAAAGACCGTTTTTCTACCACGGCAGAGCATGATTCGTTTTTGGTTACCACCTATTCCGGCAATCGTTACGAATGGAAAGCTAACGTCAAAATCGGAGAGGTTTTGCTGGAAGATGATTATCCAAAAGTCGGGCTGCTAGAGCAAAGCGATCAAAGAATCCATTCCGTGATGCTAGACCCCCGCAAAGACCACCGAAATAAGCAGATTTCCTGTGTCAGCGGGAATGTCGACGAAACCAATCGGGCATGGACTTGGTCAACGCCCATCGATAAAAGCGATCTGGATTTTGGTTCCTACATCGAAATGAAAATCGATCGCGACCATAACCATTCGAAATATTACGTAAACGGCCAATTGGTTTATGAACTCGACAACGGGTTCGGCGATGAGGTTAGCCGCGTGGGCATGATCACGATGAACCACTCCGCTGAATTTAAGGATGTTTGCTTTGTAAATTTAGAAACTGAGGGAGAAAAATAATGGAACCATCAAATCAAGAAAACAAAGAAACCTTGGATTCTTCTAAGCTTTCTCCAACCCCAAAGAAAAGCGACGACGTCATTGAAAATTACGTTGCTTTGCTCCACGTGAACAAGTTTTACGATAAAGATGTACAGGCGGTGAAGGATTTTAATTTAGAGATTGCCCAATATGAATTTGTGGCTTTTGTCGGGCCGTCGGGGTGCGGTAAATCCACGACGTTGCGCATGATTGCGGGACTAGAGGAAATCTCTTCCGGCGAGCTTTATATCGATGGGCTCTATTCCAACGATATCGTTCCGCAAAACCGGGATATCGCGATGGTGTTCCAAAACTATTCCCTGTATCCCAATATGACCGTTTATGACAACATGGCCTTCTCCCTCAAAGTAAAGAAGTATTCCAAAGAAGAAATCGATGAACGGGTGAAAAGGGCCGCGGAAATCCTTCAAATCACCGAACTATTGGACCGCAAGCCCAAAGCCTTAAGCGGAGGGCAAAGGCAGCGCGTGGCTCTTGGAAGGGCCGTGGTTCGGGACGCGAAGGTCTTCTTGATGGATGAGCCTTTGTCCAACCTCGACGCCAAATTAAGGGTTTCTACCCGCAGCGAAATCGTCAAATTGCATCAAAGAATCAAAGCGACAACGATTTATGTCACCCACGATCAAATTGAAGCCATGACGATGGCGGACCGAATCGTTGTCATGAATCAAGGGGTCATTCAGCAAGCTGGAACCCCCTTTGAAATCTACCATCACCCTTCCAATAAATTCGTCGCTTCCTTTATCGGGTCGCCCGCCATGAATTTTGCAGAAAGCACGTACCATAAAGGGGCTCTCCGCTTTTCAGACGGATATGAATTCGTTTTAAGCGAAGAAGAAATCCATCAACACGATTCGTTCTATCAAAATCGAGAAGGCGAATTAAAGGAAACGGTGGAAAAGCTGGAATCCGACCTTGCCAAAGAAAGGGAATATTATTCGAGCCTTAAAGGTCTAAAAAAGATCCGTTACGAACATGGAAAGCAACCAAGAAAAGTTCAATTGGAAGAAAAATTGGCCCAGACAAAATCCATGCTTGAAACCGTCATCAAAACGAATCAAGGCTTGGAGCACAAAGTGATTTTTGGGGTAAGGCCCGAGGATATCAAAATCAGTTCCACCATCGCTGACTTTAGCAGGAAAATCGATATTTCTGAGCTTCTTGGTGACGAATATTACCTGCATTTCTCCTTTGGAGGAAACGATTTCCTCTCCAAAGTTTCCATCGATGAAATCGGGGATATGAGGCAAGAAAAGCATTTCCTCTTCATACATAAAAAAATCCATCTCTTCGACAAAGATTCGGAAAGGACCATCTTCTAATGACACATCAACCTATTTACCTCGGAGCAACGGATGAAAAGGTGAATCCCCGTGACCCCTTTATCTTTTATCTAGACGGCTTCTATTACCACCTCTACGCCAAATACGAAAAACTATGGATCAAGAAATCCAAAGCCATCGAAAATCTTTGCGATGCCGAACCCGTTCTAATTTGGGATGAAAATAACCCCCAATGCAACCAAGAGGTTTGGGCCCCTGAACTCCATGTTCTCGATGGGATTTGCTATATCTATGTGACTTTAGATGACGGGAATAATTTTAACCACCGCATGTATTGCCTTACCAACCATTCTGGTGACCCCCTAAAAAAATTCACGAATCTAGGACTCGTGGAAGGATGCGACAAATATTGGTCGATTGACGGCACGATTCTATCCTACAACCATCAAAGATATTTTGTGTGGTCCGGGTGGGATTGCAAAGAGAACGTTATCCAGAAAATCTTCATCCAAAAAATGGAGAATCCCCGGAAGCTTGCGGGCAAATCGGTCGAAATCTCCAAACCCGAGCTTGATTGGGAAAAACGAGGCTGCGAAGGAAAAAACGACCATCCGTTTATCAATGAAGGCCCGTCGGTGATTTATGGAAACACTCATCTCCATCTTTGCTATAGCGCTTCCGGTTCTTGGAGCGATGATTATTGCTTAGGCTTATTGACCTTCAGCGGCGGAGACATTCTCGATAAGAATGCCTGGGTGAAATCCAAAAAGCCTTTGATGGAAAGGAACAAGAAGGCCCTTGGGCCGGGACACGCCTCCTTTATTCAAAATTCCCCGGATGGAAAGCTCTATTTTGCTTATCACTTATTTAATGAAGACTGCAAAGACGGATGGATGGCAACTCACGCGGTCATCGATACCTTTGAAATGGCCGATGATTACCCCGTTTTGCCTCCTGCGGTTAATTTATTTAAGAAAGGGGTAAAACGATGAGGAAAATCGCTTATTTCCTTTTGCCTTTAACAATGTCTCTAGCAGGTTGTAGGAATTCCATTCCTTCGGAATCTAGTTCCCCTTCGGATACCGCGTCGACTTCTTCTATTTGCTCCCATCAATTTGAAGAAGTAGCAGTTGCTCCCACGGTAGAAGAAAAGGGCTATACCGTGGAGAGGTGTAGCAAATGCGGAGAAGAACAAGGGAAACGTTACAATACTGGCCTTTTCGAGGAGGACTCCAAATTGAACATCCTCTTTATTGGAAATTCCTATACCTTCTATACCGACTATAACTACGACAAGCCGAATCGGGAAATCGAGAAGACGACCTTCATGAAATTCAAGCGGATTGCCAACGCCGCCCATATCGATGTTCGCGTGGATTCCGTTACGACCGGTGGCTATTCCCTCCTTCAGCATGCAGATTCCAACAATCCCGATGGAGCCAAAGTCGAAGAAAAACTCTCCAACAAAGGGTTTTATGACTTGGTGTTCATGCAGGAGCAATCCATGACTCCCTCCATAAAACGTGAACTCTTTTACGATGGAGTTCGAGCCGTTTATGAAAAGGTTCAAAAATCTGGCGCGAAAGGAATCCTTTATGAAACGTTGGGGAGAAAAGCGGAGAGTCCTGATTTAGCCAGGTATAACATGACCAATGAGTCCCATACCCAGAAAAACATCGCCGCTTATCAAGCGATTGCCGACGAACTCCATCTACCCGTTTGCCATGTCGGCACCGCCTTTTATGATGTTTATACCAATTACAGCAACATTATTAATCTCTACGATGCGGATAATTACCATCCAAGCGATTATGGCACCTATTTGATCGCCTATGTTTTCTATGCAACAGTCTTTGGCAGATCCCCCGTGGGATTGAAGGTGTTCGATGTGCCTTACGAAGATATTCTTCAACAGGCGGCTTATGATGCATCCTTTGGCCCCTCCATTTTAAAAGAGGAATACAAAATCTCCTCGATTGGGGTGAGTTCACTTCCTAGTGAAGAAGAAAAAACGATTGATAAACGCCTAGATGTCCCCACTGAATTCATTCAAGCCGAAGTATCGAAGGGGCTTGGGGACTTTGATATTTCCAAGGACGAGAACGGTATTTATACCTTTAAAAACGTCTCTAATAAATCGTCCTTGATGTTCAAGGAGAAACTATTTAGAGGCTCGGGAAGAATCTCCTTTGATTTAAAGGTGGATGGCCGCTTCAACGGCGCTTCTAACCAAGGGATTATCTTTGGCAATTCTTCCCCTTCCATTCATTGGAACGATCCTTCGGAAAGTTTCTATAGCGTCGGCAGAACCAAAGAAGGCAATATCGGATTGCTTGACGTTTATAAAGGCTCCTTGGAAAACCAAACTTCCCACGGTTCCTTAGAACCTAATCCCATGGGCGATAGCCAACAAACCTATCGCATCTCCCTGCTTATCGACCGAGAAAAGACGTGGAAGGTCAAAACCTATGTGAACGAAAAATATGCGGGGGCTTTATGCCTCGGCGATTCCTACGAGGGCGAATACATCGGCTTGATGTCGGGAATCAACGGAAGCATGACAATTAGCAACATCCAAATCAATGGCATTGGCATTCAAGCGGAACATTGCATCAATACGTATTTGGTTACTCGCGGTCAATTTGATGTTGGCCGAGATAGCGACGGCCTTCCGGTTTTCGCTTCCAAAGGCGTTAAAGATAACGAAACCTTCGTCTTGAAAAATCATGAATTAAAGGATGGGGACCAAATCGAATTCGATTTTAAGTCTTCTGGTTACGATGGAGGAACGGGACAAGGCATATTATTCGGTTGCTCTTTGGATGCGGATATGCCCTATAACGTGGGTGCGGTTGCCTTAATCGGAAGATTGAAAACCGGCAAAGTCGGTGGCATTACGATCGACAACACCGAGGATAGCATCAAAAACAAGACGCTGAACTGGAAATATGGTGCAGAAGAAGCTTACGGCGACGCCCTTCAAGTCATGGGGGACGAAACGAAAACGTATCATCTAAAAGCCGTTTATCATTTCGTGGACAGCAAAACCATCAGCGTTGAGCTCTATGTGGATGGAATTTTAGGAAGACGCTTGAAATATACGTCAACCAACAATGATTTTGGGAAATATGTGGGATTTAATTCCGGCCTGAACGGTCGGATAGATATCTCCAAAATTCAAATAAATGGTAACTACTATAAGGAGGTCATTTAACATGAAAAAGTTGTTACTGGGATTTAGCTGCCTCATCGTTGCCGGGGGGATGGCGTCGATTTCCCCTAGTCAAGGAAAAGAAGTCCACGCGGAAGAGGGAACCAATTTCAAACAAGACATCGTCTTCAATTGGGACGGCGAGGAATTTAGTCAGGCCAAGGATGGTAGTGGCGGAACCAACATTTACCGGTATGACGCCAATGGGCAAAAAGAAGTCGCCGCCCGGCTAAAACTCTCCAGCGAATACACCTACGCGAATATGTCGACGCCCAACATTTATGACGAACCGATAGGAGTTGCTCAAGGATTTTCGTATGCAAAACATAGTTCAGAAAAGCAACTGGACAGATTAAGCGGGCCCGTGTATACGATTGATAATGCGAACTATAAATATTTGGCATGTACCCCTGAAAATCAGTCTTTAACCGTTTCATACTGGGTCAAAAATACGAATCAAGAAAGCAAACGCTGGGCGGACGATACTGCATCCGGAACCCTGTGTGGGAACTACGAAGGAATTTTTTCTTTCCGGAGCAAATCGATTACCTCTGGAGAGCTCGTTGGTTTGGATTTGGGCATCGGAGGTCTTTATTATTATTCGGAAAAAACAGAAGCCGAAACCGATATAAATAACATTTCCGTTCATAAATTCTTTTCCCCTTCTACGTCGAAAAGGGAAGCGACCTACAAAATGGAAAATGGCAACGCTCAATTCATGTCGGCGGACTGGGAAATGATTACTTATGTTTTTGATAAGGATAATGGTTTTTCCGTTTATAAGAATGATACGAAAATTGCAAGTTACGACAAGTCTGTGTTGCTATTAACAAATAAAGGCGCCAACGCTACGCTGGACCAGTACAGGGTTCTTTTAGCTACCATGCTTAATAACCCCGACACGGAATTTTGTATCCATCGTGGATTCAACCGCACAGCATCGTATGGCCAGGTTTATCGAAATGGCATTGGTATCGACGATATGAACATTTTCAACCGCGGGTTAAGCGAAGCTGAGGTCAAAGAATTCTACGATTCCTATGGAACGTTGAATTACATGGATAAAGCCAACGTAAAAGCGGCTTATCATGATCTTGTTGGCAATCAATGCTTTACGTTGAAACCAAATAGCACCCAGCATAAATCCTATGGCGAAATTTTGTCCAAAACCGAAGGGGATACAAAATATAAGTGGTACCGCTGGACGGAAGATGAAAATCTCCAAAAAGCAGTCAAGATAGATGAATTGAAGATTTTAAGCACGCCTAAAAACGTCTATCTGGATTGGCAGAACGAATCGACGAAAGTAACCGATGGGGGTATTTTTGCAGCGAATTCCTTTGTTGATGCCAACATGCATATGACGGATTATTCCGAAAACAAAGGGTGGTGCAATGACAAGGAACACCATTATTACGATACGGCAAAATCCGCTTATAACTCCATGGGCGATGAAGGCCGATTCGCCTTCCAAGTTGATTCGACCTTCACGAATGCAAAGACTAGATTAGACGCCTGGGCAACCGCGAATGGAGATGTGTTTGACTCTAGTTCGAATCAGTATACGAAAAACGAAATGAAATTAGGGTCTTTGTCTCTTCCAGTCAGCGATTACGATTTTCCTGCTCTTTTGGTTATTTCCATGGTTGGTATGGGTCTTTTGACGGGATTTATTATCGCTAACCGCAAGAAGATCCTAAGGAAATAAGATTTCTCTTCCTGCTTATTTGATGACGGGATAAAGTAGCTCCCATCATCAGATCTTCCAAAGCCTCGGCCGTAAAACCCGAGGTTTTTGCCGCATCGGATTAATAGATATCAAACGCCGATTCTGGCAAATCGGCGAAGATTTGTTCTAAGGTATAAGGGCCGATCTTCAGTTCAAGGACATCGTTCGCGCTCCTAACGTCAATTGGCGTCTTATAGAATTCGCATACCGAAATCGACTTTTCACGGTCATCGTCATAATAAGTGATGGAGTATCCCTTACCGTTATAAATGAATTCTATCTCTACTAGCGTTGGCTGATTTCTCCACGCATTCTGTTTTTCGTTTAGCGTACCTTTTGAAAATCCGCGCATATGCGACGCAATCGGATTGGCCGGTGAAAGTTACTATTGCCCTTATTATTTTTCTTTAGGGTGAATTCTAAGACTTTACGTATTAAAACTTGGCCCCATTTCTTGTCAGCTAAAGCGATTGGTAAAATAAAGCCATGGTTTCAAAGATAAAAGATGTTTATAAAAAAATATGAACTGGGGCTTTATGGCTCGGTTGCCGGATTTTTTATCATGGGCACGCTCCATTTGATGACGATGTGTATATCGTTCTCGTGGCTTACCCTTAATTATATGCTGTTTTGCTATTTGATGATGTTTGCAAGAATTGCGATAGGGTATTTAGATAAGAAAAAGTCCCAAAGAAGTTCTTATCTTGTGACCGCTATATTTTTGGCGGCGACCCTCGTTCCTCTTTCCGTTTCTTTGGTTCGAACGATTGTTGACAAAGAAATAAGCCCCTTTGTCTTTGACTGGTTCATTTATGCTTATGCAGTCTATGCGTTTGTTAAATTGGGTGTAGGAATTGCTCATTTGTTCCAATCAAGAAACAACGCGGAATCCAAGAATATATTATGTTGGTTTAGTTTGATTAATGCTTTGTTCACGATGTTTATGCTGGAATTCAATTTGATTAAAGCCTTCAGCCACGGTACCAGCGAGTCCATGCGGATGATTGAATATTTCTTCCAAGGATTTATTCTGCTATTCGTTTTATTCATCATTTTTTTGTTCTTGTTTCGATTTTTTTCGAGAAGGAAGAATCGTCCGATTGACTCCTAGGATTGTGTTGGAAAACGCTTTGACAGCCTTTTCGTTCTCGTCCAAGCATCCAACAACTATCTTTGAACGTATCCCAATGGACAAATGGTTGTGGCACCCAGGGCTTAAAACGACCCAAAATCATGGAATTTCAACGGGCTACATCCAACGATTCGAGGCACATTCATCGTTTACTATCCAGGAGGTAACAAGAAAGGGGAAAAATAATTTGCGAAAAATGCGGACACGAAATGATGGACCTTTCTCATGCGCTATACGTTAATGTCAAATGCCCTCATTGTGGATGGGATGGGCGACCTATGATGGCCAGAAAGATGACGAAGAGGACCCAAAAATTCGGTATGTTGTCACGATAGCGGGCGGACAATATACAAAGGAAACGGCAGTTCGCCTGCCAAAAACGTTGAATGGAAATTCGTTTCAATCAAGACAACTGCTTAAGGAAGGTGGCACTATTGTCATTGAAAATTTTCCTTCAAAAACGTGCATTAGAACAATGCAGAATTCGTTTCAAGGTATCCGTTTGTAAAAAATAGCAGAGGAAAGCGCGACCGATTGAAGACCACGCTTTTTCGTTGGCCTTCAGCATGCGGTTTTCTAAAAAATCATTTCCATTTTTTCGTGCAGGAATAAAATCGAAGAAGCCAATCGACAAAAAAGAAGCCATCCATGAAGATAGGTGAATTTGCAAAGAAGACGAACTGAAACGAATCCACCATCCGTTATTACATTAATCATGGTCTATTGGGCCCTTCCCGAAAGAATGGGCAATATGTTTTTGAAGAACATGACCTCCAAGTTGCTCAACGCATTAACGAACTAAAAGAAGCGGGGGTTGTTCCTAGAAGAAATATCTAAATTTCTCCTGCCTTTATTGTTGTTGAAAGGGTTCAACGAAGTATTTGCTGACGAGCAAAAAAACGATTTTAAAAAGGAAACTCGAGGCGATTCGAAAAGAACAAGAAGAACTCGCGCGTCAACCGATAGAATTCAAAGGCTGCTCTAAGAAAAACCTGTCCTATCGAATACACCTATGGGTTTCCCTCTTGAGGCTTTGTCTTACCTTCGTTGCCCTCTATGTGGAGAAGAACTGAAGTTAAAAGACGGCGTACTGGATCGGGAAAGTATATCTTCGACAAAACTCTATTGCTCCGCCTGTAATGAAGAATTAGAAATCGTCGATGGAATCCTTTCCCCGTTAAATTTTTGGACCAATATAAAGAGGCGGCATCCGCCCCTTTTAAAGACGATTCCGGAGAATGGGGTAACCAAAAAGAATCCTCCTGGGAAAAACAGCTTGTTACTTATCAAAGGAAATTTTCCAAGGCGTTAGAAGAATATTCAGCAAGATACGCTTCGAAGGTTTCCTCGTCACCGACGCGGATAATTCGATTTTATTGTTGCGATGCCTGAAAAAACTCCCCTCGGATTGTTTGATTTTCGTTCAAGGGGGAACCGATCTCCCCGTCATCAAAAAGATCTATTCAAATTTTCAGGGCCATCCTGTTGCTTATTTATTCACGGATGTTCATAAATTTCCGCTACAAAAAGCGCGTCTTGATGGGATATCGCGAATTGTTTTGCCCCATTCTCAACCCGCATCCCTAGAACCCTATTTAAAGGAAAACGGAACGATTTTCTCTACCGAAGTAAACAGGGATGGAGAAGTCGAATTAAAATATTAAACTCAGGTTTAGCTTTTAACGAACAATCTAGCGATTCGCCTATTGACCTCTATTCTGGTTCATTTTTTAGGATTTTCTTTCCTGGTTTTCCTAGTTCCCCAAGGATTTAACAAGAAATTCAATCAAAGGAACGAAGAAGTTCCACCCGCCTTTGTCACTTTGTCTAAAACCTATGAATTCTTTTTTTGGGGCAAGGAACGATTCGGGCGGCATCCGCCTGCTCCTACGTTTGCCAAAAAGAAGCCCAAGCTTCTTCCTACGCTTATCGCGCCTCTTACCGTCAATCCCGCCTTCGCTTTGGGGTATCGTCTTTAAGCAATCTTCTCACCTCGACTTTACAAATCGGCGTCATTGTCGTGACGGGTTTTGTTAGTTTTTCTAGGGGAATGGCTATGGGGACGGTTCTTGCTTTCGTGCAGCTTGCCAATAATCTTTATAGCCCTTTATTGAGTTTTGCTTCCGCTTTTTCCTCGACCCGAATAATCGGCTTTTATCTTTTATGCAATCCAAGGGGGACGTAGAAACGTTTAGCGGTGTTCCGCAAGGAGACCTCATGGTTAAGAGCCTAAGCTTTCTTATGAAGGGAAACCCGTCTTTTCCCATTTGAATTACGTTTTTAAACCCGACAAGAAATATTGGATAAGCGGGGCAAGCGGATGCGGCAAAAGCACTTTTCTTCGTTTACATTCTCGTAGCGGAGAACCTTATCAAGGATCGATTCGTTATGGGGCGAAGGACTTTAAAAACCTTTCCTGCCAAGCGGTGGCTAAATCGATCTATTGCTGCGAACAGACTTCCTTTGTTTTCCTAATTACCCACAATATGCCGAAAGAACTGGAGAAACGCTGGGACGGTCATTTAGATTTTGACAAAGTGAATCGTTGAACATGAAATTTCAGCGCTTTTTCCTTGGGCCATTTTGTTTTTATAATGAAAATATGAAAAAGAAGAACTTGGTTGTCCCGACGCTCTCTTTGCTCGCATTAAGCGGGTGCTACGAACGTGGGGCCTCTTTCCCGTTAACGGCCGTGATTGGGACGGATGTGAGTCATATAACGGGAATTAACGTCAGTTCCAGCCCATGGACAAGCTTTGCTTGGCCCTATTCTTCTAACGATTATTCTTTTTTGAATACCCGATTCACGAAAATGGAATTTTCCATTTACGATGAATTTATTGGAGATTATGGCAATATGAAAGGCGGAGCGATGGTTCTATACATCCAAACGGATTTCGATTCGGGAAATTATTCGGCAACGATGTATTTAGATTCTTCCACCCATTACCTTTATTGTGGAAATGAATTCGAAGGAGTCAAAGAAGCCTTTCGCTCCAAAAACCAAATCTCCGATTACTATTTTGATTTGCTAAAAGGAAATTCGTGAGACGAATCTCGACGTTCAACTTTCTCTTTGTTTTGCGCTTCAATGCATTGGAAAATCTATTTGCTGGTTGCTTTATTCAACCAAAGGTTTGCTTCCATAATTAAGTGCTTCCTTCTTAACCGTGGAGATGGGGTTACGGATTCTTTTGATTGCCGTGGGCTTTGCGCTGGGATTTTCCGGGATTTTCACCACGTTACGGATCGAGCAAGTGGCAGGGTATTACGAATGCCCCCCCATTGTCATTATCGTTACATTCCTTCTTTTAAGTCCGTTTTTTCGCAATGTACGTGAACCGTACTCGGTATATGAAATGCCCCCGTTGCCAGAAGAAGGGGTGGCAGAAGAAAACGGTATCGAAGGAATAATCCAAACAAGAATTCTGCGTTCTAGAACTATTACTCCATTAGTTTTTTAGGGACGGATTTCATCTCCCAAACTGTTCCGATTCATTAGATTCATAATCGAACTAATAACGAATAAGTGCCGAAAATAATGAATTAATAATGAATTAATGAATGGCGAGTGCACTGGTAACCTTAAAGTAGACACTCCATTCAAATATTTGGACGCCATGGAACAAAATCTATGCAAGGAGGTCCCTAAGGAGAACGTGGCAAAGGAAAAATTAGGCATAGGGAGGCGCGCCTGCGAACGCGAGCTCACCGCAAAGGAGGCAGCCGAATCGAGCTGCTTCCGCGCGGAATCAAAAGGCCGGGGCCGACAGCCGATTACGGGTCGATGACGAAGGGGGGCTCATAAACGAGCTGATGCTCAAAGACATCGAGGTGGCCCGCGCAAAAAAGGGTACTCGGTGAAAGGGGGCGGAAAGGCGACAGGAACACGTATTTCGACGGTTTGGAGATGGTCGCCGAAAAGATAAAGAAAATAGAAGGGCTCAATCCGATTTTGCACACCGATCAAGGCACCGCCTACGCTTCAAAGGGCTTCAACGAGCTCCTTCCCCCAATATCATCTCACGCATTCGATGTCCCGCGCTGGAACGCCGACGGACAAAGGGGCGATGGAGGCCGTGAACGGGCGGGCCAAAATCGAGATGTTCATCGATTTCGACGCGGCCCATTGCGGCGACGTGCCGTCGTTCGTTGAGGCGCGCATAAAGTTTTTCAACGAGGAAAGGCCGTCGTGCGCCTTGGGCTGCGCGACGCCGAGGGCGTATAGGGAAGCGGCCGCAAAAGGGGGAACCCGTCCCCAAGAAGCCGAGCAAAATCAAATACGAGAGGAAGCAAAAGGCAATCGAGGAGGCGGAAGAAAAAAGAATCATTAAAAGCGTCTACAAAACGTTGACTACTGCAAAAGGCGCATGTCTCATTTTTTGTTTTCTTTAAAGCTCTAAATTTAAATCATCTTTTCTTTTTGCTCTGTTCCATACAAAATAGACACATGTCAAATTTAACGAAAAAAGCGATTGCACAATCTTTGAAGGAAATTCTTGCGAAAAAACCCATCTCTAAAGTCACGATTAGCGATATTTGCGAGCGATGTGGAATCCGCCGCCAAACCTTCTATTATCACTTTTCCGATCTTCCTGAACTCGTGGAATGGATCTGCTATTCCGAAGCGGAAACCGTTTTGCAAAAGAACCGCGATTACGCCTCTTGGCAGGAAGGCTTTTATGATATTTTCCTCCTTGCTCAAAAAGAGAAGGATTTCATTATGAACATCTACCACAGCGTGTCTTCCGATATGCTTCGCCGTTATTTGTTCCAATTAACGATGCCATTGCTTAAAAATGTGGTGGAAGAAATTTCCGTTTCCCTTCGAATCAACGACATCACCGCTAGCGACAAAGAATTCGTGGAACGCTTTTATTCCATTGCTTTTGTCGATGTATTGCTAGAATGGGTGGCTCGCGATATGAGCGAAGACCCCAAGAACATCATTGCCCATTTATCTCCCTTGGTGAAGGGGACGATTCCCAACGCATTGCTTGCGTATTCGAGCAAGAGTTAAAAATTTGTCACAACAAGACAGTTGTCCAAAAATAGGACAAATATCTATTTTTATCACTGATTTTCCTCTTTTTCTTGTGCGTATTCTAATGGTGCCCACAAGGCAATGGAGGAAATTCAATGTACTACTCTGCAGGAAATTACGAAGCCTTCGCGCACCCCAAGAAAGTGGAAGGAGCGGAGCATAAAAAAGCCTATATCGTCGGAAGTGGCTTAGCAGGACTCACCGCGGCTTTCTATCTAGTCCGTGACGCGGGAGTTCCCGGCGAAAACGTCTTCATATTTGACCGCGACCCCGTCAGCGGTGGCGCCTGTGACGGCGCCCACGATCCTAAAAACGGATATTACATGAGGGGCGGCCGCGAAATGGACAACCATTTCGAAGTCATGTGGGATGTCTATCGTGATGTTCCTTCCAAAGACGACCCCAACGTCTCGGTTCTTGACGAATACTATTGGCTCAACAAAGAGGACCCGAACTATTCGCTTTGCCGCGCGACAGATCAATGCGGCCATAAACTTCCCACGGGGCATGACTTCACCTTGGATAAAGAAGCGCAAGCTCAATTGCTAAAGCTCTTTTTGACCCCAGAAAAAGAATTGGAATACAAGAAAATCAGCGATTGCTTTGACGAGCATTTCTGGCATTCGAACTTCTGGCTCTATTGGCAGACGATGTTCGCCTTCCAAGAATGGAGCAGTGCGTTGGAGATGAAACGCTATTTGCAGCGTTTCGTCCACCACATTGACGGCTTGCCCGATTTCACCGCCCTTCGTTTCACGCGTTATAACCAATACGAATCGATGATTCTCCCCTTGCTTCATTATCTAGAGAAGCGCGGCGTGAGCTTCATCCCGCATTCGGAAGTGACCAACGTCATCGTGAAAGAAGGACCGAACGGAAAGAAACGGGCCCAAAGTATCGAAGTCATCGTTTCGGGTGAAAAAAAGACGATTGCCTTGGGCCTTGACGATTATGTCTTCGTCACCAATGGCTCTTGCGTGGATAGTACCTGCTACGGCTCGCAAAATAAAGCCCCGGATTTAAGCCTTCTTCAGTCGGGAAGAGGCGATTCCTTCGACCTTTGGAAGGCGATGGCGAGACAAGTCAAAGATCATAGCTTCGGCCGTCCGGATGCTTTCTGCTCCAATATTGAGGAAACGAACTGGATGAGCGCCACCATCGACGTGGACGAAACCCTTATTCCTTATATTACTAAAATTACCCAACGCGACCCGCGTACCGGGAAGGTTTGCACGGGCGGCATTGTGACCGTGAAGGATTCCTGGGATTGTTGGAGATGCTCCTGGACGATTAACCGCCAAGGGCAATTCGAAGATCAACCCAAAGACCGCGTCCTCGTTTGGTTCTATTCTCTCTATACCAATCGTCCTGGCAATTACATCAAGAAGCCGATGCGCGAATGCACGGGCGTCGAAGTGGCGGAAGAATGGATGTACCACATTGGGGTTCCGACGGACAAAATCGAGGAATACGCGAAGAAGCATGCGAATACGACGACGGCCTTTATGCCTTATATCGATGCCTTCTTCCAACCGCGTTCTGGCACGGATCGTCCGTTAGTGGTCCCAAAAGGCAGCGAGAACATTGCCTTTATCGGTCAATTCGCCGAAATCCCTGCGGACACGATTTTCACCACAGAATATTCGATGCGCAGCGGCATGGAAGCCGTTTACACGCTTCTAAACGTCGATCGTGGCGTCCCAGAGGTTTGGGGATCCCGTTATGACGTTCGCGAATTGCTCCGTGCCACCTATTATTCGGTGGACCGCAAACAATTGAAGGACATGCCCTTATCCTGCATGGAACGCTTCTTGCTAAAGAAGGTTCTCAAAAAAGTAAAGGATACGGATATCGAGACGTTGCTTCGCGAATCCAAACTCCTCTAATAGAACGAATTTAGAAATCGCCGGTGGGTCGTTTTGCCCATCGGCTTTCTTTTTATGTTGTTTTTACTTGATTCCTTGGATTTCTGCCCTATGATTTAGGTAAGAAAAGTAGGAAAAGTATGAAAACAAACGAGAAAACAAAATTGGTGGGGACGGCCACTCTTGGCAGCAAAGGTCAAATCGTTATTCCCGCAAGCATCCGCCAAATGTTCGGATTAGAAGAAGGGGATACCCTGCTTGTTTTGGCGGATAAGAAAAAAGGCATCGCCGTCGTTAAAAGCGATTTCGTCACCGCGTGGATGGATCAAGAGGAAACCAAATGAACCCCGTTTTATCGTTGCAAAACGTTTCCAAACATTATCCGAAATTTGACTTGGAACATGTATCCTTTGATGTGCAGCCCGGTCACATCATGGGCTATATTGGAAGGAATGGGGCGGGAAAAACAACAACCCTTAAAGCTATATACGGCCTTATCGGAATCGATGAAGGACAAATCTTTATCGACGGGAAGCCACTTAACCGAGACGAATGCCACATCAAAGACGATATCGGCATTCTTTTCGGCGGAGTCGACATGCACCCAAATAACAAGGTGGCTACCTTAACCAAGGTCACGCGCCGATTTTATTCCCATTGGAACCAAAAATTATACGAAGAATGGATTCGTTATTTCGAAATCGATGAATCCAAGAAAATCAAAGAGCTTAGCAATGGCATGAAGGTGAAGTACCTGCTTGCTCTTGCCTTAAGCCATCAAGCCAAATTACTCCTTTTGGATGAGCCCACTTCCGGCCTAGATCCGGTTAGCCGAGACGAATTGCTTGATAGTCTTCGTCGCATCGCTCAAAAGAAAGGAACTTCCATTGTCTTTTCTACCCACGTGATTTCCGATTTGGAGAAAATCGCGGATGACGTTACCTATATTCGCGAGGGGAAAATTGTCGCCTCTTCCCCTATCGAAACGTTTAAAAAAGGGTATTTGCACGTCGAAGCGGAAGAAGCGATATTAACCTCTAAACGGGAAGGCGCGATTCTACACCTCCGTAAACGTTTGGGAAAATTTGAAGGAACGATTTTAGCACAAGACGCTTCCTTGTTTCCTGCCGAGGTCCTAAAAGAAGCAGGACTAGAAGAAATCATGTTAGCCATAGAAAGGGGCCAAGAAGATGAAGAATCTCCTCTATAAGGAATTGAAACTATGCGTGCCGGTTCAGACGTGGATTTTCGTGGCACTTAATTGTCTCTGCATTATTCCCAATTATCCCGCAGTCGCCACGCTTTTATATCCCCTCTCGGGCTTTTCGGTTCTTTTCTCGGTTGCCCAGTCCGACCGCGATCCTCTTTACACTTCCCTTTTGCCCATCCATAAAAAGGATGTGGTAAAAGCCAAAATGATTCTCGTTTGCTTCTTGCAGATAGTGAGTTTGCTGATTGCTATTCCCTTCGCGATGGTCAAACGTTTCGTTTTGGCTCCCATGATGCCGGAAGAAAGCCATTATGCGGACATCGGATTTAATTTAACGTCTTTAGGAGCCGCTTTGCTTCTTTATGGGTTTTATAACCTTTTGTTCTTTCCTCTATATTATAAAAATCCAGAAAGCCGAAGAGTTGTTCCCTTCCTCGTACCACCTTTTGCGACGGCTTTATTGGGTTTAGCGATTTCCGCCCCATTCATGGCTTATGAACCGGCGGCGGATTTCATCAATGATTGGTCCTCTCCTTTGTCCTGGGGAGTTCGAGTCGCTTCGTTTCTTGCAGGGCTTGTTGCTTTCTTCCTTCTTAGCCTATGGGCGGATAAAGCGGCGGAAAAACGTTTTCAAAAAATCGATTTATAAAAGATTAGTTCGCAGAAATATCCATTTTCTTGGCTTCTTTTTTGAAAATACACGGCAAACATATCCCGTCGGCAATGACGGCAAGAATCCAAGAGAAGGGGTAGACACTATAAAGCCATAAGACCGTGCGCATTTCTTCTACGCGAAGAATAACACCTTCAATCATAAGGATGCGGAAAACGGTGCAAGTCAAAGCGGTGATGATGGCCGGGGCTAATGGGTGACGCATGCCTTTCATGGAACCGCTTGTGACATCCATGATGCCATCGAGGATATAGGTGAATCCAACGATCCATAGACGGTCTCTTCCCGCCATGATGGCTGCGGTGTTGTCACCATCAACGAACAAAGAAAGAAGCGGTTGGTAGGCAAAGGCGATCAACAAGGAATATAAAGCCTCCAAAATGGCAACCCAGATCAGGCCATAGGTAAGGATTTTACGGATATTTTCTTTTTTCTTGGCCCCAAAATTCTGAGCGGTGAATGCCATGGTCGCTGAAGCGAATGCTTCGATGAAGGCATAATTGAAGTTGTTGATGTTATTCGCGGCAATCGCCCCGTTTTGCAGAGGGATGTTGCCCGCTCCAATATCATAAAGCGCAGCTTGGATAAAGGTGTTGGGCAAAGCGAAGAAGAAGCCCTGAAGACCAGCTGGCAATCCAAGCTTTACGATTTCCCCCAAGGAAGACGGGTCGATTTTAAATTGCTTCCATTCCAAGTGAACAAATGCTTTTTTGTGAAGGAACAAGGAAAGAACAAGAAAGAAAGCACTTGTCGCTTCAGAAATAACGGTAGCCCAAGCAACCCCAGCGACGTTGAGCCTCCAAACGTAGACAAATAAGAAGTCAAACAAGACGTTCAACAGCCCAGAAACGAGTAACGCGAAGAACGGGGTAGAACTATCTCCGATGGCACGGTGAACTTGAGCGGCATAGTTAAAAACCATCAAAACGGGCATGCCGATAAAGTAAATGCGCATGTATTCCGTCGCTTCTTCCATGTAGGCGGGCTCAACGTCAATTAATTTCAAGAAAAACGGGGTGCAAAAGAAGCCGAAAAGTCCAACGATAATGCCCGTGATTATGCCGAAAATCATGGAAGTGTGCAAAACTTTTTGGGCATGGTCTTGCCTTTTGGCTCCCACGGCGTTGCCGATAGCGACGTTGGCTCCGATGGAGATACCGCTGAACATAACGACGATGAGGTTGATGAGGGCACCGTTTCCGCTAATAGCAGAAGCGCTATTTTCTCCTCCACCCCAGTAATGAACGGAAATCAAATCCACCGTGGTATACAATAGTTGCAAAATGGTCGTTAAAGCCATCGGCAGGGCGAACAATGCGATTTTGAAAAAGAGGTTCCCCGACGTTAAATCCATGTTGCGGATTTTTGAAAAAATCCCTTGGCGTTTTGGGGTAGTGTTAGAACTTGGTTGACTCATAGCGTTTGACTATTCTAGTCATTCAAAATGGAAAGGCAATCCCAAAGGGAAAGAGCCTCCCGTGAAAGCGCTTTTAACAACAGGTGAATTGGTAGAGGGCGATCGCGACGGCGTTATCCAAATTTAGGCTATCTACATCTGGGGTTTGAGGGATTTTTAAAGGCTCGCCACAAGAAAGAAAGCGAGGATCTAGACCCGTGGATTCATTTCCAAATATCAAGGTCCACGGGGATGTCATTTGAACTTGGGGCAAAAAGGATTTAGCTTGCAACATAAATGGATAAAAATGGCGGGTCCCTGCGACGGCTTGATATCCTTCAAAAGAAGAAAAGAGGTGGAGGCGCAGGTGAAATAGAGCCCCCATGGATGCGCGAACGACCTTGGGGTCGAAAGGGTCGGCAGAAGGGGTGATAATCGCGAGGTCGTGGATACCAAAACCCACGAGGCAACGTTCTATTGTTCCTAGATTCCCCATGTTCATGGGGTTTACGAGAACAACGTGGTTGCTTGAAATATCCAGGTCGTTTTGAAATTTCTCGAATTCTCCGACGACCATGGTATTGTCTTTGCCGGAAAGTTCCTTGAAGATTTTTTGGTTGTTTTCAATCACGGGAATTTGGTGTCGCTTGGCTAAATCACGAAGCCTTTGATAGGTGTCGTCCCGAGTTTGGAGAGAGGATATATAAATGCGTCGAGCCTGTTTGGGCATCTTTTCCAAGAGGTAAAACGTTGCTTGGGTGCCAACGGCGAAGGAAGAAGTACCATTTTTTGAGTAGGGATTCATGGAATCATTATCGCTTTTTTTAAAGTGATTTCTACCATCTCGTGCGGACTTTTGATTTTTTGCGAAAAAAATTATCAAAAATTTTTCGATTTTTTCGTTCTAAGTTCTATGGAGGGAAAGAAAATGGAAAAGAATGAACCGCCATTAAAATTAGGACGAATTACAAGGAAAGTGGAAGAGGTGTTGGAACTTCGTTTAACCAGTGACGTATCTATCTACATGGACGCCTATGAGGTTAATCGTTTGGCCACCCATCGTCCCCGCGATTATTTAAAGGTATTAGAATCGGTAGGTCGCTTGCTTCGCCGACCCGATTTCGTTCTCATCACCCCGGATCAAAAGAAGATCGTTTATGCGAGGGTCTATCGAAAGGAAGATACCTTTCGGACCGTTTATCTAGGAGTCCAATCTCGGGGGACACCCGAGAAATGGATGTTGGAATATGTGGAATTCGATGAGCCAAAAAGGGCAAAAATCGACGGGGAAGGGATTTTGTTTCGCCGAGTTTTGCGCGCTAAAAGAGGAAAGAAAGCCTAGTCGAATAGCACGTTTTTCTTCTTTCTGTATTTCCGTCCCAAGCAATTGTTTAGGAACAAAAGGAAAACGAAGAACAAAAACGTTACCAGGAAGGCAAGAAAGATCCAAAGGAAGAACAAGGGCTCGTCTGGGTTATAGAAGGAATAGCAGTACATGCTGCCGTTAGATTCGACGACGGGGCTATCTGGGAAAATGACCGCGCGGAAAAGCGAGAACACCATATAGAGAACGGGATAAATCATCCAATTCAATCCGGTGTAAAAAGCGACCCCGCCTTTTTCCTCGAACAAAAGCCATTCCGCCAAGGGAATTAGAATAAGCGCCACGTAATATAGAATCGAGCTCAGCGACTTCATTCCCTGAACGGGCAGCATATAGCCAAGACCCATGATTCCACCGATTAAGCAATAGGCCTTTGCAGCTAAACTCACGGGCATGTAGACGCTAGAAGCGAGTCCGCTAATGCCACGACGGAGGTCGATGATGTTGAGAATGATGGCCAAAAATAAAATGAAGAGATAAAAGAGCCCGGCCTCTACTTCGAAGTAGCAAATGGGCGCATAGGTATATTCATAAAAATCCCGCCAAAAGAAGACGAGGGATGTTAGAAAGGCCCCAAGAGCTAGAATGCGATAGAAGAGGGCTAAAAAACGATTTCGAAGGACAATCATCGCTTTTGATGATACACCAATCCTTGAGACTGAACTAGAATAACCCCATGCTGCATCTTCATCTAACGGATAACGAATATCCCTTCACGGGGTTTACCCACACGCGTCTAGTCGCCCGTGCCATTTTGCTTAATGACCAAAACAAAATCGCCCTGCACACCCTTCATCGCGATGATATTTTTGGAAATCAAACTTATCTAGAGACTCCCGGGGGAGGCGTGGACGAAGGCGAGACGTTTGAAGAAGCCGTAAAGCGAGAATGCCTCGAAGAAACGGGCACGGATATCCAAATTCTTTGCCAATTGGGGGAAGTGGAAGACGCCTATAACCTGATTGGAAGAAAAAACATTAATCGATTTTATTTATGCCGCGTCCTTTCTCAAAAGGAAAAGCATTTTGTTTCGGAAGGGGATAGGTTTATCCAACACACGGATTTTTATTCGATCGATGAAGCAATAGATGCTTACCGTAAACAAGAAGACCATGGGGTGGCTGGGCTCGTTAAACAAAGGGAATTGCCCTTTTTGTTAGAAACCAAAAAATATCTAGAGATGAAATCCACGCACTAGTCGTTTTCTTGATGGTAAAATCAAGAAAAAAGGGGAATGAAAATGAAAAGGAGTAGAACTCGTTTCGTCAAAACCATCTGTCTTAGTACATGCCTTTTGGCAAGTTGCGACATGGGGCTTATCACCACCCCTTACGGCGACCCCGTGTATGCTTTAACGGTCCAAGGGGATACCAATCTTTGCTATGATTTGCCGAAGTCTGGCTATTATACCTTTGGAACGGAATTTAAATTCCGAGTTGCAGAGGTTACGGACATTTCCTTTCACGCCTTTATCAATAATATTGAGATTCTTCCTTCCCGCGAACAACAGTACAAGGGCTTTCAGCAATTTGACTTCGCCATGCCGGACCGGGATTCCACCCTTACGGTTACCTCGGACCCCTTTTATGCAGACCGAGAATACCAATTAAAAGAGTTGGTTCCCTGGGTTTCTTCTTTATCGAAAAGTCAATTAGAAGAAGTTGTTTTGGAGTCTGGGAGCCAAGGGGTGGATCCTTCTAAGTATTCTCCGAAAATTCAAAAATCCAAGGACGCGAGAGATTTGGATTTTAATTACCTTTTCTTGCAAAAAGCTTTGTTTAGAAAAGCGACGCGTCTAGAAGCGGAGATCGATGGAGGAACCTATTTTCGGCTTACCTATATTAAAAAAGATGGAAGCGAATCTTCCCTTCACTTGTCTAATCTTTTCCTCCATTGGCAGGATTTCAGTCGCGAACAGTATTTCCGTCTTACGAACCATTCCTCCGTTTATCCTCATATCGAATACCCGATGACGGAATCGGATTCCTCCAAAGAATAAGGTCGAACCATCTTTCCGCCTCCTATTGTCGATTCGCGCCGCCTAAACTCCGCTTCCGATGGGCACAAAAGCTTGAAAATTAGAATTCGCACTTTATGAATTTTTTTCTTGCGAATAGTCGGCGACGCATCTATCATATCTAAGCCGTGGCGCGATTGGTGAAACGGTTAACACATCCGGCTGTGAACCGGACATGAAAGGGTCCGACTCCCTTATCGCGCCCCACCTAAGGGAATGAACTACCGCCTCGGCGGTAGTTTTTTTGTTAAAAGCACAAATGTAATTTGTATTTTTCGGTATTTAGAAATGCCCATTCGAAGTCGATATGCCAATCTCTCCCTCCGAACTATGAAAGTGTTGGTAAATTCGGGGATAAATTTGGTTTTCTCATTTGAATATTTGCGAAAATGTTGAAATTCAAATGAAACATAGGTATTGGGTCTGTTGCTCAGGGACACTTAGTAGGATGAACTACCGCATCGACGGTAGTTTTTCTTTGTTCCAAAACAAAAAAGCAGACCCATATCAAGCCTGCTTCGTTTCTACGTGAGTTATTCTTTGCCTTTTAAGGCGTGGATAGCCTGGCTGATGGAATCGAGATAGCGCCCTTCGTAGGATTCGATGTCCCCAGCATCGCATAAAGTCGCGAGTTTGGAATCAATCGGCATGCTGTCGAAGTGGGGGATGCCATATTTTTTGGTGATATCTTCCGCGCCTTCGCCAAAGGGATAGATTTTCTCACCGCAATGGGGGCAATTGAGATAAGCCATGTTTTCCACAACTCCAAGGATCGGCTTATCCATCATCGCTGCCATCTTCACGGCTTTTTCCACGATGAGAGAGACGAGATCTTGAGGAGAAGTGACCACGACGATCGCGTCAACGGGGAGAGATTGGAATACCGTTAGGGGAACATCGCTAGTTCCCGGGGGCATATCCACGTAAAGTTCATCAATTTCTCCATAGGCGACATTGCTCCAGAATTGTTTGATGAGTCCCGAGACAACCGGTCCGCGCCAAACGACGGGTTCGGTGGGGTCTTCGGTGAGGAGGTTTAGAGAAACCGCTTCGATGCCGGTTTTGGTTTTGGCCGGGAAAATCATCGTTTCGGTGCCGTATAGGGTTTCGTGTAAACCAAAAATTGTCGGGATGGATGGTCCGGTGACGTCCGCGTCGATGATCGCGACTCTTTTGCCGTCTCTTGCCGCATTCACGGCAAGGATCGAGGTGGTCAGGGATTTTCCAACCCCGCCTTTGCCCGACATGACGGCGATGACTTTCTTCACGTGGCTCGCTTCGTTTTCGGGGGCGAGGAACGATTCAGGGGCGGTGCGGCTTTCGCATTCTTCGCTGCAATGGCTGCAGTCCGAATCGCAAGTCGCACTCGTTTTCTTTTCTTCTTCCATGATATTTCCTTTTTGTTTATCCAAGAGGGGATTCTATCGCGAATAGGGCGATTAATCCACGCGTAAGCCGTACATTCCGGGTTTTGCGGATTCCAAAGCTTCTCTGCCGACTTCCTTTTCGGCGATAGCTTCCCCAAAGGGAACGCTAAAAGCCATGCTGCGTGCCGTGATGAGATTCCCATCAACAACAACGCCCTGATTCTCCAAATAACGGCCTTCTTCGCATTCAAATCCCGGGAAACAGGTGTAATTTCTTTCGTTTAGCAAATGGAGCTTCCCTAGGACGGATGGGGCGGCGCAGATTGCGTAGACTCCTTTGCCTTGACGAAGATAATTCTTGGTAAGGAGAAGCACGATTTCGTTGTCGCTTAAATTCTCAACGCCTTTCTTGCCGCCGGGAAGAATCAAGAAATCATAATCCTCGGGCTTGATGTCTTTGAGAAAGCAATCCGCTTTGATAACTAGTCCGTTGGAAGCGGTGACCTCTTTGCTGGGTTGAATGGAAACGAGTCGTAGCTCGATTTGATGCGTCCTTAGCAAGACGTCGGTCGTGGCGATGGCTTCGGTTGCTTCGAATCCATCGGCGAGGAAGAGTATGCCTTTTTTCATGTTTTTGCTGCCTCGATAGAAGTTGACTTGATTATAAACCAAAAAGAAATTAGATTAGTCACCGATGTACCAAAAGAAGAAAAAGAAATCTCCCACCGCCTTCCATCCCCATGCCTTTCATTCCAACAAAACGGGAGAAGACATCGATATGCTTCGGGAAAGGGAAAGTAAAACTCGCGCCGATAGCGACGCTTATAAAGACTGCATAGACGCCGCTTAAGCCCGCAAGAAATTCAAGAGGGTTTCCAAAGCTTCCTTTTGTTCGGATAAAGGCAATTCCTCCGGCTTAGGAAGATGGAATAAAAGCGAATTCGGACAACGAGCAAGGCTAAGATAATAGGCTTGGTTATCGAGGAAATACCCTCCGTCAAAAGAACGAGAACTCCTTTGCCCTTGGGCGGAGAGATAAACGGATAAAGCGTCTAAATCCAAAGAAGTGGCACGGTTTCTCGGTCCGCCTTTTTCAATCTCTTCTCCACTAGCAAGAATTTGATCGATATCGGGCTCGACCCATTCCTTTTTATTGGAGGCGTATTGTTCTAGAGTGGGCAAATCCCGATAAGGGCAAAGGTTCATGATGATAACCGCGTCGGGGTGGATTTCGCGGATTCTATTTTCCAAAGAAATTTGAGAACGCGACCAGGACAAAGGCAAAAGAAGCGACGTGACGTCTTTATCGGCGATGCCTTTTAAAAGTTCCTCTCCGGGATTAATGGTGTCGGTAGAATAACGGGGAAAGGAAACAAGCAGAATCTTCATAGCGAATCTCCTTTTATGTAAGAATGCGTTCATTATACCACAGGAAGAAAACATGCAAGGCGCGACAAAAAAGATTCCTAAATTATGGGAATGGGGAAAAGAAAGGCCTCCTTGTCATGGCAAGAATAAAAAAGTCTTGCAGGAGGCGCCCTTTCGCGTAGAATATTCCATGCGTCTTGGGGTGTAGCCAAGTGGTAAGGCATGGGTCTCTGAAACCCACATGCGCTGGTCCGATCCCAGCCACCCCAGCCAAAAGAAACCATTCGCGGGGATTCTTCCCCGTTTTTTGTTGCTTAAAATGGTTCTATCAAATCTTCCATTCGACAACCGAGGGTTTTGTAGAGGCAAATCAAAGTCTCTACGGCGGCCTTGTTGATGGATTTAACTCTTTGCTCATATTGCTGAATGTTCCGAAGAGAAACCCCGGATTGAGAAGATAACGTTTTTTGAGACATTTTTTTCGCTTTGCGGATTGTCTGAAGATTTGTTGGCTTTCTTTTTGCCTTTATGAAGTCTAGAAAAGTGTCTACCGCCTTTTCTTCTGATGCTTCGTGTAGGGCGGGATACATCCTTTCTATCTCACTCGCCGGTAGTGTGGATAAAATCTTGCGAAATGACATCCCGGTTTTCCATTGAAAATAAGCAAGGATATATCCACACCAATAATGCTCGGATCGGGCATAACTAACAGGAGGCGGCAAAAGAGCTTGCCGCGAAATTCCGGATGAGCTTAATACCGTGAGAACCAATTCGGCTCCCGATAAACCGGCGACAAATTTCGCCACGCCGGATTCAAATTGATCGGCGATTCTAGAGATGATGAAAAGGCTTAAGAATGCATCGGAAGTAAGCCCACAGATGGAGACGGCATAATCCAAGGCATCCCCAAGATTATTCATCGCATCTTCCAGATATTCCTTTTTATAGGCGTATATTTTCTCCTTATGAATTAAATCTCGTAGATAGACCCCGTCCTCGTCCAGGCTATCCAAGATTTGAAGATAAGAAGCACGAGCCTTTTCGTCTCGAGATTTCCGTTTGGCGTAATACAAGGAGGATTCTACGGATTCGTATCCTTCAAAACGCAATTCTTGGAATGCTTTTTTGCTTTTTAGCGTAAATTGATCTCCGGGCTTCCCTAATTTCATCGCGTAATAAGGTTGATTTAAGGAAATTTGATTGGACAAAAAAGCACGTGCAAAAGAAAAAATAGGAGTCATCCGCGCGATAACCGATGATGGCATCGAAAGGAGTAATATCGATATGAAACTGTTCTTGGAGCCAAGAGATTCCTTTTTTCATCATCGGCGTAGAAATGGGAATTGGTCGATTTTCGGTTAGCAATGTTAACCAATGGAGAATGTTAAAGGAAGAATTTCGTAAATCTAAGATATTCAGAGAATCTAAAACGATGGAATATCGATTGACGTACCCATCAATCCCCATCAGACAAGCCCATTCTTTAGCAAGACCCATCTCCTCGGTGCAATAAAATCCCTGGCCAAAGTCGTTATAGGATTTTCCTTTACCAAATTCGGGAGTTTCGATAATTTGAGTGGACCCGTGATCTAAAGTCAATTTCGCCTTTCTCGCCTCCTATCTCCAAAGAGATACTACAAAATTTATACTCCCCTAGAGATAGTTTTGCATCTTGATAAGACACAAGGACAAAAGAAAACGGGGTCGCCCCCGTTAAATCAGGATGAACGAATAAAGTTCGTCTTTGCTCCACGTTCTGAAATTGGAACGTCGATTCCTTCTTTTTTGCCCGCTTCGATGCAGCGAAGCATCCAAGCCATATTGCGCCCTAGATTTCGCATCGTTTGCAGCCCTTCTAAATCCTGAAGGACTTCTTCGGGGTTATTGCCGTGGACCATATTCCAATAAGAAGAAGTGATCACGGGCATTTCTAGAATCCCCAAGTGTTTGGCTAATGCGTCAAGGCTTGCGGTGGTTCCCGCCCGTCTTGCCGAGGCGATTACCGCGCCTGGCTTATGGGATAAATACTGCCCGGCTGAAACGGATAAGCGGTCTAAAACCGAGAGGATTCTGCCGCTAGGATGCGCGTAATAGACGGGGGTTCCAAAGATAAACCCATCCGCTTCCTTTGCTTTTTCCGCTAACGAATGGACTACATCGTCGGTAAAGACACATCCGTTATGATTCCTGCATCCTCCACATCCCGAGCAGTCCCGAATGGGTTGGTTGCCCAAACAAACAATCTCGGATTCGATGCCCTCGGCTTCCAAAACTTTGGCGATTTCGTTTAAGGCGGTGTAGGTGCACCCTTTTTCATGGCAGCTGCCATTGATCATCAAGACTTTCATGAAGTTCCTCCTGGGTTTTCCTGCATTCATCATAAAGAGACAAAAAGAAAAATCCATGAAAAAAGAGGACCGAAGCCCTCTTTACTAAATTAACGAATCATCAAAATCTTTTTCGCGATTTCAATCATCGTTTCCCATTCTTGGACGGAGAGGTATTCAAACCTGCCGTGATGGTTGTAACTTCCCGTGCCAAGGTTGGGGGTGGGACAGCCAAGGAAAGAGAAGGTCGCTCCGTCAGTTCCTCCACGAATCGGCGGGAAAATGGGATCGATCGAAAGGACCGCGAAGGCCTTTTTAGCTTGTTCAACGGCTTCTGGGTGCTCATCCAAGACTTCCTGCATATTCTTGTAATCGTCTCCGATTTCTAACTCAATGGAAGCGGAGGGGTAACGCTTTTCTAGGTTTGCTTTAGCGAAGCGGAATTCTTCTTTTTGCTCCTCGAGTTTTTTCCGGTCATGGTTGCGGATGATGTAATGGAGGTGGGCGGTGTCGACGCCGCCATCCATACCCACCAAATGGTTGAATCCCTCAAATCCTTCCGTGAACTGCGGACGTTTCTTTTCCGGGAGCAAACGGTCGAATTCGAAGGCAAGGCTAGAAGCGTTTACCATTTTGCCTTTGGCTTCCCCTGGATGGATGGAAACTCCGTGCAGGGTCACATCGGCATGGGCGGCGTTAAAAGTTGCCGTAGCGATTTCCCGGTAATAGCCTCCATCAATCGTGTAGGCGTATTTGGCCCCGAATTTCTTGGCGTTAAAATGCTCGGGTCCTCTTCCGATTTCTTCATCAGGGGTAAATAGGATCGAAATGGGATGATGGGGAATATCGGGATGATCGTGGAAGAAGTGGAGGACCGCCATAATCGCAGCGACCCCCGCTTTATCATCGGCCCCAAGTAACGTGGTTCCGTCGGTGACGACCAAATCATCGCCGATATGTTCGCCTAACGTCGGGAATTCTTTGGGAGACATCGAATAGGCTTCGTTTAGGACAATGGTTCCGCCGTCATATTTTTCGATTATCCGCGGTTTGACGTTGGCTCCGGAGCATTCTAGGGCAGTGTCTACGTGGGCGTTGAGCCCGATGGGGTCCCAATCCTCTTCCCCTTTCATCCAGCCATAAAGTCTGCCAAATTGATCGATTTCGTGAGGGATGCCCAACTCCTCCAATTCGCTTGCTAACTTTCTTGTGAGATTGAGCTCCTTGGAAGCGCTTGGCGTAGCGGCGGAAACATCATCGGACTGCGTATCGATTTGAACGTATTGAAGGAAGCGTTCTAAATTCTTTCTGGTTTCGTCATTCATTTTCAAAAAATCCTTCTTTCCTTGGCTATTTTACCCCCTTGCAAGGCTCATTTCCATTGAAGCAAACGGAAAGAAAGAGGATAATCTCTAAAGTGGATTAAAGGAGGCATTCCTCATGGAAAATATCATGGATGGCGCTTTGGATGAAGCGCTCCGCAGCCATTTTGACGAAGATTATGAAAAGGACCCAAAAAACGCGGTGATTAGCCACGCGATGTCCCGCAATTCGATTTCGGACGTGGTTTTCAATCCGTCTTCGCTAAAAGGCGTAAATCCCGTCTTCTCCATCGACATCAAAACGATGTCGGCCTTAAACCAAAGACAAAGCGGCCGTTGCTGGATTTTCGCTGGGTTAAATTTTTGCCGTGAAATCATGGCCAAAAACCTGAAGATGGACGATTTCGAATTGTCTCAAAATTACATTGCCCTCTTCGATAAAATCGAAAAAAGCAACTTTGCGATGGAATCCATTTTGGAACTGTCGAGTTATTCCCCCAATGAACGCGTATTCCACCATGTTCTTCATGAACCCGTTAATGACGGCGGACAATGGGATATGTTTGTGAACTTAGTACGCAAGTATGGCTTGATGCCCAAAAGCGTTTTCCCCGAGACCTACCAATCCAACACTACCCGCGAAATTGATTTCTTGATCAATTCCTACATCCGTCGTTTTGCTTCGGAAGCGCGCGCTTTGGCCGTGGAATCCAAAAAAGAAGAAATCCGTCCTCTTAAAAACCGGTATTTGGAAAAGATTTACACCCTTTGCCTGAATGCCTTCGGCGTTCCTCCCAAAACCTTTGATTTTGCCTATTATGATGATAAGAAAAAATATCATATCGAACACGATTTAACCCCGCAAAGCTTCGCCAAAGAATACCTTGGCGATGTTCTGGAGGACTATCAATCCCTTATCAATTCTCCTACCAACGACAAACCCTTCAACAAGAACTTCACGGTCGATTATATCGGCAACGTTGTCGAAGGGAAGCCTATCAACCACTTGAATTTGACGATGGCTCGCATGGAAGAATTGATCATCAAACAATTAAGCGATGCCCTACCCGTTTGGTTCGGAAGTGATGTTTCCTTTTATCGCGATAGAAATAGCGCCGCTTGGGACGACAATGCCTTGGATTATGAATCCGCCATCGGGTTTGCTCCTGAATTTGAGAAGGCCCAAATGCTCGATTATGGAGCGTCGGCTATGAACCACGCGATGCTTATTACCGGTGTGGATCTTAAGGACGGCAAGCCAATTCGTTGGAAGATTGAAAACTCTTGGGGAACCGACTGCGGAAACCGTGGATATTTTGCGATGTCCGAATCGTGGTTTGCCCGTTTCGTCTATCAGGCGGTTGTTGCCAAAAAATATCTCTCAAAAGAAGAACTGGATGCAACAGAAGCCGCTCCGACCCACTTGGAACCATGGGATCCCATGGGAACTTTGGCGGATTAAATTCAATCTTCGACTTTCAATGGAATGCAGCTCTTTTCAGGGCTGCATTTTTCATGATTGGGCAAGAAACCCCTTAGGCTTTTTGGGACCCAAGGGGCGTTGACGCCGCGCGGAATCGCCCTATACTATTAGTGGATGTGGGTGACTCCCGTTTTGTCGGGAGTCACTTTTCATTCACTCTTCGTCGTCGTGGCGGTCCCCGCCCCTTACTAGGAGCAGATCGATCAAGGCCACGAGGGCGATGAGTTCGAGCATGCCTTTCCTCATTGCTAGGGCGGCGCGCGGCGTTAACGGGGAATCGTCCCATAAAGGAATCCTCCCTGCCTTATCTATAACGAAAAAAATTTATTTTTTGCGAAATTATCCACAAATGTTCCGATTTCATCGAAATAAATCCAATACAATCTACATTTCAATCTCGATGGACTATGAAAAAAGAGCCCCTTTCGAGGCTCCCTGTTGGATTTGGAAATTAGGCTTTGAAGGAGGAATAAGCCCCATAAAGGCTTAAGGCTCCGCCGACAAATCCAAAGACCGCCGGAAGAATGAAACCCGTTCCGATAGATAGAAGCGCCGTATCTTCATCCGTTGCTCCCGAAACCGTTCCCGCCGCGAGGAAGATGTCTTTCCCAAAGAGGAAGATGACTCCGCTGGCCACGAGAAGAAGAAGGGTCAAGCCGAAGCTAATCGCTCCGATTTTGCCGGGAAGGAAGGCACTGAGGAGACCCGTCACCGCACCGCAAACAAGGAAGCTGAAGCCGGCGATGAGCCAAGGCATCGAGTTGTAGCCGTGTTTCTCATATTGGAAGATGAGATCATAAGCCGATCCGCGGCCCGCGGGGACGTTGCCGATTTTGCCAAAGGCTTCGCCAAACAATCCGAAAATGGCAACGAGGGCGCAAAGGGTCACGACGATGCCGAGGAATAGATTCAATTTTTTGCTTTTCATCACTAAAAACCTACCAGGCGAAAGTATAACGTTCTCTTTTCAAGAGGACAACCTTCTAATTCTTGCTTTTAACTGGATTTTGCTTCTTTTTGCTTGCTAGAAGCAGCCAGACAATCGGAACAAGGGACAAAAGAGCCGCCCCCAAGGTTACGAGAAACATCATTTTATCGGGACTCTTCTCCATGGCGCCATATTCGTTTTCCGCCATTCCGCTTTGGAAAACCGCGCTGGAGAGATTGCTGCCAATCACCATGGGAAGCATGACGGCAAAGACCATGCGAACCGACTGATAGCTACCCACGTCTTCGCTGGGCGTATAGTCGCGGATGCTCGCGCCTAAAGAGGCTGTTCCCAGCAAGTATCCTGCAATCATACAGGTTCCAAAAAGGCAATCTAGCCCAAAGGAATCGCCAGAAAAGAATAAGCCCAATGCTCCGCCGGCCATCAAAACGACAGAAGGAATCAAAACCTTTCCCTTGCCGATTTTCTCCATGAAAATGCCAACGACGATCGTGAGGACACTAGCAATCCCCAAGATGATTCCGAGCCCCGCGTAGAATCCCATTCCTTGGAAGGCTTCCATTTTTTGGAAATAAACAAGGAAATAGGGCATGAAGCTATCGACGCCGATATTAAAGAAGAGGAAGGCGAGCAAAACGATGTAGAACAAAGGGTTCGACTTGACCTTTTTCGGCGTAAAGCCCACGAACATTTGTTTGAAATAATGCTCTTCGCGATTTGGCAAACAAGTGTCTTTGGGAAGCAAAAAGAAGCTGACGATGCCAGCCGCGCTTGTTAAAACTCCAAAAATCAGAAAGAAGCAGAACCAAGGTTTGGCAACTTCCGCGGCGGTTTTGGTGGCATCAGGAATTCCTAGCCCAAGGCCAACAAGCATCATGACAGCCAAGGAAACCAAAGGAAGCACGCTCAAGACGCTTTCCACCAAAGGGCGATTCTTTTCGTTTGTTTGGTCCGTTACATAGGCGTTAAAGCAAGCATCGTTCGCCGTGGAGCCAAAGAAAGTCATGATGCAGTCGACGATGACGTTGAAAACTCCAACTAGCATTAGGGCTTTGGCCCCTGCTCCGCCACTTAAGACTTCCATATTGGATAAAGACATCACGCCGAAAAGGAATACGAATATGCCCCAAATCGTATAACCGGCAGAGATGAAGATTCGCCGTTTTCCAAGTTTGTCGGAGAGGGCTCCTAGGAAAAAGGTCGTTAACGTTGCTACAACTGCCGAGGCCGTCGTCATCCAGTTGATGTGATCGGTCGTGTGGGATTGGGAATACACCCAAAGGTTGATGTAATTGTTTTCAATGGCCCATGCGATTTGACCGAATAATCCAATCAAAACGATGGAAATCCACCTTCTCGCCCCTAAGGAGCCTTCTTTTTCTTTCATGGCTTTACCTGCCTTTGGGAAATAGTATAGGCGAAATCGGGTAAATAGGTTAGACTATTCGAGATTGGAGTTACCATGGATTTCTCTGCCTTGCCTTTTGCTTGCTATGCATTCTTTGCCTTTTTTCTTGTATCGACGGCGTTAGAACTCTTTTTCGCTTTTTTGGAATGGGAATTGCCACGAAAAATCGTAAAACCCTTCTGCGTCGCTTTTTTAAGCTTAATGTTTGCCTTTTGGCACCCGGATATTTGGTGGGTGGCTTTAGGATTTGCTCTCGGCGCAATGGGAGATGTGCTGCTCATTTTCAAGCATAAGGTGTGGATGCTAGTCACGGGGACGATTTGTTTCTTTCTGAACCACCTTGCCTTCATCTTTACTTATTTCTGGATTTCCTTTCCGATGCCCGCTTATCAATATTGGATCTTCGTCGGCATCGCCGTCGTGATTTTAGCCGTGGGATACCCGTTGCTTCACAAAGCCATCAAAACCCCGGGACTAGCCGCGGGAGGCGTCCTATATTTTGCCTCGATTGCTTTGGATTTGGTCGCGGCGATCCTCGCCCTTGTCAGCAAAATGCAACCCGTCGGCTATTTCAACCTCGCGGGCATGCTTTTCTTCTGCATTTCCGACACCTATTTGGTGAAAACCTTGTTTATCAAAGACGATAAAAGAAGGGATTTCTACATTATGGGAACCTATTTATTGGCCCAAGTTCTCATCCTTTTCGGCTTTGGATTCTATTTTTGAAGCAAATATTCGACCAATTTAGCAATCGCTTTTCCTCGGTGGGAGAAGCGGTTTTTTATTTCGTCGCTGGCTTGACCAAAATCGATATCGGCTTCCTCGCTATGGAAGATGGGGTCATAGCCAAAGCCATGGGTTCCACTAGGAGCAAATAGAATGGTTCCCGGGCATATACCGTCAAAATATAGGGGTGCGTCCCCCGTCTTTTCGATCAAACAAAGAGAGCAATGGAAGCAAGCGAAGCGATCCTTTTGACCTTCTAAGCGTTTCGTCACGACGTCAAACACTGCGGGGAATCCCCCGTTTTGTTTGGCATACCTTGCTGTATGGATGCCAGGTTCGTTGCCTAAGGCGCGGATTTCTAGCCCTGAGTCATCGGCTAAAACGGGGTAAGGGGAACGGGAAGAAAGATCAAAGGCTTTGATGAATGCGTTTTCTCGGTACGTGGTCCCGTTTTCTTCGGGGTTGGAAGATAGACCTAAATCCTTGGGGGAAAGAATTTGGTAGCCTAGCGGTCCTAAAACCTCTTGGAATTCCAGGACTTTTCCCGGGTTGCTCGTCGCTAGTAAAATCGTTTTGCTCATAAATGGGATTATAGGGGCGAGAGGAAAGGGAGAAAAGGAAAACATGTAAAAGGAAGCTGGGCATCCCTTCTTTTAGAATGAATGGCAAATAAAAAAATCCCCGGCCATGAGGTCGGGAAGTGTTTGCAGTTGGAGCAGGTGACGGGAATCGGACCCGCATAACCAGCTTGGAAGGCTGGTGTTCTACCACTGAACTACACCTGCAAACCTGGCGGACCATACGAGATTCGAACTCGTGATCTCTTCCGTGACAGGGAAGCATGTTAGACCGCTACACCAATGGTCCGTAGCGGGCATTATGATAGCACGGCATCGCGCCTCGTCCAAATGTTTTTTGCGAGAATCTAAAAAAGATTGTTAGTTCTCAATTGATGTGAAACGTTTGAGAAGCCTCGGGCATCTGGCCTCGCCTGTATCTTGCATCAGCTTCCTCAGCTTTTCAATCTCCACTTGGTTCGGGGGCCTCGGTTTCAGCGCCATCCTCGGCATGTCGTTGTATTTTCTGCTCCATCTCGCCCCCTGGGAGGCGAGGTCGGCGAGGGAATAGAATCTCAGGGTCCTGCAGAACCTCTCCTGGTCGATCCTGTGGGATCGCTCGACCTTGCCGTTGCGCTCCGGCGTCCCCGGGCGGATGAGCTTGTGCGCCATGCCGCTCTCGAGGCAGAACCGCTCGAGGAAATTGGGGCCGTCCCTGCAGACGGCGGGAAAGCCGCCCCCTTTGGCCCTGGCCCTGCCGGAGAGCTCGAAGCCGCTGTCGGTCTGTATCTCCTTCGGCTTGTATCCGAAAAAGGCAATCGCCTTCTTGAGCCCCCTGACGGCCTCGTGCGCGGAATGCTCGTTGGCGTAATGGAGGAGCCTCTTCCCCTTCGCCTGGTCGCGGAGGCATTTTATCTTGCGGGTCGTCTTCTTGGGCGCCTTCCTCGGGTGCCCCGAGTGGGGCCTGTGGCTCCTCCTGTCCGCCAGGGAGGAATCGGTGCCGCCGTACCTCTTCCTCCGCCTCCAGAAGCTGGTCCTCTTGGCCTTGCAGCAGGCGAGGGCCTTCCTTATGCTCCAGCCCGATTCCGCGGCCCTCCTCACCGAACGGAGCCTCGTCTCCGGATCGTAGGGCAGGAATCCCTCGCCCTTTCGCTTATAATGCCCACGGCATCTCCTTTCATGCTTTCTTGGTCGAAAACATTATAAGGCGGGATGCCTTTTCTTTCGCCCCGGCGCGAACCCCCTATGGGGTTTGGGATGGGGGGAGGCTATCGGCTAGCGATTTTGTTTCACATCATCTGAAATAGAACATTCGACCATCGTGTTCCACCTTCGCGCTTTAAAGAATACGTCGAACACTTACGTTTCCATCACGGATAACTTTGCCTGATTTGGGAGCCTATCGTTAAAATTCATCCAAACAAGAAGGGGCGCCCTTTTTCAATTGGTACAAAATTCTGACCAGCGAAACCACTACACGTGTTTTCAAGGGGAATAATGCGTTGTTGTAAAGATGTGGCTACATCGAAATGCAAACGTCGTCCGACAAATGGAAAGGATTCCTTTGCCCCCATTCCCTTTTAAAGGGGTCGGGATTATCATTATTTCACTTGCATAGTGAACCGAAATTGAGGAGCTAAAATCGTTACTGCCCCCGACCATGACGAACTATCTAAATTTTGGAAAGATGCTAAATTAGAATGCGATGAAGAAACCCCGTTCCCTCTACACCCAACTTCTCGCCCCCTTGTGCGGGACCCTTTTGCTACTTGTTTCTTCCATCATGATCAGTTCGTATTTCCTGTATCGCGAAAGCGTGGTTACGACCTCGGAAACGAATTTGCAGGCTACCGGCGAGCAGTTGCTTGGCACTTATGATTCGTATTTCACCCAAATTTTTCGTAATTCCGACGTGGTTTTAAGCGCCTATAACGATTTGGACGATGAATCGACTTTTCAAAAAGATATTACCCAAGATTTTGAAAGCCTGCTCGCCTTAAAAGAAGAAGTGATATCCGCCTCGATGTATAAAGCCTCTACCGGCGAACTCATTGCTTCGGCTGGAAAAGGGGAGAGCGTGCCTAATGCCTCGGGGCAAGAATGGTTCCACCAGACTTTTGAATCCGGCGAAGACAAACTGATTCCCGTCTTGACGCTGCCTTCTAACGCCAATCCCGCTTACCCCTATTCTTTCTCTTTGTCCCGCTACGCTTCTTATGACCGCGATCCTAGCCTCGATGCCGTCCTCCATTTGGAATTCTCCTTCAACGAAATCGTGGATTCGTTAAATGAAACGGCGCTTGGCGAAGGCGGGAATTTCGTTATTTACGACAAGTCTTACCGCGTGGTCTATTCTTCCATGCCGGAAAACTTGGTCAATAAGATCGATATCCTAAAGGGTTTGGTTGTCGGAACGGGCAATTATTCCGTGGCGGGGCATTCCTTCTTCGTTTTTGCCTCTAGCATCAGCAATACGTCCTGGCGTTTGGGCGTCTTCTTGAACCGCGACGCCGTTCAAGAGGCCATCCGTTCCTTTGCACTATATGTTTCCCTTATCGGAACGGCCGCCCTGCTTGGGTCTGCCGCAATCGTCTTTATCGTGGCGAGGCGCTCCGCTAAACCTTTGCTTTCCCTAAGCAAGCAGATGAGCGAAATCGTGACGCTTGAAGACATGCCATCCAAACGCCTGGGCATCGTTGGTTCCAAAGAAATCGTGGAATTGGATCATTCGTTCTCTGCTCTCATTAAGCGCGTAGAAGACCTCACGAAAAAGATTATCTACGAAAAGGAAGAACAGAGGAAAAGCGAACTTTTGGCCCTGCAAAATCAAATTAACCCCCATTTCCTTTATAACACCCTCGATAGCATCCTCGCCCTCATCGACAAGAAGGAAAACGAGAAGGCGGAGGAAATGATTGTTGCGTTGTCGCGATTCTTCCGCATTTCGATTTCCAAGGGCAAAAACATCATTCCTCTTCGGAAAGAAATTGAGCATGCAAAGAATTACCTTCAAATCCAAAAATTGCGGTTTGGAGATGCTTTTGATTATTCCTTTGATGTGGATGAAAGCATCCTGGATGTCGATGTCGTCAAATTGATCTTGCAGCCGATCATTGAGAATTCCATCAACCATGGCCTAAAAGAAGGAGAAAAGGGATTCATCTCCGTCAGGGGATACCCCCAAGACGGTTTCATCCACCTTGAAATCTCCGATGACGGGTATGGAATGCTCGAAGAAACCCGCCAAGCCTTGGAGAATTCTCTTAAAGACGAAACGGAAGCAAAGGGCGTTGGACTCAAAAACGTTTATCTTCGCCTGCGCGTTTATTATGGACAAAAAGCCGACGTCACGATTCAAAGCAAACTCGATGAGGGGACGATGGTTTCTTTACTCATCCCTTGGAAAGGAGAAGGCCATGAAAAGAACAAGTAAATGGAGTTTATTCCTGCTTTCTGCCTTGTCTTTATTTTCCTGTGGCGAGCAAAGGAAGGTGGCGGACCTCTTTATTTATGATGATACCGACCCTTTTATTGCTAGCCTACAAAAGTCGTTGAAGGCTTCGCTTTTAGAAAAAGGGATTGAGATCGAAGTTCATAACGCCCAAAGAAAGCAAAGCCTCCAAAATTCGCAGGTTGTGAAAGCGTTAGAAAATAATAAAGGACGTCCTTTGCTTGTTAATATTGTGGACCGTCTTTCCGCTAGCGTCCTTATCGAAAAAGCCCAAAACGAAGACACGCCCCTCCTCTTTTTAAACCGCGAACCTTTAAAAAAAGACACGGAAGGAAACGAATGGGCCAAGGAAAATATCTATTTTGTGGGTTCTAACCCCGCCTATGAAGGGGCGGCCCAAAGCGAAATCGCCTATTCTTATTTTGGCCCAGCCAAAGATTTCAAAGGATCCAAGTTTGATAAAAACGGAGACGGCAAAATCCAAGTCGCTTTATTTCGGGGCGAATTGTCTCATCAGGACGCGGAAGCAAGAACGAAATATGCCTTGGATGGCTTGCGTTCTTTTGGTTATGAAATTGAGTTGAGCGAAGTCGCCTATTGCGATTGGGAAAAAAGCAAAGGCTACGACGAAATGAAAAAGATTGCCCTGCAAGGAGTCAACGTCGAATTGCTTTTGTCCAATAACGACGCCATGGCTTTAGGCGCGATCGATTATCTAAAAGAAAACCAAGACGATTCTTTGCCCTTCTTAGACCAATACTTCCCCATTTTGGGGGTAGATGCCACGAAAGAAGGGAGAGAAGCGGTAGAACAAGGATATCTGCTAGGAACCGTGCTCAATGACGGGGAGACGCAAGCGGAAGTTTTAGCCTCCCTCTACCAAACTTTGACTCAAGGGACCCCTTTCCCCACTTTGAAGGAAAATGTCGAACAAGACGGCAATTTTTACAAAGTAAAAGGAGAAAAAATCGTAAAAAAGTAGAAATAAAGCGCTTACATTGAGTAGTATTTTCGAGATTCATTGTAGAAAAATACATTCTCTCGAAAGCGCTTTCTTATAAAAATAATGCCAGATAAATGCAGTTCATTCTTTTGGAAGAGCTGCTAGGAATTAAAAGGAGGAAAACATGAAAAAACGTTTAATTCCATTGATGGGCCTTTCGGCCTTCGGAATGTTGCTTGCTTCTTGCGGCGGCACTTCCACCTGGTCTTGGGAGAAGGCCAGCGAAGACGGCGTCCTTAACTACGCCCTTCTCATCGGTCAAGTTGACCACAACGACTCCGCGGCTCGTACCGCCGGCATCCGCGAAGCTCTCGGAACCCGTCCGACCGAGCATAACGCCAATGCCAACATGGAAAGCCCAGTCAAGGGCAGCCTCAAATTAGGCGACAAGACCTTCGAGGTCAACGAAGTTGCCCACGGCGAACAAAAATCCACCGCCGGTGCCACTTGGGACCAACAAACTGCCACGGTTTCCACTGAAGCCTGGCTCAACGCCAACCCGGACATCGATTTCTTCGTTTCCAATAACGATGGTATGGCGGAAGGCGCCATCGGTGCTTCCAACTGGGTTGATGGCATGCCGATCTTCGGTTATGACTCCAACCAATCCACCCTTCAATACATCAAGGATGGCAAGATCATGGGCACGATCAACCAGAACGCCCCAGCGCAGGCCGCTGCCATCTACATGGCCGCTCGTAACGCTGTCGACGGATTGACCGGCGAAGATGTTTACACCAAAGGCTTCACCGCGGATTCCACCAATGGCTATGGCAAAATCGCTTCCAAAGTCACCTATGGTGCCGATGCCCACAGCCTTCTCGTCGATAACGTTGCCGTCACCGCTGCCAACGTCGACAGCTTCATGACCAGCGACATCACGACCTTAGCAGAAGCAGGAGTCAAGAAAGGCACCAGCAAAAAGGCCAAGGTCTGGCAAAGCTATTACAGCGAATCCGACACCTTCCTCAATTCCTCGATGCAACCGCTCTTCAACCACTACAAAGATCTCTTCAACTTCGATGTTACGGTTGCCAAGGGCGACGGCTCTGACGACACTAAGCTCATGGGCTTCCTCGACACCGCGACCGGTTATGATGCTTACATCATCAACATGGTCAAGACCACTGGTACCCAAGCTTACCTCGACAAGATTGCCAACCTCGTCGGCGCTACGACAGAAAACCCGACCAGCGCTCCGGTTATCTTCTGGAACAGACAAGGCACCTTGGCGGATGGAACCACCGATACGGCTGTCATGAAGGATTCCCGCTTCAAATCGATCTACTACGTTGGATTCGATGCGATCCAAGGCGGCAAACTTCAGGGCGAAATGATCGTGGATTACTTCGCGGGTCTTGCCAAATAAGTAATTGAAACCATGAATGCAGCGAATCCGCGGGAATCAACCCCCGCGGATTCGTCGCGTATTAGCAAAGGAGGAAAAGATGGCTAATAAATATGTATTAGAAATTGACGGCTTATCGAAATCCTTCGGCAAGAACAAAGTCCTGAAAGATATCCATTTGCACGTCGAGCCGGGACAAATTCTAGGCTTGATGGGTGAAAACGGGGCCGGCAAGTCCACGATGATGAAGTGCTTGTTCGGCATTTATTCCCGCGATTCCGGCACCATCAAACTAGATGGGAACGCCATCTCTTTTTCCGGTCCGAAAGAAGCTCTTGAAAAAGGCGTGGCAATGGTTCATCAAGAATTGAATCAATGCCTCGATCGAACGGTTCTCGATAATATGTTCTTGGGAAGGTACCCCACGATGGGTTCCTTGGTCATCAACGAAAGAGCGATGTATCAGAAGTGCGTCAAACTCTTCAATGACTTGGGGATTGCCACTTCGCCGAAGACGGTGATGAGAAAAATGTCCGTCTCGCAGCGGCAGATGGTTGAAATTGCCAAAGCCGTTTCTTATAACGCCAAAGTCATTATTTTGGACGAACCGACCTCTTCCTTGTCGGAAAGAGAAGTCACCAAGCTATTTGAAATCGTCCGAAAATTGAAAGCTCAAGGCATCAGTTTCGTCTTCATCTCCCATAAGATGGACGAAATCTTCAATCTCTGCGACCAAGTCGTCATTCTTCGCGATGGCATGGTTACCTTGGACAAACCCGTCAAAGATACCAATTTGGACGAACTCGTCAAGGCGATGGTTGGCCGAAGCCTCGATTCCCGCTTCCCACCTCTTACCAACACCCCGGGCGAACCGGTGCTCGTGGTGAAGAATCTCGCCACCAAATACGCCCCGAAATTGAAGGATATCTCCTTTGAACTGAAGAAGGGAGAAATTCTAGGCGTATATGGCCTCGTCGGCGCGGGAAGAAGTGAATTGCTTGAATCTCTCTTCGGCTGCCGCACGATTTCCGAAGGAGAGATTTATTTCAAAGGAAAACGAATTTTCTTCAATTCGCCCAAAGACGCGATGAAAGAAAATTTCGCCTTCATTACCGAAGAAAGAAAAGTAAACGGGATGTTTGGAAAAGAAGATCTCATCTACAATACTTGCATCACCAACTTGGATAAATACAAAACCTTCGGGATCATCGATAACGGCAAAATGAAGAAGGCCGCGGATCGGGAAATTGCCGCGATGCATGTCAAATGCACCTCGGACAAAGACAAGATTTCCGCCCTCTCCGGAGGTAACCAACAAAAAGTTATCGTCGGAAAATGGCTAGAAAGAAATCCCGATGTCTTCTTGATGGACGAACCCACCCGTGGCATCGACATCATGGCCAAATATCAAATCTACGAATTGATGATCAAACTCGCCAACGAAGGCAAGTCCATCATCATGGTCTCCTCCGAGATGCCGGAGATCCTCGGCGTTACCAACCGCATCCTCGTCATGAGCAACTACCGCCTTGCGGGAGAAGTCCTCACGAAGGATACGAATCAAGAAGAACTCTTGAAGCTGTGCGCCAAATATCTATAAGGAGCGATAAGCATGGAAAGCAAAACAATCGTCAATCCTTTCTCAGAGGATGCGAAATATCAAGAATGCTTGGACAAATTGTCGTCTTTGCGGAGCGAAGGGGAAGACAAAATCATCGCTCTTCGGGACGAAATCCGAGATGTCAAAGCCAATCGGACCCTCGAAAAGAGCGTGAAGGAAAAAATTGTCGAAAACGACAAGAAATTGATGGAAGCGGCCAAAGAAGTCAAAGCCTCCCACAAAGAAGAGGTCCGACAAATCATCCGCGAAGTTTCTCTTACTGCTAAAGAAGAGGGCAAGAAGTACTACGAGGCAGAAAACGCGATTGCCAAAGAAGAAAAATCTTCGGCAAAGGCGGCTTACCTCGAAGCCAAGGCTAAAGTGAAGAAAGATCATGAGATTTCCCTCGCCAAGGTCAAAGAAGAAAACGCGGATCGTCTTGCTCAAGCCGCAGAGGACCCCGAGGCACTCAAGCGGGCTAAAAAGGAAAACGCCATCGCCCTCAAAGCCAACCGCGTCTCCTATCATTCGGCCCTTGAAGAGTGCAAGGCGGACTATGAAATCAAGACGCAGGCGGCGAAAGATCGTTCTTACAACGCCTTCTTGGCCAAGGATAACTTCATGGTCAAGGCACGCAACGGTCACCGCTCGATTCCTGAAATCTTCGAAAACAAATATCGGACCTATCTCTACGAGTTCAAAATCGGAAGCTGGTTGCTCAAGAATGCCTTGAACATCATCGTCATTCTCTTCTTCCTGTTCTCGATTTTCTATGGTCTTGGCATCGGCAAGAACCTCTTCACCGAACAGAGTATCATGTCGATTCTTGGCCAATCTTCCGTTAAAGTCTTCTACGCCTTGGGCGTCGCTGGCTTGATTCTTCTTGGCGGTACCGACCTCTCCGTTGGCCGTATGACGGGCTTAGGCGCAGGATTCTTCAACATGATTCTTGCTAGACAAGCCTATCCTTCGGCGTTTGGCTTCACCATCGATGTGGTGAATTGGCCGGTTGTTCCGAAAGTCATCCTTGCCTTCTTGGTTCCTATTCTCCTTTGCACCTTCTTCTCGGCCATCGCTGGATTCTTCACCGCGAAATTCAAGATGCACCCGTTCATCACCACCTTGTCTACCCAGCTGTTGATTTATGGCTTGTTCATGATCGGCTACGGCTCTTATCCGGCCTTCAACGCGGACTTAACGATTTCTAAAGCCCTTCGCGGACAGAATTACCTCAATATCATCATCGCGGCCGTCATTGTCATCGCCATTGTCTGGTTCATTTGGAACAAGACGAAATTCGGTAAGAACATGTACGCGGTCGGGGGTAACTCCGAAGCGGCTTCCGTTAGCGGCGTCTCCGTCTTCTGGACGACCTTACTCGTCTTCGTCATGGCGGGTATCCTCTATGGTCTTGGCGGCGCGGCTACGGCCCTCCAGGGCGCAGGGGCAAACCCCAATACCGGCTATGGAACCGAACTTGACGCGATTGCAGCCTGCGTTATCGGCGGCGTCTCCTTCTCCGGCGGTATTGGTAAGATCTCCGGCGTCGTCCTCGGCACCATCATTTTCCAAGGCATGACCTATTGCCTTACCTTCCTTGGCTTTGATATCAATATTCAGTATGTCTTTAAAGGCATCATTATCATGGCCGCGGTTTGCTTAGACTCCGTCAAGTACTTGAAGAAAAAATAAGCATTCGACTTTATAATGAAAGTGGTCTTCGGATCACTTTCTTTTTTGTAAGGAAAAGCCTATGAAATTCTCTGTTTTCATGCCTATCGCCATCGTCTTGTTTCTTTTGTGTTACATGACCTGCATTTCCTATGTGAAATCCCTTCGCTCCGGCTCGGAGAAAGGGCTTAAATCCTATCAGGTCATTATTCTCTCTCTTCTATTTGGAGGACCTGCTTTGCTATTAAGCTATATGTTTAAAGAAGTGAGGGAGGAAGATTATCTCCATCATTATTCCTATTTGATTTGCGGGATTGTTTTTACGGTTGTTCAAATCACCGTCGTGACGTTACTTTGCGTTTTCGGCGTTTTGACGTTCTAATTTATTTATCCGCTTGGAAATCGAGCTTCCCTTCGATGCAATCCAAAAAGAAACGCATCGCGTTCATGAAGGAATAGGCCGTGTTGCCTTCTTGGAAAAGAAGGGTATATCCTACGGCGTTATGCTCCACGGTGAATTTGGAAGTCAAATCTTGGAAAAGACTTCCGACGTTTTCTTCTTTGTTCCCCCAAGAAAAGAGGTTTTTGCTGAGATTAGCAAAGAATCCTCCCGAAGAATTTTTGATTTCCTGACGCTTGGAAAAATAATTGGACACGGACAAGAGAAAAGCGTTAAAAAGACGAAGGAAGCGAATGGAGACCAATACCAAATGGGTATCGTCATAGAACACGTCTTCGATTTTTTTGAAGCCTTTGAAGTGAGGATTGTTCGGCAAAGAAGCCTGATCCTTTAAGTCGTCATCGTCTTCAAAAAGATAGAAGTCTTCGTTAAAGGTTTGGTTCAAGGTGGCAAAATCGGAAAAAGAAGTATCAGGAGAAGTTAAAAGGACAAACTTTTTGCCAAAGGATTTATAGACGTGAAAGGTCGTAAGGGCCTGACCTTCTTCTTGGTCTAAGATTTGATGGTCGAATTTCTTTTTTTCGTCTTTTAAAAGAACGATTTCCTTGGAATAAGAAGAGAACAAAGAAACGTCTTGGTCGGTGCCCCGAATGAAATAGGTGGTATTTTGGTCCCCCATCGAAATTGCTTTTAGAGCTTGGGAGAATATTTTTTTGTCGGTCACCCCATCGCGGAGTTTCACTAAGATTTCTTTCATGGGTCTATTATGACATTTCTTCGAATTTCTGACGAGGGATTTGGGGGAGGATGGAGCTTGTTTTTGGCTCCCCCATTCCCTTTTTAAGGGGATGGCATTATCATTACGGCAATGTATAAACTCATTTACGCGGACGATGAGGAAGCCACGCGCAGCCGTTTAGCTTCCGTTTTAAAGGATAATTCCGACTTCGAAGTGCTAGGATGCTATGAAAATGGCTACGATGCTTTGGAAGCGGCGGGATCCTTCAATGATTTAGACGTTTTGATCACAGACATCAAAATGCCTTTCGTCTCTGGCTTAGAACTCGCGAAAACCCTAAAAGAAACTCACCCCTTACTTCAGGTCATCATTCTCAGCGGTTACGATGATTTTGATTATGCCAAGCAGGCGATTGATTTGGACTGCGTGGCTTATTTGTCCAAGCCGTTATTAAAAGCAGAACTTTCGGCGGCTTTAACTAAAGCCAAAGATCGTTTGGATCAATTCGCCAAGGTTCAACAAGATGACCGGGTAAGCGAAGAACGGCGAGACGCTTTCTTAAAAGCGGAACGGAATACGGATTTATTGCGCCTTTCCACCTTGAAGGAAATTCCCCCCAAATTCCTTGAAAAACTGAAAACGGATGGCATTGTCATTCACGATACGGATTTCCTTCTTTTGGCTTTATTTGATTCCGACCGCGAAGAGGATAGCCTTAATTATGACTCTTTGGAAACAGCCCGTTTTGTTTTGGAACAGGGCCTAACCTCCGCGTTTGGTTCTAGCATCCCCTTTTTCACCTTTGAACCTTCGAGCTCTTTAGGCGTTTTGTTTGTTTCTCCTAATCCTTTTGAAAAAGATTTGATCGAAAGCAAACTTGCCTTCCTTCTCGCCTCTTTAAAACGGGCTTCGGGACTCAGCTTCTCCGTGGGCGTCAGTGAATCTGCCTCCCCCAAAGAAGAAGGGTTCTCCTACCGTAAATTGTTCCGCCACACCAAATGGGCCTTAGGATTCCGCGCGATTATGGGCGACGAGCTCGTCTTGTTCTACGATGACCTTGCTTTGCAGCAAAAGAATTTTGGCAAAGTGGATGAAAACGACTTCAAAGACATTTCCTATGCCGTGCTTTATGGCAAGGAAGAAGAAGCCAAAGAGATGGTGGACCGCTTGCTAGACAATGTCTTCAGCCTCCGTTTCAAGGACAGCTATTTGCTGGTCCTCAACACTCTTCTCGATGCCTTGCTAAAAAGCTGCATTGCCTTAGACCAACTCTACGGCCAATACAAAACCCACATGGATTTGCTTTCCGATCTTTATGCGAAAAAAGGAAAAGAGGGGACCCGCGCCTTCTTCTTTGACCTCATTGCCGAGATTGTCACGATCAATAGCGGCGTCCGTACCTTTGGGATCGATGGGGCATTCACCCGTATGGTTCAATATATGGAAGCCCATTATGAAAACCCGAGTTTGACCGTTGATGAAGTAGCAAAATGCCTTGGTTATTCTTCCTCCTACGTTTTTGCCTTATTTAAAAAACACGGGACTTCCTTCACCAAAACTTTAACGAAAAAGAGAATGGAAGAAGCCAAACTCCTTTTGGCCGACCCCAATAAAAAGATGGCGGAAATCGCCTCTCAAGTCGGGTACGAGGACCCCTATTATTTCTCCCACTGCTTTAAGAAATATTTTGGCATGTCGCCTTTAGAATATCGAAAGCAATAAGAGGCGCATTCGCCTACAAAAAAGAACGCCGTTGAAGCGTTCTTTATAAGTCGAGGAATCTCTCTAAGCTTCCTTTGGGAAGGTATCCAGAGTTCAAACCCGTCGCATGCCCATCTTGGAATTTGATGAGGGTTGGAATCGAATTGATGGAATAAGCTGCTGCTAATTGCTCCACCGCATCGACATCAACGCGAAGAACCTTGATTTCGGGATGTTCTTCCGCGATTTGGGAAACGATGGGGGCTAGCATTCTGCAGGGGCCGCACCAAGTCGCGTAGAAGTCGACGAGGACAAGCCCGGTGGCAATTTCTTGCTGGAATTCTTCAAAGGAATGAATTTCTTTTTCCATGAGGTATCTCCTTTCGCCTCATTATGCTAGGGAAAAAAGAAGGAAAAGAATAGCGATATGCACCGGGAAATAAAGATAGGTGAAGATGCGGAAGGGCTTGGAATCGTAACCCCGTTCCCCGTTATAGAAGGCTAAAATCAAACCACTGAACAAAGCATAGGTCTCTAAAGACATGTCCGTCTCAGGGCTAATTTCCCTCCCCGGAGTCACATAGGAAATCCCCCAGAATAAAACGATGACGGTAAGGAGCAAACCCACGCTTAATAAATTGATGGCTTTTCTCCCCATGCTTGTTTTTAAAAACAAATCGGGATCGATTTGATTTTCGACAAGCCGTTGGCCGTAGAGGAGCTTTACGAGGCTAGGCGCGTAGAAGAAACACAAGGCGAGCCCTAAGCCCAGCAAATTATATCCCGCGCGAAGATAACGAGGAAACCAAAGGATGATGTTGTCCTCATGAAAATGGTCGTAGACCCCGCATCCAAAAGAAATGCCTAGAAAGGCAATCGGAAGGATGGCTAAAAGTTTCTTTGGACCTTTTAACCGCAAGCAAGCAAGGGTTAAGGCCAAGAAGAAGAGGTCGGTGAAGGGCTCGGGATCTAAACCGTCCGGAGAGAAGAAGCGGTTGGGGAATGCGTAAACCATTAATGTCTCAAAACCCGTGATGGCGAGATATAGCCCGCCTAAACGGAGAAGGTATTTTTTAAGGTTATGGGTATTGCGGATTCCTTCCGCGAGCATGAAAACAAAGATAGGGAAGGCGATGCGGCCTAAAATCCGGAAGATGTAGCCGGTTTGATAAGCGGCCGAATCCGTCGAATAAGAGCAAAGGAAAAATCCGATGTGATCTAACGTCATCAAGACGATTCCTAGAATCTTCAAAACGAATTCGTTCAGGACCAAATGCTGTTTTTTGAATTCTTCGCTCATGCGCCCTCCTGCACCATCATGGTTAAGAAAATGGAAAGAAGGTTATTGAGGGAATGGGCCGTGAAGCTTGCGGCAATCCCGCCTTTATCGTAAGTAACGGCTAAAACCACCCCGCCGATGATATAGGAGGGGATGTTATAAAGTTCGACGTAGATATCTTCGGTTCCAATCGCGTTCCATCCAAAATGGATGAGGGCAAAAATAAGGATGGAGAGGACGTATCCCAAAGCCTTGTGAAAACGGGAGAAGAAGCTAAATAAACCAACGCGGTAAGCCATTTCTTCGCACCACGGGCCAATAAGCCCGAAAATCAAAACGGATAGAAGGGGATAGGCTACGATTAAAGTCCGCAAGGTGCTTTCGTTCGCGTTGTTTTGAAACTCCAGTCCTAAAGAAGTGAGGATGGCGTTGAGAATCACGCTATAGAAGGAATTGGCCATCAAGGTGACGATGAGGCCACCCACCCCCCAAACATAGGCCTGCCAATGCTTGAAGGAGGAGAAGAACCCTTTCCACGCGTTCCATAATAGCAAGGCCAAAATCCCAAAAAGAATCCCATAGGAAATGAAATTCACGGGCCCTTGGAAAGCGGGAGACATCGCGTATTTTAAGATGTCTTCTTGGGTGCACCCGGGGTTTTGGGTATGGTAAGACCATAGATAAATCTGTTGAATGAAGGAAGCGATGATTTGAAATCCCGCCCAGCCAAGGGCGAAGACGGCTAGTTGTTTTGGCCAGCTTAAAATCAAATAATGACGGAAGCTTTCCGCCTTGGGGTCGTCGCTTTTTCTGCCACACCCAGGACAAGTGAGGTCCATGGGGTCATGACGTTTCCCACAATTGGGACAATGATAGACATGGAAATAAGACTTCATTCCCCTATTCTAACACGGAAATCAGGTGGAAAAGCGTTTCTTGCTAAGCCCATCGTTTCCTCTTTCTATATAATAAAGAAGATATGCGTTACCCCTCGGCTTCTCAACTTGGAACTTCCTCCCTGCTCCATTCGCGCTTTGAGGCGGTTCTTTATCCTCTTGGCGAGGAAGCGGAAGTAGGGGCGATTCTTGATTCCTTTAAAAAAGAGCACCCCAAGGCGGATCATTATCCTTATGCCTATATCTATGAAGGCAAGACCAAAAGCAACGATGACGGGGAGCCAGGAGGAAGCGCGGGCAGGCCCTATACGGAAATTTTGACCAAAAACGGCATTGAGCACGCTTTGATCGTCTGCGCCCGCTATTTTGGAGGAACGAAACTTGGCGTTGGTAATTTAAGGCGTTGTTTTGTTGAGGCCGCCTTAGATGCGATAAACAAAGCGGAATTTTTAACCCCGGTAGAACGATATTGCTATCCTGTTAGTATCGATTATTCCACCTACGATACCTTGAAACGGCTTTCCTCCCGGTACGGATTTTATCTAGAAAAAGAAAAATTTGACGAAAGAGTTGAAACGCGTCTTGTTAGCAGTGATAAACTGAATAAGACATGGGAGGAGATGGGATTAGGCACCATCCCCTTGCCCGAGCCCGAACGCGTTATCCAACTAGAGAAATGGAGTCCCAATGATCATTCAAAATAATCACTTATACCAAGCAAGAAGAAAACGTCTTTTCAATCGGATGGACGATGGATCCGTCGCCCTCATTTTTTCCGGAGTCCCCAAGATCAAAAGCGAGGATGAGGACTATCCCTTCGAAGTACAGCATTCCTTCTATTATTTAACGGGCATCGAAGAAGAAGATTGCTGCTTGATGCTTGTTTCTAATGCCGGGGAAAGAAAAGAATACCTCTTTGTTCCTCCTTTTGATCCGGTGAAGCAAAAATGGTACGGCAAGCGTCTCTCCTTAGATGAAGCCTCTCAAATCGCCGGTATCCGCAACGTCTTGGTCAATGGGTCGCTGGAATCGCGCGTAAATGCCGAACTTTGCGGCGCTTATAGCGATTTTGGAACCGTCGATAAGGCCTATTTGGATTTAGGGCCGGAAATAAAAATCGCTGCAGAAACCACCACGAAAGATTACGGGGAAACCTTAAAGAAAACCTACCCGGGTTTAGTTCTTTATGATGTCGCCCCGTTACTCATGAAGATGCGGATGGTGAAGGAACCGGAAGAAATCGAATGCCTTCGCGCCGCCTGCGCCACGACGCGCCTTGGCGTTCAAGCCCTCATGGCCGCGACTCGCCCAGGGGTTCGTGAATTCGAGCTCAGCAATATTTTCTCCCACGTGATTAGCGATGATAACGCCTGCAATGGGCTAAGCTTCAATACGATTGTCGCTAGCGGAAAGCACGCCTGCACCTTGCATTACCCCCACCCCATGGGAACCTTGGAAGACGGGGATATGCTCCTATTAGATTGTGGGGCAAGACAAGGCTATTACTGCGGAGACGTTTCGCGTTCTTTCCCCGTAAACGGCAAATTCACTCCGATTCAAAAAACGATTTACGAGATTGTTTTAGGGGCCAATAAAGCCGTGGCCCAAATGGCTCGCCCCGGAGTCACGATCCAAGAACTCCAATCCCTTGCTTCCACCTATATGGCCAATGAATGCGTGGCCCATGGGCTATTAGAGAAGAAAGAAGACATCACCAAGGTTTATTGGCATAGCGTCTCCCATCATATTGGCCTCGATTGCCATGATGTCAGCGACCGTCAAGCCAAACTAGAAGCGGGCAACGTCATTTCCGACGAACCGGGTCTATATTTTGAAGAACTCGGCATCGGAGTCCGCATCGAAGACGACCTTTACATCACCGAAAAAGGGTGCGAGGTTCTCACCGCGGACATCATCAAAGAAGTGGAAGACATCGAAGCCTTCTTCGCCGGTGGCAAGCGGCCGTTCTAAACATTTAATCCTGACTCCTAAGCGGTGCAAATCCACCGCTTTTTTCATGACTTTGATGATGAAATACAAGGAATCGAAGGTATTAAAACGATACGAATTTTTGAAAAATATAACTTAACATGGGCACTTTTAGACGAGATAGTAACGATAGTAAATAAGAGTTTTTTAAATAAAAAAAGAAATATTGAATTGGGCTCCAAAAACAATGCCCTCTAGCGGCTCATCCTCTGTGACCGCAGGCGTGAATCTCGGAACGGATACGTCCGCGAGCATTCAGTTTTCAATGAGTGCGAATTGGAGTGAATTGAAATTTACGTCCAAAACCAGTGCGGCTACTGGTGTGTATGGTGCGACGTGGTGCGATGGTTCGCGTTCTGATTATACTCAATACTCTTCTGAATATTTGGGAGCCTTTATTTTTCAATACAAAGGAGATTCTGGCGTTTACTTATACATGGATGCAAAATATTATGGGACATATAGCGGCGTTATATCCAAAGACTCAAAGGGAATGGTTTTAAAAAAACGGGCGTATCCTTATGCGTTTTCGCTTCTTTCATTGTGTGGAGAGGTTGCGGAACCAACAAGACAAACCAAATTCCTTCTTAGCAAGGAGGCTATGATTTATTCCTATTGTTGCGACGCGCCAATGTTAGAGAAGTGGAGCGTTGGGGAACGGATTGAATCGATTGAAGAAATCCCTACGGTAGAAAATTCCAAAACGGTTGCTTGCGTTGCCATAAATGGCGACGAAACGCCATCCTCTTCTTTGAACCCCAAATTCATCCAAGAAATCTACAATCGTATTTCTAAAGGAAATTCTGCACGGTTCCTCTATCATTTTGTTGACGTTTCCTTTTTGAAGGGGGAGCCCGTTCCGCTATTACTTTGGGAAAACAGGCGAATACCGCGCCGCTTATTCCGAACCCGTTCATTTTTATAACTATGGGGCTACGAAAGGATATCATTATGCTTTTTTGGCGGCTCCCAAGGAAACACGTCCAACCCAGAATGCGAAGATGCGGTAACTAATTGGTTCTATCAAGCCCTCTATTCCTATTATTCAGAAGCATAATCCCCCTTTTTTGTAAGGGCTTTCAGCTTATAATTACGTCATGAAGAAAAAATACATCCTTTCCATTGACCAAGGCACGACTTCTACCCGTGCCATTTTTGTCAATTCCGTTGGGGAAAAAGTCTTTCAGGCCCAACGACCCCTTGATTTATCCTACCCAAAACCCGGTTGGGTGGAAGCTGATGCCGACCGCATTTGGATTTCAGCAATCGACGTCATCAACGAATTGCTGGTTTTAGCCAACTCCACGATGGACGATGTTGCTGGTATCGGCATTACCAACCAACGCGAAACCACGATCGTTTGGGAAAAATCTACCGGCAGGGCGGTTGCCCCGGCGATTGTTTGGCAATCCAAACAAACCCAAGAACTCTGCGATGCGAGGGAAGATAAAACCGAATTCATCCAATCGAAGACGGGTCTACGCATGAACCCCTATTTCAGCGCTTCCAAAATTCGTTATATCCTTGACCATATTCCCGATGGGCAAAAAAGAGCGGAAGCGGGAGAACTATTATTTGGAACGGTCGATAGCTGGTTGATTTACAAATTGACTCGCGGCCATCACCTAACCGATGTCTCCAATGCCTCCCGCACCATGCTTTACGACATTTTCAAAATGGATTGGGACGAGGAACTCTGCCGCATTTGGAATATCCCGATGGCGATGCTCCCCAAAGTCCAAGATAATTCAAGCGACTTCGGTGAGGCTTCCTATTTCCCGGGTGGCGTCCATATTTATGGGGTGGCCGGCGACCAACAAGCCGCTTTATTCGGACAATGCTGCTACCACAAAGGGGACTCAAAGAATACCTATGGGACGGGCTGCTTCATGCTCATGAATATCGGAAATAAGCCTATTTTGTCCAAACAAGGATTATTAACCACGGTTGCTTGGCGCGAAGAAGGGGTGACCACCTACGCCTTAGAAGGATCCGTCTTTATCGGGGGAGCCATCGTTCAATGGCTTCGCGACCAAACCCGTTGGTTTGAGGATTCCTGCGATTCGGAGATGTATGCAGAAAAGCGCCCCGACACGGCGGGAGTCTATTTTGTCCCAGCTTTTGTAGGATTAGGGACTCCTTGGTGGGACGATGAAACTCGCGGAGCCATCTTCGGCTTAACCCGTGGGGCGGAACGTCATAACATCACCCGCGCTGGTCTTGAATCGATTGCCTATCAAAGCAAAGACGTCATCGAAGCGATGAAAAAAGAAGCGGGACTCGAACTAAAATCCCTTCGCGTTGACGGGGGAGCCAGCGCTAACAAACTCCTCATGCAATTCCAAAGCGATATCCTCCAATGCGAAGTCCATTTGCCTGTTTGTCTCGAAACAACGGCGTTGGGCGCGGCTTACTTTGCCGGGCTCACCTGCGGATTCTATGAATCTAAACTTGATATCGAGAAAAACCACGCGATCCAGATGAAATATTCGCCCAAGATGAATAAAGAAGAAGCCGACGAACGTTATGAAGGCTGGCTCTGCGCCGTCTCCGCGGCTAGGGCTTTTAAACCCAAGAAGCATTGCTAAGAGGGGTTCCTTTTCGCTTCCATCCCTTTTAAACTTAAGGGATGGATTTCCCTTGGTTTGAAAATGCAATCGTCATCACCCCCAAGTCTCTTCCGGTAGAAGAATGCTTTTCACGTTGGACCTATGCGGATCTTGTGCGTTATTTTTCCGCCCCGTTATCCCCGTCTTTGCTCTCTAATGATACAAAGGAAGGCAAGGCAGAACGTTTTGCTGCCTATTTAATCGATCCGAGCAAAACGTATCAAAGCCCGCGTTTAATTAACATCCAAAAGAAACTTTTGGGAAACAAGCCAAGCCGTAAAGCGGAATTTAAAGGCCATCCCGTGATTTTTGATGGTTATCCTGAGGTTTATGGGGTTTATTTTGCCTATCTCCTTCAGGAACTACCAAACCTTTCTTCTTCTTGGGCTTGCCCCTTTCATCCGGGATGCCCGGAGGCGGACGAGGACGAAGATTGTTTCTATTCTTATTTCTCTAAGGAAGAAATCAAAGAACTGGGTTACCCTTCTTTACAAAAGTATCTCCTTCGTAAAAAAGAAGCGGAATCGTTTTCCTTTTCCTTAAACGGGAGTAGCATGAAACTATGAACGAAACGGAAGCAAGGAAACATTTTGAGGTTCTCGCGGATTCACTAGGATTGCCTAGCGAGCTGAACCGCGACTTCCTTTTTTCTGCTTTTGAAGCGTGCCTTGAAGGGGCGAAAGGCTTCCAGGTGAATGGAAAGGAAATCCAAGACCTTGGAATCAATCCCGCTCAACTTGCCCTCTATTTATTTAATGAGCATTCTTTTTATCTATTAACTCACCCCGATCAAAAACAAGAAGAACTGGTCAACGACGAAGGCTACATGAGCCTACTTTGCTCCATCAGCCTCGATAAATATTTCACTAACGAACGCCTTGCTTATCGCATGGGCGGGCTTGCTTCTCGATATAGTCCTTTAATGTCCACCTTGGACCTCTACCTCAATTTTATTTTGGGGATGCTATCCCGTTATAAACGTAACGACCCAGAAAAAACCTTGATCGTTGATATATTGAATAAAGGGTTTCAGGTCGCTAAATGCGTGTCGATGCTACTAGAAGGCGGATTCGAAACGGAAGCTTTTTCCACTTGGCGGACTCTTCATGAAAACGAATGCATCCTGCACGTTCTAGTTAAATACGGCAAACCCGTGATGGATAAATACCTCCGCCATATCCAATATGGCATCGCTTTCCGAGGCGGGTTGTCTACCAAGGAAGCGACGGACGCGATGTTTGTTGAAATCAAAGACAACATGAAAGCCATCGACTTAAAGTCCAAAGACATGAAGCGTTATATCGAATACGGCTGGTTGCTTGGTGTGCCCGACGTCATGAAGATGGAGAATTTCAAATTCAATTTCCGTGATGGGGTAGAAAAAGTAGCGGGCCTTTCCCAATATAGCAAAGTCTATGAGATGTCGAGCGAGGTCACCCATTCTAGCCCCGTCCTTATCTATTCCAAGAAGAATTATTTCTTCTATATGTCTTTGCTTAATCTTTACGAATCCTTCTTTCGAATCGAGAAGATTTTTGCTTCCCTTTATATGTCGACGGTTTCCGATGCTGAAAGGGCAAGCTACGTTCAGATGCGGAATCTCTATTACGGAGAACTGCTCGCCGCCCATTCGGTCGCCAAACAACGCTTTTACGAATTAACGAATAACAAAAAGAAATCGGATTAGTCTTTTGCTTCCATAAAAAAGTAAGGAATTGTTCCTATTTTTCCTTTTCGAAACTTCAAGTTTTGAAGTCTTTTGTCATGGCGAATTACCGATTTTTTCTTTCAAAAATAAACGTCAATGATGCAAGGAAATACCGACCGTTTTAGAGTTTAAAAAAATTAGAAAACACGGGATTTTTCCGGAAACCATAAAGGAGAGAAAATCAATATTCGAGTGATTAATACTTTGGCAAATGAGCAAACATCATGCACGTTTTCGCTTGGAAACTTCTTCCAAAATCTTCAAAATCCATCCTTACAATTTACTTACAATGTCAAAAAAAGAAACCGCTTACCGTTGAAATGTAACCGCTTTCAACCTATATTATTTGCATGCAAAAAAGAACGTTGGGATAAGCGACCCAAGCCTTCTTTTCAGCAGAAGCGGAAGACCTAAGATCTCCGCGGAAAGGCAAATATGAAGAAAAATTTATCGCTTCTTGTCGTTTCTGCCGCGCTCATTGGCGCGACCCTCACCGGTTGCGGCGGCCATGAAACCACCTATGTCGAAGGAGTCATTGAGCAAGCTCAAAAAATGTCAGCCAATGAACTCTATGCCAAAGCCATTGAAGAACTTGATGGCAAGACCCTTGTTGGCGTTGGTAACTCCAGCCGTGGCAAAACCGCCCAAGCCTATTTCATCAATTATTTGAAAGGCTTGGACGCCGAAGGAAATGTTTCGGAAGAAATCCGCAAAGCGTTCCCGGGCTATAAAGAAGATTTCAAGGGATCCGTCGACTGGACCCAGCCGAAATCCAACGGTATCTTTGCTCAAATCGATGCTGATGTCGCGGGCAGCAATCACCAACTCTCGATGACTTTAATTCAAGACGCCAACCAAATTGATGCTAAAGAAGTTCAAACGGGCAACCTCTTGAACTATGTTCCGAAGGAATGGGAAGGCGATGCCGATAACAAACAACCGTTTGCTCTCCAATCCCTCAACAAAGTCTTTGAATTCAACAACCTTGATAAAACCAAGACCTTCACGAACTGCTGGGACTTCGTCCGTACCGGCGAAACTCCGATGTTCATGGCTCCAGCCTCGGAACCGGTTGGCCGTAACTTCTTGATCATGCTCACCAACCAAAAATATTCGGACATCCTCCAATCCGCTGCAGAAGCGATTGGCGATGCCACGGAAAAGAGCCGCATTAAGACGGTTGCCGATGGGTTAGAACAAAAAGCGAAAGACATGAAGCTCACCCACGCTTCCGCTAAGTATGGCCTCGCTTACATCAAACTCTTCATCGAGCAATACAATGAACAGCCCGATGATGGCCCGATTTGCGCGAGCCTTGTCAAGAATTCGGCGGCGGGACAAAGCGGATTGCTCGTTTATTCCAAACTTCGTTCCATCACCGAAACGGATGAAACGTCCAGGAAGAACATCACCATTGCCGCCTATCAAGATGGCTATAAAGGCATTGGCGGATATATGTACAAGCATTATCTCCAAGTCTTGAAGACTTCTCCACTTCCCTGGTCCAGCTGCGCCTTCATCCATTTCATGACTTGCACTTATGATGGCTTTTCCGCTTGGGGCAGAGATATCGGCGGATATTGCTCCAACAACAAAGCAGGCGTCAACCAAGACCACTCCGCGGATGGAAAGGGCACCCTTGCCACCGAAAAAGAAACGAATGGAACCTACGTCTTCACCAAAGACGCCACCAAAGAGACGGTCTTCCCGGCTTTGAACGACAAAGGCTATTCTTGGTGGACGGGAACCGGTGACGGCAAAGGCAACATGGTCATCGAAGACGGCGCCTATTGTGCCAGAATGGATATCTCCGTCGGCACTTGGCTCGATAACCTCAAGGCCTAATAAACCTTCCCCCATAAAGTTCTGAAGGCCGCGGAATCTCTGCGGCCTTCTTCCCTTGCTTAGGAGCATCTTATGAAAACAGAAGCTACACCCTCCTCCGTGAAACGACGGGGGAAGTTCGAAATCATTCTGTCCAAAATCGGTTCCTGGATCAGCCGTCCGGAGAACCTTGTATTGTTGATTTTGGCGGTTTTGCTTTCCTTTTTTGTTCTTTATCCCCTTTGGTCGATCGTCCAAAATTCGTTAACGGTCCACCCGGGCAAAGAATATAACTTTGCTCTCGCCACCGGTTACAACACGAAGGGACTTTCGGTCTCCAACTGGGCGAACTTATTAACGGGCGATTATGGAAAAAACTATCTTTGGGTACCGCTAGGCAATTCCATTGCTTTGGCGTTGCTTAGTTGCTTGTTCGCCCTGATTTTTGGTGGATTTGCCGCTTTTTTAGTCACGCGCACAAATCTTCCCTGCAAGAAGTGGATTTCAACCGTCTTCATTTTCCCTTACATCATGCCGCAATGGACGTTGGCTCTTGTTTGGAAAAACCTTTTCTGGTCGGCTTCCGTCACCGGCGGAGCGGACGGATTCATCGCTTATTTCACCGGTATTCATTTCCCCAAGTGGTGGTGTCAGGGCATCTTCCCCTGCGCCATGGTTTTGGGAATGCACTATGCCGCATTTGCTTACATCCTGATTGGCGGCATCTTCAAAAACATGGACGCCTCGTTAGAAGAAGCGGCCACGATTTTGAATACCCCTCGTTGGAAAATCGTCTTCCGCATTACGATTCCGATGATTGTTCCCGCGATTTTAAGCACCATTTTGTTGGTCTTCTCTAGCGCCGTTGGCTCTTACCCCGTCGCGCACTATGTCGGCGGTAAAAGTTTCCGCGTTCTAGCAACCTCTTACGTCGATTTAAAAGCCATTACTGGTGAAGGCTTTGCCGCCATCATCGGTATTATGATGCTCATCATCGGCTTCTTGATTTTGATTGTGAACCAGCTCTCCCTTCATTCGAGAAAGCAATTTATCACCGTCTCGGGCAAATCAGCTCAAGCGACGAAAATTCGCCTGAATCCTGTGGTGAAATGGGTGCTTGCCGTGTTGCTGATCCTCGCCACGGCCTTGACTTCCATCCTTCCGATTATTTCCTTTGGCCTTGAAACCTTCCTGACGAATCCTGGCGACTATTCCTCCTTCACGACAAAATGGTGGGTCTACCACGAAAATGCAGAAGCGGGGATGTATGGCCAATATGGCGTTCTCTACAACAAAACGATTTGGACGGCCTTTAGAAATCAAGCCATTGTTGCTCTAATTTGCTGCTTAGTTGCAGGCACGGTGGGATTCCTTGTTGGCTATGCCGTTTCGAAAAAGAGAAGAAGCAAATTCGCAGGATATGTCAACGGCATCTCTTTCTTGCCTTACCTGATTCCTGCTCTTGCTTTCTCTGCCGCCTTCCACGCCTTTGGACTTCAAATGGGCATTGCCGGATTCGCAGGCACGATGTTCTTGATGATTCTCTGCGGATCCATCAAATACATCCCGTTTGCCTCTAGAAGCTCCTTGTCCGCGATGATGCAACTTTCTCCGGAAATCGAAGAAGCGGCCGTCATCCAAGGCGCCCCTTGGTGGAAACGCATGACGCGCATCGTCATCCCCATCCAAAAATCTGCGATTATTTCCGGTTTCTTGCTCCCCTTCATTACGGGAATGCGCGAACTGAACCTCTTCATGTTCCTCGTGTCCAACAACGACCAAATGGCCACGACGTCGCTCTCTTATTTCGATGAAATGGGTCTCACCGCCTTCTCCAGCGCGGTCAACTTGCTCATCATCATCTTCGTTTTGGTCGCCAACTTACTCGTTAACTTATTAACCGGTGCCTCCATTGATTCCGGCATCGGAGGAGGAAAGAAAAATGCCTAAGATCGTCCTAGAACACATCAATAAAAAATGGGGCCAATTCTACGGGGTCGACGATTTGAACCTCGAAATCCCCGACAATGGCTTCATTACCTTGCTCGGCCCTTCGGGCTGCGGCAAAACCACGACGCTTCGTATGATTGCGGGTCTAGAAACCCCGACTTCGGGACGCATTACCATCGGGGACCAAGTCGTCTTCGATAGCGATGCGGGAATTAACGTATCGGCTTCCAAGCGCCACGTCGGCTTCCTTTTCCAGAATTATGCCCTTTGGCCCAATATGACGGTTTATCAAAATATCGTATTCGGCTTAAAGAACGTCAAAGAGGAAATGGAAGTCTTCGATTGGAAATTGGTTGCCGATCGCGACTATCTCCGTTTGCTTGCTAAACCCGAAAAGGTACTCGCTTTAGCCAAAGACGCCGCGGATAAAGACGGTAAAATCAAAGCGGATTCGGCGATTTTGAAAATCACGGATTACTTTGAAGTCTCCTATCCGACGGCCAAACGCGCCTATAAACTCGTGGAAAAGGGCGTCGATATGGCTTTGGTCGAAACGGAAAAAACAAAAATCGAAGCAGAGATGCAGACTATTCAGGCTAAATACGAAGCCAAAGGCATTCACCTCGATGAAAAATTCCGGATTCTAGACAAAACGGGAGAACCGAAAAAAGCGGTTCGTCGTTTGTCTCCGGAAGAAATTGATTTAAAACTCCGCGCCTCGGCCAGAACCTTGAAAATCGGGCCGTTTATGGACCGTTATCCCGCTGAGCTTAGCGGCGGTCAGCAACAACGTGTCGCCATTGCAAGAACCCTTGCCCCGGGACCCAAAGTCCTCTTCATGGATGAACCGTTGTCCAATTTGGATGCGAAACTCCGTTTGGAGATGCGTTCCGAATTAAAACGTCTTCACATGGAAACGGGGGCTACCTTCGTTTACGTTACCCATGACCAATTGGAGGCCATGACGCTAGCAACGCAGATTTGCTTGATCCATAACGGGGTCTTGCAACAATATCAACCTCCGCTAGAGATCTATCATCGTCCGGCCAATCTTTTTGTCGCCGACTTTATCGGAACCCCGGCCGTCAACTTGATTGAAGCCAAGGGGAAACGTAACGAAAAAGGTCAATTTGTCTTCGATGTTTTTGATGGTAAGAAAGCGATTTTCACCCCGGACGACCCCGAATTTGATTTGGAGAAGAAGCGGAATTTCCTTACGAAGAATCAACGCCCCATCACTTTGGACAAAGCCAATAAAGATGGACCATTCCCCTACAAGATTCCGCTTATTGCGCCGGATCTAGACGCTCCGGATAATCCTAAGATTACTCCCGATGACTTTGTTCTGGGCGTAAGAAGCCAATATATCACCATCAACGAAGATGGCGATTTGAGTGCCAAAGTTTATAGCGCCATGCCTACCGGCAAAGAAACCACCATCCGCTTGGAAGTGGGAAATTATTTGTTGACCGGCGATGAATTCGGCGCGATTGACTATCCGATCAATACGGAAGTTAAAATTGGATTCCGCGGACGCCACATCATGCTCTTCGATCGTTCCACCCAGCAATTGCTTTGCCTTGGAACCCTCGAAATCCATTAATTCATCTATTTTCCTCTCTCCTTTCTGCCCCGGGAACGGTCAAAATGGCCGAACCCGGGGTCCTTGACGGAAGGAGTTGCCGGATCCTATAATCTAGTTGTGGCTTGAGGAGAGGGTTTATCTCTCTCCTTTTTCGCTTCTAGGCTAGAAGAAGCACGAGAAGCAACAGGACGACGTCGAATAGAAACATCGCAACGAGCAGCTTGTCGAAATATTTTTGGAGTTTACAAAAGAAATAGGGGAATGAATCAGCGTGAAAAGACGTTGTTAATGCTTTTTTATGCTTACAAAAAAACTTTTGAAAAAGGATAGGCACGTTCCCAGTTTTGCAGGAGTTAGGCCCAACTTTCTTCTTTTGATGCAAAAGATGAGAAAAAGAAGGATTCCACGCGTTAAAATACTTTCATGCCTAGAATTGAAATCGAACATCTTAGCGTCACGTATCTAGGAAAGAAGAAGCAGGAATATCCGGCTTTGAAGGATGTTAGCTGCATTTTTCCTAACGGGCAAATCAGCGCCATCATGGGCGGATCGGGGTCGGGAAAGACTTCTTTATTCCGTGCCTTGACGAGCCAACTCGCTTATGATGGGGTGATTCGAAGCGACGGAATCGATATTTCCACGTTAACCCCAAAGGAGCGTCGCCTTGCTTATGTTCAGCAGGAATTCGCCCTTTACCCCCATTTGACCGTCTTTGATAATCTCGCCTTTCCCTTGAAACTAAACCGCGAGGATTATTCCTCCGTCACTTCGAAGGTGAAGGAAATGGCAGCTAAACTAGACCTTTCTTTCCTTTTGTCCCGGAAGCCCCGCCAACTTTCAACCGGCCAAATCCAAAAAGTCTGTTTGGGCCGCGCTTTGATTAAAGATCCAGACTTGTTGCTTCTAGACGAACCCCTTAGCAACGTGGATGGTCCCCAAAGAGAAGAACTATTGAATGTTATCGAGAAAACCTTGAAAGAAGCCCATCTCACCGCAATTTATATTACCCATCGTTTGGAAGAAGCCCTTCGCGTCGCTCCTAACGTCTATTTTCTAGAAGAGGGAAGGCTCGTGGATATTCAACCTACCTCCTCCCTTAGAAATAGCGTTTCGGCTTTTAGCCTTTGGGGGAACAAAGAATGAGATTTAAACCCTCTAGCAAAGCCTTTTCCGTCGATGACTTGCCGGAAACGAGGCAAAAGCAATTCGGGGATTTCTTTAAGACCCGTCCCGGCTTATTTTTCCAGATTGGCGGAGTCTTGCTTCTATTTGCCGTCCCGTTTTTAGCCTGCTTCCTGTTTAAATATTATGGGATTCTTTATCCAGCTTCGAAATCGCTAAGTCCGGAAGAATTCGAGGCTTTTTTGAAAACGAATACCTTGGTTTTTGACGGGGTATATGCCCTTTGCTTCTTGCTTCTGTTTCTTGCTCTAGCGGGATTAGGCCGCATCATCCGTCAATGGGCGTGGGGAGAAGGCATTTATTTTTGGCGGGATTTTGGCAAAGGAATCCAACAAAACGGCAAAATCGCCTTATTCTGCTGGTTGCTTTTTAGCCTGGGGTTTATCGGATCGGATTTGATTTCGCTGCTCGTCCCTGCCTTATGGGTAAGCATCTTTTTCGATGGCCTGTGCCTCTTGCTATTGCCTTTTTTAATGATGCTTCTCGTTCAAAGCTTTGTTTATTCCAATCCCTTGGGGAAAGCCTTAGCCAATTCCTTTTTCTATTTATTTAAAAAGCCGTGGTGGGTCCTGCTCTTTTTGCTTTTCCCATTTGGTTTTTTCCTGCTCCCCCTCATTGATTCGATTTTGTGGCAGGCGTTTAGCTATTTCCTCGTTTTCTTCCTTGCCATGCCTCTATTTATGACGGGCTGGGAACTCTATTGTTTTTCCTTATTTGATACGTATACGAATAAGGAATTTTATCCGGGTATTTATCAAAAGGGCTTACGAGGAGAATTTAAGAAATGACGGACCTCTATTCTTTTTCTTTTAAAAGTCTCCACAAGGAGAAGCAAAAGCACCTTGGCCTAGGATTCGTTCCCCTTGCTGTAGGCTTCATCGCCATTTTGCTTCTTTTCTTTCTTCATCCTCGTTCTTGGACTTGGGCTTATTGCGTTTTATGCATCTTCATCGCCCTGATCGTCATTATCCTAGATTACTATTTTTGGTTTTATCGTTATGCGGGTGATCGAGCAAAAGAAGCGTTTTTCCGCCGTCTCCAATCCGGTCAAATGGAACGCAAAGTCACCTATTTAGGAGTGAAGCGGACCTATTATTCGGAACGCCTTTGCTTTGTTTCCCTCCGCTTTTTAGAAGGAAAAAACGAAATCGAATTACGGATGTTAGAAGAAGTGACGAACCCTTTCGTAGAAGGAAAGACGTATCGGATTTCTTCTGTTCATCATGATATGTGCTCCTATCAGGAGGCGGAAGAATGAAAAAACGAAGCCCCTTGAAAGCCGCCCTGCGTTACGACGGGTGGAAAATCCTTGCGGTATTTGGGGTTTCTAGCGCGATTCTCGCTTTTGCTTTTTCCACGAAAGACCGCTTCAAGGACCATGAAATCCTCGATGTCTATGTCACAGGGTCTTCCTTGGATTCCTCCTTTGCAAAACCTTGGTTCGAATCTGTGCCGAATTCTAAGATTCAAACGGTCCATTTTACCTTTCATACCCCCAAAGAAGAGCAATACGCGATTGTGACATCCACGATGCTCTCTAGTGTTTCCGACCTTTATATTCTTCCTTCTAGCCAACTAGAAGCCCATCCGGAATACGCGATGTATTCCCAAGCCCTAAAAGAAGAAGAACAGGCTCGCATTTCCCAAGTGTCTTCCCAAAGCGCGTTCTATGCGGATGCCTCGGGAACCCGGCGCGGGGTTTTGCTTTATGACAAAGAAAAAGAAACCCCCTACAGCGCGATGATTTCCAAATGGTTCAGCCTCGAAGAGACCTCCTATTTATTCGTGTCGAACGTTTCGACGAACCGAGAGGATGCATCAATCTCCGGCGAGCCACTTTTATTTGAATATTTCGTGTCTTTTCTAGAAATGGCGAGTGGAAAATAAGAAGAAGGGCCTCTTCTAATTTCATGGTAAAAAAATGCTACTAGTTCGTCATGCCTAGCTCTTTGAGCCTAGAAATCTTTGCCCTAAAATGGAAACGCTTACAAAAGACATCCACAGGGAGAAACTATGAAGAAAAATCAAAAAAGACTCCTCGTCTTGGGACTGGCATCGATGTCCTTGGTTCTGGCGGCTTGCCAGTCCAATGGGGCCGACGTCCCTTCCTCCGAAACGTCTACCTCTAGCAAAACGATCGATGACACACCGGTAATTCCAACCCCGGCTAGCTCCTCGATTCGCCTCGTTTCTCCGGAAGAAGGAGCCTCTTTTTCCATTACCCCGGAAGCGTTGTCCACCTATTTGAACGCGGATACGGAAACCAAGCAAATCGAAGCGATTGCGAAGGCTAAACTCCCCGAAAATAAGGATTTAACCTGCTTTCCGGTCCGCTTATCTTGGGAAAAAGACGGTTCAGCCTATTACACGGTATCTCTTGCGGACAACCCTTCCTTTGAAAACGCGGTCCAGGCCAAGGTTTCTTCCCTTTCCACTTCCTATGAAGCGAATAACTTAATTCCCAATTCCACTTATTATTGGAAGGTCAAAGGAACGAAAGCCCATGACGAATCCAAGGTTCAAACCTTCAAAACCGAAGGAGCCTCGGTCCGATTTATCTCTGCTCCTGGGGCTTATAACATCCGCGATTTGGGCGGATGGAAGGCGGGAGAAAAAACGCTCTCTTATGGTAAGCTATACCGGGGGTCCTTATTAAATAATTTTAATGGCTATGCCGAACTTAACGAAGCGGGGAAGAAAGTTTTTAACCAAGATCTTCACGTTCAAACCGAGATCGATCTTCGCCAGCCGGAAAAAGACGACGGGAACCAAACGGAATGCTTCTTCGATTCCTCCAAAAAATACGTTAAGGCCCAACTCGGCCAGTATAATCGCATCCTGGATCCCGAGAATTTCGCGGCCTCCTATGATCAAGATAGCTATGGGGCGATGGTCACTAGCAGCGATAAAACTCTTTCCAGCACGGCGTATGCGGATGACGGCATCACCGTCCGCTCGCTGCGCGACATCTTCACCCTTCTTTCAGACGAATCGAATTATCCGGTCTATTTCCATTGCAACGCCGGCGCGGACCGCACGGGGACGCTTGCCTTCTTGATCGAAGGGCTGCTAGGAGTTAGTTACGCGGATACGATTCGCGACTTCGAGCTGACGAGTTTCTCTAAATTCGGCGAACGTCTCCGCAGCAAAGTCGACGGCAGTCAATTCGACAAGAGCGGCGTTTATATGGACGTAGCCAACGATAACTACGTGGGCTTCGATAAACTCTATCAGAATTTGATGCAATATTACGGAGAAGGCAAAGACGATTTATCCCTTGCTATCTCCAATTATCTAACGGGGTATTGCGGAATCCTTCCTTCCCAAATCCAAAAGGTGAAGGAAATTCTATTGGAAGAGAAAAAGAACGAATTCCGCCTCACCTCCACTCAAGAATTCGTCCTCGAAGGAGCTTCGATTCTCTCCTTAAATCTAGAAGAAGCGGGGTTAGACGAGAATTCGATTGCATCCATCACTTGTGGCGGGGTTGCTCTTGGAAAAGACGTTAGCGCCATTGAAGTTGCTAAACTCAACGCGAAAAACATCGCGGGGGAACGCGAATTCGTGATTGAAGCCAAAAAAGAAGGCAAAGACATCACGGTTTATGCCCCGACCACTCTCATTACCAAGATGATTAAGACCGCGGACGAATTCAAGGCCATCGATACCTATCGTCCTGGCAATAAGCGCATCATCAATTTCGGTTATTACCGTTTGGCCAACGACATCGGCACCTCTGCTAGTCCGATTAGCGGCGGAGGCTGGATCAGCGACCAACTTAACGGAACGGGGGCGAGCGGATTCCGCGGAACTCTCGATGGCGCAGGACACAAAGTCTATGCCCGACCCGTATTTGCTGGCTATTTCTCCATCGTCGGCGGTGGAGCCGTCATCAAAAATATCGAATTCATCTTGCCAACCTATGGCGTTAGTAGTGGAAACAACCAGGCGAATTCGATTCTTGGCGCCTCTCTCTGCGGAGCCGTGGTCCAAGACGTTAAATTCACCGTTCTTGGCGATGGATTTGGAAACAATTACGCGAATTGCCTCTATGTTTCTGGGGCGGGCCTGATTTCCACTAATGTCGCCCATAGCAACTTGCTTAAGAACGTCGAAGTGAAATCGGTGGCCCCGATAGTCTCTCTCTTCGGCGGCGTCACTTATGAGGGAATGGGTGGATTGGAATTCGACAACTTCACGTTGGATTGCGACAACATCGCTTATGCCGGCATTCGCCGCACGACGAGCGTTAGTCAACTTGGCGCCTCCAACTGCGTTCCTGTGGCTTCTTTGAAAGGCGTGACGGGGTCCTATAAAACCTTCCACGAAGAGACGGTGACTTTGGATCTTGGATCCGAATTTGTTTCGATTGACGTGGGGAACGCCTATGGTTCGATGAACCTTCAAAATGCCTCTTATAACGGCGCTCCGATTGCTGGGGTTGCCTTAGATAACCAAACCTTGATGTTTGAAACTTCCGCGGTTAACGCTAAAAATGGCGAGAACGGAACTATTGAACTCAACTTGGAAAAAGAGGGGCTCCATTGCATCTATTCCATCTCGGTGCAGTGGGTAAAATAATTTAAGATAAAGGAGAAGATTTCATATGAAAAATTCGAGAAAAAACATGCTGGTCCTCTTGGGGTTGTCGGCCTTAACGGGAAGCCTTGCTTCTTGTAACGGAGGTGGTGGCAGCGCCAATTCCACTATCACGACCGTTAACATCATGCTATTTAACGGCACCGCAGGACGCGATTGGCTTACCCAATCCACCAAACGCTTTGCCGAGGCAAACAAAGACGTTTCTTTCCAAGATGGCAAAACCGGCATCACCTTCAAAATCCAACAGGCGAAAGGCATCGCTTGGAATAGCGAAATGAAGTCGACCGGTAACGATATCATGATTTATGAATATAACCCCGACATCTATCAATTGTCTGCCCAGGGTTATTTGCTGGATTTAGATGATATTGTAAAACCCAAGGAGGCTAGCATTGAGTCCGCCGCTTTGGAACGTTTAAAAGGACCAGATGGCAAATATTACGCCCTTCCTCACTATGAATGGTTTCCGGGCGTTAGCTACGACAAAGACCTTTTTGACGAAAAGAATTTCTATTTTGCGGACCCCTCCGTGGACGCTGAAGACGTAGAAGTGGCGAAAACGCCGTATGGAACGGGCCGCTTCATCGCGGACAAAGGCATTAAAAAATCCGTCGGTCCCAACGGCATTCGCGGCGACTATGACGATGGCCTCCCTAGCTCCCTAGAAGAATTCAACATCCTTTGCCATAAGCTTTGTAGCGATGGCGTTTCCCCCATCCTTCTTTGTGGATCAGGCCACATGTATTCTTGGAAATTGCCTCTAGCCATGTGGGCCGCTTTAACGGGGCCTGAAGGCATGCAAGATACCAGCTGCAACTGGACCAATACGGAACTTGACATGGTCACCGGATGGAAAGACGACGAGCTTTTCGCCATAGGATCGGGCCTTAAGACCCCGATTACCGAAAAAGTCGTTCTTAACGATGAAAATGGTTACAAGATGTATGACATGGCAAACCGTTATTATTCCCTTGCCTTCATGGAAATGGCCATCGCCAATAAATGGCTCGACCCGGAAGCTCTCGCCGACTCTTCTCAAACCCCTACGGCTGCAATGAACTGGTTCATCAACGGCAATAACGGCAAGCGTTATGGTATGTATTGGGATGGCTCCTATTGGTGCCACGAGGCGAGCGACGTTGGAACGTTCGACCTCTATCGTCAGATGAACCCGACGAACCCCGATCGCCACGTCGCCTTCATGCCCTTACCGACCCAACTCTCTGGACAAGTCACGGAAGGGAACGGCAAAAAGCCCACTCTCGTCAATACGGGTTCCACTTTGACTTTCGCTAATGCCCGCGTTAAAACCAACGGCAAAGAAAAAGCGGTCAAAGCCTTCTTGAATTTCCTTTATTCCAACGAAGAACTCGGCGCCTTCTCCGAACTAACCGGACTTACCGCCCCGATTGATTACACGTGGAATCGCTCTAAACTCAACAACACTTATTACGATGATTTAGCGACCCTTCGTGCTGCGGGAGAAGTCATCCAACCTTCTTCATCTTCGGAACGCTACAAGAAGAACCTCATGTCCTTCGTCTTTGGCTACACGATGACCATCAGCAACTTCCGCATGCCGAATGGGACTCAAAATGCGAATGGCTATTTGGATCCGTTTACCAAATATCACGTCACTTCTGACTACATCTTTGAGAACACGAGGTTTAGCCAATCTGCTTGGGAATCCATGTCCAAGTAAACCAAAAGGCAATTCTCATGTATTCCACCGTCACACACGGAAAAAAACGAAAGTGGAGTAAAGGCGAAATCAAACATTTCGCCTTCTTCCTTTCGTTTATGATTATCCCCATCGTGCATTTCTTCATGTTCTACCTTTACGTGAACATCAATTCCTTTATCATGGCTTTCCAAACGTATACTTTGGACTATGACCTCGGCCGCATCGTAACGAGTTTCGCTGGATTCGACAATTTCGTAAAGGCTTGGGATTCTTTCTCCCTTTATCCATACATGCTAAAGAATTCTTTGATTTTTGTGGCCATCGACCTCTTCGTTTCTCAGCCTTTGGCCTTGCTCGCCTCTTACTATATTTATAAGAAGAAGCCCGCAAGCGGATTCTTCCGTACGGTCTTGTATTTGCCACAAGTTCTTTCTTCCGTCGTTCTTGGAATCCTTTTCAAATATGTGGTGCAAAGCGCTGTACCCGAAATGCTTTTTCAATGGTTTGGAAAAGAGAAAATAGACGTCCTGACCGACCCTTCCACTCAAATTTGGATTATGATGCTCTTCAACATCGTCATGAGTTTCGGTGTGAATGTTCTTCTTTATTCCAACGCGATGGGCAACGTCAACCCGGCCAATATCGAATCGGCGGAACTGGAAGGAGCCAATACCCTCTCCATTTTCTGGCACGTTATCCTTCCGAAGATTTATCCGACGATCATTAGTCTTGCCGCTGTCATCGTTTCTCAAGTATTCACGAGTCAATACCAGGTCTTCAACGTTTATGGTGAAAACGCCATGGCCATGGGGAACGTCGGTTATTTCATTTATATCAATTCCTTGAAGTCGGATATCCTCGGAAGCGTCCCGAATTACCTTAGTTATCCAGGACTAGCGGCGTTTGGCTTGATGCTGACCGCCATTATCGTTCCCGTGGTGTTCTTAATGAAATTCTTGATGAACCGCTTCGGCCCAAGGGAGGACTAAATCATGGCAAAATATCGTTCCAAAGCCCCTAAGCCCAAAACAAGCAAGATTGATAAGGTCTTCTACATCATTCTTGCCGTAATCCTCGGCTTCTTCGCCTTTATCCTCCTTTTCTTGCTCCTTTGGGGCCTTATGACCTCACTGAAGAGCAAAAATGACTTTGAGTTGAACGGACCGATTTCCTTCCCGCTAATTGACTTGTCGAACTGGGAGAACCCTTTGGCAAGTAATCGCGAATTCTTCCAGCTTCGCAATTATGGCATCATCTTCAAAAACTTTGTCTTTATCGAACTCAATTCCAGCTGGTATGTGGGCGATAACCTCGTTTCCCACAGCCAAGAAAACATCGGGTTCTTGACGATGTTATATAACACCTTGGTCTATTCGGGAGTCGGAGCCCTTATTTTCTCGGTGGTCCCGGCGATTACCGCCTATCTCACCTGCAAATACAAATATGTCCTTTCCACAATCATTAACGTTGTCTTCACTTTGATGCTATCGATTCCGATTATCGGAGCCCTTCCTTCCGAACTTACTTGGCTCCGTCAACTCGGCATTTTCGATAGCGTTTGGGGAAACTTCCTCCGATTCTTCTCGGGGGCAGGCATGTACTATTTCGTCTATTTCGGCTTCTTCGCCTCAATCAGCAATTCCTACCGCGAAGCTGCTGAAATCGATGGAGCCAATGACTTCACCGTCATGTTCCACATCTATTTCCCGATGGCGATTAAAACGATTGGCACCGTCTTCCTTATCCAGTTTATTGCCTTGTGGAATGACTGGCAGACCACGATGCTTTATCTCCCCACCCATCCGACCTTGGCCCGTGCCGTTTACGAAATGTCGTTAGCAAAATCCGATATTGGCACCGGGGCGGAGAAATTCTTGCTCCAAACGGCGCCATTAAAAATCACCGCTTCGATGATTCTAGCGGTCCCCATCACCATTCTATTTATTGTGTTCCGCAACAAGCTCATGGGCAACGTATCCGCGGGCGGCTTGAAGGAATAACCAACACCGGAGGAACTTTATGAAAACAAGCAAATTCATTGTCGCTCTCGCTGCTTTGTCTCTTCTTTCCGTGCCCTCGTTCCAACACGGGGTACTCGAAACTAGAGGCGAAGCCACTTCCCTAACTGGATCGGAAATCCAAGAGGTTTATAACCTCGGCGAATACGTTTATATCACCAAGGACACGATGATTCAGTCCGGAGATAAATCCGTCAAAGTCGCTTCGAGCGTCTTGACTTATCCGGACGGCACCAAGCAACGGGGCAGCGCCTACAAACTCGATGCCTTTGGCTCTTATGAAATTACTTGCTATGGGGAAGATGGCACGATTTTCACGAAGAAATTCAACGTTTATCAAGACGTTTATTCCTTTAACGGAAACAAATCGACCATCGATTACGGCACGCTTAACAATTATTTTGCAGGAAGCGGCTATGCCTATGGCTTAAAACTCGGCCTCACGGAAGGGGATACCTTTACTTACGCAAAGCCGATTGACTTGAGCAAGAGCAAATATCAGAAGCTTATGGCTTGGAACGTCATCGATTTAGAGCAAAATCCGACGGTCCATTCCATCACCTTGCGTGTGACGGATGCCTATGACCCCAATAACTATTTCACCATCACAAATAGTAAGGGAACCGCCTATTACGAAAACTATGTCACGGCTTCCTATAACGGAGCCCGTAATGCAGGACTCATCGCCGATGACTCGGGATCGGTGGAAGTAGGTGGAAAGAGCTACCGCATCAATTCTCAAGGCGGCGCGCGCATCAGCAGCAACAGCCCGGTTTCGAAGGCGATGAATAACGTTACCTATTATTTGGATTCTTCTGATCCCTCCCATTATCGCATTTATGCCGCAACGGACGCGGCGAGCGAATATGTTTTGGTGGCCGAATTTAACAATTCCGGCATCTATGGCAATGACACCTTCAAAGGGTTCAAGAACGGACTGGTTTATATGTCGGTTACCGCTAGCGGCTTTAGCGGAATCGAACTCGCTCCCCTTGAAATTGGAGAAATCGGCGGCGTCCGTGGCGATGCTTTGAATCCCATGGATTATTACAAGGATCAAATCGCCCCGATTTTCGACAATAACGAAGACGAGCAAGCCAAAATCATGGGCGGGCTTGAAATCGAAGTGCCTTTGGAAAAAGCCTATGACGAGACGGGGCTCCGTGGCGAAGCTACCTATAGCGTTTATTACGGCTACGATTCCTCCGCAAAAAGGCTTGTCGCAGTCAAAGACGGCAAATTCTTGCCGGATCAAAAAGGCGTTTACACCGTCGTATATCGTGCGGAAGACGTTTATGGCAACGTGTCCACGAAACGTTTGGATCTTTCCGTTTCCGAATTTGGAAGCGAAGGCCTCAAAATGGAAGTGACTCCTTTGGAAAATTTAGTTGCCGGCAAGAAGGTCCAATTCAATAATTTCAATGTGAAATCCCTTAATGACGATGCGGCAGTGGAAATCGAAGTTACTTCGCCTAACGGAGAAATAAAAACCATATCCAGCCTTGATTCCTATTTGTTAGAACGCGCAGGAACCTATAAGCTCAAATACCGTTACCACGACCGTTTCTATTCGGGAGAAAAAGAATATGACTTCAGTGTAGTTTCGTCCAACAAGGCGGAATTCTCTTCCAGAGACGTCTACCTCCCCCATTATTTTATGAAGGGAGCGTCCTATGCTCTCGATGTGCCGACGGCCTATAGCTACAACGAAGAGGGCGCCCAGCAAGACGAAGTGGTCGGAGAGGTCCAAGTGGACGGCAAAGATTACGTTGCCTTTGACCCCACCTCCTTTGTTGCGGATGGAACCAGTTGCAAATTCCGTTTCCGTCCCAAATCCAACTCCACCGACATCATCGAAACCGAAGCGATTCCCGTTGCGGATACCAATTGGAACAAAGATGGAAAACGCGTGGATCTCACCAAATACTTCGTGGGCGATTTCGAAGGCAAAAACATCGAAATCAGCGAAGGAGAAAATGCCGACTTTGTCCGTTATCAAAGCAAAGTCACGGGCAAAGGCAAGATGGAATTTATCAACAAATTGCTCTTTTCCCCGATGCAATTCAATTTCAAGGCAAGCGGAGTTGGCGCGGTGACCCTTCATTTCCTTCCTTATTATGGTGGGGATGAAATCACGATTCGTTTTGAAAAAACCGGCGTTTCGGTCAACGGGAAGTTCAGCACGGGAAATGAGGATTTCCTTTCTACCGGCGCTTCCTTACTCTATAGTTCCGCGACCTCGACCCTAACCGTCGCGGGAACGAATTTCCGAATCGAAAACCCCTTCGTCAACGACGCGATGTTCCTGCAAATCGAAGCAGAAGGGCTATCCACCTCCTCTTATTTGGATATCTCTTACGTCGGCAACCAACCGTTCCGTTCGGGGGCTACCCGCGACCGCATCGCTCCGATGGCCTCTTACGAATTCCCGGAAAAGATCGCTAAGATCAACGAAACGGTTTCCATTTCTAAACCCAACGTCGCGGATGTTTTATCTCCGGCTGGCGATGAAAAACTCTCGCTGTCGGTTATTAAGAACATCGGCGGAAGCGTTCGTCGGGTCAAAGACCTTGCCAACGGTCAAGATATCTATGAGGTCCGTGACTTCAGCCGCGCCTATTCCTTTCAAATGGACGAATACGCTTCTTACATTATTAATTACGCCGTCATGGATGGATTCGACAACGCGATTTCCGGTGGCTTCAAGGGCATGATCAACGTTCTCGACCGCGAGAAACCGGTGATTAATTCCTTGCCTTCTACTTATAAAATTAAAGCCAACACCCAGGCAAGTCTTCCCAACGTTACGGCCACGGACAACATGACCGCGTCCGAGAAGATTGAAACCTGGCACCTGATTTACGATAGCGAAGGCGTTTTAACCGCCATGGTTCCTAATGGCAATGCCGTCAATATCAAAGAAAAGGGCACCTATACGGTTTACGTCACTTGCCAAGACGAAGAAGGCAATGTGGCGTACGGACAGTACACCTTGATCGTTGAATAAGGAGGGATGAAACATGAAAAAAACCAATCGCAAAAAGATTCTCTTCGCCCTCGCCATGTCCTCCGCGACGCTACTTAGCGCTTGCGGGGGTGGAACAAGCGAAGACCAAAGCTCGGTTCCGGGAGGAGGAGAGGCGGCTTCGGAAAAACACCGCTTCACCGCGACGGAAACCTCGGATTATTTGGTTAAAAACGGCAAAAGCTCCTATAAAATTTTGATTCCGTCTACCAGCGATGACCAACTCCTCTATGCCCAAAGCGAATTGACTACTTTATTCAAAGAAGCAACCGGCGTGGATTTGCCCGTAGTCACCGATGACGGCAATATTTCCTTTAGTGAATCCGCGACTTATCTTTCCTTGGGCCAAAATAACTTCTGGACCACCGCGGCCCTCGAAGCCGATTTAAGCGGATTTGGAAGAGACGGGGTCCGGATTATGACCAAAGGGAAATCCGTTTTCCTGTTTGGCCAAACCAATTATTCGACCCTTTACGCGGTCTATGATTTCTTGAAGCTTAACTTCAACTTCGAGACCTATTATAACGATCGCTATACCCTCGATAAAAACGTCAAGGACGTCAAGCTTTATCATTACGACGTCGTGGACATCCCCGATGTTTCCTTCCGCCAAAAAAGAGGGCTTCTCTATCCGACGGCCAGCCAAAACCAGATGTTCCCTTATCGCATGAGGGTCACCGATGACGTTGGCAACCTCATCCTTCCGATTTATGAAGGGGATAACCCAAGCGGAGCCTGGAGCGGAAACCACAATAGCTTCTATTATTTCCCCAAAAGCAAATACCAAGCCGAACATCCAAAGTTCTATAACAGCAAAGGCGACCAGCTTTGCTTCACCGCCCACGGAGACGAAAAAGAACTCGAATTCATGATCGAATGCGCGGCGAAAAAGATTGAACAGACCCTTATTTGGAAACCGACGGCCCAATATCCGAGTTACACGACGGCCTTCCTTGGCATGAACGACGTTCCCGATCTTTGCGATTGCGAAGCTTGTAACGCGGTGAAGGAGAAGCACAATGGCGCCATCTCCGCGACCGTCTTGCTCTTCATGAAAAAAGTCGGCAAGAAGGTCAACGAATGGATGGATTTGCCGGAAAACGCCGCCTACAAACGCCCGCTGAATTATTCTTTCTTCGCCTATCAATCGGCGATGACTCCTCCCTTCAAGGAAAATGCCGACGGCACGTTTACTTATGACCAAGATATCATCCCGGATGAAGGGGTGAACATCATGCCTTACGTCGCGTCGATGAATTTTGACTATGGCCGTTCCTTCTATAGCCAGGCCAACGAAGAAGCCCGCAAAACCTTAAAAGCGTGGGGCAATTTCTATCCCGGCACCTGGGCGTGGAGTTATGGCGGATTCTTCAACGACTACATCACCTTCTACGACATCTACAATTTCTATAACGATTACCACGAATATTTGGCCCGTTATAACTATTCCTTCTCGTTTGAGCAGGTGAAAAACGACCAACGCGGTGCCGATCCCGGATTTGGAGGACTTGCCAATTACGTCCTTTGCAAGAAGGCGTGGGATTCCTCCCTTGATATGGATCAGATGATTAACGACTACATCAATAACGTCTACGAAAACGCCGCCCCGGCCATGAAGGAACTCTTCGAAAAGCTTCGCCTCTGGTTCGCCAAAACCATCGAGAAATTCGGTATTGGCAATGGCGGTTCCATGCAAGGGGACATCTCTGGCAATAAGAAATACTGGGGGTATGGCCTCGTTCAAGAGCTCTTCAATCTTTGCGACAAAGCCTATGAATCCTTAAACGTCTACGCTAAAGACGAGGCCAAATACAAACGCTTAAAAGCCTATATCGACATCGAATGGCTCGTTCCGGCGAAAGTGGCGATTTCTTGCTACGAAGATAAATTCACCACTTCGGAATTCACCGCCATCAAGAAGAAATTCAAGGACATCTGCCTCGATCAAGGCATCAAAGACATCCGCGAATTCGTTTCCATCCAATCCTATCTTGAAAGTTTGGGGGTATAACCAGCATGAAAAAATCCAAAACTATCCTTGCCTTGGCCTTATTGCCCTTGGCCCTTGGCGTCGTTTCCTGCGGATCGGAGCAAGGAGGGGCTTCCTCCTCTTTTGCCACAAATCTAACGTTGAGCGACACCTCGCTTTCCTTGCTATTTGGAGATACGTATGAATTATCTACCAACGTTTCCGATCCTAGCGCGCTTACCTGGACGAGCACGGACGAACATGTAGCAACCGTAGAAGAAGGAACCGTCACAGCCACGGGAGCCGGACAAGCCCAAATCGTCGTTAGCGATGGCGTTTCTAGCGTCTCGTGTTCCGTTGAAGTCGGCTTTGGATCCTATCTTCCTAGCCTAGAAATCGAAAACATTGAGAATAACATCGTTTTGGCCAAAGGGTCTTCCTTCGGCCTCAAAGGACAGGTTTCCTTCCGCGGAAAAAAGTATTCGTGCCCCATCACGATGGAACTTCCTGGCGACGGCATTCTTCAACTAGACGGCAACTCCATCTTGGGAAAGAAGGCGGGAACCACCCACATCACCATCAAGGGTCAATGGCAAGATTTTGACAATGCCGAAATAAAAAAGACGATTGAAGTCATCGTCGGCGAAGACATTTCCATGCGTTCGGAAATCGTGACCGGCGGACAAAATATCGTCTCCAATCGTTTGGAACTTTCCCTCATTGATTCCTGGCAGGGCAAATCCTATAACACCTCGGCCAAAGTTCGTTTTGTCGCCGTAGAAGACGGCACGGAAAAGAAAGCGGCGATTTCTGCTGATGATTCTGGCGTTGTGGAGGTCTCTCCCGATGGCACCGTCACTGCGAAGAAGGTCGGAACCGCCCTTATTTCCGGCACCTTCATCAGCCAAAGCGGCACGACCTATACCTCCAATGTTCGCGTGGAAGTCATTTCACCGTTAGCGACCGCGACGGAGCAATTAAAGATTTCCTCGGAAACCCCCTTCCCCTTGAAGCAATATTTTGGCGAAGGGGCAAGCATTCTCCAAGCCAAACAAGGAGATCGCGAGCTCAAATTCTCTTCCAATGGCTTCCTTTATGATTTGGAGGCCAAAGGGGGCGATTCGGAGCCGATTCTTCTTGTCACGACCAAAGGCGGACTCTATTTCCCCGACACCTTCGTCTATACCCGCGCCTTAACGAAAGACAATTTCTTAAGTACGTTGCGCCTTCAGGCCGGAAGAGTGATTGATGGTTATTATATCCTCGTTCAGGATATCCTCGATCCCATCGATATGACCTCACAGATGCAACCGTACTACGCGGATGGGGATGAAAGAAACCGTTATTTCCGCGGCACCTTCGACGGACAGGGGCATACGATTGCCGCTAAAGTCGGCCGCGCTGGAATTTTCGGCGGCATCGGCGAAACCCCAACCATCAAAAACACCCACTTCGAATTCACCTTCGCGGATAAAGACAAAAACTGCTCGGGTCTTGCCTGGAACACCTGGACCAATTACAAAGGATGGAGAGCAACCTTGTCGAACCTCTACATCACAACCACCAATTATTACGACCATTCCTACGCCCTGTTCGAAGCTCGCTTCAATAGCCTCACGATGAATGACATCTACGTGAAATTGACGTTGGATCCCAGCTTCGGCGAAGTCACCGCCGCCACAGAAGAAAAAGGCGCCCTCTTCCACACGGACAACACGATTACCAATGGACCCTCGACTTCTTTTGATGGCGATTTCCGCAACGTCCAAGTGGTGAGCGAAAAATTCATGCCGATTTCTAGCGGTTACCTCAGCTCCAATTTGTTCACGAGCTATGCCCGTAACGACAAGGATAAATTGGGCGAATACGATACGGCGGGGATCTCCACCCAAGTCATGTGCTGCGTCTTGGGTTCTAAACCCGGGAATGAAAAAGCGGCATTATTTGGAAAACTCCCCAATACGACTTGGTATTTTCCCGCCAGTAAAAACACGGACCTTGTCTGGGTTTATGAAGCCCAGCCGGCCATCAATAATGGAGGAATCTATCGTTACAACACCGTCAAGGAACTCCAAGACTCCGGCGTGAGCACCGTCGGTTCTTGGATTGTGGAGTAAACTATGTTTTTTCCCCGCTTCGCTCCCGGCGAATTGATTCTTTCTGGGTATCCAGGAAGTCTAGTTCGCCTCGTGGAGGAAAAAGAATTCCTCGACGAATCGAAATATCATCTATTTGCTTCCCAATTCGACCTCCGCTCCGACGCCTCCGGCTCATGGCGGGGCGAATATTGGGGGAAGTTCGTTCGCGGGGCTTGCACCTGCTACCGCTATCTCCCTTCTCAAAAACTTTATCGTTGCATTGAGAATTCCGTTTTGGAGATGGTGGACATCGCCAAAAAGAACGGGACCCTTTCCACCTATCCTCCCGAAAAAGATTTGTTCGGCTGGGATGTGTGGTCGAGAAAATACGCTTTGCTTGGGATGCTTTCCTATTACCAAATCTCCAAAAGCGAAGCCAAAAAGAGCAAAGTGCTTCGGGAAATCGAACGCCAGGCCACCTTATTGACCAAGCAAATCGGACCGAAGAAGAACCAAAAGGGAATTTTGGAAACCTCTTCGATTTACGGTTCCCTCAATAGCGCCTCGATTCTTGGCCTCTATTGCAATCTTTTTAACCTCACCAAGAAGCAACGCTACCTCGATTTTGCTTCCTATATCGTTTCGACGGGTTTGAGCTATAAAGGCAATCTTTTCGAAAAATTAGAAAAAACCGACGAAGACCCTTATCAGTGGGAAACGCGGAAAGCCTACGAGATGATTGCTTGCTTCCAAGGCGTGCTCCGTTATGGACTCATCGCGAACGAACCTCGCTGGATTGAATTAACCAAGGAATTCGTCCGTCGCGTGGAAAGAAGCGAATTCACCCTTATTGGTGGCCTTGGCTTAGATTCCGAATTCTTTAGCCACAGTAAGGCTTTGCAAGCCGAGCCTACCCACCGAGCCGGATTAGAAACCTGCGTCACGGTTTCATTCATGTCTTTGATTATGGATTTGCTTTCCTTAACTGGAGAAGCGAATTACGCCAGGATGCTAGAAACGATTTGCTTCAATGCATTGCCGGGGAGCGTCAATGACCAAAACCAGACGATGGCATTAGCGGAAGGACGGGTTTGGCACGACGATACCTATGACACCCCGCCCCACGAAAGCTATCTCTTTGATTCCTATACTCCGTTAGTCAATGGACGCCGTGCGACGTTAATCGGCGGATATCAACGGATGCAAAATGACCGCAGCTATGGCTGCTGCGCCGCTAACGGAGGGTATGGCCTTGGCTTAATGGGCCAATTCGCCTGCATCCAGAGGGAAAAAGGGTTCGACGTGAATTTCTATTCTCCCTTCTCGTTAAAAACGACCTATAACGAAAGGCCTATCGCCATTCATCTGAAGGCCAACCTCTTCCAAAGCGGCAAAGTCAGCCTTCGCGTTCATGGGAATGGATCCTCATTTGCTTTGCGTTTGCTTTCTCCAACTTGGGGCAAGGCCAGAATCTCCGTTAACGGGGAAGAAGTGCTTCCCTTAGAAGAAAAGGGATATTTGGTTTTGGAACGCGTTTGGAACGACGACCAAATTAGAATCCTTTTCTCCCGCCCCGTAAAGGTTCATGCCTGCGGAGATAAAATCGCTTTTACCAAAGGGCCGATCGTCTTGGCCGCGGATTCGCGGTTAGAAGAGGTGACTTCTCCCTTTGCTAAAACTACGGCTGCTAAAGTCGTGAAGAATAACGCTTTCCCGAACCAATTGACCGTTGAATTCCCTGACGGAAAGAAACTGGTCGATTTTGCGGATAGCGGTAAAAACATGGACGACCCTACCGAACGGATTTCCGTTTGGCTTACTAAAAAATAGCCTTAGGAGGATTAACAAATGAACAAAGGCAAAATCATCTTCTCCCTCGCCTTCGCGTCCTTGATGGGACTTGTTTCTTGCGGTGGCAACAACACTCCTGCGGACTCCTCGACCTCCGAGCCGACTTATACTTATTTCAGCGTCGCTCTCCCTCAAGGGGAAGGGTTTAGCGCCAAAGCCTTAGAAGGGTATGACGCCTCCAAAATCCAAGAAGGCCACGAATTCCGGTTTGAGGTCAAACCACTAGACGGCTACCGCATTGCTTCGGTTCATCTTGATGGAGAAACTGACATTCTTCTCCCCGATGACCATTATGAATATACGATTTCTTCGGTAAAAGCAAATCGAAGCGTCACGGCTAAAGCAGAGAAAAATACCTATCCCGTCGCCTTTGAAGGAGAGAACTTCCACGTGGTTCCCGTAGAAGGAGAACCGGGAGAAGTTCCTTATGGTGGTACCTTCCGCTTCAAAGTGGAACCAGAAGCCCATAACGTCGTTACCGGCGTGTCTTTGATGGATACCCCCTTAGTCCCGGATGAAGCAGGCATTTATTCCCTTTCCAACGTGACCTCTAAGATGACGGTCCGCGTTTCTACCAAAGAAGAAACGTATCGTTTGACTCTTCCCGCGGACGGACACTTCACCTTGAACTTCGAAGACAAGGATCTGAACGTGGCTTCGATTCCCTATTCCAAGACGGTCCGCTTCCAGGTGACCCCGGAAAAATATTATCAAATCGTTTCGGTCAAACTCGGTGACCAAGTCTTAACTCCTGACGCCTCGGGATTCTATTCCTTCACGGAAAAAGAAGGGCAAGTGAGCCTTGGGGTAGAAGCCGAAATCATCCATTGCAACGTCACCTTCCATGATTTGACTGCGACCTCTTATCCTTCACAGTCTGCCGATGCAGGGACATTGCTTAGCAAACCCGCCGATCCGAGTCGTGCACCAGATGATTATTATGATTCCTACACCTTTAAAGGCTGGTATAACGGAACCGAGCTTTATGATTTTACTAAACCGGTAGAAGGCGATATGAATTTGACCGCCCGTTGGGGATATGGCAACCAAAAGAAACAGTATCTCGATAACTGGAAGAGAGAAGATTTCGTCTGCGAAAACGGAGCCCTCACCGCGAAGGTCAACGACGCTTTCACTAATATTTGCTGGTCTGGTGACCATGTTGACACCGAGTTAAAGGCTCAATATTTGAAGGAATTCGCCCGTACTGACGAAGACGGAATGATGTTTAACCCCTATGGAGGAACCGCAAAAGGATCCATCACCTTCCCATTAACCAATTTCCGTAGTTTGCTAAGCGGCGGAAAAGTCGCCAAAATGGAACTCGGCGGTTTCAATAACTGGAACAACCTCCATTTCAAAGCCGGCGGACAGGATATCCTCGTGAATGAGAATCGTGAGGTTCAATGCCTCGATAACCTCACCCGCACCGAAATTTATTTCTATGTCGACCCTTCTAACCGCGTGCGCCTTTATTTTAGGGATCGCATGGTTGAGAACCCCAACAAATATGCGGAACGCTATGGCGAAATCTTCTTAACGGAAGAAGAAGCTAGCGGCAAAGCCAGCATTTCCATGTATTCCAATCAAGCGGGTGGAGGCCGCCGTTACTGGATGAGCCGCCTCCAAGTCGTTAATGGCGAATCGACGTTCCTTAACGTGACCGATAAGTCGGGATTCAGCGTTTCCAGTGGTGCCATCAAGACCCAAAACGAAGCTGCTTCCGAAGGGTTAGCCAATAAAGAATGGACCTCGGCGATTAGTTCGGCGGGGCAGGCGATTGGGATCCTAGGCCAAAACGAAAAAGGCTCGACGACGCTGAACTTCAACCCCATCGACTTCTCGAGTCTATTTAGCCAAAACCAAGGTATCCGTTTCACCCTTGGCAGCAATTTGGCGGGAGAAGGGATTTATCTAGGCTCGGGTAGCAATCGCAAGAGCCTTGGCCAAACCGGATATCGCCCTGATCTTAGCGCCGATATGACCCCCACTACCATTCAAAATACTTGGTATAACTTCGAGGTTCGCATTGATTCGGCGAACATCACGGTGAATAACCGCGCGGAAAATAAGGACTATATCATCCCGTTAGACGAGAATATCGCCTCGGGAGCAAAAGGACTTACCTTCCAGCTTGGGGGCGAATCCGCTGGTCATTTCTACCTCTTATCGAATCTATCGACCTTCCATTATTAATGAATAATGAGGAACAAAAAGACGCTTCCCAACCGGGAGGCGTCTTTTGAAATGAGAGGAGGGATCAGACGTCCGCGTAGCAGGATCCGCCGATAAATTCCCTCATCAAGGAATTCGACGGAACCCATTTATCTGGCATGTCGATGAAGTATTTAAGCATTCGCATCAAACGCATCGCATCGGGGAAATAAGGGGATTCTTCTTCGATTTGGCTAAGCAACGGCATCGCGTATTTCTTCAAAACGGGAAGTTCATAGGAAAGCATGGAATTGTAGACGTAGTCGCTTCCTTCTTGATAGGGGTAAATCCATTTGAATTCGCCTTTGCGGACGCTAGGCCACATGTCGAGAGTTTCTTCTGCGGGAGAAGAACGGAACTGGTAGTCGCGAACAATGCGGCGGATCAAGCGGAGGTCGGTAAGGGACAAGGGGGTATGGTCGTCGAGGTTAATCTGGGCCTGCGGCGAAATGAAGATCTTAAATTTCTGTGCCTTGGGGATATCGTGATGCATCCGGTCATTGAGCGCATGGATTCCCTCAATGATGATGGGCTCACCCGGTCCGATTTTTAAGACTCTTCCCGGAACACGATGTCCGACCTTGAAATCAAATTTCGGAAGTTGGACCTCTTCTCCAGAGATAAGGTCGAGCATATTTTGGTTGAACAAGGGGATATCGAGGCATTCGATGGATTCGTAATCCGATTTTCCGTTTTCGTCCTTTGGCATTTGATCCTTGGGGAGGTAATAGTCGTCCAAGGAAATGCGAATCGGACGGATGCCGCGAGAAAGCAGCTCGATGCGTAAGCGGTTGGCAAATGTGGTCTTGCCAGAACTAGAAGGACCCGCAATGCAGATGAGGCGGATGTCATCGATATCATCTTCAATGAGTTGGCCAAGTTCGCACAGCATGCGGTTATGACGGGCTTCGCAGAGATTAATGAAGTCGATTTCTCCCAAAGTCTCGATGGAGTGGTTGATCCCCCCGATTGTAGAAGAGCCAACGGTTTTGGCCCAGTCGTGAGATTCGGTGAGGGCGCGGGAAAAAGTCGGGGCATCCTCAAAATCGGGAATCTTTCCTCCGGCTTCGGCACGCGGATATTGAAGCAAGAATCCGGGCGCGTAAAGTCGCAATTTATAATCGTGAAGGTAACCGGTAGACGGCATCATGTGATTGTACATGTAGTCAACGTAGTCCCCACAGGTATAGATATGAACCGTTTTCTCGGGGCGATAGGGGAGCAAATCGAGCTTATCTTCAAAGCCGTGTTCTTGATAAAGTTTCGCCGCGTCTTCTTTGGAAATGATTTGACGTTTTAAGGGCAAATCCTGCTCGATGATCGATTCCATTTCGTGCTTGACGCGAAGTAGCATCGCCGTCGAAGAGACGACCCCTGGGGTCAAAATATGGATGGAGATGGAACGCGAAACATTATAGGCAAAGCGGATTTTTAATTCCGGATAAGCGTGACGGAAGGCCATGGCCGTGACATAACGTAATGTTGCTTCATAAACCTTAACGGCTTCCGGGCTCTTGCAGTCGATGAACTCGACCTCGCAATCGTAATAGAGTTCGTAGGTGAGCTCGCGGATGCGGTTATTGACCTTCGCGGCGACGATCCGCTTTTCGGGATCATGGTCTCCGATGATCTCTAGTAATGATGTTTTCTTATGATAGGTTTGGACTTCATTTCCGACTTTTACCTTGAATTCCATGAATAACCTCCTTTTTGACAGCCCATAATGAAACCATGAAAGGGCTTTCTTGGCAAGAAAAATACCAAGGGATCCCCGATATTTTACAAGAAAAATACAGGGCGTTTGTCGAAAACGATTTTTCGCCTAAAAGGGGGTCAAAACCATTGAAAGGGGGGATGGATAGCCGTAAAATGGTTCATATTATGGGTAAGTTTTCAAATTCCTATAAAACGTGGAAAGACGGAACGAAGAATCTTTTCCTCCTTGCCATGATTGCCCTTCTCGGCTTCCTTGCCCTCTTATTTGGATTCTTTATCGGCAACCCCGGCCTTCCTTTGGGGTGGCTACTTGGCAGTGCGATTGAAATCTTTGCTTATTTCACGATTGACCGCGGATCCTCTTTTCTATTATCTCCTGATGCGGACCCCAAAAAAGGAGCTTTGGGCGCTTTCTTTGGCATCTTCCGCATGGCTTTATATGCGGCCGGCCTCGTTCTTGGGGGATTTGCCACCTATCGCTGGGGAAGCATGGCTTCTTCCTATTGCAATGTCTGGACGGTTTTTGCCGGCTATCTCCCCATGGGCTTTGTTTTGATTTGCACGACGTTCTTCCGCTGTAAAAAAGAAGAAGTTCCCGTTTCGAATAAGGAGGAGAGCAAGAATGAATAGCATCCTTTATTCTTCCAATCCCCTCGACGACATGATCAAGGGCTTCCAGGATTGGTCGTTCCGCCTTTCTGGACCCGTTATTACGTCCCTTATTGTCATGGGTCTCGTGGCGATTTTTGCGATTATCGCCGGCATCCAAGCCCATTTTCACGATCCTTTAAAGCCCACGAAAGGACCCTTGTTCCTTTGGGAATGGTTCTATGAAACCCTCGAATCTTGGGCAGAAGACATCATGGGGAAAAAGCCCGGCAATTACACGGGTTATTTCATGGGCTTATTCGCCTATTTGTTCCTCGCCTTCATTTGGTCGATTACGGGCATGCCGAGCGTCATTGACACTTTGATTATTCCGTTCACCCTTTCGGTGGTCATGTTTATCTTGATTCAAGCCACCGCCCTCCATTATCAGCATTGGGGCTATTTCCACCGTTATATCGAACCGGTCGTTTTATGGCTCCCCATCAACTTATTGACGATGTGGACTCCGATTATTTCGACGAGTCTTCGTATGTTTGGCAACGCCCTTGCCGGCAGCGTCATCATCGGTCTGGTCAACTGGGCCACAAAATCCGCATCCATGGCCATTTTCTCCTTCATGGGAGAAGCGGGCCAAATCATTCTTGGGCCGATTCTCATCGGCGTCTTCAACCTTTATTTTGGCTTATTCTCCGGGTTCATCCAAACCCTGGTCTTCTCTTCGCTCAACGCCGTCTGGATTTCGCAGGAAATGCCAGAAGACGACTCCATGGGCACGGAGAAGCAAGTGGCGCGTGGAGAACCCTTGAAGGAATAAGGGATTAAGAAACACCCAACAGGAGGAATTGATATGGGATTTCTACAAAATGCATTGGCTGTTTTAGCCGATACGAGCAACAATTTGGGCTTAATTGCCATCGGAGCCGCAATCGCGATTTTCTCTGCCGGTATGTCGTCTCTTGGTGAATCCTGGATTTGCTGCCACGCGATTGATGGAATGTCGCGTAACCCCGAAAACCAAAAGAAATTGCAATCCACGATGATTCTTGCGGTCGCTTTGGACGAATCCTGCGGTATTTACGCTCTTATCGTCGCGATCCTTATCATCTTCATTCTCGGCGGGAAAGTGGCCTAATCCCCTATGGATTTGGGATTTTGGAAAAATATCCCCCTGCTTGACGACGCCTCTGATCCCCCTTTCACCGATTCGGATTTCATCAATAAGCTTTTCCCTAACGGTCTCTGGGATCTCATCATTCAGCTGCTGGCATTTGTCGTCTTATTGCTGATCGTCTTTTTCCTTGGCTATAAGCCGGTGAAGAAGATGGTTGCCGCTAGACGCGCTCACATCGCCAACGAAATTTCTTCGGCGGAAGAAGCGAATAAAATCGCGCAAAAAGCCGCCCAAGAAAAGGATGCGACCATCGCAGAAGGCAAGGCGAAAGCGAGCCAAATCGTCGCTGATGCCAAGATGCAGGCCGAAGGCGAACGCAGCCGTATTTTGGAAGAAGCCGCCCAAGAAGCCGAAAGAAAAAGAAAGCAGGCGGATGCCGACATTGCCTTGGCCAAAGAAAAATCCAGGCAAGACGTGGAACGGCAAATCGTGGAGGTCGCCCTTGCGGCATCCTCAAAAATTTTGGAACGCGAAGTCTCGGAGCAAGATAGCAAAAAGCTCGTGGAAGATTTCGTTTCCGACATCAAAAAGAAATAAAACATGGAAGAAGTGGCGAAGAACTATGCGACGGCCCTCTATCGGCTCGTCGATGAAAAAGAAAGACCGGCCTATTTGAAGGCGCTCCGCGACACGGAGGGACTTTTTGCTTCTTACCCTGACTTGAAACGGATCCTTTGCTCGTATTCGCTTTCCCTTCAAGAAAAGCAAACTCTATGCGATCAAATTTTCCTTCGTCTCTACCCTCTTCCCTATTTAAACGACTTTTATAAAGTTCTCGTCCGTCATCATCGGTTTAATCTTTTTTCATCCGTCGTTTCTAGCTTCGCCTCTTTGGTGAACGAAAGCCTCGGAATTTTAGAAGGCGTGGTTTATTCGGCCGCCCCTTTATCCAAAGAAGAAAAGAAACAAATCGAAGATGCCTTGGCCGAACGCCTTGGCGATAAGGTGGAGCTCACCCCAATTTTAGAGCCGGATTTGCTCGGCGGGGTGAAAGTGGCGTTAGACGGCAAAGTCTATGACGGGAGCTTACGCCACAAATTACAAGAAATGAAAAAGCATCTTTTGCAAGGAGGCAAGGACCAATGAAAATCGATTCCAATGAAATCGCCGCGTTAATCAAAGCGGAAATTGAGGGATACGAAAGCAAACTCGAAACCGATGATGTCGGCACGGTCATCACGGTGGGAGACGGCATTGCCCTTTGCTATGGCTTGGATCAAGCGATGCTTGGTGAATTGCTCGTTTTCCCTAATGACGTCTATGGCATGGTCATGAATTTGAATCGCGATAACGTCGGTGCTGTTTTGCTTGGCTCGGACAATCAAATCGAAGAAGGCGACACGGTTAAGAGAACCCACAAAGTCGTCGAAGTCCCCGTTGGAGATGGGCTGCTTGGACGCGTAGTCAATGCCTTGGGCGAACCGCTTGATGGCAAAGGGGCTGTTCCCTTTACAAAAACTCGCCCCGTGGAGCGCATCGCCCCGGGCGTTATGACGCGCAAATCCGTCGACACCCCGTTAGAAACGGGCATTAAAGCCATCGATGCGATGATTCCGATTGGACGCGGCCAGCGCGAATTGATCATCGGCGACCGCCAAACCGGAAAAACGGCGATTGCCCTCGATACGATCATCAATCAAAAAGGCAAAGGCGTGAAATGCGTTTATTGCGCGATCGGCCAAAAGAATTCCTCCGTGGCCGTGTTGGTAGAAAAGCTCCGCCAAATGGGGTGCATGGATTATGTGACCGTCGTTTCCTCCTCGGCTTCCGAATCCGCCCCGCTCCAATATATCGCCCCTTTTGCTGGTATGGCGATGGCGGAAGAATGGATGGAACAAGGGCAAGATGTCCTCATCGTTTTCGATGACTTGTCCAAGCACGCCGTTGCTTATCGTACCTTATCCTTATTATTAAAGCGTTCTCCAGGGCGTGAAGCTTATCCGGGCGACATTTTCTACCTCCATTCTCGTTTGTTGGAGCGCGCTTGCCGCCTCAACCAAGATTACGGGGGAGGTTCCATCACCGCTTTGCCGATTGTCGAAACGCAAGCTGGCGATATCTCCGCCTATATTCCAACCAATGTCATTTCCATCACCGACGGTCAGATTTTCTTGGTGAGCGACGCCTTCGCCGAAGGCCAGCGCCCCGCGATCGATTCGGGCTTCTCGGTGTCCCGCGTTGGCTCCTCCGCCCAAATCAAAGCGATGAAACAAGTCGCCGGCGGTCTTAAGATTGAACTCGCCTCTTACCGCGAAATGCTTTCCTTTGCCCAATTTGGCAGCGACCTCGACGCCTCGACAAAGAAAATTCTCGCCCATGGCGCCGTTTTGATGGAATGCTTGAAGCAAAAGCAATATTCGCCCTACCCGGTTTGGAAACAAATTATCGAGCTTTATTGCGTCAAAAACCGTTATTTGGATGAACTAGAACGTTCCGAGGTTGGTCCGTGGTTAGCCGAAATGGATTCGTTCATGGAATCCCGCCACAAAGAAGTGATCGACGAACTCCTGGAGAAAAAGAAATTCGACGATGAACTCTTCGCCCATTTCAAAGCGGCCGTGGAGGAATTCGTCGCCTTAAGGAAGTAATATGGGGAGCGGTCTTAACAAAACCAAACGTCGCATCGCCTCCGTTTCTTCGACCCAAAAGATCACGAAGGCCATGGAGATGGTTGCCACCGTAAAGCTCAAACGCTTCAAGGACACCTTTGAACACGGCTCTTATTATCTTCGTGAATTAGAAGGTATTTTTGCTCGTGCCTTGGCCCTTTGCCCTTCTCTTCCCTACGCCAAGGAAAACGAAGGGGTGGATGCCATTTGCTATCTCCTCGTCACCTCCAATTTGGGGCTTTGTGGCGGTTATAATTCCGAGCTTTTCCGCTTTGCCGAATCCAAAATCCGCAAAGGGATCGATACGTTGATTGTACTAGGAGAAAAAGGGAAAGCCCATTATTCCCATGACGGGACCTTCCATTTAGAAGAAACATCCTTGGATTTAAATGCCTCTCCCCTTGATTGCACGAAAGAAGGGAAGAAACTTCTAGAAGATTTTACGAAACGGAAATACAAACGGATCGAAATCATCTCCACTCATTACGTGAATTCCCTTCGCTTCGACCCGGAATGCTTCACCTTGTTACCCATTTCCCCTTCCTATCACGAAGAACCCTATGAATCCTATGCCCCGCCTCTTTGGGAGCCTAACCCCAAAGAATTCGTGGAGAACAACCTCGCTTCCTATTTGGGAGCGGAGCTCTATTCCCGAATCGGGGAAGCCGAACTATCCGAGCAAGCCAGCAGGCGTAACGCGATGGAAAGCGCCAACGACAACGCCGACGAATTGCTCGACAAACTCCGCATCGAATACAACAAAGCCCGCCAGGCTTCGATTACTCAAGAAATCACCGAAGTCGTCAACGGTGCCAATTCCCAAACGGAATAAAGGAGAACACATGAAGAAAGAAAGCAAAATCACGAAAGAAAACGCCTATGACGGCGTGATCGTGGAAGCCGTCGGGCCGGTAGTAGACGTTCGCTTTGAACAGAAGCACTTGCCGGAAATTCTTACGGCCCTCGTTATTCCCTTGGGCGAAGAAAAATCCTTAACGGTGGAAGTCATGCAGCATATCGGCGATGATGTCGTCCGCTGCGTCGCCATGGGAGCTACCGATGGTTTGGTCCGCGGGATGAAAGTCATCAACACCCGTTCCCCAATCACGGTTCCGGTTGGTGAAAATACCTTAGGACGTATGTTTAATGTTTTGGGACAGCCGATTGACGACATGCCGTTTGAAGCGACTTCCCGCATGCCAATTCACCGCGTGGCCCCGACTTTTGAACAGCAGACGACCGAACGCGAAATCCTAGAAACCGGCATCAAGGTCATCGACTTGCTTTGCCCGTATGTAAAAGGCGGGAAAATCGGTCTATTCGGCGGGGCAGGCGTTGGCAAAACCGTTTTGATTCAAGAATTGATCTTTAACCTCGCCACCGAGCATAACGGCACCTCCATTTTCGCCGGCGTCGGCGAACGCAGCCGCGAAGGCAATGACCTTTACCACGAAATGAAGGAATCCGGCGTTTTAGCCAAAACCGCCTTGGTCTTCGGCCAGATGAACGAACCCCCCGGAGCTCGTATGCGCGTCGGCTTAAGCGGTCTCACGATGGCGGAATATTTCCGCGATCAAGAACACCAAGACGTCCTGCTTTTCATCGATAACATCTTCCGTTTCACCCAAGCTGGCAGCGAAGTTTCCGCCCTTTTGGGACGTATGCCTAGCGCGGTTGGCTATCAACCGACCTTGGCCACCGAAATGGGCCAATTGCAGGAACGCATCACCTCGACCAAAGATGGTTCCATCACCTCGGTCCAAGCGGTTTATGTTCCTGCCGACGACTTCACCGACCCGGCTCCGGCCACGACTTTCTCCCACTTGGATGCGAAGACCTTGCTTGACCGCAATATCGCGGCCCTTGGTATCTTCCCCGCCGTCGACCCCCTAGAATCCTCCTCCAACATTTTGGATCCCAATATCATCGGGGAAGAGCATTACAACGTCGCGCGAGGCGTCCAACAATTGCTCCAACGTTATAAAGAACTCCAAGACATCATCGCCATTTTAGGTATCGATGAGCTTTCCGACGAGGATAAAGCCATCGTCAATCGGGCTCGCAGGGTTCGTAATTTCCTTTCGCAACCGCTTCACGTTGCTTCGAGTTTCAACGGTTTCCCTGGCATTTACGTCCCCGTCTCCGAGACGATTCGTAGCTTCAAGGAAATCTTAAGCGGCAAATACGACACGCTTCCGGAAGCCGCCTTCTTATATTGCGGAACCATCGAAGACGTCGTGAAGAAAGCAGAAGGGATGGAATAATGATTCCGCTCACCGTCTTAACGCCAAAAGGAATCGCTGTTGACGCGGAGGTGGATTCTTTCATCGTTCCTGCGGAAAAAGGACCCCTCATGATCGAAAAAGGGTATACCCCGACGATTGTTTCTTGCCTTCCTAGCGGCGTCCTCAAGATTTGGATGGGCGGAAAGAAGAAGTTCTACGCCTTATTCCAAGGAGTTCTTCACGTAAAGGAAAATCGGGCGGTTTTGCTTTGCCAAAATATCGAAGAAGGATCGACGATTGACCGGGCAAGAGCCATGTCCAAAGCCGACTATGACCGTAATATTATTGAGAAAAAGGACCCTAATACGGATGTGGAATACGCGCGGATTTCTCTTGCTAAGCAAATGGCCCGCCTCCAAGCCAAAAATCTTTCCGACGGTTCGTTAGACGCTTAATTCGTTTTCGAATCCAAAGTGGCCTCTTCGAAAGGGCCACTTTTCATTCACTCTTCGTCGTCGTGGCGCCCCCCGCCCCTGAATAGAACAAGGAACAAGTCGATCAAGGCCATT
>CAKUXV010000004.1 GCA_934700895.1 uncultured Bacilli bacterium
TGCGCCGCAAGCCGCTCCCTAGCGGCGGGGTCTCCCCCGATTTGCGTGCTGGAATACTTTAGGCTTTCGCCAAGGATGTGTCAAGAAGAATTTTTAATTTTTCTCGATTATTTGGAAGTTATTAGCCTCCAACGCCTGCCACCTCTTTATTCCTAAGAAGGTTAGCGATGGATATTTTACACATAGTCATGAGGCTTGCAACTGTTTTTTCGTCCAATTTCACATTTCTTCTTCTTTTGCTTATAGCGGCCGCGTTTCGGATACCATTCCTTTATATAAGTATAAATAAGGTTTCTAAAGTTTAGCTGGGATTATCTCCGAATTTCATGGACTGATCCGCGCAAAAGACCGCTTCGCTCTTCCTTCAGGACCATTCCTAGGAACGGTTCATAGTAAAAGCCGCACCCGAAGGCGCGGCTTATTGGGTTTTGAAACGACTTAGTCGACCCAGCGAACGAGAACGACTTCCGCATTATCGCCTTTACGGTTGCCGAGTTTCAAAGCGCTGGTGTAACCGCCATTGCGATTTGCGAATTTCGGGCCAATCTCATTGAAAAGCTTGGCGAGGGCTTCGGTCCCGTTTTCGTCAACGAATCCCGTGCGAACAACACGAGCCGCTTGACGGCGGGCATGGAGGTCTCCACGCTTTGCAAGGGTGACCATGTGATCCGCTAAAGTCTTGAGTTCTTTCACAACGCCAGAAGTCACTTTGACTTCGCCGTTGATGATGAGGCTCGAGACGACATTGCGGAGCATCGATTTGTTCTTCGAGGCGGTATAACCGGCCTTGAAACGAACGCCGGCTTTGCCGTGGACGTTCTTTCTTCCTTGTGCTGCCATTTTTTATTCTCCTACGTAATCACGGAAATGAAGCCCGATTTCAGCGAGTTTTTCCTTCACTTCCTTGAGCGACTTCTTGCCCAAATTGCGAACTTTCATCATCTCGTCTTCACTCTTTTGGGTGAGTTCCATGACCGTGGTGATGCCAGCGCGTTTCAAGCAGTTATTGCTGCGAACGCTGAGATCGAGTTCTTCGATCAGCATGTTCTGATATTTATTTTCCTCGGTCTTCACTTCTTCTTTGACCATGCGGTAATCTTTCGCGTTTTCAATCAACGTGAATTTCGCAAAGTGAGCGATGAGAAGCTGCGAGGCCAACGTGACGGCTTCCGAGGGGGTGCAGGATCCATTCGTGGTGACTTCAAGAGTCAACGCATCGAATTTTGAATCGTGACCGACGCGGGTCGGTTCCACGCTGTAAGCGACTTTCAAGACGGGGCTGTAGTTGGAGTCCGTCGAGATAACGCCGACCGTATCAATCTTGTGAATGAGTTTATTTTGCTCCGCGGTGACGTAGCCACGGCCCGTGCCGACGAAGATGGTCATTTGGAGACGGCCTTCTTCATTGAGGTGGGCGATTTCAAGGTCGCCGTTGACAACGGAGACCAAAGACGGGCAAACGAGATCAGAAGCTTTGACGACACAGGGCCCTTCCACATCAAGAGTAATGCGCTTGATGTCGTTGGATTCGTCATCAATCTTTAAAACCAAATCCTTGAGATTGAGGATAATCGCGGTGACGTCTTCATCACAGCCTTTGATCGCCGTGAATTCGTGACGAACGCCCTCGATTTGAACCGCGTAAACGGACGCGCCGGGAAGAGCACTCAACAAAACGCGACGGAGCGCGTTGCCGAGTGTGATTCCAAAGCCACGTTCAAGCGGCTTGATGAGGAATTTTCCATAATGTTCAGCGTCGTCGTTGACCACGGTTTGAACGGTGAAGGGTTCGAAGGGGTTAGGAAGAGCGGATTGCTCTTTCTCTTCGACTTTGTTAGCGATTGCCATTAATAATCCTCCTATTGGTTAGCTAGTGTAGCGATTTGAAAATACAGGACTAGCCGCGAGGACGCTTGGGCGGACGGCAGCCGTTGTGAGGGATTGGGGTGGTGTCTTCGATGGAGAGGACTTGGAGTCCAACCGTCGTCAAAGCGCGAACCGCGGATTCACGGCCGGCACCCGGACCTTTGACCTCGACTTCGACTTGGCGAAGGCCTTGATCGAAAGCGGTTTTGCCAGCTGCTTCGGCAGCGAGTTGAGCCGCGAACGGGGTAGCTTTTTTAGCGCCTTTATATCCCAAGGCACCAGCAGAGCTCCAGGCAATGACGTTGCCTTGGGGATCCGTGATGGTGACGATGGTATTGTTGAAGGTGCTGTGGATGTGAGCAACGCCTTTGGTAAAGGAGCGTTTGATCTTCTTCTTGCGGGCGGTGGTTTTCTTAGAATCAGCCATTGTTATTTACCTCCTTACCTCGTCGCTTCCTTCTTGTTCGCAATGGTCTTTCTCTTACCTTTGCGCGTACGGGCATTGGTGCGGGTACGTTGGCCGCGAACGGGGAGGCCTTTCTTATGACGGATGCCACGATAGCATCCGATTTCCGTTAAACGTTTGATGTTGAGCGCAACCTCACGGCGAAGGTCGCCTTCGGTGCGGTATTTCGCAACTTCGGAACGAAGCGCGGTGAGCTGCTCGTCAGTGAGGTTCTTGGTGCGAATATCGACCGAGACACCAGCGGCGTCGCAGATTTTCGTGGCGGTCGTGTTTCCGATACCGTAGATGTAGGTAAGGGAGACAACGATGCGCTTTTCATTTGGGATATCAACCCCAGCAATACGTGCCATATTTGCTACGATTCCTTTCTAACGCTCATCAACCCTGGCGCTGTTTGTGCTTGGGGTTGGAGCAAATGACCATGACTTTGCCATGGCGCCGAATGACTTTGCATTTGTCGCAAATCGGCTTGACAGACGGTCTGACTTTCATGTTTTTTACTCCTAATTGGATTCAGTTCCTGTAACGGAACGTAATACGCCCACGTGTTAAATCATACGGTGAGAATTGGACGGTGACCCGATCACCGGGGAGAATTCGAATGTAGTTCATACGGATTTTTCCCGAAACGCAGGCTTGGACCACAACGCCCGTTTGCAATTTCACCTTGAAGTTCGCGTTGGGAAGACATTCCACAACGGTTGCTTCGACTTCAATGCAATCTTCTTTGCTCAAAAAACAGCCTCTCCTTTCTGCCCTCGATTAAATTTTCGTGAGGATCTCGCAACCATCTTTGGTAACCGCCAATGTGTTTTCATAATGGGCGGTCAGGCCTTTGTCCTTCGCCACAACCGTCCATCCGTCTTTGAGAACGCGGACTGCGTTATGGTGTTCGAAGATCATGGGCTCGATGCAAATGGTCATCCCTTCCCTAAGAACCGGGCCAGTACCCGGGGTTCCATAGCAGGGAATGTAGGGATCTTCGTGCATTTCGCGGCCGATTCCGTGTCCGGTATATTCCCGGGCAACGCTGCAGCCGTATTTCTTGGCGGTTTCCTCGATGGCGTGGCAAACATCACCAAGATGCACCCCTGGTTTTACCAGGGCCATAGCATTATCGAAGCATTCCTTGGCAATTGCAATCATTCTTTTTTGCCGCTCACCACAAATTCCTACTTCGTAGGTCCGGCAAGCGTCGCCGCAATAGCCGTTCTTCTTGGTGACCAAATCCAGAGAAATGATGTCGCCGTCTCGAAGAATTTGCTTGGAGGAGGGGATTCCGTGAAGAATCACTTCGTTCACGCTGGTGCAAACCGATGCAGGATAGCCGTAATAGCCTTTCTCAGCAGGGATTGCCCCATTCTCGCGCATCACGCGCTCGACTTGCTCATCCAAGAATGCGGTGCTGACTCCGGGTTGAACCATCGGCCCAACCTCTTCAAAAACCAAGGCAGCCACGCGACCGGCCTCACGCATGAGGTCGATTTCGCGTGGCGATTTGATGATGATCACTTGTTCGCCTCAAGAAGAGAGCAAATCTCTTCAAAAAGGGTTTGGGCGTCCACCTTACCATCGAAGCCGTGGTAGACCCCTTCTTTTTTGTAGAAATCTTGAAGCGGGGCTGTTTGTTTGTAATAGTTTTCCAAACGAATTTGGAGCGAGGCTTCGTTATCGTCTTTGCGTTGGATGAGTTCCGTACCGCAGCGATCGCAAATGCCTTCCTTTTGCGGCTTCATGTCCTGAACGTGATAGGAAGCACCACATTTGGAGCAAACGCGACGGCCGCTGATGCGACGAACGAGTTCGCTGTCATCAACGACAATGTCGACAACCATGGAAACCTCCCGGTCGATTTCCGGGCCCATTTGTTTCAAAGCTTCTGCTTGAACCAACGTGCGGGGGAATCCATCGAGAAGATATCCGTTGGCGCAATCCGGGCGAGAAAGTCTCTCGCGGACCAGGCCGATCGTAACGTCATCGGGAACCAAGTCTCCGCGTTCGATGATGGCTTTCGCCTTCAATCCGAGCGGGGTGCCTTGGGAGATGGCCTCACGGAACATATCGCCGGTGGAGATATGAGGGATGTGGAAAGCGTCGACAATACGGGTCGCTTGGGTGCCTTTCCCGGCTCCCGGCGGGCCCATGAGGATGATATTCAACATGCTTACATGCCTCCTTGAACTTGCTCAAAAGATTTTCCGGCGAGCAAACCGTCGATTTGCGCATTGAGCTCAATGCAAACGCCGACCACGATGATCATGCCGGTGCCGCCGATCGCAAGTGAGGTATCCGTCCCGAAGATGCCAGACAAAGTCAAGGCGATCGGAAGCAAGGAAATCACGGCGAGGGCTAACGCGCCAATGCAGGTCACGCGGTTTAAAACCTTCGAAACGTATCGCTCGGTTTCTTTTCCAGGGCGGATGCCCGGGATATAGGAACCGTTCTTTTGGAAATTGTCTGCCATCTGTTCGGGGTCGATCTGCATCTGAGCATAGAAGAATGTGAAGACGATGATCAACGTCACGTAGATGAGCAAGCCCCACGGCATGCTCCAAGTTTCCCCATCGAACCACGGCATTTCGTACATGGCCGAATAATTGAAAATTTGGAGCCATTGCGCATTCGCCGCATCCGCGGAAATGAAACTCGCAACGACCGAAGGCGCCATCATGATGGAAGACGCGAAGATAACGGGAATAACCCCAGCGCTATTAATCTTGATGGGGAGAAAGGAGGCACGGGCCATAGAAGCCGTTTGTCCGCCTTTTCCCGCATGCTGGACTGGGATTTTGCGGCGGGAGAGTTCGAAGAACACGACTCCGCCGGTAATCGCCACAAGCGCGAGCATATATAAGACGAATTGGAAGGAGCCACGAATCAAAGCATTCGAGCCCATTCCTTGGTTTTGACTGATCCACTTGGTAAATGCCGTGTGAATCTGGATGGGAAGGCTGCGCACACAGCCGGCAAAGATAATGACGGAAATGCCGTTGCCCAATCCTTTTTCGGTGATTTGGTCGCCCAGCCACATCGTGAGCATAGAGCCAGCGAGCATGACGGTGACGATATAGAGATACGTCCAGAAATTATCGGCAAGAGTCAAGGTGATGTAGCTTGAATTCTGCATCGTCTTGATGATGCCGTAAGCCTGAACGGCGCCGAGAAGCAAGGATAGGTAACGGGTCGCCATTTCGATCTTCTTGCGACCATATTGTCCTTGTTTGGATAAATCCGTCAACGCGGGCAATACGTCCTTCGAGAGGAGCTCGATGATGATCTGAGCGGTAATGTAAGGCGAGACCCCTAGGGCAAAGACAGAGAAGTTCGAAAGCGCTCCCCCGCCCAACAAATCCATCAAGGCCAGGGCGCTGCCGGAGTTCATTGCATTTTGCAATTCTTCTTCAGCATGGACGCCCGGAACCGAGATAGCCGCCCCGATCCTGATGACGAAGAGAATCATGACCGTAAAGAAGATACGGCCAACAATCTCCTTGTTTTTGAAGATCGAGACGAACTTATGCATTAGGCAATAACCTTGGCTTCGCCGCCGAGGTCCTCAATCGCTTTCTTCGCAGAAGCAGAGAAGGCCTTCGCTTCGACGACAAGTTTCTTAGTGAGCTTGCCGTTGCCAAGGACTTTCACGCCGCTGAGTTCTTTCTTGATGATTTTCTTTTCAAGAAGGAGAGCGGTGGTAACCGTTTCGCCCTCTTGGAAATACTTTTCAAGAGTATTGAGGCTGATCGTCGCGTAGACGGTCGGGTTGTTGTGGTGGGTTTTGCGAGCGCCAAACTTTGGAAGACGGCGAGCGATCGGCGTTTGTCCGCCTTCGAATCCGTTCTTCTTGGTGTGGGCGTGGGCACCCTGCCCCTTCGTGCCTTTGCCAGCGGTCTTTCCGTTTCCGGATCCGCGGCCACGGCCCTTGCGGAAGGCATCCGTCTTCGCGCCGGGGGCGTTGTGGAGATTATGAAGGTTCGTCATGATTACTTATCTCCTTTCGAGGCATCTTTTTTAGCGGCCATCGCGGCTTTGTGGGCGGCGCGCTCCGCATCATGTTTGGCTTTGATTTGTTCCGGGGTCTTCTTGCCACGGAGAATCATGACCTTATCGTACTCCTTGAGGGAGAGAAGGCCAGCCGAGGTGGCGCGAATCACGTTGATCGGGGTACGGGAACCGTAAACCTTGGCAACGATGTTCTTAACACCGGCGAGTTCGACGACGGCGCGGACAGCACCGCCAGCGACGATGCCCGTGCCAGCCGGAGCCGGTTTCAAGACGACTTTGGTCGATCCGAAAACGCCTTCGACGTCATGGGTGATCGTTCCCTTAACGAGGGGAACAGAATACATTTGCTTGCGAGCAGCGGCCAACGACTTCTTGATGGCATCGGGGACTTCGCCCGACTTCGACATCGCGAAGCCATATTTGCCTTTTCCATCGCCGACAACGGCGAGAGCGGAGAAGCGGACGTGTTTTCCGCCTTGAACCGTCTTGGAAACGCGGTTGATGGCAACCACGCGCTCGGTCAATCCATCATCGTTTCCGCGATGGAATCCGCCGCGACCGCCACGTCTTTCAGACGGACGTCCACGGTGGGAAGCGTCTTTGCGATCCCCAGGGCGGGGAGCGGCGGCCGAGCCATGGGGCTCATATCCGCTTTTAGCAGAGGCTTGTTCCTCGACGTTTTCCGCCGGGGCATTGACTTTGTTTTCTTCTTCCATGGTCCTTCTCCTTAGAACTTGAGTCCGCCTTCGCGTGCAGCATCGGCTAACGCAGCGACGCGGCCGTGGTAGAGGTATCCGCCGCGGTCGAAGGCAACGATTTCGATGCCTTTGGCTTTGGCTTTGGCGGCAAGATCAGCACCGACTTTGGCAGCTGCTTCGCAGTTTCCGCCGTTTTCGAGCTTCAATTGCGTGGACGAGCTGGAGACGAGGGTGATCCCCTTCGTATCGTCGATGATTTGCGCTTCAATGTTTTTATTGGAGCGGAAGACGCAGAGGCGCGGCTTTTCGGCCGTGCCGGAGACTTTGGCGCGAACGCGGGCGTGTTTACGAACGCGGGCGACGTTTCTCGATTCTTTTTCAATCATAGCATCTCACTCCTATTACTTCTTGCCAGTGGCAGCGGCGCGTTTACCTTCCTTGCGGATGATATGTTCGCCCTTGTATTTGATTCCTTTGCCACCATAAGGTTCCGGACGCTTGGTGTCGTGGATGAGGGCAGCCATTTGGCCGACCTTTTGCTTGTCGATACCTTCGACGGCGATGTGAGTTTCATCTTTGCAGATGATTTTGACCCCTTCAATCGGTTGAAGGACGACTTCGTGGGAGAAGCCAACGTTGAGAACGATGGCATTTCCGCGCATAGCGCAGCGATAACCGATACCGACGATTTCAAGTTCTCTCTTGTAACCTTCGGAAACGCCGACGACGGCGTTGTGGATGTTGGCACGGGTCGTTCCGTGCAAGGTGCGCTCTTCGATTTCATTGCCCTTAACGGTGCAATGGATCGCTCCGTCTTTGACCTCGACGCTCACGAGAGCGGGAACGCTCACGCTTAATTCGCCTTTGGATCCTTTGACGGTGATGACGCCGTCGGCGAAGTTCGCCGTGACGCCTTCAGGAAGAACGACGGGTTTAAATCCGATACGAGACATTTTGTTTTCTTCCTTTCTCTATTACCAAATGTAGCAGAGGACTTCGCCACCGACGTTGGCCTTGCGAGCCTGGGAATCGGTGAGCAATCCTTTGGGGGTACTGACGATGGCGATGCCAAGGCCATGCAAGACCGTCGGGATTTTATCCGCTTCAGAGTAAACGCGGAGACCAGGTTTGGAGATTCTCTTCAAATTGGTGATCGCACGTTCGCCAGAGGCGCTGTACTTGAGGAGGACGTTGAGGGTTTTCTTTCCATCGTTCTCTTCGACGTTGAAACCGTTGATGAACCCTTCGTTTTGAAGGATTTTCGCGATATTTTCTTTCATCTTGGAGTGCGGCATGGAGACTTCGTCATAACGAAGAGCGTTCGCGTTGCGGATGCGGGTGAGCATATCCGCGATTGGATCGCCAATATTAGCGTTCATAGCTTTCATTGTTTCTTTCTCCTTTCCATTACCAAGAGGCCTTTTTCATGCCCGGGATTTCGCCCTTATAGGCGAGCTCACGGAGGCAGATGCGGCAGAGGCCGAAGCGGCGGATGACGCCGTGAGGACGGCCGCAACGCTTGCAGCGAGTATACTCACGAGTGGAGAACTTCTGCTTGCGGTTGCATTTGTTGATTAAACTTTTCTTAGCCATTTTCGGTCTCCTTACTTACGGAACGGGAAGCCCATTTTGTCCAAGAGGGCAAACGCTTCCTTGTCGCTCTTCGCCGTGGTGACGAAGACGATGTCCATACCACGGATTTTGGCCACTTTATCATAGTCAATTTCCGGGAAGATGAGCTGTTCCTTGACGCCCAAGGTGTAATTGCCGTGGCCATCGAAGGCGTTCTTGCTGATACCGCGGAAGTCGCGGACACGGGGCAAGGCGATCGAGACAAGCTTATCGAGGAATTCGTACATGCGTTGGCCGCGAAGGGTCACTTTGCAGCCGATGGCCTGTCCTTCACGGACTTTGAAGGTCGCGATGGACTTCTTGGCTTTGGTGACGACCGGGTGCTGACCCGCGATGATCGTGAGATCATTGACCGCGTCATCCAACGTTTTGGAATTCTGTGTGGCGTCCCCAACACCCATGTTGATGACGATTTTTTCGAGGCGCGGAGCCATCATGATGGTGGAATAACCGAATTCCTTCACGAGAGCAGGGCGCACTTCTTCTTTGTATTTCTTTTGGAGGCGGTTGACGTATTTCACGTTTTCTTCCTCCACAGGGGCCGCCTTAACGGTTTTCTTAGCAGTTGCCATTTAGCGTTTCCTCCTTAGTCAAGGACCTCGCCGCTTTTCGCGACGCGAACCTTTTTGCCTTTGATGACCTTGTGATAGACACGGGTCGGCTTTTTCGTTTTCGGATCGATGACCATGACATTGCTGGCATCGAACGGAGCGTAGATGTCGACGATGCTGCCTTCAGGGACAGATTGGGTCGGCTTCTTGTGCTTCTTATGGACGTTGACACCTTCGACGACGACTCGATTGAGCTTCGGATAGACGCGTTGAACGGTCCCTTCTTTGCCTTTGTCGGCGCCGGAGATAACGACGACCTTATCACCTTTTTTGATGTTCATGTTTCCTTATCTCCTTATAGCACTTCGATCGCGAGGGAAATAATCTTCATATAGCCTTTTTCGCGAAGTTCGCGAGCGACAGGCCCGAAGACACGGGTCCCGATCGGATTTCCGTCGTTGTCAACGAGGACAACTGCGTTGTCATCGAAGCGGATGGTCGAACCGTCTTTGCGTTGTACGGGGTACTTCACACGGACGATGACGCCTTTGACGACATCGCTCTTCTTAACCTTCCCATTCGGGGTGGCCTCTTTGACAGCGCAGAGAACGATGTCACCGAGAGAAGAGACTTTGCGGTGGCTTCCGCCATATTGACGGAAGACGCGGACGGAGCGGGCGCCGGAGTTATCGGCAACCACGAGGTTCGTTTCGTTCTGGACCATTATTTGGCCTCCTCAGCCGGAGCGACCACTTCGGAGGAGCCTTCGGCTTCTTCGAGCTTCGTTTCAGCTTCCGCGGCATTTTCAGCCGTGACAACTTTTTGGTCGATGCTCACAAGACGGAAGCGAACCATCTTGGAGAGCGGACGGGTCGACATGATGGTGACGACGTCACCGACATTGGCGGCGTTGTTCTCATCGTGCGCGTAGTATTTCTTGGAATAACCGACGCGTTTGCCGTAGAGCGGATGGTTGCGTTCGGTGGAGACGGTGACAACAATCGTCTTATTCATTTTCGTCGAGGTGACAACACCTTGAACGGAGAAGCGATGATTTCTTTCCATGGTTAGTCTCCTTTATTACTTAGCGATGTTAAGCTCGCGTTCGCGCTTAACGGTTTCACATTTCGCAAGGTCTTTGCGAGCGGTGTGGATCTCATTGCCATTCTCCAAGCTGCCAACCGCTTTCTTGCGGCGGAGTTCGAAGAGGTGTTGCTTGAGATCGTAGATCTTGGCATTGAGCTCTTCCGGGGTCAATGCGCGGATATCTTTGATTTCCATTATTTGGCCTCCTCAGCGGGTGCGGGAGTATCGTTTCCGGTGTCCGCAACCGTGGTTTTCTCAATGCCTTCTTCGGCTTCGAGGGCTTCGACAGAGGAAGCGTGGGCTTCTTCCATCTTGAGCAAGTCTGCCTGAGACAAGGCCTTGGTGCGTTTCACAACCTTGGTCTTGACGGGGAGTTTGTAACCAGCAAGGCGAAGAGCTTCGGTAGCAATCTTCGCGTCGATGCCGCCAATTTCGAACATGACGGTGCCGGCTTTGACGACGGCCGCCCAGCCTTCCGGGCTGCCTTTGCCGGAACCCATACGGACTTCGGCTGGCTTCTTGGTAAGAGCGTGGTGCGGGAAGATACGGATCCAAACTTTCCCGGCGCGGTCCGTATAACGGGCGAGCACGATACGAGCGGATTCGATTTGGTGATCGGTGATGTAAGCACCTTCAAGGGCCATCAAACCATATTCGCCGAAGTCGACGGTGGTTCCACCCTTGGCTTTGCCCTCATAGCTTAATCCGTGGGGGCGACGGTATTTAACGCGCTTTGGCTGCAGCATTTTCGCTTCCTCCTTTGCGTTCCGGACGACGAGCGCCGCGACGGTCATTGCCGCGGAATCCTCCGCGAGTCATGGTCGGGGCATCCTCGTTGGGGATGGCCAAGTCTTCTTTGTTCAAGGAACGGCAGATCCACACCTTGACGCCGATGTTTCCATAGGTCGTCTGGGCGGTGACATGAGCGAAGTCGATGTCAGCGCGGATGGTGTGTAGAGGAACGACGCCCTCTTTGTATCCTTCGGCACGAGCGATTTCAGCTCCGCCAAGGCGGCCGGAGCAGAGGGTTTTGCATCCCTTAGCACCAGCGCGGCGCATTCTTTGAATGGCTTTCTTCATGGTCGAACGGAAGGCGGCACGATTTTCGAGCTCGCTCGCAATCCATTGAGCCATAAGGTTGGCATCGAGATCCGGGTTTTTGATTTCCACAACATCGAGTTGAGGATTGCCGGATTTCACAATGCGTTTGAGATCGTTGACGATCTTTTCCTTGTTCGAACCTTCTTGTCCAAGGACTTCGCCAGGACGAGCAACGAACAATTTGATTTTAACGTCATGGCCTTTGTCGGTTTTGACACGGCCGATCTCAACGCGGGAGAGCATCGCGGATTTCGCAGCTTTTTCAAGGTAGCGGCGGATGGCGATGTCCTCATTGATGTAGGTTCCGTAGTCTTTCTTCGGAGCGTACCATTTCGAACTCCAGTCGCGGTTGATACCAACACGCATGCCAACGGCATTAACTTTGTGTCCCATAGTTTATCGCGACCCTCCTTAGTTCCTTTCCTTCACGGTGATGCGGATGTTGGCGTTACGTTTGATGATGCCAGAGGCAGAGCCTTTAGCACGTGGTATGTAACGTTTGATCTTCAAGCCATCGCTGACTTGGATTTCGCTGATGTAGAGCTTGCTGCCATCCATGTGGAAGTTGTTGATGGCATTAGCAGCGGCGCTCTTGATGAGTTTTTCCACCGGGGTCACCGCCGCTTTGTTGGTGATTGCGAGGATGGCGAGCGCGTCCTTGACGTCTTTGCCGCGGACAAGGTCAATCACAAGACGGACTTTACGCGGGGTGACACGGACATCGCGAGCGAAGGCGTGGGCTTCGGTGACGGCCGGTTTTTCCGGGGCCACCGGGGCTTTCTTCGCTTCTTTAGCAGCTTTTTTGGCAGCTTTCTTCGCTTCTTTGGTTTCGACTTCCTTCACCGCTTCTTCCTTAACAGTTTCGGTTTCTTTCTTTTCGGCTTTCTTGGCAGCAGGCTTTTTCGCCGGAGCCTTTTTCGCCGTGGTCGTCTTTTTCGCCGGAGCTTTTTTCACGGTCTTCTTTTCTTCTTCAGCCATGATGTTTCTCCTTATTTCTTAGCGGCTTGGTCGCCGACGTTGTTTCCGTGGTGGCCAGGGAAGTTACGGGTCGGGGCGAATTCGCCAAGTTTGTGTCCGACCATATCTTCGGTGACGTAGACGGTGATGTGTTCGTGGCCGTTATAGACCGCGAAGGTTTGTTCGACGAAGGCGGGATAGATCGTCGAGCGGCGAGACCATGTCTTGATGATCTCTTTTTTGCCGGATTTGAGGTTGGCTTCTACCTTTTTGAGAAGGTATTCATCCACAAATGGGCCTTTTTTCAGTGAACGAGACATTTCCTATCTCTCCTTTCCTTACTTCTTAGAAGCACGTCTGACAATGAGACGCGTCGAATTCTTCTTCATATGACGGGTCTTGACGCCTTGGCATCTCTTGCCCCAAGGGCTGCGAGGAGCATCACGTCCGACCGGGCACTTACCTTCACCACCACCATGAGGGTGATCGCAGGGGTTCATGGCAGAACCACGGACCGTCGGGCGGGTTCCCTTCCAGCGGGATTTACCAGCTTTGCCGAGGTTGATGAGGTTCCAGTCTTCGTTACCAACGATACCGATGGTAGCGCGGCAGTTCTTGAGGAGCTTGCGGACTTCGCCAGAAGCCAAGCGAACGATGACATATTTGCCTTCGCTGCCGAGGATCTGAGCCGAGGTTCCAGCGGCACGGCACATTTGAGCGCCTTTGCCAGGTTGAAGCTCAAGGCCATGGATGAAGGTTCCTTCAGGAATATTTTGAAGTTCGAGGCAGTTGCCGACTTTGATGTCGGTCTTTTCGCCCGAGATGACCACATCGCCAACCTTGAGGTTTTGTGGCTCAAGGATGTAGGACTTTTCGCCATCCGCATAGCAGATGAGCGCGATGTTGGCGTTGCGGTTGGGATCGTATTCAATCGCCTTGACCGTCGCGGGGATGTTGTCCTTACGGCGACGGAAGTCGATGATACGATAACGACGCTTGTTGCCACCGCCGATGTGACGGCAGGTGATTTTACCCTGATTGTTGCGGCCACCGGTCTTTTTGACGCGGCCAAGCAACGATTTTTCAGGAGTGGATTTGGTGATGTCCTCAAACGTGGAGTTCGTCATGGAACGACGAGACTTGGTATAAGGACGATACGTTCTGATAGCCATTCTTGGTTCTCCTATATTGGATGCTTTTCCTATATATCTTTATTTATATATAAGAGGGTGATTCCTTACTCTTTGAAGAGATCAACAGCGCTTCCTTCGGCAACCGTGACGATGGCTTTCTTGTAGCCAGAGATGGTGCCCTTGTAACGGCCACCACGCGTCGTGGTTTTGGAACGGACGTTGATGGTTTTGACATCAACGACCTTCACTTGGAAGATATGCTCGAAGGCATATTTGATCTCGGTTTTGTTCGCAGAACCCGCCACTTTGATTGTGACTTTGTTTTCGTTCTGCATCAGGGCCATGGATTTCTCGGTGATGATGGGAGAATCGATGACGGTGAAGTCTTTGGCAGTCGGCTTCGGGAAGGAAGCTTTCTTTTCCTCAACTTTTTCCGCTTTCACGGTTTTCTTTTCTTCAGCCATATTACTTCAAGGCCTCCTCGATGTTCTTGATTCCGTCCTTGCTAACGATGATGTTATCGAAATAGAGGACGTCGTAGACGGAGATGTTGTCCGAGGTCGTAACAACGAGCTTGTCGATGTTGCGAGCGGAGAGGACGACATTTTCGTTCTCGAATTCAGTGACGACGAGGTTCTTCTTGCCGGCGAGGCCAAGGGCCGTAAGATGGCCGGCGAATCCTTTGGTCGAAACCTTTTCGACTTGGAGGGAATCGATGACGACGATTCCACCTTCCGCGACTTTCTCGCTCAACACTCCGCGAAGGGCGAGGTTATGAGCTTTCTTATTTTGAGAAAGTTTGTAATTTTGATTGCCGTCGGGTCCGAAGACGGTTCCACCGCCGACCCAAATCGGGGACTTGACGTCACCGGAACGGGCGCGACCAGTTCCTTTTTGTCTCCAGGGCTTCTTGTTGGTGCCGTGGACTTCGTGACGCTTCTTGGTTTTTGCGGTGGCCTGGCGAAGATTCGCTTGATAGACCGTGACCGCATCTTTGATGACTTGCGGATTGACGTCGGTGACGCCGAAGACGTCAGCGGAGACTTCAACCTTGCCAGCATCTTCACCATTTAAGGTTTTGACGGCTAAGCTGATCTTTTTTTCTGCAGCCATGGTTTATTCTCCTTTCTTCGTGAGATCAAGCGCGGGCTTGACTTCCGGTTTGTTGAATTGAACGCGGACAGGGGAACGAAGCATAACGATGCTCTTCTTCGGTCCGGGAACGCCGCCCTTGACGAGGATGTAGCCTTTTTCAAGGTTGCTTTCGATAACGGTGACGTTTTGGATGGTGACTTGTTCGGGTCCCCAGTGTCCAGACATGTGTTTGCCAGGGATGATGCGGTTGTTGTCACGGCCGTTGTTGGCAACGGAGCCGATGCCGCGGTGGTAGCCGGAACCATGTCCTTTGGGTCCGATGTGCATATTCCACTTTTTGATGGTGCCGGAATAGCCGTGTCCCTTGTTGTGGCCGATGACGTCGACGACGTCGCCAGCTTGGAACATATCAGCGGTTAAGGTCTCGCCAACGTTCTTGCCGTAGATTTCGTCTCCCTTGAGCTCGTAGAGCCCTTCTTTAACGGTGACGCCGGCTTTCTTGAAGAGTCCTTTTTCCGGTTTGTTGGCCCTGCGTTCGGCCATGTCTTCATAGCCAACGACGAGCGCTTCATAACCATTCTTTTCGATGGTTCTCTTGTCAACGATGACGTTGGGGAGAACCTCGATGACGGTGACGGGGTACATCGTTCCGTCGGCGGCGAAGACCTCAGTCATGCCCGCTTTGCGTCCGATGATGGATTTCATGATGGTGGTCCTCCTTATAACTTGATGTCGATATCGACGCCAGAGGGAAGATCCAACTTCCTCAACGCATCGACCGTGTCTTTTTGCGGATTGGTGATGTAAACCAATCTCTTGTGGGTGCGGATCTCGAATTGCTCACGGCTATCCTTGTATTTGAAGGTAGCGCGGAGAATCGTGTAGACCTGCTTTTCCGTCGGTAGAGGGATGGGTCCCTTCACACCGGCATTTGTCTTTTTGGCAACGGCCAGAATCTTCTCAACCGATTGATCAAGAATTTCGTGGTCATAAGCCGTTAAGCGAACGCGAATCGCTTTTTCTTTTGCCATGAATGTTCCTCCTTAGTTTTTTCAGGCTTCTTGGCGAATGTTCCCCGCGAATTCCCCGACCACCCTTTCATGACAACGCCTGTGGGTGTGTCGGCAACCTCGCAGTTCAACGCAAGCGCCAGCGTTAGAAAATATACGCGCACGCCTAGGTGTAGTCAACTCTTTTTTTCACAAAAAATGCAGCAATCAACGAATGTTTTAAAAAATGGGCGAACCATGAGGAAAAAAGGTTCGACGGCATCGAGGAAACTTTGAAAAAACGAAATTTTTTGTGCACCATGCACAAACTTTTAAATCAGAAACTGTGATTTATTTCAGATTATCGGAACGGTTTTTCATGGCTTGAAACGAATATTCGCAGCCACAATAAAGTTGATTATAAAGGCCGTACTTCAATCGGATTTGTCGTCCTTTTTCAATTCCCCCATTCTTTTTGAAATCGGAAATGAAATAACGGCAATGCTTATGTTGTTTCTCTAATCCAAGGCCAATAGCATTTAAAACAGGGCTGCTTTTTTGGCGGGAAATCGTCATCACCGTCGTAAAATAATCAAACCCGTGGCTTTCCGCGTAATCATAAGCTTCTTCCATTCGTTTGCGATAGCACAGGAAGCAACGAGTCCGTCCTTCCTTTTGCAGGGCAAACGGACGAAGGTCCTTCATGTATTCCTCGTGATCGTAAGGCGGCATAACAAGACTAACTTCCAATCCCTCGTCCTTTTTCAGATCCTGAAGTAAGACTTCTAGTTCTTTTTTTCTGCGATCATATTCTTTAAACGGGTAAATGTTGCTGTTCCCGTAGTAAATCGTCACATCGAAATGTTGGCAAAGGAAGGTCAAAGGAAAGCAACTGCAAGGTCCGCAACAAGCGTGCAGCAGAAGTTTTGGTTTTGTTCCTTCCGGAATTTCTGAAATCGTTTTGAGAGAGATTTCGTAATCTTCGTTACGCGTACGCATAAAACAAATAAGGTAACGCGCCTATACGCGTAGGCTATTCCTCCTGATGGTCATAATCATAATGGCCATAAATAAACATCGCGTCCCCAAAGCTAAAGAAACGATATCCGTCTTGAACGGCTTTTTCATAGCATTTTAAAGTCCATTTTCTGCCCATGAAAGCCGAAACAAGCATCACCAGGGTGCTTTTTGGCAAATGGAAATTGGTAACAAGCGCGTCGACGGCTTGGTAGTGATAACCCGGGGAAATGAAAATCGAAGTCGCTTCATGGCAGGCACGGAATTCACCATATTTTTGATAGACTGATTCCAAAGTGCGGACTGAGGTCGTGCCGATGGCGATAATTCGCCGTCCTTCTTTTTTAGCCAAATTCAAGCGTTCGGCAGTATGGGCATCCATTTCGTACGTTTCAGAATGCATATGGTGTTCTTTGGTATCCTGCACCTTAACGGGGCGGAAGGTACCCAAGCCGATGTTCAGAGTGATATCCAAAACCTCTACGCCTTTTTCTTGGATTTTTCGGAAAAGCTCATCCGTGAAATGGAATCCCGCGGTAGGCGCGGCGGCCGAGCCGGGGACTTTCGCGTAAACCGTTTGATAGTCGGAATTATCATCGCATTGTTTTTTGATATAAGGGGGAAGGGGCATTAAGCCTAATTGGTCCAAAACCTCCAGAAAAATGCCCGAATAGGAAAAACGCATATGGCGGATGCCTTCTGGCAGGACCTTAGTGCATTCGCAGGTTAATTTTCCATCGCCAAAATCGCAATGACTGCCAACACGCACAGAATGGGCGTTACCAACAAGGCATTCCCAAACGTCTTCTCCCTCTTCCGGGACTTCATGCAAAAGCAAAACTTCTACCTTACCCTTGGTTTCGGTTTTCACACCAATTAAGCGGGCAGGGATGACTTTGGTGTTATTGCGCACCATAACGTCCCCGGGCTGGAGATAATCCAAAATATCGTGGAAAACTTTGTTTTCAACCGTTTGGTGTTCCCGGTCGACGACCATCAAACGAGCCTCGTCCCTTTTTTTCAAAGGAGTTTGGGCGATTTGAGATTCGGGCAAATAAAAATCAAACAAACGGATATCCATTTAAAAACCTCTTTTATCGTTATATTTCGCGTAAATCTCTTCTTTGTAATCCCCAAAGCGATCTTCTTGAATGGCTTTTCTCGCCCCTTCCACCACTTGGATTAAAAAACGAATATTGTGGATGGAATTCAAGGTCTTGCCAAATTCTTCATTAGCTTTATAGAGGTGATGCAAATAGGCTTTCGTGAAGTGGGTGCAGGTATAGCAATCGCATTCTTCATCCAAGGGGGTGAAGTCTTCGGCGTACTGAGCCCTCTGGATATTGACGCGGCCATGGCTCGTCATCAAGGCGCCGTGGCGGGCAAGGCGAGTAGGAAGGACGCAATCCATCATGTCTACGCCCATAGCAATGCCTTCCAAAATATAATCGATGGAGCCAACTCCCATGAGATATCTCGGCTTATTCGGTGGCAAGAAGCGAATAGCGTCCCTCACCATTTGATAACAAACTTCTTTAGGTTCGCCAATGGAAGTTCCCCCAATGGAATAACCCGAGAAATCCATGGCCGCCAGTTCTTTTGCGGCACGTTCACGCAAATCGGGGAAAGCCCCACCTTGCACAATGCCGAAAAGGGCTTGATCTTCTCTTTTGTGGGCTTCCAGCCCCCTTTTCGCCCAGCGAAGCGTACGTTCCGTGGACTTCGCCACATATTCTTTGGTCGCGGGATAGGGGATGCATTCATCGAAACTCATGATGATGTCCGCCCCCAACGCTTCTTCCATGCGAATGGCTTCTTCCGGGGAGAAAAATTCTTTATTCCCGTTCAATTCGTTATGGAACAAGACTCCATCTTCCGTAATTTTTCTTCTTTTGGCAAGGGAAAACACTTGAAATCCGCCCGAATCCGTAAGGATGGGCCCATCATATTGCATGAAAGAATGCAAGCCGCCCGCTTTGCGGACCACTTCTTCGCCAGGACGTAAGTGAAGATGATAAGTATTGGCCAAAATAATTCCCGAACCGCAAGCTTTCACTTGTTCCGGAGACATGCATTTAACGGTCGCGTTTGTCCCTACAGGCATAAAAGTTGGAACTTCCACATCTCCGTGTGGAGTATGCAGAATGCCATACCGCGCGCCTGTTTGTTTGTCGACATGCAAAATTTCAAGATAAAAAGAGTTTCCCATAGCGGAGGTATTGTAGGCTAATGCATTTTCAATTAAAAGGGTTCAAGGATTACCAGTAGCGAACCGCGACGAGCGTCATCGCTTTGTTCACCTCGGCGTCGGACAGCAAGGGAAGGGCAGAATCATCAAAACCTTTGCGGCGAAGCAATTCATGGCCTTCTTTTCCTAAGAACCACGTACGCAGCCCTTCCAATTCGAATTTGTTCTTATCGTTTAAAGGCTCGTATTTGGTGGGGAGATAAAACATTTGGGTTCCGCGAAGCATGAAATTTTGGGGTTCCCAATCCAAACATACTTTAGAAAAACGAGCAAAGCGATAAAGAGCAAACATCGCTTCAAAATAATTTTCCGTCAATGGGCCGCGAGAAAGGGCCTCCAAAACAGACTGTTCGGGGAAATAATCGAAAACAATGACGTGATTCTCGTCGTCATGAAAACAAATCTTTGCCATGTTGATGCCCGCATGTTTGAGGATTTTGTAGTTTTTCATCGCTTCCTCGAAACCCTCAGAATAGGTTCGAATGCAATAGGTGCGGCCGCTCCATGTGGCAATGTAGGTCGCGTGGTCTTCATGTTCTGCTACAACGGAAGTTAGAACGAATTTTTTGTTTTTGATTTGAATCACGTTTTCCATGTGGTCTATTGTAACAAAAAAGACCGTCTTAAGAAAGACGGCCGGTTGAAAGGAAGAAAGCGATTATCCGCCATCCGTTTCTTTTTTCTTGGCTTGTTTTTTATTTAGGGCGAATCGGACCAACAAAATCACTGAGAAAATCAGCGCGGCAAGCAAAATCGTAGCCATGTATCCCGCGGAATCGATTCCAACGTCTCGCCATGCGCAGGCCCTCCCCGGCGTATAAAGCTGAATCAATTCGCTAAAGCCCGCCAAAGAGAATCCCAAAACACCGGATACCCCAAGTGCCACATACCGTACCCAGGCCTTTCGGAAAGCCAGAAAAATAAAGGCAACACTGAAGATAGCCGTGAAGGCAAATAAGCCAAAATGTCCCAAGGATTTACGAACGAGAATCGACAATTGCTGATACGTGAAACGGGAATTCCTCGCTACGTGGAAACGGATCACCTGCTTATAGGTTTGTAGACTATCCTCTCCCCCGTAGACAATTTCATAGGTATCTTCTCCGATTCCCGTGGAAGAGACGCGACCCGCTTTGTCGATTCGAACGCAACTAGACTGACCATCAGAAGCAAGGCGGCGAAACGTCCAGGTACCTGAAGTCGATGAAACTAACGTTTTGATATAAATCTGATAGGGGCGAGCGTATTCCAAATCCACACGATAATAATCAATGCTGCCATCCTCTTTCTTCACAACGTCATATTTAGACGGCGACATCTTTTCCATATCCAATTCAAAAGGGCTCACGGTATTCGTGACGCGAATCCTCTTGGAATACGCAATGGAATCATTATCTTCGGAAATAATATTGATGACGGATTCTCCGGCTTTTAAGGCTTTGGCCAATCCGGTTTTGGGATTGATGTTAATGACATCAGAATCGCTGGAGGAGAAAGACACTCGTTTGTTGGTAGCATCTTCATTCATTTTTGCATTCGCTTGGAAGACCGTGCCTACAGGAACGGAAGAACAATCATTTTGCGCACGGTTATATTCATTGGACTCCATCGTCGTCTCAAAAGCCACATCAAAAGAAGAGCGGTCCACAGCAATGTAAGTGACGCGAACGCCGCAAATTAACGTTTTAACGAGCGCATCATCTCGGTGAATGAGCAATTTTAAGGGGATGGGGGAGGCACCGCTATTTTGACGAATGCCTTGCAAAGTGCAGGAATTCTCCGCCAAAGCAAGGTGGCCTTCTTGCCCTTCTTCTACTTCCAAAGACAAAGTGGTCTCCATGGCAGTAACCACCGTGGTGCCGTCGGCAAAGGTAGTTTGATAGGAGCAAACAAGATCAATAGTTTTTCGCTCGTCCTTTCCAATTTCGATAATAGGATCCGCGGAATAATCCAATTCCACTTGTTTCGTGTTAACGAGGGTTTTAAAGCGGTTTGGCGCATCCACGCCGCGGATTTTGTATTTCTTTTCTAGTCCTGTAACCGCGGATTTGGCGCGAAGCGTGGTCTCTCCGGCTTTTTTAAATTGGATACCCACCTTCTTATTCGACGTAAATTCGGCGATGCTTTCGTCATCGATGCTTAATTCGATCGCGCTGGATTCCAATGATTTTTTCACCGCGGCGTCATTGCTATCCACCGTGATTTTGGCACTCATCATATTTTTTTCGTATTTGGTGCCCGTTAAAAATTCCGTTTCTTGATCCTCGTAAAATTTAACAAGGTGAAAATCCAAGCCGCCCGTTGTCGTATCTTCAACCTTCTCGTAATGGAAAACTTCGGTTTTGAAAAACACGGAACGGTCGTTTTGGTTCGGATAATAGAGCAATTGACCCTCTGTGGGCGCCGTCGAATTCGTGCGAGGCGTAAGGTCATAGGATTTGTAGTTTTGGCTTTTCGACGAAAAATAAGTATCCAGAGGATAGCTTTCGCCGGAAGGGGTTTTAAGCTCAAAGAGGAAACTGCTCTTCTTGTAATCGTTCTCATTTAATCCGGCGCGGAAATTCACCGTGGCTTTCACATGATCGGCATAAAAATAATCGCTCGAAGAACGAACCTTTTTTAAGGTGATGTGGTTGAGCGATGTGCTGGATAAAGTAACCGATTTAATATCTTCTTTTTGGAAAATTAGCGCTTTTTTAACGGAAAACGAGGAAGAAACAGGGGATACGCCTGCAAGATCATAGGAGACTTCGAACGGAATGGATTCGTTTTCCCAGTTCTTCTTATCGGCGAGCAATTGATCCTTCATTTTAATCCCGAAGGAAAACTGACCCGCGCCCGTCTTCTTTTTGGAAACGACGTCGAAATAGGACGCGTAAGGTTCTTGGATTTTTACATTTAGTGAATTGGGATCAAAGGAAGCCGTTACATCATTAAACGTGCCCTTAACCGTTAGAGTTAGTTGGTTTTCATTGATCGTTCCAGAAGACGGCGAAACCATGATGGCGGACACCGGAATCACAATTTCCGACTTTTTACCCACGGTGACTTTCAAGGTTTCTTCCACCTCAAGATTATCGTGGCTTTGAACATGAATCGTCGTGGCTCCGCTATCAACGGGACGGATGAATCCGTCTTCACTGACCGTCGCCACCGCCTCATTTTCTGAATAATAGGAAAGAGACTTATCCGTCGCATTCTCAGGCAAAACACTGCATTCGATTTTTAGGCCATCATCCCCGTAATTGAAATTCAGTTCCTTGGTTGGGAGCAATAAGCTCATCACGGGAACGTTTTGGCAATGAAAACGATAGGTGTGAACAAGATCTTTGTTTTGTTCGCTACGAACATTTAAAGCGATTTCTCCCTCCCTTTTGAAACAAATCGAGGAATCGGCCTCTAAAAAATCCACATCTTCCGTATCGTAATCCCAAATTAGATTTCTATAAGACGTGTCTTCGGGGCTATAAACGACGGAAAACGATACCCTGTCCCCGACGAAAACCGAAAAATCCGAGGGGCATGAAAAGGATACGGCAAAATCTTTCAATTCCTTGATGGCGGTTTTGTCGTAGTTCTTATCGATGGCGTCCTGAATTCCACCCGCTACTTGGTTAGATTGATTCGAGCTGCTATCGGCATCCATGGCGCTTTCGATTAAAATAACAGCCGCACAGGCACAATACGCCCCTAAAGACACCCATTGTGAAACAATGCGACCCCACTTCTTACTCATTAACCCTATTATAGGACTCAAAAATTAAATTTGAACAAAAATATTAGCGGTTTTTTAGCGGATTACCTTTTATTTACTCTTTAAAATGCGAGCCAGGCCGCCTAAAGACGTCTCTTTGTATTCATCCGATAGACTATCGCCCGTCATTTTCATCGCTTTAACAACATTATCAAAACTCACCTGATTTTGACGAACCGGCGAGATAAATTTTGCGTATAGGAAGCTATCATAAGCCCGTAAGGCCCCCATGCCATTGCGTTCAATGCAGGGAATAATGACGTATCCATCCACGGGGTCGCAGGAAAGGCCCAGGAAATGTTCCATGGCACATTCAGCGGCATATTCAATTTGATAAAGCGACATGTCCATGCAATCGCAAATCGCCGCGGCAGCCATGGAAGAGGCTGTGCCAATTTCCGCCTGGCATCCTCCGATTGACCCGGCAATCGAGGCGTTTTGTTTGACTAAATTCCCAAACACGCCGGCCGCATATAAAGCGTCGCGCAAACGATATAACGAAATGTGCTTCTCCTTATGGAGATAATAGAGACATGCCGGAAGAACACCGCTAGAACCGCAAGTGGGGGCCGTGACGGTTTCTTCCCCGCACGCGCTTCCTTCTGCCACGGCATAAGCGTAAGACGAAAGCAGAACTTCTTTCCTTCCATCCCCTTTAGTCATGCTTAAAGCACGGTCGTGAATCGCTCCCGCGCAGCGTTCCCAGCGCAGACGAGGGTTTTGATTTGCCGGAATGAGACCTTTTGCCACCAATCCCCTATCCACCGACGCAATCATTTGCTTTAGGACACTCATAAGATATTCGTCGATGTCACCCTTTTCGAAGCGTAGGCAAAACTCTTTCAACGAAGAAATGTGATGCTCCGTCATATAATCCCGAATTTCTTGGAAACTAGAAAAGGGGTAGACTTCTTCATTTCTAGCATAGAGGTCGTCTTCGCTATAGATAGCTCCGCCCCCAAGCGACAGATATCGAGCTTTTTGGACCGTCTCTCCCCGTTTTAACGAACAAAAATCCATCGTTAAGGGGTGAGGGAGATGGGTGTTCACATCAAAGACTACTTCTACTGGTAATGGACTTAAAGCCTGTTTAACGGCCTTTTCACTTCCGTGCCCCGTTCCCGTTAAGGACAGGGATCCGTAGAAAACTACGCGCACCGCATCGGCATCGGGAGGGCATAAATGCTCGCGAAAGCTTTTCGCAGCCAAATAAGGCCCAATGGTATGGCTGGAGCTAGGGCCAGGTCCGAAACGAAACAAGCACGCAAGACTTTCCATTTGGCAATATTCTACCAAAAGTGGAAAAGAAGGAGAAAACGAATTAGGATATTTTCCGCATGTCCACGTTGATTCTTCTTTCAGCCATACCCGGAAGTGGAAAATCCACTTGGGCCAAACAATACGCTTCCACGCACCCGCGCACCCATATTGTTTCCAGTGATCAAATTCGATTGCGTCTTTTTGGTGCAGTTAACGATTTTCGCGATGAAGCGTTGGTGTGGAAAACCTTTTTGGAAGACTTGCATCGCTTCGGCGCGGAAGAAGGAAGCACGGTCATCGCGGATTCCACGAATTTAACCAACGAATACCGTCGATATTATGTGGAGCAAACCCCTGAATTTGACACCCATGTCCTCGTTCTTTTCCACATTCCCTTCGATATTTGCAAAAAACAGAATCTACTTCGCACTGGGGCAAGCGTAGTTCCTGACGCCATCATGAATCAACTGCACGCGCAATTCGAAAAGCCAACCCAAAGCGTGATGGACCTTTATGACGAATGCATTATCATCGAAAAGAATTTCGTCGCCGATTCAATCAAAGCCAAATAAGTTTAATGTCCGCACATATGAAAAAACGCCCCAATTTACGAGACGTTATTTCAATGTGCTTAGGGATTAGGCCTTCATACCATCCGTTTCTTTTAGTTTGGGTGGGAAGATGGTGTAATAAACGAGAACCAAGGCAATCAAGCAGAGGAGACCGCCAGTGATATACGACATGGTCGCAAATTCGAGCATGCTGCCGAATTTCGCGCCATAGGTTTTACCCATGAAGGAAATGTGGTCGCTGACGTTGTCAAATTGTAATTGTCCGATCACGCCAGCGCCAATGATGGATCCGCCATTCACGAAGAGCGCAGTTTCAAAAAGATAACCGTTACGCTTCTTAATGGTGTTGTGCTTCTCGGAATTATGGTATCCCAAATAGGCAATGCCACTAAAAAGAGCACCAACCAACGGAATCAAAGCCAAGACGCCAGTCTTAAGTAAAACAGCGCTAGAATAGGCGAAGACTTGTTTGGAGAAACGATTAACAAGGAACATGACACCAAAAATCACGCCGGTAGCTAAATCCGCTGCGAAGAGCGAAGAGGTGAGGATGCGCATGATTTTATTCGTGTTTTCGCCTTCCCCGAAAAGGTGCATCAAGGGAACGTTGCTTCCGATAAGAGCAACAAGGAGCAAGATCACATAAACTACGATAACAAAAGCGATATCGTCATCGCCGATGTTGCTGCTAGTCAAACGATAGAGCCACATGGCGTTGAGGAAAAGGAAAGCGGCCACAATATAGCCGATTCCAATGTAGCAAGTGAAAGAGCGAACCACCAAATCCGAATTGTTTTGACGAATGAAAGAAGCAACCGAATAAACGAATCCAACCAACGCCATTAAAGCCGCGGCAAGCCCAAAGGCACCGAGCATGACGGATAATCCAACGCCGATTTCCGGAAGATCAATCGAGACAGAAGGAGACGTTCCTAAAATCAAATTCGGGCTGATGACAAAGCCGAACCAGACTCCAAGAAAGCCAAAACCCGCAAGGAGCAAGGCAAAAACAATGATGTTAATTAATCGAACGGATGACGAATATTTCATAGGGTTCCTCTCAAATGCCTTTTCTATAAGAAAACGATACAAAAAAGGCGACGTTGAATATTTAAATCTATCTTTAAGAGATAGTCAACGCGTTTATCGAGACAAAGGCAAAATACTTAAGCCTCGTTTAGGCGTCGGAAAGGACTCTGGCCGCCGTTTCAAACGCTCTTAACGCGGCCTTCAGCAAGTCTTGGCCTTCCTTATCACGGGGCAATAACGCATAGATGCCCCTCCCGCCTGCGCTAATAGGCAAAGGGAGATAGCGGGAGCTCCCCATCGTAGAAAATCCGCTAACCAGGGCACGGCTAGAGGCAAAAAGCGGGTATCGTCTTCCCATTTCGAAGACACCGGAAAGCAAACTTTGTGCTAGGGAACGGGGCAGTATCTTGTGCAAATTGGCTAAATAGACCCCTCCGAAATAAGAGGGTCTGACGCTTCCAAGGAGCATCGGTTCCCGTTTGGACAAGAAATCGCCCATCATCTCCGCGGGAATCGCATAAGGAGAGAGACGGGAGAAGCTATTGGAAAGCAATTTACCGCCAAAATCATAGGGTTCTGTCAAAGAACATTCGGCCGCTTCTTGCTCGGTTAAGGACGTGGAAACGCAAGCAATGGCGTTACCAGCCCCCGACCAAGGATTCAGTTGTAATCCTAAATCCACACGAAAAGGAACGGAGGCGGCATTGGTTAATGGAGCGTTGCAATAGCCAAATTGAATACGAGTATCTCGTCCTTCTGGAGAAGGAACATTTTCTTCCACATAGAGTGGAGGAAGCGTAGACATGCCACCACGACCAAAATAATTCGTTTCAAAATCACGACCATTGATTTCAACAAAAACACCTAAACGCGGCGCGGCATTTTTCAAGGGGACACGGCATTTAGCAGCGGTTTCAAGGCCAAGAGGCGTATTTCCGCCAGCAACGACGACCTGCACCACTTTCACGCTTCTCCTTGTTCCATCCAAAAGGAAACTCACACCTTTTGGCCATCCGAGAAAACGATCAACAGAAAGGGCTTTTGCTCCATAAATGACACGTCCGCCACAATCCGTAATATATCGTTCCATCGTCCGGCAGAGAGAATTCACCTGGTCTTTGGAGACAAAGGAAAAACCTTCTTTTTTAACGGATTCGGGAAGTCCCAAAGAAACCAGGGCATTCAAGACAAATTGAGATTGACTTGTACGAATTTCTCTTTGTAAAAAACCTCCATGCAATGCGGAAAAACCACCGAAACCATAGGAGGGATTCGAAGCGGGTTCAAAAATCTGCTTTTCTCTAAAATCGCGGCAACTCTTTTCTCGATTCGCAGCATTGCCGCCTTGTTCCAAAACAATCACTTCAGCGCCATGCTTAGCCAATAAATAAGCGCAAAAAAGCCCAGAAAAACCTGCGCCTATTACACAAATAGCCCCTTTGCCGTGAAAGGAGGGGAATTGAAAAGGAGCCATTTCCTCAAAGAAATGAATTTGAGTATTGCGAACAAAAGAAAAGGTATCAACTGCGCAGTCATAGAAAACGCAAAGGCGGTTATCCACTAGCCGCGCACGCCGATTCACCCATTCAAAGCGGAAGGAATTGGACGGAATTCGCAACCGATTGGCAATTTGATTCCTAATTTGAGCTTCCCCTTGATTCGGAAGAAGCATAATGTCCCCTACAAAATACCTCATAACACCCCTCTAGCAGCCAAAATTCCAGATACGGCAGCCCATAACAAATTATATCCTCCGCAATAGCCGGTAACATCCAAACATTCGCCCGCAAAGGAAACTCGCGCTTCTTTTTTGGATCGAAATGTTGCTTCGTCTACTTCATCCAAAGCGATGCCGCCCAAACTAACCTGGCTATCTTCGAATCCGTAATTCTCCTGATAATGGAAGACCAAGTCCTTCGCTCTTTTTGCTAGCGTCGCAGGATCGCTGCACCCATTAAAAGACAAATAACGGCATAGAGCTTCCGTCAAATATCCATCGAGATAAAAGGAACGTTTTTTAGAAGATTCCACCCAGCAGGAAGTCAGTTGTTCCAGCGAATAATCTGGGAATAAATCCAAGTGAATTTCTGTTCCCTTTCGGGCGTGGTTTATCGACAAAAACAAAGAGGCGTTAAAAATAGCGATTCCTGATAAACCATCTTTTTTCCAAAGAATTTCCCCTCGCTCGGAAAAAGGCGATCCCGCCGCGTCGATTCGAATGAAAGCATCGTGGCGTACCCCGGCAAGGGATTTTGTGCGCTCAATGGTACGAATCGGGCATAAAGCTGGAGAAAAAGGGCGTGACACATAGTGGTGTTTTTCAAAAACGCTAGCCGTTGACCCGTCTGTCCCAAGATTTTTTCCGGACGCTCCGCCCGTGCAAAAAATAACATGGTCGAGGCTTTCTTTGCCGCCCGAAGTTATCAACTCCACCTTATTCGAAAGGACGCGGTAATCAAGGAGCCGTTCCGAGCAACGTACCTTAACGCCTTTTTCTTGGAGCAACTCTTCCAAGTAATGGACCAATGACGAAGCGCTGTAGGTGAGGGGATAGGCCAATTCGTCGCGATACAGTAAAGGAACACCCAATAATTGCCATTTTTTCTCCATATCCCGAGGAGAAAACCGTGCAAAAACCCCGCGGATGAAATCAGGGCAATTGTAAAAAGAAGGGGAAGCATCGCGGTGTAATAAATTGCAATGGCCGTTACCTGTCGCATAAATCTTTTTCGCCAACCTATCGTTTTGTTCGAAAATAACAACCTCCGCACAGGGGTCTATCGTCTTCATTTCAATGCCAGCAATAATGCCAGACAAACTTCCGCCTACAATGCCTACACGCATATTTAATATTGTAAAAGAGGCTTCACGAATTTGAAGCCTCTTCCCTTTTTTTGTTTTTTATCGATCTAAATAATGGGAAATTTCCCAGTCCGAGACATAACTACGATATTGGTCCCATTCTAAACGCTTTGCTTCGAGGTACTTATTGTAAGTATGATCTCCAAGCATTTGGTAAATCAGCGGATCGCGCGTCATCTCTTTGACTGCGTCCTTGAGATTTTCGGGCAAATTCGGAATTCCCTGTGCTTCTCTTTGTTCGCGAGTTAGGGAGAAAATGTTGTCGTATACCGGCGGAACCAGTTCTTCTTCTTTGATGTTTTTAAGCCCATCTACTCCTGCGGCCAAAATCGCAGCCAGCGCCAAATAAGGATTGGCTGTGGCGTCGACATTACGAAGTTCGGTTCTTGTGCCTTTCCCGCGGCTTGCAGGAATACGAATCATGGCCGAACGGTTCGCATCGCTCCAGCAAACATAGCAAGGGGCTTCGTAACCAGGAATCAAACGCTTGTAGGAATTAACACTAGGGTTCGTCAAAGCAGCGAGAGAGCGGGCATGTTTAATGATGCCACTAATCCATTTACGGCAAAGAAGCGATAGTTTCATCGGATCGTTTGGATCATAGAAGAGGTTCACGCCTTCCGCATCCGAAAGAGAGCAGTTCGTATGCATTCCGGATCCGTTGATCCCCGCAATGGGCTTAGGCATAAAGGTAGCTAAATAGCCGTGTTTCCTAGCGATGAATTTAACAACTTGTTTGAAAGTTTGGACGTTATCGCAAGCCTCTAAAACGTGGGCAAAACGGAAATTAATTTCTTCTTGCCCCGGGGCAACCTCATGATGGGCGGTTTGGATGACGAAACCGAGTCGTTCCAACTCCATCGCGATATCGCGCCGCACATATTCAGCACCATCTATCGGAGACAAATCAAAATAAGACCCCTTGTCCACCGGGTTGAGAGTGGGGCATCCTTTTTCATCCAGTTTGAACAAGAAAAATTCGGGTTCGAAGCCTACGTCTAAGGCCGAAATGCCCATGTCATTAAGCGCTTTGATTTGACGTTTCAAAATAAAACGCGGATCCCCCACAAACGGTTTTCCATAGGAAGTGTAAACATCGCAAATCAAACGAGCGACCTTTCCATACGTTGAATCTTCAAAATCAAGAATCATCCACGTATCCAAGTCGGGCCGGAGGAACATATCGGCTTCTTTAATTCGGACGAAACCCTCGATCGACGAGCCATCAAACATAATTTTGTTATCCAAGGCATCGTCCAGTTGGGCAACCGAAATTTCTACGGCTTTGATAGACCCTAGAATGTCCGTAAATTGGAGCCGTACGTAGCCAACCTTCTCCTCTTTTGCCATTTTTAGGATATCGGCTTTGCTGTATTTTCTCATAATTGGTGTCCTTTCACCTAAATGAACGCAAAAATTATGGATTTTTAAGAATTCATGTCAATACCGTTGTCGAAAAAAATTTACTTTCTCAATTTTATCGTACCTTTTTAGAGACAGCCAATAGCATTCTTACTCCTTTTCTAAGAATTTACCTTGGAAATCGTTCGATTAAGGTGACGCTTTTTCGGCTCTCCTGAAAATAGGAGGAAAACCAAAGAATTCATTAGAGTTCATCGGAATATTTACCTTCTAGCCCTGAAAGGGCATAATAGGTCAATATGAACGAAAGAGAAGGCCTCGTCTACTGCATTTCTCAAATGGAAATGCTCCACCTCAAGCTCCATCACCTTTATTTACAATTGAACCCCGAAGAGCAAAAAAAGGCTTTCCCCAATGGTTTCTTAACTTTTCAGAATCATTTCGATGAGTTGTTGCAGTTCAACCTGGCAAACATCTCGTCTCAATTCGGTCATTTCAATCTAGAAGAGCGTTTTCTTCTAGCGGGCATCGCTAACATGTCCGTGGATTTAACCGCGGACCTTAATCGTCACTTAGCCAAAAGAAATTTTCCCATCGAAATTCATTGGACTGCACAGCAAAAAATCCTCAATGACAAATTAGAGCAGATGAAAGAGGCCATTCAAGAACCTATTTCCATGCTGCGCAACGAAGTCCAAAAAGGAATTGATTCATTGCCATTCAACCAAAAGGATTTCTCCGATTATGCAGAGGGCATTTTATTGATTTCAGATAAACTAATGGCGCTAAGCAACGATCGGAATGAAGAAAATTGCAATATTGCCGCCGATGTTATGCGCCATGAATTCATCGATCCTCTTTTTAGCGGTAACCGTTTTATTCTCGCCATTTGTTAATCTTACAACGAAAAAACGTGGCGATAACACCTATACGTCCCGCTTCTTTTTTGGCAAACGCTATTTTATTTTCAAGTCTTCGGCGATGGCAGAAAATGTCCCTGCCGTCCAACCCATCATTTCGTTGGCGGGATATTCTTTTTTCTTTGCCCTGCCCCCTTGCAAAGGGTCGTATGTTTCCCACAGTTTTCCCGTATTCAGGAAACATTGTGAAACGTTGCGAAGCCACCTTTCGCCCACTTCTTTTGCTTCACGATCCATACCGATGGACCGAAGGCCCCAGTAGACCAAATAATTGTCATAAGGCCAAGAATAAGGATAAGCGGCTTGATAAGCGATGGTTTCAGTGGGGTCTTTTTGAGTGGAAACCACCCCAAAGGGATAAAGCAAACGTTCCAATGCTTTTTTGGCGGCTTCTTGATTATTGGAAAGACCCGTAATAAAGGGCATGAACTGGCCGGTAAAACAAAAATCAGGGCGCAGTACACAACCGCGGTCAAAATCATAATCGTAATAGAGGCCGTCTTCCGCGAGCATCCAGCGATCCATTTTTTGTTTCCTGCTTTGGGCATTAGCAAGGAAGCGGCCCCGTTCTTCGGGTTCAAATTGTTCTGCTAAAGTGGCCAAATCCAGTTCCATTCCATACAAATTGGCGTTTAAGTCGACGGGATTCACATAAATACCCCGATTCAAGAAACGCGGGGTGAAATCCAGGCCGGCTTCTGCATCCGCAACATAACATTCACCTAAATGGGCCATTTCTTCCTCGCCTTTATCTACGGGGAGACCAAGCCTTTCCAATGCAACGTAACGATAGTAGTCCACCAATTCTTCTTGGGGCAATGGGTTATGAAAATGACGGTTTAATCCATTGGGCGCTATCCGCTTGTTCATCCAAAAATCGTATTCTCTTTTTAGGGCAATATACGCCTTTTGAAGCCACTCCGGATTTGACTCTGCACGAGCAAGATCCATAACCATAAAATGGAGATAAGGCGGCTGGGAACACCACCGAATCAAATTGGCGTTATAAGCATTAGGTACAAAGCCTAGCTTTTCTAGAGTATAAATCAAATTATCGACGTTCCATTTAGCCAAATCGAAATGTCCATCCGCTATCATTCCTCGGTTGGTATAAAACGTGTCCCAATAAAACAACGAATGAAAATCCCCAGCAATGCAAGGCGGGACAAACGGGTAAGGCAAGCGAAACCCGTCATCTGGTTCGTTTTCCGGTTTATGAACGGCCGCCTCCCAGCGGGAAGAAATATAGGCTCTTGTTTGAGCAATCGCTTCGACTTCTTTTGGATTCATGAAAATTCCTCACTCTTCGTCGGCGATAGCTAAATGCACTTCGCCTCTTAGACCGGCATCCGAATCCGTTCCCTCGATTTTGTTAGCTAAAACATTTTGGATACGAACATGGATTTCATTGCGTCCAGAATTAAGCGTACTCGTTAAATCGAAGTCATAGGGAGCCCATAAGCGCGCTCCCGCGTCTTTCCCGTTACACCGAACCCATGCAAAATCATGAACTTTTTCTAGACGCAGCATGGCTTTATAAGGGCATTCGTTCCCTTCAAAGGAATAAAAGAGATCAACGGTTCCGTCGAAATGAGCGATTCCGTTTTCATGGGCAGAGGTCGATTTTTCTTCTTTTCCGTTAAAGAGAGACTTTTCGCACTTTAAAACCGTCGAGTTCCACTTCAAAGCCTTCTTGGGAGTTTCGTTTCCAGGCCGCAAGACCAACACCATGGATTCTTTCGGGGCAAAGGTGATGCGTTCCTGGCGTTCTTCTCCAACTTTTAAAAGCACACACGTCTCCCCTGTTTCGCAGTTCCATCGTTCCACTTGTAACCCCTTTGGAACCAAAAGTCCAACCGTGGAAGGAACGTCCAATGTATTCAGAAGAAACCGAATAAGAACCTCTCCGTCCTTCCTGCCATAGCAATAAACACCGCGTCCAACGACTTCTAAGGATAACTTTTTGGCCAAATAACGGACAGCATCCGTTTCTTCGTAATAGGTGAAAGAAACCATTCCGGAGGTAAAGCCTTTGTCCTTACCCATTTTCATCACGATGCCGGATTCGGCAAAACGCTGGACTTGTAGAGCTGCCTCACTAGAAGGGAGACAAGGTAAAATCAAAGCTTCATAGCCGTGATTTTTAATCACAAGTCTCGTTTCTTCCACCCGAGATTCGGACAGTTGTCCTTCGGTGACAAAATCAAAATCGATCCCTTTATCCAGAAGGGCACCTGTGAGGGAAGAAAGACATTCATCCATCAAACGAACGTCATAATGATTTAAAGGCGCAAAAAGTTCAGCGGCCTTTTTAGCCGGATAATAAACGGCGATTTTGGCATCCCTTTCGCCCTGGCTTAAAACATAAGACAGGCGAGATACATAGTTCGCGAACTGATGATATTCCTTCCAGTAGGGGTTTTGAATGAATTGAGAGGGGGGCGATTCTAATGCGCGGTAGCCTTCCGTTGAATAGAAGAATGCGTGGGGCACAAGCATATTGACACCTTGAACAAATTGAAGATCGACGCGTTCTTTCATTTCTTGCGGAGTTAAAGCCCATGAAAAACACCCAAAGGTCTCGGAAAAACAACGGGGTTTGTTCGAGAAATGAGCCACGCTGGAGGCTAATTTTTCGGTAACGCGGGGAAATGTGCGGTCGATGCAATCGATACCGGAATAATCAAGAGCATCCATCACATCGAAGAAATTGCCTTCCATTTGGACAAGATCCTCCAGTTTTTCCTCCCGGTGCAAATGGCCGATATGGAGCAAGCCATCCGCGTGCAAAAAAGAAGAAATCACGTCGAAATAGGATTCGCGGTAAAACCGTACAAGTGCTTCGTAATAGTCTTTTCTCGTCTTGGGGCTAATTTCCATGTTTTGCCATAGCCCACATAGATGAGGACGAATATCGTAACCGTAAACCTTTTCAAACCGCTCCGCAAAATCAGAGGTCCAGGCAATCGTATTTAAATTACGGTCTTGATCAAGGTAATTTTGATAAAAACCAGGCTCATCCGTGAAAAAGCCTTTGATTACGTTTCCCCAATATTCCTGCAAGCGTTTTTTATATTCCTCGTGCGTCACGGAAAGGAATGCCTGCGTGGCTTTGGGATTCAGCAAATCCACGTAGGGCTTATCCGAATAAGCGGGGCGGTGGTCGCACTTCTCCATGCGAAAAACAAAGACTTCCCAACTTAACGTTTCCGAATGCCAAGGTTCTTTCCCGTTCCGTCCACAATCCGTGATATCGACAAATTCGCGATCCTGGTAAACCGCGGTCACTTCCACGATCTTAGAATGGGCTCGATTTTGAACTACGACCGGCTTTCCTAGAACGGGATAGATTTTTTCTACGCTCAAGCACCAAGCACAGAAATCAGGATTCGCGTCCACAACGCGACCGCCCGCATATCCACTCGGCCAATTATCTTCATCGTAAATCCACAAACGCATCCCAAGTCGCTTTGCCGTTTTGCAGGATAAGCGAACTCGTTCAAACCAAGCATCGGATAGATAAGAAATCGTCAGGCCTTTTCTTGCATGGATAATCGCTTCATTCACGCCCTGTTCCTTCATTTGCTCCAATTGATAAACAATTTGTTCTTCGTCCATTTCACCGTTCCAAAACCAAAAAGGAACGGGTCCATATTCGGAAGAAGGATAAAGGAATGCATTTTCGTTCATTGGAATTACCTATTCGATAGCGAAATTCACGATGCGTAAATTTTCCCCATTATTATAGAACGCTCCCGAGTTTGCTTTTCATTTTTTCATGACGCAAAACTGCTATTTTTAATACCTTTTAAAAAGGTAAGGGCTTTCTTTGCCTTTTTTTATGTCTTTTTTTCTATAGGAGTCTATCATTGATTAGGTAAGAATATGAAACACAGCAAACCCATGCTCATTCGGCCGGAAAGCGATCGAGTCACCCAACAATACGCCACCCCAAACCCGCCCCATAACCATGTTTTGTGGGAATTGACCATTTACCAGGACGGGATATCTAAAAACATCGTTAACGGCATACCCGCTGATGCCACTTCTGGCGACATCTTTCTCATGGGTCCCGCTCACCTGCACGAAATCGTCTTCATCAAAACCCCGCATTTACATCAGGACATTTATTTTACAGAGGAAGATATTCGCTCCGCCCTCAAAAACTGGCCAAGCGAATTATCGAAGGAAGTATTAAATGGGGAACGGCTTATCCATTTAAAAGCCGACATTAACACCTATGATTCCGTGCAAAAATACTGCAAAACCCTTTTAAAATTCACGGTTTCAGACTCCATGGAAAAACGCCCTTCCGTCGTCAAAGCCCTGTCTACATCCCTTTTGGAATACGTCCTGGGACTTTATCTCATCGAAAACTATGGGGAACGTCAAGGGGAGCCGAAATGGCTGATTGAATTGCTCGTCCAGCTTCAAAGACCGGAAGTTTTTTCTAAAAGAGTTAACGACATCGTAGGCATGACCAATTATTCCCATTCCCAAGTCAGCACCATCTTTAAAAACTATCTTGGGGTCTCCCTCGTCGACTATCTTATTAAAATTCGTATGTCTTACGCAGAGGAGTTGCTGGCGAAAACCAACGCTTCCGTTTTAATGATCGCCGAGGAATGCGGATACGCTTCCCTCTCTTCATTCATCAAATTATTTCACGCCTTCACGGGATATACGCCGCTTCAGTACCGCAAGAAAGGCGGTAAACAATAAATCTAGCCTTTTACGCCATCGCTAGCGGATAAGCCGTTTTGAAGAGGCTTTTGGAAAATCGCGTACATAATGACCACGGGGATCATGGAAATGATAAGCGCCGCAAATTTAACGCCGAAGTCCACATTGGCATCCGCCATTAGGTTATTTAAACCCGCAGACATTGTGTAGAAGTTTTTGTCTTCAATGAAGGTAATCGACATGGCGTATTCGTTCCAAACGCCCGTGAACGAAAGCAAGGCGACGATGAATAGGGGCGGCTTTACCATGGGCAAGACCACGCGGAAGAAGCGTTGAAATTCATTGGCGCCATCAATTTCAGCCGCTTCTAAAATGTCGTTATTGAGTCCACGCATAAACGGCAAAGTTAAGAAAACATAGAATGGCACGCCTTGAATTGCGTTAAGCAGCATCAAAGTGGGGATAACCCACCAGCCGTCCAATAAATGCAGTTTGTAGCAAAATTGATACAAAGGAATCAACAAAAGCATTTGAGGGACCATCATGAAAACCGAATAGAAATGGTCCAAAAGGTGGAAGAAGAAATGATGATATTTGGCAATCACGTAACTCGATCCCAAGACCATCAAAACGCAAAGGCATACCGACCCAGCCGAAAGAATTAACGTATTCAAGAAATAACGGCCAAATTGGGCGCCATTCCACGCCTCCGCATAATTGCTAAACCGCCAAACCGTTGGCAAGGAGAAAGCTCCCTGCATCACGTCCCCTTTGTTTTTAAAAGAAGTCATGACAGCCCAAAGCAAAGGGAAAACAATTAGAATTGCCCAAAGGACTAACAAGACACGAAACACCCAGCGAATGGTGATAACACTGCTGGATTCTGGGGCTTTTTTCGCCTTCAACTTTGGGGTTTTTGCCACTTCTACTTTCATGCGAACCGTCTCCCCAATTTGTTCATTAAGGATTTAACAGCAAGCGAAACCGTCGCGCTGATGAATAGCATCACAATCGCCGCCGCATAGGAGAAAGCCACGCGAGACCTCGACGTGCCATACAAATACACGTATAAACCCATTACCATGGCGTTGTTGTTCAAACCTCCGTTTGGCAAGAAGACGTTAACAATCGCGAAGTTGCCACCTAGCGACTGATAAAGGATGGAAACAACCATAAAAGTTACTTCTAGCCACACGGCCGGCATCGTGATGTGGAAAAGTTGCTGCCAAGACGAGGCTCCATCAATCTCCGACGCCTCATATAAGTCCAAGGGGATTTGATTAATCGAGGAAATCATCGTCAACATGAAAAGTCCAACCCCGCACCAAGAGGCAACAAAACCAATGCAAAGCAAAGGATATTGGGTCAGCCAATCCACGGCCACTTCTTTATTGAACAAGCCGATGAATGCATTGAGCAAGCCCGATTGACCCGCCATGAAGACAAAGCTCCACAGCGAGCCAATAATGACCGTAGAAAGGATATTAGGAAGATAGAAAAGGAATTTATAGGTGATAACCTCACCTGTTTTAAGACGGAAGCGAGTTAATGACACGGCAAAGAGGACGGTCAGCAAAATGATGATCACCTCTTTGATACCCGTGATGATGAAGTCGTTCGAAACCGCCTTCCAAAATACGGGGTCCGTCAGCACTTCTTTGTAATTTTCCACCCCAATCCATTCTTTCGTGCGATACCCCTTCCAGTTCGTAAAGGAATCCAAGACGGACTGGAATATGGGATAGACACAAAAGAGAACGTACACCAGGAAGGGCAGAAGACAAAACAAGGATGCAAAAAGGATTTTCCATCCATCGATTCGCCGACGGGGCTTCCTGGAGGGTTTTTGAAGTGCTGCTGTCGTCATTTTATTTTCCAGACAATTCTTTGGTTGCAGCCGCAACGATGTTGTTGATAACGGCATCGACAGCCGAGGGGTTGTCGACTAAAGTGTTAACTCCATCGTTGATGGCTTTGTCTACGCCGCCCCAAGAACCATTGTTGGAGGCGTGCTTGAAGGCGGGATCGTTGAAGACAGATTGAGTATAAGCCAAAACATCCGAAACTTTTTCATCGTTGGTAAAATCAACTTTAGTGGCAACCGGGGAATCGGAAGCATAGGCAAACTGCTTTTGAACATCATCGCGATAAAGATAGGCCATGAATTCCTTGGCAGCCTTTTTATTAGAAGCTTCCTTCGCCACGCCACAAGTAATTGAAGTCGTAACGATATATTGTTGTTTTTGGATTAATGGGGAAGGGGCGTAACGCATACGGAATCCTTCCGGAATATCCTTTTCCATTTCGCCGCGAAGCCAAAGTCCATTGGGGATCAAAGCCGCTTCGTGCTTCAGCCATCTCATTTGGCTTCCCGTGTGGTCGGCGGAAATGCAATCCGCCACAACGCGGTCATTGGTTTGAACGAAATCGGCAAATCGCTGGATAATGGATTTGAATTCTGGAGTTTTATAGACTTCAACGTCTTTGCAGTTCATGATGCGATCGAAAATTTCATCGCCGAGTTCAGCAAAAGCCGGCACAAGAAGACCCTGCGTTAAATATCCGGAATGTTGCCCAGGATAAATAAGGGTTCTCATTCCAGACGAATCAGCCTTCACCGTGTTGGCAAACGATTTCAAATCGCTGTAATTGGAAGGCATAGAGAATCCCTTTTCTTCGAAGAAGGCTTCGTCATACCACATACCATAGGCGTTCAAAATAAGCGGGGCACCATAGGAAATGGTTTTACCCTTCTCATCCGTATAGGTTCTCCAATAAGCAGGGTTGATTTTATCGCCAACCTTGACGTTTTCTCCAGGAACCAAAGCGGTCGACGACCAATCGGATAAATCTTCAAGGAGCCCTTCTTTCAGCCAGGTATCGCGATCCTGCGTGCCATCGAGAAAAACAAAATCAGGAGGATTGCCTCGTTTCCAACGATTTGCAAATTGCTCATTAACGTTATTGTCCATGTTCACGTTAATTTCATATTCAGAATGATCTTTTTCGAAAAGCTTGAGGGCGTATTGCCACGCGGAAGTTCCATAGCCACCTGCAAAGATTTGAAGGGTGAATTTTCCTCCGCCTTCCCCGTCTCCGGTATTGCCGCCGCCGCCGCATCCGGCAAGGAGAATCGAGGTTGCCATTAAGGCGATCATCGTCGTTTTGTTTTTCATTTTGAAGAATCCTTTCTATATGACTGTTTTCTTCTTTTTTATCAACGCAGCAGTCAAAACCGCTGACATTGCCATCACTTCGGCGCCGCCAATCGCCCCACAAACGCAAAGAACCGTATCCCAATCCTTCTTGGATGTTGGAAGTGTCGGTTCGCTTGGGTCATTAGGCGGAACAATTTCTTCTTTTCCATAACTGCCCGCCGGCATCAAACGATAGAGATAAGTTGTTTTGGCTTCCAAGGTCGTTTCGAAGGAAGTGATATTTTTCCCAACCAGACGTCCCGCAAAGACATCCACGACATCGTAAGCATTAGGCAAACGAATCGTGCGCTCGCCTCCATAGGGCGAATCGATGCAAAGATATGCGTTAGAAGAGAAGACCACATCGCTATAAGAATCGTCATAGACGTGGCCGCCTTCTTGGAGAAGCAAATTTCGGACAAACATCGCGGGGACATGGCCGATGCTAGAAAAAACAGTTGTATACGTTCCCCCGTCTTTGCTAGCGGCTTTCTTGTAAGCAAGTCCGATGTCTTCCGATCCCAAAATTTTTCCTAGGGCAACCGCGTTGGCATCCGTTACCTTCGCAACAGGACTGACCTCCGCGATTTCCGATTTGCCATAAGTGAAACCCTTCATATCATGAAGCAAAGGATCTTCGCTTTCTGCAAGTGACTTGACCGCGGTTCTCGGGGTTCCAGAAACCAAAGACACATCCATATCAACCAAATCCGAAATATTGGTCGCGGACATATCTCCTTCTTCCCCATAAATTCCAGGCGTCCCGCACCAAATGACGCTAGACCCCGATTTGCGAACCTTGTTTTTGATGGCTTCACGCGTTGCCTGGTCGAAACGATTCCCGACAATCAAATAAACCTTATAATCTTTTTCAAAGCCTTTTTTGAAGTCGCTAGCTAGCAGCGTGTCATAACCTACTCCAATATGGGCAAGGTCTTCTTTTTGGCGGCTGAGGTTCACCTCAAGAGCACTATAAGACGCGCCGAAGTTATAGGCATAATCATGAGGCATGTTGTTTTCGATGACGAAGCCAACCTCATGGTTGTTCTCATTGTCCAATTTCCACGAATATTCCCACTCTTTCATCATGAGATAGCAGCAATAATAGATTTCGTCGTCGTGATACCAGCCACCCGTCATGTCGTAAATCCAAGCGGCGGCTCCGGTAATCATCGTGTTACCCATATCGCGCTTCATCAAATTAATCGTGTCTTCGATGGAATAGGTTTTGCCCCATTCATCCATGGTAGAGGGGTTTTGATCCGGCATATCGACTTTAACCGTTCGTTCGTCAAATTCGGCCATGCAGAGTTTGCCGGCGTTGACAATCGAGGTAACCGTTTGCATATAGGAATTGCTATAGCCAGATTGACGGGTCATATAAGAAATCGGTCCGCAGAAGAAATCGATGGGGAAAGAAGGATCCAAGAATTTAGAGAATAGGCTGTTATAAATGCCGCTGGACTCGTAGGTCAAAGCATTGGTGATATAACCTTGATAGGTGCCAGCAAGCCATTTGCCGCCTGAAACTTCCTTCACCACGGAAGAGAACTCAAAAATCGAATTCGTCACCAATGTGGATTTGAATTCCTGATAATCCATGACGTTGCGCTGTTTCACTCCATCCAGCAAAGAGGGATAGGTGCTAGGTTCGCGCTCGCCATAGCTAGGGATGGTCGCATTTAAAAGGGTGACAGCCGAATCGCCCCATGCTTTTTGCAAAGCGGAGTTCGTTTTGTATTTTTCGGTTAAGAATTCACGGAACGTATTTTGCGCAAGTTTTGAGAAATCCGCGCAATTCCCTAACTCCATGCCATATTCTTGCCATTCATAGGTAGCGCCTTGAGCGAATTTCACCGCAAAGATATGGGCCGCGTAAGGCTGGGCTTTCATGTGCTCCAAAACCGCACGGATATAACCGCAAACATCCTTCACCCAACGCTTGGAAGAATAGGAAACGGAATCAGTGCCGCCTTTCGCGCTTAAGGCTCGCTCTTCCGGATAGCGGTTCAACCACCAAGACGGGGGATCGCAGCTGATCATAACCATGATTTTAGCTTTGGGCGCGCCAGATAAGGTGGTGTAAATCCGTTCGTCGAATGGTTCAAAATTGTATTTTCCCTCATCCGTCCACGTCGAAACACCCGAAATGTTATCAACGACTTTATTGTTTCCCAAGGCAATGAGTTTGACCCCGGCGTCATACATCTTTTGCGCATAGACGGGTTTAAAATAATTGAGGCCGTCGCTTTGCATCCATAAATAAGGGGCGTAGTTCTCTCCGCCAATTTCTAGAATCGTGGAATTGTTCTTCCTTACCACTTTGGATTCATCCAAATGAATTTCAGTCGGAAGAAGGGAAACGTAATGCCCACGGATTTTATTATCCATGTAGTCGTCATTGTTAACGATTTTGATTTTTTCCGTATCAAACTGGAAGAAATAGGATCCTTCTTCCATATAATCGGGAACATCGACTTCGTAGGTCACTTCATTAGCTTGTTCCGGAACCCATTCCGTCATCGAAGGCCCTTTGACCTGACGTAAAGAGGATTGAATCGGTGCATCGTCTAAATCGCTGGAATACTTTCCCCAGAAGGACACGCTTAAATCCAGGGGTTTCTCGATTTTTTCAGCGGGTTTCCAGCTAGCCGTAAAGGTCAGGGTATCCCCTAAGACGCACTCGGAGGGCATAGCAATGTCGACGAGTTCCAATTTTAGTGAGGTTGAAGCAAGCGAAACAAAGGGGATCGATCCCCAAGGCATGCAGCCTACCTCGCCAATTACATACGACTTCACCCAGGAAGAATCATCAAAATCGGGTTGGATCCATTCTTCGGCTTCTTCGTCTGTGATGTATTGTTCTTCCAATTTTCCAGCGGTCTTCGAACATAAGGTTTCTTTATCGGAATAAATCGAGAGGACGCGTCCCGACTCGGTAACGATTGTCATCTCGAAAAGAAGACCAGAGTAATAGGTGCCGTTGAAAACGCGGGCGGCTAAGACATTTTTGCCAACCACCAAATCATTGGTAACGTCGATGATGGTGGGCACCGCCCAGCTTCCGCCTCTTCCATAGGCTTTGCCGTTAACGAAAGTGAAGCGAACATCATCCGCGGTAAGTTGCAAACTTGCAGAGGCAACTTTTTCCGTCAATTCAAAGGTTTTTCGATACCAACGATTTTGATATTGAGCATCCGCAGTAACGTCTTTATCGGGATACGCGATCCATTTGCCCTGCCATCCAGCCGTTTCGTTGGGAGAATAGGTCATCGTAGCATGTACATTGTCAATGAAAAGAGATTCACCCGATTGATTTTCAAAAGAAATATAGGTTTTGATTCCTCGCGGCAATGTGATTTCCATGGATTTTTGTTCCATGGTTTCGGCAAGCGAAATTTCTTTTGTGATTTTCTGAATGGATTGAAAAGCGCTATCAAAAGTCTCAAAAAGAACTTGGACCTCCCCCCCTTCTTTGCCCCGGGCATCGAAAGTAAGGGCATATCCGCATCCACTTTGGAAACGATTGCACACCGTTTGGGCGGTACCTTCTGGAAGGATTTCTAGTTCTCCCCCTTCCGTTCCTTTGGCTTGTTTTAAATCCCAATTGGGGAAGGACATGTCCTCTTTGGGAAAGGAGAAGGTTTCATCATAAACATCGTCACCCGTCTTCACGCAGTAAAGGGAATCCACGTAAAGATCGGAGTTCCCATAGCCCACGACGATATCGACTTTAGCGGAGGCTGCCGTGGATTTGGACTGGAATTCCAAAAAGAATTCGGTCCATTCCGAATAGGTAGAATCCCCATTAAGTCGTGTATAAGGGCCCGTAATCGTGCGAATAGCAGAACTGTTGCTATCCAAGGTCGTGACATTTAAGGAAAGGTTCACGCCATAAGAATTCTTGCTGCTATAGTAAAAGCCCACCCGATAACGTTCCCCAGGCTCAATGGGGAAGGGATTCTCGTTTTGTAAGGTCAAGACGACATTGTCATTGGAACGGACGATATGACCGGATTTCGTTCCGTCCCTAGACGCTTCGGACGTGTACGAGAATTCCTCGGGGGCCGAGGCTTTCCATCCGCTCTCCGTCTCAAAACTATATTCTCCATTAACCGGCGATGTCGCCCCCGCTTTATCCGCGTCAAAGGTTTCTACGCCGTGATGAATAACCGTGGGGATCGCATCTTTAGCGTTACCCGTAAAAAGCAGGCCCATCATAACGAGAGGAAATAAGAAACGCTTCATATACGGTATCCCTCCTCCTGCAAAAGATAGTAGGTTTTATAAAGGTCTTCTTCGGGCACCCCCGCATCCTTCAAAGCGTGGAAAATTTTGCTTTGCAAAGTAGCGCCTGGGAATTTCTTGATTTCAGCCACGTAGAAATCATCAATGGATTTCCGATAACGAAGCCCAATGTTAGAGAATAAAGAGAAGAAATAATCCCGATATAGGTCTGCTTCCGAAACGCCCAAAAGCCCGTTAACCAAATAAGCAATCATGCCGGTTCTGTCTGTCCCGGCAGTACAATGGAAAATAACCGGGTAATTCGATTCGTCCGCCAAGGTATGAAACACCGTTTTTAAGGTTTCCGAACATTCATCCTTCAAAAAGTGAGGGCTGTAATTGGCCCAATTAATAGGGGCCTGGATGTATTTAACGCTGTTGGAGCCGTAGCTAAGAACGCTATTGGCGTTGTTCTTTAGTCCACCTACTTCGTTATTTTTCACTTCGCGAAGGTCAATTTCCGTCTTAATGCCCAAACGCGCCGCTTCTTTTCGTCCTTCCGTCGAAACCGTGGTCTCGACCTTGGAGGAATTAGAACGGTTGAAGGGCCCGCTGCGATATAGCATCCCTTGCTTCACCATGAATTGACCATCCGAATTGCGCCACCCCCCGCAATCGCGAACGTTGATGACGCCATCTAAATTCAAGTTGCGGACCATGTTGTTTTCGGTCCGAAACCAGAGTTTTTCGCTCGTTGAGGTTTTGCCGCCAAATGTCGTTTGAACCGAATAATAGTAACGGGTGTCCAATTTGAGGTTATACACATAGGCATAATTCGTATTTACCAAATAAACCCACGGATTAGATAAGTCCTCATTCTCCGAAATGGTTAAGGTGTAGTTAGGCTTTGCCTTATCCGAAAGCTTTGTCGCCCTCCATTCTACCTTTAAAGCATCTGGGCGAGACAACTCTGCCTCTCCTTTTGCATATTTCTCGATGCTGTTATTTCCATCTCGCAGATACTTTTCCTGCAAAACAGTATGGAAGCCAAACGGGCTTTCCACTTGAAACAAATGGAGTCCAGCGGGATTGGGATCACCCTCCTCCGTTCCTTCCGCGCAAAAACCCTCTTGTTGGCTCGGGATCAAAGAACCAATCAGCAGCGGGAGCAGAAGAAATGGGGTTTTATTAAACATGTTTCTTCCCTCTCAAAAGAAGAATGATGGAGACCGCTAACCCAGCGGTAGAAACCGCAAGAATCGAAATGGCAATGGGCAAAGCAACCGCCGCAGAGGTCCCTTCATTTTCCGAATTCGGCCCTCGATCGTTAGAAGCGTCGGGGGGCGGCGTTTGGCTCGAGGTTCCTTGGGGTGCACTACCCGCAGGTGTTGAAACGCTTTCTTCGGTTTCACGAGAGAACGTTTCCCCATTGCTAGAAGACGATTGATCAGGAATTTCAGGGAAGGCGTAGGCAAAGTTTCCGTACGGGAATTCATTTTCGCCAAGGTCCCCACTGGAAACGTGCTCTTTCACCGAACATTTAGCATGCTCTACACCTGCCTCGTCCTTAACAGAAATATTACGAACAAACGAAGCATAGGAAGAGAAACTAGAAAACTGAATACGAAGATCGGAGCCTTCAGTAGCAACAAAACTACCCATTAGTTGTTCCCACTGTTGAGAATAATTGTGAGAAACGATTTTATCATTGCCGTAGAACGCGAAACCGTTTTGTCCACTCGGATAACCTAGGCGGTTCTCGTAAGATAAGGTATAGGTCTTTCCAATTTCCAAGCCCAATTGTTCATTCGTCAGGGTCATGGAACCGCTTTTGACTGTTCCAAAATTGCTGCTGTATGCACCGCCAATAACGAATTCGCCATCACTATTTTTGGCAAATCCAACCATCCCGTCGCAATTGAAGCCAGAATAATCGTATGCTTCAAATCCGCCGTCGATAAAATAATTGAAACCGTCCTCGTCCAGTATCTCGATGTCGTCAATCCACCATTCTTGCTCAGCAAAAATATTTATCCAAGTTAAATGTGTGAACTCAGTGCCAGTGTCCAAAGTAAAATCGCATTCATAGGTCGTCCACTCCGTGTTAGAAACCGTGATAAAACCACCGTTAAAATACCAACGACGCACTTTGGTGTTATAGTCATAGTGGTCAAAGTAATAAATAAGTTTATTGGAGGTGCTATTGGTGTTTTTGGTCCGGAACCTCATCTTGTATTTTTTGTTAAGAACGCAAGGAACAAAGGTTAAATTGACCCGAATTCCAGTGTTATTGAGATGAAGGCTCTTTTCTCCGGTATAGGCATCATCCGATAACCAACTTGGCGTCATTCTTCCGTAATTCGACGCTTGATTGACATCGGTTTCGGTAAACATCGTGTTGAAGAAATAATTCGGAGCGGGGGCACCACGCATGGCCAAATCACTGACGAAGAAGTCTCCATACCCCTCCGCATAAACGTTTAAGGTAACCGTTGAACATTCCGTGGAAGTTTGGAAATATCCATATACGTTTTTCCATCCGTTTTGGCGACCTTTCATGTCGAAAATCGTGGAATTGACCACAGATCCATCTATCTTCTCTTCAGAGGCCTCAAGGATTAAATGGTTTTCTTCGTCGTCCAAGCAATCGGAACGCAAAAACGCTTCCACTTTATAAGAAGTATTAGGAGAGGCTACAAAAGCAGTCGAATAGGCTTTGAGGATTCCCCCGGCTTGCCGACGATAAAGTTTTAGCGAATTTCCTTTGGATGTGTCCTTGTAAGCTGTTGCATCCAAATAATCAGTGACAATGGGGGCGCCGCCCTCATCAAGAGTGGCGACGTTCCATCCATCGGGTAACGTTGCGGGGGCTTCTTCTGCCTGAACTAACGTCGGATTTTGGGAAATTCCCATTAACGATACGCTAGACAAGGAAAGAAGGGACAAGAGGAGAATCGCTTTTCTTTTCATGGTTCCGTTCCTTTGTGTCATTCATTTTTTCATAAAAGCCCTTACATTACTTGCTAATGCTACGTTAAAAATATTCTTTTTTCTCGTTTTGCAAAAAACAAAAAGCGCCAAAGAGCTAAGTTTTCAACAAACTATGTATTTGCGATTTATTTCTTTTAAATAAGATAACAGGCCAACTTTTTAATCGATTAAGCAAGACTATATTGAATGTTTTTAGTGAAAGTCCTCCAAAAAATGTTCTTTATAAAAATAATGATTTTTCGTTATTTGGTTTTCGAAAGGCGAATCGCTCCATTAAAGCCTATTTCACTTCTTCTTTCGCGGCTTTTTCCACGAAATTTTTAATGCAATCAAAAGTTTCTTCCGAAATGACGTGTTCGATTTCGCAACAATCTTTTTCCGCCAAATCTTCCGATACGCCAAGGCGCAACAAGCATTCTTTCAAAACGTGATGACGAACCAGAACTTTTTCCGCTAATTCGCGGCCTTTGTCCGTGAGTTTCATGTCGCCATAGTCTTTACGCGTGATCAGTCCACGATTAATGAGTTCGTGGCCCATTTGGTGGACGGCAGGTTTCGAGATGCCAAGCATTTTGGCCACCAAGGTTGTCTCTAATGGTTTCCCTTCTTGTTCAAGCATTAAGAGGGCTTCGCAAAAATCCTCTTGGGAACGACTATAATCACGCTGAATTTTCATATTTTTATTTTAGAATAAGCAAGGTTAATAATGAAGCGCTTTCTTAGAGGACAACGCCCTGGAAACGGGGTATCATTTCATTCGTGAAAAAATTAATCCTTGTCAGTGGGCCGGCCGGAATCGGGAAATCGACGTGGTCCAAAAACTATGCTACTTCCCACCCAGAGGAAGAAGTCGTTGTCATTGCCGCAGACGAAATTCGTAAAGCCATGTGCGGCGGTTACGACAAATTCCCCGAAAACAACAACATGATGCTCGTCTATGACGAAATGATCCGCGTTGCAAAGGAAACGGCCGAAACCCATGAGGATGTGACCGTTTTATTTGATACCACGATGCTATACGATGAACGCCGTCTCTACTTCCGTCGCCAACTTCAAGGATTTGATGAATATGAGTTGTTTCTATTAAAACTCCACGATTACAATCAATGCCTGATCCGTAACAAGCAAAGACCTGTGGAAAAATGGGTGCCAGAAGACGTGATTAAAAACATGGTCCGCCGTTACGCCGACCCCTCCCCTTACTGCAAATTGCAATTCAACCACGTCGAAGAAATCTATGTAGACTAAAAACGAGGCTCACGCGGCCTCGTTTTCTTTTGGTGAACGATAGATAAATTTCTTCCGCGTTACGAAGTTCCACACCATGGTAAACGCCGTTTTCACCACGAACACCGTCGTGAAAGCCCAGAATGTTAGGATATCTTGTTGGAACAAGGTGGAGAAATTAATGCTGAGGATGTTGATGTTCCAGCCACTCCATCGGAGGCAGGTCATGTACCCGATGAATTGGAGGACGGCTCCCCCCAATAGGCCGAGAACACTCCAGAAAAGGAATTTTAAATTTCCTTTCCAAGTCTTGGCCGTTTTAGCGTCTTCTTCTTTGACGTTTTGGAAACCCCACACCCCAGTTAACGCCCATGTAGCAGGCATGGCAATTAACATGCCGAGAATAGAGAGAAGGAATTGAATGAAGAATGCGGCGATGGCATTGTTCGCATTATTTTGAACCCAAGAATAAAGAAGGCTCGTGAGAACCATCTCGCTGACATAATCCAAAAGAGTTCCGTAGACTCCAATGACGGCAAAACGGGCAATCTCCATGAAAAGAGAATTCTTGTCCCGCCATCCAAGGCGAGTTTGTTGTTTGTCCATTATTTCTTTTTAACCGCTTTAGTCGACGATTTAACGGGCGCAGTCTTCTTGACCGGGGCTTTAGTTTTAACTTCTGGTTTTGCCTTGGGCTCTGGTTTTTTCGCTACAACCGGCTTTGCCGCCTTCCCTTCCGGTTTCGTTGCTTTCGATTCGAGTTTGGCCTTAGTTTTGGATTCTGGCTTAGTGGCAATAACAGGTTTTGCCACCTTGGCTTCTGCTTTCGCCGCCTCTTTCTTATGAACTTGAGTCGTCGAAATGGATCCTTTGGCTTTTCCTTTAGAATTGTGGAAAAGGATGGTTCCCTGTTGATTGGTTCCAAGGGTTTGGCAATAGGTTTCAGCCTCCGCTTTCGTATTGAAAAGCTTAATGACCGTATCGCTGCCCTGGATGCGGATGGCCCACATGCCATCCGATTCCCGTTTGGAAACGTGATAGACCTTTCTTTTTTCTGCCATAAACAACCTCACTTTCTTGTTTATTTTCGCACATTATGACGCTTTTGAATTAAGGAATAGAAGCATATTGCTTCTTTTTTAGCGAAACGAGGTAAAGCCGAACCTTCGATTCGTCCACGTGGAACAGTCGGCATACATTCCGGCGGTAGACATGGAGCTGTTCGATATAAGCCGGGTCATCGATTTCCGAAGTTTTGTAATCAACAATGGTATAAGCTCCGTCTTTTTCGTAAAGCAAGTCGATGTATCCCGTCTTTTTCGTTTCCTCGTCGTAATATCCATATTCCGAGAAAACATTAGCGTACTGGGCTTCTTTTAATGGAGGCAATTCCAAGCAGGCGGCAATCGCCTTTCGATCCCGAACATCCTGAATGAAATCCAGAACCGGGTTTTTGAAATCCACGGCCTCCATATAGGCATGGAGCCTAGTCCCGTATTCAAGCGTTGCCACGGAAACTTCTTCATCCACGAAGGACTTGGATGCCCTCTTGGCAACAATGGGCCGGAATTCCATCGCTTCATCATCGACATACAAAGGACTGATCACGGGCTTCGTTGAAGCGTTTTTCTTTAATGGGACTGGAAAAACTTGGCGATGCCTATCCTCATAACGGTCCGTTTTGTAAGAAAGAGAAATCACCGACGGAATGCCATCAAAAAGAAGGGCAAAGGGTCGAATGCCAAACTGCACGAAATAATCGTGTGCCTTCTTTTTGTTTTTTGCTTCCGTTGCCGTAATACCCAAAACAGGGCGGAACATCTCGGCGTCTTCTTCCAAAATGCATTTCCGCATGCTTTGCAACGTCGCATTCAAATCACCGACATTCTCTTCACTGCCTTCGTTATCCAAATCGTCGTCAACCCCTTCGCCATGTTCTTCCGACCCTTCTTCAGACAGGGCAGCAGCCACCTTGGCAAATTCGGCCTCTTTCCGTTTTTCCTCCTGAATTCCAGCAATGCCACGAGACCCGTTTATATAGGCGTCAGGATAATATTTAGCCAAATAGAAATTTGCCATTTCTTCTTCGGGTATCGTTTTGAAAATAGACAAATACCGGTCGTAAGCACGGGTCAAAATATCTTGAATTTCGGCATCCAAATATTGGGAAACCCCTTCATCGTAATAGACACGTTTCAAAGAGGAATAGTTCTCTTTTTCTAAATCGTTAAAAGTAGAGAATCCGGCAAGATTTGGTTGCGTCTGAACCAAGGCAAGGTGAGACCGATAAGCATTCAATTCTTCTTGCGACAAAAGGCCGTTTTGCATCAATTTCGTTGCAAAAGCCTCATCGATTTCTAGATGATGAGGGCATCGATGCATCATGGAATAGATTTCTTCATTCGAATCCGAATAGACGTCATTCCCCACAAGAATGATCTCGTTTTCTGCGCGGGTCAACGCCACATAGAATAGGCGAACATGCTCATCGATATCCGGGTCTTGCTTCTTTCGAATTTCCCTGGCGATGGTTCCCAAGGTGTCGGTTGATTCCTCAAAGGACTGGCCGTCAACAAACACTCCATCGGGATGGAATTGTTCAAAACGGAATTGGAATCCCAGGTCTTCCGAGAAAATAAACGCAGGCAGACTTCTTCCGTCTCCTTTGGAAAGGAAATTTCCAGACGAGGGCATATAAACGATTCGGTTTTGCAAACCCTTAGACGCATGAATCGTCATCATATCAACCGCGTCGTCGGACTGAACAAGGGTGTCCGACGCAAGAGACAAGTCATAGAACTTCACGCTTTGGAACAAATGAACGAAATCGAGAAGACCTTGCCCTCTCTGTTCGCCTTGAACCGCCATTTGGTACAAGGATTCAATTTTTTGGATATTCGCATCCACGTCCCCCATCAAATACAATCGATCGATGACGTGGAAGCGCGCGAGCAATTCAAGGAAAATAACGGAAAGAGAGGATTGACGTAATTCTGTCGCCAAATTCTCCATTCTTTGCCAAATGCCGCCTTCAGGGTCTTGAGAAGGGTTATCCACTTTAAACGGGGCAAAAGGGTCCTCTTTCTGTTTTTCGCTTTGCATTAATAGTTCATGAATGTGGGCGTCGGAATATTGATCGCGAAACGCATAGCTTCTCGCAATGGACAAAAAAAGATGCTTGGGGTCTTCCGTTTCGGGTTGGACGAAATATTTCAAAAAGGAAATCAAAGACTGAAGGAACAAAACGGAACGCGTTTCCTGCAAATTCTCTGACTGCTTTTCGTTGAGTTTAACGCCAGCCTCGTTAAATGCCTTTCGAAACAAAGGGAAAGATTTTTTAGTGCGCAGCAAAATGACAAAATCACCATAACGGCACGGGCGCATCTTTTTGGCATCTAAATCATAAATAAGGTAGCCTTCGCCCACTTTTTGAATGATATCCTGAAGAATCGCGGAAATTTCCCAATTTACTTGAGCGGGGTCGCAGAAGCGTTTCTTTTTAGCAAAAGGGTCGCATTCTCCATATAGCCGCCAGATATGGAAATTATCGTCCTGATCCCCATTCTTTTGTCCTGCCGTCAAAGCTTCCATGGGATCTAAATAATCGATGCATCCATGATCTAACGTCATGTAGTAAGAGCAAACATAGTTAATATCATCGATGAGAGACGGCCTCGATCGATAGTTGGTGTTCATAGCAATGACTTGGTGGCCTGGGCCTTGTTGATAGTCTTTTTGGCGTTTGCGGAACAATTCCACGTTCGAATTTCGGAACGCATAAATGCTTTGTTTGGCATCGCCTACGCAGAAAAGATGAGCCTGCACCATTTTGCCATCTAGCAAAACGGGCCTCGTTAAGCTACCGAGAAAGAGCTCTTGCGTGTCATTGGTATCCTGATATTCATCCACCATGATGTAACGGAATCTTCTTCTCACTTCATCGGCAACATCGTTAAATTGTTCTTCTGTTAGCAACCGCAATGACATGGCGCTGATGTCAGAAAAGGAAAAGGAGTTCGTGGAGCGAAGGAAATCATTCATGCGACGCCGAACTTCTTCTTCCATTTCCAGAAGTAGGCGCACATCAGGCTGGAAGGAGAAAAGCTTTTCTTTTTCACGTTCTCTATTCCCATGATAAGAGTATCGGGTGTACAAACTGCCCTGCGTATCCCCGGCGATTTCTTTCAAAATTTTAAAAGCAGCATCATATTTCTTTTTCGCTTCTTTATCGCCGTCTATCGTTATTTTCTTAGGCAAAGGTGCCCAATATTTTTCATCCCATTCCCGGAGTCTTTGAGCCATTTCATCATCACTAGAATCGATGAGATTTACCATGGTTTGACGCAAGGCATCGGTGCAAGGCTCTCCAAAAAAGACGGAATGATAATCCATGGTGAACACCGCTTCTCTTTCGAAAACCTTTTTCCATTCCGCCAAATCCAAAGAATCCAAATCGGCGATTTCATCAAAATGAGAAAATACAAAATAAGCACGATGGATGGCTAGAATTGTCTTGTTTCGTAGGTATTCCATTTTTTCATGGAAAAGTTGATTAGCAAATGTATCGGAAAAGAAGCGTTCGTCATATTCAGCTAAATACGCTTCCCGATGAAGAGGGGTCATTTTATCGAGTTCATCCCCCATATCAAGAATCATTTTCTTGATACCGTAATCGCTTTTAAGCGTGAATTTTTTCAAAGTAGAGACGAGGCGGGACCGTTTCTTCGGATTTATGTAGTAATCCTGAATCACTTCATCCACCAATTCGTTTCGTTTGCTTTGATAGAAGGCGGCATCCATCACGGATAACTGAGGTGAAACGCCTAGACGTGTCGCGTATTTGCCTACTAGATACTGATTAAAAGAGTCGAAAGTTTGAACGTGACTAGAAAGCATCTCTAAAGCCAATTTTGAGACAGCAGGATCCTGTTCCTTGGCAAATCGTCCGACGATTCGACTCTTCATTTCGTGAGCCGCATTGTTGGTAAACGTCAAAACAAGCAGTTCGCTGGGCTTGATCTTCCCCTCGGCAATAATGTCATATACGCGTTCGGTCAGGGTTTTAGTTTTGCCGCTTCCTGCGCCAGCGGGAATCAAAATATCTTCCTCAACGGAGGCATAAACAGCCTTCTTTTGCATCTCGTTGAGACCGTTATCTTTCTTTTCCATCTTCCGCCTCCCCTCTTTTTTCATCTTCTTCAAAATGCTTTGCGATTTGTTTCCACACCTTTGGCAAGGAATCGAAATCATTCGCTTTACGGTAACAAATATCGCGGAAGGAACAGCTCGAACACGCTAGATCACCACTGGATTTCACCGGCTTATGAAGTTGCCTTTGCGTTGGCGCGATGGCAAAATCGCCGTTTTCGATGCGATGAATAACGTTGAGACAAGCTTTTTCCGCGTCCTCCACGATTTGGGGCAAAGAATAATAGGGGTCTCCCATCACTTCTTTTTCTAGACGAAGGGTGTCAGGCATAAAACGAGGTTTGCCTGCGATATATTTGCCGGTAAATTTGCACTCAGTTTTGTTCTTGGTTGTCTTAAACGACTCATCATCATCGTCGGCGGCAAGCCAAAACCCCTCTTCCTTTAAGGTCAAACCCTTAAAAGCGGATTGGCTAAGCACTTTCTTCTCCGACAAAAGATGATTGCCCGCATCGAAAGCTTGTTTAACGGAGGAAAAATAAATTTGCTGGATTCCAAAACCGCCAAATTTACCTTCCCCGCATAATTCCTTATCTTTTGATTTTTCTAAGGCGGAGTAATAAAGCGGAAGCTGGATCGACTGTCCAGCGCACACGTAACGGCAATCGAATTTTTCCGCACCTGTTTTATAGTCGATGATGAAATAGTATTTGAGGTCACCGCATTCAAACTGAACGATTTTGTCCACACGACCCGAGAACGGATAAACGCCCTCCTCGTCTTGCAAAGTCCAATGGATTTGTTTTTCCGCGAGGGATTTCGAAATATGGGAACACCCTTTCCACGTCAAGATACGGTCCAAAAGCAGCTTCAAGCCGTCGTGGTAAATTTCAATGAGGACGTCGTCCCGCTCCGTCCACGTGTCTCCTTTTTGGCTCAAACTTTCTCGATAAGCCTCCACGCCTTTTTGGAAGGAGGATTCGTAATCGAAAGAGGGCAAGTAAGCATCTTCCATGATTTTATGGACGAGATCGCCCAAATAAATGAAGTGATAATCTTGGTCGTCTTCTTTAAGGAATTGTTTTAAGTAGAATTGATAAGGGCAACGGACATAGGATTCAATGCGACTAATGGACCATCTTTTGATTTTCTTGTCTTCGTCCCAACCCTTGCCCAAGTTCGTAAAAGCCGGGGAATAGGAAAGGAAGCCATCTTTTTGTGGGCTATAAACAAATTGGGCATCGCATTCATGAGCGGCCCAAAGGTTTTTTGCCTCACTGGTGAAACAGCCCTTTTCATTCAAATCTGCCTTAATGACGCGGAATCGGGAAATGGATTTTCCATCCTCTTTAGCAGGCATCATGACCTCACTAATAAATGGGGAATCATAGATGGCATCCGACAAGTGTTCTCGAACGCGAGAAAGAAGAACGATATTTTGAAAACATAGGTAGTTCCATTTCTTTCTTTTATCTAGCAAAGTAAGAGCATAACTGGGGTTTGCGTGGATTTTCACGAGTTCTGCATCGGAAATTACATTTTTATCATCATAAGATTGATAGAAGGATCCATCGCAAAAATCCATCACATAAACAAGCGAGTTTTTATCGAAGTCAAAAGAAGATGTCACTTGAATTCCACGATCCCCCATCATTTCTTTAGAGGCAGTGGAAGAGACAATTTCAAGCAGGTTGGCATATCTTTCTTTTTCTTGAGGCAGCGTAGCAATGCCGTAAGTCTCGATGATCCGTTTCAATTCGGTCAAATCCGGATTTTCCTTTTCTTCATCCGTGAAAGAAAAGTCACCCGTTTGATAGATGCGGGCCATTTTCTCCGCGATGGATGGCATGGAGAGAAGTGGGGTGCGTGTTGAATAAATAACCGGGATGCCGAAGGATCGGCTTGCCAAGTGCAAATAAAAATTATCGCTTTCCCCTGAAATCAAAATCTTGATGCGACTTGCCATCTCGTTCCTTTGATTTTCTGGGGTGTCGAGAAGGCGTTTACGAATATCGCTGAAGACATAAAAGTATTGTTGGAATTTATTGCGAAAGGACAAAACGTCGATTCTGTCCGTGGCCGTTTTTTCATCGAAAAAGGGTGGAATGTCAAAGTACGATAAATGAAGAAGATCAAAGGAGATATTTTTCCTTTGGAGAAAGAACTGGATTTCGCTATCCTCATCCATCTCCAAAAGACAAATTTTACATTTCCGCAACATGGCCTTTGCCAAAAAAGGGTCGCTATCTTTGTATCCTTCTAACCATCCTGATATTTCTTTGGCTTTTTCATTTTTAGAAGCATCGCAAACGCGAAGGAGTCTTAGCCACTTCTTCGCATCCATATAGTCCAAACCTTTGGACATGAGCTTTTGGATGGCTCCTTCCTTCCAAGAAAAAGACAAAAGATCTAGGAGTTCTTCGCAATCTACCAATTTAAAGCAAGAGAACGGGTTTTCTTTTTTGTGCTGAAGCAAAAGGGGCCAATAACAGCGATCCGCTACAATAAGACGTTCTTTCATGTCTTCCCCCTTTTTTTCAAAATATTATGCTCCTTATTTTAGGGGAAGAGCCTCCGGGGGCAAGGTAGGTAGAGCTAATTTTTTGCTCCGCCCCGTCAGTGAAAAACGAAAAACGCCTATCATAGCAAAGTAGAAAACGCTTTCTTTATCCATTGGATAAATAAATCTTGCTCTTTTTTTCGTTTTCAAAAATTTTCATAAAGAAAAGGAAGAAACATTGTGTAGGCATCATCCCTATAATCCGTGAAAAGGTAATATTTCAACACTTAAAAATCATGAAAATTATGTGCCTATTTTTAAACTTGTTTTCATGCCTTTTTAGATTAAGATACTTGTATCAACGCCGATGAATAGAGCAACCCGGCTAGAGCCGTTTTTATTCATGGCAACAAGGAGCCTCAACCATGTTAGAAGTAATCAAAAGAGACGGGAGCATTCTCCCCTTCGACTTATCGAAAATCAAAAGCGCGATCGAAAGAGCTTTCCGTGCCGAACATAAGGAATTCACCCCCGACATCATTGAGCTCCTTGCTTTAAGAGCAACGGCCGTCTTCAACACGAAAGTCAAAGACGAAAAGGTCAGCGTTGAAGACATCCAAGACGCAGTTGAAATCGCTTTGATTCAAACTAACTATATCGACGTGGCCAAATCCTATATGGAATACCGTAACAAACACGCGGCGTTACGCCAAGTAAAGAATACGTCTTTAGACTTCAAAAACGTCGTCGACAACTACCTACGCATCGCCGACTGGCGCGTCAAGGAAAACTCCACCGTCACCTATTCCGTCGGCGGTTTGATCTTAAGCAACTCTGGCGCGGTCACTGCCAACTATTGGCTCAGCGAAGTCTATGACAAAGAAATTGCCGACGCCCACCGCAACGCCGACATCCACCTCCACGACTTATCCATGCTTACTGGTTATTGCGCCGGTTGGAGCTTAAAACAGCTCATTCAGCAAGGATTAGGCGGCGTTGCCGGCAAAATCACCTCTAGCCCCGCCAAGCACCTTATGACCCTTTGCAATCAAATGGTCAATTTTCTTGGCATCATGCAAAACGAATGGGCCGGCGCTCAGGCGTTCTCTTCCTTTGATACCTATTTGGCCCCGTTTGCCAAGGTCGATCATTTAACCTATAAGGAAGTCAAACAATGCATCCAGTCCTTCATTTATGGCGTGAATACCCCGAGCCGTTGGGGAACTCAAGCCCCCTTCACCAACGTCACTTTGGACTGGACCGTCCCCGATGATTTGAAGAACCTTCCCGCGATCGTGGGTGGCAAGGAAATGCCTTTCACCTATGGCGATTGCAAAGAAGAGATGGACATGATTAACCGCGCCTTTATCGAAGTCATGATTGAAGGAGATGCGAATGGCCGTGGATTCCAATATCCGATTCCGACCTATTCCATCACCCAAGACTTTGACTGGTCACCCACTGAGAACAACAAACTTCTCTTCACCATGACCGCCAAATACGGCACCCCTTATTTCTCCAATTACATCAATAGCGACATGAAGCCGAGCGACGTTCGCTCCATGTGCTGCCGTTTACGTCTCGACTTGCGTGAATTGCGCAAGAAGAGTGGAGGATATTTTGGTTCTGGCGAATCTACGGGATCGATCGGCGTTGTCACCATCAACATGCCCCGCATTGCCTATCTATCTACAAGCAAAGAAGATTTCTATGCCCGGCTTGACCGTTTGATGGATATCTCTGCCCGTTCCCTCAAGATCAAGCGTGAGACCATCACCAAGCTTTTGGATGCCGGCTTATACCCGTACACCAAGCATTACCTTGGCTCCTTCAAGAACCACTTCTCCACAATCGGCCTCGTCGGCATGAATGAAACTTGCCTCAACGCTCGCTGGATCCACGAAGATTTGACCCATCAAGCCGCTCAAGACTTCACCGAAGAAGTGCTGAACCATATGCGCAACCGCCTCTCAGATTATCAAGAACAATATGGCGATTTGTATAACTTGGAAGCCACCCCGGCAGAATCCACCTCCTTCCGTTTGGCTAAGCACGATAAGAAACGCTACCCGAACATCATCACGGCTTCTAAAGACGAAGGAACTCCTTTCTACACCAACTCCTCGCACTTACCCGTTGGCTATACCAATGACATCTTTGATGCGCTGGATATTGAGGACCGTTTCCAAACCCTTTATACCTCGGGAACCGTTTTCCACGCTTTCCTTGGCCAAAGACTGCCGGACTGGGAATCCTGTATGAAACTGGTTCGCAAAATCGCCGAGAACTACAAATTGCCGTATTACACGATTTCCCCCACCTATTCGGTTTGCGAAGACCATGGTTATCTCTCCGGCGAGCAATGGAAATGCCCGATTTGTGGAAAAGAAGCCGAAGTCTATTCCCGTATCACGGGTTACTATCGTCCCGTCAAAAACTGGAACGCGGGCAAAACCCAAGAATTCAAGCAAAGAAAGACCTACGACATCAACGAAAGCCAACAACCGCATCATCATGACGACACCTGCTGCTGTGCGACTCCCAAAGAAGAGAAATCCAGCGGACCCATCAGCACGTTAATGCTTTTCACTTCCCCTTCTTGCCCGAACTGCAAAATGGCGAAGATGATGCTAGACAAAGCCGGCATCGCCTATGAGTGCGTTGACGCCGCTACCCACCTTGAACTAACCCAGAGTTTCGGCATCAAGCAAGCTCCGACGTTAGTTGCTCCTGGCACAGATGGATTCGTCATCTACGAAAACGCCAGCAACATCAAAGGGTTCATCAACGCCCAAAAGAAATAAGCATGTTTGACACGATCATCATTGGCTGCGGCCCAAGTGGCATGACGGCCGCCCTCTACTTGCTCCGTGCCAACAAAAGCGTTTTGTTGTTGGAAAAAGAAGGGATTGGCGGACAGATTGCCGAAAGCCCACGTCTAGAGAATTACCCTTCTATTCCCTCTATTTCCGGCAGTGAATTCGCGGATAAATTATTTTCCCAAATCCAAGACCTCGGGGCAGAATTTGAATTCGCAGAAGCCCTTGAAATCCAAAAAGAAGGGAATACGTATACCATTAAAACGGATGGAGACAACTATTCCGCCCGATCCATTATCTTAGCCAACGGCTGTAAACATCGAAAACTAGGGCTGGAGAGAGAAGAAGAATTAGTCGGCCACGGAATTTCTTATTGTGCAACCTGTGACGGCGCTTTCTTCAAAGACCAAGATGTCATTGTCATCGGTGATGCCAATAGCGCTCTTCAATACGCGATTGCTTTAAGCGAAATCTGCAAGCACGTTCAAATCATGACCCTTTTTGATCGATATTTTGCTGACCCCATCCTTGTGAAACGCATCCAGGAAAACCCAAAAATCTCCGCCGAGCACGATTGGTCCGCCATCGGGTTTGAAGGAGATAAAAATCTAACGGGTGTAACCTTTCAAAACACCAAAACGAAACAAATCCAAACCGTTCCTTGCCAAGGATGCTTCATCGCGATTGGTCAAATCCCTCATAACGATGTCTACGCTCCTCTCGTGGATTTAGACCGCGGTTTCATTGTAACGGATGAAAACATGGCAACGAAAACACCAGGCCTATTCGCCTGCGGAGATACCCGCGTCAAAAAAGTCCGCCAAGTTGCCACGGCGATAGGGGATGGGGCAAATGCCGCCATGAGCTGCCTGGCCTATTTGTCTTCACTCATAACCGCGTAAGGAAACTTCTTCTACATCATTGCGGAGAATGGAAACAAACTTCTCCGCTTTTTCTTTGCTTATGGGGTGGAAACCGTGTTCTAAGCAGCCCGCTCGATCTTCGTATTTTTGTAGGTAATACTGCTTAGCGCCATGAATCCATTGCCCGATGGCCTTCATGGCTTTTTCATCGTGGAATTCTTCCATGATGGTGGTGCGGAATTCGTAACCAACGCCACTGCTTTGCAGCAATTTAATGGAACGATCGATAGACAATAAATCGATAGATGCCCCTGCCGTTTTTGGATAATTCGCAGGAGAATTCTTGATATCCATGGCAATATAATCCACCAATTTCTCTTGAATGAGTTTTTCTAGTAAATCCGGTTTCCAACCATTGGAATCGAGTTTAACCATATAGCCAAGCGCTTTGATTTGTCGCAACTTGTCCTCCAAATCGGGGAGTAGGGTCGGTTCCCCGCCAGAGACGCAAACCGCCTCCATAACGCCTTGACGTTTCTTGAGATAATCCAAAATCTGCGACCATGGAATCTTGGGGGAATTAGCTGGGTGGAGTACCAATTCGCCATTATGACAAAAAGGGCAACGAAAAGGGCAGCCCGCAACGAAAAGCGTCGTTGTTAAGCGATGATCAAAATCAACAAGCGAAAGCTTCTCCCAGCCTGAAAAATCCATACACGTCCCTTTTATTTCGTCACAATAATGCGCCCTTCTTTTCTTGGGGCAGGTTGAGGTTTTGCTCCTTTCGCATAGCCCAAAGCAAGGTGGCCAATTCCTTCCCAATCACCTTCTAGACCCCATTCCTTGAGCCAAGTCTTTCCTTGCTCGGTCTCGAATTCTTCTTTTGCACGATGAATCCAGCAGGAACCAAGGCCCACCGCATCCGCGGCAAGCATCAAATTTCCCATTACGAGACTCCCATCATAAACATGGGTGGGGATATTTTTATTCGCCAAAACAATCAAGATAACGGGCGCACCATAGAAAGGGTCAAAATCCATGGGCCATCCACCAATTTTCGCATTCAATTCTCGAATTTCTTTTCCCAATTTTTTATTGTCAATTTGCACAATAATGGTGCCTTGGGTCCCACGTCCACTAGCGGCGTATAGTCCTGCTTCCATCACTTCTTCAATGAGATTTTGGTCGGGAATGCGTTCTTCAAATGAGCGGATGCTACGACGTTTTTGCATCGCTTCTAATACTTTGTTTTCCATCTATCTTAGCCTCCAAAAAGAGTATAGCACGCGGGCAAAATTTGCCTTACATAATTTCATCCACTAGAATATTTAGGATTCGTCGGAGGGCAAAACGTCGGAACGTTTCAGCCGGATAAGACGCTTGGGTGCGCCCAAGAAAGCCGTTCGGAGGTTTTTTACTGTGAGAAAAATTAAGTTATCGGACCATTTCACTTTCCGCCACATTTTGTTGGCTGTTTTACCATCAGTAATCATGATGGTATTTTCGTCAATTTATAGCATTGTTGATGGCCTTTTCATCGCGGAATTCGTCGGAGAAGACGCCTTTTCCGGCATTAATCTCGCTTGGCCTTTTGTCGCCATTCTATGGGCTATTGGCTTCATGATGGGCAGTGGGGGCAGCGCGCTTGTTGGCAAAACGCTTGGAGAAGGCGACTCCAAAAAGGCAAACGAAATCTTTTCGTTAGTTATCTATTCAACAGCTATTTTAAGCGCCCTTGTGTCCCTTATTGGTTACTTTTCCATGGAACCCTTAATCCGTTGGATGGCCAGTTTATCGAATGACAACACGGAAGGCATGGTTCAAAACGCTTTAACCTACGGCCATATCCTCGCCATTTTCTTGCCGTTTGCCATGTTGCAAAACGTATTCCAATCTTTCTTCGTCACAGCGGAAAAGCCGGTAACCGGATTCTTATTTATCCTATTTGGCGGGCTTACCAACATTATTCTAGATGCCGTCTTCATTGCAGGATTCCACTGGGGAATCGAAGGCGCCGCATGCGGGACCATCATTGGTCAAGTCGTCGCGGGTGTCGGCCCTATCTTCTATTTCTTGTTTAGGAAGGATTTACGGTTACGTCTTGGCAAAACCCATTTTGATATCAAAGTCCTAGTCAGGACTTGCACCAACGGAATCAGCGAATTTATTTCTAGCATTGCAGGATCGATTGTTGGGGTTTGCTATAACGCGCAGCTTTTGGCTTATATCGGGCCAAAAGGCGTTTCCGCCTATGGCGTGATCATGTATATCGCCTATGTCTTTTCCGCTATTTTCATGGGTTATTCCATTGGAATATCTCCTATCGTCAGTTACCACTACGGCGCAGGAAACAAAAAAGAGCTCCATGGGCTCTTAGTGAAGTCCCTGATCATTATTACGGTGACGAGTTTAGCAATGTTCGGTTTATCTCAGAGCCTTGGTCCTTTATTTGCCAAAGCTTTCTGCGAAGGAGACGCCGAATTGCTTGAAATCACCGCAGTATCCATTCGAATTTATAGTTTCGTTTTCTTGGTCTGTGGCTTCTCCATTTTCGGATCCGGATTCTTCACCGCGCTGAACAATGGATTAATTTCCGCCATCATTTCGTTGGTTCGCGCCTTGGTCTTTGAGCTCATACTCGTTTGGACATTCCCTTTGATTTGGGGTGTGACGGGGATTTGGGTTTCCGCTCCCTGCGCCGAGATCGCATCGGCCATTCTAACCTCTTGCTGCTTCCTCATCGGATGGAAGAAATACGGTTATTGATTCTTCCTATTTCGCAAAATCGGTTTTAATCGCTTCTTCTACGTCTTTGCACACTGGCTGCAATTTGCAAACGCGGCAATCCATTTTGACGTCGCGGAGCAAATGATCGAGGGCCTTGGTTCGTTCATCGACTTGTTCGCTGATCACGCGAAGCTCTTCAAATGGGAAAGAGGGGTCCGTCACAAAAACGACGGACACCTTTTTGATTAAAGGCATTTCACGATACGCATCGAAAAGCAAGGAGCCATAGGCGCCGAAATCAAAACCCTTTTTAAGGGCTTCCTTCCCAATCCGTAACGTTTCTTTTTTTTCCAAAGGGGAAATCCGCGTCATCACTCCTTCTGCCCGAACCCGATAACGAATCGCATCCACGCGGCGAAGATTTTGGAACAAGGCTTCCTTTGTGTCGCCCAATTTGCTTTCATCCACTTCCACGAAAACCATTTTGGCGTACGGCCCGTTTTGATGAAGGGATTGAATCGAATCACCGACCAGCAGCAAAGCATCACTTGGGACTAACCCTTCCGTGCTCGTGACGAAAAGGGAAGAAATTCCCGAACGGCGGTCGGAGCCTAGTTCAAAGGCCGTATCCGACTTAAAAAGCATGGGATCGCTAGAAGGAATCGGCCATGATACAGGAAAAGAGAGGGGCTGCGTGGCAAAATTGGATAGCAGCCTCTTGGCTTTTAAAGTTAGGGAATCAAAGATTTCCATCAAACTTTGCGCTTCTTGTTTTTGGATTTCTTATCCGCCCTTGCGAGCAAGAAGTCTTGCATGTGAGCAAGAAGCTTCATATCGATATTGAAGAAATAAACGAAGAATAGGAATCCGAACAAAATCAAAATGGCGCCTAAAACCGTTAAGACGATGCCAGCCCAAAGGGGCAAGCCCATCCCGATGAATAGAACCCAAATAAGGACAATTAATGTTGTACCGATGATCATAGCCGCTCCTTATTCCGCCATTCCTTTTTGGCGAGCGAATTCCGCCGCGCCTAGCGCCCCCATGAGTTGAGGATCGATGGGGAGTTGAATGACTTTAAGGTGCAAGACTTTTTCAATGGCTGCTTTTAAGCCGGCGTTCTTCGCGCATCCACCCGTTAAGGTAATGGAATCCACCGCACCCGCTTTCTTTGCCATGACGAAGCAGCGTTTGGCAACGGAGAATTCGATACCGGCAGCAATTTCATCCATCGGCTTTCCTTCACCGACAAGAGAAATGACTTCCGATTCGGCAAAGACGGTGCATTGAGCCGTGATCGGGATGATGTTTTTGGCCGAAAGGGACAAGTTCGAGAAAGAATCCAAATCCATTTCAAAGGCACGGGCCATCGCTTCGAAAAAACGTCCTGTTCCAGCCGCGCATTTGTCGTTCATGGCAAAATTCAAGACGGTGCCGTCTTTGTCTACGGCGATGCCTTTAACATCCTGCCCACCGATATCGATGATGGCTTTCACGCTGGGATCGGCCACATGGACGCCCATCGCGTGGCAAGAAATTTCCGAGATGTTTTCATCGGCGAACGGAACCTTATTACGGCCATATCCCGTGCCAACCAAATAGGAAAGGTTCTTGGGGTCGTTTTGAAGTTCGGGCACCTTTGCCGTTGCCTGATTCAAAGCATCTTGCGCCGAAAGGACGCTATTGATGCGGCTGCGGAGCGTCACGTCCGCCACCATTTTTCCGTTTTCATCCATGATCACGCATTTCGTATACGTCGATCCAGAATCGCATCCACCAAAATATTTCATTGTTGTTCTCCTTACCAAAGTTTGCCGTCGTCTAGAATTTCAATGGAGGGATCGACGGGTTCCTCCCTCATGACCGAGCGCATATAACGGTTTACGTCATCGCGAATGCTTTGCTTGGAAATGACGCGAGGATCCATCAAGTCGTGATTGACCCAGATGAGTTTCACACCGTGTTCGCGAGCGCGCTGCTCAAACAATCCGTGCATGCCATCCAAGGCTTTGCAGGCGATATGCTCCCAAAGAATGACCATATCCGCGTGATAATAATCCGTGAATTTCCAGAGATCATCGAGAAGGACTTCATAACCGCCGTGGGTGCGATTTCTCATAATCATCTCTTGATAGAGCTTGGCCATGTCATAAATCGCCTGTTCGGGGTCGTCTTCGCTGATTTCGTCAAAATAGACGAGGGAGAGCATGTCCACGAGGGGAAGAATGCCCCAGCAGTTTTGAAGCCATGGCAGGAAATCCGTATAGAACTGAGACTGAACGCCCCAGATGATGGCGCGATGGCGATGCTCCTTGCAAACCATGTCCTTGGCCTTGAATCCCGCTTCCGCCAACTTGCTGATTTTGCGGTCCGCTTTGACAAAGGCTTCCGCGCGTCCTGCAACCGCCATGTAGGTGGTTTCGCTATAAAGCGCAAGGTTGGCACCGAAAACTTGGGGGTAGTCCGTACGCGACATTTCCATCCATTCTTTGCGGCGGCGAGTTTCTTCATTGAAGCGTTTGGCGCAAGTGAAGTAATAGTTCCAATCCCATTTCTCGCCCGTGTTTTTTTCAATAAAGGCGATGGCATTGCGGATTTCTTGAGCCGCATATTCTTGAACACCTTGTTCGGTGTGGCGAAGAGGCGCGGCGATTTGGAAACAGGGAATCCCTAGTTCTTCATAACGTTTGGCCATGATGCCATTCCCAAGCAAAGAACCGTCGCAGGTCGTATTGCATTGAATGGCGCAGGCCCCATAAATCGGGAAGTCATCATCGATGACCGCACCGGCTTCCGCGGCAGGCATCGGGCAGACGTCCCCTGGCATCCCCATTTCTTGGACCACATCCAAATAATGGGTGACGGCAGAACCATTTAACAAAACGGATACATAAACGGCCGCCGTTTCCCAAGAGACCGCTTTGAGGTTGGGGAATCCGCACATGATGCAGAACATCTCGTTTTCATCCAAAACCACGCATTTCTTGGAGAATTTTTTGTCGTTGCCAAGATTGCGGTCGCCGCGGAAGGCATTTGCCAATAATCCAGCGACGTCTTTGGCCACTAAGTCGTATTCCGTGTGAGCGATGCGCAAAGCGCGTCCGCGAAGCCCGATGGTGTGCTTATCAATCATCGCGGGAACAGCGACATAGTTCGACATCCAACGATAACGAAACAAAGCGCGCAAATTACGGGGAACTATCAAGAAACGAGCTAGCATCAACAAAATGCCAAGCCAGCAAAAGAAATCGTAGAACGTATCACGAAGCCCACGCCATTCGCGACGTTTCTTGACTTTTCCATGACCGTAAAGCTTACCGAGGGCTTCGCTGCCAATTTTTGCTCCCATTATTTCTTACCTCCTTGGATTTTCTTAATTTCCATGCTTTCCACGAACGCCTGGACACGGGTGCGGATTTGTCCGCTTGAACCAACCGAATACGGGCGGTCAATCGATAAAACGGGGTAATGGTATTCTTCGCGAAGAGCAAAGGTTCCCGTCATTCTTTCATAGGCCCAAGGGTCACAGAACTTCATCTGTTCGTAAATGATTCCATCCGCGTGATATTCCTTGGCGATCTCGCTGACGTTTTTCTTGCGACCTAACACTTTTTCTAAGTTCATATGGCGAGGGCACATGCATGCCATCAAATACTGACGGCAAATTTGGGTCAAAACATCTTCCTCGTCATTCAAAACAATTTCCTGACGTCCCGGAAGCGAGCCAAAGCAGAAACGATCCGCTACGACCAAGGCTCCAGAATCTTCGACGAGCTTAATCATGTCCACATCGTCGACTTCCGAGCCAACCATCACCACGCGAGCCCGGTATTTCTTTTTGAAGTCTTGGGGGGAGTCCGGAACGCGGGTTTTGATTTCTTCGAGGGTCTCCTCAAGCTTATCGATAATCATATCGTGGGGGCAAACGTAGCTAACCATGCAAAGGACATGGAATTCGTGACCCGTGATGCGAGGGAATTCTTCTTTGCGGAATTCCCCGATTTCCGTGATGATGCGACAAAGGCGATTGAACCGTTCCACGGCCTTGCGGAGGGCATCGTCGGAAACATCCGTGCCGAAATTCTCCTGCAAAGCGCCCAAAATTTTCTTTCGGCATTCCGAAACATAAAGGTTCAATCCATTCTCATCCGCCTTCATCGGGACTTCGAGATAACGATAGAAGAAATTCTCCTTCTCGTTCACTTTAAGCAGTTCCATATTCTCGACGCAGCGGTTAATCATCGTGCATCCATCGGGGGCAAGGAGGCAGTCTAAAAATTGATAACCGCCTTCAATGGCTCTTTCTAACAGAGCGCGCGTATATTCACAGAGAAAGCTGGTCATGTAATAAGTACCCATTTCCAGTGAACCCGAGCGCGGTGCGCGAAGACGGACAGAGAAAAGTCCATCCAAATTCAAAAGCACTTCTGGGATTTGGTAGCAAACGCTGCCAACGCACTTCTTCCCTTGGGCTTGGGCCTCTCGAACAAGTTCGTTGTTCGCATCGTCGAGAAGCTTCTCAAAATAATAGAGGTGTTTAAGGTCCTTCATTGGCCCCTCCTTGGTTGCATATCCGCTAAAAGACCCATTTCAGTAAGAGCCTTTTTGCTTCCTTGATAAATAGGGGATGATGTCGCTAATTCGAATGCCGAATCCCCATCGATATCCGATTCCGTCATGGCCTTATCGTCTTCGATGGCGGCTAGTAGCGGAATTCCACCTAGATCCAATCGATTCAAATACACCATATCCGTCAAACGATTCACGATAATCCCCGCATGTTGGAACATCGTGAGTTCCTTGGCTACCTGATAGATCGTCTGGGTAACCTTCAATCCTTTTTTAGAGGCATCACTTACTAAAACCAGGTGTGTTACCTTTTCCATGACGCGGCGGTTCACCTGTTCGATTCCCGCCTCTCCGTCGATAACCACATAATCAAAATGAGACGAAAGCAAACCGATGACTTCTTTGAGATAGGCATTGACCTTGCAATAGCATCCCGCGGCCTCGGGACGCCCAATGGCTAAGAAGGAAAGATTATCTTTTTCCACCAATGCATCCGAAATCTGATATTTGGCCTCGCTTAGAATTTGCATGGCCGCTTTGGCATCGCCATCTTCAGCATGTTCGATAAAGAGTTTACGAATATCATCCACCGTAGACCCTACTTCCACGCCTAAAGCCGTGGATAGTCCAATGGCAGGATCCGCATCAATCGCCAAAATCCGTTTGTCCGGATAGGCTTCGCATAAATGGCGGACGAAAAGAGCGGCCAAGGAAGTCTTTCCTACGCCTCCTTTTCCCGTCAAGGCGATGATGATCGGTGCTTTTTCCATTTATTTCTCCGAGGTGCGGATCACCATGTAGTCATCCGTTAAATGAACGAATTCGATTTGGCCGTCCACGTTCAATTTTCGTTCCATCAAATCCGTTAATTGGAGGCACCCGTTGACGTATTGAGCGCTGACGACGTTGCGCATCAAAATATTTTCAGGCGCAACCTTATTTTTATAAGCGATGGAAAGGCACATTTATTTTTCCTCGCGAAGAAGGCTTAATGCCTCTTCTAATTCGCGGTTAGCTTGTTCAAACAACGCTAACGCCCCCTCTATTTTTCGAAAGCAAGCTTTATGGGAATCCTTTAAAGGCATCGCTGCTTCTTTCAACTCTTGGGCGTGAGTTTGATTATGATGAACCATGTAGTCCAGCAAAGCCGTCGTTTCTTCTAGTGGCGTTTCCTGCGTGGAGGAATAATCGTAATGATGTTCCATATTTTTATCGGTAAAACCATATTGATTGTATTCTTAACTCTTCCTTTTTAAAACGGGATTTATTCGAAAAAACGGCTATTTTTGATGGTATGTCGGTAAAAGTGTACTTCAAATTCGATGCAAGCCTACGCGAGGCGGTGTAATCTAATGCACATAAAGGAGTTTTTAGGATGAAACAATTCATGGGCGACGACTTCCTACTGCATGGGGAACTCGCGGAAAAACTTTATCAAGAACATGCTCAAAAGATGCCGATCTTCGACTTCCATTGCCATTTGGTCCCGGAGCAAATCGCTTCCGATTACCATTTCTCTTCCATCACGGAAGCCTGGCTCGGCGGAAAAGGATACGGCGACCATTACAAGTGGCGTCTCTTACGGGAAATGGGCGTTCCCGAAGAATACATCACTGGAGAAAAGTCGGACTGGGAAAGATTCCAAAAATACGCGGAATGCATGCCTTATTTCATTGGCAACCCCATCTATGAATGGACCCATTTGGAATTAAAGACCTATTTTGGCATCACTAAACCTCTATGCCCCGAAACGGCTAAAGAAATTTACGATGAATGCAACGAAAAATTAAAGACGTTGTCCGCTCGTAAAATGATGGAACTTAACCGCGTGGAAATCGTTTACACCACGGATGACCCCGTCGATGATTTGCATTTTCACGAGCAAATGGCCAAGGATTTGACCCTTAAAACGAAGGTATCCCCCTGTTGGAGACCAGATAAAGCCACAAAGATTGACCAAGCAACCTTCCTCCCTTGGCTCCATCAACTCGAAACAGTGGTGGGACGTAAATTAACCACGCTTCAGGATTTATTCGACGCAATGGATGAACGCCTCACCTATTTCGTAAAACACGGCTGTCACGCAAGCGATCACGGGCTAGACACCTTCCATTATGCCCCCGCTACTTATGAAGAAGCCAATGCCGTCTATCAAAAAGCCTTAAAAGGTGAAAAACTCACTGAAAAAGATTTAGACGTCTATCAAGGAGCATTGCTCGTTCATTTGGGCCGTCAATACCATCATTATGGCATGGTGCAGCAATATCATATCGGTGCGCTCCGCAATAACTCCACCCGTCAATTCAACGCCATCGGCGTGGATTCGGGATATGACGCGGTCGGCGATCGCAGCTACGCCGAAAAGCTAAGCCTCTTGCTCAATGAATTAGACAGGACCGACGAATTGCCAAAAACCGTTCTCTATACCCTAAACGAAAAAGACTACATCTCCTTGGTGAGCCTTATGAACTGCTTCCAAAATAGCGAAAAAGGCAAAATCCAACTTGGTACCGCTTGGTGGTTCAATGACCATTACGAAGGCATGATGAATCAACTCAAGAAGCTTTCTGCGGACGGATTGCTCTCCTGCTTCATCGGGATGCTCACGGATTCGCGCAGCTTCCTCTCCTATCCTCGCCACGATTATTTCCGTCGCGAACTCTGCGATTATATCGCTCACCTCGTGGAAGAGGGGCGTTACCCCTACGACGAGAAGCGTCTTGGCGAAATCGTGGAAAATATCTGCTATTACAACGCCAAATCTTATTTCGGGGAATGAAATATTAACAAGGAAACGTCGACGCTATCGGCGTTTCCTTTTTTTGTGTCTAAAGCGAATGCATTTTGCATAACCACATCTCCAAGAAACGGCTATAATGATGGCGAATAGAACTTGTATACAAGATTAAGGAGGTTCTATGCAAAAACAAGAAATTACCCAAAAAGTCTTGGATTGCGGCGTTGTCGCCGTTATCCGCGCCTCTTCCGTTGAGATGGCTGAGAAAGTCGCTGCCGCTTGTGCGGAAGGCGGAATCGTGGGGCTCGAACTTACATTCACGGTTCCGGGTGCCCAAGAAGTCATCGCTCATCTCGCCGCGAACAAAGAAGCCAAATACGTGGTCGGCGCTGGCACCGTTCTTGATGCCCCAACTGCTCGCACTGCTATCCTTGCTGGAGCCAAATTCATTGTCTCCCCGAGTTTTGATAAAGGCACGGCCGAAATCTGCAACGCCTACCAAATCCCCTATATCGCCGGTTGCTTAACCCCCACTGAGGTTCTCACCGCGATGAAAGCCGGAGTGGATCTCGTCAAAATCTTCCCGGGTGACGTTGTCGGGCCCAAATACATCAAGGACCTTCACGGACCCTTTCCCCAGGGCAACTTCTTGCCTTCTGGCGGAGTCAGTGTGGAAAACGCAGCCGAATGGATCAAAAACGGCGCGGTTGCCGTTTCGGCTGGCAGTTCGCTAATCGCCCCAGCCAAAAAGGGCGATTTTGAAGGTGTGAAGAAAAACGCCAGCGAATTTGTCGCTGTGGTCAAAGCGGCTCGCGAAGCGCTTGCTAAATAAAAAAGAGGCGATACCTGTATGAAATACGCGACTTTAGGCGAATTGATGCTTCGCCTTTCTACCCCGGGGTATTCCCGCTTTGTTCAAACCAAGAGCTTTGACGTCAATTATGGCGGAGGCGAGGCCAACGTCGCCTTAGCTCTTTGCAATCTTGGCGAAGAAGCGATGTTCATCTCCAAATTCCCACAAAATGAAATTGGGGATGCCGCCAGAAATTCCTTACGAGAATATGGCGTGGACACCACTGGTATTCTCCGAGGAGGAGAACGCCTTGGCATTTATTATCTAGAAACCGGCGACTCCGTCCGTCCTTCTAAGGTTATCTATGATCGCGCGCATTCTTCGATTTCCGAAGCCAAAGCCAGCGAATTCAATTTCAAGAAACTTTTCAAAGGCGTTCAATGGTTCCACATGACCGGCATCACTCCAGCCTTAGGAAAATCTGCTCAAATTCTCACGGCGAAAGCCTTAAAGACCGCTCATGAAATGGGCATCACGGTCTCCTTTGATTTAAACTTCCGTTCGAAGCTTTGGACCAAAGAAGAGGCTCAGGCCTGCTTAATCCCCTTAATGGAATACGTGGACTACGTCATTGGCAACGAAGAAGACGCGGAGGCCTGCCTTGGCTTCAAAGCAACGGGCAGCGACATCAATAGCGGTAAGATCGACGCGGATGGCTATGCCCTGATGCTCCAGCAAATGTGCGAAAAGTTCCATTTTAAAGGCGCGGCTGCTTCTCTTCGTGAATCGCATTCCGCTAACGATAACGGTTGGAGCGGGGTTCTCTTCACCAACGGGAAATTCTACAAATCCCGCCACTACGAACTTCGCATTGTCGACCGTGTGGGCGGTGGCGATTCCTTTGCCGCTGGGCTCATCTACGGCCTCTCCCACTACGATGATCCCGAAAAAGCCATCAACTGCGCAGTTGCCCATAGCGCTTTGAAACACACGATTCCTGGGGACTATAACCACGTGAGCCTCAAAGAAGTCGAAGCCTTGATGGGCGGAAACGCTTCGGGACGTGTCCAGCGGTAATTCATGACCAAGGACATCGAACCCATATACGAAACGCTAAAAAAAGAGATTGTCACCCTTCATTTGAAGCCGGGGAGCCGCATTCGCGAGAATGAGCTTTCCGCCTCCTTCGGCGTTTCCCGCACCCCTGTCCGCGATGTTTTAAAGAAATTGGAAGAGAATGGACTTGTTCGGATCCAATCCAAATCCGGAACTTACGTCACTCCCATCGACCTAAATGCCATCAGCGAGGTTCTTTATCTCCGCGCTTACGTCGAAACGGAAGTCATGATCGAAGTCGCTGAAAAAGCATCGAAAGAAGACATTCAGGTCATTCGCGGTTTGTTAAAACATCAAGACCGGGAACTAGAGAATCAGATTCCGGGAACCCTGGAATTCGCCGACTTATCCTTCGCCTGTGATAACGCCTTTCATAAAGCGATTTATTCTTTGGCTAATAAAGAAAGCATGCTGGACTTCATCGACGAAGCATTCCCCTCCTATTCCCGTTATCGTTACCTCACCAACTTAAGAGGGATCGAAGACGTGAAAAGTTTGGAGAAAATTCATGAACAACTTCTCGACGCTTTGGAAAAGAAAAGCCCTGAAGAAATCCGCAAGGTTTCGTTAGAGCATCATCTTGCTGGGTTGCATGGCATCAAAGCCGTCGTCGAAAGACATCCTAAATATTTCGTCCAACAAAATTAGAGAAAAGAGGGTCCGCCCTCTTTTTTCATCATTTCCATTTGGATTGTGAAAATTTAAATCATGGCTTTCAGCGTTTTCAAAGCAAATGGCACTTGTTTCATTTGGCTTGATAATTTTGCTTCCCCATAGAAAGATATGCCCATGAAAAAATCCATTCTCGCTTCGCTTATCGTTTATCCGCTTCTAGCCATTGGGGCTTTTTGCCTGTTTTTCTTCGTTCGTCAAAACTACGCGTTATCCGGTTGGATTGACCCACTTTTCTTCGCCGGAGCCTTTGTTTTATGCGGTGGATTGCTTAGTTTGCTTGCACGTTTTGGTGCTTTTGACACCGTGACCTATGGGTTTCGTTCCATCTTCAAACACATGAATCCCAATTACACGAACGCGCAAGATCCTTACCCTGATTATTACGCGTACGCGGAATCCAAAAAGGAAAAAAGAAAGCAAAATAAGATTTTTCCTTGGCCTTGGCTTGTCCTTGGAATCGGGCTTCTCATCGCTTCTTTTGTGATTCGCGCCATCGTTTTTTGAAAAAATTTGAAAGAAGTTGCGATTTTTTTAACTTTCTTCTTGCATCTTTTTCGAGCGGTTTTTTAATAACGGCATCTCGAAAGGAGAAAAGAAAATGAAAAATCGTAAATTCATTGCACCAGCCGTAGCGTTTGGTGCCATCGCCCTTGCCCTAACAGCTTGCGGCGGAAACCCGGGAACGAACGAGAACAACAGTTCTTCGAAGCCGGGCGGAGAGTCATCGGATACCTCCGTCACGACGAATTCTTCCGCTTCAACCAGCGTTGACCCCAGCACTGCCCCCGTTGCCAGCGGAGCTCAGCAGTTCGTCAACTCATCCTATGAGGACCGTACCGAAATCCTTGGCAAACTAGAAAAATATGCCATCGACCATTCCATTGCAGGTCTGCCTCTATACGAAGACTCCGGTTATCAACTCTTTAACCCCCGTGTCGTCAGGGGTACCAACACCTACATCACGAACTTTGGTTTCTCGACCCTTCGCGACGGTTACCTCAAAGGTTCCCTCGCCGGCGAATCCAACAGCAAATACCAAAATTACTACCACAACTGGGAGCAAAGCGACCCCGCAACGATCAATGCGTGGAACGATGGAGGCTCTCAAGTTAGCGACCTCTTTGACACCATTGGAACTTCCTATTTCGGTCAGCGTCTCAATTCCGATAAGACAGGCTATGAATGGTATGGCATTCTTTCCAAGCAAGACCACATGTTCCCCGTCAGCGACGACGGCGAATCCGTGATCACCAAAGATCCGACCGCCGAAGAATTGCACCGCACCTGGCGTTTCTACGTCCGAACCGGAGAAGCAGGCAAAGTCACCTATCGCACCGCTTCTTCTCGCGCTGACCGCAAAGCTTTCGATGGTCGCTATGTCCAACTCGAAGACTACATTACCACCTACAAGATGCTTCTTAACGGAGCCAACGCCCTCTATCGTGGCACCGAAATGGCAGAAAAAACCGGAAAAGGCGCTATTGCCGGCGTTGCTAACTACTACGCCGCAACCAAAGCCGCTGGAAAAGAAGGCATCAACAATGACGTCGACTTCTCTGGTGTTGGCATTGAAGCCGGAACCGACGAGGAAGGCGATTACCTCCAAATCACTTATCAGACCCCGCTCAACCGCTTCTATGCGATGTATTCTTGCAACGGAACTCTCTATGAACCGATTCCGGAAGACTTCATCAATCTAGTCGGCATTAAGAACCTCGCAGGTTATTCTTCCGACAAGAGCACAAGCCCAGTGGACAACGTCCTCAGCATGGGCCCCTATATGCTCGAAACCTGGGAAACCGATAAGCTCATCACCTTCCACCGCAACGATCAATGGTACGAACGTCAGGAAAACCCGAACCTCTACCGCATCGAAGGCATCCACACGGACATCCTTCCCGGTTATGCGACGGATAAGAACATCGCCATCAAGCAATTCCTCAATTCCTCGAGTCTTGACGCTTGCGGCGTTACTTCGGACTACCTCGAAAAGTATTCTTCCGATCCTCGCGCCGTTCAAGTTCCTGGCACTGCTGTTTGGAAATTGAACATTAACTCCTGCACCCCAGCACTTTGGGAAGAACTCTTTGGCGAAAAGGGCAGAATCACCCAAACCCCGAAAGCGGATTATTGGAACGTCAAACCTTGGATGTCCAACGACAGCTTCATCCGTGGCCTCTTCTACTCGATTGACCGTGCCACCTATGCGCAGAACCAAGGCGGCACCCCATCCATCAACTTCTTCCCGGATACTTATATCTGCGATCCTGAAAATGGTGTTTCTTACAACTCAACGGAAGCTCATTCGTCGGCTCTAGAAGACTTCTGGGGCGACACCGTGGAAACCTTCGGCTATGACAAAGCCCTTTCTCAAGCTTGCTTTGAAGAAGCGATCAAAGAGTTGAAAGCCAGTGGCGACATCACAGATTCCACCGAAGAAATCGGCATCGATGTTTGGTGGATGTACCCGAACCAGATTGAAGGTCAGGGAAAGCTAATTGGTGGCTACATCAAAGCCTCCTTCGACGCCGCGGCCGCCGCTCTTGGATACAAGGTCCGTTTGGCGGTCAACCACCACGCGGTCACCACTTGGAGCGACGTCTATTACAAACACCTCCTCGTCGGTCAATTCGACTTGGGCTTCGGCTCCATCACGGGCAACAACCTCGACCCGCTCAACTTCCTCGAAATCCTTAAATCCGATGGCTCCACGGGCTTCACCTTGAACTGGGGCGCCGATACCGGTGCCGTGGAAGAAGGCGAAGATGCCTTGATCTACGATGGTAAGAAATGGTCCTTCGACGGACTTTGGGATGCAGCCGACCACGGCGTTGTCCTCGACGCGGAAGGACAACCGATGGAACCCGTTGAAGTCGTGGTTTCGTCCGTCGTCCCGACCACTGATTCGGTCACGATTAAAGGCACTATCGAAATTCAGAACTTCGATGGACTCGTTGTCGATTTGGCCGACCTCTTCGGAACGACCTCCGAAACATACGCTGACTACTTCGAAATTTATCCAGAAGGCATGGCGACAACGGAGGATGTCTCTGCGGTCACCTGGGACGAAGCAGGCAACTTCTCCTTCACCGTCAGCGGCGAATTGTTTGCAAGCGTAAAAGCCTTGGGCGGATTCCTCCTCTTCGGTTTGGATTATGTCCAAACAATTGATGGCGTCTACTGCGGTTTGAAAAGTGCTTATGCCTCTGTTGAGCTCCCTGCCGCCATCGTGCCGGAAGCCTAGTCCAACCTCGTCGATCCGTTAATCTTTAGCAGCATCGGATATCCTCCGGTGCTGCTTCTTCGTCAAAAGAGGCGGGTGAATCCCCTTTTGAAGGAGATGGACAAACTTGATATTCACTTTACAATAACATCTAGAAATCTCTTCAAAGAAAGGAGAAACCATGTTCCGCTATTCTTTACAAAGAATATTCCTGGCCATATGCACCACCGTCATCATCTTAACGTTGACGTTCTTTTTGGTGAAATTGCAGCCCTTTCCCACCATTCCTGGGACCAATGAAACCAAACTCGCCTATTATCTTCATCAGCAGGATTTGGGGTACGTCGTTTGCTATTCCACCCCGCAAGAAGGGTTAGGAAAACTTCTCTTCACTATGACGGCAGACAAAGGCGTTTCCTATTATTTCTATCAACGTCCCCTTTGGGACCAATATTGCGCTTGGGTGAGTGGCTTGTTCCACGGCACCTGGGGCACCTCCACTTCCATTGCCCCTAACGTTGATTCCATGGTCGTCATTGTGGGATCCTCTTGGAGCGATTCCCGTCTATGGACCACAGTGAAAACCAATATTTGGCCTGTTTTGATTTCGGTTCCCGCCGGCATCGGGCTTGGCATCTGGGCCGCCTTGAAGAAAAACAAGATGACGGACCACATCATTTCGACCCTCGTCATGGTCTTCATTTCCGTTCCTTCCTTCATCACCATCAACATTCTTCTTTATATCTTCTCTTATCAATTGGGCTGGTTGCCCAGCCAATGGCCTTCCATCAGCGCCCCTTTACCCGCCAGGGTGCTCGGTTACATCATCCCCACGATGTCCCTCTCGTTTGGCTCCATCTGCGGGTATTGCCGTTTTACGCGCGCGGAATTAACCGAAGTCATGTCGAGCGACTTCTTGTTGCTAGCAAGAACCAAAGGCTTAACCAGGTCGCAATCCATTAAGCGTCATGCCTTAAAGAACGCCATGGTCCCTATCCTTCCTTCGATTTTATCGGAAATCATCGGGTTGCTTGGCGGTTCCATGATCCTCGAAGCCCTTTATGGCATTCCGGGCGTTGGGAGACTTTATATCGATGCGATCAACGCGGGCGACTACAACGTCTTGATGGCAGATATGTCGTTATATACGCTCATCGGGCTCATCTCGGGGGTCTTCCTCGATTTGTCTTACGGATTCATCGATCCGCGCATTCGTATGGGGGCGAAGAAATAGTATGGAAAACAACAAAACCTTTACATACCGCGACTCCAAAAACATGGAGCATACGATTTCCTTCCAAGAAGGCGACTTTTCGCTTAGCCAAGCCGACGTCAAATTAACGGATATCAAATTGCAGTCGAAGCCGACGACGTTCTTCAAAGACGCACTGCGTCGCTTCGTCAAAAACAAATCTTCCGTCGTCGGAGCCGCCATTCTTGGCAGCATCGTCTTATTGACCATCTTCGTTCCGATCTTCAATACGCACTCTTTGGATACATCCAACCCCAACCTGGCCTATCAAACCAAACTTGCCCCGAAATTATTCTCCGCGGGGACGGGGTTCTGGGATGGCACATCCGTTTATAAAAACGTCGCGATCGACTTCGATTGGCAAGCTTATCAAAAAGAAGGTACTTATGCCGGCTCCCCTGCCACCACATCGAACTCCAAATTGCAGTTGGATGCAATTGTTGGAGATATCGAATATTCCAAAGTTGGGGAAAAGAAAATCAGCGACAACATCGTTTCCTATGCCCGTGGCGGCTCCATGCGCATGAGTGCTTCCGCCGGCAGTAAAGACGACGCTTTCCTTCAATCTCCAGAAGGTACCTTCCGTTTTGACCAATATGCCTATACGTTAGAAGTTCAAACAGCCGCGATTCCCGAAGAAGGCTTTGTTCACGGAGAACAAGGGGAATTCTCCTTGAATTTTTTGTACCGTGACACCGCGTCTTCTTCCTATTCTTCCATCGTTCTTCAAGACTTCGGAACCGAAACCGGCACCCACCTGTTCCGTCTTTCGGACAACGAGACCCTTACGTCCTTCAACGGGGGATCGCTGCTCGGGAAGTTCTATCTCACGATGAAACCCGATGCCAACAAGGAAACATCCGTCTTGGTGAGCAAAGTTCTCTTCTCCGTCGAAGGCGAAGCAACCGAATCAGAAAAAACCGCGATGAGCAATCTTTCTTGCGCAGACGCAAACCTCACTCTAAATCGCCCAACCGTCGATAGTGAAAAAGCTTACGCCTATACGTCCAACGCCGATTTGAACATCTTCCAAGCCGATTATGTAACGGGTACATTCCGTTATGACTCCTATCAGGCGGCTTTTGGCGACTACACTTCTTCTAGCATCACGATGACCGATCTCCAAACCTACCAAGACAAGGGATGGATGAGTTTTGCTTATCCCATCGAATCTTTCAAAAATGGTTCCATGGATAAAGCGGAGCAAACCAAATTCATCGAAGGGATTGCAATGACCGAAGAAGGCAAAGCCCATTGCCCCTTGCAGGTCAACGAAGAAAACCCCATCACCGTCCGCGTGGTCAAGGCCGGCAAAATCAAAACCGCTTCCTTCACCGGCACGATGTCCCGGTTCCGTGAATTCGGATATTCCACCATGCCAAGATTCCTCTTTGGCACGGATAATCAAGGGCGTGACATGTTCAAGCTCGTCTTCAACGGACTCCGTTATTCGATCATCCTTGGCGTCGCCACCACCTTCATCAATATCGTCATCGGCCTTATTTGGGGCGCAATCTCCGGTTATTTTGGCGGATGGACCGACATTGCGATGGAACGCGTTTGCGAAATCCTCGGCGGCATCCCATGGGTTGTTGTCATGACGTTGATCCTCATCAACCGCCCCGACAACATGTCAACCATTTTGATGGTAGGCATTGCCCTCTGCACGACCGGATGGCTGGGAACCGCCTCATTAACGAGAACCCAGTTCTACCGATTCAAGGACCGTGAATACATCCTTGCCGCCCGCACGTTGGGCGCCAGCGATTTCCGCTTGATCTTCCGCCACATTTTGCCCAACGCAATCGGAACTTTGATCACTTCTAGCGTCTTGATGATCCCTTCGGTCATCTTCTCGGAAGCAAGCTTATCCTACTTGGGATTAGTTAACGGTATGGAAGGATTTGGCAGCGTCTTGTCGTCCAACCAAATCTACATGACCACCTACCCTTATTTGATTTTGTTCCCCAGCGTCGTCATGGCTCTCGTCATGATTTCGTTCAACCTCTTCGGCAACGGGTTGCGCGACGCGTTTAATCCCAGTTTGAAAGGAGGAGAATAATATGGCCGTCCAGTTAACCAAAAAAGACCGCGCCCTCATTGAAGGGGATGCTTCTCTTCCTTCCACGAAGGCTCTCGAAGTCAGAAACCTTACCATCTCGTTCCGCACGGACAACGGCAAAGTCCAAGCCGTCCGTGGTGTTTCCTTCGACTTATACAAAGGAGAAACCCTTTGCATTGTTGGAGAATCCGGTTCTGGCAAATCCGTTACATCTAAAGCCATCATGGGCATTCTTTCGCCTAACGCGATTATCGAAGGCGGATCGATTCTTTATAACGGGATCGATTTAACCAAAGCCAGCGAAGCCGAATTCCAACGCATCCGCGGCAAGAAAATCGGGATGATTTTCCAAGATCCGCTTTCTTCGTTGAACCCCATTGTCAAAATCGGCAAGCAAATCACCGAAACCATGCTCATTAACGCGGATATGCTGAAGCGATATTATGAAGATTTAATCGCACCCGAGCATACCGCCTACATGAACGCGGCTTCCATGCGAGACGTTAAAATCGCCGACGCAGAAAATAAAGCCACCCTTCCACTTCCTGGATATCAGGACCGCGTTGAAATAATCGAAAGCGAAATCGCTTCGATTCAAGGGCAAATCGCTGATTTAAAGAAAAAGAAGGAGGACGTATCGTCTTTAAAGGCCGAACTCCAAAAGAAAAAGGAAGAACTAAATGCCGTCAAAAAGGAAAACGCCGAGCATTTAAAGAAAGCCAAAGCTGATGCCAAGGCCGCGATTTTAGAAGCCAAGAAAGAATATAAGAAGGTGGCTCCAGGTCTATATAAAGCTCTGCAAGAAGCGAAAAAGAAGGCCAAGGCAGCCACGGAAAAACACCACGAGGAACTAAAAGCCGAACTCCAAAAAGGCTTAGATGGCATTGCCGCGAAACGTGCTTTGCTTTCCGTTAAGCCCGAAGATCACGTCCGCGCTGATGAACTTGCTTCTCAAATCAAGAAAACGGAATGGTTGTTCCGCTTCAAGATTGGGCTCTGCTACTTCTTGCCCAAAAAGCATTTGGCTTTACAGCAGCAAAAAGAAGCCGCTTTAAAACCCTTGGTCGAGGAACGGAATCAAATCCTCGCCGAGAAAATCACCTTGGACAAGGAAGAAGCCGAAATCCGTGAGGCCTATCAGTCTCAAGTTCGTATCACCAAAAAGATGGCCAAAGAAAAAGCTTTGTCCGTTATGCGCGAAGTTGGCATTCCTCAACCGGAGAAGCGCTTCAAGCAATATCCATTCCAATTCTCAGGTGGTATGCGTCAACGCATCGTCATCGCCATCGCCTTGATTTCCGAACCGGACGTTTTGATTTGCGATGAGCCCACCACGGCTTTGGACGTTACGATCCAAGCCCAGATTCTTGAGCTCATCAATAAACTCAAAGCCGCGCACAACATGTCGGTTATCTTCATCACCCACGACCTCGGCGTCGTCGCCAATATGGCGGACCGCGTCGCCGTCATGTACGCAGGTAAAATCTGCGAATACGGAACGGACAAAGAAATCTTCTTTGACCCCCGTCACCCCTATACCTGGGCCCTTTTGGCCTCAATCCCCGATATCGATTCCAAAGAAAAGCTCGAAGCCATCCCCGGAACTCCGCCGGATATGATTTATCCGCCAAAGGGGGACGCGTTCGCGTTAAGAAATCGTTATGCGATTGGAGCGGATTTCAAATACGAACCGCCTTTGTTCCAAATCACCCCCACCCATTACTGCGCTTCGTGGCTCGAATACGAGGGTGCACCGAAAGTGAATCCCCCTCGCATCGTCACCCAACGCATTTCCCACGCATTAAAAGAAGAGGAGGCTAAGCGCGCCCATGAAAAAGAATAATTCCACCAAAGACATCGCTTTGGCTGAATCCACTGACAAAGTAATCGAGGAATTCCAAGAGCAGGAAGCCCCTTCTTTTGACGCGGGAGCAGAAAAAGTAACCCCCGAGCAAGAGGAAAAAGAGGAAAGGGAATTCCACCACTTGGAATCCAGCGTTCCCACCTTAGAAGAAACCAAAGCCCGTTACGCGGAAGAAAAAGAAATCCGCAAGCATCGCAAAGAAAATGCCAAAGTCGCTTTAAACGTTGAAAAAACCAAACTTAATCAGCTGAAAGTGAATCTAGGCAAAGTCAAACTCGATCCTTCCAAGAAGGACGAAATCGCCATATTGGAAAAGCAAGTCGCGGCTCAGCAGGAAATCGTAGACGAGAAAGACCTCGCGGTCAAACTCGCTCACATCACCTATAAGCCAGAACTCGCGGAAAACAAAACAATTTTAGCCGTTCGCCACCTCCGCATGTTCTTCCGTCTTGGCGCGTGGCCTAATTACGTCAAGCTCAAAGCCGTCCATGACGTTTCCTTTGATATCAAAGAAGGAGAAACCTTTGGCATTGTCGGCGAATCCGGATGCGGCAAATCGACGACCGGACGTTGCATCATGCATCTTTATGACATCACCAGCGGCTCCATCTATTTTAAAGGATACCGCGTGGGAGCAGGCGACCGTTGGAACAAAAAGGAAATCAAATACTCCAATATTCACGCGAACGAAGCCATCGCGGACTTAAAGAGGGAAGAGGCCACTCGCTGCGCTTCCGCTTCTAACGCGGAACAAGAAAAAATCCATCAGGAAATCCAAGGGAAAATCGCGGCCATCAACGATCGTCGCCAAATGGTTTTGGAACGTCAGAAGACGAAAATCAAAGCCATTCACTATGACAACAAGCATGCCCCGCGTGCCCTTCTTAATGAAATTCAGATGATCTTCCAAGACCCCGTGGATTCTTTGGATCCGCGCATGACGGTCGAAGACATCATTCAAGAAGGTTTACGTATCCAGGGCAAACACAACCGTTTGGACAACCATCAAAAGACGGTGGAGATCCTTAAGAAAGTCGGCCTCGTTCCCGAGCACGCTTCCCGCTACCCCCACGAATTCTCCGGTGGTCAACGTCAACGTATTGGTATCGCTCGTGCGCTCATCATGAATCCCAAGCTCTTGATTTGCGATGAGCCCATCTCCGCTTTGGACGTTTCGATTCGCGCCCAAATCATCAATTTGTTGAATGACTTAAAAGAAGAAATGGGACTTACGATGATTTTCATCGCCCACGACCTTTCTACCGTTAAGTACTTCTGCAACCGCATCGCGGTTATGTATTTTGGGAATATGGTGGAACTCGCTACTTCCGAAGAGCTCTTCCGTCACCCATTGCACCCCTATACCAAATCTCTTCTTTCGGCGATTCCTCAACCGAACCCCTTTTCCGAGAAAAGACGTCAACGCATCGTTTATCACCCGGATGAGGTTCATGACTATTCGACCGATAAGCCTTCGTTCCGCGAAATCCTTCCTGGCCATTTCGTCCTATGCAACGACAAAGAAGAGGCGGAATACAAAAAGGAAATCGAGGCTTTGGATAAAGGGGACATCGTCCTTCGCGGCGGTGTTGAAGTTCGGAAAAACGAGCAATAAATCCTTAAACGTCTTTAAAAGGGAAAATGGCGCTTATGCTTTTCCCCTTTTTTATTTTGAGGTATTTTCTCCACATCTTACGGGCAATCACGCATTCTGGTTCAACGTTGTGGTACACAAAGTTAAAAGTTTCTAGTAAATGGGGGTTAATTAAACATTTTCTTTTGTCAAGGGAGCGACACTAACTCCTAATTGTAGTTCTCAATCAACCAGCCAAGAGAGCAAATGATAGTCGGATGAAAGATACACGTTTGGCACATCAAAATGGGTATACCCCTCTATGATTGTGATTTTTGCTTCGTCGTTCATTTTGGATAACGAATGAATGAAATCAATGGAGCTTTGCGGATCAACAATGGTGTCGTCCGTACCTACAAACGCCCATACGGGTTTATCTTTTAATTTATTTAAGTTGGCGTCGTTTAATGTTACGTTCCCGGAAAGTGGGGCGATTTTATAGAATGCATTCGGATTGGAAAGGGCGATATCCCACGTACCTTTGCCACCCATCGAATGACCGGTAATGGAAATTCTCCCCTTGTTGCACTTTAATTCAGCTGAAACCTCATTTAAAAATGAAAATAAATCATTTCCTACATCGCTCCAGCCCCGTTTTCCATATGGAAGTTGTGGAAAAACAATATACGAATTCGGGGACACTTTGTTTTCTTTAACGAATTTTGGCAATCCGTCCTCGTTCGTTAGCAAATTTAAATCGCCTTCCGCGCTTGTTGGTTTTCCGCTTCCGCCATGCAGATAGAGAATCAAAGGCATGTCTTCAATCGCATTTTCCGGAGTGTAAAGGTAATAATTAAACTTTTGTCCCGATTCAAGCGTTAACGCCAAAGCGTCAAACGATGATGGACTCACGTTATCACTGGTAGATTTTATGTTTTCCGATTCAGTGTTACCAATTGAACTGTTTCCAGCATTTGCGCAAGAGCACAATAGCAATAACGGAAGAAAGCATGCTTCGGTAAGTTTTCTCATTTTCATATAGAAATCCTCTTTAAAACCCTGTACGTATGGTAGCACCGGGTTAAAAACATGCCATAAGAAGTTGTGCTTTTGTTTAAATGCCGAAATTTCCCATTCATAAAGGGGCTGGCACCATTTGTACCCCAAAAAATGTCGCTCATTAAAACGCCTCTCATAATTTGCAAAGGCGTCCTGAACATAGCGCAAAGCTGGCTCTGCCTTTGAAAGGATAGATAAAACTTTTTAATAGATTTGAAATATAAACCGGTATTTTGTTTCGACAATCTAGTACTAAAATGAACACCATATTTATCATTTGCAAAAATAATTTTTGAAAGAACACCGTTGCAGGTGCACTGGTAACCTTAAAGTAGACACTCCATTCAAATATTTGGACACCATGGAATAAAATTTACGCAAGGAGGCCTCTAAGGAGAATATGACAAAGGAAAAATTAGACATAGGGAGGCACGTCTGCGAACACGAGCTCACCGCAAAGGAGGCAGCCGAATCGAGCCGGGTGACACTTCAGGCGATTTACGCCTACGTAAGGGATACATGAAATCAATCGGAATCGAGCTGCTTCCGCGCGGAATCAAAAGGCCGGAGCCGACAGCCGATTACGGGTCGATGACGAAGGGGGGCTCATAAACGAGCTGATGCTCAAAGACATCGAGGTGGCCCGCGCAAAAAAGGGTACTCGGTGAAAGGGGGCGGAAAGGCGACAGGAACACGTATTTCGACGGTTTGGAGATGGTCGCCGAAAAGATAAAGAAAATAGAAGGGCTCAATCCGATTTTGCACACCGATCAAGGCACCGCCTACGCTTCAAAGGGCTTCAACGAGCTCCTTCCCCCAATATCATCTCACGCATTCGATGTCCCGCGCTGGAACGCCGACGGACAAAGGGGCGATGGAGGCCGTGAACGGGCGGGCCAAAATCGAGATGTTCATCGATTTCGACGCGGCCCATTGCGGCGACGTGCCGTCGTTCGTTGAGGCGCGCATAAAGTTTTTCAACGAGGAAAGGCCGTCTTGCGCCTTGGGCTGCGCGACGCCGAGGGCGTATAGGGAAGCGGCCGCAAAAAGGGAACCCGCCCCCAAGAAGCCAAGCAAAATCAAATACGAGAGGAAGCAAAAGGCAATCAAGGAGGCGGAAAAAAAGAATCATTAAAAGTGTCTACAAAACGTTGACTACTGCACTTTTAACTCCTCGCTAAAAATTGTAATTTGTCTCTCAAATGTTTTTATAGTGTTTTAATCCAATTTTCAATATCTTGTTCTTTTGTAACAAGTTTATCGCTATAACTTTCAAATACAATGTTCATACCTTCGTAAATTTCTGAATTTGGACATAAAGTTCTAATTTCTTTGAACGTCTTTCCAAGCCATCCAGCATTAGTTGCAAAAGGCTTTATTGTTTTCCCTGATAAATCATTTCGATTCAAAAATGTTCTTATTGCAGGAGCAGGTCTGTACCACCATACAGGAGTTCCAAGTATAATTTCATCATATTTGCTTAAATCAATGTCTGTGTCTTGTATTTTTGGCAAACGATTACTAGCCTCACTATTTTGTTCATCTTTTACAACAGCATCATAATCTTCTGAATATGGAATAACTGTTTTGATTTCTAAAATATCGCAATTCAAATTTTCTCTAATTTTGTTTGCTATCATTTTTGTATTGCCTGTATAAGAAAAAAATACTACTAATTTATTCATAAATTTCCTCCTAATTTTTTATAGTTTATCATATTCCTCATTCGTAACCTTTTCGCACCATTCATTACTTGTATTTTCTCCTGGTACTTCTATCGCTAAATGACTAAACCATTTATCTTTTTTTGCACCATGCCAATGTTTAACATTGGCTGGAACGGTTACTACATCTCCTATTTTTAAACTTTGAGGCTTTTTGCCTTCTTCTTGATACCATCCTTCTCCATCAACACAGATTAAAATTTGACCACCACCTTCTGTTGCCTTATGAATATGCCAATTATTTCTACAACCTGGTTCAAAAGTAACATTTGCTATAAATACTTTTGTTTCGTTAGGATTTGTTAATGGTTTTAAATATGAATTTCCAACAAAATATTTTGCAAATGATGTGTTAGGTTCTCCAATTCCAAAAGCTCCTCCATGAGTTTTTTGTGTTTCTTCATTTGCATATACTTCATTTATTAAAGCAAAAGCACTCCACGCTTTTGGCCATCCAGAATAAAAGGCTAAATGTGTTACAATTTCAACTGCTTCTTCTTTTGTAATTCCATGTTTTTTTCCCATGACAAAATGTGATTTTAATTGCGGAAATAAACCTTGTGCCATTAAAGCTGATATTGTAATCATGCTTCTATCCCTTAACGATAGTTTATCCTCTCTATTCCATATTTCTCCAAACAATATATCATCATTTAGTTCAGCAAATTTTGGAGCTAACTTTCCTAAATTTTCTCTGCCTGCTGTTTGTTTTTCCATAAATATCAATTCCTTTCCAAAGATAAAGCAACTGTTACATTACCTTTTTCTAATATATTTTTAATTTTTCCTGATTTATATCTTCTATATATCCCAATTTTGTAAAACCCCCAACTATTTGTATCATAGTAAATTACTAATTTGTTCATTTAACGCTTTCTTCTTTTGATAACGAACTTCTTCATTATTTCCTTCATCAAAATATCCATTTGCTTTTTTTCATATCATACATAGTTACAGCAACCGTTGCTTTAATCCTTGGATCAAGCGATGTAGCATTTAACGCCATACCGCCCAAGCCACATATCTCAATAATGCCAATGTGCTCCTCGTCTACATTATCCAAAGACGACAAAACATATCTGCAGCAAGCGTTATTCCAGATCTATAGCAAACGTTACCTTTCTTCTGTTGACATCATTATATCTAGAAAATGTCTTGTCCCATTTTTCTATCAAATTCTTTATTTTGATTTTGCTCATATCTATCTTCCTATTTTAGAATCATATGTAATATAACATCAGTTTTGTAGCGCTCAACGAAAGCCTTCCAACAAAACCGCTATCATTCTTTTGACTTTTGGATCTCTTCTTTTATATCGTATAATTTATTCAACAATTCATTCAGTTTTTTGTTTAATAAGCCACCGTTTTTTATTGATTCATAAGCCTTCTCCTCTATCTCATATAGTTCTTGTAGCATTGAAGAAGCATATTCTTTTCCTTCATCAGTCAATTTAACACTCAATTCTCTTTTCTCACCTATAATTTGACTTAAGAAGACATAACCATCCGCTTCCAATTCCTTAATAATTGTATTGATCGTAGTTCTAGGCAAATCCCATGTGTCACATATTTCTTTTTGACTATGCTCTTCCCCATCGTTCAAAGCATACAATATCCATAAAAGATTAGGCTTGACTGACTTCTCTTTAGCATATTCGGTATAAAACCCATCTATGCTGTAGATAAGCTTTCCAAATTCGTAAAAAAATATTCTAGAATTCATACTTTAACTTTCCTGTTAAAATCCTAATTCGTATTATAATACCAAAACCACTTTTCAGTCTACTCTTTTACAGTATTTTCACTTTTTTCATCCGTCACGTAGTCTTTTTTCTTTTCTAGATTGTTTAACTTTCAATCCTTTTAGAGTGATAGAGAGACACCGCGCTGAAGAGGCAAAAACGAATCAAAAACAAGTTGCAATAAAAAAGGTTTAACACAAATTGTATTAAACCTATGTTTTCTTATGGTGGAGTCGCGGGGAATCGAACCCCGGTCCGAAGAAAGTCCCCACACAGCATCTACAGTTTAGGCAGATTCGTTAACCCAGATCCGTCGAACCTACCAAGGGCGAATAAGGGGCGGCAGTTCATTTTCGTCCAACTTCCCCTGCCAAGAAGCCAGCTTATCGCCTTATCTTGCGCCTATCCCATGCCAAGGCGTGAACGCATGGGTAGACGTGCTCGCCCGCGATACGCGGAACCCTATGTCGGGTGCTTAATTAAGCAAGAGCAACGGACGCGCAACGGTTGTTGAGCATCCAGGGTTTGACAGTTTTGTCAGTTATTGTTTTTTGGTATTAAGGTTTACCAGACCACTGCATCCGTGCGTTGACGGTTTCCCCGTCAAAACCAGTACGGCCCCAGAACAATTTGCCTTTTCGTGTGTTAAAGGCTAGGTAACTATAGGAGCAAAAAGAAAAATATCAAAGGGGAAAATCAAATTTTTGTGACTATTTTCTTACTCTTTCCCTTTAAAAAGACGGCAAGAACAAGCAAGCAAACAAACGAAAACAACAAAACAACCAACCATAGATAAAACCCATATCCAAAACGTAAGTTGGAAAGGGGGACGGAAGGGTTGACCAAAAAAATAAATAGAGGAGACAACGCGATTCCTATTACCCCTAATCCCAATAGGCAAATAGAAAGCACGATAATTTTCCAATTCCCGTAACTAAGCAAAGAACAAATCGCCCCTAAAACGAGGAACTGAAGGCTAAAAAACAAAGGAAGATTAGAACGAAAATAAAAGGAGGATTCTAGGCCGTTTGAATCAAAAAGAAACGACCCCCCTAGTAGAATTCGTAAAAAAGGAAGGGAAATTGGAGTCTTCAATTCGTCGAAAGTCACCCAAAAAGGAAGGAGGAAAAATAAAAAGGATAAAAAAACGGCCAGTCCCGCGAAAAGAGGAAACCATTTGATGCAAAATAAGGCAAAACGGCGTTTTTTCATCCTTTGTATTATCCCCGAACTCTAGGGGTATCGGAACCTTTTTATTTCCAAAACCCCATAACTCGTGTATCGTTTAGTTTGCTTAAGCAAAAGAGAGTGAAAAATGGCGAACAAAAAGAAAAAGAAAAACTCGAATAAAACCGTTACGGCGAAAAAGGTTTCCAAACCCAAGAAAAAAATGTCCCCGGAAGCGAAGGAAAAACTAAAAACCAGCTTCCTTACCTTGGTCAACAACGATGCCTGCATCCGTGCTAGCCGCGAATACCATGGCTGGGGATGGAACGCTTTGGCCGTTACTTTGGCGGTCGCTAGCTGCGTCATCGCAGTCGTACCGAGCCTTGTTGGACGTTTGCAAGTGGATTATGGCAACAGCGTCCTTTCTTCCCCGAACTACAGCTATGATGATGGCTTGACCAACTTCACGAAAAAGCTCGCAGAAGAAGGCATTGACCTCACTATCGATAACAACGGCCACCCCTCCTTTGGCTCCACCGAATCCGTTTGGATTGAAAAGATGGCCGCGAAGGGAAACGAAACCGACAAGCTTTATTTTTACAAAGACGTTTCTTCCTCCAAAGGACAAACGATGTTCGAAGTCTTCGTGAACCCGACCGTCTTCACCACGGCTGCCGCTCACGCCGAAGTCACCGACACCACCTTCTTCGCCGATATCGTTGAAGGAAAGAACCCCATCAACCACACGACCCGTTCGGACCGCATCGAAGGATCGGATGCCCCTTACGCCACGAGCTTCTTGGCGTTTGGCCTCGATTCCATCATGATCGGCCGGTATAACGCCAGTGGAAAAGGCGAACGCCTTACTGGCGAAAACAAAGTCTTAATCGGCACGAACTTCAAGAGCTTTGCTTTCAATAAAGAAAACCAAATGCTCCAAAATAGCGAGCTCAAGGAAGCGGTGGTCGCCAATTACAAAAACGTCTTCCGCAGCATGACTCAGGCCCAGAAAGAAGCGGGTGCTTGGCAATATACCGGCATCATGTTCGGCGTTTATGTCGGGCTCAATGTCCTCTTTGGCTTGTTACTCTTCCTCCTCACCCGCGGCAAACGCAATCCCCTCCGTGTCTACACGTTCTGGGAAACGCAAAAGATGTCCTACTGGGCGAGCTTCGCTCCGGGCATCCTCTCCCTCTGCCTTGGCTTTGCCATGCAGTCGATGGCCATGATGTCCTTCATCTTCCTCTTCGGCATGCGCATCATGTGGATGTCGATGAAGTCGATGCGCCCTGCGCAATAAGTCTTGCAAGCACCTTAAAAGGGCCCCGTCTTGTGACGGAGCCCTTTTCTGTTGTCTGGTTAGTCCCCGTAATCGGATCCGCGGGATTTATCTTCCACGAAAATGCAAAGGGGGTCTGTGATATCTTGGATTTCCCGGTAGATAAACCCATCACGGGTAATCCAAGGGTTTTCGAAATCCGCGGTGAAGATAACTTTGTGGTTCTTCTTAATCACGAGGTCGATCGCCTCCATGATGCGGTCAAAGTCTTCCGCGCGTTTTTCTTTGAATCCGCGTAACCCATCATAAAATCCAGGCTCGACGTAAAACGTATTGCCATCCTCATCGTGATAGCAGTTCACCAAATGATTCCATTGGTCTTGGAAGGGCTGGTACTTGTTAAATTCTTCGTAAGTCATAAAATATCCGCCAAATAGTTTAGCATCCCTTGAGGGTTTACGGGTAAAAAGGTATCTTTTTAAAAGAAAATGGAATCGAAAATCAAAATTGTCTTCACCGATATTGATAATACCCTTTATAGCCATTTTAAGCATGAAGTCCCATTATCCGCGATTCACGCGATGGAAGACATGCAGAAAAAAGGGATTAAGGTTTTCCTTTGCTCCGGCCGCAACTACTACTTAATACGCAAATCGGGCATTTTGTCCGTAGTTCATCCCGATGGCATGGTCACGATGAACGGCAGCAATGCCATTATCGACGGCAACATCATTTATAAATACCCAATCCCTTCTAACGTCGTCGATAAGATGATTCTCTACGCCAAACGCCTCAAATTCGGTTTGACCTTAATCGAGGAAAGCGAAGGTCATATCAACATGATTGATGACCGTGTTATTTCGGCGCACGAAAAATACGGAACCCGTTTCCCACAACCACGCCACTTCCCGGACCATTATGACCGCGTCGTCTATCAAATGATTGCTTTCTGCGACGCCTTTGACGAATCCTTGTTCCTCCCCCACCTAGAAAACTGCAAATCCGCGCGTTGGGATGAATATGCCGTCGATATCATGTTGAAGGATTCTGATAAATCCAAAGGCATCGAATCCGTTCTTGAATATTACGATTTAAAGCCAGAAAACATCCTTTGCCTTGGAGACGGCGAAAACGACGTGGAAATGCTTCGTTACGCAGGAATCGGAGTTGCCATGGGCAATGGAAGCCCCTTAGCCAAGCAAGCTGCTGATTACGTCACCGACGATATCGACGATGATGGATGGGCCAAAGCCTGCCTTCACTTCGGCTTAATCGACCAAATCCGCAAATAAGAAGGGTCCGCCCTTCTTTTTTTGTTCATCCCCCGTATACTTTTCCATATGAAAAATAACCCCTTTATCCGAACCGAACGCCTTCTTGGCAAAGAAGCGATGGAACGTCTCGCTTCTTCTTGCGTGGCTATCTTTGGATTAGGAGGGGTAGGAGGCAATTGCTGCGAAGCCCTCGCTCGAAGCGGAGTCGGCCATTTCGTATTGATCGACGACGATGTCGTATCGCTTAGCAACATCAACCGTCAGCTCATCGCCACCTTCGATACCATCGGAATGAATAAAGTGGATGTCATGGAGCAAAGAATCCGTTCCATCCATCCAGAAGCTATAGTAGAAAAGAGAAAAACGTTCTACCTGCCAGAGCACGGGAATGAATTCCCTTTTGAATCCTATTCTTATTGCATCGACTGCATCGATACCGTCACGGCCAAAATCGACATTATCCTTCGTTGTCAAAAAGCCGGAACCCCCGTTATCTCTTCCATGGGTGCGGGAAATCGACTAGACCCCAGTCAATTGCGAATCGGGGACCTTTATTCCACCCATATGGATCCTCTAGCTAAAATCATGCGAAGAGAATTAAAGAAACGAGGCGTCAGCCATTTAAAAGTCGTTTATAGCGAGGAAAAGCCCACTCTCCCCCAGCAAGTGATTCTAGAAGAGACATCAAGTGGCAAGCCGAGAAGATCCATCCCCGGATCCACTTCTTTTGTCCCTCCCGTTGCAGGCATTCTTTTAGCCGCGGAAGTCATCAAAGACTTAACGGGCATCACGCCGAATTCCGATAAGAAAGAGGCCGAAGCCAAAAAGGCCCAATAATTTATTTATGATAAGGCTCATGATGGGCAATGCGAAAGGCCCGATAGAGCTGTTCCAATAACATAATCCGCGATAATTGATGGGGGAAGGTCATCTTCCCGAAACTAATGGAATCATTCGCCCGAGCTTTTAAGGCATCCGATAAACCCAGCGATCCTCCAATTAAGAAAATTAACGAGGAACGTCCTTTAACAAAGGCATTTTCTAAGTAAGAAGAGAAAGAGACGGAATCGAATTCCTTTTGGTTTAAGTCCATGGCAATCACGTAATCGCCGGATTTGATCTTTTGGAGGACACGGGCCCCTTCTTTTTCTTTGATTTCACCCTCTTCTTTGGGGCTCGGGCCCTCTTTCGTGGCAAGGTCGGGGAATTCCTCCACCGTGACCTTCGCGTAAACCTGAAGGCGTTTTAAATATTCTTCCGCAGCAGACCGCCAATAGGATTCCTTCAAGGATCCGATGCAATAGATGGTAATTTTCATTCCCAATCACCTCCAAGAACCATATCCCATTGTTTGGTAGGAACGATTTGGATGGAGTCGGGATCAATATCCCGGGATTCGAGCAAGCGACGATAGGACGAAACAGCGATGTCTGCCGTATTGCATTCTTCACTGATATGGCCTAGATACACCGCTTTAGTTCTTGGACCAAGAACCTCGCTAAAATAGATCGCGCTATCGACGTTGCTAAGATGTCCATGGTCGCTATGGATACGGTCTTTAAGGCTTTGGGGGCGTCTGCTTTTATAAAGCATTTCCAAGTCGTGATTCGATTCGAAAAGGTAATAGTCGCAATTTTGGAGAATCTTTAAGGCTTCGTCATCCAAATACCCCGTATCCGTCACGTAGCCAAGTTTTTCATCGCCAACACGGATTAAATAATTCACGGGATTCGGGGCGTCGTGGTGAGCCGAAAAAGGAAAAACGCATAGATGTCCCACGTCAATTCCGCAATAAGGCTCAATGGTCTCGAATACCTCGTCGGGATTTAAGGAGCATTGAGTGGCGTAGACCGCCGTAGTTTTGGGCATTAAAGAAACCGTACCAATGTGGTCGGTATGATCGTGAGTAATGAAAAGGGCTTCGATATCCTCCACCGATTTGCCAAGGATTTTAGTACCCTCCGCCAAAGTTTTGCGGGGCACACCCATATCGATTTGAATCAAGGATTCTCCATCCGTAATGAGGGTGGCATTTCCTTTCGATCCCGAAGCGACGAAAACGATGCGGATCATTCCGGCATATCCACTTCGCCCATCATGGCAGCCTGACGGGTCTCATAATTCGTGGAAGGTTCGCAAAAACGGGAATAGGCTTTTTGAAACAATAGGGTAATGGTTCCCGTTTGACCGTTACGGTTCTTGGCGATGATGATTTTCGTTTCCGACATATCGCCGTTCTCCTTCTTTTCTTCTGCCGTGGGTTGATGGACTTCCGGTTCCGGCTCTCCCCCGTTTTGTTTTTCGGCCTTCAACTGATATTTGGTCTTAATGGATTGGCCAGTAGCCGTGTAATAGTCGGGACGATACATGAGCATGACGATATCGGCGTCCTGCTCGATAGCGCCCGATTCACGGAGGTTCGCAAGGTTAGGAACCTTGTCGGGGTTATTGTCGACGCTACGGTTAAGCTGCGATAAGCAGATAACCGGCAACTTCAATTGACGGGCCAACGTCTTCAAAGCGCCCGAGATATAGGATACCTCTTGTTGACGGGCATTCATGTCGAGCTTATCGGAATAGGTGATGCGGCCCAAATAGTCGATGACGATTAAGCCCAAATCCGGGTGGGTGGCCTTCAATTTCGTAGCTTTGGCGACCAAATCACCGAGCTTGGAGTTTGGAGTATCGTCAAAGAACAAATCCGTTTGAGAGATTTCTTCGATAGCGGAAGCCACCTTCACGCGGTCTTTGCCGTAGAGTTTTCCCGTTTGAATGTCGTTATTGGAAACGCAGGAACGCGATGCAATCAAACGTTCCATGACTTTGTCGGCGCCCATTTCAAGGGAGAAGAATCCGACGGGGACCTTCCCGCGAATTGCCGCTTCATAGGCAAGATTCATGCCAAAAGCTGTTTTACCGACGGAAGGGCGGGCGGCGAGGATGATTAAATCGCCTTTTTGCCATCCGTGGGTCATGTCATCGAGGCAACGGTAACCCGAGGTTAAACCCGTTAGGCCTTTGTTATCGCTTTTGGATTTCTTTTCGATGTCTTCTCGGACCGCCAAAGCAACTTCGCGAGCGCTTTTCATGCCCTGAACGGAGCGCTTTTGGGCAATGCGAGTGATTTCATCGTTGGATTGAAGGATGAAGTCGCCGATATTGGAAACGCCTTTGGAATATTGTTCTTGAATGCGGTTGGTTGCTAATAGCAATTGGCGGAGAACGCTTTGCTCATGAACCATATCGATATAGGTATCGATGTATTCTGGAGAAATGACCGTGTTAAGTAATTGGAAAAGATAGGGAGTTCCGCCCGCTTGCTGATCCAATTTGGAATTGATGAGCTGATCATTTAAAGTCTGAACGTCCAACGGAAGATGATGGGCATGAAGCTCCTGCATGGCCGTGAAAATAATCCGGTTACGAGGGTCTGCATCGCTAAAATCATCCGGTTGAAGGGAATCCAAACCGATTTCCGCAGCACCTGGGGAAATCAGCATCGAACCCAAAACGGAGCGTTCTGCTTCTAAGTTACTTGGCAAAGCGATTGTCGCCATTATTTCTTCTCCGAAATGTGAACGTTAACCGTTCCGATGACTTCGCCTTCCACCCCTTTATAGAGTTCGATGCGAAGACGGGTATAGCCAAGGCCATTGGCAGGGTATTTATCGATGAATTTGCGTTTATCGAGTTTGATGCCCCATTGCTTTTCCATTCCTTCGCAGATTTCTTTGGGGGAAATGGAACCAAAGGCACGGCCATCGCTGCCGGTCTTTAACGTAAATTCGACGTTGATATGCTCCAAACGGGTTTTAACTTCTTCCGCCGCTTTCTTGAGTTCTTTCTGACGTTCCGCCTCTTGGGCGTTATCGCGCTTCAACTCTTGCTGAGTGGCATTCGTGGAAAGTTTAGCAAGTCCCCGCGGAATCAAATAATTGAGGCCATATCCATCGCTCACCGTGACGGTCTCGCCTTTTTTGCCGATTTTCTTTACATCTTGAGTCAAAATAACTTTCATTAACGTAATCCTCCTAAGTCCGTTTTCGCTTCATCGAGGTATGTCGCTAAAGCGTCTAATAATTTGTTTTCCACTACAGCAACCGTCGATCCTGGGAAAGAGGCCGCCGCCATGCCGAAGTGTCCGCCGCCGCCAAGTTTTTCCATCAAGAGCTGAACGTTGATGGAACCATCGCTACGCGCGGAAATCGCAATTTCGTTTTGCTTGATTCGTCCAATGACGAAGCTTGCATTAACCCCTTTAAGTTCGCGGATTTGGTTCGCGACTTTGGCCAGGGCGCTCTTTTCGATGATGTCGGAATCGTCGGAGACGCAGTAGGCAACGCCCGTATAGGGGCTACGCATCGTCGAAGCGATTTTCGTCACCAAGTTGTATTCTTCGACTTCGTCTTTCAAGAAATCGTCTGCTTTTGCATTATCCGCGCCGAATTCCTTTAAGATTTCGCAGGCTTCGAAGGAGCGGACCCCCGTAGCTTTAGATTTGAAGAAGGAAGTATCAAGGAAGATACCGGAAAGCATGATCGTCGCGTATTCGGCAGGAATTTCGATGCGCGGGTTTGCCGAAGAATATTTGACGAATTCAGCAATGATTTCGCTCGCGCTTCCTGCCGAGGGGTCGATATAAGAGAGAACCGGCTTTTCGATGAAGGCTTCACCGCGACGGTGATGGTCGATGACAATCGTCTTGCTCGATTTTTCCAGAGCCTTATCGCCCATAACTAGAGCAGGAACCGAGACGTCAACCACCACAAATAGAGTGGACGGGCGGATCGATTCTTCTGCTTCTTTTGGAGAAATCGTCATGCGGTCCAAACGCGTTTTATCAAACGTCGACTGGAAGGCTAGACGCGTTTTCTTTTCGGTGATACGGGGATCGAAAATGATTTTATAGGGTTTCTTGTAGTGCTCGCAGATTGCGGCAACGCCCAAGCAAGCGCCCAAGGCATCCATGTCCATGTCTTTATGACCCGAGATATAGATGTTGCTCGCATCTTTGGCTAATCCGATTAACGAGTTGGCGATGGAACGGAACTGGACGCGGCCCGTATTTTCCACCGCAGCCGTCTTGCCGCCATAATACTTGAGTTCCTCTCCGTAATGGCTGACAACCGCTTGGTCTCCGCCACGCGAATTGGCGATATCAATCGCATTCGAAGCCATTTCGGAAAGTTTGGTGATGTCGTCGAAGCGATGGGCAAAGCCAATGGAAAGGGTGGGAATAACTTGTTGACCTTTTCCTAACATTCTTACGTTGCTTAAGACCGTAAAGCCATCTTGCTCCATACGGTTCAAAGAAGTGAAATTGCAAACGGCAAAATAGGAATCATTACGAATGCGGCGGACCAAAACGCCCATGATTTTCGCATAATCAAAGATGGCCGCGCGAACCTTGGTGATCAAATCGTTGCTATCGTCTTCGATTTTGCCGGCAACATCGGAATAGTTATCAATCATGATGATGCCAACGCAAGTGGCCTGTTGACGGTTATATTCGCTAACCTGCTCATAGTCGGTGGAATCTTTGAAGATATATAAACGTGCTTCCGGCAAATATTTCACGGAATAGTCTCTGCCGTTGGCTTCGATTTTTTCGCTCATGTCTACAGGCGCGTTCTTGAGCTCGGCTAGCTTCGGTTGCCATTCCAAAATATTGGCGTCCAATAAATCGATTTGGCGTTCTTTGAATAAGTTGTTCGTCCAAAGAACAAGGTCATTCTCATCGGTGACGACTAACCCGATTTGGCCGAAGTTATAAGCTTCCTGAACGTCGCTTCCGATGATGGAAGAAGCATCCAAATCGCTCTTGCGGCGGATATGGCTAAGTTTTACTTCCGTCACCCAAACCGCGAAGAAATCGATGACAAAAACGCCGACGGTAATGAAAATCCAATATTCCGGTTTCACCATTTCATGGAAACCATTGGGGAAATCGAAGAAATAAAACAAAGCAACCAAGGCGATGGCCACGGCTTCGAATAGGAAAATGCCCGCGGTCCACAATGTCATTTTATGCAAAGCATAAGACATGGAGAGGGAATGGTTGTTTTTGTGTTTCGATTTGCTTGCCATAGGTACTAAAAATTATAGGCATTCCAAGCAAACGCGGAAAGCCTTCTTTCGTTTCGATATTCTGCTATTCGCTTTTTTGCTCAGATTCGCCCGTCTCTTCTTCTTTTGTCGACGCCTTTTCTTTGTCCTTCAAGGAAAAGATGTAGAAGCATACGGCAATCGTGATGGCAACAAGGGCGATCGTGACGATGATGCCAATCACAGAGCTGTTCGCAAGGAAGAGTTTCATGAAATCAAGTATAGGGCAAAGAACGTTAAAGGGAAGAGGCGCGCTCAAAAAATGAAACGGTCGAAAGGAAAATCAACTTACTAAATCCTTCATGTTCGGCGTTTTGAAAGAATTCAATTCAGTGTCTTGAAAACTTTTTCTCAAAAACCATTGAATTTGATAGGTTTTAGGATTTTTAGAAAAATGATGAAATTCATCCCAAGAAAAAAGAGGCCATCTCAAGGATGGTCTCTTCTATTGGATATTCGAGTTATTTCAACTTCTTTTCCGTCGCTTCGAACAAGCCGTTGATATAGGCGCATCCCAAAGCGCGGTCGAAGAGTCCGTAACCCGGCTTTCCATCTTCCCCAAAGATGTTGCGGCCATGGTCGGGACGAACGTATCCGTCGAATCCATTACGAACCAACGCTTCGACGATGCCAGCCATATCGAGGCTGCCGTCTTTGCTCCAATGGCCCACTTCGCAGAAGGAATCGTGATCGTCCGTCCATTTAACGTTACGTAAATGGACGAAATGAACGCGGCCCTGCTTCGTGTATTTTTCCGCCATATGAATCAAATCGTTATGGCGTCCCGCACCAAAGGAACCGGTGCAGAGGGTTAAGCCATTGTTGGTCGAAGGAACCGCGGCGAACATCTTGTCCAAGTCCTCTTCGCAGGAGACGATACGTGGCAATCCAAACACATCCCAGGGTGGATCATCCGGATGGATGGCCATCTTCACGCCGACTTCATCACAGACGGGAATGACTTTGGAAAGGAAATAAACGAGATTTTGGAAGAGGTCTCCATGTGTCATGCTCGAATAGGCTTCGAGTAATCCCTGAAGTTCTTCTTGGCTATAGGATTCATCCCATCCCGGGAGATGGAGATGATGGGGATCCACTTTCTTGAAGTCCTCATAGGAATAAGAAAGAGAATTCGAGCCATCCGCGTTTTGGTGATGCATGTCTGTACGGAGCCAGTCGAAAACTGGCATGAAGTTGTAGCAGACCACTTTGACCCCGGCTTCAGCGACGCGACGAACGTTTTCGATGTAATTTTCGATGTAACGATCGCGGGTCGGGCGTCCGAGTTTGATATCTTCATGAACAGGGATGGATTCGATGACTTCCATCTCTAATCCCGCGGATTCGGAAATCTTTTTGAGCTTGGCAAGATCTTCTCTTGGCCAGACTTCCCCAACGGGGACGTCATATACCGCGGTGACCACTCCGCTCATGTTCGGGATTTCGCGGATATACTGCAATGGGATGCTGTCTTTTTCGCCGTACCAACGGAAGGTGAGTTTCATGGGCATTCCTCCTTAATTTAATGAGCACGCCGCATCATAAGCGGATTTGATCGCGTTTTCAATCGTGCAAGGCTTGCCTTCAAGGCAATCGCCAATCATAACCACGCGGGCATCCACGCCTTCGAAATCTATCTTATTCTTGAACGAAGTAAGCGCGGTGACGATGGTGTCGCCTTCGAATTTGGCTTCGCCGGTCACTTGTCCTTCCGCGTTCAACGTGTCGACGCGTACGCCATCCTTTTCAAAGGCTTTGATTTTGGAAAGGGTATGGACGCCGACATGGTGGGCTTCAAAGGATTTGAGGATCGTTGGAAGAATCGTCGAGCTTTCTTCCTTGGCGATTTTCTCCTGCATTTCCACGATTTCAACGGAATAGCCGCGTTCGGCAAGATATTCGGCCGTTTCGGTGCCAACAAGTCCGCCACCGCAGACAATGACCTTGCCAAAGGGAATCGAGCGATTGGCCAAGACATCCCAAGCAGAGAGAACGTTCGGCAAATCATAGCCCGGGAAATGGATGTCCGCGTTGTGGGCACCGATCGCGACGAAGACATCGTCGAAATCCTTGGCCATCTCCTTGGTGAATTCGCTGTTCAAATGGATTTGAACGCCGAGCTCCTTCATCTGATATTCAAAATAAGAGAGGAGACGGCGCATTTCCTCTTTGCGGGGAGGGACGGAAGCGATGTTGATTTGTCCGCCAACGGAAAGACTCTTTTCAAAAACTTCAACGTGATGGCCGCGAAGGGTCAAGACGCGGGCGGCTTCGAGTCCAGCTACGCCAGCCCCCACTACGGCAACGCGATGGGGTGTCGCCGCCTTTTCGATATGACGGGTCGCCTCAAATCCGTTTTCCGCGTTCAATACGCAGGAAAGGAAGCGACGGCTCGTAATGGCATCGGTGCAGCCTTTGTTGCACATGATGCATTCACGGATGGCACCGGGTTTGCCTTCTTGAAGTTTGTTGGCGAAGTCGGGATCCGCAAGAAGAGAACGGCCATAGGAGACCATGTCGCAGACGCCTTGTTCAAGCAAGGCTTCTCCGACCATCGGGCTCACGATGCGGCCAACGAGAGAAACGGGAATCGAAACGGCTTTCTTCACCGCTTTGCATTCTTCTAACATGAAGTTATAGGGACGGGTTCCCATTGCCGGAATCGTGTCGTTCATGTTGCCCGTGTGGTTGGCTTGAGCGACGTGAATCATGTTCACGCCATGGGCTTCGAGCAATTTGGCGAGTTCAACCGCTTCTTCTAGCGGCAATCCGCCTTTTCCTAGCATTGAGCCATCCGGCTGCTTGGTGATGATGGGGAGCTTGTATTCGATGAGCATGTCGCCCGAAACTTCTTTGATAGCTTTTACGACCATCAAGGCGAAACGGACGCGGTTTTCAAACGATCCGCCGAATTCGTCCGTGCGGTGATTGATAATGGGGGAGCAAAGCGAACCCACCAAACGGTCGCCGTGGATTTCCACCACATCAATTCCAGCAGCCACCATTCTCTTCACGCAGGCTTGGAAACGGCCAAGGATGGTTTGGAGTTGCTCTTTGGTCACTTCATTGGAGAAGTGAAGCATATCGTGATGGAGTTTTTCGCGGCCTTCTTGCATCTTGCCCGCCGCGAAAAGCTTAGCAAGTCCATCCGCGTCATATTCGGGATGGAAGATTTGTAGGCCAACTTTAGCCCCGTAATGATGGAGCGAATCCGCGAGGGCTTTGAATCCCGGGATTTGGGCGTCCATGAATAGTTTCGGAGTCGGGGAGAAGGTTGGAATGGGGACGACGTCGCCTAAAACGATATAGGCGGTACCGCCTTTGGCCAAACGAGTATAGAACGAAAGGGATTGCTCGCCGATCGAGCCGTCCTTTTCTTCGTACCCCGTCGTTAGAGGCGGGAACATGATGCGGTTTTTAAACGTGACGTTTTTAACCGTCAAGGGTTCAAGCAATTTCATTTTATTTTCCTCCATTTTCTAAAAAGTCATGGAATTCATGAATGTATCGGGCTTCCACTTCGTCGTGGTATTGCCCTTTTTCAATGAGAGGGGCCACTTCTTTTTGCAGTCTCTCCCAACTTTCCGCTTCCTTCGTGGGGATAATCGGATAGAAATGCACGTGGTTGGCTTCTGCCGCTTTTAAGTCGCCGAGGGCGTCTCCTAGCATCACCACGTTGTCTGGAGAATAGCCTAAGGCCAATCCTTGGGCGATGATGTCTTTCTTTGATCCCTTGTCTTGGCAAGCGCAATCTAAGAAATAAGGCATAAGGCCACGGGAAGTCCATTCTTCGTAGACGGCATCCTTGTTTGCACTCGAAACGCCCAATAAATCCGCGAAGAGGCTAAGGGTTTTTAAAGTTTCCTTCACGCCTTCAAATTCTTGGGCAGGGGGCAAAGAAGCAATCGAGGCATTGACCAAATTTGACCACTCAAGAGCCATTTTTAAGCAGGCGGGGTGGCTGGATTTGGTGATCCATCCCCCCAATGCTTCGTTACTTAAGGCCGAAGAATGATCGACGAAATCCTCAAAATCCTCTAAACCTTCCGGAGCATAACCATATCGTTCTTTCACAAAGAGCAGGATGGCCTTTAAGCCCTGGAAACGGTTGATGCCCCTCGTCAAAGAATAGAGATTCAACCGATTCCATTCGTTTAGGATCTCTTCGCGATGAGGCGGAAGAGGAAAGGCGTCGAAGAGACACGGACCGAAGGAGCGAAGATGCTTCACGGTCATCGTGTCCATGATCGTGCCGTCCGAATCAATGCAGATGAGGAAATCGTGGGAGCGAGTTCCAGAAAGCATCATCAGACTCCGCTATAGGACGAGAATCCGCCATCGATGGGGACGCAGATGCCCGTGATGAAGCTGGCCGCTTCCGGGCTAAGAAGGAAGAGAGTCGCACCAACAAGCTCTTCCACTTCTCCAAACCGTCCCATCGGGGTCGCATTCAAGATTTTGTGGGTACGAGCCGTGGGCGTGCCATCTTCGTTCCAAAGCAATTTGGCGTTTTGGGTCGTGGAGAAGAATCCCGGAGCAATCGCGTTGACGCGGATGCCGATGTGAGAGAAATGAACGGCGAGCCATTGGGTGAAGTTTTTCACCGCGGATTTGGCTCCGCTATAGGCCGGAATCTTGGTCAGTGGGGTATAGGCGTTCATGCTGGCAATATTGAGAATGGAGCAGCCTTTCCTTCCCACCATGTCTTTGGCAAAAACTTGGGAGGGGAGGAGGGTTCCGATGAAATTCAAATTGAAGACGAATTCAACTCCTTTCTCGTCCAAATCGAAGAAGGTCTTCATTTCTTTTTGGGCATCGTCAAGTTCGGCGAATTCGTTATCCGTGGTCGCGCGGGGATTGTTTCCACCGGCGCCGTTAACGAGAATATCGCAGGGTCCGAAGTCCGCCAAAATCTTTTGATGGGCTTCTTCTAGCGCTTCTTTGTTCAAAACGTTAGCAGCATAACCTTTTGCAATAAATCCTTCCTCCACGATTTTGGCAGCGGCTCTATCGGCGGCTTCTTGATTGAGGTCGAGAAGAGCGACTTTGGCACCGCATTGGGCAATGGCTTCCGCAAGGCTGGAGCAGATGACTCCGCCGGCGCCAGTCACGACGACGACTTTGTCTTTCAAATCGATTTCAAATGGCAATTTCATGTTTTTGCCTCCTTTTTTAGAAAGTGGTGTTGGGCGTTCCGCAGAACGCGTCGACGGGAGAAATACCTTCAAACTTTCCCCTGCCTAATAGTTTATCGATGAGGACGTCCACCGTCACAACATTCTTGTCATAAGCATTGATGTAATTTCTTGCCTGCGGGACATCGAAGAGGTGGAACGGGGAACAGAAGGAAATGAAGAGGACGGGCAATTCGAACACATACCAAGGCACATCCGCGGTTCCTTTGGATAATTTCCAGGAAATGCGCTGCACCGTGTTATGGGAATCGAAATGGGCTAATTGGATGACAAGATCATAATGATCGGTCAAATCATGGATTGGAGTCTTGTTGTTATAGACGTTCCCCACCAAACGGAAGGCCTCCATCGGGGGCAATTTCTTGGCTTTGTCCATCAAGGATTCGAAGATCGTAACTTCAAACCCTTCTTTTTCTAGTTTTTCTTTCACTTGCTCCGCGAGGGTTAAGCCCCGCTTCGGCATCATGAAGGCAAAGGGGTTTTCATCTTCTTGGCCCACAAGAAGAATCCGGCGATACTTTTCCGGCGCAAGAGGGAAGAGATGGTCTTCGTCTTTAACTAACGTAATCCCCTTTTCCGCGACTTCTTTGGTATAAACGGAATCTTCTTTCAAAACCTCTTTGATTTTTCCTTCGTCAAAAGAGGGGTAATCCTTCTCCCAATCGAAGGAAGCGTATCCGAGTTTGGCTTTTAAGCCTAGAATGCGGCGAAGCGCATCATTTAAGCGGGCCTCGTCGAAGATGCCTTTTTCATAGCCTTCGGCAATAAAGGACAAATCTTCTTCATAATCGTTATAGAAGAGAATCATGTCCATCCCGCTAGCGATCGCTAAGGGCAACAAGTCTTTTCTTTTGCCCGCGCAGGTGAATCCGACCATGTGGGTCGCATCCGTCACGGCGAGACCGTTGAAGCCAAGTTTTTCTTTTAATAAGCCGTTGATCAGTTTCGGGCAAATCGTGGCAGGACGGTAGGCAAGTTCGGGGTGATTGGCATCCTTTCCTGCGTAAGAAGGCAAGGAAATATGTCCGACCATCACCATGTCTAGTCCTTCTTGAATTAAGGAGGAATAGACCATGCCGAAGCTCTTGTCCCATTCTTCTTGGGATAAGGGGTTGGTCACGGGGGCTAAATGCTGGTCCCGTTCATCATACCCGTCTCCCGGGAAATGCTTCGCCGCGGCGAGCAAGCCCTGTGAATGGATGCCGCGAAGGAATTCAAGGGACATCGCCTTTACTTTTTCGGGGTCGTTGCCAAACGTGCGATTAGAAATCACGGGGTTATGGAAATCATGATGGATATCCACGATAGGGGCGAAAATCGTATTGACGCCAACCAGGGATGCTTCCTTGGCCGAAACTTCACCAAGCTCATAGGCTAGATGCAAGTCATTGGTCGCGGCGATTTTGGTTTCGCAGCCCACCAAAGTTCCGCCATTGAAGGCTCCGTTGCCACCGGATTCGCAATTGGCCGCCACAAAGCAAGGAATCGAAGAATATTTCTGCACGTTGCGGTTATGGTCATAGATGTCTTTGGCCGAACCGGGATTATAACGGACGCCTCCCGGCGCGTGTTTCTCCATGTTTTCTTTTAGATCCTCTTCCTTTTTGGAGGCGGTTAAATCGATGAAGAGCTGTTTGAATTTCGTCTCGAGATCCATGGAGGCAATGGTGTTCTCGACCCAGGCAATTTGATCTGGATTTAATTCGTATGGCTTTTTGGTCAAATCTACGAATTTAGGCATAGACGTCCCTCCTTTCTTTTCAATATCTTGGAAACGGGGGCAGGCCGAAGCCCGCCCCCAAGTTCAGTGATTTGGCGATTAGGCCAAGGTGATGGTGATGGCGTTAGCGCCTTCGACGATCGAGAAGCACCAATAACCAAACATTTCTTTACCACCCAACGCGTCTTTTCCGTTGTTCTTAACGGAAGAAACAGTCTTGCCTTCGGGAGCAGTGACCTTGAGGGCAAGGGTGTTGCCAACAACGAGTTTGTTCGCATCGGCCGGGACTAAGTGTTGGAAGTCTTGGCCAGCGCAGGTCATTGCGACGACCGTGCAGCCTTGGAGGTCTTCCGGAAGAACAAGGGTGCCGACTTTGACATCCGGGTTCTTGTCAGAGCCTTGGATGTTGACGCCGACTTTGTTGACGCCTTCTTGGATTTCGAAATAGAAGAATCCGTCATCGGAGGGCTTTTCAAGAGAGGTCGTGCCGAGGGTGACGCGGACGATGGTGTTGGAACCGGCCGGGGTCACTTTGACGGCGAGGTATTGTCCAACGACAACTTCGGCGCCATTAGTAACGGCAGTTCTTTCGCCGCCAATGGTCGGGGTGGTGAAGACTTCGACGATGGCATTATCCGGGCTCGGGATCGAGACGGTGCCTTTGGTCAATTGATGATCAATGGTGGCTTTCTTTTCGATGGCTTGGCCATAGGTGGCGCTATAAGCACGGGTGCCGGCGATCGAAACCGCGGGGGCCGGGTTCATGATCGGCATGGCGAGTTGAGCGTTGATCGCTTCGGTGTAGGAAGTGACATAGCCAGAAGCGTTGGTTTGAACGGTGTAAACGCCAGCCTTCTTGCCTTCGGCGCTCGGGAAGTCGGAAACGCCGCCGTCGGTGTTATAACCAACATAGGAAGAGGTCGCATCGAATTGGACGCCTGCTCCTTCCACTTTTGCGGTGGGTTCAGCATCTAAGAATTCGCTAGCTTCGATGTTGCCAGTGGATAGACCGAATTCGCGGTGGAAATAGCTGTCCGCGCCGTCGTAAAGAGCGGTGGAGGTAGAGATGTCACCCGCGTTGTTGTGGGAAATCTTGACCAAGAATTCATCGATTTTGGCACGAGCGGCTTCTTCGGAAGCGAGCTTGGTCGGATTTTCCATGACGTTGGTGAGATAAAAATAATCAGATTCGACCTTGTAAACCAAAGCTTCAGCCTTGCTTTCAACACCCTTATCCTTGCCGTTGCGAACAACGTGGAGGTAGAGGTTGCCAGCGGTTAAATCGTATTCGCCGGTGGTGACGTCGTCGATATTGTGCTCAAAGCTGGAAAGGGCTTTGTTGTCGACGGTAACGTCGTATTTGGCCGTATAGGTGAATTGAACGGTGCCGGTCAATTCTTTGCTGAAGCCGTTGATGATTTCGGCTGCAGATTTTCCGCCGCCGCAGCTCGCAAGAAGAGCAGCCGAGGCGAGGACCATGATGATTTTGCTGTTGTTTTTCATAACAATCTCCTTTTATTTGATTAGGCCTTTTTGCCTAAAGAAACCCATTTTTTCATCGTATCAAAGGCAACGATGATCTCCTTTTCCCAGAACGTCCAACTGTGGTCGGCTCCTGGAACGAACCGATATTCGACGCCCACGTGATTTTCCTTTAAAAAGGTATTGAATTCACGGCTGGGGCCGATGATGAAGTCTTTTTCTCCAATGCTCAAGAACACGTGCAGGTCCTTCTCCTTTTGCTTCAGGAAATGGCTTTGCAAGGTTCCGAATTTGCTTTCGTCGATGAAGTCCGGCTTCGTTGCGGGCGAGAGGGCCACGCATCCATCGTATTTCTCGACGTTGGTGAGGTAATGGTACAAAGCGCCGTACCCACCCATCGAAACCCCGATCACGAATAACGGGGCTTCGGGGGAAAGGTTCTTAAAATTCCCATAGAGGTAATCCAGTAGGTCTTCTTCAAGGAAGTCATAATGGTTATCGATGGGGCCGAGGTTTAGGTACCACTTGTTCTCGCCGTTGATGAAGCAGGCGGCGAAGTGATTCTTTTCGCAAAGCGATTCGATCGTCGTGTTGTTGATCCAGGCTTTGCGATTGTCGCCGAAGCCGCATAGTCCAATGACGAGTGGGAAATGCTCCGTGCGGTGTTGGTAATATTCCTTATCGTGGTTATTGAGCGCTTCGTGCAAATTTGCAGACGGGAGAATCAAGGAGATCTCCACGCGGCGACCGAGGTGCTTGGCGTAGAAATCAATGTCCATTCTCGCCATATCACTTGCCTCCTTGTGCCGCGGTCCGTTCGATCATCTTCTGGAGATAATATTCAGTCATCTCTTTGGCCGCGCGACGTTCTTCTTCAATCGAAGTACCGACGGAGCCAACGTAATGCGCGTAATTTTTGGTCGCGGCGTAATCGGTCGGGTTCTGGCAAGTGCCAGCGATTCCGAAAAAGACATTGTTGTCGTCCGCGATTTTGATGGCGGCGTTACGGTCCGTATCATCCTGAAGGGAGATGATGAAGTCAACGTTGCTATCCACGAGGGATTTGCAGCCAATCGACTGGGTGTTTTGGGACGTAATTGATTCGGTTTTGACCTCGACGTTATAGACATCGGCGAGATAGCCCGTCATGTAATCCATATAGGCTTGGACAGTGTCGTTGACGGAGCTAGGGACGAGCAATCCAGCTTTTAAGCGACGTCCAGTACGCTTGACGTCCTGAACGTTTTCGTTGCTTTCATAAAGGGCTTTGACGGCTTCGTAATCGCTCGCGGCGAGCCAGTCAACGAGCTTTTGGGCTCCGTAGCTGTCGCTAGTTTTATCGAAGAACCGATCCAAGTTCGTCTTCATGATGGTCGGATGGACGGTGTCGTTGAGCTCATATTGGTCAACGGCCGACATGGTTTCATATTCTTCCACCGATTTGACGGCCCAGTTGACGACGCTTAAGGACAAGGCGGTCCCGTCCGCGTTTTTCATGGCTTTTCCGTTATCGACCGCATCGACGCAGGCCGCGAAGATCGGAGCCACGTGGGCGGTGTATTTAGTTACCAAGTAGGAGAGGGATCCGGCTTTGAACGCGTTGTAATAGTTCGTGCAGAACCCACCCATGGTGGCGTTTTGGGTGCCAAGGCCGCTGGCTTTGATGGCATTGGCGGCGAATTCGACGCCGTTGCAGGTCGAGATGACCGCCATCGGCTTTTGGTTCGCTAATGGTTTGTTGTACTGCAAGCCCGTATCCCAAGTTTGGTTGTTAACCATGTAGACCTTGGCATCGCTAGGCAAGTCCGAATTCGCGCGGTCGTAACTGATTTTGAATTTCTTCGCATCTTTTTCCGCTTCATAGCCCGTCACGGTGATGCCGTGATCGGCAAGAGCATCGTTCATGCCAAGCCACTTGTTCGTGAAGTGCTGGTCCTTGATGCCATAGTAGTTATAAAGAGCGAAGAAGATCGTATTGGTCGTTCCCGCGAAAGGAACCACTGTTGCGTTTTGCTTAATGAAGAGGAACGGGGAGCAGGCCGAGGCGCAGGTGGCGCCAAGGCAAGCTAAGCCAACCATCATCAATTTGTTCTTTTTCATTTCGCTTCTCCTCCCATTTCTTTGTATCCGAGACGCTTTTGCGTGCAGACGTAACGCACTTTCTTGACCCATTCGATGAAGCGTTGCTTATCGACCATGTAGACCAAGACCGCGAAGACGGAGAATCCGGTGATGAGGGATTGCACGTCGGCGGTGAAGCCAATCGAGGTGGCCGCGTCCATACCCGTGGTGAGCAAGGTCGTCGAGATAACGGCAAGGAGCAAGCCCACGATTTGGTTCGAATATTTGGCAAGGATGCCGCCAATGAAGATCGGCAAGAAGTTTTTGAATACGGTCGTGGAAGACCCAAGGTCCACTTTGACCTGAACGCTAGAGAGCGAGCAGGTATCCATGACTTGGTATAAGCCGATGAGAGCGCCGGCAAGGATGAAGCAAGCAATGCAATTGGTCACTTCGTTGATACCGGTATCGACCGAAATCTTTTGATCATAGACGAGCGCGTTCTTGTTATACCCATATTTGGAATAGCAGAAGGCGAGCGACATGATGATGACGACGATTGCAAGAATCGGAAGGATAACAATCGGTTCAATGAAGAAGTTTCCGGTGATCTCGGAGTCGGTCAATTGACGGGTGGAGTTGCCGCCGACGATGACCTTGGCAATACCTTCAAACACCAAGCACATGCCAAGGGACATAACGATCGGAGGGAGCTTCAAGAAGATGAAGATCAAGGAGTTCAAGAATCCGAGGATCATGCCAAATAGCATCGTAAGGAGGAGGAAGAGGACAATGTTTTGAATCGTCGAGACGTCTCCATGGAGAACTTCCGAGGCAAGAAGCGCAGCAAGGATGCCGGTCGCGCCAAGGGAGAAGTCCATACGGCCCGAATTGAGGTTGGAGTTCAAGGCAAGGGCAGCAACGATCGTCAACGTCACGGACTTGATGAAGATCATGATGTTTTTGGTCGTAGCAGCCGAATCGCCGAATTTGACGAAGAGGGTTTCTCCCGCCGAATAGGCAAGGATCATCGCGATGAGCATGAAGATGATGGGCAAGGCGATGGAATAGAAGAGATTTCGTCCGAATTTGCGAAGGGGACGCGAAGTTGTGATGGGGTTGCGGCTATAGGTGGCCGGTTGCGTATAGGTTTTCATATTTCCATTGCCTCCTTAGCGTGCCAGCATCTTGGTTCTGCTGTTGTACATATTGGCGAAGCTAACCACCAAGAAGATGATGCCCTTGGCCAAGTAACGGTAATCGGCGATGCCGATCGCGCGGAACAACTCATCGAGGAAGATGCAGAAGAATGCCCCAATGACGGCGCAGGAGACGCGAGAGCGCGGTCCTCCGCTGGTGGTCATGCCACCGAAGACAATGGCAATGACGACGTTTAAGCCGATCGTATCGAGGATCGTGCCGGTCGAATAGGAGCTTCCCGATTTGCTCATTGCAAAGAGGAAGCCGCAGATGCCAAGTCCAACGCCGGAGATGGCGAAGGAGATGATGCCGCTTTTCATGAGCGAGATGCCGTTATATTTGGCAGCCGTTTCGTTGGAGCCGATGAATTTGTTGCGGCGGCCAATCTTCGTGTAGTTGAAGATTGCCCAGAGAAGAAGGAAAAAGCATACGAGGAATCCGGCGTAGACGACCGTGGCCGTCGCGACGTTTCCGATTTTGCCTTCCCCGACCATTCCCGGGTCAATGAAGAGTTGGTTGCCCTGGGATTGGAGCATAACCGCGTGAATGGCGTTGAGGATATTCATCATCGTTAGGGTCATAACCATGACGGGGAGGTTCAGCATGTTCGCCAAAACGGCGTTGACGATGCCTAAGCCCGCGCCAAGGAGAATGGCGACGAAGAACGAGAGGAAGATGTTATGCGTCGAGTTCCAAAGAATGCCGGCACAGGTAGCGCACATGAGGGACGCCGGACCAAGCGACATATCGAAGGAGCCGCTGGAATAGATGAAGACGGCGCCGGTAGCAACGATGGCGATGAAAACGCCGTTATTGATGACGTTGGTCATATCTCCGCCGTATCCGGTGACCGCTTTGGCGATATAGAAGGCCGCGATAAGGCAAACAAGCATCATAAACGGAATCAAATTGATCCACATCGTCTTGTTCGAGATGAATTTCTTGAACGAGAAGGTGGAGCAGAATACGTCTAATCCGCGTTTGGCTCCTAGAATCGGAGTGTGGGTGGTGCCGCGCATCGCATGGTAAAGCGCGAAGAAGTCGTTGTAGAGATATTCAAGCAACACTTGTTCGTCTTTGACGCGAAGATCGCGGGCATTTGCTTCTTTGATCTTCGAACGTTTGGCAACGATTTGAATGCCTTTGACCGAATTTTTATATTCGACGTCATCGGCTTTGGTTTTGGTGGCCAAGCCTTGATAGGTCGAAGTTAATTCGTTGTAGGTCTTTTGGTATTCCGCGTCGATTTTGGCGCATTCATTGGCATAATCGAGGTTGATTTGCTTGATGGATTCTTTGACGATGGCACGGAGTTCGCCCCGAAGAGATTTGAATTCGTCCTTCAAGGATTGGATGGACGAAGCGATTTCCCCCTTTTGGGTTTTGCGTTCTTCAAAAGTGAGAACGGCGCAGCGCTTAGCTTCTTCCACGATCGCCGGGGAGAAACGGAGGCCCTTGGGTGCATGGGCTTCGTAGATGACTTCGTTTTGAATGATGTTATCCATGATAATTCCTCCTTTCCTTAAATCATGTATTTGATGATTTCTTCCTGCGATAGCTCAGGGCTACGTTGGAATTCGTGTTCGATTTTGCCATCTTTCATGATGACGATGCGGTCGGACATGCCGATGAGTTCGGGAAGTTCTTCGGAAATCATGATGATGGATTTCCCTTCCTTCTTCATCTTGTAGAGCAATTGGTAGATGAATTGTTTGACCCCGATGTCGACGCCACGAGTTGGGCAGTCGAGAATCAAGATTTCGGAATCGTTGGCAATCCATTTCGCGAACGACACCTTTTGCTTGTTGCCGCCCGAGAGGGTGTTGACGAGTTGCTGGGAGTCGTTGCACTTAATCTGCAAGTCGCGGATTTGCTTATGGACCAACTTCTTTTCCGGGGCCTTGAACATGAAGAAGTTCAATTTGGCCACGTTGTTGATCGAGGCAATCGCGATGTTGTCGAAGATGCTCGCCTTGGTGGCAAGGGCTTCGACGTCGCGGTTTTTTGAGAGATAACCGATGCGATTCTTCATCGCGACGACTTCGCTGTTGATCTCTTTTTGAAGGTTTTCGCCGCTATAAACGTAACCGCCTTCGAGTTTGATCGCGCCGAAGAGGGCTTTGCCAAGGTCATGCATACCGCAGTCGGAGAGGCCGCCGATGCCAAGGATTTCGCCTTTGTGGAGTTGGAGATCGACGTGGCGGAGTTTGTTGCCGCGGATACCGTCGACCATCGAGAGAACGACTTGATCGCTGTGACTGCTGTCGTAATCGCTACGGTAGTAATCGCCTTTAAGCTCGCGGCCAATCATGAATTTCTTGATCGCATCCGGATCGAATTCATTCTTTTCCTTGGAGAGGTTGGCAACAATGTTGCCGTCGCGGAGAACCGTCAAGGTATCGCACTTCTCCATGAGTTCATCCAAGTCATGGGAGATGAAGAGGACGGATTTCCCCGCGTCTTTAAGCTCGTTCATCTTCTTATATAAGAGGTTGCGGCCGATTTCACTCAATGCGGTCGTCGTTTCGTCGACGATGAAGATTTCCGGGTCTTTGTTCAAGCACTTGGCAATTTCGATCAGCTTGCGGTCCTGCATGTCATAAGCGAAGGTCGGGGCACCCGGTTGAATATGAGTGACGCCGATCTTGCGGAGGGCGCGTCCGGAATATTTCTTGAGTTTCTTGCCGTTAACGAAGAGGCCGAAGAAGACGTTCAAGAAGCCCTTGCGCATTTTCTTAAGGAAGGAAAGGGCAACGGTATCTTTGAGGGAATTTCTCGCATTGAGATAGTGGTTCTTCAAATACGTCGCATCCGTTTTGATCCATTGACGGTGCATATAGGATTCATCGTCATCGCGTTTGCGCTTCTTCTCATAGGCTTTGGTGGTCTGGGCGAGTTCGTAATTCCTGCGGCGTTCCACCAAGTTGGCATCGAGGCCTTCTTTGTTCTCCTCGTACTTTTTGCGGATTGTTTCGCAGGAAGAAGAATAGGCATCAAAAGAAGCTTGGGCAACTTTGGCAAAGCGCGCATCTTCTTCTTCCGTTTTCGCTTTGATTTCTTCTTCGTAGGCGTGCGCTAAAGCCTCATATTTGGATTGGAGGTCTTTCAGCATCGCGGGCAAGGCGGCTTTCTTGGATGCCTTGTCGCTTAATCCGGAGAGCTGCTCGCGATAAGAAGCAACGCGGGCGTCGAATTCTTGAAGTGAAAGGTCAAAAAGTGGGGAGAAGTTCTCCACCTTCTTGTCTTCGAAGAAATGTTCGCCGGAAAAGTTGTTGAGCTCGCCAAGGTAGATGTTTTCGGCGACCGAGATGTTTCCGATCGTTCCGTTTTCCTGGACGATAATGCCGATGCCGCCGGCAAGTGCATCGACCATGGAGGCGGGCTTCCATTCTTTGCCGTGGTACTCCATGTATCCACTGGTAGCTTCGTAGATTCCCGTCATGATGGCAGACATCGTGGATTTGCCCGAGCCGTTCTCTCCAATGAAGCCGCGGATTTCGCCGGGATAGATGGCGATATCGACGTCATTGAGAGCGATGGTCGGTCCAAATTGCTTCACGATGTGCGTAGCTTTGAATATTGGTTCTTTCATATCGTTCCTCACGATGACATTCTAGCAAAGCTCTTTTCAAGTCTTATCGCGTTATCTTTACTCTTTTATTTCATTTTTTTGTCTTAGGAAGAAAGGGCTTTCTTAAAAGATTCAAAAAGCCGATGTCAAAAAATTGCATACTGGAAGCGTTTACAATACAATTTTCCTATGAAAAGTGAGATTACCCTTGTTAATTTTGAAAAGAAAATACCCATCAGTTTTTCTATCGTCCGTTTTGATGCAATTTTTAGACATATGCACCCCATCGCTCAACTTCTTTTGGTCCTAGAAGGGGAATGCGATATCTACATCGGTAACAAAAGCTACCATGCAAGCAGCAACGACATGGTGGTCATCAACCCTCGGCAATTTCATCATATTCTCAGCAAAGACGGGGCAACCATCATCTCCGTTTTAATCGATGTCAAAGGGTTTACGATGGAAGATGACGGGGATGGTCTCTTCTTTAACTTGAACACGATGGAAGTGAAGAACAACCCCCGTTATAACACGATTCGATACCTGGTTTATTCGATTATCGCCTACAACACGATGGAGAACGTGAACTCCATCTACACGAACCGGGCCATCGCCTATTCCTTCTTTGCCCAACTCGTCAACGACTTCAAGATGACCTCAGAAGACAAAAATGCTTTGATGGGGGAATCGCTAGATGCAATCAACCGTATCAACACCTACGTCAACGAGCATTATAAAGATAAAATCACCCTGTCTTTCTTAAGCAAGAAATTCAATTATTCCGTTTCCTACTTATCCCGTTTATATACCTCTTCTTTTGGGGAAAGTTTCATCAACGTCTACGATAACCTCCGCGTGAATTATTCTCTCAACGACTTACTGCAGGGGAATAAGACTATACAAGAAATCTCGGAAGAACATGGATTTGAAGAAGTCCGTAGTTACATCCGCGCGTTCAAGAAAATCCATGGGATGACGCCGAACGAATATCGAAACAAGCATCAGAAATCCACCGGTGAGAACGTTTTGATCGATAACAAGCTCTTCCGAAAACAAGCATTAGACAAAATCTTGTCCCGTTATGAGCAATATGGCTCTCCAAGTGCCCACAAAAAAAGCGAAACGCGGGCCACCGAAATCCTTTTGCCTTTGGATTTGAAGGCCAAACGAACGACCTTGGCCCCTTGTCATTTGATCATCGAACTTTCCGCCGCGGCGGATTTAGAAAGTGAAGAAGTCCTTTTAGCCTTGGAACAGGCTTCTCGCGACATGGGGTTCGATTATGTGATGATTCGTCATCTTCTCTGCTATAAATCCCTTTTATTGCAGCAAAACGAGAATAACCAATGGGCGGTCAATTACGTTCACTTGAATCGCATTGTACGGAAAATCCTTTCCTTCCACGCGTTGCCCTATTTGATTTTCGAATACAACGAAAGCCTCTTGTCCTCTTCCGATTTCTACGCCTTATCCACCCAAATCATCGATTACTTAAATTTAAAATATGGTTCGCTTCTCGATGAAACAATGGTTTCCTTCTCCTTCTACCGCGACAAACAAACTTACACAAACCCCGCTTCTTCTTCCTCCTTCTCTTTCTATTGCGCTTTGCTAAACGAGGCACGCAAAAGAGCACCAGCCTGGAAAATCGGAAGCCCGGTCTTTTACCGACAGGATATGGAAGAGAAGAAAGATTATTTTTCCTTCCTGCGCGCGTTAAATAATAAAGAAAAGGAAGTGGATTTCATCCCCATCCGTTACCAGTACGACTTCCCGGGCAACGCTTTATTGTCTAAGGACCGCCACGCGATGAAGCGTTTCATCGAAATGCTTAAGAATAACCACGGCTTTCTCGAAAACAAAATGTATTTTCAGGGCATCGGCTTCACGGATTCGAATAGCTTGTTAAACGACACCCTCTACGCGTCGAGTTTCTTAATCCAAAACTACATGGAGAATCGCCAAGATTTATCTTCTTATTCCTTTGCTTCCCTCTTTGACCGTTCTTTGCTCAACGCCTATAACCCCAACCCCTATCAAGGGATGAATGGCTTATTTACCTACAATTTTGTGAAAAAGAGTTCCTATAACGCCTATGTGTTCTTGTCGCGAATGGGCAACGAAATCCAAAAACAATCGGATACGTATCTGCTTTCCGCCTCCTCCAACAAGATTGTCCTTCTGCTAAATAACTACAATCATTATTCCGACCTATTCGCCGACAGGGAATACTTTGAGATATCGAACCTCAACCGTTATAATTGTTTCCCCAAATCCACCAATGTGACCTACAAAATGTCGTTAAGTGGATTTAACGGCTCGGCTTATCGCATGAAAATCTCTACCATCGGCAAGAATTCGGGATCGAGCTATGACCGGTGGTTGGAAATGGGGGGCGTTAAAACTTTAAGCGAAGAGGAAGCCGCCACCTTACGTGAATTAAGCGAAATCCATTATTCTCTGGCCGAAGACTATCTCACCTCGAATAAGTTCGATTTTGAGGTGACCGTATCGCCTTTAGAAGCCAAAATCGTGGAAATCGAATTCAAGGTTGCATAAAACCCACCTAGCAAAAAGGCTGCAGGACCTCCCTGCGGCCTTTTCGTTCCCTAAACAAATCTTTATTGGCCGATTTCGGTTAACCACGCATCCAAAGCGGTTTTTCCTTCCTCATTCACCTTGAAGCACCACTTGAAGGGAGGGAGGGTTTTCATTTTTCGAGTCAATGCGAAGTCCGTGATGTTCTTGGGGCCTTCTCCACTCCAGCCATAATCACCAAAAGCAGCAAACCCCTTATTCGTAAAGAAGGGGATGGGTCTACTCAAAAGCAAATCATAGAACATGGAAATCGCGTCTCCTGCGATCGTCGGGGTGCCAAATAGAACCAAACCTGAGGTGCGAATTGCTTCTAAAATATCCGCTTTGGAAGGGGCATAATTCAACGCGTCGATCGCGAAGAACGATACGATCTTGCCTCTTTTTTCTAATTGGGCCTTTAAATGCTCCGCCATTTCCGCGGTATAACCATAGCAAGAGGTATAGACCAAAGTGATATGATTGGCATCTAAGACAGGGAGCCATTTCTTGGCTTCTTCTTCGAAGGCATCAATGACTTTATCCGTATCTTTATCAATAACAGGCCCATGCCCCGTAAGGATCAGGTCTAAGGACAAGGTACGGACTCTGGCCACGGCTTGAAGAGCAAAAGAAGCAAACGGGGCCATGATGCATTCAAAATAATAATCAAAGGATTCTCGGTATTCCTTGTAGTCCTTCACCTTGGAATAAAGGATTTCATCAAAGGCATAATGGGTTCCAAAGGCGTCGCAACTGACCAAAGCTTTTTCTTCGACGATATAGGTGAATAAAACATCCGGCCAGTGGAGGAACAAACCAGAAAGAAAGCGGAGGGTATATTGTCCAATCTTTAATTCTTTCCCCGGAGCCATCGTCAAACTCTTGAACGGGAAACGGAGGATATTCTTCAAATTGTTAATTCCGGCAGGGGAAGCAATAACCATGATGTCCGGATTCTTTTGTAGAAGGGCTTCAATCGCTCCGCTATGGTCGGGTTCGGTATGCGCGACCACCAAATATTTGATGTCGTTTACTGATGTTAACGAAGAGATGTGTTCGATGTATTCATCGGCAAAACCCGCTTTGCTGCCCTCAAACAAAACAACCCCTTCCGTTGTTTTTAATAGATAGGAGTTATACGAGGTACCGTAAGTAAGCGGCATGACGCTGTCGAATACCTTGAGACCATGATCGATACAGCCAACGTAATATAGATTTTCTTTTAGTTTTAAAGATTCCATAAATAAAACCTCCACTTCTATTTTAGCAGGCATGGGGAAAGGCGGATAAAGGAACGCTTATCCATCACCACCATTAGGGGTTGTAACCTAAAAAGTGTAGTCCCTACACTCTACAATTCGTGTTTGGTATCAAAAAGCGAAACGTTTAACGACATTAGAAATACGCTGCTATCCAGTTTTCGTTGACAAACACTTCATCCATTTATAAGCGCCAAGAGGTTGATAGTTAAGGGTAAAATTTTTTAAGTATCAGAATGTTAGTACTTACAAATTCCTATTTTGACGAATATTTAAGAACGCACTCCACCCAGAACCATCGACTCCTCTAGCACATTTTTGCATTTTTGAATGATGGCTTTTGCTTCATCCATATTTAACCGATTGTTTTTTGCCACTAGAAGCATGTCTTGATCCGTAATCCCCTTGCCTTTGCCATTAACCGATGCAGTGTGTTCCCCGAAATAGGTCCGCCCAGGTGTAATGTCATAAGCGGGGGACAGACGATACACTTTATTTGCAGCGTCAAACAAAAACGAAAAATTCTTCGCGTGATCGTCTTGGTTATCAATGAGAACATTAAAAACCATTCTTCGATACATCTCCGCGACCTCTTCATTATCTTCGGTTAAGATTCTAGTCAGCTTAATCAAGTCATTATAATCCAATACAGGGGCACGAAAATCGCATTCCAACAATGCGGCGGCACTGATCATATGGACCTTATCATTTTGATAACGGTCAAACCTTTTAATTAGGAAATACTTTCCGCCTTTTTCCGATGTGACTAATTCGATATCCGGAATACGGATTCCGCACGATTTGGAGAGAGACATGTATCGGAATTCAAGATCGGCGATGTCTTTTGTATCAAAACGGGAAGAAAATTTGACAATCCAGTCTTCGCCTTTATAACGAATCAAGGATTTTGGTCTAGCCCCGCCGCTAGATCCACCCAGCGAATAAAGAGTATCAATGTCTTGTACTTCTTTCGAATCCAATAAAGCATTGCATTCTTCTTGAATCAGATCGAAATCGATGATGTCCGGTTTGGCGGCTTGGCTAAAATCAGGCGCATATTCAAGCAAGCCCATCCCGGATGACCCTACATAAGCCAATCGGTCGAGAGGAGACAGGGATCGTATATCGATCTTCTTTTGTCTCTAAAAACGCTCTAGCAGCAATTCACCATAACTGTCAGGGAGGGAATCCGCAAACACCCCAAATAGGCCTCTAAAATAAGGGGAGGACGACACAAACAACCGTCTAGATAACGGGAGTTTAAATGGATTAAGAGAAAATCCGTTTTGAACCCATTCGTCACTATATTAAAAAGCGATTCGGTGATCTTTGGTTAAAGCCAACGTACCAACCAATGTTTTATTTGCCAATACGTCAATCTTCTTGATCATGCAAAACCTCCTCGATGGACGTATATTCTTTGCGAACCTCAAATAAGCGATCTAAGTCTTCGTAAAGTCGAAGACTCATTGCAATTTTGATGAAAGAAGCAAAAGAGATATCCCCCGTATTTTCAAATTTTCTTATCGTGGCATACGGAACACCAGAAAGAACGGAAAGACGCTTTTGGGATATCTTCCTGTTTTTTCGAATCGCAACGAGGCGTTTTGCGATTTCCATTTGTTGTTCGTAATAAGTTTTAAAAAGTAATGCTTGTTCTTCCATTTGCTACTATAATAGCACTTTTTTATCATTCTTTAAATTTTTTGCTACTATAATAGCAGTTTAGTGACAAAGAGTTTAATAAATGATTCCTTGTTTGTTCGTCGTAGGAACAGCGATATTAATTTCGGAGGAGCTGAAGTCAAAAACGCATTTTCCGACGTTAAAGGAGATGTGCAGCACATCATCCACTTCAGAATAATGGAATTCATCCGTCATATCGGCCATCCGATCTTCGATTTCCGTATTGGTCGAATTCATTGTTAATCCATAGACCGTAATTTCGGGGTCCGTGATATGGATACGAGTAATCGCCCGCTTATCTTCGGCATCGGGATAACCAGACGACAAATAAGTAACGTGAACAGCGGGTGCAACGGCCATATCTCCACTTGTGTCTGCAACATATCGATGGTCGAGGTATTCTTCCGCTCCAAACCAACCCGGCAGAAGCGTGCAGCCTTTTTCTTTGAATTCCTGGCTTTCCACTCTTTCCGTAACCCAAAATTCAAGGCTGGTATCCGCGGGTTTCTTCAAATAGAAAGTGGAACAGCTAAACAATGTAGCCATTAAAGGTAATGTCGAAACAAAAGCAGGGGTTAATTTGCTGGTTTTTATGTATCCATTTTATTCGTGAGTCCAAAATTGTCAATTGCCGATTGGAAAAGCGGGTAGAAAGCGGCGCAAAGCTCATGGCAAGGGGCTGGCGGCATTCTTGCCATTTTGGCAAGTTCAAATTAAAGATATTGCCATATGATTGCTCCAATCGGCATAGGCAACGTATCAGTCGCCTACACGCTTGCATATAAATTCATCTAATTAGCAGCCAACTGAGGGAAATTTTTCTTATAATTGGCTAATCTAAAGTTGTACTTTAAAAAGTCAAAAGAAGTATTTCGATATGCCACTAAAGGCGAAATCGACCTTATCCTTTCGGAAAACGGGATTCTTTACCCCATTGCAATTAAGCTGAGTTCTTCTCCTAATGCTGAAATGGCCTCTCCTTTCGATGTTTTGGACAAGATACCCGACCAAAAAAGAGGCATGGGAGCCATCGTTTGCCTTTATGATAAGGAATTATACCTAAGAGATAATCACGTGGTTCTTCCTGCGGAATATATTTAAGACCCTCTATTGCAATTCCATGCGACAATAGATTCTCATTTATATAATCAAGCATAGAAAAAAGCCGCCAATTTTGACGACCTTTTAATGATTTCATCGAGTGTATGCAACGGATTATCGTTCTGTCACATCTGCCCCATCAAGATTACTTGACGTCGGGAAGCAGACCCATGAAGCGGGCGTTCTTAATCGCCGTGGCGACTTGGCGCTGATACTTGGCGCTGGTGCCGGTGATGGAACGCGGGGTGATCTTGCCGTCGGGTCCAATGAAGCGAGAGAGAGTCTCGACATCTTTGTAGTCGACGTATTTGATCTTGTTCTTCTTGAAATAGCAAACCTTACGGCGTGCACGGGTTTTTCTAAAAGCCATTGTTCTTTACCTTTCCGGGCAGTTCCTTAGAAGGGAAGATCATCTTCCATCAAAGGATCGAGATTATTGGAAGTCGATGGGTTGCCCTGTGGTTTGACCGAGTTGTCCGGCGCGTTATAGGACGAGCCGACATCCGGGGTATATCCGGAATCGTTCTCCGAAACACCATTCGAGGCTTTGGGCTCCATGAGCTCAATGCGCTCGGCAACGATTTCGGTGGAAGTCACCTCAACGTTGGAATCCCGACGCGTGTATTTGCGTTGGGTGAGACGACCAACGACGCCAACCAAAGATCCCTTGTGGGTGAACTTCGAGACGACGTCTGCCTGTTTTCCAAAAACGGAAACCGGCATGAAGATGGTGGTCTTTTGACCTCCACGACGCTCATCGGACGCAATGGTGAAGGAAGCCACGGTCATACCCGAGGTGGTGGAGCGGGTTTCGGGGTCGCGGGTCAGGCGACCAACTAGAACGACATTGTTAAGCATGTGTTATCCTCCTGCTGCTTAGTCTTTATCAACGGTGATAAGGAAACGGATAACAAGATTGTCGAGACGGACCAAACGCTTGAATTCTTCAAGGCAGGCATTGTCGGCAGAGATCTTTTCGACAACGTAGTAGCCTTTCTTCAAATCGTGGATCGGGCTCGCAAACTCACGGACTCCCATCTCCTTGCTGTCACGAACAACGCCTTTGTTGTCGGTGAGGATCTTGTGGAGCTTTTCAATTTCAGCCTTTCTGCTGGCATCGTCGAGATCCGCAGAGAGGATGAACATGAGTTCATATTTTCCCATAGTGTTTGCACCTCCTAATTTCGGTCTAGGGTCGCATCGAAATCGTACGACCATAGAAGTGTGTGCCGTATCCTTCAAAAACGGCAAACGCCATTATAAAGGGGGTAAGGGGGATAATCAATCTTAGACTTACCTAATTGTTTCCTTTCCTCTTGGATGAGACGACCTTTTGCCCATAACAAGAAGTCGCCCCACTATTTCTATAACCGAAAAAGAAATGATTATGACGAAACTTGTTTCCAAATTTTAGGTTTGAAATGTAAATATTTTTTCCGAATTCCTTCGATAAAATCGAGATAATTAGAAGTGATAAAAAATGCCACGTTTCGTGGCATTCTTTGGATGACTTTTTGGCCTTATTTTTCGTCCTTCATCGTTGGGAAGAGAAGGACTTCGCGGATATTTTGCACATTGCAGAAGAGCATGCAGGTGCGGTCGATGCCGACCCCGATTCCTCCCGCGGGAGGCATGCCGTATTTCAAAGCGTCGAGGAAGGTGTAGTCAATATCGTTGGCTTCTTCGTCTCCGCGGTTTCTCGCGGCAAGCTGGGCTTGGAAACGTTCCATTTGGTCGAAGGGGTTATTGAGTTCGCTGTAGGAATTGCCGAATTCAAATCCACCGATGAAGAACTCGAAACGTTCCACAAAGCGAGGATCCGCGCACTTCTTGGTAAGCGGAGAGACTTCGATCGGATAGGTGTGGATGAACGTCGGTTGGACAAGACTCTTTTCCACGAATTCATCGAAGAAGGCCTGCATGATATAACCGGTGCTGTTCCAGCTCTTTTGGAGGGGGACGTTATGCTCTTTGGCGAGTTTAACGGCGTCTTCAAACGAGATGTCGTCGGTGAAGTCGATGCCGGTTTTTTCTTTGATGGCTTCAGCCATGGAAATCCAGCGGAAGGGTTTGGAGAAATCGATTTCGATGTCGCCCCATTGGATTTTGTCTTTGCCACAAATCTTCTCGGCGAGGTCTTTGAAGAGTCCTTCCGTCCATTCTCTCATGGATTGGAGGTCGCCATAAGCCTGATAGAGCTCAATAGTCGTGAATTCGGGGTTATGGCGGACGTCGATGCCTTCGTTACGGAAGATGCGTCCGATTTCATAAACGCGGTCAATGCCGCCAATCATCGCTTTCTTAAGGTTCAATTCGGTCGCGATGCGAAGATAGAAATCCTTGTCCAAGGCGTTGTGATGGGTGATGAACGGACGAGCCGAGGCACCACCAGCAATCGGAGACAAAACTGGGGTTTCGACTTCGAGGAATCCGAGGTTATCGCAATAGCGGCGAACCTCGGAAAGAATACGGGAACGGGTGATGGCGACTTTACGGGATTCTTCGTTGACGATCATGTCGACATAACGGTGACGGAAACGCTCTTCCGGGTCGGTTAAGCCATGGAATTTTTCAGGCAACGGCTTCAAGCATTTGGACAAATGAGTGTAATGCTCCACATGGATGGTGAGTTCGCCGGTTTGGGATTTCATCAAAGTGCCCTCTAATCCGGCCACGTCGCCTAAATCCGACAATTTAAAAACCTTGTAGTTCTCTTCTCCAACGGATTGAAGGCCAATCCAGAATTGGATGGAGGCATATTCATCGTGGATGTTGCCAAAAGCGGCTTTGCCCATCTTGCGGAGGGCCATTAAGCGTCCAGCCACATTGACTTTGATGTCTTTTTCTTTGAGTTCTTCCGCGCTCAATTCGCCGTAATTGGCACGGAGATCGCGGATCTGGTCTTTCCAGTCATAACGGCTGCCAAACGGATCCACGCCGAGTTCGCGGTAACGAGGAAGCTTATCGATGCGAGCTTTCTCTTGGTCAGTTAATTTTTCTTCGATCATGTTGTCGTCCCCCTTATGGGCGAAGGTATCTTACTCTAGTTCACGAAAAAAGGGAACGCGTAGCGGTCCCTATTTCTCCCTTTTTAGGCGTGAGGTTGATGTAAATCCGTGACGTCTTTCCACGAACTAGTGATACCACGTACCTCTTCTTTTAACTTTTCGGCGTCTTTTCCCTGCCCCGATAAGCAAGCGTAAATCAAACGAGCGATTTGACGGGCTTGGGCCTCATTGCAACCGCGAGTGGTGACCGCGGCAAAGCCAATGCGTAGGCCAGAGCATTCGCTCGGCTTCAAGGTATCCCCGTGAATCATGTTCTTGTTCGTAGTGATTCCAATTTCTTCCAAACGGGCTTGTGCTTCTTTCCCCGTGATTCCAAAGGAAGCCAAAACGTTAAGCAGGAACAAGTGATTATCCGTTCCACTGACCGAGCAGCCTAAAGAACGAAGTTCATCATCGCAGGCTTTGGTATTGGTTAATACCTGGGCCATATATTCTTTGAATGCAGGCTGCAAATCTTCGCCAAAGCAAGCGGCTTTTGCGGCGATAATGTGTTCTAATGGGCCACCTTGGGTATAGGGGAAGACCGCACTTTTGATGGGTTTGATCCATTTCTCGTCATTCGTAAGAATCATGCCTCCACGGGGCCCACGGAGAGTCTTGTGCGTCGTGGTCGTCACGATATCGGCATACAGGCAAGGATTTTGGGTTAACCCCGCAGCGATGATGCCGGCGATATGGGCCATATCCACCATGAAATAGCAATACACGGGCGAATGGGCGTTATGACGGTCCACGAGTTCACGCAAAGCCTTGAAATCAATTTCATAAGGGTAGGCGCTATAGCCAGCCAAAAGGAGATTGGGGTTCTCTTTTTCGAGGCATTCTTCAATGATTGTTAAATCCAAACGTCCATCTTCCCCCAAGGGGTAATGGACGAAGTTATAAGTTTGGGCAGAGAAGGAAACAGGGGACCCATGGGTTAAATGACCGCCGTCATTAAGGATCAAAGACAACACTTTATCCCCGGGTTTAAGCAAAACGTGATAAGCGGCGAAATTGGCTTGGGAGCCGCTATGAGGTTGGACGTTGGCATATAAGCAATGGAACAATTTCTGTGCCCGTTCGGCAGCAAGATTTTCTGCCTCGTCCACGTTTCGACATCCTCCATAATAGCGATGAGCAGGGTACCCTTCCGCATATTTAGCCATCAAAATGCTTCCGCTGGCCTCATAGACATCTTTGGAGGGGTAGTTCTCGCTGGCAATGAGCTCAATGCCATTATTTTGCCTTTGTTTTTCTTCTTCAAAAATTCGTTCTAAAACCTTATCTTCCATGGTGAGTTGTCCTCGTTTCCAACATTGTATTCGCAATGAAAGAAAATAGAAATGAGTCAAAAGAAAAAGCGGTATACACCGAACAAAATCTAGGGTGAATACCGCGATTTTTCTTTCCTTTATTCGGTAGCTTTGCCGCCGGTGTAAAGCTGATAATATTTCCCTTTTTCTTCTAGTAACGATTCATGAGAGCCACGTTCGATGATTCGACCGTTTTCTAGAACCATGATGACATCCGAATTTTGAATCGTGGACAAGCGGTGAGCGATGACGAAGACGGTACGTCCCTTCATAATCGCATCCATCCCCTGCTGAACCAACTTCTCGGTACGGCTATCGATGGAGGAAGTCGCTTCATCCAGAATCAAAATCGGCGGGTTGGCACAAGCGGCCCGGGCAATCGAAATCAATTGGCGTTGCCCTTGGGATAAGCCCGCTCCCGCACCATGGAGCAAGGTGTCATATCCTTGTGGCAACATGCGAATGAAGTTATCCGCGTTAGCTAGTTTAGCCGCGTGAACCACTTCTTCATCCGTGGCGTTAGGATTGCCATAACGGATATTGTCCTTCACGGTTCCAGTAAAGAGATTCGTATCCTGCAAGACCATGCCAATAGCAATGCGGAGGTCATGCTTCTTGATTTTGTTGATGTTAATGTCATCAATGCGGATTTTGCCGTCAGCGATGTCATAGAAGCGGGACAGGAGGTTGGTAATCGTTGTTTTTCCTGCTCCAGTAGGTCCAACAAACGCCACTTTCTGACCCGGTTCGGCATAAAGGGTAATGTTATGAAGAACCGTCTTTTCAGGGACATAGCCAAAATCGACATCGTACATGTTGACTTTGCCCTTCATCCACGTATAGGTCGTCTTCGATCCATCCGTATGGGGATGCTTCCACGCCCATTTTCCGGTATACGTATCGCTTTCTTTTGGATTTCCGTTCGCATCTTCGCTGGCGCGAACTAAGGTGACATAGCCTTCATCGATTTCGCTCGGTTCATCCATGATTCCAAAGATGCGGGAAGCGCCAGCCATTGCCATGACAAGGAAATTGATTTGGTTGGCAATCATCATAATCGGCATGGTGAAGGAACGGCCTAATCCAAGGAAAGTGACGATGACGCCAACGCCAATCGTCGGCCAAGAAAAGGCAATACCGATTCCGCCTAGCAAAACGATCGTGCAATAAAGCAAATTCGAAATGTTGTTCACGACCGGGCCAAGAATCGAGGAGAAGCGTTGAGCTTGAGTCGTAAACATGCAAAGCTCTTCGTTCAATTCGTCAAAGCCGGCTTCCGCCGCTTTTTCGTGGTTAAAGACTTTGATAACCTTCTGTCCACTGACCATCTCTTCGACGTATCCATCCACTTTCCCTAAAGCCGCTTGTTGGCCGACGAAGAAATGGGCGGAACGTTTGGTGATGAACAAAACAATCGCAACGATGATGGCGGTGAAGCCCAAAACGATGAGCAATAACACCCAGCTCGCCATAATCATGGCGACAAGGGCCACGATCATCGTGACAATCGAATTCACAAGCATCGGCACGACGCGAGAAGTCATTTCGCGAAGCGTATCGATGTCATTGGTATAAACGGACATGATGTCACCGTGAGAACGGGAGTCAAAATAACGCAAGGGAAGGGTTTCCATGTGAGAAAACACGCCATCGCGAATCCGCTTTTGGGTGCCCTGGCCAATCGTAGAAACCATTAATTGGTATCCATAGGTGGCCAAAACGCCAACCAAATAGATTCCCATCATAATGAAGATGGCTGTGCCAAAATCAGGTGGCAGGAAAGAAAGTAAAGGTGAATTCGAAGTCGCAAGTTCGCTTTCTTTTCCTAACATCAATAAGACGTAGTGGCCAACAACAATTTGGCCCGTAAACAAGGAGCCAACGACGCCGGCAATCGCGCTAATAATGATAAGCAAGGCCGCGCATGGCATTTGCCAGGGGTAATAGTGGATCATCATTTTGAAAAGACGACCCATCAAAGAGAAGCTTTGTTTTAACGATAATTTTTGGGCTTTACCCATCTTTTTACTCGGCATCGAAATCACCTCCTCCAAGCTGTGTTTCCACCAATTCGCGGTAGACAGGGGAGCGGGAAAGCAGTTCTTCGTGGTTCCCTTGGTCTAGAATTTTTCCATCATCGAGAATCAGGATTTTGTCACAGTCTTTGATGGACAAAATACGTTGGGCAACAATGAATTTAGTGACGTCTGGAATTTCCGTGCGGAAAGCCGCACGAATCAAGGCGTCCGTATGCGTATCCACGGCAGACGTGGAGTCGTCTAGAATCAAAATCTTAGGATTTTTAAGCAAAGCTCTAGCGATGCAAAGACGTTGACGTTGCCCGCCGGAAACGTTGGTTCCGCCTTCTTCAATCGGGGCGTCATAGCCTTTTGGGAATCCGTTGATGAATTCATCCGCGCAGGCGATATGACATGCATGCTCGATTTGTTCTTGGGTGGCGGATTCGTTGCCCCAAAGCAAATTGGAACGAATCGTGCCGGTGAACAAGACGTTTTTTTGCAAAACAACCGCGACCGCATCACGCAACGTTTTTAAGTCGTATTCTTTGACGTTATGCCCGCCGACAAGGACTTCTCCTTCTCCGTCTTTTACATCATATAAACGCGCGATTAAGGAAATTAACGTGGATTTAGAGGAACCCGTTGCACCGATGATACCAACTGTAGAACCGCTAGGAATATGAACGTCCACATCATGGAGAACGTCTTTATCGCCGTCTTCAAAATATTTGAAGTTCACGTGGTTGAAGTCCACCGCGCCATTAGGAACCTCCATCAAGGCGTTTTCCGGTGAAGTGATGGTTGGTTTTTCGATCAAAACTTCGTAAATGCGCTCCGCCGAGTTGCGGCTAATCGTAATCATGACGAAACACATCGAAATCATGTTAAGCGCGTTGAGAATCTGCATCGCATAGCTAAACATCGAAGTGAGTTCGCCCGTACGGAAGGAGCCAACCCCTCCCGTCGCAACGATGATCTTCGCGCCAAACCAAGACAACGCAAGCATGGCAGCGTAAACAGATAGCTGCATAGCCGGGCTATTGAAAGCAAGAATGTGCTCAGCATGGGTAAACCCTCGATAAATAAAGTAGGAAACGTTGCCAAACTTCTCGTTTTCGAAATCTTCACGGCCGAAGGATTTAACAACACGGATGCCGTTAAGGTTTTCTTGAACGGAGGCGTTCAAATCATCGTAGGCGTTGAAGACGCGGACAAAAGTCGGATGAACAATCGCCGAAATGCCAAATAAAACCGCGCCTAAGAAGGGAATAATGGCTAAGAAAATAAGAGCCAAATGCCATTCCGTTATTGCTGCCATTGTTAAAGCAAAAACCATCATAAACGGGGCGCGGACCACCATACGTAGGATCATTTGGACCGAGTTCTGAACGTTGGACACGTCCGTCGTCATACGAGTAACGAGGGATGCGGTGGAGAACTTATCGATATTCGCGAATGAATAGTCCTGAATCTTGTAATACATCTCTTGGCGGAGATTCTTGCCGAAACCTGCGCTGGCTTTGGCAGCGCAGAATCCTGCAAACACACCCGATGTGCAGCTAACGAGGGCCAGCCCCATCATAATGCCACACCATAAGCCTAGCGAATTCCAGTTTAACGGAGCATCGGCAGCATCTTGAATCACGTTCACTGCACTTTGGGCGAAGAAGGCGATTAAGACTTCACAAATAACCTCAATTGCCACCAAAAACCATGCAAAACCCACTTCTTTTCCATATCCATGCAGATATTTAAGCAAGCGACGAGTCGCATGATATTCCTTTGCTTTTCTTATTTCTTCTTCGCTTTTTCGTTTGCCTTCCTCTATGAGGCGGCGTTCACTATCACTTATCACTCTCTTCATGGAGAACCTCCTCTGCGTTGAGTTTTACAACATCTAACAGTTTCTCTAATGTGGCTTGTTCATTAAAGCTTAAATGGGCGACGAGTCTTTCTTCGTATTGTTCGATAATGCGGTTGGCTTTCTCTTCGTGCGCCCGACCTTTGGCCGTTAGGACAATTCTTCTTTGCCGACGATCCTCTTCTGCTTTTTGATAAACCAAATAGCCAGAAGAAACGAGAGACTTGATGAGTTCGGAGACGCTCGATTTCGATAAACCAAAGGATAATTGGATATCTGCGGCCCCCGCTTCCGGGTGACGGTAAAGGTATCCCAATAATCTTCCCTGCTGGGTAGTGATTTCATCTCCCATGTGAGCAGCAATCCACGCTTCCATACCGTGACGAATGCATTTCGCAGTTTTCGAGATGGCTAGTCCAAGATTATTTTCTTCTTTTTCCATAGTTAAAATTCCATTTCGTTCGTTAACGAACTTTATTTTCGCTAAATTCATTTTAAATTCAATAGGTAAGGTGAAATTCTTTTTAAGAAAGTGCTTTCTTCCAAACTTCTAACAGCTTTTCCAAGGACCAAGCTGCATTGGCTGGGCTTGTTGATGGAAGGGTAATGATTTCAATATTGGAAGGGATACTTTGATAGCGGTAGAAACAAGATTCGGATTTCTTTCCGTTCAAAATAATACGATGAATGGGCGCCTTTTTAAGGAATTCCTGGATATTGGAAGGAACGACATTCCGAATTGAGGAATCGCTACTCCCCACGATATCGCATTCTTCAATCGCGTCATAAAGAGCAATGTGATGTCGCTTGCATAAGTCCGTTTTGATACCGATGTCTTGACTAAAATCCTCTCCGTAAATAGCAAAAAGCAAAGGCCAAAAGCGATTCATTGGATGACCGTAAAAGAAATTTTGCTTGCGGGACAAGACACTAGGAAAGGATCCCAAAATCAAAATTTCCGAATCCGGAAATAGCAAAGGGCCGAACCCATGACTAGCATGTGCCGCGGTCTTGGATGCCATGTAAAACCCTCATCAGCTGTTCTTTGGTATGTGTTTTAGTCGCGATTTCGTTTCTAATTTTCTTATAACCGGGAAATCCAGAGAAGAAATGAGGGATAATTCCGCGAAGTTCACGCACGCCAACAATTTCGCCTTTTTGTTCCATCACTTTGTTCGCTAAATCCTCCGCCCAAATAGCCTGTTGAATGACACCTGGTGATGGAAGCAATTCACCCGTATCTAAATAGTGGTTAATTTGAGTAACGAGGTAAGGATTTCCAACCCCTCCTCTAGCCACCATCACACAGTCAGCCCCTGTGATATCAATCGCCTCTTTTGCCTTTTGGGGAGTGAAGATATCTCCAGAAACGCAGAAGGGAATTTTGATATGATTTTTCATATCGGAAATCGCATGATAATCGGCTTCACCCGTATACCCTTGAGCTTTGGTTCTACAGTGAATGGTTAAGAAGGAAACTCCAGCTCTTTCTAACGCTTCAGCAACCTCATAAACATTAATGGAATTTTCATCCCATCCAAGACGGATTTTCGCACTGACGGGTTTGGTGGATACGCGGCAGATTTCTTTCATGTATTCTTCTAGAGCAACGGGGTCCTTCAGCCAAGCAGATCCCGCCCCTGTTTTAGTCACCTTAAAAACTGGGCAACCCAAGTTAATATCCAGCATGTCAAAATCCGCGCATTTTTCGATTATCTCGATTGCTTTAACGGCGTTTTGCGCGGAAAAACCAAATAATTGCAACCCTACTGGCCGATCGAGTTTCGAAGTTTGAAGATACTCAAAGGTTCGCGCGTTCCCATAATCGATGCCGCAATCAGAAATCATTTCGCTATAACTTAGCCCAACTCCAAACGCCTTCATAAAATCACGGTAGGCAAGCGTGGTGACCCCAGCCATCGGTCCTAAAATTACATGGCCCTGAATTTCAATGTTTTTAATCTTCATAAATTGGAAACTCCTTCCGTGTTATTATCAAGTATCTGCATCAAGCTATCCGGTAAACTTTGTCTTAAGATTTGTCGTACTTCCTCCTCCACTTTTCTTCTTTTGGCATAAGTAAGTAAAGTCGAATAATTGCATTCATATTTTTGAAGCATTCCAACCAAAATCGGTTCTAGGTCCACCCCGTAATAGAAATGTTTTATCGTCCGATCCGCAAGCAAATCAACCACATACTTTTCTAGTCGTAAGGAACCATCCTTATTCACAGGAGATTTTGAAAACAACTTTTTAACGATGATTGACGAATTTTCAAAGTACATTTCTAGGTCGTGTTCTTTGGGTTCGACCATCACGTTTCTGCCAAACTTATGGTGGAGCGAATAATAGAGGGAAAAGGTGTTTTCCTTATCGATTTCAAGAATCGTCGCATCAGGCCCGCCAGGCATGGAGAGGAGTTCATCGATCCATGAAGTTTGGTAAATGCATAAAGAGGAATAAGGAAAACCTTGCTTGGAGAGTTCTAATATTTTTTTATTTTTCGCAGACAGTTCAGTTTGGAAAGTTTCCAAAATTCTTTTTCGAAATAAGCCGTACCCGATACTCGTAATTTCGTGTCTAGACACCAGTTCTCCAATAACCCATAAACAGCTATTTGGGGAATAGTCCGGGAAAACACGGTAGACCAAATCGTAAAGTTGATCTTTGGAATAGATGCCCTGCCCCATTAAATCTAGGACGTTTTGGTACCCTAAGTTTCCCATAGTCAAATTATAAAACAATGAAGTTTATATAAAAAGCCATTTTTTAAAATAGTGGCTTATTATATAAAAATGAGTTCTTTTAATATTCAAGTATTCTTCGGTATTTTTTCAAAAGGAATGTTTAATTCTATCAAATTGGTAATTTTCTGATTTCTAGATTACTTATTTGGGTCTAATTCTTTTGTTTTCTATGGGTTTAAACCTTTATGAAAATCATTTTCACGCTTTCATATTTCTAGATTAGTTTCCACGTTTCACCTTTCTCTCGCCTTGGTATTTTTTGAGAACGATCTCCTTTTGATTTTCTTAATAGCCCAAAAGGGAACATAACCTAAACATATTTACCAAACCGGCAAAAATGAATTCTAAAATTACATTCGAGTTTCCATTTCGTATTTACCGGGCGGGTTTCTTTAACACCAAACAACTGGATTAAACACTATTCGTTCCCCCTATCTTATAAGGCTTTATTGTCTTTCCTTCTATTCACGATTTTTAACTTCAATTCGAAGCAAAAATTGGCCATTTTCGGCTCTTTCCAAATCAAACAAACAGTCTGTTTTTAGGCTCGTAGGGACGTTTTACGAGTTTTACGTAGAAATATACGTCCTATACCAGTTTTGCAAAACTGAGGCTTTATTTAGCTTTTTTTATTTTCCAAAGAGACACTCGTTTTCCGCCCTTCATAACCCCTTCAAGAGACGTTTGGCAGCAGGAGGTTTATTAGGAGGTTTAATCTCTCGCGTATTCTGTTTTGCCCCCTAAAAACGGTTTATCAGGCTAGCCACAACGAATCTCTTAACACCTCTTAAACCTTACATATAAAAACCCCGCGCACGAGGCACGGGGCATGACGATGAAGGGGAGATTATTTTGTTTCCGCTTTGCCGTCAGAAGGTTTTTCGGATTTCTTTTCCGTGGATTCTTCCTTCTTGTCAGAAGACTCCTCCGCAGGTTCCTCCTTCTTATCAGAAGGCGTTTCAGCTTCAATGGCAGGCTTAACTTTCGTTTCAACCTTCACGCTTCCTAAATGGGAAGTATCTTCTGGCAAATAACCATTCTTGCAAAGGAATTCGATTTCTTCGGCCGTGATGGTTTCTTTTTCGAGCAAACGGTTCGCAACAAGGATGACTTGATCCTTGTACTGCAAGAGAACCTTTTCGGCGTTTTTATGGGCTTCATCAATGATTTGGCGGACCGCCTTATCAATTTCATAAGCCACTTGGGTCGAGAAGTTCTTTTGGGTGTTCGCATAGTCGCGACCAAGGAAGACCGAACCCGTATTCTTTTCATATTGAATGGGACCAAGTTCAGACATACCGAATTCGGTGACCATCAAACGGGCCAAACGAGTCGCTTCTTCGATATCATTCGAGGCACCGGTAGAAACATCCTGGAAGAAGATTTCTTCGGAGGTACGTCCACCAAGCAATCCCGTGATTTGGGCGATGAGTTCGTTCTTCGTCATGAGGAAACGGTCATCTTCCGGGGTCATTAAGACGTGACCACCGGTATTTCCGCGAGGAACAATCGTGATTTTCTGCACTTTTTCACTGTAGGGCAAATTGATGCCGATAACCGCGTGCCCCGCTTCGTGGTAAGCAACTTGTTTCCGTTCTTTTTCCGACATGCCTTTGCTGGATTTAGCAGGTCCGGCGATGCGGCGATCAATCGCCTCATCGATTTCGGCCAAACCAATCGTCGGTCTATTGCTACGAACGGCAAGGATGGCCGCATCGTTTAAAACGCTATCGATATCCGCGCCCGAGAAGCCAACCGTGCGCTTAGCAAGCGCCTTGAAGTCCACTTCGGGGTCAATATTCTTTCCACGCGCGTGAACCTTAAAGATGGCTTCACGTCCCGAGCAATCCGGCAAGGAGACCGTAATCGTACGGTCGAAACGTCCAGCACGACGAAGCGCGGGGTCCAAGACGTCGTCGCGGTTCGTCGCGGCAATGACTAAAATTCCGGAATTAGCTTCAAAGCCGTCCATTTCAACAAGCAACTGGTTCAACGTTTGTTCGCGTTCGTCGTTTCCCCCGCCTAATCCAGCGCCTCTTTGACGACCAACCGCGTCGATTTCATCAATGAAGATTAAGCACGGAGCCGTGGCTTTGGCTTGTTTGAAGAGGTCACGGACACGTCCGGCACCAACGCCAACGTACATTTCAACGAAATCAGAGCCAGAAATGCTATAGAAGGGGACGCCCGCTTCTCCAGCAACGGCTTTAGCAAGCAACGTTTTACCGGTGCCAGGCGGGCCGATAAGGAGGACGCCTTTGGGCAAACGGGCACCGAATTTGGCATATTTCTTTGGGTCTTTCAAATAGCCGACCAATTCGACCATTTCGGCTTTTTCTTCGTCGCATCCCGCAACGTCGTCGAATTTCACTTTCGTGTTATCCGCACGACGCGCCGGCGATTTATTAAAGGACATGATGCCGTTTTGTCCTGCTCCCATGCTATTAAGACGGGAGAAGAGGAAGAAGGCAACGCCGATGACGATTAAGGAAGAAAGGATCGTCGGCCCCCAGGTGTCTAACCAAGAGACTTCGAAGGCATCTTTGACGTTGAAATAAACGACGTCTTGCTTATTGGCGAAGGTTGGATCGCTGGTCTTGGCTTGTTCCAAGCGGGAAGCAAAGATCGAAGAATAGGAAAGGTGGGTGGCCGTGACCGTCCCGTAAACGGGGGTGAGGGTTCCGGTTCCGTCATCTTCGGTTCCGATTTCGCCCGTATAGTCTGCTAAGAAGGCATTGTTCCATTTCTCGGCTTCGATGCGAACGTTGAAGGCGAAGCTGCGATCGGCTTCGTTGAGGTAATAACCGCTGACCACGACGGCTTTGTAGCTTTCCGAAACCGTGTATTGGTAGACGCGGCGCTTGTTCGCTTTGTATTCTTCATAGCTCAACGCTTCGGTGGAAAGAAGATATTCATCCTTTTTTCCATCTCCGTCCGAATCCCTTTGTGTCAAACCAACGCCCATGTATTTATCAAGGACGGAGGCGGCCCAGGTTTCGGACCGGTTGAAAAGCGGTTTGATCGCCACAAACGTGATGATGCTGATGAGGGCTAAAATCAAAAGCATCGGAATGAAATTTCTAAAACCATTTCGTTTTTGCTGTCCATCATTCATGTTGAAGCTCCTTTCTATTTATATCTTTATTCTTGCACGCGGATTTTCCGCTAGTGCAACATTACACGGGTTTTCATCCCCGTCAATCAAAACACAACTAATTTTGTTATTTTGTTTCTTGTGGCAAATGCAAACGGAGGATTGAAGTATGGTATTCCCGGAAATCCATCGCATAACGGGGGACGTAGATGATTTTTCCATCTTTATTAATAAATACGGGCCAAATCTCACGAATAGCCGTCGGCATTTTCCACATGGAATAGGCTTTGCGAACGTTTTGGAGATAGCCGTGGACAACATAGCTATCTTGGGGCAAGGCCGTGCGAATCGTTAAAGGGTAATCCGCTTCGGTGATGCCGCGATCTTCCGCGCCCATCGAGAAATCGAGGTCGAATTGCTCCGTGGATAACTTGCCGGGTTTCTCTAACGTATAGGTATAGGGGAGAAGGCTCGGGTTATGGCCAAGGAGGACGATATCGTATTCCTTTAATAAATAAGCGTCTCCTTTAAGGTGATACGCTCCGTTAGGTTTAGGAGAAAGCATGAAAGCGCGGAGTTCCTCCACGTCTTTGGCGCTTAAAACAATAGAAGCGTCCGCGCGTGCGACGAAACTCGCCAAGGTCGCAACGAATTCATCGCGAGGCAAAGCAAGCAACGCACGGATTTCGAGTTCTTCGCCATCATCGATCCGTTGCTTGATTTCGTTGCGGAGCAAGATGATGTTCGATTTCTTGGCGATCATCTCATCCAAAATCTGAGCGCGTTCCACTTCGTTTAAATTGGCAATCCGTTTACGGATTTCACTGCGGATGAATTCGGATTCTGCTTTTTCGCTATTGCTGGAATAGGGGACGTGATTCTCTTCGTTATATTCGAGCAAGTCTTGATGGGTGAAGTGGAGCAAGGGGCGGATGACCATCATGCCGGCAACTTCCTGCATCGGGGACAAGGCGTATCCTCCTGATTTTTCCATGCCTTCTTTTTCCATCAAATAGGATTCGATGACATCATCTTGTTGATGGGCGACGAATAGACCGCTCGCGTGATGTTTGGCATATTGTTCTTGGAAGAAAGCATAACGAATCTTTCTCGCCCAAAGTTTAAAGTCCGTGTCTTCTTTTTGTTTGGATTCTTCCGGCAAGGCATCGCAATCCAAATATTCCATTTCAAGTCCGGCCTTCTTGCAATAGTCAGCCAAGGAAGCCGCATCATCATTAGAAGTGGCAAAAAGGTGGTAGTTGATGCAACAGACAATGGGTTTCCCACCCTTTTTCTGAACCATATCAAGCAACGCCATGGAGTCGGGTCCATAGGTGCAGGCAATCAAATAGGTGGCCTTCGGGTCAAATTTAAAATTCAACATCGTGATTCTCCTTTCGCTCTTCAAGGCGGTCTTCGAGCACTTCGTAAAGGGAAGATGCCGTCTGCTTATTCGCATAAGAGCGGATTTCTAAGACCTTCACTTTGAGGTGATGACGACCGAGTTCGAGTTCTAAAACGTCTCCCCCGTTCACCTCGCTCGATGGCTTGGATACCTTCCCATTGGTTTTCACCGCGCCGAAGTCACAAAGCTCCTTCGCCGTTTCTCTTCGCTTCACCAATCGGGACACTTTCAAAAATTTATCCAAACGCATGAAGAAAGTTTATCACAATACCTATAGGGATTGTGGTGCGTGTTTTTGATACGTTTTATGAATCGCCTTCAGAACTTTTAACGTCATGGTGAGCCAATCGTCTTTTTTAACGACGGAAACAAGCAGGCGTTTGTTCACATAGGTGACTTTGATAGACCGGAGGCAAGAATAAAGCGCGTCGAATAATTCCCCGGCGATTCCATCGACTTGGGTGAACAAGGACGACATCGCGATATCCACGCGAGTGGGAAATTCTTTGAGGGAGTCGAATTCTTCATAGTCCGTGATGAGGTCGATTCGTTTCTTGTTGATGAGCGCGTTGACTTCGGGAGGAATCCGCCCATAAATATCGCGGATTTTCTTGCTAAACGATAGGATGTCCCCCTCGGATTTGGCATCTTCGAGTTCTTGGTAAAGCTGAATCTTGTCGCTTTTGGAGGCGTAATCCCCGGGGATATAAGCATCCACGGACAGAACCTTGGTTTCTTTCATCGGCTGTTCCAAGACCCCAGTCTTCTTGCTTTCAACCGCTTCGTTCAATAGTTTCAAATAGAGGTCTAAACCAACCGAGTCAATAAAACCAGCCTGCTCGGGGCCGAGGATATCCCCCGCCCCGCGAATCATCAAATCGCGTTGGGCAATTTTATATCCCGAACCGAGTTCAGTGAATTCTTGGATGGCTTGAAGCCGCTTTTGGGCCTCTTCGTTCATCCGTTTGTTTTCCTTATACATCAAATAGGCGTAAGCGATGCGGTTACCGCGTCCTACGCGCCCTTTGATTTGGTATAGCTGCGATAAGCCAAAATGATCCGCGTCTTCAACGATAATCATGTTCGCATTGGGCACATCAATTCCGTTTTCAACAATCGAAGAGCAAACAAGCACATTGACGGTCCCATCGTAGAACCGTTCCATGACGGATTCGACGTCAGCCTTTTCCATTTGGCCATGCACCACCCCAACTTCGGCCCCTGGAATACGGGCGGCCAACCGGTTCGCGCAAGAATAGATCGTCTCTACGCGGTTATGGACGTAATAAACTTGTCCCGTTCGGGCGAGTTCGCGTTGAATGAGTTCATCGACTACATCCTGACGGAACGGGGTGACATAAGTTTGGATCGGCATGCGGGAAGAAGGAGCCGTGTTGATTTCTGAGATGGGGCGGATCCCTACAAGCGACATTTGAAGGGTTCGAGGAATCGGGGTCGCGGAGAGGGTTAATACATCCACGTCCTTCCTCATTTCCTTGATTCTCTCTTTTTGCTCCACCCCAAACCGTTGCTCTTCGTCCACAATTAATAAGCCCAAATCCTTGAAGGAAAAATCCTTGGACAACAAGCGATGGGTTCCAATCACGAAATCGATTTTGCCTTCTTTGACGAGTTCAATGTTTTCTTTTTGGACGGAGTCGGGAATCAAACGAGAGAATTGGGCAAGATGGACTCCAAAGGGTCCAAACCGCTCGCTGGCCACTTCAAAATGTTGACGGCATAGCAAGGTCGTTGGGCATAGAAGCGCGACCTGTTTACCCGCGCAAATTGCTTTAAAAGCTGCACGGAAAGCGACCTCGGTCTTGCCAAATCCCACGTCGCCGCAAAGGAGGCGATCCATGATTTCAGGCGACTCCATATCTTTTTTGACGTCTTGAACAGCCTTTAGTTGGTCGGCAGTCAAGGTATAGGGGAATTCATTTTCAAATTGAGCCTGCAAATCATCATCGGGAGGGAAACTATACCCCGCGGTTCGCGCACGGCTGCCATATAAGGCAATCAGGCGGTCCGCGAGTTCGTTGATGCGGGCACGGATTTTGGCTTTCTTCTTATCCCAGTCGTGCCCAGATAAACTCGATAGTTTCGGCGCGGCCCCTTCCCGTCCCGCGTATTTACGGACCAAACGGAATTGCTCCAAGGGGACGTAAAGGAATTGGTTCCCCGCGTAAGCGATATGAAGATAATCCCGGTGCACCCCATCCGTTTCAATCGTCTGGATATCGAGAAATTGCCCAATGCCCTTATATTCATGGACCACGTAGTCGCCCGGTTTTAAATCTTCGTAGGATTTTAAAATCGTGGCTTCCTTAAAACGGCTCGTGAAGCGAGAGGCGACCGCTTTATGACGAAATAGCTCGCTGCTAGAAAGGAAGGCGATACGAAGAGAGGGGATTTCAAAGCCGTCGGAAAGGTTTTTCTCGCTGATGCCAAGACGCCCTTCTGGCAAGGCGTAACCCTCCGTCTTCTCGAATTCGATTTGGGCATCATGGAGCAAGGATTCCACCGTTTGACGTTGATGAAGTTCAGGCAAGAAAAGAACGACTTTATCGTTTAAGGACAAATAGCTTTGAATGGAAGGAACAATGGAAGAAATCGAAGTTCCCGTTAAGGAGATGCGATGGGCCTGGAAGGAAATATCATCAGGAGAAGTCGCGAACTGACTGGAATAGAGGACGCTTCGATTCTTGGGGGATAAGGCCTCGTTTAAAGGCATATATTGACGTAATCCCCGCAAAGCATGGCCTTCCGCGTAGAGTTCCCCTAAATATTGCTCCGCCTCTTGCTCTAAACGGGTGGAGGCATCAAGAAAGGGCCCCTTGTTCGTAATATAGACAACTTCCGGATCGAAATAGTCGAGCACACAATGGGACGAGGAGGCAGCCAACCCATAATAAGGATAAAGTTCTGGGCGATAGGATTTGGAGACGAATTCTTCTAAGACGCGTCCTACTTCTTGGTTCAGGGTCTCCGCCAAAAGGGGGTTGACGGAGCCTAAATCCTCCTGCCCCTCTTTTTTCATCTCCGCGGCCTTTTTCACGAACGCGGTGATTTGATCGTCGCTTAAAAGCATATCCGTCGCGGGGAGAATCGTGCAAGAAGAAAGGCTTTGCTTCGATTGCTGGGTTTGGATATCGAACAATTTGATTTCTTCGATTTCATCATCGAAGAATTCGATACGGATCGGGTCGAGGTAGGAGACGCTATAGATGTCGAGGATGTCGCCGCGGCTTGCATATTGTAACGAATGCTCCACCTTAGAATTGGCCGTATACCCCGCGTCCAACAAACGGGCTTTGAGTTGCTTTAAATCGCAATGGCCCCCGACTTTAAAGCGCAATGTCTCTTCTTTAAATTGCTTGGGAGAAGGAAGATAACGCAATAAGGCGGAAGGGTGGGTGACCAATATCTTCTTGGAACTCGTATCCTGCAATTGACCGAGGGCATAGAGGCGTTGAGAGAGCAATTCACGGCTGCTAGAAAGCGCGGACGCCCTTAATAATTCGTCGCTAGGAAAGAAGACAACTTGTTCCTCTGGCAAAAAATTCAGGAGGAATTCATAGAGGCGTTGGGCACTATATTGATTCGTCGCGATTAAGGCGTAATTTTGGGGTTTAGAATGAAACAAAGAGGCGAATAATAATCCCGCCCCCAAGGTTTCTTCCACAACGAAAGACCCCTTTTTCGCCCGAAGAGGGGGGATGGCATTGCTCGTTAGAACCGCATCCAACAATTCTTTCAAATCGATATGCTCCTCACTGATTAAAATGATTCATCGCGTAATTCCAGTCGTGGAGAAGGAAATCCCTCACCGCCTTGGCCGCGGTTTGAATCCCTTCCTGGGTTTTGGTTAAACTTTCGCCCGTTGGTTTGGATAAGACATAATCCACCCCAGTATGAGGGGGCTCGCCAATTCCAATGCGGATCCGCTTAAAACGGTCGGAGCCTAGACGATTGATGATGCTTTTCATGCCGTTATGGCTGCCTGCAGAGCCAAAGGGACGAAGACGAATCTTCCCCTCTTCGATAGCCATGTCGTCATAAATCACGATTAAATCTTCTAACGGGATTTTAAAATAGGCCATGAAGGGCTGAACGGATTCCCCCGAAAGATTCATGAAGGTATCCGGTTTCAAAAGGGCGATTGGTTCGGAGAAAGAGGGGTGATTACGGAGGATGCCATAGGTGCCCTTAAAATCATGACGGTCCAAATCGCATCCAATCATTTCGGCAAGCGCGTCAATGGCCATGAAGCCCATGTTATGGCGGGTGCCTTCGTATTCTTTGCCAGGATTGCCAAGTCCAACGATTAATTTCATGCGTTTTGCTCACTGGCTAACCGATGGAGAACGGACAAAATCCGATTGACCCCTTCGGTATCTTTATAGACAAAGGGTTGCTGCAAAGCCTGCTGGAGGAAGTTATTGTCCTTGTCTTCGCCTTTTCCCATGGCAAGGGCCTGTTGAAGGCCGAGTTTCATCATCATCTTGTCGCGGAAGTTGAGTTTGTTGTAATCAAAGGATCCGCGAAGGGGATAGAAACGAAGGTGATAAAGGTCGAGAAGGTTCGCCGAAATCAAATTGTCGCGGACTTCCTTATAGACCGCGGACATGCCGCAGGAAAAGAGGATGACGTTTTTCTTTTCCATCTCTTCCCAACGGGAAAGGAAATCATCAACTCCCTGGATTTGGCTGCCTTTGACCCAACCGCCATAAACGATCGTGTCATAGTCATCGAGATTCATTTTTCGGAATTTCTTCTTGTTAAATTCCATCGCTTCCGTGCCCATTCCGAGCGCGATTTCTTCCGCGTAGGCTTTCGTGCTGCCAGCGGATGAGGTGTAAAGAATTAAGGTTCGCATAGCGAATTTATCCTATCACACCCTCTACGCATTTGCTTGGAAATTCCATATACTTTTCGCGGTTATGAAAAATTGGTTTTTGGACTTTGCCCGTGGAGCTAGCCTTGGAACGGGAATCTTACCGGGAGTGAGCGTTGGGACCGTTGGATTAATTGTGAAGGTCTACGATAAGCTCATCGGGGCGATCGATGACCTCCGTCGCCATTTCGGCAAGGCGTTTTTGACCCTTCTCCCCATTGGCTTGGGCTGCATCGTTTCCGCCGTCTTATTGCTTCTATTTTGGCAAAAAGCCGCCAGCGTCTATTTCCCCTTCCCCCTTATTGCCGCATTAGCGGGTTTCGTCGTCGGGGGAATCCCCTTGATTGTTTCTAATATCCGCCACCAAAAGAATATGGGCATGGATATCCTCCGCGTGGTCCTAGGTTTTCTGCTCGCCGGATGCATCGGGGTTTTATCCTATTTAAGCGCGGCAGGGGTATTGCCAAGCTTATCTTTCCAAGAAGCTTTTGATCACCCTTATCAAAACGCTTGGATTTTCGTGGTTGTCCTGCTCGTGGGTTTCATCGCCGCGGTTGCTTGCTTAATCCCCGGGATTTCGGGATCCATGGTTCTCTTTATCTTTGGGTTATATCAACCGGTGGTGAACCTTTATATCTCCGCGGGAGACGGGTCCCATGTATCGATGTTCCATAACAAAGAGATGCTGGTTCCCGGCCTATTATTGACATTGATCCTCCTCATCGGGGTCATCGCAGGGCTACTTGCAACCTCCAAAGCCATGAAGGGATTATTAGAAAAACATCCTCAAGGCACCTATACCTGGGTTTTGGGATTTATTTTGGGCTCCGTTGTCTCGATGTTTTTCAATAATCAGATGTATACGGTCTACACAACGCCGAATACTTCGACTTGGTATCAATATTTAATCGGAGCCATAGCTTTTACCATCGTCTTCGGCTTGATGCTATTTTATTTTCTAAAAAGTAAGAAATCGGAAAGAAACGGGGTTGTTGAAAATTAATTATTGACGAAAATTATCCTCATCCTATGATGAAACCAAATCCGAGGAGAATTCCATATGCCAAGAACCGCTGAGCAAAATAACGCGATTAAGGACAAACGTCGCGAAAAAATCTTACAGTCATCCCTCCGCGTCTTTGCCAACGCGAATTACGATAAAGTTGCCATTGACGATATTAACAAGGCGAGCCACTGCTCCCATGGCCTTTTCTACCATTATTTTGTTTCCAAAGAAGCCGTATTTCGCTACGTCTGCGAAGAAATCGTCTTCCCTTCTAAAATCACCGAAAAGATTCAAGCCATCCATCCTCTCCACGGCATGGCAGGAATCGAAGCCGTGGCGAAGTTCGTGGAAGAACTGCAAGCCGAAGGCCCAACGGAACGTTACGTCGCTCTCCTCATCCTTCGCGATGCGGGATTAGAACGGGTCAAGGAATCCGGGATTGATTTGCATAAGAAAGCAGATCTCGCCGGAGATTTCTGCCGTTTCGTATCGGAAGCCCAAAAAGAGGGCAAAATCATGGAGGGAGAACCCCTCGATATCGCCTACGCTTTCCTTCAAGTCGCCTATGCCGCGATCAACAAGCAGCATAACGTTGGCGTTCCGCCTCGTACCCTCGACGCGAAATTCCTCTGCTCATTGATTACGAAATAGCCAATTGAAACAAACAGTAACCGCCTTTGATTAGGACGGTTTTTCGTAAACGTCAACGCCAGTTTAACCATGTTGAGGCCAATTAATCGGATTCATACTTCATCATACTTTTTATAGATGTAACGCAAGAGAAGTCTTTAGAGATTAGCTCGCTAGCTTAAATGAATATCAACCTTGCCTAGCAGAAAATCCACGATGTTTAAGTGTGTGATTCCATCGTGAGACATATCCACGGCGTCTAACGACATCACATATTTGGGCGCGCCATCCTTGATGGGGCTGAAAGCGCCAAATTCCCGATCGATGGTTTCTTGTTGCTCCATCGTTAACGCAACCTGGATGAAGCATTTCTTGCCATTTTTACAGGCAACGAAATCTACTTCGCCTTTATAAGTTTTGCCAACATATACCTCGTAGTCTCTAGATAGCAGCTCAATCAGAATCACGTTTTCCAGGAATCTCCCGCGGTCATAGGAATCCCCGTTGGAGCAGATATATCTCATCCCGTTATCCATCGCATAATACTTGGGGTTGGACTTCAAAACCGCTTTCCCGGCAATGTTATAACGGTAGATGGGCTTAATCAAAAAGCTGCTTTCCAATTTTTCCAAATAGCCATAGATGGGGGCCACAGAACAATCCTCTTTTTCTTCTGTTTTTAAATAATTGCCAATTTTTTCAGGGTTAAAGTCACACCCAGCATTTAATAAAACATATTTTGCCACTTTAAGGAATTTTGCTTTATCCATCTTGGTGTCGCGAGTGAAAATGTCCTTACGGCAAATATTGTCGAACAATTCCCTAAGGTAATCCCTTTCGGCTTTCTCCTCGGGAATATCAAACCGAAGAGGGTATCCGCCTAAACGAAGATAATTGCCAAATTCGATCGGTTCTCTATTTTGTTTTTTCACATATTCATTGGCTTCGGAAAAAGTGAAGGGATAGATGGTGAATCCGATGATGCGTCCCGTCAATAAAGTGGAGATCTCACTAGAAAGCATCTTCGAATTAGAACCCGTGATGAAAATAGAGCAATCAAAGGATACGCGGAAAGAATTCACAGCTTTTTCAAAAGACTGAACGTGCTGGATTTCATCGAAGAACAGATACTGTTTATTCATTCCTTTATGACTCAGCACGTAACTATTTAATTTTTTGTAATCATCGATGTCATCAAAGCGTAAATCCTCGAAATTCAAATAGAGGATATCGTTATCCTGGACTCCTTTAGCCTTCAATTCTTGGATGATTTGTTCAATAACCTTGGATTTCCCGGCTCTCCGAGAACCCGTCAAAACCTTGATGATGTCCGCGTCATAAAAGGGGCGAATTCTTGCCAAACAGTTCTCACGATTTAATAACATGACTGATAGCCTCGCCACTATTATCCCTTCTGCCTATAAAAATTTCAAATATTTTAAGTTTTTTTAGGTTGATAGAAAAAAAGCCCGATAAAATGGGCTTTTTGTGCCTTGCTAAATTAACGAATTTTTCGTCTTAGTAACCCCATGGTGATAAGAATTAAAACCATCGTTAACCCGGTATCCGCTAAAACGGCAATCCACATGGGGAATCCAGGAAGGAAGATGGAAAGGAGAAGAATCGTTAATTTCACGCATAAGGAGAAGATGATATTGAAGAGGACCTGTCCGCGGACCTTCGACGCGATCGATAAGGCAAACGCGACCTTCAAGGGGTTATCGTCCATAATCACAACATCCGCGTTATCAATAGCAAGGTCGCTTCCCGCTCCTCCCATCGCAATACCAACATCAGAAACCGCGATGGAAGCCGCGTCGTTAATCCCATCTCCCATATAGGCGACAGCTTTATCCGCATTTTGGATTTTCTCTTGGAGCAACTTGGTTTTATCTTGGGGCAATAATTCCGCGTGGTATTCATCTAACCCCAGTTCTTGGCTGACGCCTGTTGCTACCGTCTCCTTATCGCCCGTCAACATGGTAATTTGAACTTTTGCTTGATGGAGGCGTTCGACCATTTCCTTGGATTGATTACGTAAGGTATCCCTGCAAACAAGATATCCCCTGTACTCATGGTTCGCGGCCACATAAACAATCGACCCCACCGCATTCACCGTTTCAAATCGGATGTTGTTTTCTTCGAGCAATCTGGCGTTGCCAACAAGAACTTCTTGGCCTTTATAGGTGCAGGCAATGCCGCGTCCTGCGACTTCGGTATAAGAAGTCAAAAGGGTTTCATCATAATTAGACCCACCTGCTAGTTTAATCGCTGCGGCGATCGGATGATTGCTACGGCTTTCCGCAGCTTTAGCAAGTTCTAGTAGTTCCTCGTTTGACCCATGAACCGCCTTGGATTTAGACAAAACAAAGTCCCCATTGGTTAACGTGCCGGTTTTATCCGTGACTAAATATCCTAGGCGGGATAATTGGTCAAAGACCGCCGCACCCTTGATGACGATGCCGTTTTTGGAAGCCAATCCGATTCCTGCAAAATAGGCCATCGGAACAGAAATCACAATCGCGCAGGGGCAAGAGATGATCAAAACATTCAAGGAACGATAAATCCAGGTTTCCCAGATTGTCCCATTATTCATTCCCAAGAATAAGGGAGGCAGTACGGCAATTAAAACGGCAAGGCAAACTACAATCGGGGTATACCAGGTGGCAAACTGATCCACGAAACGGGTGGCCTTAGATTTGCTCTCCGCGCCCTCTTCAATGAGTTCGAGGATCTTAGAAACCGTGTTGTCTTTGTATTCGCGTTTGACCAAAACCGTGATGGAGCCTTCTTTGAGAATCGTTCCCGCGTTCACGTCCTCGTTTGTTTTCTTTTCTACGGGAATCGATTCTCCCGTTAAAGAAGACATATCGAGGTGTCCGCTTCCTTCAATAATCGTTCCATCCGCGGGCAGAATCTCTCCCACGCGGACAAGAACCTTATCCCCGATTTGAAGGGATTTCGGATCCACGTCCTTTGTGGATTCATTTTCAACAAGGTGGGCAACGCTTGCCCGTAAACCGACGGCATCGCGAATCGCTTTGTGGGATTTATCATCCGCGACGTCTTCTAACAATTCTCCGATTTGGAACAAGAACATGACGGCGATGCCTTCGATGAATTCGTTGGCTTCCGGGCCGAAGGCACGGATGGCAAAGGCACCAACGGAGGCAATAATCATCAAGAACTCTTCGTTGAAAACATGATGTTCTTTTACGATATCTTCTACGGCTTCGATTAAGACGTCGTAAGCAAGGATGAACCAAGAGATTCCCATGACAAGGAGATTTACCCATAAAGGGAAATGAGATTCGTTGAAATAGAAATACCCAGCGGCGGCGATACCTCCACCTAGCACCAAGCGTGCAATCTTGATCCAGAATTCCTTATTGAAGATGCTTTCTTCTTCCATGGGTTTATCCTCCAAGATATGAACGTTCATTCATATCATCAGGCATATTATATGAATGGTTTTTCATATGTTCAAGGGATATTAGAAATACTTGAGCTCGAGGGATTAAACAATCGAAGGGCAATCGTTCAATCGGTATCGATAAACCATTTTTGACGTTGAAAAATATCTTACATACTTTGTATGATGTTCAAAATTATTGTGGAGAATGCAGTATGAAATTTGAAGATGTCACGAACGTTTATCCTGGGCCAGAGGCTTATCCAGAGAAGGAACGTCCCTTAATTTTGAAATTAGGCCAAAAAATTACCGACCGTAAATTCCGCAAGGTCAATTACAAGGATCCCGAATATTATGGCTTGGCTGCATTTGTCAGCGACGAAGAGGCGGAAATCGCCCTCAAGATGAAGCTCCGTCAGGAATATTCCATCGAGGAGATGATGAAACTAACGAAGAAGCTTGGATATAGCCAAAAGGAACTCGAAGACAAATTGTTCCACATGGGCTACACGGGCTTAATCGAATGGCATTATCACGAAGAAAACGGAGAACGGAAAAAGTATTACGTCCTCCCTCGTTTCGTCATGGGCAGCGCCGAATTCTCCAACATGAGAAAAGAGCAAATCACGGAGAAACCCCAAATCGCCCGGTTCTTTGAACGCATGACCTTTGACCCTCTCAATGGCTTAACCCCGATGATTCCTCCAGGAGGAGCCGGCATCGGCATGCACGTCATCCCGGTAGAAAAAGCGATTGAGCATGAAACGAGTTCCATCGACTTAGAGCACATCACCCATTGGTTAGATAAATACGAAGGCCACATCGCCGCTTCCGCTTGTTCCTGCACGATGTGCGAAGAAGTATTGGGGATGGGCTCAGGACGCGATCCGGAAGATTGGTGCATCGCAGTGGGCGAAATGGCCGATTACTGCGTCGATACCCAAAAAGCCCATTACATCACGAAAGAAAAAGCCTTGGAGATTTTCCAAAAGGCCGAAAAGAATGGATACGTCCATCAGATTTCCAATAACGACGGTCCGAATAAAATCATCGGCATCTGCAACTGCGACCCCAAGGTTTGCCATGCGTTGCGCACCTCTCAATTATTCAATACCCCGAACTTGTCTCGTAGCGCTTATGTGGCCCATGTAGAGAAAGCTAAATGCGTCGCCTGTGGACGATGCGTGGAATATTGCCCGGCCGGCGCGGTGAAGCTCGGTCAAAAACTTTGCCTCAAAGATCATAGCGAAGTCCAATATCCGAAAATCGAAGACCCGGCGAATACCAAATGGGATCGTTCCAAATGGAGTGAAGCCTATAACGATACCAACCGCATTAATTGCTATCCTAGTGGTACCGCTCCTTGCAAGACCGCTTGCCCCGCTCATATCGCGATTCAAGGCTATCTCAAATTAGCGGCCCAAGGTCGTTACGAAGACGCGCTTGCCTTAATCAAAAAGAACAACCCCTTCCCCGCGGTTTGCGGACGTATCTGCAACAAGCGTTGCGAAGATGCCTGTACACGTGGAACCATTGACCAAGCCATTGCGATTGACGCGGTCAAAAAATTTTTGGCGGAGCGTGACTTAGACCCCGCGACCCGTTTTATCCCCGAGAAGGAAATCCCCTCGGCGGTCGACGGATTCGAATTTAAAGAAAAGATTGCCATCATTGGCGCGGGTCCCGCCGGATTAAGCGCGGCTTATTTCTTGGCGTTAAAAGGATATCGTCCCACCGTCTTTGAGAAGAGCCCCTTCCCCGGAGGCATGCTCCGTTATGGAATCCCCTCCTATAAACTAGAGAAGACGATCATCGATGCCGAGATCGAAGTCATGAAGGAATTAGGAGTTGAAATCCGTTGCGGCATCGAAGTCGGCAAGGACATCACGATTGAAGAACTCAAGAAACAAGGTTATTGTGCCTTCTATCTTGCTATCGGCTGCCAAGGCGGCCGTCGCCCGGGTATTCTTAACGACAACGCGGAAGGTTGCAACATCGCCGTCGACTTCTTGCGCGAAGCAACCAACCATCAAGATCAAAAGATGGATGGGGATGTCGTCGTTGTCGGTGGAGGCAACGTCGCGATTGACTGCGCTCGCGTGGCCAGCCGCTTTAACCCAAGCAAGGTGACGATGGTTTGTTTAGAAACCAAAGAAGAGATGCCTGCTTCTAAAATAGAGCAGCAAGAAGCCGAGGAAGAGGGTGTGAACATCCTTTGCTCCTATGGGCCCAAAGAAATCAAAGTGGACGAAAAAGGACATGTGTCCTCCATCGTTTTCAAAAAATGCACCCAAACCAAGGATCCCGAAACGGGACGCTTCGCTCCGTTATATAACGAAGAAGAGACCATCGAATTACCCGCGAGCCGCGTGATCTTCGCAATTGGCCAATCGATCGTATGGGGCGACTTGTTAAAAGGAACTAGCGTTGAGACCAAACCTAACGGGGCTCCGTTAGCAGAGCCTTATACCTATCGGACTAGCGATCCCCAAATCGTGGTAGGAGGAGACGTATTCACGGGACCGAAGTTTGTAATCGATGCCATTGCCGCGGGCAAGATGGCCGCGGATTCCTTGCACCGCATCGCTCACCCGGGGACCAGCAAAGACGAAGGCATCAACAAGATGGAATTCGTCGCCTTCGATACGAATAACGTCTTTATTGATGACTATGACCATTCCGCCCGTCAGGAGGAAGGATTGGATGGTTCGTTTGACGCGAAGAAGAGTTTCCGCGATGCTAGGAAGACTTTAACCGAAGAGCAGGTGAAGATTGAAACTGCCCGTTGCTTAGGATGCGGAGCTTCGATTGTGGATACCAACAAATGCATCGGCTGCGGCATCTGCACGACCAAATGCGAATTCGACGCCATTCACTTAACCCGCGATATCCCCGCGGCCTCCGTCATGGTGCCCTGCGAGGATACGATGAAGCAAGTGTTCCCGTATATGATTAAGCGTCAATTCGCGATTAAGAAGCATCAACGCGAACTAAAGAAACAAGCAAAAGAAGCCTTGAAGAAATAAATGCACGAGCTATCGATTGTTTCCAACATCGCGGATACCTTGCATGATTTCTTTAAGGATCATCCGGTTCAAAAAGTCTATTCCGTCACTTTATGCGTGGGAGATGTAAGCGGGGTGGTCCCCTCTTACCTCACCGACGCATGGGGATGGTTTATGAAAGAGGACGAGATCTTAAAGGATTCTATCCTCAAGATTGAATCGATCCCGGCGATTACAACCTGCTTAGATTGCAAGAAAGAATACGACACGATTCGTTATGCAAAAGTCTGCCCTTATTGCAAAAGCGAGAACACGGTCCTCAAGCAAGGGAACGAACTCTATATCAAAGAGATCGAAGCGGAGTGAGGTTATTCCTCCTCCGCTTTTGTCTGCAGGGGAATAAAGGTACGGGTCTTGCCCCTTGATTCATCATAGACGAGGACCACTTCTTGCTCCTCGTCTTTTTTACCAAGCAGCATTTTGGCTAGATCGTTGTTGTCATGATGAATGGATTCGCGGATAGGCGCGATGACTCCACTCGCTTTTTCTAACAGGGCTTCCTTGTTTTTAGCAAAGATGCCGAAATCTTTCGCGCTTCCGATGACGGTTTCGCCTTTATTTTTCAATTGTTCTAGTAACGCTTCCTCTTCGTTTTTTAATTGCAGGGCATAGCTATTCTCCACATGATGTTTTAATTCATCATAGAGCTCAGGCAAAGCGGGGTCAGCATAATTCTTTTTATTTCGGGAAGCGATTTCGACCATCTCCGCTTGGACTTCCATCCTTTCGGCCTCTAAGCAGATTTCTAGTTCCGGGGACAAAGAAGATAAACGGTCTTCGAATTGCTTGAGTCTCGTCTTGACCTGCACTCCGTGGATATCTTCTTTTAAAAACGAATCTTTCTCCCTTTCAAAACGAAGACGGTATTCCTCAAAGATGGCCCCGCATTCATCGCGGATATGACGGATTTCCTGGAGGTCCACTTCATCTAATTCCTGACGACCAGAAAGTTGACGTAATCGCTTACGACTTCGAATGAGTACTCCCGCCTTCTCATCATCATGGATTAATAAAAGTTTCTCCGTATTCTCGGAGAATTTGCCTAACTGCTCATAAATCCGATGCAGGTAGTATTGGCCCGAAGCGATGGCCATCGCTTGGATGCCAATCCCTACGGCATTCATCGGATTAAAGACACTTAAAAAGGCAAAGCTGGACGCTTGATTCACAACCGCCCCGCCGTTTTGAATGATATTGGACGTGGCGTTCCCGCTTAATAAATTAGTTAAGGTAGACGGGTTCGTCACCGCGGAGAAGACCCCTTTAGGAGAGACATTACGTAAATCGGCAAGGGAATAAACCTTCTTGCTGACTTCCATAAAGCTTTTCGTCACCGTGCCATTAAGCTTTTCCCGTTTAATGGCTTTGACTTCTTGGTATTTGCCTTCTAACCGTAAGGGACGGGTAAAGGTTAACGAATTCCCTTGATCATCCTGCATGAGAATTTCTTGGACTTTCTCGACTTCTAATGGCTTCTTCTCTTCCATAGGCTTTCTTTTTTGCTTTTTAAAAAACAAGGTGGCAAAAGTGCCGAAACCAGCAGCTAAGACGATAAGAAGGATGATGAGGACGACCATAACTAGTTCCGCGACTCATTATAGAGCAAATCGCTTCGTGGCGAACCTTTCGATGCATGGTCGTCCTCCTTCACCTTGGAACCCCCGTTCCCGCGACAACATCGACCAATCTTGATGGGATTTTGTATTTTTAACGCTTTTAGAAGCCTGAATAAGGGCAGGAAAGACGAGTTAATGAATAAAAAGACACATTTAGAAGAAAATGGGAAAAGAACCCATGTAACCGCTTTCAACATAATAAAGTCACATAAAGAAAGGGGATCGTCCCATTATGCAAAAGAAATTTCTTTTTGGCGTCTCGTCCTTGATGGCTTTGGCCATGGTCGCGGGAGCTACCACTTCACTCGGTACAATGCAAGAAACCGTCGGCGTTCATGCAGTTGCTGCCGAAACCGGCGACGAAATGCCAGACAACTGGGCCTTTACGAAAGCCGCGGATGGTGATACCGCCAAGCACGTCTATGATTTGGCTCACGGCCATTACGTTAAAATCGTTTCGACTTCTAACGGTTTATCCAATCTACGGACCGTTACTCCGATTACCGGAGGCAAGACCTATAACGTCGGCTTCCGCGTGAAAACCACAGGATCGGCAAGGCTATATATCAACATTGTCGAATATAAAGGCAACAACGCGACGATTGCTTCAGAAATCGGAGGCATGGCCGATCAAACCGACTGGGTCCACAAGAGAACCCGTTTCTCCACTCGTAGCGACACCACTCAAATCGCCGTTGAATTAGCCGTCCGCGGCGAAGGCGAAGTTCATATCGCCACCTTAACGATCAACGAAGGCGTTGCCGAGGACGCGAATCTTAACAATATGAGATTCTTCACCGGTCCCGAAGGCAACGCGACCACTGGAAAAGCGATTACCGACGCAAATTTGTCTCCAGATGGATTCTCCGGCAAAGCAGCGAAATTAACCGCGGATACGGGTCTATACATGCCCTGGAACGTGAAAAACCAATTCACGGGCCGTTTCACCTTGCGTTTTCGTTACCGTTATGTCGATCAGAAAGCCGCATCCGGCAAATCCGGATCCTTAAAGCTATTAACCCGTTTGGATACCATCGATGCCGCAGGCAACCGCGCATATTATGGAACGGCACCTAAGGCCGGATGGACTAATTACAGTAGATGGGAAACCTACGAATATCAAATCATCGCGAAGCCCAGCGTTGCTGAACCTGTTTATGTCACGTTGCACGCTTCTCTCCAAGACGCTACAAAGGAATCCGCGGACTATTACCTCATCGATGACGTGGAAGTCTTAAATGAAAAAGGCGAATGCGTCATGAGTGGCGGAACTTTTGATAACGTAACCACTGACAAAGGCGACACGTTATTAGGATTCGTCGATGGCGGGGACAGCGTTAACGACAGCTGGACCGGAGCCAACTTTGTCGCATTGCCCAAAGAAAACTACATCTACGATGGATTCAACGGCACCCGTGCGGTTCATTTGAACAAGAACCAAAGCATTGGACTAAGCTTCCCCGTATTGCCGCGGACCGAAACGTTTACGTTATCGTTAAAATACCGGAGAACGGAAAACACCCACCTCTTCGCTCGTATCGATCATTACAACCAGAGTTTAGCCCTTGCCGATCAACGTCAATGGTACGCTGGTTTGAATACAAGCGAGCTCAACCAATGGGCGGATGCCAGTTATACGTTCCGCACGGTTCGCTCGGATGGAGCCGCCGGAGAAGCCTTGGATGTCAGCTACCTTGTTTTAGCGGCAGGCAATGGAGCTATCGACCTCGATTCCGTGTCGTTAAAAGATAGCACGGGCCTCGAATACATCCCCCAAGGGAACTTCAACGCTCCTAACGGAGGCGGTGCCCAAATGATTAACAACGCTGCCACCTATCTCCAAGACGACGGAACAATCGTTTATACCGCACGTCGCAAAATCAGCAACAGTTCCACCTACACCGCTGAATCTTATATCGGTATCGATGAAATCGCCCTCGGCATCCAAGATGGTTCCGAATACACGTTAGGATTTGAATACCTAGGCGGTATCAATGGAGACTGCGCATCGGTCAGCGATGCCGCCACATGGATCCAAGGCAATCAAAACGCCGCCACCACGTGGACGGAAAAGTCCATGAAATTCACTGGAAACACCGGCAGGCAAATCCGCATCTACGCGGTCAATGGTTGGAGTGCAGATGCAACTTACGCTGGTGCCTATCGCGCCGCCTATATCCGCAACATCTCGATCAAGGATTCCAGCAAGAACGAATTGTTCACGCCATATGCTAACGGCAAGTCCGTCTTGCCCCAAGGTGCCTTCTTCGTTAACGGCAAGAACATCAATATCGATGCCTTGCTCGACACCTACTTCTGGCCAAGAGCCAATAAGGACTATACAAGCGTTGCCGAAGCAGATCGCCAAAAATCTTGCCAAGACAATTACAAAGAAGTCATGAGCAAGCTTGGCTATCTCTCCGACGAAGATCGCGCTTACTTCAATGCGGCTGAAGAATACGCGAATGTCCGCGCGATCCTCGAATATTGGAGAGCCGCGAGCGCTTCTTCTAGCGTGGGCACCATCCTAAAAGTGGATAGCAACTCGACCGCTGTTTGGGTTGTCGCTTCCATTAGTTTGGTTAGTATCCTCGCCAGCACGGTTCTTCTTCTCCGTCACAAGAAGAAACAAAACTAATTCCTCTTGAAAGGAAAAAGCGCGGAGTTACCTCTCTCCGCGCTTTTCTTATTGGTATTTGGCTTATTTAATTTCCCAGCTGATGGCCACGGACTCGCTGATTTCTTCGGGTTCTGGACGAAGGTCGAGGATTTGCTCTTCCGCTCCGCTAAAACGGGCCGCACACATCACGGTGTCGTGAGCGCGGTATTCCAAGGAATGGATTTCGCCGAGTTCCACTCCAGACGCCTTAGCAAGGAAAGCGGCTTTCTCTTTGGCTTTGTTGATGGCTAATTCCAAAACCTTGTTCTTCTTCTCTTCGATATTGGTTAGCCCATAGTCCAAACGGATGGAAGCTTCTAAAGGCTTTACCGCTTCGATTAAGGCGCTTAAAGCCTTCGTATCGAAGTCCATGTCCACTTGGACATCCATGTGGCCCATAAAGCCTTTTTGAATGGAACGGTATTGGTTATCTTCCTTTTCGATTTCGTAACGGGCTTCTACCCCAAAATCCGCGGTATGGATTTGTTCGATGGGGATTCCGTGATGATCCAATAGTTCCATGGCCTTGTGGTTTTGGATCATCGCGTTTTGAAGGGCAATGTCATAGCTATCGTTAAAAACTTGAATCATTAAATGCAAACGGACAGTTTCGACAGGGAAAGTCAAAGTGGCTTCCTGGTTGATGGAGATGAGTCGACGATTGGTTTCATTCATTTTATTGGTACCTCTATCTATTTTTATAGTCGTGTTTTCGTCAAATGGGAAGGGGG
>CAKUXV010000005.1 GCA_934700895.1 uncultured Bacilli bacterium
TGCGCCGCAAGCCGCTCCCTAGCGGCGGGGTCTCCCCCGATTTGCGTGCTGGAATACTTTAGGCTTTCGCCAAGGATTTGTGAAGCATTTTTTGAAGATTTTTTCTTCCGCTTCTAGCCTTGCCGTCGTTCCTTTTGGGTGACAGCGAGTCATATTTTACGCTTCTAAATCGTACCGTCAACACTATTTTTGAATGTTTTAATAAAATATTTTTCTTTCTACATTTATCTCCTATTTGTAGAAAAAGGAAGGGCTTTCGCCCTCCCTTTCTTGCGTGGGGATGATTTAGTTCGCTTTCCAAAGCCCATGCAGGTTGCAATAGGCATAGACGGCAACGAGTTTTTCGCCTTCCGCCAAAGCAATCTCGGCTTCCGGTTTATCTTCTGCTTTTAGGAAGCGGAAGGTTCCGCCAAGCGTCGTTTCGAAATAAATCCATTCGATGAGGTGAGCTTCCGTCATGGGGTGAGCCACTTCTCCTACGCGAGCACGCACATGCGCGTTATCTATTTCAATGACGGGCACGTGTTTTTCTCTCGCGGCATCCGTGACCCCGGCGATGAGTTCCACCATGGGTTTGCCACAGCAAGATGGGGTGCAGCCCACTTGGTTCAATTTGGCGACGACCGATCCGCACATCGGGCATTTAAAGAATCGTGTCATATTCATTTTCCTTTCTTGGTTGATTCCATTCTAAAGGAAACGAAAAAAGGAGGATAGCAAAAAGCACCGGCGTTGGCCGGTGCTAGAAGTTTTGCTGAATTTTATTTTTTCTTATTGCCGGAAAGAAGGATCATCCAATAGAGGATGCGGATAAAGATCATGATGAAGTCAGAATACATGATGTAGGCACAATACAAAGCCAAATTGTTGTTGGCGTGCCCCCGATCCAAAATCCGTTTTACATTGAAGCAATCCGCCGCAACGCTGATGAGCATCACAATACCGAATACACCACAATAAATGAGGTTGTAAATCAAATATGCTTCCGGGATAAGAAGGAAGAGGATGAAGAATAAAAGCCCGAACAGCCCAACCATGCACAGGACGCTCCATCCAATGAACATCGCGATATTCAAATCTTTTTTACTGAAATAACCAATCAAAAAGAGAATGCCAAACGCGAGGGCAGAAACTCCCGCTGCTTCAGCGATGACGCCAAAGTCAACGCCAAGAACAAGAAAAGAGGAGAGGAAGACACCCATAAGGGCCGAAAAAAGAATGAAATGGGGCCAAATCGTGTGTTTTCCTTTTGCTAGGACGACATTCATCGCAAACGAATTAATGACCAGCACAACCAAACTCACAATCATGACAGCGATATAAACGATGAAAGCCGTCGTATTCAAGGATGAATCGCCGAAGGAATAATCCGGGAACAGCAAGTAGGCGAATAATGCACCAAGTCCAAGCGCCACCACAGTAGTGATGACAAGACCGATGGCCATATAGCCAAAGGTCTTTGCCAACGTTTTCGAGGTGTTGACGGGTTTGGCGTAGACGACTTCGGTTTCGTCTTTCTTATTGAAGTTCGCTAACGCCATTATTTCACCAGCCCATCAATGAGGCCTTGATAGGAATCCAAGGCAAGGGATGCCCCGCCAACAAGCGCTCCATCGATGTCCGGTTCAGACATGTATTCGGCAATGTTGTTGGGTTTGACGCTTCCGCCATAAAGGATGCGTATCTTTTCGGCGACTTCGCCAAACAGTTCACGCAAAACGCCACGGATGAAGGCAATCGTGTCTTCGGCGATTTCTTTGGTTGCACTCTTGCCGGTGCCAATGGCCCAAATCGGTTCATAGGCGATAACGACATGTCCCGCTTCTTCCGCGGTTAATCCGGCAAGGCCAGTACGGATTTGTTCTCCGACAAAGGCTTTGGTTCCGCCCTTGTCGAAGGTTTCGGCGGATTCGCCACAGCAATACACTGGAACCATGTCCGCAGCGAGCAACGCCTTGATCTTGGCATTGCAGGCAACACTAGTTTCCCCGTTATATTCACGACGTTCCGAGTGGCCAAGAATCACCCAATCAATATGGAGTTCTTGAAGCATCGGAATCGAAATTTCGCCCGTGAAGGCGCCGCGATCGTGTTCATTGCAGTTTTGCGCGGCGACGATTAATTTCGCATCCGCGTTTTCTTTCACGGTTTGGAGGCAAACGAAGGTCGGGGCGACGCCAACGTCGATCCCGTGGGCAACGGCGAATTCCACCATCTCCTTGGAGCCAAGGGCAAAAGCCTTCGCTTCCGAGGGGGTTTTATTCATTTTCCAGTTGCCGAGGAGTAATTTTTTACGCGTCATTTTATTCACCCTCGATAACGTCGATTCCAGGAAGGTGGCCATCTTTTTGGATCAATTCCAAAGAGGCACCGCCACCCGTGGAAACGTGAGAGAATTCATTCGCATAGCCGAAGACTTTCGCAGCCGCGGCCGAATCGCCACCACCGATAACGGTAAAAGCTCCGTGCTTGGTCGCTTCCGCGCAAGCTTCGCAGACCGCTTTCGTTCCCGCTTGGAGAGCCGGGTTTTCGAAGACGCCCATCGGGCCATTCCAGAAAATGGTTTTCGCCGTGGCGATGATATCCGCATATTTTTTGCAGGTAAGCGGGCCAATGTCGGCTCCTTCATATCCTTCAGGGAAGTTGTTCTCGCCTTCGATGATCGTATGATCTTCAACCGGTTTGGAGAGATCGTCAAAATCCAATCCTTTGACGACGACGGTGTCATCGCTTAAAACGATCTTACCAGTCGCGTAGCATTTTCTGGCATAATCGAATTGGTCTTCTTCGCAGAGGGAGGAGGCGATATTGATGCCGAAGACGGCTTTCTTGAAGGTGTAGGACATGCCGCCGCCGATCAAAATCTTGTCGCACTTCTTGAGCAGGGAATCGATAACTTCGATTTTGGAGGAAACTTTGCTGCCGCCAAGGATAGCGACGTAGGGGCGTTGTTCTTCCGTGGGGTGGACGCAACGGCCAAGGTTCTTGACTTCTTTTTCCATCAAATAACCAACCGCGACGGGTTTGCCTTCTTTGCGAAGGATTTCAGGAATTCCATAGGTGGAAGCGTGAGCGCGGTGAGCCGAACCGAAAGCATCCATGACAAAGGCATCGGCATTGGAGGCCCAATCCGCGGCCAAGGAAGCGTCGTTCGCTTCTTCGCCCGCTTCGTAACGGGTATTTTGCATTAAGAGGACTTCGCCATCATCCAAGGCATTGATCGCCGCTTTAAGCTCTTCCCCGTGAGTGGCTGAAACAAAAGAGACTTTCACTTCTTTGCCAAGAGCAGCTGCGAGTTTTTCCGCGAGCGGCTTCTCAACGATGGAAAGGTCGTTTTTCTTCATTTGTTTTTCGATGTCTTCCATCGTGGCCTTGCCCTTCTTGATGTCTTTCCATTTCACTTTTCCAAGGTGAGACATCAAGACGACGCGGGCGCCTTCTTTTAAAAGGGTTGCGATGGTCGGAATGGCCGCGGTGATGCGGTTGTCATCGGAAATGTCCGCTCCTTTGTGGGGGACGTTGAAGTCAACACGAACGATGACTTTCTTTCCTTTGAGGTTTTTCAAATCTTCAACAGTAAGCATTTCGTTATTCTCCTTGCTTATGCGGGCCTATAAGGCCCATACAAATCTTATTTTAAACGATTCCGGATTGAATAAAAGAAATACGGAAAAGAAAACCGATTTAGCGATAGAAAAAGGCCCGGGAAACCCGGGCCAGGACTCAAAAGTGAATTACTTGTTGAGGATTTCGCCGTAGAGCTTGGCGAGACGGAGGTATTGCGAGGTGAAGGACATTTCGTTGTCATACCAAGCAACCACCTTGACGTGTTGGGCGCCAGTCGGATCTTCGACGATCATCGTGAGGGTGGCATCGAAGATGGAACCGAAGGTGTTGCCAAGGATATCGCTGGAAACGATTTCGTCTTCGGTGTATCCGAGAACGCCTTTGAGTTCGCCTTCAGCGGCTTCCTTCATGGCAGCGTTGATTTCTTCAACGGTGACTTTCTTCTTGAGGGTTACGGTGACGTCGCAGAGCGAGCCATCGGTGACCGGAACGCGGATGGCGAAACCATTGAGGGCGCCATTGAGTTCGGGAATGACTTTGCCGATTGCCTTGGCAGCGCCCGTGGTGGTCGGAACGATGTTGGCAGCGGCAGCGCGGCCACGGCGGAGGTTGCTTCCAGCGAGGTCGAGGATGCGTTGGTCATTGGTGTAAGCGTGGACCGTGGTCATAACGCCACCTTGGACACCGAATTTCTCGTTGAGGACTTTCATGACCGGAGCGAGGCAGTTGGTGGTGCAGGAAGCGCCAGAGATGATGGTCTGGTCCTTCGTGAGTTTGTCCGTGTTGACACCGAAGACATAGGTCGGGATGTCTTTGGAGGAAGACGGAGCGGAGATGATGACGCCTTTGGCGCCATTGTGAAGGTGGACATCGCCATCTTCGTGGCTCTTTAAGCGGCCAGTGCATTCCAAGACGACGTCGACGCCGAATTCTCCCCAGTGGAGTTCGTGCGGATCCTTTTGTCCGAGGACGGGGATCTTGCGGCCCTGGAAGATGATGTTGTGGTCATCGGCGCTGATTTCGTCGGCGTGCCAGGTGCGGTGGGTCGTGTCGTATTTGAGAAGATAGGCAAGGGTCTTCGCGTCAACGAGGTCGTTGATGGCGACAACTTCCATTCCTTCTTCGTAGGCGCGACGGAACGCAAGACGTCCGATGCGGCCGAAGCCATTGATTGCTAATTTGATGGACATTGAATAAGTCCTCCTTTTCGATAGCGGCTCTATTATAACGAGGCAAAACAGGGGTGAAAAGAGAATTGAAAACGCTTTAATACGGCTAATCGGTAAAAATAGGCGGATTTACCTCGCTTGATGACTTTTATCTTAAGATAAACAAAGTTTTAAAGTGTGAAGTCATTCTCTTTCTTTTCAAAAAGAGAAGATAGTGGGATCTTTAGGGCGGAGGCGATGCGATTCAAAACCAAAACGGAAGGGTTTCTCCGTCCGTTCTCTAAATCGCTCATATAGCTTTTGGATACCCCGGCTTTAAGGGATAAAGAAAGCTGAGAAATATTCTTTTGGCTCCGAATAGAGGCAATCCGATGCCCAAGGCAAAGAAGGGCTTCGCGTTCTTTGGAAGACCATTCATTCTTCATCGGGATTTTCCTCTAAATAATGGGAATGAAGATAACGGAAAAGATGGTTGACGTTACTTTTGGTAATCGTAGTGGCAAGTTCTTCCGATAATTTGGCCGCGAGTTCTTTTAACGAAGCATCCGGGTTCTTCATGCGCAGCCCCACCAAAATATGAAGTTTGGGATTGGAAAAGAAAGTTTCTCCCTTGTTTTCAAAATAGGTAATTTCTTTGATTTGCTGCTCCGCGGATTTATTGATTTTGGTCATGTTAGCGGTATCGAGGTTGATGAGGCGGTTCCCCACATTTAAGAAATCGCGGCCCACACGGAAATCCTCAAATTTCAAGCAGCATTGCTGGGCCGAACAAGCCGCGAGGAAATCGCTGATTTCTTCGCTCCGTTTCAAATAAACAACATGAGCCTTTCTTCTTTCGGCGATTTTCGCGTTATAAGAGCCGTCGATCCGATGCCATAGCTGGCAGATTTTTTTCGCATATGCGCCGTCTTCCGTGGCAATTTCCAGATGATAATTCGAACTAACGGGACTATTCACGGAGCCGGAACACATAAACGCCCCCGCTAAATAAGCACGGCGCTCCTCTTCCGACTTCACCCATGCGGGAACGCTGGAGGAAAAGAAGTCTACGCCAAGGTCGTCTAAGATTGGCTCCGGATTTTCGACGAGGACGTGATAGCGGGTCTTTTTCCTTAATCGCATTTCTCGGGTATAGGCAAAACGGCAATGAGCGTCATAAGTACGAGTTAAAGTAGAATAGAGCATTTTGGCGATGACACTGCTTTCGGTGGATAATTCCAACTCTTCCACTGGGCCGATTCGCAAGCTTCCATTGCCTTTAATAAATCCCGCAAGCAAAGCACGGACGCCTTGAGGCTCCCGTTCCGCTTGGGCCATTTCTTCCTTGCAGGCCATCGCAAAGCTGATGGTTTCGTCGTTCATTGCTGTCCGCCTTTCTTTTTCCACGATAATTCGCGATGAAACTTTCGGCAAGGATAAATGTTTTGAAAACGGGAGTAAAAGCGCTCGGCAAAGTAAACGCTGCGATGCTGTCCGCCTGTGCAACCAAAGGAAATCACCACTTCGCGTTTTCTTTGTTTTTCGCTTTTGTCCAAATACCAAGTAAGAAGTTTCTCAAAGGACTCGAACTCCAACCGCACTTCTTCTTTACGATCCAAAAAGGAAACAATGGGGGAGTCGAGTCCCGTGAAGGGACGCAGCTCCTCTACCCAATAAGGGTTGGGAACGTTTCGGCAATCCAAAACCAAATCCGCGTCGCGAGGAATGCCATATTTGTAACCGAAACTCTCGAAACGAATCGAGAATGAAATGGAAGGTTTTTGGACGAGGCCAGAAATCCAAATTTCAACATCGGAAAGCAGCGTCCTGGAGGCGTCCAAATATCCGTAAGCAAAAGGTCGCAGGGCCGCCATAATCTTCTCTTCTCCATCGTCTATCACCAAAAGCACGGCGGGGGAGGGGTAGTTTTCTTGGATGGTCCTCCACACCTGTTTTATTTCTTGAGGCGGCAACAAAAAAGCGGTTGGAGCATTCGCGGAGATATCCCTGCAAAAAGAGACGGCATACCCCAAACGAGAACAAATAACGCCGATTTCCTGTTCGTTTTGTTTGGAAACAGCGACGAATAAATAAGGTTGCACCTCTTATCTCCCCCAAGCGCGAGCATAAGCCATTGCGCTGGTTGCGGCCTCCGCCCCTTCTCCGGCGGCGTTGACGATTTGACGCAATTTCTTATCCACAACGTCTCCGGCGGCAAATAGCCCAGGGACGCTCGTCATCCTCGCTTCGTTGACTTTCAAAAAGCCTTTTTCCGTCGCTGGAGATAACGGAGCCAAGAACATCGACGCGCTTTGCTCATCCGACAAAGGGAAAACCCCGGATACCGAAATCGATTGAACGCCGGATTCCGTTTGAATCTCAATCCTATCCACGCGAAGATCCCCCTCTACGGAAAGGAGTTTTCCATGAATCCCTTCCACGTTCGAGCATGCTTTCAATTGGCGTTCATGTTCTTCGCTCGCCTGCAGGAGTTTAGGAAAAACAAAATAAAGACGATTCACCAAGGGAGATAAATACAAAGCGTCTTCCACCGCATGATCTTGATAGCCGATAACGGCAACATCTTTTCCTTTATAAAACGCCCCATCGCAGGTCGCGCAATAAGAAACGCCCTTTCCTAAATGCTCTTTTTCTCCTTTAACGCCTTTTGGAGATAAGGAAGTGCCCGTAGCCACCAAAACCGTTTTGGAACGCAATTCTCCAAAATCGCCGGAAACGATAAAGACGTCCCCTTCTTTTTCTACGCGTTGAACATCGCCATATTGCACTTCAACGCCTAAATCCGTCGCCTGATTGAAAAAGGACATGGCGAGGTCTGGCCCGGAAACATGGGGGAGTCCTGGATAATTGTCAATTTGGTGAATATTATTGAGTTTCCCACCGGGAGCCCCTTTATCGAGCAAGACAAAAGAAAGGCTGCTTCTTTTCCAATAAATCGCCGCGGTAAGCCCCGCCGCTCCTGCGCCGATGATGACGCCGTCTAAAGTCTGATCCATCGCTATTTCCTTTCTTTGAATTCTAGATGAAAAAAGAAGGGAGGTCGTTAATGACGCTCCTCTTTCTCTTTCTTTTCTTCAGGAATCACCATGGTCGGAGAAGATTGGATTTTGGAATCGCTATTGCCCTCTTCCTTTTTTCTTCCACGGTCTTTGGCTTTTATCTCCGCGCTTTCCGTCGCTTTTTCCAAGGAACCTCTACTCCAAGTTTTTCCTTTTTGAACCATCCAAATAATTTGAAAGGCAGCAATAAGGAGAACGCCGAGAATGATGTAGACCATTGAATTCCATATGCTCCAATTCCCGCCGACGCCCATATTGAAATTGGAATCGCGCAAAGGCTCCATGATGATGCGGACTACGCCATACCAAAGCAGGTAGAAACCCGATAAAACCCCTAAGCCCCTATTCTTTTTCCATAGAAACGGAATCAAATAGGCAATGAGGAAATACCCCGCTAAATTCAACATGGATTCAATCAAGAACAAAGGAACGTGGATCATTCCTTCCGCGCAGTCCCAGCCCATTTGGCCACTAATGATTCCGGGCAACCAATTCCAGCCAGAGTTGAGGGCCACGGTTTGACCATAGACTTCACTATTGAAGAAATTGCCCCATCTTCCAATCGCCTGGCCAAGCAAAATCGTGGGGACAATCGTATCCATGGCGAAGCGAATATCCACCCACTTACGGGCCAACAACATGAACAAGACGCCGGCCAAGATTCCACCAAACGCCCCTCCTAGAATTGTTAATCCACCATCCCAAATATGGAAGGCATGGACAAAATTGTGGTTGAATCCTTCTCTTTCCCAGTTGCCAACGACATACCAGATACGGGCAGCAACGATGCCGCTAGGGAAAGCGACTAGGAGCAAGGTTTCCAAAATACCGTGCTTCCCATATTTTTGATAGAACTTATGGTCGCTGACCAAGTAGCAAACCAAGGCCCCCAAAACAATAATGACGCCGTACCAACGGATGGAGAACCCTTCGCGCAACGTCTTATCGGTTTGGAGGTTTTTCGCATTGATCCAATGGAATCCGGTACTGTTAATCGTAAAGCCGCAAGAAAGCGGATAGGAGAGGAACGGAGCCACCCCTTCGCCAAGAAACAAAAGAGCAAAAACTGTTAAAGGGATGCTTCCGTATAAGCCGAGTTTAATCAACTTCATTTGCTTTTCTTCGGTATCGGGACGATAGAAACGAAGATAGAAGCAAGACCAAAGTGTCGAGAAGAAAAGGGAGAAAAGGGAGGCGCCGAAAAGGGCCATCGCGCTTCTTCCGCCGCTCATAGGATTCAATCCCGAGGAAAATCCAGCTAAATCATCGATGGATTGCTGTAAGAAGAATCCAGCAACGGCCATGCAAAGCAAACCGCCCACCACCCAACGCAGCCGCGTTTTCGACAAGGAATTCGCCTTATCATCGTGACGATAAGCGCGCAAACGGGAGATGAGGGCAAATAACCCCATCCCGGTAAAAATTAATCCAATGGCTAAATATACGTAACCCATATAGACACATTCTATTCCTTCACTTGGCCTAAGGCGATAGCCTTATCCAAAACCTTCTTCAGATATTGCCCTGTATAGGACCCTTCGACCTTCGCGACGTCTTCTGGAGTTCCCTGAGCCACGATTTGGCCGCCTCGATATCCGCCTAACGGCCCCAAATCAATGATCCAGTCCGCCACTTTGATGACATCAAGGTTATGTTCGATGACTACGACCGTGTCGCCTTGGTCCACAATGCGCTGGAGAATGGTAATCAAACGAGAAATATCATCGGTATGTAGTCCCGTGGTCGGTTCATCGAGAACGTAGATCGTTTTTCCCGTAGAACGGCGCTGTAACTCCGTGGCCAGTTTCACACGCTGAGCCTCGCCGCCAGAAAGCGTTGTCGCAGGCTGTCCTAATTTCAAATAGCCAAGTCCCACATCCGCAAGCGTTTTGATTTTGCGCACGATTTGAGGGCGGTTGGCAAAGAATTTCAACGCATCCTCAATTCGCATATCCAAAACATCATAGATGCTCTTTCCTTTATAAAGGCAGCGCAACGTCTCTTCGTTATACCTTTTGCCTTCACATTCGTCGCAGGTAACGTAAACATCCGGCAAGAAAGACATGGAAATACGCGTAACCCCTGCGCCTTGGCACTTCTCACAACGGCCACCCTTCACGTTAAAAGAGAAACGGCCTTTGTCATATCCCTGCGCCCTCGCTTCATCGGTTTCGGCGAATAACGCGCGAATATCATCAAATACCCCAGTATAAGTCGCGGGGTTGGAACGTGGGGTACGACCAATCGGCTCTTGGTCGATTGCAATGAGTTTATCCACGTTTTCCGCGCCTTTGATGGATTGCAACTTCGGAGGGAAAATGTCTTTCTTACGATTCAGCGCATCATCTAACGCCTTGACCAAAGTCTCATTGACCAACGAGGATTTGCCCGAACCAGAAACCCCCGTAACCAGAATCAATTTTCCTAACGGGAATTTCACATTAATTTTCTGCAGGTTATGTTCATAAGCTCCACGGATTTCAATGCATTTCCCATTCCCTTTTCTGCGTTTAAGGGGGACGGGTATGTATTTACGGCCAGAAAGGTAAGCGCCCGTAATGCTATTCTCACAGGCTTCGATCCCTTTTTCGTCGCCCTCGTAAACGAGTTCTCCCCCATGCACGCCGGCTCCTGGTCCAATATCCACCAAGTAGTCCGCTGCGCGCATCGTGTCTTCATCGTGTTCTACGACGATTAGGGTATTCCCGAGGTCGCGCATTTCTTTCAATGTTTGAATGAGTTTATCGTTGTCCCTTTGGTGCAAACCAATCGACGGTTCATCCAAAACATAAAGGACGCCCGAAAGCCTGCTGCCAATTTGGGTCGCTAAGCGAATACGCTGGGCTTCTCCGCCCGATAAGGTCATCGCATAACGAGATAAGGATAAGTAGTCGAGCCCCACATTAACCAAGAAATTCGCGCGGTTTTTGATTTCCTTCAAAATCATGTCTGCGATCGCGTGTTCCATCTTGCTCAACGAACCCGAAACGGTGTCGCACCAAGAAACAAAACGGTCCAAACTGAGTTCGGTTGCTTCAAAAATATTGAGGCCACCGACTTGAACCGATAACGCCGCCTCATTAAGCCTTGCCCCGTGGCAAGTCGCGCAAATCGAATCCCGCATGAAGGATTCGTAATATTGACTCATCCAAGGGGACGTCGTTTCGCGATATAAACGTTCGATGCGGGTTTTAACCCCCTCGATATAGCCATGGCGGTTCATTTTATTTCCATTAACGGAGGTCAGGGTGTAATCCAAAAAGTCCGGCGAGCCAAGCAGAACAATGTCCTTCTCCTTCTTATTTAAAGAAGAGAAAGGCTTATCCATCGGAATGTTATAACGCGTGCAAAGAAGCTCAAATTCCTTCCATTCCAAATTCGTGGAATTCACAATGTTGGCAAAATAACGGATGGCTCCCTCGCGGATCGATTTCGATTCATCGGGAATCAATAAATCTAACGCCACTTCTCGCTTGATACCTAATCCATGGCAATCTGGGCAATAACCTAAAGGCGCGTTGAAAGAGAATAGGCGAGGTTCCAAATGGGGAACGCTGAAGCCGCATTTGGGGCAACTATGATGTTCTGACAATAGCCTTTCGCCCTTATCGCTTAGGATAATCAAATACCCCTTGCTCCACTTAAGGGCCAATTCCACATCATCGGCAACGCGAGAACGAAGGCCGTCTTTGACAATCACGCGATCAATGACAATATCCACATCATGACGCTTGTTCTTGTCTAACCCTTTTGCCTCTTCAATATCGAGGATTTGGCCATCCACGCGAACGCGAACAAACCCTTCCTTCCGAATGCGTTCAAACACTTTTTCCTGGGTTCCTTTTTCGTGCTGAACAACCGGAGAAAGAATTTGAATCTTCGTCCCATTTTCATATTGAAGAATCGCATCCGTCATCGCCGTCGGGCTATACGCGGTAATCGGTTCATGGTGATTCGGGCAATAAGGAACGCCGATACGCGCATAAAGAAGACGAAGATAATCGTAGATTTCCGTAACGGTGCCCACGCTACTACGCGGGTTGTGAGAAGCGCTTTTTTGGTCAATGGAAATCGCGGGGCTCAATCCCTCAATCGAATCGACGTCCGGCTTTTCGAACCCACCCAAAAATTGACGGGCATAGCTCGAAAGGGATTCGACGTAGCGGCGTTGGCCTTCATTAAAAATCGTATCGAAAGCCAAGGTGCTTTTGCCTGATCCCGATAAGCCGGTGAAAACCGTCAATGACCCCTTCGGAATCTCGACGTGAATATTTTTCAGGTTATTCTCCCTCGCCCCTTTCACTAAAATCCAATTACGCGAATTCTTTTCTTCTTCCATAGCGCGCAAATTATAGCAAAGCGCATAAAAAGGAGGGATAAAATCGCTTAAGAGCCCCAAAAAGGGGCGCTTCATCGAAAAGGGCGGTAATTTGAAAGAATAGAGGTGGCAAACGTTTTTGCAAAGAGTATAATTCTCTTCGCCGGGACGTAGCACAGCTTGGTAGTGCGCTACCTTGGGGTGGTAGAGGTCACGGGTTCGAATCCCGTCGTTCCGACCATTTGATACCTCAGCATACCTGAAACGGGTATGCTTTTTTATAGATTACAAAGGCGAAACGCCGTACCAAAAAGGTCTTTAATCACGGAGCGGCATCCGCTTCTTTTCGCGATAGTATTTGTCGATGCTGATGCCAAGATTTTTAGCAGCTTCCTTTGGCTTCAGCTTTCCTTTTTCCACATCTTTTAACGCTTTTAAAAAAACCATCGTGTCCACATGAATCGGCTTTCTTCCCCGGTAAGATTGACCATTCGATTTCGCTTTCTTAATTCCTTCAGCTTGTTTTTCTTTTTGAGAAGCACAAGAACGCGCGTAAAAAGCGATGAAAACGTCATGGAACGCTTTGCGATTCTTATCGTCGATTATTTGTCCGTTAATGAGAACATCGTCTCCCGCACAAAGAACTTCCAAAACATTTTTAATCAACACGGCATTTGTTTCGTTTACGGCTTCAAAATCGAATTTCACCGTTTTTTTAGGTTCGCTGGGAACAACGAAAAGCAAATCGCCTGAATATTGTTCTTTGGTTCTAATAAGATATTCGATGGGGTCCATATACTCCATCCCTACCTTCTCGAGTAATTCGCTGTAATCCTCCCTTTTTGGGGAAGGAACTCTTTCAGAAATAAAGGTTGGAATGCGATTTTCCCTCACGTATTGTTCCTTTTTCAAATCAAGATTTAACCCAGGAATACCTTGGAAATAATAAGGGCTCAGCAATTCCATCACGGGATAATGTGGGGTGAATCTATAACAAAAGGAATCGTCTTCCTTCCATCGATACTCGATTTCGCAAACTCGATACGCCAAGCCAAACGGCCCTTTAACGCAGATGGTCCCTTTTGATTCATAAGTTTTCATTTTTTTCACCCATTAATTTTATATAGGAATATTTCAAAATTTTCTCGTAACGGTGGCTTAGCATCGTTTTGTAAAAAGATTTGTGAACCTCGCTGATGGTATCAATCTCGTCGATTAAATCAAAAATCTTGCCCAAATCAATGTGAGGAAAAACTTGAATTAAAGCTCGGTTCATTTCCTCAAAACGGAGGGAAGATATCACCTCAAAATAAGAACTTTTGTTACCTTCTAGTTTGATTTGAGAAGTCGGGAACCGATAAACGCGAAGATTGATTTGCTCTTCATCATCCATAATCTTCTTCATTTCGTCCTCGTCCGTCATGTTAGGAAAAAGGCAAGACCCGTTGTCGAAAACGGGAGCCAAATAATATTGGTTGTTCTTCTTCAAGAACCCCCAATTGCCACCATGACGATCGAAATTTCCTAATAAAGCATCGACAATATACATTTCGAAAAAAGACGAAATGGTTTCGGGTACATTGGTCAACTTCTTGTTCTCATGCAGCAGCGCCATGATATCCTCATAACTGTACTGGTAATGCTCTTTATCTTCGTCAATCGTAGATTCGCCAACGTCGTTAAAGGGGACAAATTGAACACCATCTGTAATGAAATCCTTACAAGCGACGACATTCTCTCCTTTATATGTTCCTAAATAAGTATCTTGGCACGGAAAGCCAAGCATTTGGTAAACATGACTTCCGATATATTCGGAAACGGTGTTATATCTCCCGCCAAAAGGAGTCTTTTTTTGGAATTTAAGCATATAGGGGGATTGATGAATCAAAATCCCTACTTTCTTTTCTGACCCGCCATACGCTTTGTTGCTTAAAGGATAATTCGTGAAATCCATCATACCTGCCCTCCTTAAAACAAATCTAACGAAACCATTTTTAAATTGCAATAGGGTATGGTTTTCTTTTTGCAATTTTCTTTCATATGCGAAAAGCCCCGGTCCAAGGACCGAGGCTAAACGTTTTGATTTCGAAATGGCGATTAGGCGCCGAATTTCTTGATCATCTCCCAGCGCTTCTTCGCGTAGGCTTCGCATTTATTGAGAAGCTCTTCGGATTGTTCGGGGTTGACGATCGGGAGTTGAGAATAGCGAGTTTCATGCATGATGAAGTCGCGGAATTTGGTGTAATCCGGATCCTTTGGCCCATCGATGACAAGCGGGGACTTGCCTTGTTCGGCAAGGCGCGGATCATAATGGAAACAGTTGAAGTAACCGCATTCGACCGCCATCTTCTCTTCCTTGATCGAGTTGACCAAGCCGCCTTTGATGTGCTGTTCGGCGCAGGGGCAATAGCAGATGACCAAGGACGGTCCGTTATAGGATTCGGCTTCCTTGAGGACTTTGATCGCCGCAGCGGGGTTAGCACCCAAAGCGATGCAGCCGACATAGACATGGCCATAGGCCATCGCCATAAGCGGCAAGTTCTTCTTCGCTTCTTTCTTACCGGAAGCGGTGAATTTGTTGATGGAGCCGGTTTGCGAGGACTTGGAGGCCTGTCCGCCGGTGTTGGAATAGACTTCGGTGTCGAGAACGAGGATGTTCACGTCCGCTTCGTTGGCCATAACGTGGTCAACTCCGCCGTAGCCGATATCATAGCTCCAGCCGTCGCCGCCGATGATCCAAACGGACTTGTCAACGAGGTCACGCTCATAGGCGAGAACTTCTTTGACGCCTTCGTCTTTGGAGGCTTTGACGAGTTCGACAAGCTTCGGGGCAATGGTCTTGACGTAGTCACGATCCTTGATGTGGGCGAAGTAATCATCGATCACTGCTTGAAGTTCGGGTTCCACATTGGCTTTAGCCGCTTTGAGGATGTTGCAGATGGTGGCAAGTTTGGCATCCGTGGCAATACGCATACCGAAGCCATATTCCGCGTTATCTTCAAAGAGGGAGTTGGCCCAGGCAACACCGTCTTTGCCGTTGTCGTTAACAAACGGGGTCAACGGGGTCGAGCCGCAATAGATGGAGGAGCAACCCGTAGCGTTGGCAACGAGCATGTCTTTGCCAAAGAGTTGAGAAACGATGCGATAGTACGGAGCCTCGCCACAACCAGCGCAGGCGCCGCTAACTTCCATGTACGGCTTCTTGAAGCCAACGCCGATAACGGTGTTTTGCATCGCCGGGGCGAGCAATCCGCTCTTATCGGTGCAATGGGTATAGAGGTAATCCGCCGCTTTTTGCTCTGTGTGGTTCGCGTGGGCATCGGCCATGCGAAGGGCATATTTGGAGGTGTCGGGTTTAACGCCGGCTTTCTGGGCCGCCATATCAATGGCTTTGTTCTTGTTGCATTCCGCAACGCAGAGTCCGCAGCCGATGCAGTCTTCGGTGGCAACCGTGATGCGATACTTCACGCCCTTAACGAGCTTGTAGTCCATGAGCTTGGCAGCAACTTCTGCCGGAGCATTCTTCAATTCTTCGTCGCTGATCAAATACGGACGGATGGTCGCGTGGGGGCAAACGAAGGCGCATTGGTTGCAGGCGATGCAGTTTTCCGGATTCCAGACAGGAACGCGGTCGGCAATCGCGCGCTTTTGACGGAAGGTGATGTTCTCGTTCATCGTGCCATCGGCAAGTTCGTGCTTGAGGAAGGCAGAGGTCGGGAGTTCATCACCATCAAGGCGATCGATGACGGAAACATATTCGTCGTAATAGGTATCGCCCGTATCTTCGATGACTTTCTTGGTATCGAGCTTGATCCATTCGGGATCAATCGCGATTTGGTGAAGGCCCTGGGCACCGGTTTCGATGGCTTTGTAGTTGTTCTCAACGATGTCCATGCCCTTCTTTTCATAGGACTTCTTGGCGAATTTCTTCATCCATTCTTCCGCTTGTTCATATGGCATGATGGAGGGAGAAAGTTTGAAGAAGGCCGCTTGGAGGGTGGTGTTCGTGTGGCGGCCCATATGGGCTTCCATCGCGAGCTTGTTCGCGTCGATGACGTAGAACTTGGCTTCTTTCTCTGCGAGGAGGTGCTTCATGCGGTTCGGCATGGATTTGATGAGGGTCTCATCGTCCATGGAGGTGTTGAGCAAGAAGGTTCCGCCTTTCTTCAAATTGGCGATGATGTCGAATTTGAAGATGTAGGTGTCAAGGGAGCAGGAGATGAAGTCCGCGTTCTTGACGTAATATTCGGAATGGATTGGATCTTTTCCGAAACGGAGGTGGCTACGGGTCGTGCCGCCGGCCTTGCGGGAGTCATATTGGAAATAGGCTTGAGCATATTGGTGGGTGGCGTCACCGATGATCTTGACGGAGCTCTTGTTCGCCGAGACCGTGCCGTCGCTGCCAAGACCATAGAAAAGGCAGCTCGTGCAGGTGGAAGGAACCGTAAAGGTTTCATCAACGGGAATGGAAAGGTGGGTCACATCGTCCTTGATGCCAACCGTGAATCCGTTCCAGTTCTTTTCCGCGTTGAGGAAGTCATAAACGGATTTGACGTCCTTCGGCTGGGTGTCTTTAGAAGAAAGGCCATAACGTCCGCCGATGACTTGGATGTCGGAACGTCCTTCCGCGGCCAAAGCGGCCAAAACGTCGAGATAAAGCGGTTCGCCTTCCGCGCCGAGTTCTTTCGTGCGGTCGAGAACGGCAATTTTCTTAACGGAAGCAGGAATGGCTTCGGAAAGGAATTTGCTGGAGAACGGACGATAGAGGTGGACACGGACCAAACCAACGTGTTCGCCACGGCGGTTGAGTTCGTCCACGACTTCGGTCGCGGTTTCGGTGACTGAACCCATCGCAACGATGATGCGGTCCGCGTTCTTGTCGCCATAATAGACAAACGGAGCATAGTCGCGTCCGGTGAGGCGGCTCGCTTCTTTGAAGTACTTAACCGCGGCATTGAGGACGTCTTCGACTTTGCCATTTTGGCTTTCAACAGCCTGGAAATAGATATCGTCATTTTCCGCACCGCCACGGGTAACCGCGTGGGTGTGGGGGTTCAAAGCACGGGCACGGAAAGCTTCGACTTTGTCCATCGGAAGAAGTTTCTTCCATTCTTCTTCGTCCACGAATTCCACGTTTTGGACTTCGTGAGAGGTACGGAAGCCATCGAAGAAATGGCAGACCGGACGAGAGGATTCAATCGCAACCAAGTGAGCCACAGGGGCGAGGTCGGCGATTTCTTGGACCGAGTTCGAGCAGATCATCGTGATGCCGGTTTGGCGGATCGCATAGATGTCTTGGTGATCGCCGAAGATCGAAAGAGCGCGGGTGGCAAGGCTACGAGCGGAAACGTGCAAGACCGCAGGAAGCAATTCGCCACACCATTTGTAGATGTTCGGGATCATTAATAGGAGGCCTTGGGAAGCCGTGTAGGTCGTCGCCAAAGCACCGCCTTGAAGAGCGCCGTGAACAGCGCCAGAGGCACCAGCCTCAGATTGCATTTCGACAAGTTTGACGGGTTGGCCAAAGAAGTTCTTCTGGCCCTTCGAAGCAAAGATGTCGACATTCTCCGCCATCGGGGATGAGGGAGTAATCGGGTAGATCGCCGCTACTTCCGTGAAGCAGTAGCTTTCCATCGCCGCCGCGGTATTACCGTCGACGGACTTCATCGTCTTTTTGATTTCAGACATAGTTCGTGGAAATTCTCCTTAACGATGAAAGTATAGGAGGATGATTTCGCTTCTTCAAGGCGTTAAAAGGAAACAAATTCCTTAAGGACTTGCTTTAGAATAGACTAAAAGAAAAGAAAGTTAATTTCAACTAACTTGATAAGCGAAAATTACTTTTTTCTTTCTTCCTTTGACCGTTTCTTCAATTCGCGATCGACGAGGCGCTTTAAAATGGTTAGTTTTTCGTCATTCAAAGAGGAGGCGGTGTCCACAAGTCCGCCGACATTCGTCATTTCTTTGTAAACGAAATCCGCAATGGAAGCATAGGAATTCAACGTTTTCTTAGAAACGCGGATGCTCTCCTTCTTCCGCTTCTTCGGCTTTTCCATGGGGATTTCTAGATAAGCGCGCAAAGCCGGCTCCAAATCGCGGCAGTTGATGCCCGAATCCATGCGAATCATTGGCTCAAAATAAGATAAAGCATCGCCAAGAACATCTGGATAGAGTCCCACCAAACGGGAAAGGGCGTCCAAGGTGACGACTTTACGATTCGTGCGCTTCAATGCGCCTAAAACACGTTGTACAAACGCTTTGGTCGGTTTGCTATCCATACATCTTCATTATGATGGCGGATTGCTTTTTTGTCATTAAAAAACGCCCCGTTTCCAGGGCGTAAGTTTCGGAATAACTTATTTTTTCGTTAAAGGGGTGCCTTCTGGGAACACGATATCACCAGGAGTCATGCCATCCACCGTAAGGGTATAGGTCGATAAGCCAATAGAGGCCACGGGATATTCGTCCACAATGGACAAAGCCGCTTCCGAAATATCGTAATTGGTTGTAGACGTTGATTTTCCCGGGTCGGCAATCACTTTGGTAATGCGTTCCGTGTAATTGGTGATGGCCCAAATGCCATTAATCTTGTCCATCGTAATATAGCGATAGGTTTCCGTTTTGGAATTTTCTTCGCTCTTATAACCCTGGAATACATACCCGGCAACATTCGTTGCAATGGAGCGACGGAGCGAATAGGAATCAAATCCAATCTCCTCAGCCGATTTGCCAACATAGCCCTTCATGTCGTTATAACGGGCGAGAAGAGTTTCATATTCGGATTTTAATAAGGAGGAGACTACGGTACGTTCCGCGTCAAGGGCGGAGGCGTTGTTATAAATCGTGCCCGTGTTCTTTTTGCTATCGATGAGGAGGTATTGCTCAAAAGTATCGCCTTTCAACGTATAGCCAATGTGGCTATCCGACGACGTCGAGATGGAGAAATTTCCATCTTGGTAATAAGCCGCCTTGCGGGTAACACCCGGGTTCTTGTTATCGCCCGTGTCCGTTTGGGTTTTATGCTCCACAACGTTGGAGGAAGCGATTTTTAAATCGGTGACCGCAGCGACATCAATGAAATCCGCAAGACCCGTGACGACTTTCGAATCGTTTTTGGTTCCGCAGGAAGAAAGGGCCGCGGAAGAAAGGGCGGCAAGCCCGAGAAATAGAGTTTGTTTTTTCATTCTTGAGCGCTCCTGTTATCTCCACCAGCCATTTCGCGGTTGGTTCCAACGGCGAATAGAATCGCCGCAACCGTCAAAACTGTAAAACTGACAATCGCGCCATATGCATCATGGCAATAAAGGGAATCGTAGACCACGTAATGTCCTAAATCCCCGGTTTTAACCGCAGAGGTATTACCAAAATTGTTCGACACCATGAAGAAGACGGGCGAAGCTAAGGCCGCAAGACCCGAGACGAAATAAAGCAAAGTGGCAAGTTTGGACCACTTTTCCATCTTCTTAGAGAAAGTGATGCAGAAGACCAAGCCACAGCAAAGCAAGCAAATGACAAAAACAGTGATAAGAATCCAGTTGGGGGAGGCTTCCGCCGTGTAAAGGAGGGTCGGTCCCCCATTCATTTTCGCGTAGTAATAGAAGCATCCGTTGCCAAATAAAGCCTGATAGCCCGGAATCAATTCTGGAACAAAGGAATCCGCTCTTCCAACCGGGAAGGTGGTGGATTGCGAATAATTCGCGTATTCAATCGTCACCGTTGGCAAGATGATGGCCAACAAGATCCCGATTAACGCCACGGGAATGGAGAGGAGACGCAAAATAACGCCGACACGACGAAGCGCATCCTTCTCGAAACGGAAGAAAGTCTCCTTGGCTTCTTCTTTCTTCTCCGAGGTTATCGAAACTGTGTTTTCCATTGGTTTTAGTATAATTTTTTAATCCCGATGTTTCAATGTTGCTAGCCAGGGTGAGTCCTGCGCTAGCGTGCTTTCTTTCTCGACCAGCGGTAGGTGGTTCGAAGAATGAATTGGCTGAGTTTTCTCCACCACACCATAAAGATAATGGGGGTAGAAGAAACGGTGAGAGAGTTGTTTTTACGGATTTCGTCCACATCGTGATAAATCTCGCGACGACGATAAGACCACAAAATCGCCCAAACGGCTCCAAACAGGAACAAAATTCCGCCAACGCCGACACCAATCACGAAGACATAGAATTCCGCGCAACTGGTCGTAAGGATAAAGACAGCTTCTTCTGTATTGTTTTGGTCCAATTTGAAGGAAAGGTAATAGAAGATAATCCCAATGATGAACAGCGTGAGGCCGATGACAACAAAAGACATCCCAGAGGATACCCTTTCACGGTAGAGGTTACCCTTTTTGTGAAGGCGTTGAACAATGGGGCGGACATCCTCTTCTTTCAATTGATCAGACATCGGCTCTTGGCAAGCACGGCAAACATCCCGATGTTCGGGATTCTTTTTCAAACATTCACGGCAGTAGGTTTTCATTGCTTTCATTATAGGTGTGGGCGCCTCTTTCGTCCATAGAAGGAATTAAGCCCTATCGTAATTAAAGTTCGGATCCTTTTCTCCGAAAAGACGGATCCCTGTCTTTACTCCTCTAGCGTTGGCATCCGCAAAATAGCTGTTATATCGAAGCTCGCCAGACATCATGATTGATGTAGCGGAAGCAAAAGCATATTTGGAATAGCCTTCCAAAATCGTCCAATGGTTGAGATTGCGGTAATCCGCAGCGGTCGGATTATCTTTGTCACTCACCCAAACAAATCCCAGCAAACGACCATAAGATTCGGTTAAGGCCCCACCTTCCACGCTTTGAACCAAAATATGCTTCGCGGAAGATAGGATTTGATTGTTCCATTTGGCAGCGGCTTCGCCCCACGGTTGTTCTTGGATGGTGTTGCCGTGCTGTACTTCTGGAGTATCGATATTTTGATAACGCAAGGAGCACCCACGGAACTCATTCATCGAGGAGGGGTAGTTAAATACGGTCGTATCACCATCGCCAAGGCGGGACACCGTCACTTCGACTGCTCCACCCGTCCCCTTGCTGTTTTCAGCATAGGGTAGTTTCAATTGTTCTTCCGTCAATTTAGGCCCAGCGAGAAGTTCTTCTTCTGAAACGGGGCAAATCGCGTTGCCTAGATTAGAGGAATATCCGGCAGGATAACCAATCCAATCGTAACGTTCCCCTTTTTCTCGTCCAATACGATATTCGTTTTTCCGAACAATGACTTCATTAGAAGCAAAGGCATTCATATATCCGATTTCACCAAGGGTATCCACACGTGTTTCGCCGCGAAATAGACCCATTGGCCAGGTTCCGTTATTCATAAAATCCGCCGAGACTATGTCGTAATGGATTGATTCTTCGATTTGAGAATAGGCGACGCAGAACGTCTCCATCGGTTGTAACGTTTTATCCCCTAAGGGGATGGTATAAGAGGTTGTTTTTTCCGTTCCGTGATAGATGCGAACAGAATAATCGCTTAACGAAACGGGTTCCGTACCAAAATTCGCCACTTCCACCACGCGATTCTTGGTGAGGCTGCCTAAATAAAACTCGGAGAAAAGGAGAGGAGACCCCTCTTCGAATTCCTTGTCCTTTATAGAATGGGAAGAATCCTGATTTGAGGAAGAAGAATGATCGAAATCAGCATCTCCGCAGGAGACACTTAAAAACAGCGATGCCGCCAGTACGGGCCAAATCTTCTTTGTCATTTGTTGTAATTCTTAATGAAATCAACGGAGGTGGAACCGATCTTGGAAATCACGCTTCTAGCAACCAAGCGGTCAAAGCCGCCTTCATAGGAATAATAGAAATTGAAGGTAAATTGGGAACCTTTTTCCGAGAAATAGAGATCCGCGGCTTGCAATTCCAATTTATCCGAGTGGTTAGCAGCCACTTCATAAACGCCCAATGCCTTGGAGAGGGCCGTTAATTCGGCGGTGTTGTCCTTGATAAGAGTCGGGGTTGCGTCCAAAGCAGCTGGAGCAACATCCTCGAATGACGATTCTACCACTGGAGCGTCATCGCTATAGTATTTGCCAAATAAATTAAAGGTTCCAAAAGTCGTTCCCTTAATCTTAGGAACAAAGACGTTTTCGGCCGTGAACATGGTGACGTTATCCCCGACATAGGACGGATCATAATACATGTCGCGGAAAGAGGAGATGTTGTTGCCGTTTTCATCTACCAAAGCATCGCCCAGAACGAGTTGATCTTTTTGCGTTTCAGCATCTTTTTCAACGGTGTAATGGTAGCTTTTGCCATCTTTGGCGTCGATGACACCGCCATTTTTACGGTCACCGAAATTCTTATAGGTGCTATAGAACCCATCTTCGACATAATCCGTCATGATGCTAGGCACCGAACCGGAAGACAGATATTGGTAAATGTTATTCACCCGGCAGTTCTTTCCAAAAGAAGAAAGGACAGAGGACAAAGTGTTGCCATCGGTGACGGGAGGATTGGAGGAAGAAGATCCATCATTTCTTGGTCCACCTTCGCCACAAGAGACAAGAAGAAGGCCCGCTAGGCCCAAGACAAAGAGATTACGTTTTTTCATGCGTGTCCATTATAGGTAAAAGCAAGGAAAAGCAAAAGCCCCCACGCGTATGCGTAGGGGCAATAATCGTTATTTAAGACGATTAGTCGACAAAGTTGATGACGATGCTGGTGATATAGACCGCACCAGAGTTCGACGAGTGGTGGCTTAGGTTGAAGAATTTATCCGTGGCATTGGCAGGAGTATAGGTATAAACATTGTCAACGATTTCCGCAAACGCAACAGCATTATCCGTTTCTTCAATAACCGCAGCTCCCGATTCAACGCAGAATAGGTCCTTCGTAATCTCCTTGTCGAGTGTCACAACAACATTCTTAATTGCCTTGTCGAACGCAGTGGTGTTGTGCAAATTGGAGTATTTACCGTTTTTGAAGCGCATTTGCATGGCCCCTGATGAACTTTGAGTAAACTCTCTGAATGTCCATTCCGTAGCACCCGTTTTAAAGGCACCATCTTTGTAAGTGTTTACCGTGGTGTTGAACAAACTGGAGGTAATCGTGACGTTGCTCACAACAGCCGTGGAATCGCGGAAAGTAACTTCGACAGTGTTAACGCAGGTGGCATTGAATTTGCCATCCACTGCGTCCGTTTTGTTGCCTTGAGCGTCAGTCACCTTGATGGTGTCGACAACGTATCCGGCCTTGGAAGAGGTGGCGCTGACGGTGATTTCTTCGCCATAAGCAATGCCTTCCGTCTTGGAAAGGGTGATGGTGGCATCAGGATCGTCCGCAGAAGCCGCCGTCGCCGTATAGGTGGCAGTGCTGGCTTCGCTGGAGAGCAAGTTGCCCATGATTTCGGGGGTCTTCGTATAGGAATAGTAGGTATAGGTGCACTTCATGGTAATTTCCATGCCGTTGGTAACACCGGACAAGGAGGTATCCGCGTCTTTCGGATTGCTGAAGGAGAAGGCGGCGCCATCCCAGCTGATGCCCTTATCGGCTGTGCCAGTTAAACCATAAATCATGATGGTTTCTTTGGTGGTCGGATCGGTCAAATAGCCTTTTCCGTATTTATCACCGGCCTTGAGACCTTCCAAGATGCCAGTGACTTCAAAGACTCTGTCCGTGACGGTTTCTTCGCCAAGAGCGAGGATTTCGCCAACAGTCTTTTTTTCAGCCGCCGGAGCGGGTTTGATGTCTCCGGCACCGAAGTCGCCCTTGTATTCGCCTTTGGAGATTAATTTCGCATCGGTGACTTGGGCTTGGTTATACCAATCGGAGACGCCTTCGATGGAGATGCCCTGGCCAATTTGCGGAGCATTGGGGCCGAGTTTGTTCGCGGCAGTCGCGTCAAATCCCCAAGTTTCGAAAACGCCTTCGCTGGCTTTGCGGTCCTCGACGTGAATCGAGACGGTTGCATAGCCTTGCTCTTTGTTTCCCACAACGATGGTGGCATCGATTTGATTGTATTTATCACCGCTCTTGGATTCTTTTTCAGCAGCAGTGATGTTAGAGAGATAAGCGCCTTCGGCTTTCACGATACGGCCTTGGTTCTTCGCAGACTTCACATCAAACGTTCCATCCAAAACAAGGTCAACCGGTTTAGCAACCGTGCTGGAGGTCGCTGCGGTGATGGTGTCGGGCTTTAATTCATAAAGACCATTGTAGATATCAACTTTACCAGCGATTTCAACAAGGTTGCCAACAACCGCGGCATCCCATTTCTTGCTGGTGTAAATCGTGATGGCGGATTCGCCGTCGGCGACGAGGATGTTGCCGCTGACGAGGATCTTTGTGACATAGCCACGAGTGACGACGCTTTCGCCGGCATTGCATTCATAAATCTTGGAAACAGGGAGGACGTTGGTCGCGAGGATCTTCACGTTGAAGCCTTTGGAGGCATATTCCTTGCCCTCAATGGATGCGTGAGCGATGACCGCTTCTTTGAGCGCGTGTTGTTCGGAATCCGCTTTGACGATGAGTTTGGTTCCATCGGCAGAAACTTCGAGGAAGGCTTTCGCATCATCCGAAAGCGTATAGGTGATGGCAAAGGTATATTCCTTTCCTTCGTGGGTCACTTTGGATTCCTTCACCAAGGTTTGGTCAACGGCAATACCGGTGGAAGACCACTTGTCAAATCCAGCCGAGATGTTGGTGATGGCTTCATTGGCCAAAGCCACGTAATCGACGGTGACCGGTTGCGTTGCGCTCGTGTTGGTGTCCTTGGTGTCTTTGCTATCACCAGCTCCTCCACCGCAAGCGGTAAGCCCCATGATGAGTGCGCTCGAGATAACGAGCAATTTCAGTTTCTTCATGATTTATTTTTCTCCTTTCAGAAGTGACTGATATATCGAAATCGAAACGAATTTAGAAAGCCTTAGTAGGCCTTGGAAACATCGCCACCGATGACGGTGATGCCTTGACGAGAGCAGAGCTTCACTTGATAACGGCCATAATAAGTGACCATCGCGCCTTTGATGCGAATTTCGGTGGCACTCTTGAAGTATTCGATATTTTGAATACGCGGCTTGGTGTTGTCTCCGCCCGGTTTTTCGCCCGGGTAGACGGCCATGCCATCATCGATGCGGACATTGATTGTTTCTCCAGCGGCGTTTTTGCACCAGAGAGTGAATGCATAAGCAATGTTCGAAGTCGTGGCCTTCACCGCTTTTCCGCCATAGCAGGTAAGAGGCTCATCAATCGAGCAAATGACGTTGATGTTGTCTTTGACGGCAAGTTCGCCAACGGTGCCCTTCTTCTCTTCGTAGGTTCCATCGCCTTTTTCGAGGACTTCAATGTCGCCTTCTTCGTGATAAGCCGCGGAATAGTGAGCATCGACCAATTGCAACGTTCCTTCGTCCGCCGTGGTTTCGCCATCTTCCACCGCTCCGAATCTAGCAACGGTTCCGGAAATGCGGATCTTGTTGCCAATGCGGGCAAGTGGGGCCATTACTTTGTATTGAGTAAAGACATAGATGCCATAACGCTTTCCGTCGATATCTTCATTGAGGTAGCAAGCGCCGGTATCGGGTCCGGTAGCGGCAACCGTGGCAACAAAGGTCGCTTTGGCCCCCACCCAGTCGAACGTTTCACCTTTAACGTCGGTGCCTTCTACAATATTTTTAAGCGTGCATTCTTGGGCCCCACCATAGTTGAAATCAGGATCGGGATCGGGACTCCAAACGTGCATTTTCAAATCCATGGCCTGTTGGTTGGCATTGAGGAAAGCCAAGGCATAGTCTTTGCCCGTTGCACCCTTCATCTTGGACCAACCTTCCTGAACGAGGGCTAGGTTCACAAGCTTAAGGTCTTGATAGTCAGCGTTTTCCTTTTCGCTCACCCAAATATAGGTGAGGTAACGTCCACCCGTGCTATCCAAAACAGGGACCGATCCTTTGTCGCCTTGGTCGGTGCTGTCAGTAGTCAAAACAATCGTCTTGGCCGTAGCAAGCATATCGCCATTGAAACTGCTTGCACCGCTTCCCCAGGGTTCCAACATACCGGTGGATTCCGGAGTATCGATGCAGTTATAACGGCTCTTAATAAGGTTCGTTTTTTCTCCGTGCGGATAGAAGTGAGCGGTGTCGCCATCGATTTTGCGGACCAAGTCCACTTGACCGATGCCGTCTTTCAAGAAGGTTTTGCCCTTGTAGTCTTCCAGCATCTTGGTCTCAGAGACGTAGTCGACAAATTGATAGGCACTGGAACCCGTAGTTTCTCCGCCCGTTGTAGAGGTTGTGCCATCAGAAGGAACCGTTGTAGAAGTTGTGCCATCAGAAGGAACCGTTCCGCCACGGCAAGAGGCAACGCCCAAAGTCGTAAAGGCTAAGAGCAATGCGGATAAAAAGAATTTTTTCTTCATGGTATCACCTCATTAATTGCGGGTTTGGTTCACGCAGTTCGCCATCGCATCACTGAGTGCCTTCTCCACGGATTTGCTGCCGATTAAGACAGAGGAGAGAGCCTCGCCAACCTCGGTTCTAGCCAAAGCGGATCCAAGGAAAACAGGGCTCGTGAAATAATCATCCAGCATCGTGGAGCTGAGTTTTGCCACTTCTGCAAGCAAGTCGCCTTCCACGGCGTCTTCGATGTAATTCTTATAAGCGTCCGTGTCGTAAGAGCTATAACGAACCGGCTGATAGCCCGTGGATAAGCCATAGACAACGGTATTCGTGGAATTCGTAACGAAACGATAGAACTTCCATGCGGCACGACGTTCTTCGACCGTAGAACGGTTATAGAAGCAAACCGAGGGTCCCTGGGAGATGACTGCCGGGTGATCGACGTCTACCGAAGGAGGAGCCACAACGCCGACCTCAAAGTCGTTGGTCGAGTTATAGGTCGTTCCTCCGGTGGAACCGATGGACATGAAGATTTCGCCAGCAGTGAAACGGGAGGAAGTATAGGTGGCGTTCGCCAAGGTCCCCTTCGTTTTGAAATAGCCAAGGTCATAATACCCTTTGAGCATGTTGAGCATGCTCTTAATGCCATCATTGTCGAAAACGAAATGAGATTCGGAAGCGGGGTCGTTCGTCGTGTAGTCGTAACCCATTTGCTGAGCCATCGAAATGAAAAGGTTCGAATCGGAGTCGTACCCTAATGGGGAATAGACATATTCGCCGCCTTTCTTATCGGGGTAAGCCGCACGGATTTCCGCGCAAAGATCCCACATTTCCGCCCAAGTGGTCGGAACCGTCCAACCATTTTGGTCAAACACGGTTTTGTTATAGAAGAGAGCTTCGGTGGATTTGGCAAACGGAAGGCTGTAGACACCGGATTTGGTGTATTCGCAACCTTCATCCCAGAAGGTTTTGACAAAATCGGCTTTGCCAACGCGGACTTCGCCGGCCGCGTTCACGGATTTCCCGTCTTCTTCTTTGAACCCCAATTCGGCATCATCGATGAAGGAAGACATGTCGACGACGCAATTGCGGTCCAAATATTCCGCGACGTTGTCCGGGTAGCAGAACGACATCGTGGGAAGATTTCCGGTTGCCACGTTGTTTAAAATCAAATTTTGGAGTTCGTCATAGCCTCCGGCGGCAGACAAATCGTCAATGACGATATTGGGGTTCTGCTGCTGGAACGCCTTGATCATGCCACGGAGCAAATCTTGATTGACTTTACCCATGGTATGCCAGAACTTCACATGAGTTTTGCCATCGCTTGGCGCCACGCTGCTAGTATCGTCCACCTTGTCGGAGGAAGAGCCCGGCTTTTCGGGCGTTCCTCCGCAAGCGGAAAGAGCAGCTAAGCAACCACATGCAAGAAGTACGATGGATGGCTTCTTTTTGTTCATATGCAATTTCCTTTTCGTATCGGATCGGATGAAGAGAATGTCTTATTCAGCAAACAAGCAATCAGACATGGCTTGGTCGAAAGCTTGATCGACCGTTTTGGTTCCAAGAAGGACCGAGGAGAGAAGTCCGTCCATGCTCAAGCGAGCTTGGCTGGAGCCTTTGAAAGCCGGCGAGGTGAATTGCGCATCCGCGTATCCGCTTTCTTCGCTGCCGACATAGGAGAACATGTCTTGGATGAGGGCGCTTTCGCCAACCGCGGTGTCTTTCGCATCTTCGAAGATCGAATCGGAGAAGGAGGAATTACGAACCGGGTTATAACCGGTGCTAGAGCCAAACAAGGCCGAATTCTTGGTGTTGGTCGCGAATTTGTAGAAGAGCCAGGCGGCGGTGCGTTGGGCTTTCGTCGTGCCTTTCTTGAAGAAGGTGACGGACGGTCCTTGGGAGATGACTGCTTTATTGGTCTTGTCGTATTGGGGGATGCCCGTGACGCCAGTTTCGAAGTCCGCGGTGTAGCAATATTTGGTGCCACCGGTGGAGGAAACGCTCATCAAGAGGGTTTGCGCCGTGAATTGGGTGCTGGTGTACGCGCTGTTGGCGGAGGTTCCTTTCGTCAAGAAATACTTCTTGTCGTAGTACTCCTTCAATTTGGCGACGAGGTCTTTGTTGGCTTGGGTCGAGAAATGGAAGTGGCTGTCTTCGGCGCCAGAGCGTTGCGAGGTGGTGTAGGGAAGCCCTCTTTGGATGAAGCTTGTGATTAAGAGGTTCGCGTCACTATCCCAGCCGAGGCAGGTGTATTTGTCGTCTTTGTAGGTTGCGTCGGATTTGATCGTCTCACAGAGTTCCCAGAGTTCATCCCAGGTTTCAGGAACGGTCCAACCCTTCGAATCGAAGACCGTTTTGTTGTAGAAGAGGACTTCGGTGGATTTGGAGAAGGGAAGAGAATACATGCCTTCAACGGCATAATTGCTTCCAGCTTTCCAGTAGCCGGCGGACATATCTTCGACGCCCAAATCGCCTAAATCATAGCCTGCGGGGTTGTGGCCAAGGCCATAAACCGGATCGTTGATATAGGAAGTCATATCCAAGGCGGCATTATGGTCGACATAACCAGCAACGTGATCTTCGTAGGCATAAGCCATGGTCGGCAAATTGCCGGTAGAGATGTTGTTGTTGATGATTTCGTTCAGGTTGTCGTAGCCACCTTGCTGGGTGTTCGTAACCGTAATGTTCGGGTAAATCTTGTTAAACGCGGTGATGATTTGATCCAAAATCGGTTGGCCCGAAGTTTTGCCCATCGTGTGCCAGAAGCTGATTTCGACCGGCTTTTTCGGGTCGAATTCTTCGTCCGGAGTAACGGGGGTGGTGTCGGAAGTCGCCGAATCTTTGGAATTGTCCGGATTCGGTTTCGATGAGTCGTTGGATCCGCCGCCGCATGCTGTCATAAGAGTCATGGAAGCGAGTCCGAAGATGAGAGTCATCTTTTTGTTTAGCATAATTTCTCCTCTATAAAATGCAGTCAAATTGCTTTGACATTCTATTGTATTATGTTCTGCCCAAAAAGAACACTGCTATTTGAAGTCTACATAAATGTAGGGGTTTAAAAATTACAAATATTTTACAGGCAAAACGATTCTGTATAGGCGTGAAAAAAGGGCTCGCTCAGAGCCCATGATTTTCGTCTAGCCTTTAATACCGGCACGGCCAACGCCATGCATGATGTATTTGCGGAAGAAGATGAAGAGTAGCAACAACGGAACGGTGACAAGAATCGTCGCGGCCATCTGAATGCCGTATTGAGGGTCACCGTTACTGGAAGTGAAGGAGGAACGCAATGCGTTAGTCACTAAGCGCCAACTCGGGTCCGCCGTGGTGACGAGGTTCGGCCACACATAAGAGTTCCATGCGCCCATCAACTTCAAGATGAAGATGGAAATCAGAGTCGGCATCGCAAGCGGAACCATGACTTTCCAGAGGTATTGCCAATCGCTCTTGCCATCGACTTTCGCGGCCAAATAGAGCTCATTCGGAATCTGCTTAAAGTTCTGACGAAGCAAATAGATGTAGAAGACCGCAATCCAAAATGGAATGATCATGGACGCGAAAACGGAATCCTTATAAGTCAACCAGCCTTCGACTTTGCCAACGCCGAATTCATACCAGGGCAAGCGAGAAACGGTGATGTAGTTGGTGATAACCATCATTTCGCCCGGAATCATCATGGTCGCGAGTAAGATTCCAAACAACGTGTCTTTGCCGCGGAAATTGAGTCGGGCAAAAGCAAACGCCGCAAAAATCGTAGTGATTAAGGTTCCCAGGGTAGAAAGGACGCCTACCACCAACGTGTTACCCACATAGGTACCGAAATCAAAGGAATTGAAAACGGTGATGTAGTTGCTCCACAAAACGTTCGTGGGGAAGAACGTCTGGTGCAAAGAGCGGATTTCCGTCGTGCTCTTCAGCGACGTGATAATCATCCAGTAGAACGGGAAGAGGACGATGATACTCATGAAAATCAAGAAGGCATAAACCACAACAAGGCTCACGATACGAGCCACTTTTTGGGCTTTTTCCAACTGCTCGGCATTCTTGGATTTGGCTTTGATCACCAAATGCATTTTAGAAGTGTCGATGGCTTGATATTTAGGGGATGCTTCGCGCTCTTTTTGTTTTTCGGCTCTTCCTTTCATCTTGAAAAGTTTCTGGAAGAAATTGCGGTCATCGTAAGTATTGGTTTGATGTTCGTGTGCCATATTAGTAATGAACCCTCGTCTTCGAAACTTTGAATTGAATAGCCGTGAAGAGCAAAATCACCAAGAACAGCAAGACCGCAGCTGCCGCTCCGTATTGGACATTGCCTTTGACCATGTCATAAATGTAGTAAACAACCGTGTACATGTTGTTGGTACCGCCGCCGTCGGTAGAAGATTTGCCGAGCAAACCGACAACGGACGTGTATTCTTTGAAGCTTCCAATGAAGGAAGTGATCATGATGTAGAGGATTTGCGGGGAGAGGAGAGGAACCGTGACGTTCATCATGGTTTTGAACTTACCCGCGGAGTCGATTTTAGCAGCATCGTAATACTGCTTATCGATGTTTTGCAAACCGGAAAGGAAAATTAAGATCTTAAACGGCAAGCTGTGCCAAACAATGTAAATGCAAAGGGCAATCATCGCGCGCCATTGCGGGGCACCTTGGTCAATCCACTTCATATTCCCGAGATGGAAGATGAAGTTAATGATACCTTGATAGTCGAACAAGACGGCGAAGACCATGCCGACGGCGATCGCGTTGGTAACATAAGGAATGAAGAAAATCGTCTGGAAAAGCTTCTTAAATGCCGGAATCGAATTGAGGCCAATGGCAATCAATAAGGCGATGATAATCGAAATAGGAACGGTGATGAAAGTGATGATCATCGTGTTCGGAAACGCATATTTAATGACGTCCATCGTGAAATAGACGGATTTCACCGCGCCCGTAGGGTCGACGTAAGTTCCTTTGACTCCGCCCGAGGTGAAATCGGTGCACGCCCAGCGATAAACCATATCGCCGCCTGTCGTTTTACCGACAAGCCCAAGGACAACACCAAAATTTTCCAGTGTAAACCCTTTGTTGGTTTGGGTAACGTAGTCATAGTCTTTCAAGAAGGCGATGACAATCGTGTTAATGAGAGGATAAAAAGTGAAGACCGCCATCAAAATGAGGGTCGGGGCCAAATAAAGCCAGGCTTTCCAGTTGTTCTTCTCGCCCGCGTCGGCGGAGGTCCGCTCTTTGACGCGTCCGAAAAGAGACTTCCGGACTTTCTTCTTTTCGTTCGTGATTTTGGAGACTGCCATAATCGAAGGCCTTAAATGAGGCGGGGTTCCCCTTCCTCAAGAGAGAAGGCGAAGCACTTATGAGGTTTGACTTCGCAGGCAACATCGCCAACCTGTACTTTCGTAAAGGCGTCGATGATGAATTTGGTGTCGCTGAGACGATATTCTTGGTCGCAGTTCAACATGATGTCGCGGCCCATCGTCAAAATGCGCTCGACTTTGAAGTGGAAATTGTGGTTCGCCTCCTCGTCGATAATGATGCCTTCAGGGCGGATTCCAACCGTGACTTCCTGATTCGAAAGATCGCGGCCAAGCTTCTTGGCTTCTTCCAATTCTTGGGAAGTGATTTCACGAACCATATCGTCGCCGATAAAGACTTTATGATCTTGGATACGACCTTTGAAGAGGTTGATCGGCGGGGTTCCAAGGAAGTTCGCGACGAATTTGTTGCAGGGGTTGTTATAAACTTCTTGGGGAACGCCTTCTTGCTGTTTCACACCGAGTTTCATAACGACAATCTTGTCGGAAATCGACATGGCTTCTTCTTGGTCGTGGGTAACGAAAATCGTGGTGATCCCCGTGTTTTGCTGAATGCGGCGAATTTCCTCACGGGTTTGCAAGCGCAAACGGGCGTCCAAGTTGGACAAAGGTTCATCGAGAAGCAACACCTTGGGCTTTTTAACGAGGGCGCGAGCAATCGCGACACGCTGTTGTTGACCACCGGACAATTGGTTCGGTTTGCGCTCCAAATATTGCTCGATTTGAACGATTTTTGCAGTTTCGCGGACGATTTTATCAATTTCGTCTTTGCTTAATTTGCGACGCCTGATTTCCGGTTTGCCATCCATATCCAATAACGCTTCGCCATTTTCGTCCAAAACGGGTTCTTCAATGCGAAGATTGGTTAATGGAAAAGCGACGTTCTTGTAAACCGTCATGTGCGGATAAAGGGCGTAGTTTTGAAAAACAAGCCCGATTCCACGCTTTTCCGGTTCTAAATCCGTGACGTCCTCGTCGCCGAACCAGATTTCACCATCCGAAGGCTCGAGTAGTCCCGAAACCATGTAAAGGGTCGTGGATTTGCCACACCCAGAGGGGCCTAGCAAACCAACGAGTTGTCCGTCCGGGACCGTAATATTAAAATCCTCGACCGCGTGTGTATCCGGGATACCTTTTTTTGGATTGCCCGGAAAAATCTTGGTCAAATTCTTGAGCCTTATTTCCATCCGACTTGCTCCTGTTCGTTCATCGTACCGCAATTATAGTGTCTTCCGCCTCTTTGCTCAATAGAAGATAAGGCCGAAAACTAGCCGTTTTTGTCATTGTTCTGCTCTTGTTTTGAAGTTTTGTCAAAGAAGTGATCGCCATACCAAGAGGAAAGAAAGGGCCGAGACTCGGTCGATTCGGCTTGTTCTTGCATCTGAAGGTACTCTTCTTTGGACCGATAAACGCTGCGGTCGCTCGCATCTACCATGTAGAGGCCCGTCATGTAATCGTGCAAGGGTTGCCCATCTTTTCTTAATATCGCCATGGTAAAGCTTACAAATAGCGGAACCGCGAAAGTCACCATGGAAAGCAGCGTTTCCACCAAAAGCATCCACAAAAAGCGGAACAAAAAGCTCCAGAACCGTGGAGAAACGGCATACCCGTCGAGCAAAGCTAAATGAAAAATAGCCATACCGAACGTCCGCCACCCACGACGGAAAAAGATCAAAGGCACCAAAAATTCAAATACCAGCATCGAAATGGCCAGGCTCGATGGAATCAAAAGCAAATTGATGGTCTTGGACAATTTTTTGGAGGCATTCACAAAAGGCTCGCTTCGATTCAGGTATTCAATCGCCGAGATGATGGCTTGGTCATAAAACCCCATCAAAGTCGCATCGTCCACAATGGCTTGGGGGTTTTGATGGCTATCAAGAGCAAAATAAGGCGATCCATCGCTTTGTTTAATCGAGTTTTCGCCCACTTTTTCGGCGTTATATAGATTTAATCCTTCCCCCTCGTCGAATAACTGGACAGGGTCTACGGTGTAGAAAGCAGAAAGGCGGCTTTCGCAAAACGAAACCTGTTCTGTGGGCTTGTCTTTAAACGTCCCTTTCGCATAGGTGACGATTTGAACCAAGTTGTCTTCCGTTTCCTCATAAGTAAATAATCCCGATTCTTTAGAAACCATGACATACGTATCAAAAGCATTCTGATAAGAGGGGCTATTTTCCACGGCAAGACGAAGCCCTGCAAAAGTGCCCAAGGCTAGAACCATCATGCACATCAAATCAAACAAAAAAGCAATGGCTCTTTTCGGCAAAGGGGCCTTAAAGTATTCGAGTTCGATACCCTGTCCCTCTTCTTTTTTCTTTTCCATCACCACTTCACTGCTCATTTTGCTTCGCCCTCTCCGCTTCGATTTTCGCTCGCTCCGCCCCAATTAGGGCCACATCGTTGGTGAAAACCATCGTATGCGACAGAATTTCGGACAAGGACGCCCCGTCTTGGCGGATGATCATAAATCCAGTGGAAATCACTCCAAGGACTCCGCCAAAAGCTAGAAACAAGGATAGCCGCAACGCCGTCATCCCAAACAAGGCGAACGGGAGCATAAATCCATCAAACCCATATACAAAGAACGTTGCAAAGGGGATTCCGAAAGACCCTATCAAGAAACTAACGGTTCCCCGTAAAAAGATTTGCGACCATTTTAAAGGTCCTCCTTCTTCTCCAAGCGGTTCTAAGTGCATTACTCGTTTTCCTACAGCGCGACCCGTTTTGCCAATGCAAGGAATTAAAAAATAAAAGACGCCTCCAGCAACGATATAACTGAATATCGCACCAAGACCCAGCATCAAATAATGTTTCGTCGCAGCGTTCGTATACGCCTTCAAATAATCGCTATAGGGGGTGGACTGGGCAAATTCCGTCCAAGCAACTTGATATTTTTTGGAATAAAACTCCTTCACGGTTCGCGCAGCATTCACTACATCGGCGTTTGCCCTCTCCCCTTCCACGTAATCCTTAAGAAAAACGCGCAAAGAGGAAGAAAGCACGGCAACACGCCCTTCTCCACTGGGTTCGAAGATGCAGCCTTCTTGGCCTAGTTCCAAAATTTCAGTGTTATAACGCTTCACGCTATAAAAGGGCTTTTGAGGGCTTTCATACTGGCAATAATATCGATAAAGCGAATCCGTTGGCTCGTTGGTTCCATCGTAGGCGTATACGCGCTCCACGTAGGCTTCCGCTAACTTTTCGTCGCTATAGATGCCATTTTCCTCGTCTTGAATCCTTAAGCCAGAACGTTGAGATTCTTCATTTAGCAACACAATCTGTTCCGAGGCCGCTTTGCCTAAAGAGGAATGGTCGATTCCCAGGGCAACCAGGGCATAAACCATCATTTCTAAAACCAGCATCAAAAAGAAGTCCGCAAGCTCTGCCAAGACTCTTTTTCCCTTCTTTCCCGGGACTAAAATAATCGATTTTTCCTCTTCAGGAACAAAAGATGAAGGCATGCCGTTCGAATTCACAGGCTTAAGTTTACGTTTTTTTGTCTCGTGGACAAGGAGGACGCAATTTCTAATGCACGTTCTTCGACCCTTTTTCAATGCGTGTTACAATAAGAAGGTTCCGTTCCAGATAAGGAGGGCACCATCATGCGCGTTTATTCGTCCAAAGAATATCAGCAGCAGGAACCAAACCTGCATATTTTCTATGGGAAAGCCTATCCGGAAGCCAAACATACCCATGATTTTGTAGAAATCGTCTATATCGACTCTGGCAAAATCGACCATATTGTCAACGGCAAAGAGTTCCATGCCAAAAAAGGGGATTTGCTCTTTTTGAATTACAATAGCGTCCATTCCTTCAAGCCCCTTTGCCCCTCCACCTATTACAACATCTCCTTTTACCCCGAAATTCTAGAGAAAATCATCACCCCGGAGAACGCGTTCAGTTTGCTTTCGCTATCTACCTTCAACGAAATCTCCAAAGAAACCAATGAAGGGCTCGTTTCCTTTAACGCCCACGAACAACGGATCGTCAAAAACATCCTGGATGCTATCGCAGAAGAGCAAAGCAAACACCTTCCGCGCTTCGAAGTCATCAACGAATCGTATATGAACATCCTCATCACGATGATTTTGCGGAAAACCTCCTTGCCGGATGAACCCGAAACCAACGCTTGGAACGAATTGGCCGACTACATCAGCGACAACCTCGATAGCGACCTCTCCCTCGAGGCTTTAGCCAAAAAGTGTTTCTATAACCCCTCGTATTTCTCTCGCTTATTCAAGAGCAAATTCAAGATCTCTCTGGTTGAATACGTCTCTAATAAGCGCGTTGAAAAAGCCATTGGTCTATTAACGGACACCGAGCTTTCGATCAAAGCCATCGCCTCGGCCTGCGGATTCTCCAACAAAAGCGTCTTCTACCGCACTTTTGCCAAAATCACCGGCAAAACCCCGATGGAATATCGAGGGAAAAGAGACATCCTTCCTCCATTAGACAACAAGTAAAAATTCGTCATTCCGCTTTTTTTATAATGAAATAAAGTCTAGGAAACGGATCCATGAAAGCACCCTTCCCTTTTGTAAAACGTCCCGTTTCGAATAGCGATCCCTTTTGGCGTTACCCCGGTAATCCCGTCATTGGTAGAAATCAGGGCTCATTAGCCCGCGTTTTCAATTCCGCCCTTCTTCCGTATGGCGATGGCTATATTGGGATATTCCGCGCGGAGAAAAGAGATTCGGTCCCCCATTTGTTCTTAGGCCGAAGCGCGGACGGGATTCATTTTGAAATCGAGGGGACCCCCATCCAATTTACTTATGAAGACGGTCGACAAGACGATGCCGCGTACGGATATGACCCACGATTAATCGAAATGGAGGGAAAATATTACATCCTGTGGTGCGACGACCTTAACGACAGCCCCGCGATTAATATTGGCTATACGGAAGACTTCGTTCATTTCACTAAAATGAACCACCCCTTCCCTCCCAATTCGAGAAACGGCGTCCTTTTCCCCGAGAAATTTAACGGTCAATACCTCGCCCTTTATCGCCCAACCGATGGGGCCGATGGCAACATCTACTGCTGTCGTTCTCAAGATTTACATCACTGGGGAGACTATTCCCTCTTCCTGCCCAAAACCCATTTTGGCTGGGAGAAATTCAAAATCGGTGCGGGATGCAGCCCCATCAAAACCAAAGAGGGGTGGCTGTTGATTTATCATGGGGTCATCGATACCTGCAATGGCCTCCTTTATTCCATAGGCGGTGCCCTGTTGGATTTAAAGGACCCCACCAAAGTGCTTTACCGAAGCAAAGACTATCTTTTGACCCCCGAGGCCCCTTATGAAACTGCTGGATTCGTCTCCAATGTTTGTTTCCCCTGCAGCGCACTCGTAGATGAACCAACCGGACGAATCGCCCTTTATTATGGCTGCGCCGACACCGTGACCTCCCTCGCTTTTTCCACCATCGATATTCTCATTTCATATATCAAGGAGCATTCCGAACCATGAACGAAGAAAAACGCAAAGAACTTCTTTCCTATTTTTTAAACGAAGAATATGGCGTTCTCCCCTCTTTTGACGACGTGCATGTTTACTATGAGGTCGTCGACGAATTCCCCGATGCCTTGAAAGCCCATCGAAAAGATTTACGTTGCCATTTAGAAAGGAAGGGGCGTTACACCTCCTTTGGATTTGATTTGTTCGTGCCGTCCAAACCAAAAGGCGTCTTTGTTTTCCTTTGCAATCGTCCTGTTGGTCAAATTAGCAAAAAAGAAATTGACCCGAACCGCGACCTTAAAAGCTCTTTTTATCCGATTGAAACCATTCTAAAAAGGGGTTATGCCTGCTGCGCATTTCTCACCGCGGAAGTCGCGGAAGACAAGGCTGGATTTCGCTTCGGCATGAATTCCCTTTTTCCCGACATCAATCACGAAGACCCCCATTCCTATGGGACGCTTCTATTTTGGGCAAAGGGATTCAGCCTCATCATCGACTATCTAAAGCAAGACCCCCTCACCAAGGATTTGCCCATTGCAACCGTCGGCCATTCTCGCGGGGGCAAAACCAGTCTATTAGCCGGGGTAATCGACCCCCGTATCGGCCTCGTTTGCTCTAGTTGCGCCGGATGTGCAGGCGACGCCGAGGAATCTAATTACCATAAAGGGGCCGAAACGATTCAAGTCATCACGAAAGCCTTCCCCTTCTGGTTCGCGCCCGCCTTTAGAAAATATGCTAAGGACAAGAGAGAGTACGATCAAAGCGAATTCCTCTCTCTCATCGCCCCCCGTTTGCTTTATACCTCTTCCAAGTCGGAAGACCTTTGGGCCGATCCCGTCGGTGAATTTGAAACCCTGCAAAAAGTCTCAAAAATTTATGAAGAAAAAGGTTTAAAAGGTTTTGGGCCTAAAGAAGCGTTCGATATTCGTCAGGAGTTTATCTGTCAAGAAGGAAATATTGCTCACCATCACCTTTTCGGGGAACACGACTTGGATGAGCGTGACTGGAATCTCTACATGGATTTTTGGGATAAGCATCGCGGATAATCGGCAAAGTTCTATTGCGTGTTTCTTTTAAGCATGTATTCTTTTTTCAAAGGGAAACACGAATATGGATAAAAAATTCTCGTTGCCCCGTTGGCTGTTCTTAACCTCTTTCATCGTGGCAGCTGTTACCTGCTTTGCCTATGGCTTATGGCAGTTCATCACCTTCATCGTCTTGATTTCCGATCCCACTTCTTACGTCGCGGGATACCCAGTATTTTTGATGCTCGAATTCGCCATTTACGTCGGATTGGGCATCACGTCCCTCCTCCTTTTGGTCCGTTGCAAGAATAAAGACGAGGGCGGGATGTTGGCCAAACTCTATTATTCCATCTTCCTCATCGCCACCGGAGGATGGCATTTTGTAAGCCCCATCGTCTTCAACATGAATAACTTCGGACCCTTGAATTGCCTCGTCGGTCTCACCAATTTGGTTCTTGGAATCATCTGCTGCTGCACATTAGGGATGAAAACAAGCAAGGTCTTACTGATCATTGCCGGAAGCTTTGATGCCCTTTGGGCCTTTACTCTTGCGACTTGGAATCTTGCCAAAGAACGGGCCATCATCGGTCTATTGTTCCTACTCCTTACCGCTGCAGCAATCTTCTTTATCGTCGCAAGTTCCATGGCCAAAGAGAAAGCAGGGGCGTCTATCGTGGAGCAGGCCAACACACCCAATCAACCAGAGCCATCTCCCCTAACTGAAGCCGATTATGAAGCCTTAACCAAACTCAAAGAATTGCTAGATATGGGCATTCTTACCCAAGAGGAATTTGGTCAAAAGAAACACGAACTTCTCTCAAAGCATCAATAAAATTGATGAAAAGCCGAGCCGAAAAGGTTCGGTTTTTTGAGGCAAACGTAATCCCCAAAAAAAGGTTTTCGAATCAGGCGGCCTACTCACGCTTTATGTATATTTGTGTATCTTTATGTATATTTCAATTTTTAATGTATGTTTGCAGGCTTAAAGAGATGAGCAGGCTAAGACATCGGGCGGTCAGGATCGGTCTTTGGTTTTCACAGAAAAACAGTTTTATCAACCCAGTCTTATCTGCATAGCAGTTTTAAACAAAATTTCAAATATCCGAAGGGCAATTGTTATGGACTTTAAAAGAAAAGCGTACCCCAAACTTCAGGCATGGAAGCAAAAGAAAAACCGAATGCCCCTTATCGTCGAAGGGCTTCGTCAGGTAGGAAAAGTTATATCGTTAATAAATTTGCATTAGAAAATTATGAACACGTCGCCGTTTTCGATTTTCGCCATAATCAAAAAATTCGTGAGTGTTTCCAAGGGAACCTTACCGTGGAAGATATACTCGGGTCGGCAAGCGTATATTTTCCTCCCGATACATTTGTCCCAGGCCACACCGTTTTGATTTTTGAAGAAATGGGGACTGCGATGGAGCAAGAACATCACTGAAATCTTTTGCTTTAGACGGAAACTACGACGTCATAGCCACAGGATCCCTGCTCGGAGTCGACAATTACCGAAAAAAAGAAAAAGCTGCCCATTCCAACAGAATATGAGGGATTTCTAAAAATGAGTTCTCTCGATTTTGAAGAATTTCTTTGGGCATTCTCGACGCCAAAAGTAGCCATCGAGCGTTTAAAGGAAACAGCAATAGGAGAGGCATCCTTGCCACTACCTTTGCAAACATATTTTTAGATATGATGAAGCGATATATTGCAATTGGCGGCATGCCCGATATTATCAAATCCTTCCAACAAAGCAATACTCATGCGTCGGCTCGCAAAGTTCAGGAAAGACTTTTGCATGATTTCCGCGGGGATTTTGGGCGCATCGTTGACGCCGACGGGGCGGAAACAATCGACTATCATCTTCAAACTCAGTTAAATCAAATTTTCGACTCCATACCCACGCAATTAAGCCGCGAGACAGGAAATTGTAAGTTTCAATTTGCGTCCGTCGGTCGTGGCACCAGGGCATCCACCTTCAAAAACGCAGTAGATTGGTTGGAAAAAACTGGGCTGGTGTTGAAGGTATATAACACCAAAGCCATCGAAGTTCCTTTAACAGCCAATGTAGACGACAGTTCCTACAAGTTGTTCTCATCCGACATTGGGCTTTTGATAGCCTGTTTCCCACTTTCGACGTTACAAAGCTTTCTTAACGACACCCTCGGAAGCAAAAAAGGCGCCATTTATGAAAGTTAACAGCAATCATGATTTCAAAATCTGGATTTCCACTTTTCTATTACAGCGATACCAAAAAACATCTAGAGATTGATTATCTTTTGGATACAAAGGGCGGAATCATCCTGTATAAGAAAAATCAACCAACGGAAAAATGGCAGCAAGCAAAGCCGTGATGAAAGGTGAAACACCCTACCGGTGAAGCAATGCATTAAAGCCGTTCAAAGCGGATTCGGAGAAGGGGATTTTTCCTAACGATTCCCCGTATGCCTTCCTTTCTTACTTAGAAAACGAGCGAAATAGATTGGAAGATGGGCTGATTGCCAAACCCATTGCCATGTAACAATCACCCTTGGAACAAACGTAGCCAAAAAAAAGAAAACCTCCGATTTTCGGAGGCCAATGATTTTGATTGGTGGACCGTGAGGGACTCGAACCCGCGACCCGCTGATTAAGAGTCAGCTGCTCTACCAACTGAGCTAACGGTCCACATGCTTTCTCAAGAAAGCCCGTGTATTTTACCGCGCTTCATTCTCCTCTTCAATAGCATTTTTTCGTTCTTTTAGCAAAACGAAATCGAGAAGAAGGGTGAAGCGGTTTCCGACTCCCTTCTTTTGACATTCGCGCGCGCATTCGACTACGATATGGGTCATGGATAAGAATTCCCGCGACCAATATTTATTCCAAAAGAAATCCCTCATTTTGTTGTTATATCTCTACTATCAAACAGGGGTGCATTACGAAAGCGTTACCCTAAGGAGTTTTGGTTTTCACTTTGACCCCACCTGCAACTTCAAAGCCATCGTCAAATCGAAAAAGGAACACATCCATAAATACACGATCCACATCTATTCTTCTTTATTTCGCGTGAACCTCGAAGAAATGGACGTCATGGGGAACGTCAATATCATCAAAGTCAAAAGCGTCAAAGATGACGCCTATGTTCCTAACGCCTCCGTGAATATCTATTTTGACGGCGACCACTTCAAAACCGTGGGGTTTGTGGAAGGCCAACGCGTATGGATTGAATCCCCCAAACACGAAAAAGGACAGGACCTCCTATCCGTCCTAGAATCCGGAGAACACCATAACGAATCCGCGGATAGTTTCTTGCTCTGGCTTATGCGCTTCTATTCCACCAAACTCCCCACCGATTTGGTGATGGGGGCCGGCATCAACAAGGATTACGGGGCGAAAGACTGGATGGAATTGCTGAATTCCCTCAACCTCAAATTCTATGCCGGAGAAACTACTTCCAAAGAAGAGGTGAAGCACTACATCGGGGAAGAGGTTTTGACCTCCCCTTCCCTCATGCAGCAAAAAGGTTTCAATATCTACAAGGAACTCGCCCATGAGCTTTACGAATTCGAGGAAGCCAAATCATTCAACGACCCTGATTCCACCCTTTATCGATGCGTGGACTTTCTTCAAGCCCACCCCGGCACTTCTGTCATCACCTACAATTACGACACGAACCTGGAATACCTTCTCCGCAAAAGAGATCTGCTTTATAGCACCATCTACGACGATAATTCCTTCACGGTTAAAAACGCTATCGCGACGATTTATCACGTCCACGGCTTACTGCCTTATGGCAAATATGACCAAGAAAAATACACGGATTCCCTCATCTTCAACGAATCCGACTATTATTACCTCTACAACAACCCCTATTCCTGGAACATTGCCAAGCAATTGCACGACTTCAAATTCAACGTTTGTTTCTTTATCGGAATCTCTTTGACCGATCCCGATATGAAACGCCTTTTGGAGCTTGGCCAAAACTATTTGAAGTTCAATTTCATCTTCATGAAGCGCCAAAAGGGATATTCTCCCAGTGTGTTTAACATCATCTCCTCCTATTTCTTCACTTTTGACCTCATCGTCATCTGGGTCAACGAATATGAGGAAATCGGGGATTGGCTGAAGAGGTTATGAGAAAACAGTCTTCCTATTGCGAATGCATCGACGCCCCGAGAGGGAGAAAATTCGGGGCAAAGTTTCTCGATTATTTGCTCTGCGGCGTTTTAAGCATCCTTTTTTATTTTGGAGGACGGGCGATTGCCGACGCCACCCCTTCGGTAAAATCTCTAACAGCATCTCTCCAATCTCAGCAAAAAGAACTAACGACGCTTGTTTTGAACACCCATTTAGCTGAACGGGGCGAAGATGGGTTGCTGTTATCGCAAAACACCTTGGCCAATCAGTTTGTTCTATCTCTAGTCAAGGGTTCCCTCTTACATAACGGGACGAACGAATCGGCTTTATCTTCGATTTATTCTAATGTTACCCCCGCCTCCGCTACTTCGGACCGCGTTTGTTATTATTACGTGACCTATAAACCCACACACGCGGAATCCTTTGAAACCCTTGGGGGGACCGGCGAATCCTATTATCGAGATCAGCTAACAAAAGGTTATGAAGACTACTTCGTGGAGAAGGGGTATCCGTTTTTGAGTGATTACCAAGCCAAAGCTTTGGACGAAGGGCTTCGCAACGCGGATTATTCCTTGGGGACGGAAATCAAAAATCAGCTCACTTCCCGTTACGTGGAATTGCTTCAAAACGGGGCCAAGGAATTTGAATCCTCCTATGTGCCTTATTTAGAAATGAATCAGAAATACGAAATGGGGATTTCCGCTTATCTCCAAATTCAAACTGCGGTTGTTCTCCTTTCTTGTTTGCTCGCTTCCCTCCTCTATTTTGGTTTAAGCCCTTGGATTTTCCAAAACGGTCAAACTCCCGCGGATAAATCCTTCCAACTTTTTTACGAGGATCAAGGCCTAGAGCCTGGAGTTCGTTTTAAGTTATTTCGCCTTCTATTCGGGGTTATCGATTTCGGCCTTCTTACCCCCTTTGTCCTTGTTCTTTCCTCTGGGGCGGCTGGATTAGAAATCCTCGCGCAAGGAAAAGTCGGTTATCTTCCATTATGGGCCTGCCCTTTGATTTCTTTGGGGTGGGCGGGATTCCGTTATCTATTCTCTTTGATCCGAAAAGACCATATTACGTTCTTAGAATGGGCGGGAAAGGCGAGGGAAGTCGATGGACGAAGCGTCGAAATCAATCGAAATTCAAAATAAAGAACTAGTTTATGAAACCCCCTCGGTCCCGCGTTATCTCGCCTCCGCGGCCTTCGATTTATTTTGCACGATTCTTTTCGGGTTCCTCTTTTTACTCGGGGGCAGTCTTCTTTTGAAATCCGTCCCCGCCTATCAAAATATAACCGCGACCCAAAATAGCATTCGCCTGGAAAGTCAGCTTTACGCTCAAAAGGGCGAGGACGTGTTGTCATTAAGCGATTATTTGTCTAACGCCGAACAAACGCGAAACGAGCAGATTCAAATCTATTCCAGCCGTCTTTCTTACTTCTATACCGTATATTTAGAAGACTATCCGTCCTTGAACGGAACGAAGCGATTTGAGGAAGCAAAATCCAAAGCCGTTAGCAACGATCAGGCCTTATTCGACACAGATGGGAAACGCGCCTTGTTATCCGCGGATTACGACGAGGCTTATCTCTCCTTTTATTCCAGCCTGTATTCTAACGACGCATTAGGACGCTTCGCTTCCTTGCCCCCTTATCGAGCCACGCAGCAAACGTTACTAAGGATGCGACTAACCTGCATTGGTTTATCCTTCTTCCTTAGTTCATTCATTTTCTATGTTGCCATCCCCTTAAGCATCACCCGCGGAAAAAGGACCTTAGGCATGCTTTTATCCCATGTAGGGTATGCGGATAAAACGGGGCTATCTCCCCATTGGTGGATTTATCTTTTCATGGGGTTATTTCGCATCGTCTTTATCCTATTCGCCTCTTTCATCACCTTTTTGATTCCCTTAGCCATCAGCCTAGGCATGGTCGTTTTAAGAAAAGACCGCCAAGGGCTCCCCGAATACTTATTCGGCCTTTATCCGGTTTCTTGTTCCCGTCAAAGAATTTATAAAAATAAATTCGAATTACCGAAATAGCGTCCCGTTCGTGCGCGTAAGCAAAAACAAACGTATAATGAAGCGTCATATAGGAATGTAACCCATGGAAATCCGCATCGTTGGCCTAACCAAAAAATTCCCCTCCCGCGACAAAGGCGGGGCGGAGACAATTGCCGTCAAAGACTTGGACCTCGTTATCAAAGACGGGGAGCTCATGGGATTATTGGGCCCTTCTGGATGCGGCAAATCCACGACCTTATACATGATTGCCGGCTTAAAAGACCCCACATCTGGCCTCCTTTATTTCGATTCGGACGACGTCACCCACCTTGATCCAGAGAAAAGAGGAATCGGATTGGTGTTCCAAAATTACGCCTTATACCCCCATTTAACCGTTTATCAAAACGTGGAATTCCCGTTAACCAGCGTCAAAATCGAGCAAGAGAAAAAAGCAGACGACATCGAATACGAAGTGCTTCTTCAGGCTCTTTTATCCAAACCACAGGAAATCGTGGACGTGATTTTGAATTCCGCGATTGAGGGCAAGATCAATAAAAAGGAAGCCACGGGCGTCTTGACCGAGCACTTCCAAATCACCTGGACCTTGGCTAAACAACTCTATGGGTTCCGTCTTTTTGCTAACGACGAGCCGCTTCTAAACAAAGTAAACCGCCTGATTGAGGAATCCAAGGCTCGCGAAGTAAAGATAAAAGAAAAATATCAAAAGCAAGGATACGAAATCGACGAGCAATTCCGTTTATTGAAAGGCGGGAATACGATTCTGGAAACAAGACGCATGACTTTTGAAGAAAAGGATGCTTTGATTCGTAGAACGGCAAGGCTCGTTCAAATCTCCGAGTATCTAGACCGCAAACCCGCGGAATTAAGCGGTGGCCAGCAACAACGCGTCGCCATCGCTAGAGCCCTCGTTAAGCAGCCTCGCGTTTTGCTGTTGGACGAGCCTTTGTCGAACCTCGATGCGCGCCTACGCATACAAACGCGGGAAGAAATCCGTCGCGTTCAGCAACAAACGGGGATTACCACCGTCTTCGTCACCCACGACCAAGAGGAGGCCATGTCCATTTGCGATGAAATCTGCGTCATGGAAAAAGGTGAAGAACGTCAGGTTGGCAAGCCCCAAGAAATCTATCGGAACCCCAATTGTCTTTTCGTGGCCAAATTCCTAGGAGCCCCTCCGATCAACGTCTTCAAAGGCAAGATTGAAAATAACGCCCTTTATATTGGCGAAGAAAAAATCTTCAGCGATTTAGATATCGAAAACCAGGAAGTGGATGTTGGTATCCGTCCCGAAGGCTTTAAGATGCTCGATGAAATTCCCGAAGAAGAAAAAGTCCTAACTTTAGACGTCGAGCAAGTCATCACCCAAGGGCGGGATTTGACTTTGGTTTGCCATAGCGATTTTGCCGAACAAGAAACCTTAAAACTCATCGTCGATAGCGATTTAGACGCCAAAGAAGGAAAGGAAAAATTCGGCTTGCGCCGCAACAAAGTCTATCTCTTTGAGAAAAATAGCGGGAAGCGTATTCCTTTTTAAGCTCCATGGACAAAGATAAAAAGAACAATTGGAAAGCCTGGCTTTATCTAGCCCCCGTCTTGATTTTGATGGCGATTTTCACGTTTTTCCCGATTGTTAGCACGATCATCTCGTCCTTCCTCAAGGATTACAACAACGTAACCGGAGAATCCGCGGGTTTTAGTTTTTATAACTACGCTTATTTATTTGGTTTAGCGGAAAAATATGAGGGAACGGGGGTCTATTTCACCGAATTTTTCTCTCTTAAGCCCGGTACCCATTGCGCATTCTGGAACACAATGTTCATCACCTTCGTCACGGTTCCAATCTCCGTCATCTTGGCCCTTGTCATCTCTTTGGCCATCCATTCCATCAAGCCGCTTAAGAAGTTCTTCCAAACTGTTTTCTTCATGCCTTATGTCACCAACGTCATCGCCGTCGGAATGGTCTTCGCCCTCCTTTTCAACCAAAATGGAGTCTGGAACCGCATCTTCCATTTGACCATCAATTGGTTGGCCCCGAATTTTGCCACATGGGGGAGCGCGATGTTCGTCCTTTGTCTTTATATCATCTGGACGGCGTTGCCTTATAAAATTCTCATTTTCTTGTCGGGACTCGAAGGCATTGACCGTCAATATTATGACGCGGCCAGAATCGATGGGGTTGGAAGGGTTAAAACGGCTTGGAAGATTACGGTTCCGCTTCTTTCTCCCCAAATTCTTTATATCACCGTCACGAGTTTCATCACGGCATTCAAAGAATACGGATCCGTGGTCGGCTTGCTGAACCGCAGTTATTCTTCGAACCCCGCCAAAAACGATATGTATACCGTCGTTTATTGGATTTATGACCAAATGAAGAAAGCCCAATGGAACACCACTTCGCAAATCGCTTCGGCGGCCGCGGTCATCCTTCTTGTTGTTATTTTGCTCTTCACGCTCCTTGAACTTTGGATTTCGAAAAAGAAGGTGGTGTACCGATGAGACAGGCTCGTATTGAAACCACCCTCGTTTTGGTTGGACCCGGGCAAAAGGAGGCGAAGCGTCATGCTTTTATGACGGAAGAAGAAAAGAAAAACGCCTACAGCAAAACTGTCCGCAACCAAAAAATCAAAAAGGCCGTATTTTTAACACTCGTCTACCTTTTCTTAGGTGTAGCCGCTCTCATTGTTTTGTTTCCCTTCTATTACATGATTGCCGCCAGTTTCATGACGCAGGACCAGATTGACAAAGGTGCTTTCTACGCCCCTTTGTCTTCCCTACTAGAACAGGCTTCCTATAACTATTCCAACACTTTGGAACGCCTCGACTTCTTCTCTCATGTCGGGACCACATTGCTCGTAGCCTTCTCCACGACGATTCTTCAACTTCTTACCACGATATTGGCAGCCTACGCTTTTGCTCGTCTGGAATTCCGAGGCAGGGATGTCTTGTTCCTTTTCTTCCTCGCGACCATGATGGTCCCTGGGGAACTGCTTGCCGTAGCCAACTACACAACAATGTCCAACCTAGGGCTCATTGGACGAAATCAAACCTATCAGCAAGCGATTCTTGTCATGATCCTTCCGCTTATTTCCTCCTCTTTCTTCATTTATTTGCTTCGGCAAAACTTCAAGCAAATCCCCGATGAACTTTATTTGGCCGCGAAAATCGATGGCAAAAGCGACTGGAGTTTCTTGTGGAGGGTGATGATGCCTCTAGCCTCCCCCACTTTGATTACCATCACCATTTTGTCCTTCATTAGTTCGTGGAATAGCTATGTTTGGCCAAGTCGCGCGGTGAATAAAAACGAATATCAGGTCATCTCCGTCATCATCCGGACCGGCGCCTTAGAAGCCGATGGGCCATTGGGAACCAAAATCAACATGGATGCTTGGCAAATGGCGGCCTCCGTGTTAACGGTCGTCCCTTTGTTACTTTTGTTCATCATCTTCCGCAAATATATCATGTCTGGCAAAGGACGCGCCGGTATCAAAGGGTAAAGCCCTTAGATGGAACCGCTTTCACCTTTCCTTACATTTTGATGGGGATGACCCGAAAAAGGCGGTGTATAGCCCCTTTTTAAATTCAAAAAGAAAATATTGGACAACTTTTAGGTAATAACCCTAAAGGGTTTCCCGTTTTTATCGGTATTTTTTGGTATAATGGAGCGTCGTTAAATGATGATAAAGGAGAAATGAAGCATCATGAAAATTGGACAAAAAGCTAGCACGCTTGCGTTGACTCTTCTAGCAGCAGCGTCTTTAATCGCGTGCGGCAACACTCAAGGCGGAGATAGCGCCGGCAGCACTGGAACTAGCGCCGACTCTGTTAACACCGACCCCGTCACCGTTGAATGGTGGGTTCCCTATGCCGAAACTGATCGTACCATGACCTACGTCAAAGATGTTGCGGCGGCCTATCACCAAGCTCACGAAAACGTCACTATCAACATCACTTCCAAAGGTGGCTACACCAATGATTACGGCGGAGCCGCTAAAGCCGTTTCCGATGCTTTAACCGGTGGCAATACCCCGACCATGACCACGACCTACGGCACCTATGTCGCCGCTTGGAGAGCCGCTGCTCCCGAAGCCGTCGCCGATGTCACCGCCCATGGCCAAGCGTTAGAAAAAGACGCAGACTTCAATAAGCAATATCTCGCCGTCGAAAAGCAACAATACGGCGACAAGTATTATTCGCTCCCGTATTCCAAGTCCGGCGAAGTTACCCAATATAACAAAGAGCTCTTTGCCGCGGTTGGAACTGCTGTTCCAGGACGTCCTGCTGAAGCAGATCCGAGCCTCAGTGCTCCCGCCTATCCCGCTTTGCCGGCCGCTGCCGCCAAGAAAGCTTATGATGCTAGCAAGCTCAGCACCATGGATGGCATGATGGAAATCGCCCGTCAAATCAAAGCCGATTATCCAAGCATCCCCTGGGGGCAACGTTACACCGAAGATGACACTTCTACCGGCTATAAGACCACCAATGGATACCTCAAAGCCGTCCCCGTTATCTATGAAGACCCGACCAACCTTTTCATCACGATGCTCAAATCGCAAAACATTCAAGACATCGATTTGAATGGAACAGGTCTCGGAATCACCCCGTTCCTCACCTCCGACAAAGCCAAAGCCATGGCCATTCAATTGAAGAAATGGTCCAACGAAGGTTTGATTGCCACGAAGAATCAGCTCCCAATCCGCAATAACTATGGCGGACGTGCCTATCCTTCCACCTATGTTGGCAACCAAACCGCAGCCATCATGATCACCTCTACCGCGAACGGACCCTATGATGCCGTTGAAGGCTTCTCCATGGGCTTCCACGCTGTCCCAAAGTGGAACGAAGCCTCGGAACTCCGCGTCGTTTCTCAAGGACCTTCCATCGCTTTCTTCAACCACACGAACAAGAACGAATTGAAAGCCGCCTTGGATTTCTATGATTTTCTCACCAATGGCGTCAACAGTGCTACCCTTGCCAAGCAAACCTACTACTTCCCGACCCGCACTTCTTCTCTCGAAGATGAAGTCCTCAAGGCTGGCGTGGAGCAAGCTTCCAAAGGCGTTACCTATACCGACACCATCGACACCAAGAAGTCCTGCTATCTCGGCGACATCCTTAATAGCAACAAGGAACTAACCGAAGGCGCGAACTACTACATGTCCCCGGTCAACGAGCTCTCGGCCAACATCCGCAGCGCCTGCGGCAACATTGTCACCAAATTGTTTGATGACCAAACCGCTACGACGGACGAAGCGATCGCTGCTCTCGTGAACACGGTATTTGACGAAACCAAGTCAACGATATACGCTTAAGGCATGTCTGCCCAAAAGCTTATCAACACAACCAAAAAAGAAGGGGGAGTTCATCTCCCTTCTTTCTCTTTAGAAGAAATGCAAAAACGTCAGGAGCTTAACGATAAAATCACCCATGATGATGTCGCGCGTTCCCACACGCTTGCATGGATCATCATCGGAGGCATTGCACTTATCGTTGGCTTCGCCTTCCTTTATATCAGTTTCAAATACGATTCGACCGGCAATAAAGCTTTCCGCCCCAAAAGCATGGAATTCATCGTTTCGTGCATTTGCCTGTCTTTTGGCCTTTTTGGTGTGATTTATGGAGCGGTTCGAACGATTTTGCTTAGTTTACGAATTCGTAAAGCAAAACGCGAATTACAGGCTTTTTGACGTATCCACGTAATCGGGGAAGAAGGAATAATCAAACTGATGACTTACCAATGTCTTCGTCTGCATTTTACGGACGAAACCGTTTTTCTTATTCGTACGAACTAGCATACCCGTCGTTTCGTAACCAATTAGAAGAAACCGCGATACTTTAAACGAAGTTCGAACTTCAAAAGAGAAATCTTCCGTTTCCAAAAGAGGATAGGAATAGGCGGAGTTCTTCTTTTCGTTCACTCGGCCAAATAGGGCAGGGCCTCTTCCTTGAATTCGTCTTGTTTCGTGGAATAAAGAAGTCCAGATTGACCAGCTTTGCTACTGCGGAGCCAAACCGCGTTTTGTTCTAAGACCTCGCCCCCATCGCCAAATTCAAAACCAGTGGGAAACTGTCTTTTCCAACTAGAATCGTCCCATTTTCCTAAATGAGTCCGTCCCTCTTCTTGGAAGGCGTAATAGGAAGAAAGGAATTCATCCTCCCATCCAACATAGGAAAAACAGGAGCCATCCTTCATAAACCCATTTTGATAAGCAAGAGGTCGCACGGACTTCCCTTCATAGGAAATGGTTTTCGGCTTTTTCTCGGAGTTTATATCAAAGACGTATAGCTTTTCTAGACTAGGCGCATAAAAGGCAGGAGAAGCGCCGGGATCGCTCCAACGGATAAAACGGCCATTATCCATGTAAGTGTTTGATTCCGTCCTCGGAAGCGCGCATAACTCTTCTCCTGCATAGGAATAAAAGGCGAATTTGCTGCTTTGGATCATGCCTTCTTCGTCCCGTTCATAATTCATGGCGACATAACCCGTGGAATTCGCATATTGGAGAGCCCCTTCATAATGGGGAACCGTGGAATCGGAAACACGATAAAAGTCTTTGTTAGACACCAAGAAGGTTTCTTTTCCAAAGACTTCGAATCGGGCTTCCATCATCACGGGGAGTTCTTGAATCAGTTTCGCCTCTGAGGTTTCGTAAGAATAGGAAAATAGCAACGCGGTATTCATGTCGTAGCAATATCCATACAGCCCTTTATTTTGGCTATTGACGACAATGGTATTTTTTCTAGAAAAGAAACGGCGTTCCGTCTCAATGGGCAAAGCTTCTTTCTGTTACTTCCGTCGCTTTGCATGGATTCCAGTCCATAATAAAAGACGTATCCTTCTGGCCCGCCTTGCATGAGTTCCGACCCATAAACGTCAAAGCAGGAACCTAGCAAAACCGGTAAAGCCGACAATAAGACAGCGCTTCTTCTCTTCATGGTTTTTCCTCAAAAACTTCGGTATTGTTGCTTCTAGATTAATCGATGTTGAGATTTGGTCAATGGATGTCGTCAATTGGTGAAGTCGGTTCCTACAAAAAAACGGGGCTTTTCGCCCCGTCTTATGCGTTATTTGTCTTCTTTATCTTCTTCCTTCACTGGAACTGGCTTTTCATCGAGGAAGCCGTCATCATGGGGGTCTTGAGGCTCTTTTTCCTTTTCCGCATCTTCCGGTTCTTCGGGAATCGCTTCTACTCCATCCATTTTCATCATGGCTTGGATTTCGGGATTCTTCAAATCCTCTTCTTCCATCGAAGTATCGAATTCTTCGTCGGCATCCTTATCTTGATTCAATTTCGCATCATGGGCATCCGCTTCTTCCGGGGTCATGATTCCGCCATTCTTGGCTTCGAATTCATCAAAGGAATCAATTTTCTCCGCATCGCGCTTGGCTTTGCCAATCATCGAAGAATCAAGAATTCCCATGGAGGGATCCATATCCGCGAGAACGGAGCGACGGCCATTAACGTAAGAAGGTCCTTTTTCTTCTTTTTGTTTGGTTTCTTCTAGAATCGCTGCGGTGATCTTATCTTGATGAGTGGAGCAGTATTCCTCTTCTTTTGTCTTGTCCTCAAATAGCATCGGGGTCAACTTATCGTCGATAACAATCGTGGAAGATAATTTCCCATGGACCGATTGCTGGCTCTTTTGGAACAACAAGACTATGAAATCAATTAAGAAAACAAAGCCCCATAACATGTAATTGATTTGGCTATTGAAAGGGAGAAGCAATAAGCAGAACGGCAAGAAGACCAAACCGGCATGCAAAGCAATTTTCCCTTTGCTGGCTTTATAGCCATTCTTCCCCGCGACGGAGATACGGACTGCCAATTTGCCAAGCGTTTTGCCGTTTTTCAGGAATAAAGGCAACAAGAAGAAGAAAATAAACGGGGGAATGATGCTAGAAGGAATCGTCGCCACATAACTGGCTTTCCTTCCGATTTCATTGAGGCGGAGGGCTTCCGGTTGCTGGATGAAATCGCTGCAGGCTTTCGAATAAAGCGCATTACGGATCGTTTCGCTGGTTCCCGAAGCACTATTTTGAACCGTAGACGAGGAGTTTTTAGACGTAGGGGCAAAGCCACAGACGTAATTGAAGATATCAATCTTGGCCGCAGTGCGCTTTTGGGCATCCTCATCGCTCACCTTTGCTTGGTATTCCGCGTTCAAAACGGGTTTCAATGTGTAATTCGGGGTACCGTCTTCTTTTAGAGGATAGGTGAAATAGGCGTTCTTTTTCTCTTCATTCCCCTCTTCGATGGAGAAGATGTTGCTATAGACGTATTTGCCAACGGCTTCCCGGTATTCTTCGATGTTATCTGCAGAAACTTCCAAAGCTTTAGCAATGTCTTCGCGGGTCGCACCTTGCTTATCCGCTAAATCACGATAGGTGAAATGGGTCGTTTCCGAACTCGTTTTGCCGCAGAGATCATAATAATAAGTCCAAATCTTATCAACATAGGTTTCGTATTGGGAATAATATTCTTCCCCAGACCCTTCGAAAGTAAACGTGGTTAACGTTCCTTCCTTTTCTTGATAAAGGCCGCTTTCAACGGCAAGAGCAAAATAGGAAGACTTCGCCTCGTTATAGCCCATATTGGGGGCAATCACCATCAAACCCAAGGTATATTTGAGGGTTAATCCAATCGCCATGGTTGCTAATAAATCGATGGCAAAGGCCCCTAATTCTTTGCCATAGCTAGCTATATGGACATAGCCAGGTAATTTCGTGTTTTCGTTTGTGCTGTTCATAACAGGCATAGTCTACAGCAAGCGGGATAAAAGAAAAGAAACAACGCTTACGAAAACGTAAAAAGCCACCCGATTTCTCGAGTGGCTTGCTGTTTAAGCGCGGTTAGCGCGAAACTCAGTGAAGAATTTCGGCAACGGTGCCAGCGCCGACGGTACGGCCACCTTCACGGATGGAGAACTTGGTTCCCTGTTCCATGGCGATGGGGTGGATGAGGTCGACGGTGAAGGTGACGTGGTCACCCGGCATAACCATATCAGTGCCGGCCGGGAGTTCGATGCTTCCGGTGATGTCGGTCGTGCGGAAGAAGAACTGCGGACGATAACCGTTAAGGAAGTGGGTGTGACGGCCGCCTTCCTCTTTGGTGAGGATGTAGGTCGTCGCAGTGAATTTGTCGTGCGGGACGATGGAGCCCGGCTTGGCGAGGACTTGGCCACGTTCGACTTGCTCACGGGTGATACCACGGAGAAGCGCGCCGACGTTGTCGCCGCCCTGGGCGAAGTCCAAGGTCTTGCGGAACATTTCGAGACCGGTGACGACGGTGCTTTGGGTCGGTTTGATACCAACGATTTCGGCAGCGTCGTTGATGTTGATGCGGCCACGTTCGACACGGCCGGTAACAACGGTGCCACGACCAGAGATGGTCATGACGTCTTCGATCGGGAGAAGGAAGGGTTTGGCATCATCGTGGACAGGATCCGGGATGTAGGTGTCAAGGGCATCGAGGAGCTCAAGGATGGGCTTGCAAGCGGGATCATCGATGGATTTGGCATTGCAGGCTTGGAGAGCGGAGCCACGGATGACCGGAACTTCGTCGCCAGGGAAACTGTATTTGTTGAGAAGGTCGCGAACGTCCATTTCGACGAGGTCGATGAGTTCGGGGTCATCGACTTGGTCACACTTGTTGAGGAAGACGATGATGGAAGGAACGCCGACTTGGCGAGCAAGGAGGACGTGCTCCTTGGTCTGAGGCATAACGCCATCGGTAGCCGCAACGACGAGGATAGCAGCATCCATCTGGGCGGCGCCGGTGATCATGTTCTTGATGTAGTCAGCGTGCCCCGGGCAGTCGACGTGCGCATAGTGACGCTTTTCGGTTTCGTATTCGACGTGGGCAGAGTTGATCGTGATACCACGAGCGCGCTCTTCCGGAGTGGCGTCGATGTTGGCGTACGCCATGTCTTTGGCGAGTCCTTTGAAAGAAAGGACGTGGGTGATGGCCGAGGTAAGGGTGGTCTTACCGTGGTCGACGTGGCCGATGGTACCAACGTTGAGGTGGACGCGGTCACGGTTGAATTTTTCTTTTGCCATTTAAATTTCCTCCAATAATGGTTAGCAAATTGGCTTGTTAATGATAGAGCAAGGAGTTTGTTTTCGCAATACAAGCACGTTGCGAAATTAGCGGTTGCTCATGGACGATTTCTTCACGATTTCGTCTTGGACGAACCGCGGGACTTCGCCGTAGTGGGAGAAGGTCATCTGGAAGTTTCCGCGACCTTGGGTGATGGAACGGAGATCGGTGACGTAACCGAACATTTCGGCTAGCGGGATTTCGGCGTCGATTTCCTTCGCGTTACCACGTTGGATTTCGCCCGTCATATTACCGCGGCGGCGAGCAACGTCGCCGATGATGTCGCCGTAATATTGTTCCGGAGCGGTGATCTCAACCTTCATGATCGGCTCAAGAATGACCGGGTCGCACTTCTTCGCAGCTTCTTTGAGAGCCAAGGAAGCGGCGACTTTGTAAGCGGCTTCGGACGAGTCGACATCGTGGTAAGATCCGTCGAAGAGAGTCGCCTTGATATCGATGGCTTCGTAACCGGCGATGAGGCCGCGCTGCATAGCATCGACAAGGCCTTGTTGCGTCGGCTTGATGAATTCCTTCGGAATCGCACCACCGACAATGGCGTCGACGAACTCAAATCCTTTGCCGGGGTTCGGTTCGAAACGAATCCAAACGTCACCGTATTGACCGTGACCACCGGACTGCTTGACATAGCGTCCTTGGGCCTCGGCCGATTTGCGGATCGTTTCGCGGTAGTTGACCTGCGGAGCGCCGACGTTGACGGAAACGTTGAATTCACGACGGAGACGATCCACCAAGACATCGAGCTGAACTTCGCCGATACCAGCGATGATCGTTTGACCACTATCTTCGTCCGTATGGACGCGGAAGGTCGGGTCTTCTTCAGCGAGCTTGATGAGAGCGGCAGACATCTTCTCTTGGTCGGCTTTGGTCTTCGGTTCGACCGCTTCTTCCAAAACCGGTTCGGGGAAGTCGAGTTTTTCGAGGATGACATCTTCGTTGATGTCGCAGAGGGTGTCGCCGGTGGTCGTGGCTTTTAAGCCAACGATGGCGCCGATTTCACCAGCGTGGAGTTGTTCCACTTCTTGACGGTGGTTCGCGTGCATCAAGACGACGCGAGCGATACGTTCTTTGCTTCCGTTGGAGCTATTGAGAACGTAGGACCCGCTCTTTAAAACGCCTTGGTAGACGCGGACATAAGCGAGACGTCCGATAAACGGGTCGGTCGCAATCTTGAAGGCGAGGCCGACGAACGGTTTGTTGTCGGTAGCTTCGCAGACATAGGGCTCACCGTTCTTGGTTCCCTTTTCGCCCGGAATATCGAGCGGGGAGGGGAGATAAGCGACAACCGCGTCAAGGAGCGGTTGAATGCATTTGTTCTTATAAGCCGTGCCGCAAAGGACGGGGAAGAACTTAACGGTCAAGACCGCCTTGCGGATGGTCTTTTTGATCAATTCTTCGTCTGGTTCTTCTCCTTCGAGGACCATCATCATGAGGTCATCGTCGAAGGAAGCGAGCTTTTCGAGCAATTCGGCACGATAGCCGAGGGCTTTTTCTTTGAGTTCTTCCGGGCAATCGGTGATCGTCGGAGCGTCATTCTTATCGTTATCGTAGATATAAGCCTTCATCGTGACGAGGTCGACGCAGCCTTTGAAGTTGCCTTCGCGGCCAATCGGGCACTGAATCGGAGCGGCGTTGACGCCGAGAAGATTCTTAAGGGTGTCCAAGCAAACGTCGAAGTCGGCGCCGGTAGCGTCCATCTTGTTGCAGAAGACGATACGCGGAACGTTGAATTTATCGGCTTGGCGCCAGACGGTTTCGGTTTGGGGCTCGACGCCGTTTTTGGAGTCGAGGACCGTCACCGCGCCGTCGAGGACGCGGAGGGAGCGTTCAACTTCAACGGTGAAGTCGACGTGCCCCGGAGTGTCGATGATATTGAAGCGGTGGCCTTTCCAGAAGCAGGTCGTGGCAGACGAGGTGATCGTGATACCACGTTCTTGTTCTTGGACCATCCAGTCCATGGTGGCAGTGCCTTCGTGGACTTCGCCGATCTTGTGGGTACGGCCGGTGTAATAGAGAATGCGCTCGGTCGTCGTGGTTTTACCCGCGTCGATGTGCGCCATAATCCCGATGTTACGGACATGCGGGAGATCGTAAACTGCGGTCTCCTTGATTTCGTTTTCGTTCTCAGCCATTGGGATGCTCCTTTAATTACCAGCGGAAATGCGCGTAAGCTTTGTTGGCTTCAGCCATCTTGTGGACATCCTGCTTCTTCTTGATGGAAGCGCCGGTGCCATTGGCCGCGTCAATGATTTCATTGGCGAGTTTGTCTTCCATGGTCTTTTCACCACGAAGACGAGCATAGCTGACGAGCCAGCGGAGGCCGAGGGTTTGCTTGCGTTCAGGCGAAACTTCGACCGGGACCTGGTAATTGGCAGCACCAATGCGGCGAACTTTGAGTTCGACTTCCGGCATGATGTTGTTGATGGCGGTCGCGAAGACGTCGATGGCCGGCTTTCCGGTCTTCTCTTCGATTTTCGCGAAAGCGTGATAGATGATCGTTTGGGCAGTGCCGCGCTTGCCGTCGAACATGACGCGGTTGATCAAACGGGTGACGAGCTTGGAGTTATAAATCGGATCGGGCAAGACGTCACGTTTTTCGTGTTTGACTCTTCTAGACATGATTCATTTCTCCTTTCTTATTTGCTCGCCTTCGGCTTCTTGGTGCCGTAGAGGGAGCGGCCTTGGCGGCGGGCTTCAATGCCGGCGCAGTCGAGGCAACCACGGATGATGTGGTAACGGACACCTGGCAAGTCCTTGACACGTCCGCCACGGATCATGACGGTGCTGTGCTCTTGGAGGTTGTGTCCTTCGCCACCGATGTAGGCGGTGACTTCGTAGCCGTTGCTCAAACGGACACGAGCGTACTTACGAAGAGCCGAGTTCGGTTTCTTCGGGGTCATGGTGCCGACACGGGTGCAGACGCCACGCTTTTGGGCGGACGGCTGAGCGCTGGCACGCTTCGTCAGGGAGTTCCAACGATGTCCCAATGCTGGGGTCTTGGATTTATAAACCGCGGACTTGCGGCCCTGCCGAACGAGTTGGTTAATAGTTGGCATTTGTGTTCTTTCTCCTTTGTTTCTTGGTTCACACAATTCCCGGTGTATCACACATCGGGGTAAATAAAACAGCCAAAAGGCCTTCTACTTACGTCCGGGGGTAATGATACGCAGGGGATTGTGTGCTGTCAACAACAATTTTGCGAGTTCCGCTTCTTATGGAGTCGGCTGGAAAGAAACGCGCGCAAAGGTGCTTCCTACTTCTTCCGCTTTCCAAGAATAGCCTACGTTTCCACTAGAAAAGCGAAGGTCGGAAAAAGCATCTCCCTCAAACCCCCGCCCTTTTTGGAACAAGACGTCTCGGCATTGATATTCATAGCCATTTTGCTGGATGGTTTTATTCGCGTCGCTGGCCACGAAATAGCTTCTTAGTTTCGCGCTAGAACTCGACGCATCCAGCCATTGAAGCAAAGGATTTGCCCCTTCGATATAGCCGTTAGATTCATAACCTTGACTATTGAAAGCATAAAACCCGATTTGTTTGCCGGTTAAATCACTATTGGAAGTCAAAGGTTCGGAAGCCCCGGATGAGGAAAATAACCCCAAACGAGCATCCACGCGGTATGCGCGAACCCCACTTTTACGAACCATTCGATTCAACGCGCCTTTTCTCCGATTCGCGTCAAATCCATTGAGGGAGGAAGGGGTATAGAAATCCAGCAAAACGTATTCATCGAAAAGGGAGTCGGAATAATGGCTCTTTAAAAGCAGGCAATCCCCGTTAGAAACGAATTGATGAAGAATCACTTCTCCTTTTCCTCGCGCAACCATCGGCTTGATCCAGCCCATCAGCAATTTAAAGAAGGGGTTCTCGTCTCCTAGCGACCCATCCATCATGTCGCCATGCCCGCAAGGAGAAACACGCCCCGAAGAAACGGAGTCATTTGTATCGTATAAATCCGGAAATCCCAAAAGGTGCCCCGTTTCGTGAATCAAAGTATGAGAATCCACTCCTTTTGAGGTTCTTAGCATCGAATAGGACGACCAACTAATCGGAGCGGGGGAAGAAACGGAAAACGCCCAAAGCATAGAGGAACGGTTTCCCTCTGCAGCATAAGGTGCCCGATAAATAAAATAAACAGGAACCACTTGATGACCATGCCCATCCGAATAAGCATATTCGGAATGAGGCGAATCCGGATAAGTCGCGTCATACCATTCCAACGCTTCTAGGTATATTTTTTGCAAGGTTTGTTCTGTTCTTTTTGACCCATAAACGGAAGACAAATCGGCATAGGAATATTGGCTGGAACGGAACCAAGAAGGAGCAACGCGTCCTTCTAATTGGAAGTGAGAATAGGAGGAACGGTCAAAATATTCGGCGACACTAGGAAAGGCATCCGCGTCATTTTGGCCAAAGAAAGCATGAGAAATCGTTTCGATTTCCTCCGCTTCTCCAGGGTATTCTTGAAAATCCACGGGGATCACCAAGAGTTTTTGACGTCCCAAGGACGGTAGGGAAAAACGATTCCCATTATTATATATAGAGGAATAAGAGTCCGGCAGATTGCCTCCTTGGGTGGCAATCGGAACGTATTCCTTCAACGTTTCATACCCCTCACCCTTCTTAGAAGAATACGAAGTAGAAATCTCGGGGTTTTGGTAGGCGCGAAAAACTATAGGCGACCCACAGGAAGCCACGAAAGGAAGCAAAAGGAGCAACGCGAGTTTTCTCACGGGGATATTGTCGAGCCTATTGTCCTATTTTGCAAAACAAAACGGGACCGGGGTCCCGCTTAGTCATTGAGGGTGAAATAGAATCCACCACGAAGAATCTTAGCCAAACGAACTTTGATTTTGCCAAGGTTATATTCTTCGGCTCCGGGAAGAGACGGTTCTTCCGCTTTCACAAAACCCGCTTTCAGAAGAGCCTGACGATAGAGTTCATAAAAATCGGAATCTACCCCTTCCGTCGTGGAATTATAGAGTTGGACGGTCTCCGAAACCGAATAGCTGCTCGTCCATTGCTTATAGGTGGAAGATTGATAAACATAGGGGATGTTTTTGGCTTCTTCCCCGTAAAGCTTTTCGAAATCGGATGCAATCTCGGGGTCTTCATCCGTCCAAGAGGTCGGCACCTTAAAATCTGCAAGGGAATTCAAGGTCGTTTTCATGTCTCCTGGAAGTGAAATACCCTCATAAGAGAAACGCGCCGTTTCCGTTCGGTCATTCACCGCGTCCCAATCGTAGGCATATTGGATTTGATCGATTCTTCCTTGGGAATCCAATTTCATCGCCCAAGAACGGGGGTAGCATAAAGATGCATTGTAATTCAAAGGAAGGCCACGGCTTACGTAAGACAAAGTATGGTCGCGAAGGGTATAGGTATCCCCTTTCTTTAGGAACAACGCGCTATTCAATGAATGAGGACTACATTCTTGGACAGATCCTTTTTGCGAAGCAGCCTTAGCAAAATAAGAACCTTCTTTGGTATAAAGGAAGGATTGGACATCGTTTCCCTTTTGGTAGTAGCCTTGCCCGCTCGTTTGGATGCCCGCTGTCGTGTTGGCTCTTTTTTCATCCACATAGACGTTATCCGCATAAGTGATGACTTCGGAGTCGCTAGAAGACAAGGAATCACGGAAAGAAATGGAATAGGGCTTCGTTCCATCAAAATAAGAGATGGCCTGATCCAATTCGGAAATCTTTTTATCATCGGTTAAATCGGTTAAAACCGTGAAGGGTTCTACTGGAATCAGGGTAGTTTCTAGCCGATAACGATAGACGAAACTCGTTTTGGATTCTTCATCCACGAATTGGGATAAGGCGAATTCGCAGACGGCGCCGTTCACCTGTCCATTCGCATCTACGGTCAACGCGAGTCTTTCCGCCGTTCCGCGGATATCCATTTGACCAAGGAAATCCTTCAAGCGGTTAGCTACGCGTCCATAGTAAACGTATTGGCCATCTTCTAAACGGAAAGCGCCATTCTCTTCCAAAAGTTTCTTTTTCAAATTGGGGACCAAATCCTCCCAACCGAGATACTTTTGATAAAGCTTCTCCGTCACTTTACCCGTTTCATCGTATCCAATTTCATAGGCATACCCGTCGTTATGGCGGACGATCAGATCGCTTTGTCTTTCTTCCGTCACGGGATCGATTTGAATCCTTTCGGCCTTTTGGTCGGTTAAAAGGAGTTCAGAAGCGAGATTCACCCCTTGGTCTTTTCCATCAATTAGAACATGGGCTTCGCTATAAAGGGCGACCGTCGAAGAAGAGGAATCCAAGTTCGCCAAATTGGTTTCCTGAAGCGCTTGTTTTCCAATCGCGTAATGGGCGGAGCAATAAGCATCCAAAACCGGATGAGACGCCGTGCCCAAATCACTGATTCGGCTATAAGTTTCCCCAATATCCAAATAGAAGCCAAAGACCGTGTTCTTCTGCAAAGAGAAGCCAAATTCCCCGTTTTGACGGTAGAAATAAACGCGGCTAATTTGCTTTAACGATTCATCGTCGGTATAGCCAAGACTCGCGGCGAATAAGCGGATCACGTATTTGTTTTCGCTATAGGCATCCCCTTTTTCATCAACTCCAAAGCTCGACGCGTCAATCTTGTCTTGGTAATTCTCGTAGGCCGAGAAAACCCGCAAACTCGATAAATCGTTCACATAAGTGAGTTTTCCACCTGGGAAGGAATATTTGGGAGACGACAATTTGACTTCGTTATTCTCCAAAGAAAAGGAATAAACAATGCTGGAACCGTATTGGGGGTCGAAGCTTTCCTTCAAAAGGTATCCATATCCTAAAGACGTATTGTAGTAATAGGCGTTGCTCAGCCATTCTTCGTAAAAGCTAGAGCTCCCAATTCCCGATACCAAATGATAGCTCGTGGCTTTGGCGAGTTTTTTCAATTGGGAAAAAGCTTCTTTGGCCGTGATAGCTTCCCGCGGTCCGTCTTCCGAGGAGGAAGAAGATTCCGTGGAGACAATAGGAGGGTTGCTAGAAGAGGCAATAGAATCACTAGAAGAGGGGGTAGAGGTCCCGCAGCCAACTAAAGACAGCAGAGACAAACAAAGGAGTGCGCGATATCGTTTCATAAAACTATTGTCTCACATCGGGAGAAATGCAGAGGTAGCAACGTGGAGATTCATCCCAACTATAAGTCCAATAGTCGGTATCGCCGTAGCAAATTTCTACGACCATCGAACCGACGAGGAAGAAGCGATCGTGGGCAAATCCGTTGATATCATAATCGCCGATAGGATAGAACGAGGCGTCGGCTAGAGCCGTTAAATCGGTTTTGTTTAGTTCGGCAAATCCTTGGTTGCGAAGGAGTTGAGCATAGGCGTTGAACTGCGCTTCTGCTTCATCCGCCGTTTTGGCCTCGAAACCCGTTTCCAATAATTTGGAGCTCAGGACAAAGTTGTAGTAGTCCCCTTCGGTAAACCATGTGTACCCACAATCCCAATAAGGAATCGGGGTATCCATGATTTGTTTCATTTCCGAATCAATCTCGGGAACTTCGGATTCCCACGTTTTTAAACTCGTAACCTTATCTAAATCCACGGATAATTTGGTGGTTCCGATTTGATCAATGGTTAAAACATAAGGGGCGGACCCTTCTTTATCAAAGGTCAAAACCAACGAGATATCCGTCGCTTTTAACGATTGAATCGTTTTGTTTTTAAAAGTCGTCGCGATGGGTTTAAAAGCAAAATGAGGGAGGACGTCTGCCGATTTTACTAGATACGTGAGTTTTTCTTCTTGGAAAATAGCCCCACTGAAATCAAAGTCCGGGAGCAAAGAACCAAACGCATCCGTGGTCACCGTGTCCTGAGAGACGACACCTCCATCGACGTTTAACGTTTTATAACCGCTTTCGGTTTTGACGTACCCTTTGATCGAAGCCCCATCGTCGAAAAGGAGGCGGTCGCCTTGGACTTCAACTTTCGTCTTTTCCTTGCCATCCTGGGTTAAAGTAGCCGTATAGTTCTTCGGTTCCAATAGACCCAAAGTCTTATCGATTTGTTTGGATTCCTCCGTTTCAGGAAGCGGGTTTAAGCGTAAATCATCGGATACGTCGCTAGAAAAAACCATTTCCACTCGGGTGGCAGATTCCGTAACAAACGTAATCTTTGCCCCCTCCCCTTGAAATTCTAGGGTTGCTTGAGTAAAGATTAAGGTTGTATCTAAACCAATTGTATCGGCGAACGCTTCGCCTAACTCCGTCAATTTGCCTTCAGAATCAATCAAATCGGCAGAATCTTTAATCAACGCGAAGGGATTGGGGAATTGATCGGTGAAAGAACCTAATTGGGGTTCATGAATCACTTCATTGGTTTCATCCAAGCGAACGCGTTCATAACCTCCCGTTGCCGTCTTCTCATAAAAGGCAACGTCGTCTGCATAGGCAATTGTCGCGTGGTCTTCGCTGAGAACCACCCGAATTTCAAAAGGCTCTCCTTCCGCTTCTTTGACAGTTGCTTGAAGGGAAAAATGCTGGAGCAACTCCTGAGGGAAAGCAAAGCAAGAAGAAGACACACTTCCCTCCGCCCCCGTGACGCTAGAAGTAGAATCCGCGGTCTTTTTTGAATCATCCGGGGTAGGCTGAGGCCCACATCCCGCAAGGGTTAATAACGCCGTGGCAACAAGAAGCAAATTTGGTTTTTTCATCGACAATCTCCTTTGGTCTCAAAATATCGTAAAAGAGAAACAGCATTTTTCAAGAACGAAAAAGCCCCCGTTTTTTACGGGAGCAAAAAGGGTCCTGCTTAAAAATCTTATTTTGCAAACACGCCCGCAACGCCAGAAGCGATGCCAGAGAGAATGCCGGCGATGCCCGTTCCAATGAATCCAAAGCCAAGGGTCATTTTCGAGGTCGTCGCTTCAATGGTTTCCTTGCTCAAAGATGAAGGATCGGAAATGGAAGCGAGGCAAAGCTGTTCTTTCACGCAGAAAAGGAGAACGCCGCCAACAATGAAGAATAGCGCCGCGCCGAAGAAAACGAATTTCCCAAATTTTTTCTTGGCATAAACCATATAGATGGCCGCGATGACGACGATGAAAGCCAAAACAATCAAAATCCAACCGACAAGAGCTAACGCGGCGGGACGATAGAGTTTAGCGTCGGTCGTTGTTTGAATGCCTCCGAATTTACCAGTGGCTTTAGCCGTCGCGCCGAAGATGAAGCAATAGGCGCTAGAAACAACGGCCGTAGCTTCACCTAAGGGGGTGCTAATTTTGCCAGTATAGGCTGTCGCAAGCGGCAAGAGGATGGTGAGGATGCCGAGGACGGCAGCAACGAGACCCAAAAGGAGGGTAAACGACTTTTTACTTTTTTTCATATTTCACCTCAAAGGGCAGGAACCCATATTCCAAGTGTAACACCATTATTTCGGTGTTAAAGAACTTTTTAAGGGTGTTTTGTCGAATGAAACCGAATAGTAGACAAAATGCCCTTGGCCATTCGTTCCATCACGTTATTAACGTGTTTGCCAGGATTCAGGTCAAAATGGAACGGGATTTGCGCTTCTTTTAAAATCTTGCAATATTCGTTCATCCGATGATCCATGGTTTGAAAGACAGGGTTTTTAACCTTGGCTTCTTGATCGCCTAAAGACAAATACACATATTGAACGGAAGGATTTAAGGGGCGAGATTGCGCATATTCCAAAAAAGAGGGATACCACAAAGACGGGGAACCGGCGACAAGAGAATCAAACAACGAACATTTTGCCCCAGCGTATAAAACGAATAGGCCTGCAAGAGAATAGCCAGCCAAGATTCGATGAGCAGCAGGACAAGCAGAAGCAACCGCCACAATTTCTTTTAGAAAATCATCGGCTTTTCCAGCAAACGAACGGCCCTTCCACAAGGGGTTATCCGCTTCATAGGGAGTCAAATCGTTTTCCCAGGAAGAAGGGATGCAAGGAATGATGGCCAATTCTTCTCCCATTTCTTGCATTAACGAATAAACAATCGCGGCCTCTTGCTGGTTCACGCAGACAAAATAAATCCAGTTTTTCGCGTTCTTGTTCCCGCAAATCTGCCCGATTTCCATGCTTCTATTTTATACCTTATTCTTCTTTTTCCGTGATTTTCGCCTTTTTTAACTTTGCTAGAGCAATTCTTTTCCATCTTTCCCGTGCATAATAAGGCCATCATCACCTTTTGGAAAAGGAGAGGACCATGAAGCAATATAACGTTGGAGTCGTTGGGCTTGGGAATCGCGGATACGCGCTTCTTTCCAGCATGATGGCATGTCCCGAATGCAAAATCGTCGCCTTAAGCGACCTTTATGAAGACCGCATCGAGAAAGCAAGCAAGCTGGTAGAGGAAAAGCAAAAAGAAATCCCGAAGGCTTATTTAAATTGGAAGGACCTCGTTGATTCTCCTGAAGTCGAAATCGTCATGATCATCTGCGATTGGGAGATGCATATTCCAATGTCCATTTACGCGATGGAAAATGGAAAAATTGTCGGAAGCGAAGTGGCCGGAGCCTATTCCGTCCAAGATTGTTGGGATTTAGTCGATGCTTATGAACGGACCAAAACCCCAATTATGATGCTAGAAAACTGCTGTTTCGACGAATTTGAATTGCTCTCCACCGCGGTTTACCGTTCTGGAAAGCTAGGCGAACTCCTTTATTGCCACGGCTGCTATAGCCATGATTTGCGTAAAGAAATTTTAGGTGGGAACGTTAATCGCCATTATCGTCTCCGCAATTACCAAAGCCGCAACGCGGAGAATTACCCAACTCATGAACTCGGCCCCATTGCCAAAGCGCTCGATATCAATCGCGGAAACCGCCTGACCCACTTGTCCAGTTTCGGCACTCGCCCCGGTGTGAACCTTGAACGGTTTGAAACCGATGCTCGTTGCCCCGATCCCACCTTGAAGGAGACAAAATTTGCTCAAAGTGATATCGTCACCACCACTTTAACCACCGAAAAAGGTCAAGTTATCACCATCCGTTTAGACACCTCCCTCCCCCATTTCTATGCCCGCGAATTCGCGTTAAGGGGGACCAAGGGGTTTGCCGCAGCCGATAACAAACTTATCATGACGGACGGAAACATTCCTGAAATTTACGATACCTATGACTTCTATCAAAAGAATCGAGGCTGCAGCAATCTCTATAAAGAAGAATTCCTTCCCGACGTTTGGAAAAACATCACCCCGGAGCAAAGGGAATTGGGACACGGGGGCATGGATTACATTGAGTTCCGTGTCTTCTTTGATTGCTTGAACGATAAGAAACCCTTCCCCATCGATGTTTACGATATGGCAACTTGGATGGCAGTCACCCCGCTATCTGAAGAATCTCTGCGCAACGGAGGGGCTCCTATAGCCATCCCCGACTTTACCCGGGGGAAATACAAAGAACGTCCAAGCGAAGATGTCATACCCCTAAAGTGAATGAAACCACCTGCCTAGAAAGGAGCAGGGGTTTTGCTTATTTAACCATGCTGGTGAGTCGGAGGAGAAAAAGTGATCCATGGCAGAGAATTCCAACGAGAATTCAAGCCAGCCTTCGTTGCCGTTTTAACATCTCCTCGGTATTCCGAAACGTTGAAACCCCTTCTTCTTAATAACGCTTCGTAGTCGCGTTTATAATCTTCGCCCGCTATATTCGGATCAAAATAACCGTCGAGGTAATAAGAGGATTTATCCTCCGCGCCATAGGCGTCATATTTTTGTCCTTTGGCTAACCAGAATTCCGGGATTTCCTTTGCCTTGCTTAACAAAACCCAAAAGGTTTTCGCAATTTTGATAAAAGGGGATTCCGTTCCGTCATCTTTTTCAACTGAAGCATAGATGGAAAATAGCCCACCATAATATTCCACTTCTACGTTCAAACCATCATCCACCCGTTCCATGTTGTATCGAGCAATGGCGTCTTTTTGGTCCCCCGTAAAATATTGAAGCGGCAACGAAACATTTTCTTTCTTCGCCTCCATCTCGCCAAATGAACTCATTTCTAACGCATATCCAACCCTGATTAACGAGGCTTCATAAGCTTTCTTCGCGGTTTCCCCGTCTCTCACTTTCCCAAATATTTCGAATTGATTTTGTTCATTAATACGAGTGCAGTACGACGAGTTTTCCAAAAATTCAAAAGCTGGAACCGCCATAATGGCATAGTCATCTAAACCAAAATGATAATCAATCCGAGGATAGGGGAAGGAAGCATCTTCATAGACTCCCTCTTCCTTAGAAAGATAAATCGTCATCCCCGCTTCTTGGTCATAACTAATTTGAGCGACCGCTTTCACGGCGCGATCCCCAAAATTCTTCTTGTAGACGTGGATCGATTCGTCACCTTCAAGTGGAGTTCCGTCATCTTGAAAACCATAATTCAAAAGGGCCTGCCCACAAGTGGATACAAGATTCAGGGCGGCCCTATCTTCGATATAAAGGAAGGGGCCATCCTTGGATTTCTCAACCTTATAGGTATGTTGTTCTGTAAACCCTTTGGTAAAAGGGAAATCGAAAGAAAATCCGAAGACTTCTTGAATGGCTTGGCCGAATCCCGTTAATAGAAGGAATCCGGCAACCGATAATAACCGCGCAAAGCGCTCTTCTTCATCCTCTCATTCTCCCGTTATCCAATTATTAGGATGATTCGCCTCGTACCACGCTGCTTCCTTCATGACCTTTCGATCGGAATCGTGGCTTAACACCCGCATCGCATCCGCGGGGGAGACGAAGTGACAGGATTCCACTTCTTCTTTTTGGGGTACTGTATCGTTTGTTTTTACTTCCGCGATGTAGAAAACCACTTCTTTAAGAACGCCGATCCGTGGGGAATAGAATATGGGGAAACGGAATCCTGAGAGGAAATGATCAACCTCTAAACCGGTCTCTTCTTTGATTTCTCGCCTTGCTGTTGCATATTCGTCCGCATCAAAAGACTCCACGTGGCCCTTGGGAATGCTGTAATGACCTTGGGCCATATGTTCGATGAGGACCTTTCCACCATGGAAGACGACCGCACCGCAACTCTTTTCTTGTTTTCCAAGCAAACTCACCAAGGAATGGTATTCGTCATCGCTGAGCCCAATCGCTTCGCAATATTGTTCTAAATCGCCATACCGTTTTAGGAAGCGTTGATAGAACTCGGGGAAGAAACCCGTCATGGGAGTTAAGAGTAATTCCGGGACTTCCGGATGGTATTGACGCGTGTTTTGCGTCATTTTCGGAAGCAAAGGGAAAGACATCATATAGTCGGCGTTCACCATTTCAGGGGGGACGCCAGCGAAAAGAAGCAACATCGCGGAGAATACGCCGGTCCGGTCTTTGCCCGCGTTGCAATGAATAACTAAGGGTTTAGGGGATTCTAGAATCGCCTTGAAAATCCGTCTTGCTGTATAAGGGTCTTCCACCATTTCCATATAAGAATCGAGATAATCTTCGTAATCTTTAGAAATCCGTCCGTTCCCATTCACGGATAATTCTTTGACCTCAAACCGAGGATCGTGAAGAAAAGGGCTCGGGGCCTTATTTCGACTTTCATCATCGCGTAAATCCAAAATTGTCTTAATCCCAAGGCCGACCATCTTCTCTTTATCTTGGGATGTTGCCGCAGCCAAGGTTGCGGAACGGTAAATCACTCCATATTGGGTCTCCCCAAAACAACAGGGGTAGCCACCTAAATCGCGGAAATTCTCCACGCCATTTAAACCAATCATTCTCATATGCAAAAATTGTACAAGAAGCAAAGAAAAAAGGAACCGCTGAGAGGGCGATTCCTATAGGAATAGCAAAGACTTATTTCGCTTCTTCGGTTTTCTTCGTGCCGTTTTGGGTTTGGAGTTCGCCAAGGATAGCGGTGAGGAGTTCTTCTGTCGTTGGTTTTTTGACGGGTTCGGGTTCGGGTGCCGGGCGTTCTTCCGGATGCTTTTTGTAATATTCTTCCTGTAACTGAGCTTGCCAAGCAAGGCGTCTTGCCTTAACGGATTTCACCGTGCGGACGATGACGAAGAGGGTAATCGCAATAATGACGAAGGAAATGATCGCGTTGATGAAGGTTCCCCAGTCGATGACCGCGGAGAGGTTATAGGTCCAGGTCGTGCCGTGAAGGGTGTAGAGATTCTTCAAAGAATTTTGCCATTGGACAAAAGTGTCGGAATTCTCGGTGATTGTAACGCCTTGGCTGGCCGCGTAGGCAATCGTTGCCGCTTTCAAATCGGTAAAATATTGTCCGATTCCCGGGACACCGGCTTGGGTCGCATTTGCCGCGGGAAGCACCGTGACGAGTCCTTTGATACCACCAGGGACGCCCCAAGTGCAAACGCTCATCAAGATGTTGACTAACGCAGTGACGATCGCGTTGAACGCTCCACCGATGATGACGCCAACGGCCATATCGAGGACGTTTCCTTTCGAAATAAATTTTTTGAAGTCGCTCCAAAGGCCTTCTCCCTTGGCCTTTCTTTCGGCTTTCTTTGCCGCTTTAGCGGCGGCCTTTTCTTCTTTTGTCATAAAAATTATGACCTCCTATGGGGCATACCATAGGACACGCTTTTGCAAAAGTAAATAAAAAGTGTGTGTTTTCGCGTGGATACACGCGAGAAATTATTTGGAAAGGAGGGAGACCAAACAAGGGATCGCTTGCTCAAAATCCGCGCCGAAACGCTGGCCATCCCCACCCCGTTCCGAAGTGATGGCAATCGCTTTGGACACATATTGATGAGCAATGCTCACGGCTTCGTCAAATGATTTACCATTTAGCAGCGTTCCTGCGAAAGAGGAAGAGAATAAATCACCCGTCCCATGAAAAGACCCCGGGTATCTTTTTGTTCCTTCTAAGGCGCGAGTAGTTCCATCGTAAATTACTTCCGACATCATTCCTTTTTGGAGTTCTTGTCCCGACAAAATAACGCGCTTTGGTCCTAAAAGAGCAATGACGTCTATTAGTTTTTGATAAAAAGGAAGGGGTAATCCCGTGTCCTTCGATGGGTTAGGAATTCCTGTTAAAAGACAGGCTTCCGTAAGATTTGGCTTAAGGATATCCGCTTCTTGAACCAGTTCTCTCATCGCTTCCACGTGGCCTTCTTTAAACCCGGCATACAGGTGCCCACCGTCGGCCATCGCGGGATCCACAAACACAAGGGATCCTCGTTTTTTGAATTCCCGAACCAAAGGAAGCACAACAGGAATTTGATCCGTTGTTAAATAACCGGTATAAACCATATCAAACGAAGGCGAATACTCTTCAATCTTATGAATCGTCGTCTCAATTTTGCCCGTTAAATCCATTTGGATCCACGAAGGGAAGGCCGTGTGGTTGCTAAACACGGAGGTGGGGATGCCTACGCATTCTACCCCGCAGGCAGAAATGGTGGGAAGGGCCACGGTCAAGGAGCAACGACCGAGGCAGCTATAATCTTGGAACGTCAAAATCTTTTTCATGAGGGGTATTGTAACGAAATCAGCAAAAACTCCAACAAAAAAGGCTAGGTTTCCCCAGCCTTCCTTGTTGCGTTTGATTATTTTCCTTCAGGCGGAACCAAATCCCACGCCGGGAATCCTTTTGCGTAGGTGGAGAAATCCTCCGAAGCAGCAATCGCTTCCTTGGCTTTCTTCATCTCTTCATCAAAGGATTCAGCATCAACGCCAAATTCGGCATCAAGGTCCATTTCGTCGTCAACGGGGGCGACTTCGACCTCTTCCTCAACAGGAGCCACCTCAACCTCTTCTTCAATTTCGGGGGCCACTTCGACTTCAGTTTCCTCCTCCACCGGGGCTACTTCAACTTCTTCCTCGATCTCAGGGGTTACTTTTTCTTTTTTAGCCATGACGGTTTACCTCCTCATCCTTAAAAACTCAGCACTTCGCCGCCTTCTTTGGCTTGGAAGTCTTCGACAACTTTGTTGGCTTTATTGCGTCCAGCAAGAGCGGATTCCAATAAATGGGCGGATTGTGCTTTCGTCTTGTCAAAGTACGAATTGACCGCGCGGCGATCGGCTTCGTTGCTCGCAATCATCGCCTTGTATTTCTTCCTACGGCTAATTCCAATGAATAATGGGAAGATAAATAGCGAGAAGCAGAACGCGATGTTGGAGCTCTTCTTCATAGCGATGGCGGCATCATCGGTGATTCGATTCAAGGTTGAAGTACGCTCGGTTTCATATTGTTTTTGAAGCGAAGCAACCAGTTCTTCCTTGTTTTCGCCGTTTTTGGTCTCGCCACACCAAGTAAAAGATTTGCCAGCAACGACTTTCGCCGGTTCTTCAATGGCAAGGTGGATGTTTTCGGGATAGGAATCTTTGTATTCGGTGATGAATTCGCCGAACGCTTCCACAATGTAGGGGCGCAGCAAATTCAAAGCCGTTTTCTTTTCGGAAGAGGAGGCGCTGTTATCGACAACGGAAAAACTAAGGCGTTGTGCAAAGTCGACAGGAAGGTCGGCATTCCGTTTACGGGCTTCCTCCAATTCGCGATTAGCACGGTCTTCATCACCCTTGAGTTCTTTTACGCGGGCAAGGAACTTTTCTTCTTCGCGAAGAGCGCATTCCTCCCCATCTTCGTAATTGGTGACAAGGCGCATCAACTGGTCATCAATGGCCGCCACAAGTGCCGCCATATCCGAAGGCTGGTTCTCGATATTGATAATATCTTGTTTGATGCCAGCGGCGGAGCCATTCTTGTCCGTTCTTTCCGAGGCATCAATGCGAGAAACATACCGTTCAATCTCTCGATATTCGCGGCAAACCACCTTCAAAGACTGGTAATCTGCATCGCGCAACCCATCGGAATGGCTATCGAAATAATTCTTCCAGAAGGACTTTTGCTCTTCGGCAAAATTGGGGTTGCCATCCATTAATTCCTTCATCCATTGATTGATGTGGTCTTGACAGATGTGATCACGGTCTTTGCCGAAAACTCCATTTGCATAAGCGTCTACATATGCCACGATGGAGGTACGCATATCAAACGGATTCTGCATGGCAAAATAGTGGTCCAGCCATAAGAAACAAGTGTCTGTTCCTTCTTCTCCGTTGGAAATACGGCCCGCATTGACGCGGCGTGTAATCAAAGCAAAGAGCAAATAGGTTTTTTCCGCATCGCGCTTGATAGCTTCTTTCACCGCGCGTTCCGCTAGAGCTTTATCATCCGAAATCCAAGCAGCAAGGGCAATTAAAGCCGGAGCCAACCAGTATTTCGGAGCGGAAATCATCAACTGCTCCGTGCACTTGCTAATGGTGCTCTTGGTGATTAAACCAAGGTCGGTCGCTTGCAAAATGCCAAGCATGTATTCGCGAACCTGTTGATGGGTTCCAAACTTCTGTTCCAATTCTTGGCGAACGCGAATAACTTCGGTAATTGCGCGTTGCAAAGCAGCGGCCTTGCGCTGATCGTCTTCCATCTTTTGAAGGTGTTGTTGAACCTCCACGATGCGGTTACTGACTTCCTCGTAAACCGCCGTAAGTCGATTGTCGACTGCAACGACATTGCGATTAACGTTATTTACGTTGTCATTGACTGTCGACAAATTGCTATTGACCGTATTAATCGCGCTAATAATCGGACTAAGGTCAATGTATCCGTCTGCCATATTCTCCTTCCTTTCTGCTTTTAGCAATTCATGGCTTTTTCGTAAGTAGAGCGTGTGGATTCGTACGCTAGATGGAACTTATTTCTAAGAGCGTCGTCTTGGATGGAGTCTAGGATTCTTCCAATGGGCAAAACGTACTCTTCATAGATGCGCTTACATTTCGTTTTTAAAAAGAACTGTCCCGTTTTTAACGGCGAGTCCGGATTCTTTTTTATCGATGCGTACAACGCATACCATGTCTTAGGAATGGAGGTTCGGCGGGTGATGGCCAAATACACTTCCGCCATTGATGGGGTCAGCCAATTAGTCGACATGCGGTTCATAATGAGGAGTGGGGAGAACCCTTCGACAAATTCAGCCAACTCTTTTGGGTCATCGTATTCGGAGAACTTCTTGAGAATCGCCTCTTCAAAATCCATAAGACGAACCATCGTTTTACGAATCAGTTTTTTTAGCATTTCCTCTTCTTCGATATCGAATTCCGCATAAGGGAAAACGTCCTCGAAATATTTATTCATGAGGGACGACGCACGAGTTTCTGCGTGGAAAGCTTTGTAATAAGAGGTAATAAACAAAGCGCCAGCATGCCCCTGAACCATTGTCAGAGCGGATTCGGCCAAGCGATTTGCCATTTCATACGAATTGTTGCAAAAAGCTTCGGTTGCCTGTTCCAAAGCAACGACCGCGCTTGGACTGGCGGAGCTATGCCGTTTCGGAAAAACAACCTCTAACCCACACCAAGGGCAGTGAGCCGTTCTTGTTTTAAAATCGATAAGTGACGCGGGGATTTCGCTGCCGCACCCCGTACATTTATAAGACTCACCTTCCATAAATTAACGCATCGCCATTAGAAGCTGATTGCGAGTTTTTAGAATTCCTTCCGCAACTCGAATCGCCTTTAGAACCGTCTCTTTGTCCGACCCAGCCTTCAAAAGAGACTTAATAGCAATGATTTGCTCATCAAGTTCTTTTTCCATTTCTTTTGTCGCCTCAGAACTTGCGGTGGAAGAGCAATCAATATCCTCGCGGAACTTCTTCAAAGCCGTAAGAATTTCAGCATCATCCGTTAAATTGAATAGACCCGTAACGTTAACGGAAACGGTGCGCCAATCACGCATTCTCGTTTCGCGAGCAACCGTATTGTCATCAACACGTGAAAGATGTTTATAAGCGATAAGCATAGCCGCCAAATAAACAAATAGAACAATGGCGTTGAGCACCAAAGGCCAAACAAAATTCTCCGAATTAACGGCCATAACAATAATATTGATCAAAATGGATAGCCCCAAAAACGCAGTCGTTACGATGAAAATTAACGAAAAGGAAGCAATCACGTTCTTGTTTTTAACCGGGATAAACGTCACAGCTCCAACAACCACAAATGCAGTTGTCAGGAACCCATAGGCCACCCAAAGGCCTGCGTGTAACGCATCCATGTGTTGTCCCGCAATTGCCCAAAAAACGACGTTAAAGAGAGCTAAGCCAATAATAACGAGGAGGAGAGGAACTCTCGAAGTAAGAAATTTTTTCATAGGGTTATTTCCTTTCTTTTTATTCCGTTTTGGTTCCACATTCAGGACAGAATTTTGCCCCGGGAGCCAATTCGTGGCCACAATTGGAGCACACCTTTGTTAATTTTTCTCCGCAGTTGGGGCAGAATTTCGCGCCAGGGACGATTTCTCCGCCACATTTCGGACAAGTGACTGCCATTTTGTGGCCACAATTTGGACAGAATTTCGTACCGTTTTGGACTTCGGAACCACATTCAGGGCATTTTTTACCTGCGGGTTTTGTTTCCACTGCAGGCTGGTTCATGGACCCCATGACGTTTTGGGCCATGTTCCCCATGGTTCCACCCATGGCGCCACCGACTCCAACACCCATTCCTAAGCCCATACCCATGCCCATAAATTGGCCAGAGGTCGCTTCGTTTCCAGCTGCGGTCTTCATAACGTCGAAGCCCTTCTCTTGCTGATAGGTATATCCTTCTCGTTGACGCTTTCTTGCCATTGCCGCGGATTGAATATCAATGGAACGGGCCTTCTTCAAATCTTCCAAATCTTCGTCGGGCACATTAATCGTCACGAAAGAGAAGTTATCAATCGCTACGCCAAAGTCCGCAAAGAATGGGGTCAATTGCTCCTGCATGATGGAAGACAATTCCGCATAATGCGAAGCAACGGAGAGAATCCCGATTCCACGATCAATCATGATCTTTCCGAGATTATCGTTGAGACGTTCAATGATTTTTCCACGCAAATACGCTGCCAAATCCTCTTTGGTGAAAACCGCACGAGTCCCATTAACCTTAGTAAAGAATTTGATGATATCCTTACCATCGTGATCGTCATTATTTAAATGAGCCCCAAATAAACCCGCGGCGCGGACGTGCAAAATCATTCCGTTTTGCGCATCTTCCATTTGGATGGGGTTTTGCGTCCCAAAACGAAGATCCTGTAACGTAACCAAATTAATGAAATAGACCGAGCAGGGGTAAGTGGATTTTCCCTTGCTGAAAAGACGTTGCAAACGATTGATGGAATCAAACGGCGAGTTGTTGGATTCCTTCAAAACGTGGTGTCCAGGGGGAAGGGGGATAATTTCTCCTTCGTGCACAAATAGCGCCATTTGAGACGGAGCGACGTTCAGCTGAGCGCAGGCCCCAAAATCTTCCTGCGGTCCTTTATAGACAATAATGTCGTTTTCCGCCGAGCTCTCCGGGGTATATTGAATGGCTTCAACATTAATTCCCATAAGTTATACCTTTCCTTTCTTAAAATATAAAAAGTGGCTAAAAAGCCACTCATTGAATCTTTTTTCTTTGTTGTCCGTGGAAAACTAATCCAAGGATAAACGGAACACCAGCGAAGACAAGGAAGCAGAGAACCTGGGCGATGAACGAGTTCAACGACAGCATTTCCAAATTGTTCATCGTCACAAACACCGTAACCATCAACGCAAGCAAAAGGGCGAAGTCGACCATCGCAAATATTAAGTGAACGGGCAGTTTGGGTTTTTTCTTGTTCTTGATACGTTCAACAAAATGGTCAAAATCGCCGGCACCCATAGACTTCGCGCAACGAATGAGTCGAACAAGAGACAAAACGAACATCGTGATGCTTGCAAGAATTGCCCCCAGGAACAGGAAGTTGATCATCGCAGAATTGACATAACTCGAAGCCATGGTAACAAAAGCAGAGCCAAGCATGAAGGCGGCCGGCGCGAACACAAGGGTGGCGATCGCCGCCACCATGCCAAAGGTGTAATACGGTTTCTTTTTGCCCTTTAGTTCATTTTGCTTAGCTTCTTCCGCCGCTCTTAAGGCCGCTTCTTCCGCTTCGACTTTTTCCTGTTCGCGACGCAAGACGATTTCATGGATTTCCGATAGCACTTCATCAGTATCGCGTTCGACGTTCTCAACGATTATCTTCTTCACTTCTTCATCGTCGATTACGTCTTCAGGATACGATTCGCGATATTTAGCCATGGCGGGCTTAACCACCATCATCAAGGCAATGTCACTTCGAGGCTTTGCCGCCGGGTCAGGCGAGACGGGCTTTGCAGGATTGGGTTTCGCCTCCTCCGGTTTTTTCCACTTAAATTTGGCACCGCAACTCGAGCAACGCTCGGGTTGCCCTTCGATAAGGGTCCCGCATTTTGGACATTTGAACTTCATTGTTAAAATCCTTGTCGTTTGTAAAAGTTTTTTAAATCATAACCCCCCCCCCGAACAAAAATGCAATAAGTTTCGACAGCATCGAACAATTTCCATTATTTGAAATTAAAAACGTCAAAATTTTTCAACAACAAAAAAATCCCTTCAGATTGCTCCAAAGGGATTACAATTGACAAAATTTTTCTTATTTTTTAATCGGCTTTAAGACTTCAATGCCACCCATGTATTTGCGAAGAACTTCCGGAACAATGACAGAGCCGTCGGCTTGCTGATATTGCTCCAAAAGAGCCGGGAAGACGCGGGAGGTGGCAAGGCCAGATCCGTTAAGTGTATGGCAGAATTTGGTCTTTCCGTCCGCATCGCGATAACGCATCATGCCACGACGGGCTTGATAATCGCGGGCGTTGGAGACGCTGGAAACCTCTTTGTAGATGTGCATCGAGGGAATCCAAACTTCAATGTCGTAGGTACGAGCCATCGAATGGGAGCAATCTCCCGCCGCCAATTTGTCGATTTGATAGGTTAATCCAAGCCCTTCGACGAGTTTTTGGGCCTTCTTGACCATTTCTTCGAAAGCGGCGTCGCTGCCTTCTTGGGTCGTGTATTGAACCATTTCGACCTTGTTGAATTGATACCCGCGAATCATGCCACGTTCTTCGGTGCGGTAAGAACCCGCTTCCTTGCGGTAGCAGGGGGTATAGGCGAAATACTTTCTCGGGAGCTCGTTAAGCGGGAGGATTTCATCGCGGTGAAGGTTCACAAGAGCCGTTTCGGCGGTCGGGAGGATGAATTTGCGCGGCTCCACGCCTTCAAGCCAGAAAACATCCTCTTGGAATTTTGGGAATTGTCCCGCAGTGTATCCAGATTCGTAGTTTAGAATATGGGGAGGAAGAATCATTTCGTAGCCGTCAGCGAGGTGGTTTTCAATGAAATAATTGAGCAACGCCCATTCCAAGCGAGCGCCAAGGTTCGTATAAACCCAAGTGCCGGTTCCGCTGATTTTAGCAGCGCGCTTGTAGTCGATGAGGCCAAGGCTTTCCGCCAAGGCGACGTGATCTTTTGGGGTAAAATCGAACTTTTGCTCTTCGCCGAAGTGATAAATGGGGTGGTTGTTTTCTTTGCCGCCACCCACCAAATCGGGGTCCGGAAGGTTTGGAAGGACTTCAACGAGCGAAGTGATTTCCGATTCGACTTTCTTCAGTTCGGCTTCATCTTCCTTATTCGCCGCGCCGAGTTCTTTGACCTTGGCGAAGATGGCTTTGACGTCACCGCCCTCTTTCTTAATTTGAGGAACGCTCGCGGAAAGACGATTCTGTTCCGCTTTGTTCGCTTCAACGACCTTAAGCAATTCTAAGCGTTTCGCGCTCAATTCCTGAATGGGCTTTGGATCAAAGTCCCAAAGTTTCTTTTTTAGTGCCGCGACGACCTCGTCGGGTTTTTCCAGAATCAATTTGACATCCAACATGGGGGATACTCCTTTTAACGATTTAGAAGCGAGGCGTAGAGCTCTTTCAATCGCTTTGCGCCCGTTTGAAGCGAATGGCGTTCCGCCATCGCATACGCAGGAATTATAGTGCTTTTTGCCTCTTTCGAGTATAAGGAACGAAGATAATGTGCAATCGAGCCGATACTATCGAAGACAAATCCCGTTTTATCCGGGACCAAAAGGTCATTCAACGGATTTTTATGGAGAGCGACCACTTGGGTCTTGGTCGCAAACGCATCCAGAACAAACGCCCCATCTGGATGAACCGCATCCAAAGCTAGGAAGGCATCCGCTCGATACAAGGCGCTACGGAACACATCGTCTTGAACCAACGATTCAAAATGCAGGTTCGCGGGGCACTTTCTCGAATAAGAGGCAATCAGCCAACGGGGATTATGCCGCTTAAACGATCCAAAGAAATAGAAATCGAGTTCCGGGCAGCAAGAAGCGATGTTTTTCATCGCGTTGATGATATAGCGATCTTCGTAGCAGCCTGCAGACAAAACGATTTTCCTTTCGTCGCGAATCGAGAAATATCGAGGGAAGATGTCCTTTTCGGCACCCAAATTGTCGAAACGCCGCAAATTGACGCACGGTTCGTGAATCTCGATTCGGCTTTTTAACCCTTGCTCTTTGCAAAGGGTTTTCATGGCTTCGTTGGGAACCAAAACAAGGTCGGCCCGATTCAGGAATCGCATCGCCCGCGACGTAATCGTCGGGGTTTTGGGCTTTTTGGGGTCCAAAAAAGAAGCATAAGGGTCATTCTCCGCATAAAAAGCGGAGACGACAATGGGGATAGAATGCCAGGCGGCATCCACAGCCATCGCATCATCGCGTGGGGTAAGAAAATGGGCGATATCGGGCTCGGCGAAAATGTCGTCGATCCACGTAACGCCCGCTTCCTCGCATTCGCCTTTGAGGACTTTCCGCAAGCGGGAGCCCTCAAAGGTTTCGCGACTCAATGCTGTTTTATAGTGAATGAATACCCTCATCACTCAACGGCATCCGGAGTAACCGGATTTTCATCCATTAGAGTTTCGTCCAACTCTTCTTCGCCTTCCTCTCCTTCTTCAGAAGGATCTTCATGCGGCAAGATGGCAATCGAAGCGACGGAATCCTTATCTTCGACATTGATAATCTTCACGCCTTGCGTGTTACGGCCAGCGATCTTGATTTCGCTGAGCGGAGTGCGGATGACGATGCCCTTCTTGGTGATGACGAGCAAGTCATCTTCCGTGGAGACTGCTTTAACGGCAACCAAGGAACCAATCTTGGAATTGAGGGCAATCGTGGCAACGCCTTTCGCGCCGCGCTTGGTCAAACGGTAACCGTCGTAGTGGCGGGTGCTGCCGTCTTCCAAGGTGATATCCGTATCTTCCGCGTAGCTCATCTTGCCATAGCCTTTGTTGGTCAAAACAAGGAGCAAACGGCCTTCGAAGGATCCAGTGGCGCCGACAATTTCGCTGCCATCGCTTAAATCCATGCCGCGAACACCGGCCGCAGTGCGGCCCATCGAACGAACGTCTTCTTCGTTGAAGGAGCAAAGTTTTCCATTGCTCGAAGCAAGCGAGATGATGGAGTTGCCATCCGTCTTCTTCACATCGAAGAGGTCATCTCCTTCGCGGAGGGAGACGGCAATCTTACCGTTGGAATGAATGGAGGCAAATTCCGTCAAGGATGTACGCTTGACCACGCCGAGCTTCGTGACGAAGAAGAGATAGCTGTTCTCGCCGTATTCATCAATCGGAACGATGGAAACGACCTTTTCTTCTTTATCGAGGTTGAGGAAATTCTGAGCAGGCATGCCTTTTCCAACGCGTCCAGAATCCGGGATTTGATATCCGCGGAGACGATAGACTTTGCCCAACGTCGTGAAGAAGAGGATATCCGTGTGGGTGAAGGTGTGCTTCATCAAAATGACTTGGTCACCATTGGTGGTCTTCATACCCGTGATGCCGCGTCCGCCACGGTGCTGGGCGGCGAAGGTATCGTCATCCATGCGTTTGATATATCCGTTGCGAGTAAGGGCAACAATGATGTTCTTCTGCGGGATGAGGTCTTCGTTTTCGATGTCGGCAGCCGCATCCGAGATTTCGGTTAAGCGGTCGTCGCCAAAACGGCGCTTCACTTCTTCGAGCTCAACGATCATTTGGTCAATGATGTTGTCTCTGGAGGAGAGGAGACGGTTGTATTCGGCAATATTGGCTTCCAATTTGCTCTTTTCGGCTTGAAGTTTATCTTGTTCCATGCCCTGCAAACGACGAAGGGTCATGGCGAGAATCGCCGCGCATTGACGGTCATTCAAACCAAACCGTTCATTGAGGCGCGCAGTGGATTCAGCGTCATCTTTGGAGGAACGAATGATGTGGATCACTTCGTCGATATTATCATGGGCAAGGATCAAACCATCCACGATGTTGAGGCGATCGGTATCACGACGGAGCAAGAAGCGGGTGCGACGAGTGATGACCTCAACTTGGAATTCGATATAGTCTTGAAGAAGCGGGACGATGCCAAGAGTTTTCGGCGCGCCGTTTTCGAGGCAAAGGTTAATGATGCCAAAATTGGTTTGGAGGGCGGTGTGCTTCAAAAGGTTATTCACAACCACTTCGGGGATGACGTCCTTACGGACTTCAATCACGACGCGGATGCCATCTTTGTTCGATTCATCGCGAACATCGGTGATGCCATCGATGACCTTCGCGCGGACCAAATCCGCAATGTTGGCGATCATGTTGGCTTTGTTCACCTGGTAGGGGATTTCCGTCACGATGATGCGGCTCTTGCCGTTATCCATTTCCTCGATGTGATAGCGAGAGCGGATGGTGATCGTTCCAATACCGGTTTGGTACGCATCCAAAATGCCCTGACGGCCAAGGATGATGCCTCCGCTCGGGAAATCCGGTCCCGTTAAATAGGACTGCATGATCTCTGCGGCGGTCAAGGCCGGGTTTTTCGCCAAAGCAACGATAGCGTTGATCGTTTCCGTGAGGTTGTGTGGCGGCATGTTCGTCGCCATACCAACGGCAATACCTTGAGAACCATTGACGATGAGGTTCGGGAAGCGAGAAGGCAAAACTTCCGGTTCCAATTCCGTACCATCATAGTTGCCAACCATGTTAACGGTGTCGCAATCAATGTCGCGAACCATTTCCACGGCGAGTTTGTTCATACGAGCTTCGGTATAACGCATAGCGGCAGGCTCGTCGCCGTCAATAGAACCGAAGTTACCGTGACCGTCCACAAGGGTATAGCGGAGCGAGAAAGCTTGAGCCATACGGACGAGGGCGAGGTAAAGCGCCGAGTCGCCGTGGGGGTGATATTTACCCATAACGTCACCGACGATACGAGCGCATTTTTTATAAGGACTGCTCGGAAGCATGCCCGATTCATTCATGCCGTAGATGATGCGGCGCTGAACCGGTTTCAAGCCATCACGAACGTCAGGAATCGCACGAGAGACGATAACCGACATGGAATAATCAAGGAAGGCCGTTTGGACTTCATTGGCAACATCGCGGTCCGTTAAACCGGGGATGATGCCCGAGCGGGCCGCTTCTTCGCCAAACATTGCGTCCGCGGATTGCTGTCCTTCGCGGGATGCTTTCGCTTCGAGGGTGGAGGTTTCGGAAGGTTCCGAGGTTTCGTCAACGGTTTCTTCCGGGTTCTTCTTCATTTCATCATTTTCCATTTTCGTTCCTCCTGATTAGATATCGAGGTTCTTGACGAACTGGGCGTGCTCTTCGATGTATTTACGGCGTGGAGCAACCTCGTCGCCCATCAAGTCGGTGAAGCACTTTTCCGCCAAGGCGGCATCGTCAATAGTAATGCGGATCATCTTACGCGCTGCAGGATCCATAGTGGTTTCCCAAAGCTGCGTATCATCCATTTCGCCCAAACCTTTATAGCGTTGGAAGGGGTAGCCCGGCTTTAAGGCGAGTTCCTTTTTCAATACTTCGAGTTGAGCGTCGTTATAAGCGTAATAAGAGCTGCCTTTGTAATCGATTTTGTATAGCGGCGGTTGAGCAATGTAAACGTAGCCGCCATCGATTAACGGGCGCATAAAGCGATAGAAGAAAGTCAAAAGCAAAATACGGATGTGGTCGCCGTCGACATCAGCATCGGTCATGATGACAATCTTGTGATAACGGATTTTGGAAACATCGAAGTTATCGCGAATGCCACCACCGATCGCGGTGATCATGTTGCCAATTTCGGCGTTGGCCCAAATGCGGTCTTCGCGGGCCTTTTCAACGTTAAGAATCTTACCGCGCAAAGGAAGGATGGCCTGCGTTTCGCGGTCACGTCCGTTTTTGGCGGAACCGCCTGCAGAGTTACCCTCAACAATATAGAGCTCGCATTTTTCCGGATCGCGGCACGAGCAGTCGGCTAATTTACCGGGCAGCGTGGTGATATCCAAAGCGGTTTTGCGGATTTTTTCACGTGCAACGCGAGCAGCATCGCGGGCCTTGCAGGCGAGTTGAATCTTTTCAATAATCGCCTTGGCTTCCGCCGGATTTTCTTGCAGCCACTGTGAAAGCCCATCACCCACGATGGTCGAGACGATTTTACGAACCTCGGAGTTACCGAGTTTCGTTTTGGTCTGTCCTTCATATTGCGGGTTGGGGTGCTTCACCGAGATAACGGCAGTCAAACCTTCGCGGCAATCTTCGCCCCTGAAGTCCTTATCGCCTTCTTTTAAAAATTTAAAGGAACGCGCATAACCGTTAATCACGCGAGTGAGCGCGAGGTTCAAACCTTCGACGTGGGTTCCGCCTTCCTTGGTGGAAATGTTGTTGCAGAAGGAATAGATTCCATCTTGCGAATAGGAATCCGTCCATTGGAGGGCAATTTCTCCATAAATACGTTCTTTGGTCTCGCCGTCAGCAAGCGTCACCTCTTCCGCCCCTTGGCAATAAATGGGGGTGGGGTTAACGGGAAGTTTTCCTGTGTCGATGTAGGACACGTATTCGCGAATGCCACCGTCGTATTTGAAACTTTCCTGAACAGGGACTTCGCCGCGCTCGTCAATCAAAACGATGGAAATGCCTCCATTGAGAAAGGCCATCTGACGCAAATGGTTGCGAATGGTATCGTAATTATAAACCGTGGTTTCGGTGAAGATCGTCGGATCTGGTTGAAAAGTAACAGTCGTTCCTTGACCGTTTTGATCGCCGATTCTCTTCAAATGATCGACGGGATGTCCGCCATTTTCAAAGCGGATAAAATACTCTCCACCATCGCGGTTGACGCGCACTTCCATCCATGTGGAAAGAGCGTTAACGACCGATGCGCCGACGCCATGAAGACCGCCGCTAACTTTGTAGCCGCCTTCTCCGCCGAACTTACCGCCAGCGTGAAGAATTGTAAAGACAGTTTCCACACCGGATAGTCCGCTTTTGGCAACGATGCCAACCGGAACACCACGTCCGTCATCCTTGACGGTGATGGAATCCCCTTTGTGAATAATAACGGTGATGGTTTTGCAATAGCCAGCAAGAGCTTCGTCGATGGAGTTATCAACAATTTCCCACACCAAATGGTGCAAACCTGCTGCCGCAGTGGTGGCAATATACATGCCTGGACGTTTACGGACAGCCTCCAGACCCTCCAAAACTTGGAGGTCATTTTCATTGTAGTTCGCTTTCGCTTTTTCGAGTTCCTTTTCGTTGGACACATCTTCCTTCACGTATTGGAAGCGGTCTTCCTCTCGGATCTCATTCCCCGACATGGAATCGTCGAGTTTCCTTTCTTCGTCTGCCATGTTAGTTCCTCCTAATGGCTTTATTCGAGGCAACATCCACATAGGTTGCGCCTTCGATTGATAATTGTGTCGTCGTCACAAACGCTTGTTGAAATTCACGGAGCAGATCCATCAGGTTTTTCACCCTTTCCGCATCCAATTCCGAAGTGACGTCGTCAAGAACAAGAATGGGTTTCAAAGCTTCGTCTTCAATCAAAAAGTAAGGACAAAGCTTTAGCGCGAGAACCGCCAAACGATTCTCCCCTTGTGAGCCATGGGTGGCAATATCCACGCCACAAACCCTGAGGGAGAAATCCTCACGATGAACGCCGATGGACGTCGCCCTGTGGGCCAAGTCGCTTTCGCGACTGGCTTCGTAAGCCCTTTTAGCCCTTTTGGCGAACGAATCGGCATCGCCCCGAACAAAGGGCCGATAAACCAGTTCCGCTTCCGTCTCGACCCCGCGGAGCCTGCCTAATAAGCCCGGGAGTTGACGAGACAAGGAGTCGCAATACTGATTGCGGTACCGAACGATGAATTCTTCCGTCTCAATCATTTGATCGGTGATGACGTCGAGAAGATTCAAATCCGGAGCGATTTGCTTCAAAACCGCGTTCCTTTGTTTGAGAAGTCGCCCGTAATTGGAAATAAGCCGGAAATAGTCCAGGGACTGTTTGGAGAGGCTAATGTCAAGAAAGGACCTCCGTTCACCGGGCGATCCGCAAAACAGGGATACGTCAGATGGGGAGAATTCAATCACATTGACAAGTCTCGACAGTTCGCTGAGACGTCGAATGGGCTTCCCGTTCACATAGACTTTCTTCACATCCTTGGAGAGCTCCACCCGAATGTTTCGAGAAAGCGCCCCCTCGGACAGCGTGGCATCGATAACCGCCACCCCTTTTCCGTCTTGGATAAGCACCGCGTCGTCGTTTGTTCGGAAGCTTCGGGCCAGGGAGAGAAATTGGATGGCTTCCACCAAATTGGTTTTGCCAGCCGCGTTTTCTCCGACAACAGCCGTTATGCCAGGACTAAACGCAAGGTCGAGCCGATCATACCCGCGGAAAGAAGAAAGTTGCAAACGAGTCAGAATCATGCGATTCGGAATCTCTTCCCGTCGACGGCAACTTGATCGCCGGGCCGAAGTTTGCGACCACGACGGTTTTCGTTTTCGCCGTTGACGAGTACCTCATTGGCGGCGAGGTAGGACTTTGCCTCGCCGCCCTCGTGGATGATGTCTGCAAATTTCAAAAATTGTCCAAGCGTAATGTACTCGGTTTTGATTTTGATTTCGTTGATATTGTCCATAAAAGAAAACGTGGCCTTTCGTCCAAATATAGTTTACTACTACGTAGTAAAAAAGAGAAGGATTTTTTCGCCTTCTCTCGTCGCATTTTTTTGCCTCTAAAAACTCAGTAAGTCCTCATCGGAGTGATGATTTCAATCGCCGAGGGATCTTTGACGTTTTTCGCCACGAAGGGCTTCATTTCGCTTTGGAAGCAAAGGGTCACATCTTCGGATTTCAAAGCGCGGATTGCATCCATCACAAAGACGGGATTGAACGAAACTTCCAAACGCTCGCCGGAATAGGAGAAAGTTTGAATGCTTTCGTTGGCAGACCCATTGGATTCGCTCTTTGCTTGCACTTCCACCTCATCTTCGCGCATCAAAAGCTTGACGGCGGAGTCTCGGTCGGCGGACAAAACGGAGCAAACGCGGCCAATTGCGGAGAGGAATTCCTGTGAATTAACCTCTAAGAAATAATTGAAACTCGTCGGAATGATGGATTTGTTGCCGGGGTGATCTCCGGGAATCAGCCGGCTGGTGACCACCGTGTTGCCAAATTGGAAAAGGGCTTTGTGATCATCGATGCCAACGCGAACATTCGGTTCATTCTCAAAGAGGCGAACAATGTCGGAAAGGACCCTAGCAGGGACGTTGGCGCAAAAATGAATGTCTTGATTGATGTGAATCGTTTTGCAGGCCAGGCGAGCCGAATCCGTTGCGATGGCGACCAATTGGCCATTCCCGGTCGCTTCGAGCTTCACAGCGGCCAAAACGGGCCTTTGTTCTTTGGTGGAGGCCGCGAAGGCGCTTTGGTCAACAAGCAAGGCGATGTCCGCACAGCTTGCTTCGAAGACTTGCCCCGTCACGTCGAAGTCGATATCGGGGTATTCATCCGCATTGATGCTGTTGAGTTTAACGGAGGAACGGCCCCCGTCGACTTTGGCGATTGAATCGTCAATAACTTCCATGCTGACTTCATTCACGTCGACTCGACGGATGAATTCGGTTAGGTTTCTCGCATTGACTAACGTTTTGCCCACGCTGGCGTTGCGGATGATTTCCGTCTCTCCTTCCATATACGGAACGATGACGCGGATTGCTAATTCCGCGTTAGATCCTGTTACTTCCAGTCCTTTTTCGTTCAAATCCAATTTCACGTTGGACAAGACAGGGTTCGGCGATTTAACGGCAACGCCATGGCTGGCTGCGTTGAGGGCCTTAAGGAATTTTTCTTTATTAATTGTGAAACGCATGCGCCTAATATTCCTCCAATTTCATTCTTTAAAATATTAATAACAATAATAAGGGGTGTGGATTGTGTGGATTATGTGGAAAACTCGTTTCCGTCATCCTTCTTAAATTTTAACACGTACCATCTAGGAAGGAAATTTATTTATTATATAAATAATCTTACGGTTTCAGTTTATCCTCCAAGTCCTTTATTGCCTTCTGCATCTCGATGTCGGTTTTCAACAGGTTTTCCACTTTTCCGACAGCGTTCATCACCGAGGTGTGGTCCTTCGAGAACAATTTTCCGATTTCGCTGTAGTTGAGCGCAAGACATTCACGACACAAATACATAGATATGTGACGTGCGAGCGCGATTTGGGCCACGCGCATCTTTCCAGTAATCTGCGAGGGGGTCAATGCGTAATAATCAGCAACCACGGATACGATTCGTTCTGGGGATAAGACGGTTGCTTCTTGCTTACTTTTGATGAGGCTGGATATTGCTTCTGCCGCCACGTCCGCGGTGATGTGCTTGGTGGGGCGGATATTGATTGTGTAGAAGATAAGGCGATTCAAGGCCCCTTCAAGCTCTCGGACATTGCTGTTGAACTTCTTCGCCAACAGGTCGATGACCTCGTCGTCGATGATGCTGGAACCGAGGTCTCCAGCCGCGATTTTCGAACGAAGGATTAATTTGCTAGTTTCCAGGTTCGGCTTCTTGATTTTGACGGATAGCCCCTGAGAGAAACGGGTCTTGAGACGTTCGTCCATTCCGTCGATGGTGGAGGGGTCTTGATCGCTAGTTAAAACGATCTGTTTTTTGGCGTTGGCGAGCGTTTGGAAAACGTTAAAAAACATCTCCATGGTCTTCGCTTTTTTTCGGAGGTATTGCACATCGTCTAGCAAGAGGACGTCAACCTCGTTTCGGAAATAGGCGTTAAACGACTGATCCGTTTGATAATTTGTAGCAAAATTAACGAACTCATCAATGAAATCCGAAGCGGAAATGTAGAGAACTTTTAAGTTCGGCTGCTTCTCTTTGACGTAATTTCCGATGGCTTCCAACAAGTGCGTTTTCCCGAGTCCAGAGTTACCGTGAATCATCAAAGGATTGAAGACGTTTCCGGGGTTGGAGGCGATTAAAAGCGCGGCTTGCCTAGCCTCCATGTCACTGTCGCCGACGACGAAGGAATCGAAGGTGAAACGAGGGTCCAATCTGGCGTTTTTGAAAAAGTGAACCTCGGAATCCGTTTTCAAAGTCGAGTTTCCGTTGGAAAGCAGTTGATCCTTCGACTTGAAATCCAGTTTGTAATTGGTTCCGGTGCATCCGTGGACTGCGTCAGTGATTTGCTTGAGGAATTTGGTAGAAAAAACCACCGCCGCCAAGGCGGATGGCGCGGAGATGACCATGGTGTCGCCGTTTACTTCTACAATCGAACTTCCCGAGAAAAAAGCTTCGTATACTCGGTCGTCTTCGATGGTTTTTTTAATGGCGGAGAGAATGGTGGACCACAACTCTTCCCGCTCGGATATCGTTGCGTACATACGGCGTTATTATAAAAGTTTTCCACAAAATGCCAAGGAAAGGATTCCAAAAATTTACTTTTCCACATTTTTGACACGAAAAATATTTTTTTGTCCCGTTTTTATCGGATAAAAGTTATGCACTTATCCACATTGTGGAAAACTCAATTCATTTAATTGAATCACTTTTTGGCTGTGGATATCTTACGTTATTTTATAGTTTTACCCGAAAGTTATTTAAAAAAAGCGTTGTGACGACCGAAACAATTTGGGAACTTCCCCAAAAATGTGGAAAACGTAAAAGCGCGCGTAACGAAAGGGAAACCCGCTGGAGTTATCCCCTGAAAACGCCGCGTCGTAATGTGGAAAACATCCTTTGCGGAAAATTCTTTCTTCCCGTGAGCGCGTGCGAAATTAGTTGCTAGCCCCATTTTACCCCCCTATAATTGCACTTGCTTTTAAGCAAAGGAGAACCTCGTTATGGCAAGCAAAAAAACCTACCAACCCTCGAAAGTGAAGCACGCTCACCGCGCTGGCTTCCGCGCTAGAATGGCGACCCACGGTGGACGCAATGTCCTCGCCCGCCGCCGCGCCAAAGGCCGCAAACGCCTCGCTGCTTAATTTTTTTGGGATTTTCGCGCCGTGAAAAAGGAAAACACAATCAAACCCCATCGGGAATTCGATCGAATCATCCATAGCGGCGCCAGGGTCAAGTCTGCCCACTTCACCGTATTCGGCGAAAAAAGTGCCAATTCCGTTTTTCGGATTGGCATCGCCGTCGGGAAGGCCAATGGCAAAGCGTTCATGCGAGTTCGCATCAAACGACAAGTTCGTGCGATTATCGCTTCCAAAAAAATGGAGCTAACGCTGCCGTACAACCTCATCATCGTGGTTCGCCCGTCCTACCACGAGGGCGAATTCACGCAAAATGAGTTGGAGCTACACGCTTCGCTCGACCGCATGAAGGAAATACTCAATTGAAACCGAAATCAAACAAAAAATTGTTGACCGGAGTTGCTCTTGCGCTCGGGGCGGTTTTTCTTTCTGGCTGCACCGCTAACTTCTGCTCGTCCACGGACCAAGCCGCTATGGCTTACCCCTACGATCAGGGCGTTACGGTTTACGTTTCCAAGGAAGAATACAACGCTTTGAAGAACGGAAGCGATGAAACAATCAAAGCAATCATCGCGCAAGAAGAGGCTTGGTCAACGGAAGCCGCCGCTTACGGCCTTCCCGCCATTGCAGGTCCTGCCCTGGATGGTAACGACAACGTTTACAAATACATTCCGTTCCAATACAAGGAAACTGAAGGTGAAAACAAGCAACCCGTTAAAGTGAATGGTTCGCTCGTTTTCGATGCCTTCACCTCCAAAAAATCCGCTTCTTTACTCGACTCGGTTGTTTCGTCCGCCAAAAACAGTGGATATTATGTGCCGAGCGTTTATTATTTCGGTCTCCTCGATGATTATGCGTTGAAAGCGGCCATCGTCGAATCTGACTCCACCGGCGATTACGGCTGGGGGAAATACATGACGGTTGACACCTGGAATGAATACGCTGCTACCGATGGTGGCAAGGCATTCGTCGGTGCTCTTACCGCCAATGGCGAAAACGGCGCCGCTTGGGCCGTCAACGCCAACAAAACCGAAAATGGCCTCGAAACCGATGAATTGATTCAAAACGGAAAGCCGGAGGAAGGTAAAACCCAATCCGTTCTTTACGAAAACGGACGCATAAAGTTCTCGGGCGACCTCTACCAAAACAAAAAAGGCGAGGATGTTCGCGATCTCTGGGGCTTCTACGACAAATGGAATGAAGATATCCGTTCCAAGTTTGTTGGAAAGGAAATCGACGGGAAAGCTTTCTCTCAACTCGATTCTTATGCCCTCCCCTCCGCTGACTTTACCGCTTTATACAAGACGACTGTCAGCGGACGCGTGAACCGCATCACTTCTTGTATTGCGACCCGTGATGGCTATTACGGCCACTATGGACCAAACGCCGATTGGAAAGTCCCGATGCAGCAGAAATCCTGGGGCTACGCCTGGCACAAAGGCTTCCTCGAAGGATTACTTGTCTACCCCGTTTCTTGGTTGACCGACACTTTCGCGACCGGAATGGATCCCCTTCTAACCGGCGTTGGACAAATTTGGGCCATCGTCTTCGTGACCCTAATCGTTCGTTCCCTCCTGCTTCTTGTCAGCTTCCGTTCTACGATGGATAGTCAAAAGATGCAGATGCTTCAACCGGAACTTGCTAAGATTCAAGCCAAATACCCGAACGCCGATACCAACTCGGCCGAAAAACAACGCCTTAGCCAAGAGCAAATGGCATTGTACCGTCGGCATGGTGTCAAACCGTTCCGTCAAATGCTTGTTCTAATCGTTCAATTCCCGGTGTTCATCTGTGTTTGGAGCGGTTTGCAAGGCTCTTCGGCCCTCGCTACCGGCGAATTCTTGAATCTTTCCTTGTCGGATACCATTCAGCAAACCCTGTTTAACGTCGGTGGTACTTGGTATTTGAACACCGAAGGCTGGTGGACGGCTCTTGTCCTGTTCATCTTGATGGCGGGCGTTCAGGTTATGGCCATGATGCTTCCTCGTATTATTGCTAAGGTTCAAAACAAAGATGTCGCCAAATTGAATGTGAATAACGCGGCCAACCAGCAAAACAAAACCATGAAGATTATGAGCGTGGTCATGATGATCTTCACGATTGTCATGGGCTTCATGCTCCCGTCTGCTATGGGCGTTTACTGGCTTATTGGCGGTTTGATGTCCATGCTTCAAACCGGCGTCACCCAACTCATCATGGCGAAGTCGAAGAAAAAGAAAGCGAAGTAAAATGAAAGAATATAGTGCAAAAACCATCGAAGAAGCGGTTAAGCTTGCCTGTGACGAGCTTTCCGTTGATGAAAAACACCTCGTCTACGAAGTGAAAGAGGAGAAAAAATCCCTCTTCCGCAAAACGGCTACCATTGCGGTTTATACCGACGAAGACGCTGCTGGATATGCGGAAAAATACCTCCATGACGCCGTCGCGGCTCTTGGCATCGAAATCACGACTGAAAGCGTCGTCGAAGACGAAATTATCAAAGTCACAATCAATTCCGAACGCAACCCCGTCCTCATCGGACGCAGTGGTAAAACCCTTCAGGCCCTCAACGAACTCGCCAAGCTTGCCGTTAGCAACAAATTCAAGCGTCGCTATCGCATCCTTCTCGATGTCGCAGGATATAAGGAAGAGAAGTACGACAAGATTGCCAACATCGCTAAGCGTGAAGCTAATCGCGTTCTTCGCAATCACTTCGACGTTCAACTCGATCCGATGACCCCAGACGAAAGACGCATCGTGCACAACACCTTATCCGGTATGGAACACATCAAAACCGAATCCACCGGCGTTGGCGCCAATCGTGCTGTTTCAATCAAATACGTTGAATAATCTTCAATAAAATAAGGAAAAGGGCCAAATGGCTCTTTTCTTTTATATAATAGGTGCGCGTATGAATGAACCGATTATCGCCCTTGCAACTCCACCCCTAAAAAGTGCTCTCGCTATGATTCGTGCTTCCGGCGAAGGCATCTTGGAAATCACGGACTCCCTTTTTTCCAAGCCCGTCTCTCATTTAAAAACCCGTTCTTTGCTTTACGGGACTTTGTCCGATCAAGGGCAAGCCATGGATGAAGTGGTTCTTTTGGTGTATCCCAAGCCCCATACCATGACGGGGGAGGATGTCGTGGAGGTTTGCTGCCATGGTTCCATGGTTATCGTAAATCAAATCGTGGAAGCCTATCTTTCTCGCGGAGTCCGTTATGCAACGGGAGGGGAATTCTCCGCCCGAGCTTTCTATAACGGCAAGATGGATTTAATTGAAGCGGAGGCGGTCCAAGATTTAATCAATGCCACCACTGTGGAATCTAAAAACGTCGCCCTTTTATCTTTAAGTGGCCAAACTAGCAAATCAATTGGGCCATTAAAAGAAGAAATTGGTGCTTTGCTTGGTTTAGTTGAAGTAGGAATCGATTTTCCAGAATATGATGAAGAAGAAGCGGCGACGAATCAAGGGATTGCCGCGGGCTGTCATGCGATTCGTGAACGTATCTCCACCCTTTTAAAGCAAGGAGAGGAAGGGAGAATGATACGAGAGGGGGTTAAATTGGCCTTGGTTGGCAAACCTAATGTTGGAAAGTCATCCTTGCTGAACGCTCTCCTTCAAAAAGAAAAGGCGATTGTCAGTGATATCCCGGGGACAACCCGCGACGTGGTGGAGGGAGATTTATCCATTAACGGCATTCCTGTTCACCTCATGGATACCGCGGGAATTCGTGAATCGAATGACACGATTGAGCAATTGGGGGTTAAGCGATCCCTATCTTCCATCGAGGAAGCGGATTTGGTGCTTTTTGTGCATGACGCTTCCACGGATTACGATGAAGAAGAGCGGGAATTGCTGAAATCGGTGGAAAATAAACCCCATTTAATCGTGAACAACAAAGCGGACTTGCTTTCGAAAAAGAAAGATGGCGAAATTGAAGTATCCGCCCTCCATAACGATATCGATGCCCTTAGAAAGGCTATCGTTGAGAAATTGGGCATCCACGATAGCGCCTACCACACCCCTTCTCTTTCCTCCGTGAGGGAATTGGCACTTCTGCGCTTGATAGATTCCGATTTAAAAGAAGCTGAAGAGGGTGCGAATAACGGCTTATCCGTTGATTTGCTTTCCGTATCCCTCCAAGAGGCCTATAACCATGTCCGTGAATTGTTTGGAGAAGATGCGACGCATGATTTGACGGATGAAATCTTTTCCCGTTTCTGCGTTGGAAAATAAGGAGTTTTATGAAGTATTTTGACTCCCATTGCCATTTAAATGACAAAGAATTCGATTCGACCTATCATGAGGTCTATGAACGGGCTAAATCGATGGATGTATCCCCTCTTTTGGTCATAGGATGGGATTACGAATCCTCTTTAAAAGCAGTTCAAATGTCGGAAGAACTTGAAGGGGTGTACGCCCTAGTTGGTTTTCAGCCGGAAAACCTAGAAACGATTTCTGAAGAAGCCCTTCAAAAGATAGAGGAGCTAACGAAACATCCGAAGGTGGTGGGTATTGGGGAAATTGGTCTCGATTACTATTGGTTTCACGATCCTAAAGATCACGAAAATCAAAAGAAGTGGTTTATCCGTCAATTAGAACTCGCGAATAAGCTCGATTTTCCTGTCTCCATCCATGCAAGAGAGGCGCTAGGAGATACCTTGGAGATTCTTCGGGCTCATTCCCCGAAAAGGAAAGGGGTTTTGCATTGCTATTCCGGATCGGTTGAAACCATGGTGGAACTGGAGAAGCTTGGATACTACTTTGGTTTTGGTGGCCCCGTAACTTTTAAAAACGCGAAGGAACCAAAGCGATGCGTGGAAGCGTGCCCTTTAGGGCGGCTGCTCGTAGAAACCGATTCGCCTTATATGGCTCCGACACCTTTGAGGGGTACAGTAAATGAGCCGAAAAACATCCCTTTAATCGCTGCTGCCGTGGCTGAATTGAAGGGCGTAAACGTCGACAAATTAGCGGAAGTGATGAAGGAGAACTTAGAAAGGCTGTTCCGCGTGAAACATGAATAAAATCCTATACCCAGCCATCATTGTTGTAGAAGGAACGTCAGATGAGGCTTTAATTAGTTCTTTCATGGATGCTGACATCGTTGTTACAAACGGATCAGACGTTCCACGTGAAACAATCGAGTATTTGAAAGAAGCAAAAAAGAAGCGAGACATTGTGGTTTTGACGGATCCTGATTGCCCAGGAAAACGTATACGGGATGTCTTAAATCGGGAAATCCCGGGGCTTTTACACGCCTTTGTTCTAAAAGAACACGCGATTAAGCATCATAAGGTGGGGGTCGCCGAAAGTTCCAAACAAGATGTGCTGGACGCCCTTTCGCATATCGTCCCCACCACCTCCTCTGATCGTGGTGCGTTAACGATGGCGGATTTAGTGGAATTAGGTTTGATGGGGGAGGATAATTCTTCGTCAAAAAGAGCAAAATTGGAACGGGTTTTGCATTTGGGACATACAAACGCAAAGACATTGCTAAAAAGAGTGAATGCTTTGGCATTAACAAGAGAAGAACTTCAGGAGGCGCTGGAACAAGATGAATGAAGACAAATTTTTCGAAGGGGTGGCTTCGTTAAAACTTTTGGCGAAAAAAGAAGTGGGGCAAAACTTCTTAACCGATCCGCGCGCCGCTGAAAGCATCGTGGATGCACTGGGTATTCAAGAAGGCGAAAAAGTGCTGGAAATTGGCTGTGGAGCTGGCTCTCTTACCTATTTCCTTTCTCGTTATTCCAACGATATAGACGCCATTGACATTGATGAAGCCATGCTTCTAAAAACGGGAAAGGATTTCGAAAAGGTGGAGAACCTGCACGTTATTTATGGTAATGCAGCCAAATGGGATTATTCTTCCTACGATAAAATCATTGGAAACCTCCCCTATTACATCACTTCTTTGCTTGTTGAAAGAGCCTTGATAGAAGGAAAGAGGGCGAAGCGTATGGTTTTCATGGTCCAGAAAGAAGCCGCCGCCCGTTTGTCTTCTCGTCTGGGTTCCAAAGATTACGGCCCTCTCCCCATTTATATTTCCTTGGTTGCAAACTCCAAAAAACTTTTTAATGTTGGGCGTAATTCCTTTACTCCAATCCCCCACGTGGATTCTTCCGTCATACGATTTGAAATCCTTCCCGAATCCCATAACGAAGAGGCTAAAGAAACCTATAAGTTTGCCCAAAGCATGTTTCTTCAACGTCGAAAAACCATTTTTAATAACCTGAAATCCTATCTGCGCGATGATACAAAAGCCAAAGAGACTCTCGCTTCTTGCGGAATTGAACCGACAAGACGTCCTGACGCCATATCGCCCTTTGAATATTTATCTCTCTACCGCGCCACGAAACGAGTACAATGAATATCGCGTTTACGGAGAATGATATGCTCATAAAATCCTTCGCTAAAATCAATTTGTCGCTGCAAATCAAGGACGTTCGATTCGATGGGTACCATGAATTAGAAATGGTCAACCTTCCTTTGAGCTTGCACGACGTCATTGAAATCGATGCTTCCCCTCGTTATGCCAATACCTATATTGTCTGCGATGATCTTGCCTTGATGAGTATGAAGTCCAATTTGTGCACGAAGGCCGTTGATGCCATGCGGGCACATTATGGGTTCAAGGACAATTTCATGGTTCACATCCATAAGGAAATTCCTTTTGCCGCAGGACTAGGCGGAGGAAGTTCGAATGCCGCCTGCGTGATGCTTGGCCTAGACAAGATGTTAAAACTTCACGCGAAAAAAGAAGACTTGATCGAAATTGGAAAAGGGTTGGGCGCGGATGTTCCATATTTTTTGGATCCCCATCCAGCCCTTGTGGAAGGCATTGGAGAGATATTCACCCCCATTGAAGTTAAAAAGAGATATTTTTGTCTTCTCGTTAAACCTGAAAAAGGACTATCCACGAAGGACGTATATGCGAAATGCGATGAATTCCCACGTCAAATCATCAATACGAGCCTTGTGTTAAAAGGATTGAAGGAAGGCGATGATTCTTTAATTGCCTCCAACCGCGGAAATGACCTTTATTTAGCGGCTGAATCCCTGCTCCCTGAAATCAAAGCGATTGTTGAATCTCTCCATGCAGATGGTTTTGAAATCGCCTCCATGTCGGGATCGGGTTCCTGCTGCTATGCCTTGACCTGCGATCAGAAGAAAGCGGCAAAAGCGGCGAAGAAATATGAAAAACAGGGATATGTATCCCTTGTTTGCGAAATTCTTCGCTAATTAACAACATCCGTTAATCTCTTGCGCTTAATGGCGCATTTTTTATAGCAAAAGAAAAGACATCGGGGATTCCGATGCCTTTTCCGTTAAGCGAAGTCTTACTTCTCTTCGCTGTTCAAGATGTTCGCTTGAGCCGCGGCAAGGCGGGCTAGCGGGACGCGGAACGGAGAGCAGGAGACGTAGTCGAGGCCGACGCGATCATAGAACATGATGGATGCGGGGTCGCCACCGGTTTCACCGCAAACCCCGATGAGGAGGTTCTTGTTGGTGGCACGGCCACGTTCGACAGCGATCTTGACGAGTTCGCCAACACCTTCGACATCGATCGTTTGGAAAGGATCGAATTCATAGATCTTGTGATCGTAGTAGAAGGGAAGGAATTGGCCAGAGTCATCACGGGAGAAGCCCATGGTGAGTTGGGTAAGGTCGTTGGTGCCGAAACTGAAGAATTCCGCGTGTTTGGCAAGTTCGCCGGCACGGAGACAGGCGCGCGGGATTTCAATCATCATACCGACGTGGTAGACGAGTTTGACGCCCTCTTTGGCCATTTCATCTTCGACTGCTTTGATGACAGTGTTCTTGGCCCAGAGGTACTCCTTCAATTCGCCGCAGAGAGGAATCATGATTTCGGGTTCGACTTCGTGTCCGAGTTCCTTCGTAGCCTTGATAGCGGCTTCGATGATAGCGCGGGCAAGAACGGCGTAGATTTCCGGATAGGCAACGCAGAGGCGAACGCCACGGAAGCCCATCATCGGGTTGGCTTGATGGAGTTGGTTGATGCGATCCTTGACCTTTTGGACGGTGACGCCAAGAGATTTGGCGAGATCGTTGATGGTCGCTTCGTCGTCGATTTCCGGGAGGAATTCGTGTAGAGGCGGGTCAAGAAGACGGATGTTAACCATCGAATCGGGGTTCGCCATATACATTTCATAGAAGTCACCCATGAGGAACGGACGGATGCGTTCCAAAGCGGCTTCGCGTTCTTCGGTCGTGTCGGAGAGGATCATGCCACGCATATTGATGATGCGCTCCGGAGCGAAGAACATACGTTCGGTACGGCAGAGACCGATGCCTTCGGCGCCGAAGTTGCGGCCGTTGTGAGCATCGTCGGGGGTATTGGCGTTGACGCGGACTTTGAGGCGACGATATTTGTCGGCCCAAGCCATCAAACGGCCAAAGTCGCCACCGAGGTTGGCGGGAACCATCTTGATTTCGCCTTCATAGACGAGACCGGTGGAACCGTTGACGGAAAGGATGTCGCCTTCGTGATAGACTTTGTCACCAACTTTGAGGGTCTTTTCCTCTTCGTTGACAACGATTTCGGTCGCACCGGCGACGCAGCATTTACCCATGGAACGGGCAACGACCGCAGCGTGGGAGGTCATACCGCCACGAGCGGTGAGGATGGCTTCGGAGTTGACCATGCCGATGATGTCTTCCGGAGAAGTTTCGGCGCGGACGAGGACGACTTTCTTTCCAGCGTCGTGCCAGGCTTTGCATTCTTCAGCGGTGAAGACAATCGCACCAGTGCCAGCGCCCGGGGAAGCGGGGAGGCCTTTGATTACGGGGTCATGAGCTTTGAGATCTTTTTCGTCGAAGGTCGGGTGGAGCAAGTCGTTGAGTTGCTTCGGCTCGACGCGGCAGACCGCGGTCTTTTCGTCGATGAGTCCTTCGTCGACGAGGTCGCAAGCAATCTTCAACGCGGCGTGGGCCGTGCGCTTGCCGTTACGGGTTTGCAAGAAGAAAAGCTTGCCGTGTTCGATGGTGTATTCCATGTCTTGCATATCGTGGAAATAGGTTTCCATGCGTTTGATGGTTTCCATGAACTGTTTGTAAACATCCGGCATGCGCTTTTCGAGTTCGTCGATGTGAAGCGGAGTGCGGATACCAGCGACGACGTCTTCGCCTTGGGCGTTCGGAAGGAACTCGGCGTAGACTTTCTTTTCACCGGTGGACGGGTCACGAGAGAAGGCGACACCAGTGCCGCAATCTTCGCCCATGTTGCCGAAGACCATCGTTTGGACGTTGACGGCGGTGCCCCATTCGTAGGGGATGCCGTTCATCTGACGATAGATGTTGGCACGGGGATTGTCCCAGCTGCGGAAAACGGCGGCAACCGCTTCCTTGAGTTGGACATACGGATCTTGAGGGAAATCTTCCCCGAAGGTCTTCTTGTAGTAGGCTTTGTATTCGCCGACGAGGGTCTTGAGTTGATCTGGGGTAACTTCGGTGTCGAGCTTATAGCCGTTTTCTTCCTTAATCTTGTCGAGCATCGCGTCCATTTCAGTGCGCGGATGTCCTTTGGCGATGTTGGTATACATCAAAAGGAAACGACGATAGGAGTCCCAAGCGAAACGTTCGTTGCCGGAAGCCTTTGCGAGTTCTTCGACGGTGGTATCGTTGGTTCCGAGGTTAAGGATCGTGTCCATCATACCCGGCATGGATTGACGAGCGCCGGAACGAACCGAGACGAGAAGAGGCATACCCTCTCCGCCACCGAATTTCTTTCCGTTGACTTCTTCCATTTCGTGAACATGTTTCACGATGTCCTCCCAGACGAAATCGGGGATCTTCTTGCCCGAATCGTAGTAGAGGGTGCAAGCTTCGGTGGAGATGGTGAAACCAGCGGGGATGTTGATCCCAGCGGCAGTCATCTCGGCAAGACCAAAGCCTTTTCCACCAAGGATCTCTTTGCCGATTTTAGCGGCGTGAGCTTCTTTGAAGGAATATACGTACTTTTTCTCTGCCATTTTTTCCTCCTAATGACAATTAGTGGGGCACTAGCCCCGACGGGTAGTATCTTACCATAGGTAAAAGGGTTCTTAATATAGAAAAGATTCCCTTTATCGTTAATTTTAACGTTAATCGGCCTTCGTTAACGAAGGATATCAATTTTTTCTACGGCTTCTGCGAGTGTGTTGACGATGAAATCGGGTTTCGCGTCCGGATATTTGGCGTAGGGATGCGGGTCGCCGCCTAAAAGTAAGACGGAGTGGGTTCCTGCGTTCTTGGCTGTTTGGACATCTTGAGTGGTATCCCCAATAAACCACGAGGAACTAAAGTCGACTCTATGGTCCCTTTTCGCATTTAACAACATGCCGATTTTTGGTTTTCTACAGTCGCATTCTTTGGTGTATTCAGCGATGGAATGCTCTTTTTTCACGGGAAAATGGGGGCAGAAGTAGACACCATCTAAATAGGCGCCTTCCTTGCCTAATTCCATTTCTAACGTAGCCATGATGCGTTGCAATTCTCCCATGGTGGTTTCGCCTCGGGCGACTATCGGCTGATTGGTGATGCAGATGGCTAGATAACCGGAGTCGTTGATTTTCTTAACGGCTTTCGCTGCCCCGGGAATCAAGTGAAGCATTTCGGCTTTCACGACAAAGTCGCCAAAGACGTTGAGGGTGCCGTCACGGTCTAGAAAAAAGGTGGCTTGAGGGTTTTTGAGGTTTTTGCGTTCAGGAATTCCTTTGGTAACGTCGTTAATGACTTTTTCTAAGCTCAGTCGATCTTTGATTTTGGTGACGTATTCGCTTGAGTTGTAGGCGTAAAGGCCCTCGATGGCCAACGTAGGAGCAAAGACATCATCCCGGAAATTGAGTGGGTAAATGTCGTCGGAATCATAAGTCGACAAAAAATCTCCCGATACAATAGCTAAATCGGTGGGAACGATGTTTCTGTAAGCGAAATCTCTGGCCGAGGAGGTTTCTTTTGGCAAAACGACGAAGCCCTGTCCGTTAGGCTTGACGATTAGAACATCCTTTTTCTCCGGGTGGGGTTCGGGGTGAACGAAGGCGGAAATCATCGCGCCCTTTTCTTCGTGAAATTTGAAAAACCGATGAAGATCAACGTCCAAAAACAAATCTCCCGGGACATAGAGGAGGTCTTCGCCTAGTTCCGCCAAAAAGGCGATTGCCCCGGCGTTTCCTTTTGGCTTATTGAGCAAAAGAAGCGAGACCTGTGCGTTTTCCGCCAAAAATTCAGGGACATCAGCCTTTTTTGGCCACGCGATAATAAGATGGTCGACACCGTTATGCAACAAAGATTCGATTTGCCATTTCAACAGAGGCTTTTCAAGAATTGGGGTATCCCATTTCGCGACGCCATATCCCGGCGTTGCGAAGTCTTTTTTGTAAGCGGCGCAATAAAGTAAGGCTTTCATGCCCTCATCATACCTTAAAATGGCGCCAAAATGAGCAGGAAACACATCGCCGTTTCCGTCCATTTAGTAAAAAGAGTAGAATGGGAAGCGTTATGAAACAAAACGATCCTTTGATTCTTACTTTCGATTTCGGAACCCAGTCCGTCCGCGCCTCCCTTTTCAATAAAAAGGGGAAGTGTGTAGGAATGGAAAAAGAAACCTACCAACCCGCTTATTTTTCCCCAAAACCCGGTTATGCAGAAATGGATCCAAACGATTATTACGATTATTTGTGCGTTGCCTGCAGACGCTTGGTGGAAAATCATCCAGAAGAAATAAAACGCGTCCAAGGAGCTGTGGTTGATTGCTTCCGCGATTCCGCGGTCCTTTTGGATAAAGACCGCAAGGTGATTCGCCCCATGATCTTATGGCTCGATTCTCGCATGGCCAAATGTGAAGACCCCCTTCCCTTGTTCAATCGTTTCGCCTTTAAGTTGGTTGGAATGGATTATGTCATCAAGATGAATCGCCGTCGTTCCGTGATGAATTGGATTAAGGAAAACGAACCAGAAAATTACCAGAAGTGCGATAAATACGTTTCGGTATCTACCTTCTTTATCTATCGCTTGACGGGCGAATTAAAAGATACTGCTTGCTCCTATACTGGCCATTACCCCATTGATACCAAAAAGGGCGCATGGTACAAAAAACCGACCAAGCACTTCAAAGGCATGGTGTTTTCCGTTAAAAAGTCGCAGCTGTGTGATTTAGTCTCACCAGGAGGGGTTTTGGGCCAAATTAGCGAACAAGCCTCGAGGGAAACGGGGCTTCCTGCTGGGCTGAAAGTATTTGCCGGTGGCTCGGATAAGAGCTGCGAAACATTGGGGGCTGGAGTGGTGGACACCACGATGGCGGCCGTTTCGCTTGGAACGGCATGCTCCATTGAAACGACGACCCCGCATTACACCGAGCCCATTCGGTTTTTACCTGGCTACGCGAACGTGATTCCAAATTCCTATAATGTCGACATTCAAATTTATCGCGGCTTTTGGATGGTGAATTGGTATTTAAAAGAATTTGGCCGCGAGAAAATTGAAGACTATTTTGTTGAGACGAATCCAGAAGCTTATAACGGCCGTTTAAAAAATATCCCCGTTGGAAGCGATGGCTTGATTGTTCAGCCCTTTTGGGGGCCGCTTTTGGACCGCCCTCAAGTTAAAGGGGCGATGATCGGGTTTTCCGATTACACGACCAGGGACCATGTTTACCGCGCCATTATCGAAGGAATCGGATACGAACTCCGCTACTCCTTGGATGGCATCCGCAAACAGTTGAAACGGCGCGATCACATTCGCATAATTCGCATTTCTGGCGGCGGCGCGCAAAGCGATGAAATCTGTCAGATTATGGCGGATATTTTCAATCTTCCTGTTTCTCGTGTGCAAACCCACGAAACCTCTAGCCTTGGCGCGGCGGTTGCTGGATTTTTGGCCGCGGGGGAATTTAAGGATCCTGATGAAGCGGTTAAGGCGATGGTTCATGAGGAAAAGATGTTTAATCCTAACCCGGAGAATGTCAAAACCTATGAGGGTTTATATCGAAACGCCTATAAGAAACTCTATCCTTCTTTAAAAGGCGTTTATCGATATCTCTACGACTTCTCGACTCGATAAAAACCATGCAAAATCAAGACAAAAGCGAGTAATTAAGTTATGGATGACTGGGGCGCCGACATCGTTTCCTTCAAAAAATTCTTTGCGACGGGTCATACCTTGGCGGATGATTTTCTTTCTTCTCAGCCTCTGCTAAAAGCCATTCCTGATTTCCATGATTTTTTGCTTCTACAAATCCGAAATCTCGATTTCTCCCAATACGAAGAAATCGCGCCCCAATGCTGGGCCCATAAAGATACAATCATCGATAAAAACGCGATTCTAATCGGCCCATTGATTCTTGGCTCTGGGTGCGAGGTTCGCCCCGGGGCGTATATTCGTGGAAATGTTCTTGCTGGAAAAAACGTTGTCATTGGTCACTGCACCGAAGTAAAAAACGCCATTCTTTTTGACGAAGTTCAGATTCCTCATTTTAACTACGTTGGGGATTCTATTTTGGGGTATCACGTTCATTTTGGTGCGGGGGCAATAACCAGCAATTTCCGTGCAGATCACGGACCAATCAAAATAAAATCCGATGGAAATGTAAGGGTTTTGCCCTTCCATAAAATGGGAGCCGTTGTAGGCGATTTCACGGAGGTTGGCTGTAATGCTGTTTTAAATCCTGGAACGATTCTTGGCAAAAATTGTCGGGTTTATCCGCTAGCTTCTGTTCGTGGGACTTACCCCAGTGAAACCATCGTGAAACAAAATGGAGAAGCCCTTTGCATGCTCCATTCGAAAGAGGAAGCGCAATGAAGACAATTTCGGTTTATGTCTTGCCTCATGAAACGGCGGCATGTTCCCAAGCAGAAATTGCGGATGCCATTGGGGAAGAGCAATATTTGGCCATTGGAAAAACGCACAGAGGGAAAGTAACTTTCCTGCCTTCTGTTGCAAAAGCATATTTGCTTAAAAAATTTACGCCGAATGGGCCTCTTTTTTATGGCCCAAATGGAAAGCCTTACCAAGATGGCTGTTTCTTTAATTTATCCAACGCGAAAGACGTTTCCGCAATTGTTGTTGCAGACCGAGAATGCGGTGTAGATATCGAGGGTGAAAGAAACATGGACCCTGATTTCCAACAAAGCGTTTTTGGCGAGGTGATTACAAACGAGGACCCCGTTGCCTGCTGGACGAGAAAAGAAGCACTTAGCAAAGCGGAAGGAATGGGTTTGTCGGGTGCGCCTTTACTGGATATACCGTTTAAAAAAGGATTGTCCAACTATAAGGGTCGTGATTATTTTGTCGTGACCGGCCATTATAAAATATGGACGATTTCTGTCGCTATAGAGGGATCGGAAGAATTCGAAATTGAATTTGAAGAAGCGATTTAGTGCTTCGTCGGGTCTAATTTTTCACCGCACTGACTGCAGAAAGAAGCGCCCGGTTGGTTGATGTAACCGCATCGATGGCAAACGATGGTTTCCATCGGTTTTTCCGCATTGCGGTGCTCATCGGCATCGTGATATTTTTCTTGTCGAGCGAGATAGTCGTTTTGTTGTTCGCGAAGAGACTTCCGTTCTTGGTTTTGGTAAGTTGCCATTGTATGGTTGGGAGTTGAGGTGGGGTTAACGGGAGGCGTAGCACCCTTCATTTTGAGTGCCATTTTGAAGCGGAATATCCAAGAAATAATGATGAAGACGACCGTAAAACCAAAAGCAATCCAAAACACGAGAAAAGACCATTCCCCGTGCCCCGTAAAAATGAGAACGGGCATGAGGATAAAGCAAAGCACAATGGGCACAATGAAAATCCAAGAGGTTTTCTTCCAAGTGCTGTTGGCTTTAAATGGGTTGAATTGATTTTTTTGCTGTTTCATTTCCCTTTAATTATAAAACGAGGATAAGGGCGCAAAAAAAGAAAATTTTACAAAGGACTCTATTGTTTTTCTTGTCGGTTTTTCCAATTGCCGTATAGTAATTTTGGAGGTAACCAACATGGAACAATGGATGTGGCTTGTTTGGCTAAGCATGTTCGTTCTTAGTTTGATTTTAGAAGCTTCGACGGAAGCGTTGGTTTCGATATGGTTTGCCGCGGGAGCGCTCGTTTCTTTGGGGTGCAGTTTTATTCCAGGCCTTCCTTATTGGGGCGAAATCATCGTTTTCTTTGCCACCAGTCTTGTTGCTTTCTTCGCAATTCGTCCTTTCTTGGTGCGGTTCCAAAGAAAAAAGCGAACCCCGACGAATGTGGATGCGTTAATTGGTTCTAAAGGCATCATGAAACTAGGAACCGACGAATGGAATGTCGGCGAAGTCGAATTGCGCGGCGCGATATGGACGGCTGTTTCGGTTAATGAGAAAATATCTATATCCGAAGGAGAACACGTTCGCGTGGTCGCTGTTTCGGGAAATAAACTGATTGTGGAAAAGGAGGACTGACTATGCCAGCCTGGGGAATTGTCTTAATTGTCGTCATTGTGTTTTTCATCCTATTGATGATTCTTTTCTTCTCTTCGATTCGTATTATCGGCCAAACTGAGAAGGGGATCGTGGAACGCTTCGGTGCTTATCGGACCACTTGGGATACTGGCTTCCACCTCAAAGTACCCTTTTTGGACCGTTTGGCTCACCGCATTGACATGAAGGAGCATGTTGCGGACTTCCCGCCTCAAAGCGTGATCACCAAAGACAATGTCACGATGCAAATCGATACGGTTGTTTTCTTCTATGTCACCGATCCGAAACTATTTGCCTATGGTGTTGCCGACCCGATTCGTGCGATCGAATTGCTATCGGCGACGACCCTCCGTAACGTTATCGGCGAGTTGGACTTGGACGAAACGTTGACCAGCCGTGACGTGATTAATGAGAAAATCCGCGGAATTTTGGATGCGGCAACCGACCCATGGGGAATTAAAGTCACCCGCGTCGAAGTGAAAAACATCCTCCCACCGAAAGACATCCAAGAAGCGATGGAACGTCAGATGCGTGCTGAACGCGAAAAACGCGAAAAAATCTTACTCGCCGAGGGGCAAAAACAATCCGCTATCCTTATTGCCGAAGGTAACAAGGAATCTATGATTCTTAACGCAGAAGCTGAAAAAGAATCGACCATCCGTCGCGCCGAAGGCGAGGCTCAAAAATTAGTGGATATGAAAAAAGCGGAAGCCGATGGTATTCGCATGGTCCGCCAAGCCGAAGCCGATGGCATTAAAGCAATTAAGGATGCCGGTGCGGATAAAGCCGTCTTGACGATTAAGGGCTACGAGGCCTTGAAGGATGTCGCGGACGGGAAAGCGACAAAGATCTTTCTCCCCAATGAATTAGGGAAGCTTGGCGGAGTTGCCTCTGCCATTGCGGAAAGCATTAAAGAAGAAGAATAGTCTTAAGTCTGCCTTATGGGCGGGCTTTTGCTAATAGGGGTATGCAGGTCGAAGAAATAAAGGTTCCTTACAAGGAATACCTCACTTATTGTAGGGTCGTGAATCCCGGTGGGAAAAAAACGCCTTTGCTTTTGCTACACGGGGGCCCTGGGTCCACACACAATTCTTTTGAATTGTTTGATTCTTTTGCTTTTTCCTCGGACCGTCCTGTCGTCATGTACGATCAAATTGGCTGCGGCCTATCGTCTATTCCCGACGACAAGCCGGAACTTTATTGTTCAGATACTTGGATTGACGAACTTCAAAATCTCATCGCCTTTCTTCACTTGGATGATTTTTATTTATTGGGCCATTCTTGGGGCGGCATGCTCGCCCAACTATATTGCCTAAAAACCGGGTCCAAGGGAGTGAAAAGCCTAATTTTGTCCTCGACGTTATCTTCCGCATCTTTATGGAAAGAAGAGACCCATCGGTTGATTCGTTCCATGAGCAAGGAGGATCAAAGGACTATTCGGGAAGCCGAAGAGAAGAACGATTACACCGCTCCGGAATTTCAAGAGGCGTTGGACCATTATCTGAAGATGACCGTCTCCGATTATTCCAAGGACGATCCAACTGTCCCTGAATGTTTGAGAAGGAAGAAAAATCCGGGAAGTGTTGCTTATAACGCCGCTTGGGGTCCTAGCGAATTTCAACCGCTTGGAAACCTCAAAGACTATGAAATCACCTCCCAATTAAAGGAAATTCGACTACCCGTCCTCCTTCTTTTTGGCGAAAAGGACGAATCTACCAAAAGGGTGAACCAAGCGATGTATGACGCCCTAACGAACGCATCGAAAGAAATGATTGAGATTCCAAAGACGAGACATATGACTTATTTTGAAAATTCAGAATGCTATTTTGAAGTTTTGTCTCGCTTTTTAGAGCATAATGAATATAGGGAAAAAACGAGATGACACCTGAATTTGGCTATTACACCGCAATAATTTGCGTATCCGCTGGGGTGATGGTCGTCTGCGCCTTATTAAGCGCAGGGAGCCGTGCTTTGCCCAAACAGCAAAGAAGAATGATGTTTGTTGCCTTTTGCATCGTGATGGCAGCTGCTTTCTTGGAATGGGGAGGAGAAGCGTTGGAAGAATTTGGATCTTCCAATCGTGTTGCTCACATCGCTTTGAAACTGATGGAGTTTTCACTTGCCCCCTTTTTGGGAGCATTTATTGGGCTGATCTTTCGGAGGACAAAACTGGGTTATACCATTCTTGGTTTCTGCGGAATCCATGTCATATTGGAGTTTATCCTTTCCTTTTTCGGTGCGGTAATCGTCGTAGACTCCAATAACCAATACCACCATGGGCCCTTTTATTGGATCTATGTTGTTTCCTATGTTATTTGTTTTCTGTATGCATTATTTGAAATTGTTCGGTTTATCGTTGAATTCCGTTATCGTTCCGGCGTTTGGCTCATTGTGACGGTTATTGTTTGCGTTGTCGGTTTGTTGGTTCGTGCGATTTGGTCGGAAATTCGTCTCGATTGGCTCGCCATGGCCATTGGAATGCTGTTTCTCTACGTTTCCGTGGTGGAATCCTTTGCTCAAACCGACTATTTGACGATGTTAGGAAATCGCCGTTCCTTTGAAGCCAGACTATCTCAGCTGAAGAAAAAAGAGGTCATTATCCTTGTTTTGGATTTGAATCAGTTTAAGACGGTCAATGACACTTGTGGCCATCGAGAAGGCGATGCTGTTTTGAAAAAGGTGGGAAACATGGTTCGCGCCGCGTTTGACCGGCTTGGCAGTGGCTTCCGCTATGGTGGGGACGAATTCGCCTGTATCCTTTATCACAATTTAGAGGAATTGCCGATGGCGTTGGCCATGTTTGATGCAGCCGTGGAAAACGAAAGAAAGACGGATCCATCGATGCCGACTATTTCTTATGGCTATGCCGCCTATAAACCTGGGGAGAAAACGGTTTTGGAAACGATTGAAGAAGCGGACTCGAACATGTACCGTACGAAGCATCGTTATTATTTGGATAACGGCATTCCGGAAAATCGCTGAAGGAAATTAATCTTGGCCTTTATCGTGTAGCTCGTTGTATTTTTTGTTGGATCCTCGGCATAGATTCGGCGGATATTTCGCTTCGTTTTTACGTATCTTATCCATCATGATTTTTTTGACGTCTAAATGGTAATGGTCCGCCATCATGTAACAATAAGTGAGGACATCTGCCAATTCCTCTTTGACCTTATCGATGGATTTCTCTTTGAAGTCCCATTGGAAAACTTCCAGTAATTCAGCTGCTTCGATGCAAATGCTCTTAGCTAGATTTTCGCCACTATGGAACTGGCCCCAATCCCGCTCTTGGTTGAATTTACGCAAGACATCCATCATTTCTTCGTCGGTCATAAGTTTTTCCTCTCCTTGCATTATAAACTAAAAACAATGTTTCGCCCTGGCAAAAGCAAGGAGTACAATGACGGAAAAGAAGGAGGCCTTTCATGGCTGCTACCCCATTATTAACGAAGAATGCTTATATGCGAATTGGCGAGCGTCTTTATTCCCTATACGAGGAAGAATACGGTGAAGACAAAGGAGTGAAGAAATTAGATTCCATCGAGATTCTAGACCTTTACAAGGGAAAGGGATCTAAGTGGATTTCCCCCACGGATTTCGACGAAATCCACGCGGCGTTAAAACAATATAAAGACAAAACAGATCCAGAACTCAGCAAAGTCATGTTTAACACGTATTTGACCCAATTGGAGGAACTTTGCCGCCTCCATGGGCTCATTCGTTGAGAAAGACTAGAAAAGGGTGGACACACCCTTAGAAAAAGAGTAAATTACAACAGCACCGAGCAGAAAGGTGGTGAGTGCGAAATGTCCGTTAAAGTTGTTGTCCGTGAGGGCGAAACCATCGATGACGCGATGCGCCGCTTCAAGCGTGGCGTTAACAAGAGTGGCATCCTTCTCGAATGCCGCAAACGCGAAGCCTACCTTAAGCCGTGCCTTGCGCGCGCCATGAAATCCAAGATGGCCCGCCGTAAGAAGTTCTAATTCTTCCAATGATAACCAAAGTCGCCTTGCGCGACTTTTTTTGTGCCTAAATGGGGTCTGTTATTGCCCGAAGAATGGAGAGGGAGGAAAATGGTTCCATGCGTTATTTTTGCTATATCGGTTACCAAACAAAAACGGTTGATAACCAAACTCGTCTTGTAGAACTCTGCATTCAAAAATGGAACTTAAGAGGGGAGAAAACTTCTGAATCCCACATCACCCCGCTTACGAATCCCGCGGCGTTTTTTCTGGCATTGCGAAAAGCTTCGTCAGAATCGGATTCCGTTTTGCTTTCTTATAACGGGAAAATCCTAAATGCCATTTTGCATTTGGAAGCCAAGTTCGCCTCCTATTCTTTTGAGGGTTTGGAGACGTTCGATGTTAATGAATTCCAAGGCATTACGTATGGCTTTGTGGAAATGGATATTCGTGATGCTTGGTGGCGTGTTTTCCATGAAAAGAAGGGGGATGTGGATGCCGTTTCGATGGCTTTCATGGCAAAGAAATTGTTCGAATATGCCTGCGATTACGGCCAAACTGCCCCTAGCGAAGTTCTTAACGATCCCTATTTTGATAACTGCCGATGTCTCCCAAAACAAAGGGATTATCACGTGGGTGGGGTATATGAAGAATCCCTGATCCACCGTTTGATTCATCACTCTAGTTTAGAAGAAATCGACCAGCTGCTTTTCTTTGATATCGAATGCTCAAACTGCGATCGTGGCGAAGGGAAAATCTGCGAATTTTCTTATTGCATCACAGGTTTGCATGGAAACATCCTTAAAGAAGAGGAAATCCTCGTTAATCCCGGGGTTGGCGAGGAGTTTGAATTCAAACTTTTGCGTCCAGGAGACGAACTGCACCTAAAGTATGAGGCGAATGATTATTGGGCTTACCGTCAAGCCCCCTCCTTTGGCCAAGCTCTTCCTAAAATTGAATCCCTCTTACTTGATTCCCACACTTTGGCCGCGGGATATGCGGTTTTAAACGATCTCCGCTTCTTGGATTATTCCTTTAATCGTTATGGAAAACGCCTTGGACTTCGCGGCGCGTTCGACGTCCAAAAACTATACACCCCAATCGCCCATCGCCAAATCAAACTAGAAAAAGCGTATGAGATGTTTAGCAATGGAACCCCCTATGACGACGGACTCACGCCACATAGTTCGCTTGATGATGCAAAAATGAGTGCAAAATCCTTCTTTTTCTACTGCAAGGCGAAAAATATAGACGCAAAAACCCTTTTAACGAATTCACGTGAATCCTTCGTTTTCCTTCTGGATTCCTTCTATGAGAACGTGGACGCACGAGACTTGTCTGCCCAATATAAATTCCGCCGCGACTATAGTCTTTACGTCCAAGATTGCCGAGCTTATTTAAAGGATCTTTTCCAGAGCAAATGCCGTCAATTATTTTGCGATGCCACCTACTTAGAACGGTTTGCTAACGAAGGAGTGGGGAAACGAGTTTTCTTCACTTCGGCCGTTCAGGAAAAAGGAGAAGAGGCGGCCGACATGGTCGACGAACTCCTGCAAAGAGGATATTTTGTTGCCCGTAAACCGATAGATGCGGATTTTTGTATCCATGACGAATACGAGGATCCGGACCGTTTGTCCGCATCCTTGAGAACGGAGGCAACGATGATCGTCTCCTTAAAAGAACTGCCAAATTAAAGGGACGAACCAGAAGAAGCGTTTTGCTGAACGTGGCGGTCTTTTCTAACTTCCTCGATTAAGGCTTTTACGGCTTCTATCCCTTCTTTTTGATGAATAAAAGCCAAGTCCCATTCGTCTTTTTCTTCTTGGGTAGAACAAACGCTATCCCGCTCGTGATTTAGGAATTCGCTTGTTTTCACGGATGATTCTAAAGAATTTAAAACCATTTCAATGGCTTTTTCTCTTGTTGCATGCACGTGGGCCATTAATTCTTCAATTGTCATGAATTCATTTTAAAGCATGTGGTAATCGAGTGCTTGCAATTTTTTGACACCGCATGAACTTTTCTTTAAGTTTCGCTCGATTCGCGCCCAAAAACGTTGGGATTCGTATTATCATATTGTACTGCATTGAGCTAACCCCAACTTAGGAGGAATAGGTAACCATGCTTAACGAAAACGCCGTCGTCTTCTCATTGTCGGCCAACGAAGATTTAGCTTCGTCCATCGCTGACCTGCTTCACGTAAAACTCGGTGAACGCTCCATTCGCAAATTCCCTTCTGGGGAAACCATTGTTGAGCCGATCGATACGGTTCGCGGCAAGCAAGTCTTCATTGTTCAATCGACTTGCCCCCCGGTGAATGAAAACTTAATGGAAGTTTTGATCTTCATCGATGCCCTTCGCCGTTCGTCCGCTCGCGAAATCAACTTAATTGTTCCTTATTTCGGCTACGCTAGACAAGACCGCAAGGCCAAACCTCGTCAGCCGATTACTTCTGCCCTTGTCGCCCATTTGTTAACGACCGCTGGTGTGGACCGCGTTGTCACTTGCAACCTCCACGCTGCCCAAATCCAGGGATTTTTCTCTTGCTTGGTTGATGATTTAAACGCCGTCCCCCTTCTTGCAAGGCAAATTCAAATGGAGCAAAAAGACTTCTCCAATGTTGTCGTTGTTTCCCCGGACCATGGAGGCGTTGCCCGTGCCCGTGTTTTGGCGGAAATTCTAGATACTCCGCTTGCCATCATCGACAAGCGTCGTTCCAACAATTTGGAACCCGAAGCCATGAATATCATCGGCGACGTCACTGGGAAGCGCTGCATTATGATTGACGACATGGTGGATACTGGAAAGTCTGCCTGCATTGGTGCCAAAGCCCTTTTGGATGCCGGCGCGATTGGCGTTCAGTTAGCGGCTGTGCACGCCGTATTCAGCAAGCCGTGCTTTGATTTGATGAAAAACGGACCGTTTGAAGAAATCATTGTTACGGATTCCATTCCTCTTACCCCGGAATTCCGCGAACTGAAATTGGTTAAGGTGGTCACCCTCGCCAATATGCTCGCCGAATGCATTGACCGCATCGTCAACAATGCCCCGCTAAGCGCTGTCTATTCCGCTTACGGACCCGCAAGGGAATAAGAAATCAAACCCATGCCACCGGTTGTTATCCGGTGGCTTTTTCTTTGGAAGTCTTTATAATGGTGAAGCCATCGCGAGGAACGGGCGGCGAACCAGGTCAGGTGGGGAACCAAGCAGCCTTAAACCATCTGCTCCTGTGCGGTGGTTTTTCTCTTATGGATTTCATGGATTTGGCTCTAGAAGAAGCCCGAAAAGCATTTGAAGAAGGCGAAACCCCTATTGGGGCGGTTTTAGTACGCCACGGGCAAGTTCTAGCCAAGGCTCATAATCACCGCGAAGCCAAAAATGATATTTCCAGCCACGCGGAGATTGAAGTCTTAAAACAAGCGGGACAAGCATTGGGTTCGTGGAGCTTAGAGGGTTGCGCCCTTTATGTTACGTTAGAGCCTTGCCTCATGTGCGCGGGAGCAATTTTACAAAGCCGTATTTCTACCCTTGTTTATGGCGCGGATAACGTTGACGATGGCGCGATTTCTAAATACGGACTTCTAACGAAAGGGGAGCTTCTCGTCTACCGCGGAGAGAAAAGCCAAGAATCCGAAACGCTTTTAAAGAATTTTTTTCATACGCTTCGAAAGAAGAATAAGCTATAATTTTGTCCCAATCATTGACATCGTTACCGATTAGACAATGTAAAGATTTTCTCATTTTGTTTCGCTTATATCTTTCATTTGTGATATTATTCAGCCGTATAAAATTTACGTCGATTTATTTAAATCGAGAATAAGAAAAATCTTTGGGGTCGCATGGGAAGAAAAAAAGTTCAGCAAATCGAGGAATACATCGCTTCTGCGGAGCCTTTTGACGTAGATCCTGCGATTGGATTAAATGAGACGCAAGTCAGCAAACGAAAAAGCGAAGGCTTGCTTAACACCACGCGGCGTCACCCCACGAAAACCTATTGGCAAATCGTCTGCGACAACGTTTTTAATTTCTTTAACATCATCCTTTTCCTCGTTTTTATTTTGATGCTTGTCGCCGGTCTTAGCTGGTCCCATTATTTTTTCATGTTGATCCTTTTCGCCAACATGGCGATTGGCTTGATTCAAGATATCCGTGCTCGCCATTTGGTGGATCATTTGTCTGTTGTTACCAGCCCTCGGGCGGCTGTTGTGCGCAATGGTAAAGAACTAATGCTTGCCGCGGATCAAATTGTTTTAAGCGATATCGTGATTCTAAAAGCCGGCGATCAAATCATCGCCGACGCGAGGGTTCGCGAAGGGAAATGCTTTGTCGATGAATCGTTAATCACGGGAGAATCGTTCTCTGTCAAAAAGGAGCCGGGGGACCTTTTGCTTTCCGGAACCTTCATAAAAAGAGGCTCCGTTCGCGCCGAAGTTATCAAAGTTGGCAGTGCCAATTACGCGGAATCCTTGGAACATGAGGCCAGCGCCTTTTCCCGCCCGAAAAGCGAAATTCGCCGTTCGGTGGGAACCTTCATGATGTTTACGGGCGTTTTCGCCTTGGTTACTGGACTTTGCACCTACCTTACTTATGGATTCCAAGGGAAGGGGTGGGGCAATTTTTTCTTTGATTCCGAAGCCATTTCTAGCGTATCGGGTTCGATGGTTGCTTTGCTTCCTGCTGGTATGTTCCTTTTGACTTCCTTAGCCTTGGCGGCGGGCGTAGTCTCCCTTTCCAAGAAACGCATGGTCGTTCAGGAACTCTACTGCATCGAGATGCTTGCCCGCGTAGATACCTTGTGTCTAGATAAGACCGGCACCTTGACGGACGGGAAAATGAGCGTTTTCAAGGTGTGCCCGTTAAAAGGGTATACGGAAGAAGATGTTGCCACCATGGTTCGCTCCGTTTTGCATTATACTCATGACGAAAATCCTACAGCCGTTGCCTTGCGGCAGTATTTTGGAGAAGAGTGTGACCGTGTTTGCCATGACGTACTCCCTTTCGACTCCGAAACCAAATACAGCGCCGTGACGATGAAGGACGGCGCCTCCTATTGTATTGGTGCGTACGGGTTTGTTCCCACTAAAGACAAAAGCGAAGCGGAAGCGTTGCTCTCAGAATATCGGGCTCGTGGGTTCCGCTTGCTTATTGTTTCCCGCAGTTCCAATCCCATCTTTCAAGGTAGGGCGCCGATAGGAATGGAGATTTGCGCGGTTATTGCACTATCTGACCACATAAAAGATGACGCGGCGGCTAATATTGCTTGGTTCCAGAAAAATGACGTGACCGTCAACATTATTAGCGGCGACGATCCCCTTACCGTATCGGAAATTGCAAAGCAAGTTGGCGTTAAAGATGCGGACAAAGCCATTTCCTTAGAGGGCAAAAGCATTGAAGAAACGAAAGCTTTGGCAGGTAAATACGCCGTTTATGGTCGCACCAATCCAGAACAAAAGGCGGCGTTGATTACGGCCTTAAAAGAGCAGGGCCATAAAGTCGCGATGACCGGTGACGGCGTTAACGATATTTTGGCTTTAAAAGTCGCGGATTGCTCCATTGCTATGGCTAGCGGCTCCTCGGCGGCGAGGAACGTCAGCCATTTGGTGTCCATGGATAATGATTTTTCCAAACTTCCTGATGTTGTTCGTCAGGGAAGACGCGTTATCAATAACCTTCAACGTTCCTGCTCACTGTTCTTGAGCAAAACGTTCTTCGCTTTCTTTATCACGGTCCTATTCATGATTTCGATGTGGGCCGGCGGACGTACCTATCCGTTTTCTACGGCCAATATGCTTGTTTGGGAAATCTTCTCCATTGGCGTGCCAGCGTTCTTTTTGGCCTTGCAGCCGTCCGACGACCGCTTAAAAGGCACCTTCATGGGCAACATTTTCCGCCATTCCGGCCCTGCCGGGGTTTCGGAAGCGGTCGCAGCATTGCTCCCTTTGCTTCTTTATTCCGTTTGGACGAAATCGTATACGGATTTCTCCCCAGGAAGCGATCCCGCCTTCAAAGTGGCTTGCTGCATGTCTGTTATTGCCTTTACCTTGCTTAGCTACGCCGTTTTATTCCGCGTTTGCATCCCCTTCACTAAATATCGTTTGATTGTATTCCTTGGCTCGCTCGCTCTAGGGGCGATCATCGTGATTTCGGACGCCTTCAATGGCGGAAGAATCACCGCCCTGTCTTATGAAGGCATTAACTGGGGTTTCCCCATTGCCTTGACTGCAGTCTCATTAATTAGCATCGGCACATACTATTTGCTCGATTATTTAATCCTTCGTTCTAAAGGCGAAGGCGAAGAAACGGACGATAAACAAAAGGGGGGACGAGAAACATGGTGACAGAAGCCAAATTTAAAATAGCCCTGAAAGAAATGATGAAGACGAAGCGCTTGGAAGAGATTAATGTTACGGCGCTTTGCAAAAAGTGCGGGGTGCACCGCCAAACCTTCTATTATCACTATCAAGACATTTACGATTTAATCGCCGCTATTTTCCTCAACGAGGATTTAAGCGACGCTGAAAATGCCAAGACCGTAAAAGGGGTTTTGACCGCATTTAGTGACTACGTGTATGAGAATTTCTCTTTTTTCCGCAGCACCTATAACTCCGCAGCCCGTGATTTTACCGACGATTTTATCTTTGGAAAAATCAACGCGACCCTTTTCTCTCTTTGGAGCAAAGACAAGAAAATTGGCATTAAGAAAGCTGGAATCCGCGACGCGGCGAGAAGGTATTCTCACATGGTCGCCGACGAATTTGGCTACTGCTTCAAAAATCCCCGTTTGTCCCCGGAAAGCTTTAAGAAAGCAATGACATCGTTTATTGATTTATCTATTGCCACTATGCTTCCCGCCGTGATGGAACTATCCAAGAAAGAAGAAGGAGGCGCGGAATGAAATTCGATTTTAGAAACCCCACGCGTATTCTCTTCGGTGAAGATCAAGAAAAAGAAGTGGGAAAAATGCTCCAAGGATATGGGGCAAAACGCGTCTTGTTGCTTTATGGCGGGGGTTCTATCCAACGTTCCGGCCTTTACGACATCGTTACTCGTTCCTTAAAGGAATCCCATATCGAATTCGTTGCTTTAGGTGGTGTGCGTCCTAACCCCACGGCTTCCTTCGTACGTGAAGCGTCGAAAATTGTAAGGGAAAAAGAAATTGATTTCCTGCTTGCTGTTGGTGGCGGTTCCGTGATTGATACGGCCAAATCCATCGGCGTGGGAGCCTATTACGAAGGCGACTCCTTTGACTTTAATCTCAAAAAGGCCGTTCCTGGAAAAACGATGCCGGTCGGCGTCGTCTTAACCATCGCTTCCGCCGGTAGCGAATCGAGCAATTCTTGTGTGATTCAAGACGATGAAACGGGAATCAAACAAGGGTTCAATAGCGACCTGATTCGCCCTGTATTCGCGATTGAAAACCCCAAGTGGGCCTTAACGGTTCCTCCTTATCAAGTTTTCGCCGGGGCTTCCGACATCATGATGCATAGTTTGGAACGTTACTTTAATCCAAGCGAAGAGAACCAACTCGCGGACAGTTGGGCGTTGGACCTTATTCGATCCACGATGGAAGCGGCTAAGATGTTGAAGGCAAACCCGAAGGATTTATCCGCGATGGGGACGTTGATGCTGAATAGTTCTTTAAGCCATGATGGGTTAACTTCTATTGGAAAGTCCTCCGTTTTCTCCGTTCATCCCCTCGAACACGCTTTGTCGGGGTACCGTTCTTCGATTACCCATGGCGCAGGCGTTGCTTTGCTTTATCCTGCCTGGGCTAAGCACGTTTATCACCAAGATCTTGGCAAATTCACTCGTTTGGCCAAAGAAGTCTTTGGGCTTTTAGGTGCAAACGACGAAGAAACGGCTATAATGGGTATCCGTGCCATGAAAGATTTCTTTTCTTCCATTGGCATGCCCTCTTCCTTTGGAGAAGTCGGCTTGACCTTGTCGGATGTTCCCGCTTTGGTCTCTCTAGCAACAGGTAACGGTACACGTGTGGTTGGTCGTTATCCCCAACCGCTGGAGGAAAAGGACGTGAAGACGATTTACGAAAGTCTTTGCAAAGAAGGAGGAATATCCTTATGAAAAAGAACGATTTTGCCATTTTCTTGGTCTATTTATTTATGTTTGCCCTGGCTTTATGCGTGGGCATTTTTGCGATTCGCCCTCTGGTCATGGATTATGGGAACAAATTGCCGATCCATTATGTGGCTCTTGTGGTTTTGGCGTTGCTCTCCGGCGTTCTTTTGAACTCCTTGCTCCTGGAGCTAGGACATTTGCTCGGTGCCCGTGTGGGCGGTTATGAAGTTTTGTCTTTCGTTATTTTGGGACTGGGCTTCAAAACCAAAGACGGGAAGAAACGCTTCGGGCTTCATTCCTTTGATGGATTGACCGGAGAAACTCGCGTGTCTCCTAAAGACGTGGAAAAAGCGAGTTTAGGTGCCTATACCTTCCTTCCGATTGTCTTCTTCATCGTCGAAGTCGTCGTGATGATGGTTTTGAATTCCCTTGCTTCCAACTGGGTGAAAACCGATGGGGCGAATGCTTGGATTCAAATCTTTGCCATTACGACGATTTCGGTTGGAGGCATGATTTATCTTTATGATATTTTCCCCTTCCGTTTGGATTCCATGAACGATGGTTATTTGCTTAGCTTGATGACCCATGCAGGAAACCGCATCCCTTATAACTATTTGCTTCTTCGCGAAAAAATCCGCGAAGAAGGCGGAGAAGTGCCCGAAGTTCCTGTTTTTGATGACATCACGGATTTCACCGCTTATCTCAATGCCTTGACCGCGTACAAAAAAATTGGAGCAGGCGACTTCGACCAAGCAGTCCAAATTCTTGATAAAACCATTGCCCAAGAACGCGGGGTATCCGCCTCTACACGCAACGATGCCGTCTGCATCAAATTAGCCCTCTTGTTAGCCTCTAGCAAAACGAGCGTCGGCAAAAAATATTACGAAGAGCTCCATGATGATGTAAAAAAATTCATCTCGGATTTAGGAACCGTTCCTGCTTTGCGCTGCTACTTATTGATCTCTTCCTGCATCGAAGAAAGCGAAGCGGAATCCAATTACGCCTTGGATAAAGCGGGCAAACTCCTCAAAAATACGGATGAGGTTTTCCTCGATTCAGAAAAAGCTTTGCTCCAGCACGATAAAGACTTCGCCGCCAAACTCCATCCCTCTTGGAAACTCTACCCGCTTCCTTGGGAAGAAAAGAAAGAGGAAGAAGACGATGCGAATCGCGACGAAAAAGAAGGCGAAGAAAAGAAATAAAGAAAAACGGGATGCCATGGTTCGAAGCGTCCCGTTTTTTGTTGTCTTTATTTTCCGCCGATCGACATCGATTTGACGAATACGTCGGACACAGAAATTCCGTTCTGCGTTAAATCTACGCGACTATCGAATTCCTTGACGTCGCGAAGCATCTTAAGCAAATTGCCTGATAGGGTAATAAGGTTAAGGGGTTCAGCGATTTTGCCATCGTGGATGCGGTAGCCTTCCGCTTGGCAGGAGAAGTCGCCGCTCGTGGGATTCATGCCAGTTCCAAGCCCAGCGATTTCGGTGATGTAAACGCCATCATGGATGGGTTGAATCATTTCATCGAAACTGCGTTTGCCTGGCTTGACGAAGATGTTATTGAAGCCGACTCCAATTCGTCCGCCAGCCCAATAACCGTTTCCGGTGCTTTCCTTTCCTTCTTTCTTCGCCGTTTCGCGGTTGTAGAAGAAGTTCGTGACAACGCCGCGCTTCATCATGACTTTGTTTTGGGCGGCAACGCCTTCGTCGTCGAAATAGCTGAAATAGAGGTTTCTGGCCAAGGGCTTTTCTTCGATCGTGACTTTGGGCGAGGCAACCTTTTGGCCCATTTTTCCTTCTAGCATCGACGAATGCTTCTGGATGGATTCGCTGGAGAAGGAATCCATGAAATAGGAGATGAGATCACTAATGATATCGCGGTCGAGAACCGTTGGATATTTCCCGGCTTCGCAAGGCTCGCCGCCGAACTTAGCCAAGGCTTTTGTCACGATTCCCTTTGCGAATTTTTCAGCGTCAAAATGGCTGAAGTCATTATCGAGGAACGAATCGTAGAAGGTTTTCGTTTCTTCGCCTTTTTTGGCGACGGCACCGGCGCTATAGAAGAAGTGGTTGCTCTTCTGCTTGAGCTTCAATCCAAACGAGTTGTAGAACTCGGATTCCGATTCGGCCTCGCCATAAGAAACCGCGTCCGCATCGGTGATGCAGGAGTCGCCAGCATAAATCGCTTTTTCAATTTCGTGGAGGGTCTCGATTTTCTTTTCGAGGGGAATTGTTGGCAGAACTTTGTTATAAACGTTTCCCTTGCGATATTCTTCCGACCCTTCGAACAAGGAAGCCTCTTCTTCTTTTTCGTTAAACGTCGCGGTTAATTGGATTTGCTTGGCCAAATACTCAAAAGCGTCTTTATCTAGTTTTTGAGTAGAGGCCGATCCGAATTTCCCGTTATAGATGCCGCAGGCAGTCACGGATTGGCTATTGGAGATGCGGTAGGTATCAATCTTGTTATGGAACAATTTGATGGATGTGGATTTGGATTTGCCGATTTGGATTTGGGCCTGCTCAATGCCATGGGCTTTGCAGACTTCAAAGAATTTTTGAATGTTCATTCTAGTTTTCCTCCTCTTCCTCCAACGGTGATTTCCTTGATGCGAATCGTGGGTTGCCCAACATTAACGGGAACCATGCCGCTTGCGGCGCCACAATTCCCCTGACCAAGATCTACGTCGTTGCCGACGCGGTCGATGTTCATCAAGACGTCCTTGCCGGAACCAATCAACGTGCACCCTTTCACGGGTTCGCAGATTTTGCCATCGCGAATGATATAAGCTTCCGAGGCGGAGAAGTTGAATTCTCCCGTTGTGGGCTCGACGGATCCCCCGCCGAAATTAGCAACATAAATGCCAAGTTTGGTATCGCGGATGATTTGCTCGGGATCGTCTTTGCCCGCGGCGATGTAGGTGTTGCTCATGCGAGAAGTCGGGGCGAAACGGTAGCTCTCTCTGCGCGCGGTTCCGTTGGCTGCCATGCCTAGACGGCGTCCGCTTAAACGATCGATTAAGAATCCTTTGCAGATTCCGTTTTCGATCAAGAGGTTCTTTTGGGTGAGGTTGCCTTCGCTATCGATGTTATTGGAACCCCATTCGTTGGGAATGGTTCCGTCGTCGTAGGCGGTAACCAAAGGCGAAGCGATTTGCTTGCCGATGGAATCGGAGAAGACGGAGAGATGACGCGAGGTAGCACTGGCTTCCAAACTGTGCCCGCAGGCTTCGTGAAAGAGGACTCCTCCCCATCCGTTTTTGATAACAACGGTAAATTTGCCGCTTGGGCATTCCTTGGCCGTCAACATCATGATGGCCTTTTCCCCCACGGATTTTGCTTTGGCTTTATAGTCCAAAACATCGTGGAAGTAGTGCCACCCGTCATAACGTCCCGGGCCTTCGAAACAGGTTTCGATGTTGCCGTTTCCTCCGTTAGCCATGGCAACAAGGGCCAAACGTCCTCGTTCTTCGACGTTATTGAATTCTTTTGCAACGGGTCCTTCTGCGTTGAAGAGTTGGAATTCGCACCGGCTATTGCTGAACGAATTGACGATGCGGACGATGCGCGGATCGACGGCTTTGGTGATGTCGTTGCATTCCTTTAGAAGTTGGATTTTCTCTTCTTCGGGAACTTCATAGAGGTGGTCATTGACCTTGTTGATGACTTTAACCCGTTGTTTCTCGACTTTGGTAACGGTGAATAAACGTTCACCGTGGAAGCATTTAGAGAGGCTGCTTGCTAAATTTAAGAGGGATTTTGCACTTAAATCGCAGGTGTATCCGTACACGGATTGGTCTTGGAGCAAAATGCGAATGCCGCAGCCGTAGGTTTGCCCGGCTCCGAGGGTCTCCACTTTTCCGTTTTCCACACGGATGGATTCCCCTTCCTTTTGCTCGCAATAGATCTCGGCGTAGTCCCCGCCCGTCTCCAAGGCGGCGTTAAGGACTTTGATGGCCAAGAGTTTACTGATCATGGAAAGTCTCCTTTCATTTATATGAAACAAACGTTTCGATAAACGTTGTGGACCTAGTCTAAACTCCTGTTAGAAATGTACAATGGAAAAGATTCAACGGAGGCGAAGAAATGGCAAAACTTCTTTATCAAGGACACGCATCATTACGGATAACGACTTCAAATGGCAAAATCGTTTATATCGACCCCTATGCTGGAGAAGGATACGACAAGCCTGCAGACATGGTTCTTATCACCCATGAGCATTACGACCATAATGGAATCCATCTCATTCACTTAAAAGATTCTACCGTCGTCATCCGTTCGAAGGATGCCCTTCAAAACGGGGTTTATTACGATTTTGACTACTATGGAGTCCATGTTCAAGCCACTCCGGCCTGCAACAAAAACCACGATATCCACGAATGCGTGGGATATTTACTAGAAGTGGACGGCGTAAAAATCTATGTGGCCGGGGACACGGATTATGTCCCTTATATGGAAGAACTCGCAAAACAAAAAATCGATTATGCCCTCCTTCCCATCGATGGACTATTCAATATGGGACCCGAAGAGGCGACTCGATGCGCGGAAATCATCCATCCGACGCATTTAATTCCTTATCACATGCACCCAGGAATGGATTTTGATATCCGTCAGGACATGAAGGTTCATTATGGCGGGGCTATGCTGGTGCGCCCCGGGGATGAAATTGAACTAGTTCCTACAAAATAAGGAGAACTTGCATTCATTTTCCCTGCAAAACCCCCTTATTTTTTTATCTTGTAAACTCGTTTTTCCTTTTAAGGAAAGTAGAATAAGTTTACTTGGAATGGGTGCGTAAAAAATTTAGGGTTGTTAAAAGCGGTAACAACGAGTATCCTTGTAAGGCTCTCTGTGCGGCAATAGGCCGTACGGCGAAAGGAGTATAGCAATGAAGAAAGACATCCATCCGGAGTACCATCACTGCGTCGTTACCTGCACGACCTGCGGAAGCACCTTCGAGACCGGCTCGACGTTGAAGGAAATCAAAGTCGATACCTGCTCCAAGTGCCACCCCTTCTATACGGGCAACCAACGCATCGTTATGAGCGATGGCCGCATCGACCGCTTCAACAAGAAGCTCGCCGCTGCCGAAGCTGCTAAGAAAGCGAAGTAATTCCGAACTTGAATATTCCGCTCCGTTAGGGGCGGTTTTTCTTTGCCTGTTTCCTTTAAAAAGTTATCCTAAATACCAAGATGAAAACCCTGATTTATTTTCAAGATGCCGACACGATCAAAAACAGTGGAATCGGCCGCGCCATGTCTCACCAACTCCAAGCCCTCAAAGATGTTGGAGTCGAAACGACCATCCATAAAAAAGACGATTACGACATCGCCCATATCAATACGTATTGGGGGAAGTCCCATCGCGCTTTAAAACAAGCGAAGAAGCGGGGGATTCCCGTGATTGTCCACGGCCATTCGACTTATGAGGATTTCCGCAATTCCTTTAAGTGCTGGCAACTTGTCGCCCCCATTTATAACCATCAATTGAAATACATGTATTCCCGCGCGGATTTGGTGATTACCCCAACTCCGTATTCCAAAAAACTCATTGAGAACTACGGTCTTGCCAAAAAGGTGATCGCCATTAGCAATGGCATTGATATTGCTTCCTATGCTAGTGACCCCAACGCAGTGAAAGCCTTCCATGAGAAATTCGGATTAAAGGAAAACGAGCCTTTTGTGATGGGGGTGGGCTTTCCCTTTGAACGAAAGGGTATCATTGATTTCTTTGAAGTGGCCCGTAAATTTCCAAACGTGAAATTCTTTTGGTTTGGGCACCTTGCTCGCATCTTAACCAATGAGAAAGTGGCAAGGGCCATCCGTAAAAAGCCGGATAACGCCATTCTCCCCGGGTATTGCAAAGGCGAATTGATCCACGGGGCTTATCAAAGCGCGACCTGCCTTTTCTTTCCTAGCTACGAGGAAACGGAAGGCATCGTGGTTTTAGAAGCGCTGGCCTCCCATTGCCCCTTAGTTGTTCGAGACATCGGAGTCTACAATGGCTGGGTGAAAGATGGAGTTAATGGCCATCTTTGCAAAAATAACGAAGAATTCGCCTCTGCTATCGCCGATTTGTTGGAACGCGGAGAAGATCCAAAGATCTTAGAAGCGGGTTTTGAAACGGCAAAAGAAAGAGATTTGCCGCGGGTGGGCGAACAATTGAAAGAAGCCTACGAATCGCTATTAAAACGTTAACCGAGCAAACCAACCCAAGCCTTCTTGATGGATTCATTGCTAATGCGCTTGGATCCCTCGAAGGCTTTTTCTTGTTGAAGAAGCAGTTGATCGGGGTTCGATAGAACCTCTTTGATTTTTTTTGCGAAGACTTTGGGGTCGCGAGAATTCATCAACCATCCGTCTGTGTTCTCGTCGAACACCTCTTCGACCGGACCATCCCAATGGGTCGTCATAACAGGACGGGAGCAGGCGTTGGCTTCTGCCTTGACCAAACACCAACCTTCGTAAGCGGAAGTGCAAAGCAAGAAATCGGAAGCAAAATAATCTTCTTGGGTTGTTGAATGACCCCTGATGATGGAAACTTCGCTTAACCCGTTGGATTTGGCGAATTCACGCATAGATTGTTCGAGATGCCCTTCTCCAAACATGGTTAAGTGAAAGGAGACTGAATCTTCGTGCAAAAGCTTGGCGATTTCCAAGGCCAGCATAGGGTCTTTTTGTTCCGTGAAACGCCCTACGAATAGGATTTCTCCTCCATGGAAGGCGATGTCTTTTTGAGGTTGGAACTTCGCGGGGTTATAGATATAGGTGGCCTTTGCCGCCAGTTTCTTTTTCTTTTTTAAAACTTCTTCTTTTACGTGTCTGGCCAAGAAAATGATTTTTTCCGGTTTGCTGCAATGGCGAAACACCATTTGCATCGGACGCGTCAAATAATTCTCTGGATCAAAGTGGAAGTGGTAATAAACGTGTTTGTGTTTCGGGGCGAGGAGATAGGAATCAAGCGCGCTGCCAATATAAATGGAGTCCTCGTCCATCCAGGAAGCGATGAGCTTGCGGGTTTTGTTACGGCGAAAAACATAGGAGGATAACGTCTCTTTCAATAGACGTCTCCTTCCTTTTCCGTCATATACGGCCCAGCATTGGTCAAATCGGCCAACCTCTGAAGGGATCTCAAGGTTATGGATTTGGATGCGGGGATCGATGAAATAGGCGGTTTTTCCTTCTTGTTTGGAAGTGCAAATCAAATGGATTTCGTAGGTGTCACAGAGCAAATTTATCAACTGAATGGACACGGTTTCCGTCCCTCCGATACAATCGAGGTTCTGAATCGCCCAAAAAATTTTCTTCATGGGTCTCATTATCCCATAATCGGGAGAAGGGTGAACCTTCAAAATCCATCGTAGAATGGTAAAATAGGCGAGCCTAAAGGCTAGAGCCTTTGGATATCCATCATTAGGAGAAGCCACCATGAGCAAAAAGTTCTACATTTCCACCCCGATTTATTATCCGAGCGCATCGCCCCATTTGGGGCATGCTTACTGCACGACCATGTGCGATGTCATCGCCAGGGGCAAAAGGCTCCGTGGCTATGACGTTTTCTTCGTTACCGGACTCGATGAGCACGGAATGAAGATTGAAAAGAACGCCGAAGCCAAAGGGGTTACTCCCCAAGAATTCGTTGACGAAGTTTCTTTGAAATTCACCTCGCTTTGGAAAGCGATGGAAATCTCTAATGATGACTTTATCCGCACGACGGAACTCCGCCATGTCGAGACGGTCCAAAAGATTTTTTCTCGGATGTTAAAGCAAGACGACATCTACCTTTCTTCCTATACCGGCTGGTATTGCGTCCACGAAGAATCCTTCTGGACGGAGACTCAAGTCGAAAAAGATGAAGAAGGGCATGTTCTTTGCCCGGAATGCCACCGTCCCGTGGAACAAGCCTCGGAAGAAGCCTATTTCTACCGCTGCTCCAAATATACGCCGTTCCTGCTTGATTTCTATGAAAAGAATCCGACTTTCATCACCCCGGAATCTCGTAAGAACGAAATGATCAACACCTTCATTAAACCGGGTCTTCAAGACCTTTGCGTTTCTAGAACCTCCTTTACCTGGGGGATCCCCGTGGTGGAAAATCCCAAGCACGTGGTTTATGTTTGGCTCGATGCCTTGACCAATTACATCACCTGCCTTGGCTATCTTCAAAAAGACGATTCCCGGTTCCAATATTTCTGGAACGATCCCGAAACCGAAATCGTTCACGTTATCGGCGCGGACATTACCCGTTTCCATACTATCTATTGGCCGATGTTCCTCCGTTCTTTGGATTTAAGGGAACCCAATCGCGTTTTCGTCCATGGGTTGCTCATGATGAAAGACGGCAAGATGAGCAAATCGAAAGGAAATGCCATTTCCGCTTATCCCCTTATCGAACGTTATGGCGTGGATGCCGTTCGTTATTACCTCGTCAGCGAAGTCCCCTTTGGGGAAAACGGAACCTTCACTCCGGAGCAATTCGTCATGCGCATCAACCAAGATTTGGCCAATAACCTTGGAAATTTGTTGAACCGCACCGTGTCGATGATTGCCAAATACTTCAATGGAGCCATTCCTTCTTTGAAAAAAGGAGTTAATCCTACCGACAAGGAACTCGAAGACCTCTGCGAATCCACGATTTCCGAATACGAGAAATTAAACGACGACTTAGCCGTAACCGAAGCGTATGAAAAGGTCATGGGACTTGTCGGACGCGCGAATAAATACATCGAAGAAACCGCACCTTGGGCCTTGGCCAAAGATCCGGAGAAGATGGAAAATCTCGAATCCGTCATGGCTCACCTTGCCTATGTTTTATTCGTCGCTGGATTGCTTTTAAAACCGATCTTGGTTCACAAATCGGATGCGATTTTTGCTTCCCTTGGCTTAGCCGAAGAAGAATGTGTTTATACTAATATCCACGATGAAGGCATCGTTGCAGGCAAAACCGTCTGCAAAGGCGAACAGCTCTTCCCCCGTTTGGATCAAGAAAAGGAAATTGCCGCCATCACGGAGATGATGAACGGACCCAAAGAGAAAGTAGCCGCCTAATGAAGAATTCGTTTCAACACGTTACTTTTACCGCCACTTGCTCTGATTTGACCTACGAAGGACTTGGAGTAGTCCGAAACGGCAAAGAGGTTTTCTTTGTCCCCGGACTATTTCCAGGAGATGAAGCTGAAATCGAATCGGCTTATCGCCGGGCAGGCCAATCCTATGGCCAAATCAAACGCCTGATAAAAAAATCGTCCCACCGCATCGAACCGCGTTGCAAGATTTGTTCTTCTTGCGGGGGATGTGTTTTTCAGCAATTCGACTACCCCTCTCAATTGGAATTCAAATCCAAGAAGGTGAAGGAGCAGTTCCGTAAAGTCGGGCATATGGACGTGGACGTGTTGCCGACTTTGGGTATGGAAACCCCTTATTTTTACCGTAATAAGATTCAAATGCCCTTATGTAAAGACCGTCGTGGCAATATCTATAGTGGTTTCTATAAAACCGGAACCCACGTTTTGGTCCCCGTCCAAAAATGCTTTATCGAAGACGAACGGGCAGAGAAGATTCTCGACCAAATCAAAGACCTCATGAAATCCATGAGGATTGAACCTTATATTGAAGATGAACGTTATGGCGTTGTCCGCCATATCTTGATTCGTACCTCCAAGCACTTCGATCAAATCATGGTGGTGTTAGTCACCAACGTGGATTCGTTTCCCAGTCGTAATAACTTTGTGAAGGCTATCGTAAAACGCTGCCCCGAGGTTACGACGATTGTTCAAAACATCAATTCCAGAGCGACCAACGTCATTTTAGGAGAACGGGAACGTGTTTTATACGGTAAGGGCTACATCGAAGACCTTCTTTGCGGCGTTCATTTCCGCATTTCCTCCAAGTCCTTTTATCAAACTAACCCCGTCATGACGGAAGTCCTTTATGGGAAAGCCATGGAAGCGGCCCGTCTAACCAAAGACGATGTTGTTTTCGACGCCTATTCGGGAATTGGAACGATCGGGATGATTGCTTCTAAATATTGTGGCAGGGTCATATCCGTAGAAATCGTGAAAGAAGCGGTGCGTGACGGCGTTCTCAATGCCAAGTTTAACCACATCGATAATTTTGAAATGTATTGCGACGATGCCTCTGACTTTATGGTGCGTATGGCTCAAAAGAAGGAACACGTGGATGTGTTATTCATGGATCCGCCCCGCAAAGGGAGCGACAAACGATTCCTGGACGCTTTATTAAAATTACGCCCCTCTCGGGTTGTGTATGTTTCTTGCGATTGTTCTACTTTGGCCCGCGACGTCAGCTATATCCAAAAGAGCTACCAA
>CAKUXV010000006.1 GCA_934700895.1 uncultured Bacilli bacterium
TTGAGATGGTGGTTCTGTGCTGGGTGTCGTCGAAATGAGCGTAGATGCCTTCCGTCGTCGTTATTGTCGAATGGCCCAGGAACTTCTGGATGTCCTCCATCGGGACCCCGGTATGCCTACGCATCGTCGCGCAGGTGTGACGCAAGTCATGGAAACGGATCACTCTCAGATTGTTCTTCTTGAGGAACTCCTTGAACGTCCTGGTCACCCAGTCGACTTTGTATCTCTCCCCATCCTCCCTAACGAAGATATAGTCGTCGTATCCGTGGTTGCACGTCCTCCCGAAGGCCTTCTTCCGCTCCTCCCGCAGCCCAATTCGGTTGTGGATTTTTTTGCGTTCAGGCTTCTCAAAAGAGTGGAAAGCCCGCCCCGAAGCCGTACCTTTGCCCGCTTTCCGTCTCGAGGTGGGCCGCGCGATTTCTTGATAAGTGGAAGAAAAAACCTCCTGGCAAAGAAGCCAAGAGGCCAAATGTGCGATGGTGCCCGAAGCCGGACTCGAACCGGCACGTCCTCATCAGACATTGGATTTTGAGTCCAACGCGTCTACCGATTCCACCATTCGGGCGTGGTACTTCATAACATGAAGCGTTTTGAATTATACGGATAGAGGGCGCTTCATGCAAGAATTCTTTGGTCGTTTTGGGACAAATCCCATTTTCTTCCCATTCATTTGCCTCTTTCGGGTTATAAAAAGAAATTTAAGAGGTTTTCATCCAAAAATAAGACTCGCCTCTTCTTGCGTTTGTCTCCATAAATAAGACAATAAAAGCATCTATGAAAACAACCATTCAACATTATGCCGAGCTGATTCGTTCTTACATCCTTTCTAGTTATAAGCATAACTTCCGTGAACCCGTGGACCGATTGAAGCGCCCCTTCCTCGTTCCCGGAGCCTATTACTCCCATCAATTATGGGATTGGGATTCCTGGCTCACCGGACTTGCCCTTCTTGAAATCGAGGATTCTTCTATTGACGCCTATGAAAAGGGTTGCGTCCTCGATTTCCTCGATGCCCAAGATGAAAACGGTCGCATCCCCATTTTGGTGCAGGATAGTCCCTCTTGGCTTTTTGATTTGAACCCCAGCAAAAAAACCAACATCCATAAACCTTGTTTGGCTCAACACGCTTTGGTCATCAGCAAGCATCAAAGCGATGCCTCGTGGATTCGGGATGCCTACCCCCGCTTAGAACGCTTCATCTCCTATTACGAAAAAGAACAAAAGCATGAAGAAACGGGTTTATTCTTCCCCCTTGATGACCTTGGACTCGGTTTTGATAATGATCCCACGGTTTTCTACCGCCAGCATGGCGATACCGCAAGCATTTATCTAAACGCCTTGATGCAGGCGGAACTTCAAGCGATGGCCGATCTTGCCGAAATGCTTTCTTTAAAAGAACAAAAAGAGAAATACCAGCAAAAGGCCGACGATTTAGCCAAAGCCATCCACGAAGAACTCTACGACCCCCGCGATGGCTACTTCTATAGCGCCGACATCTCTCTCCGCAAAGTCGACCCCGACGAATGGCTGCACAAAGGAGCCCCTCGCAATTACCATTCTCTCCCGATGCGTATCGAAACCTGGGCAGGGATGTTGCCTCTTTGGAGCGGAATTGCCACCTCGGAAGAAGCCAAGCGATGCGTGGAAGAGCATTACACGAACCCCAAGACCTTAAATAGCCCATTTGGCATCCGCAGCGTGTCCAAAGCCGAAAAGATGTTCCGCAATATCCGCTCGGGCAACCCCTCTTGCTGGGTGGGGCCCATTTGGATCAACGCGAACTATTTCACTTACGTCGGCTTAAAAAAATACGGGTATGACGATTTAGCCAAAGAACTCGCTGAAAAAACCATCCTTGTTCTCGGGCAGGATATCGAAAAACAAGGAAAATTCTCGGAATATTACGATTCCGAAACAGGGCTCGGGCTCAATAACCCCGGGTTCCAAAGTTGGAATTTTCTCGTCCTTTGCATGTTGAAAGAAGTCGAGGAATAGAAAAAGGCCTCCGTTACTGGAGGTCCTTTAAATCACCTTCGCGGAATCGGGCATCCCGATGCTTTTTACGATACTGGGCGGGAGAAAGGCCAAATGCTGCCTTAAAGACCGCGGAGAAATTCGTGGAGGATTTATAGCCGAGGGCTTCCGAAATTTCGTAAACCGTCATATCGCTATAAAGCATCAAGTCTTTTGCATTCTGCATCTTGCTTTCGGATAGATAATCGATGACGGAGCAATTCATGTAACGTTGAAAGAAACGGGAAACATGCGAATGAGAATAATTCACGTGGGACATCACGTCGTTGACGTGCCAGCCTTTGTTGGCAGGGTCTTGGATATCCTTTAGCAATTGAAGCAACCACGCGGGCTTATCTTCCTCAAAAGAATAGTTTTGCTCAATGGCGATGGAAAGGACGCGTTGTAGTAGCAAAGAAGAGGGCAGCTCGCCTTTCTTGGGATCCACGTAGATGCTTTTTTGAATATAGAAGCATAGATCCATGATTTTACGAACTTGGTGGTCGGTCAAAAAGCACTTCAGCACCCCATGAGAATAAAGGACTTCATAGAGGTCGTCCGAACAGATGTTGCACATGGCTTTCATATTCGGAATCGTGATGGTTAAAAATAAGCAGCTAGAATCCGGCTCATTTTGTTTGATTTCATGACGATCCCACGGACGAATCAGATAAGCGTCTCCTTGATGAAGGATTTCTTTCTTGCCGTTTAGCTCATGCTGAAAAGAACCTTTGGTCACAATGAAAAATTCCCAAAAGGTATGCGTATGCATCGGCAAAAAATCGCGGAAACCCTGATGGAAGGTTATCTTTAAATTGGATGAGGATTCAGAATCTAACGTCGTTCCATTATGGACGCGACCCTTCGTATTTTCGTCATTGCTCATAAGTATTTCTATTTCTATTTTAGCCGTAACTTCGAAATATGGATACTTTTTTCTTCATCATGCGGAAAACAAACCTCTTAATATTCGTCTTTCCCCCTTCTTAAAACGAAGGGAAAATGAATATCACATCCCACTTGCTTCATATTGGCAAGTGAGTTTTTTCTTTCTTTCGATACAATGGAAACATGATAAACCCGGAGAACATCAAAGAATTGATCGCATCATTTCCCTGGGGAACCATCATCGACCGCATCGTGAATGCTTTGCATTGCACTTTGGATGATTTGGGAAGACAGGTCGGGGTCACGCGACAAGCCATCGAAGGCTATCATTCCAATGCCTTCTCGCCCAAAGAATCCACGGCCCTCGCCCTGCTCTTCTACTACTGCCAAATCGCTGAGCCTATTTCTTACTCTCCTTGTCTTCTCCCCATCCAAGGACTGGAAGAAAGCGACATCCGTACTCTCAAGCAGATTGTAGCGGGAATGCAAAAGAAACAGCAAAGACTCGATTCCATCCTCAAACAAAAAAGTGAACTCGAGGTGGAACTAAGAAAAACGCAGATCGAATTGCTGCAAGAGAGGAGTTCCAAGTAAGACCGTACAGGCGCTGTTTCGCCTGCGGGCCTGTCTCCAAAACAAAAGAATCCGGATCGGGAGATAGGCAAAAGCGCCGCCTTGTGTAGGGCAGCGCTTTTTTGTTGGTTTTATTTGGATTCGATTTGATAGGACTCCAGCACCTTCATCAAGGGGCGAACCGTTTTCTTGATGACATTCGGGGCGAAGGGATCCTTCATATGGTCGCGGAGAACCAAGGTACGGAACGGATATTTTCCGCCGGATTCGCAGAGTTTGAGATAGCGTTTCCAAGCAAGTTCATGGTTCTTGCGGTCCAAATTGAAGAATTGGAAGGCCATGACTTGAGCCAGAGTGTAATCGATGTAATAGAACGGGATTTCGAAGATATGGGATTGAAGCAGCCAACGATGGCCCGTCTTTAGATAGTTGTTTGAACCATAGGCTGCGACTTTATACGGGGTGTAACGTTCTTCGAGTTCGTGCCAATAAGCATCGCGTTCGCCGGGGGTCGCGTTCGGATGTTCATAAGCCCATTCTTGGAAATGATCGACGGTCACCCCATACGGTAAGAAAGAAATTGCATCCGCCAAATGGGCATAACGGTACTTCTCCGGTTCGTTGAAGAAGAGATTCATCCACGGATGAGCGAAGAATTCCATCGACATGGAATCGATTTCGCATCCTTCCATCGTGGGTTGACGATATTCGGGAATTTTGATTTTACGTGCCATATAGGCTTGGAAACTATGGCCGAATTCATGGGTTAAGACATCCACGTCCCCACTGGTTCCGTTGAAATTGGAGAAAATGAAGGGAACGCCATGTTTGGGGAAATAGGTCATATATCCACCGGATTGCTTACCCGGACGAGCTTCCAAATCCAAAACGTGGCGATCCGCCATGAAGCGGAAGAAATAGCTCGTTTCCGGAGAAAGCTCATCGTACATCTTCTTCGCCTTCTCGATTTTTTCCGCGGTCGTGCCTAACGGCAAGGGGTTCCCGCTTTGGAAAGCGAGACCCAAATCATAGGATTCCGGATGGCGGATTCCCGTGCGCTTAAATTGGGCTTTTAAGATTTTCGCGGCAAGCGGAGTCACTTCTTCGCGGATTTGATCGCGGTAGGCGGCGACATCCTCGCGGTTATAGTCAAAACGCGACATGCGAAGATAAGCAAGTTCCACATAATTCTTATAGCCAAGCTTCTTAGCCATCTTGTCGCGAACCTTCACAAGCTTATCGTAGATTTCTTCGAGTTCCGGGATTTTGGTCTCTAGGTAGGAATAATAAGATTCCGAGGCTTCTTTACGGGTCTCGCGATCCACGTCTTGCAGGAATTTGCCCATCTGAGGAAGGTTATAAACCTGTCCGCGGAAGGTGACGGAATAGGAAGCGATTTTCGAAGCGTATTCCGTAGAAAGCTTATTTTCTTCAATGGATTCCTCGACAATCCGTTCATCGAAGGACTTCAAGGCGAATTCATACATTTGGAAAAGGAAAGTGCCGAGCTTTTTCTCCAAATAGGCTCGGTGAGGAGAAACGAGCATTGCTTCTTGAAAATGAACATCCGCGGCTTGGAGGAGAGGCAATTCCTCATTGAGTTTATTTTGGGCTTTCGCGTATTTCTTATTTTGGGTATCCAGGCTAAAGAGGACGGAAACGTGGGTGATGTCGTCCTGAAGGGCATCCATGAAGCGCGAACGCTTCTTGAAGGCTTTCAAGGCGGCGGGTCCGTCGGAAGCAGATTTTAATTCTTCGACGACGGCATTGAGTTTCTCAATGGCCTTTTTGACGTTAGGAACGCGAAAGGGCCATTCTTCAAATGGTGGAATTTCTTTGTTGGGCATGTTTTTTCTCCTTATTGTTAACGAATCGGCAGGAATAGAGGCGCCCCATGACGAGGCGGTCGGGATCGGCGATGATCCTTGGCTAAATAAGTCCGAGCCACTTCTTTTCCTTCGGGGAAGAGATAGAGATATTCTTCTTTTTGCTCGAATTCCGAATCCACGTAACCAAAATCCTTCAGTCCTTTTAATAGTCTTCCAAGGCGCTTGCCGCTCATGGAGACATAAGAGCCATAACTCCATAGTCCCTCAAAGCGGGAAGCGGAGTCGTCACCTCTTAAAAAGGCGAGCAAGCCCCGTAAAGAAGGCGCGAATCCATCCACGGATAATTCGTAAATGGCCACCAAGATTTTGATTTCAACGATTCTTAAATCCGTTTTCCCCTTTTCCGAGTCCATTCGCCTATTTTAGGATATGGCTTCTTTTTTTCCACCGAAAAAACATCTTTTGCATTCATTTGGATTGATACGCGAAGCGAAGTGACTAAAATAGAACGCGTTATGGAAGACGAAGCGACAATTCAATTGATCCAGGCCACCATCGATAAAGTGCGGCCTTTCTTACAGCGGGACGGAGGAGACATCGATTACATCGGGTTTCGCGATGGCATTGTTTATGTTGCGATGGTGGGAGCCTGTCAAGGCTGCTCCTTAGCCCAAGACGATATCTCCAGCGGGGTGGAAATCATTTTGATGGAGGAAGTCCCCGGGGTCATGGCCGTCCGCACCGAAGGCGTGCCCGAAGACTTGATGACGGACTATATCCGCCGGAAAAACGAAGCCGCTCTCGAAGCCGCCAAATAGCCCATTAGCAAGATAGAAAGCGCCCTCCGGGGCGCTTATTTTTGTTCGTCTCGATTCTCTTCGTTTCGATGATGCTTCTTGTAGACCCAGTTGGGAACGCTCGCGTAAAGATATCCGCCAACGTAAAGAACTTGAACAAGGATGGAAATCGCTCCGTGGGCGATTCCGCCAACATCACCAGTTAGAATCGCGTGGATCAAACCAACAATAAATAAGAGGAACAAAATGCAACTGACGGCCAAACAGGCCTTCTTCCCAAACGGGCGATCGGTGTAAAACAAGATGCCGGTCACGCCCACAAAAACGGATACGCCTAAACTGGCGAGGCCAAATAAAGCGATTACCACATAATTCCAAGGTTCCGCCTGAATATTTCCGCTTAAAGCAATAAAAGCCATGATGCAGCGATATGCCGTAACCACCGAAGCGGCCAAGAAGGCACCAGAAGCAATGAGCACAGCCACTTTGCCGCGTTGCTGACGGTTATAGGCTTTGCCTAGCAGTTTTAAATCCTCATCCAAATCCTCTCCGCTTAATTTGTTCTCCCCCTTCCCATCATAAAAGGAGATTCGAGAAACGGTGAAAAGAACGCGCAGGTTAATGGAATGGTATTCGCTAGGAGATAAGGCGAGCATGGATACGGCCTCCCAAAGAAACACCCAAGCCACGATATCGATGAATTCACCTAGAAGTTCATCCGACATGCTGCCCGCTTCCCCAAACCATTCATTGGACCTGCCCAATACCATGAAGAAAAGCAAAACGAGACCAATTAAGGTAAAGAGAATGGAGACGACCCCCTTCTTCCGCTTATCCTTTTGGTTCAAAAAGCGGTTCTTGGAGAAAAGGCGGTTGAAAGAAGGAACCAGTTTCTCGGGGTCATAGCCTTTGTAATCGTCGATGCAATAACGAATATCCGCGTTTTCGCCCGCGGGAAGGTCTTCCACAATGTCCGACAAGCGTTCTAAGGCACTCCAAGAGACGCTTGGATGTTCTGGAGTTGAGATGTCATCATCTAAAATATCCATCACGGATTCATGATGAAGAGAAATCGTGAACGTATGGGTTTGGGGGTCGTAGGGGAAATCCCCTTTCAGGATTTCCATTTGTTTTTCTCTTAAAGGCTCAAGGGCACGTTTTTTATTGGTTTTCATAAGGATGAAAAAAGGCTACCACCTTTTTGTTTCGGTGCGTAGCCTTCGTTTCCTCAAAAAGAAGAATTTATTCTTTGAACCAGAAAATATGGTTGAAAAGAATGATCCAGACGAGGTCAAGAATCCAGCCGACCGTTCCGCCGAAAGCAATCCAAAGAATGCCGAGGACAAGGTGGAGGACATTGCCGTTTTTGATCGCACCAAGAATACGATAAATCGCCCAGATAATATCAACGATAGGCAAGCAGAGTAGGATTTTAACAATGCGGGGAAGCCCATCCATCGATTTGATGAAACTATCCATGATTTTCATCTCCTTTCAAGGGGTAATATACTACGATATTCGCTAAATAAAAGGGGGAATATCAAGAAGGAAATTTTCGTTTAATTTTTCCCATCGCGAAGAGGGTTGATGAACCTATTTCAAATCTAAAAACAAATTCTCGCGGCAATTGGCCATGATGTAGCCTTGGCGGTTATAAACGTCATGGCGATTGTAATGAAACGGAGTGCCATCCGGTTGGACCATAATGCCACCAGCTTCGGAAAGGATGATGTCTCCAGCAGCAACGTCCCATTCCTTGGTTCCCGCGCCCTTGCGAATGAAGAAATCCTTGCTTCCATCCGCGATTAAGCAAAATTTATAAGCAGCTCCGGCCGGTTCCGCTTCCCCTTCAAAAGAGGAGACGTGAGCAGCATAGAATTCTTTTTCCGCTTCGTTGAAGAAGGAAATAGAACGGAGGGATCGTAAATGAGATTTACGGTCAGAAACATGAATCGGATGGATCGTTCCATCTTTTTCCATGGCAAATGCCCCGTTTCCTTTGGAAGCGAAATACGTCCGACCTTGAGCGGGAAGATTGATTACCCCAGCTACGACCTCGCCTTGATAAGCAAGGGCGATATTCGTGCAGAATTGGCCATCCCGTGCCACAAAATCCTTGGTTCCGTCGACCGGATCCACGATAAAAATATAATCCTTGGAGAAACGTTCTCCCGTATCTTTGCTTTCTTCCGTCAAAAATCCATATTCGGGGAATTCCTCCCCTAATTCTTCTCGGATGATTTTATCGGCGCCTTTATCCGCTTCCGTCACGGGGCTATCGTCCGATTTAATCTCCACCTTGAAGTTCGTCGAATAAATTTTGAGAATATGCTTTTCCGCGATTTTGGCAGCGCGAATCATCGCCTTTATTTCTTTTTCGTACATCAATAACCCTCTTTTCTTCTTTATTCTACATCGGAACGAGATTCTTGGAGGCGTTGGATGACTTCTTTCGCCTTCTCTGGCCAATTCTGCCCCCCGCGCAGTTCCATTCCCGCGGCGTAGCGGTGTCCTCCGCCTCCAAAATATTTTGCGGTTGGTTGAACGGGATAACGGGTATTCGAACGAATCTCAACGCGGACGAAATCGGAATCGCGGACGCAGAAGAAAATATAAATGGGAGCGTGGCCAATTCCTGCTAAAGCGTTCACAAAGGTAGAGGCGTTTTCATAAGACAACCCGAATGACTCATAATCGGAGATATCCGCCCAGCAAGAACAAACTTGCCCCTCCACCTTCGCATGCGCGCGCATCCATTTTTTAAAGGCCGCTTCGTTAGGCTCTTCATGAAATAAAAGATCCATGAGATTTTTGGGATCCGCGCCATGACGAATTAAAAAGGAAGCGTCCTCGAAGGTTTTCTGGTTCGTCCCATAGTAATAAAAACGTCCAGAATCGGTCAAAATGCCGGAATAGAGAGCCTCACACGCTTTTTGGTTAAAGGCTAACGAAAGGGAACGGCCGAATTCCGTAATGATTTCGCAGCAAGAAACTCGTTTCGCATCCGAAAAGTATTTTCCGTCGAAATGCTCCTCCACCTCATCCAACTCATGATGGTCGAATTTAATCCACGAAGCGCATTGGAAAACCCTTTTTTCCTCTACCCGTCGAAGGCAGGAAACATCCACGAGAATTCCTAATGCCCCTTCGAAAAAGTCGTCCTCCGCTTGATCCATGGGAGAAATGCGGTTCAAAAGGCAATGCAATCCGCTTCCCAACGCGCGGATGTTCTTTTCGGGAAACCGAGCGTGAAGCAATTCACGCAACCCGATTTGACAACCATAGCAATCCCCGTCTGGGTAAGCATGGCCAACAATCGCGATTTTTGGAAATCGTTCCATCTCAAAGAAGAGTTCTGCAAAAGTATTCATAATGGGCTGCAAGGCAGCTTTATAGGATACACGGAACCCCTTCTTTTTCCTAGATTTAAAAAGAAAAGAGGACCGTTTGGCCCTCTAAAAAGTTGGATTTATCCTTAGCGGATGCCGTGGACGTAGGATTCGGCAACTTCTTGGTCGGCGTTGCCTTTTTCCGAATCGTCTTCCCCGTCATCCATCGGATCTTCATCGTCAGAGAGAACGGCTTTTCCTTGGACGGATTCGTTGTATTCCTTTTCGTCTTGGGCGTCAGCTTCGTCTTGGTCTTTTTCTTCGATGGCGCTATAAACGTCGGAAACGTCCTTGTTGAGGGTGAGTTCGTCGAAGGTATGACGTTGGCGGAGATCCCAAACGTTGCCAGGGAGAAGGATGGTTTGGCCAGAGAGGCTCAAATCGGTGTAGAAATGGCCGATGCGGTCCGCTTCTTCTTCCGGGGTGATTTCGAGTTCTTCTTTGATTTTGGCCCAAAGATCGACAAAAGTCATGGCTTTTTGTTCAGTGAGGATTGCAATGGCATGGTCAATCATGCTGCCTTTATTCATATTCATGAGAAATGGTTCCTTTCTTAATAGAAATCGCGGAGAAATTTATATCACATCTTCTCGGGCGCGGAAACCCCGAGAATCGAAAGAGCATTCTTCATCACGGTCTTGGCGGCTTTGGCTAGAGCCAAGCGGCAAGACGTCATCGCGATGTTTTCGCGGTCCAAAATGTGGCAGTTCGTATAGAAACTATGGATGGAAGCGGCAAGCTTTTGGATATAGGCAGCGAGTTTATAAGGCGCGCGTTCTTCCGCGCTATTGGCAATGACGCCCGGGAAATCCGAAAGCAAGCGAAGCAAAGCGAGTTCGGATTCTTCCTTCAGTTCTCCTCCACGGCTATTGAGTGCGATGTCGCTGCCAAGGGAAAGAACGCTGGCGCAGCGAGCATAAGCGTATTGGGCATAATAAACCGGATTGGAGGAAGATTGTTCCATCGCGAGGTTATAATTGAAATCCAAATGGCTTTGTTGGGAGCGTTCCGCAAAGAAATAGCGGACGGCATCCACGCCAACATCTTCCACCAAGTCGCGGTGAGCGATGGCTTTCCCCGTACGTTTGCTCATTTTAACTTCCGCCCCATCGCGATAAACGCGAACGACCTGAACGAATTCGGCCTGGAGAACATCCGGAGAATAGCCCTTCATCATCAAGGCGCTCTTCATACGGCCAATATAGCCGTGGTGGTCCGCACCAAGTACATCGATTAGCAAATCAAAACCCCGTTCCATCTTGTTATAATGGTAGGCAATGTCCGGCATGAAATAGGTGTAATTGCCATCCGCTTTAATGATGGGGCGGTCTTTGTCATCGACAAAATCCGTCGTGCGGAGGTAAGTCGCACCATCTTGGACGTAAATCCAAGGCTTCAAGAATTCGATCGTCTTTTCGATGTTGCCGTTAGAGCGAATATCCGATTCATAGGAAACCTTGTCGAAATGAACGCGGAAGGCATCCATGTCTTTCCAAATTTTGGAAAGTTCAGAGTCGATGCCGAAGCGAATAAAGAAATCATGGGATTCTTTGCTGTCTTGAAGATATTTATCGTCGAATTGATCTTTAATTTTTTGCGCAATCGCAATCAAATCCTGGCCATGGTAGTCATCTTCGGCTAAATCAAGGGGCTCACCAAAAAGCTCATGATAGCGAGCGCGGAGCGAATGGCCAAGGTGCTCCACTTGGTTGCCACAGTCGTTAACGTAATATTCGCGAGTCACATCATAACCGGCCCAGTCAAGAAGACTGGCAATGGAATCGCCAACCGCGGCGCAACGGGTATGGCCCAAATGCAAATCGCCCGTCGGATTAGCAGAAACATATTCGATGTCGATTTTCTTGCCATTTTTGGGAAGACGGCCGTAAGAATCCCCTTGTTCCAAAACTTTCTCAATAACACTTTGGAGGGCATCTTTCTTCAAGAAGAAATTGATGAATCCCGGGCCGGCAATTTCAATTTTCTCAATCGCGTCGCTCTTCATTTCCGGAATTAATTTTTCCGCTAAATCGCGGGGTTTCATGCCAAAAAGACGGCAAGAACGCATGGCAACGTTCGTCGAATAATCGCCATGGGCCGCATCGCGGCTATGTTCGATGACAATGTCGCCCAAACCCAAATCTTGTCCCAAGGCTTTCGCCGCGGACACGACGACGTTTTTCAATAATTCTTCGTTGGTCATATGGTTTTCCTTTCTAGTAAACAAATACAGGTGGAACGGATGGCCTTTCCTTCTCCGATTGCATCTAATCCTTCGTTGGTCATGAGTTTAACGCTCACTTGGTCCAATTCCAGTCCCAACGCCTGAGCAATCGACTCTCTCATCGCAAGGCGATAAGGGCTTAAACGGGGTTTCTCCGCCAAAACCGAGGCGTCGAGATTCGTAATCTGGTACCCCTTCTTTTTCACCAAGGAATAGGACTCGGAGAGGATGATTTTAGAATCCGCATTTTCCCATTGAGGGTCATCCACCGGGAAATGGTCCCCGATATCCCCCAAAGCGCAGGCCCCTAACAATGCATCGGCGATCGCATGAAGGAGACAATCCGCATCGCTATGGCCGAGCAATCCTTGATCGAAGGGGATTTCCACTCCCCCAAGAATCAATTTACGGTTGGGAACCAAGCGATGGATATCTTCTCCGTATCCGATGCGAAGATTGCTCATACGTTGAATCGGAAGAACACGATATCGCCATCCTGCATGACGTAGTCCTTCCCCTCTTGGCGAAGTTTTCCCGCTTCTTTGACCGCAACTTCGCTCCCCAGTTTTTTCAAATCCTCAAAGTCATAGACTTCGGCCTTGATGAATCCGCGCTGGAAATCGCTGTGGATGATGCCCGCGCATTCAGGGGCGGTCATGCCCACGTGGAACGTCCACGCACGGCATTCATCGGTTCCGCAGGTAAAGAACGTCGAGAGGTCCAAGAGTTTATAGGCGGCCTTGACCAGCTTATCGAGGCCAGACTCGCTCGCGCCGAGTTCGTCGAGGAAGACCGCGCGGTCGTCGGGTCCTAATTGAGAGAGCTCGAATTCGATTTGGCAGGAGACGGGGATGCATTGTGCCCCTTGTTCTCCCGCGATGCGTTTCACCGTTTGGTAATAGGCGCATTGGTCGATGTCCGAATAATCCTCGGGAGCAACGTTAGCCACATAGATGATGGGCTTTAAGGTTAGCAAGAAGAAATTCTTTTTCGCATAGGCGATTTGTTCTTCCGAGAGTTCTTTGCACATTCTCGCTGGTTTTCCTTCGCTTAGCACTTTTTCCAAGGGGCGAAGGATATCCATTTCATATTTGGCGGTTTTATCTTTGGCAACACGAGCCTTGATATCTTGACGCCCGATAATTTTCGTGACGGTATCGAGGTCGGCCATCGCAAGTTCCAAATCAATGGTTTCGATGTCACGAGCAGGATCGACAGAGCTTTCGACATGAATGATTTCGTTAGAGTCGAAACAACGAACCACTTCGCAGATGGCGTCGCATTCACGAATCGCGGCGAGGAATTGGTTTCCTAGCCCTTCTCCGTGAGAGGCCCCCTTTACGAGACCTGCGATATCGTAAAATTCGAAGGTCGCGTTGATTGTGCGGGCGGGATGGAACATATTCGTGAGGAAGTCGAGTCTTTCATCAGGAACTACAACCACGCCCGTATTGGGCTTGATGGTGGCAAAAGGATAATTGGCGGCTTCCACGTGGGAATTGGTAATGGCATTGAATAAGGTCGATTTTCCAACATTGGGCAAACCGACGATTCCGGCTTTTAATGGCATGGGCAAAAACACTCCTATAATTGAGCGGGTCAATTGTAAACTTATCTTCCTAAAGAAGATAGCCCCAAAGAGCGAAGAATAAAAAGAAAACCCGGTTTCCCAGGTAAAAAAAGAACCCTACCGGTTTGGCAGGGTTAGAAGTTAACTAAGAGAACCTTAGATCTTCTTAACGTTCTTGGCACGAGGACCACGATCCGACTCTTCGATTTCAAACTCGACGGACTCGCCTTTTTCGGCGGTCTTGTAGTCATCCATCACAAGAGAGGAATAGTGGAAGAAGTAGTCACGGCCATCCTCAGCGTGGATGAAGCCATAGCCCTTCTCCTTGTTGAACATTTTAACTGTTCCCTTCATGAGACTCCTAACCTTCCTGGTTCATTTGGCTATTTCCAAATCAACCGCTTGTTACTATAGACCAATCCACATGTATTTTCTATAAAAATCAATAACAGGAACGTCTTCTTTTTTTACAAAAAAATGCGTTTTTATCTCATGGCAATGCTTAAAAAAGTCCATTTGACGGCACTTCTGCTTTTCTAATTCAGACAATTCTCGCTTCCATTAAGCTTTTGCACTTTTTTCAAAATTCGCACGAGAGAAATAGAAGCGAAGGAAAATGGATAGAAAGCCTAAAAAGAGCAAAAACAGAGCAAAGCAAGATAAATACGGGGCCAAAGACAAAGAAATAACAAGATCCGTCCCGAAGGATCGGGACAAAAAATAGGAGGTAAAAAGTTCAGCGGCCAATAATCCCAAACAAGAGCCCAAAAGAGCGCTTCCGGCGCTTTGAAAGCCACTCAGCCCATAGAGTCGAGCCACATCTTTTCGCGAGATCCCCAGCAAATAAAGCAAACGTGCCTCCTTTTTATTCTCCGCCACCGTCAACGAAATCACCAAAACAAAAACGGAGAGGCCCACCGAAAAGGCGACAAAGGAAAAAGCGAATAAAACAGACCGGATATAATTGGTCGTGCTGGAAACGGAATCCGATACGCTTTGGGAGGGGCAAGCAAAGCGATAAGCGGGGTAAAGGGTGGATAAGCGTTTGGACAATTGAGGGCCGTTTGCATGGTGCTTTAGGGTGAAGACGCATCCAGATGGTTCCAATAAAAAAGGGCTCATCCCCAAGGAATCCAAAAAATAATCTAAAGTCCAATCCGAAGAAACAAACAGCGTGTTCGTCTTTTCTTGTTTGGTTCCCACTACGTTCAAGGGGGATAAAGCAAAATCACGAGAATAGGTGGAACCCTGCACTTCACCGCTAATTTCCGCACAAACGTAAATTACATCGGGACACTCCCAAGCTTCGTAAAGGGAAGAAGACAAAATGCATTCCTGTCCGGAAATAGGCACTTCTCCTTTCACCCCGCTAAAATCACAGGAAAGACGCAATTGCTTGGGCCCGGCGGCAAGCAAAGAGCCGTCTACGCAATTCGGGGGAAGTTCCCCACTAGAAGAGGCCTCCTCCACCGGCAAATCACTATAGGCGTCGATTAATTGTTTTGCCTCTTCTTCTGTTTTACAAAGAAAGAATTTGCCCTGAAACCCCATCATAACCGATTCGGCATTCGCGTAAAAACCACCCGAGGTCACCGGTATTCTTCCTAGTATTTCGGAAGGCCATTCCCCTTGGATGGATTCCGCCAGCGAATAATCGAAACCACTTTTGATCGCTTCGAAGCAGTAAGCTCGAGGCAGGCTGCATCTTTCGCCGCCCGGGCAAAAAGAAGGGAGGTAGCGGTTTGAGGGGACATCAAAAGACAACCGATCGAGTTTTGGGTCTTTTCGGCACGCACGCAGGAAAGAACTAAAGGGGGCACTCAGTTCCAAATAAGGAATGGTTTGGCATTGCTGCGGAGAAGAGGGAATTCCGTTGCCCACATCCTCAAATCGAAGATAATCGAAAAACACTTCTTGATTCCAAGAAGGGGATGCGTGGTAAAAGCAGGGGATGGAACTAGGGGCGACCGCGACGACATTGAAACCGGGGGACTCGGAGAAATTCCACGCCAAACGGCTCAAATGAAGGGTAATCGTCAACGACCCTTGATGGCAGAATCGGCCCAAATGCTCATAGCCTCTTACCAAGCCAAAATCTCCGCATAGTTTTGCCATCGTGGCATACGGAATCCCCAAAATAACCTCACTCCAATCCATCGATTGGGGCTTGGACGGATAAAACGCATCCCCTTCTTCCGACCACAAAAAATCATTGATGGTTCGCACGGAAAACCCACTTAGAATCTCCACCTTACTACCATGAACATAGGTGAATTCGTTTTCGTCTTCAAAGGCGGATTCAAAATCATAGAGAAGGGTTTTGCCATAACTGTCCACCAAATCCGGGTATTGCCTCATCAAATAATCGGCCTCGTCATGAGTAGCGGGCTTTGCCTCTCCCAAAGAAGGGGGAGACGATAGAGGCGACATCACCAAGGTGTTCGGGGGGACAAGAGAAGAAAATGCATCGGTGATTTGGCGGGAAATGGAAGAAGAGAGATAGACGCTCATGCCGATGCCCAATAAGCCAAAAGAAATCGCGGATTCGCTGAGAAAGCTGCGTATCTTTTTGGTTTTTCTCCTTCTTTTGGCGTGCTCATAAAGAAACGAGAAGGGAAGACGAGGGCTTTCCCGTTCTTTTTGAGGTTTAGAAAGCAGGAAAGGTCCGGCAGGTTCGGAAAGGACCTGTTTTTCTTTCTTTTTGATTTTGCCATCCTTCATCTCGATTCTTTCGTCGGAAAATTCTTCTAACAACGCTTCGTCGTGACTCGCAACCACCACTAAACGGCTGGAAGAAATCTTTCGCAATAATTCGAAGATGAAGCGCCCGTTTTTCTCATCCAAGGCCCCCGTTGGCTCATCGCAAAACAAAATATCGGGATCCATCATTAAAGCCCTCGCTAAACCAACCCGTTGTCTTTCCCCTCCCGAAAGGGTCCCCACCTTTTGTTTGGCCTTATTTTTTAGTCCCACGCTAAAAAGAAGGGAAGAAGCTTGATGACGAAGTTTTTTGCTATTTTTGGCCACGCTTAAGGCAGGCAAAAGCACATTGGTCTCCGCGTCTTCTAAATCCAGCAAAGAATCCTTTTGAAGGACATAACCCATGGAAAGCAGACGAATCCGACTCCGTTCCGTCTCATCCTTTTTGCTCATATCCATGCCCTTAAAGACGTAACGTCCCGAATAAGAGGCATCCAAACCAGCCAGGATATGAAGCAAAGTACTTTTTCCCGAGCCGCTCGGCCCGGATAAACCGATCAATCCTTTTTGCGGCAAAATCAAATCAATGCCACGCAATACTTCTTCTTGGCCGAAGCTTCTTTTCAAATCGCTGCACATCAGCAAACTATTCATCGCAGAGTTCCTCCTTCAAATCGCATTTTTTACTAAATTGCAAAGGGATGACGGTGGATGCCAGAGGCAAAATAACCGCCATCAGGAAAAGGGAGAACAAAAGCAAATACGGGATGCCTAAAAAGGAGGAAAAAGGGATTCTGACCAACGTTTCCATTCCAAACTTCCCCAACAAATAACGGTTGAATCCTTTTGCTAGCACGGGGGAAAGCAATGTCGCGCACAAGGCTCCGAAAAGGCCGACAGCCATTGATTCCCGTCCATAGATAGAAAGAACGTCACTCCGCCTGGCTCCTAACGAAAATAGCAATGCCGTTTCCCTTTTCCGGTCGGCAAACCCCGAATAAGAAGACATCCCCAAAATAAGGACCAAGCCAAGAAAAGCCATGCCAACAAAAAGGGTTAAGGAGGCGCTGAAAGCGCTCGATAAAGCTAAGAAGCTCTCTCGGGTCTGCAAAGAAAACGAAGAAAGGTCCATCGTCTCATTTTCTTCTTTCCACCTTTCCTTCAACGTAGGGAATAAAGACGCCGATTTCCGGTCCTGAGCAAAAAGCAAAAGGGACGTGGATTGATAATAAGAAGAACCCTCTTCTTGAACTAAATCATAAATCGACGTCTTTTTCCCTAGCCGATAGGAAATCGATTCCAGGAGGGTCTCCTTCATTTTCTGCTCCATTCCCTGATGGGAGTAATAAACGCGTGGAGTGGACATAAAGGAAAATTCTTTAACGACTCCCGCGATTTCAAAATCGTAATCCAAGGCAATCGCTTCTTCCGTGCTTTGATAAGAAAGGGAAAGGTCCACGTGAAAAGTAACCCTTTGTCCAAGGCAATGGAAGTATTGCTTGGCAAAAGCTTCGTTGACCAGCACAGAGGAAAAAGAGAAAGAACAAGGGCATTCGCCTTCTAAAAGGCAGGTCGTCCCCAAGGCGCGCAATGACAAATCGCAGGTCGGGGAGAAAAAACAAGGCGAAGAATCGACTCCACTTAACTGAAAAGCATGAGATTCCGGCAAGAAGAAGGAATAGTCATTTGCCACTTTATAATGGCCTTTAGAAGACAAATACCTCTCTACTTCCTGGCGTTTGGGGCGCGTCTCTTTTACCAAGCTTAAGGGGGATCCAGGTACATCCACCACTTCTTTTTGCGCGATTTTAGCGGACAGGTAGCCTAGCGAACTTTCCAGCGATTCTTCCAATGCTATTTCATGCCCTGCATAATAACCCGAGAATAAAAGCAAAGAGGTAAAACCGATAAACGCGGAAATCAAAGCAATCCCGTTTTTCCAACCATCCTCTTTGAAATGCAAAAAGACCAGTTTTCTTTGCCAATTCGCCTTGGAACGGCGTGTCTTCAAAGGCCTTTCTTCTAAGCGTTCCGATTTTCCTTCATAAGGAAGGATGCGTCCCTCCTCCAAGCAAAGAAAAGTATCGCAATATTCTTTGGCTAACGGCAAATTATGGGAAACCAGAATCACAAGTCGTTTTTTGGATTGCACCTTCAACCATTCCATGACTTTTCGCCCATTGGCTTCGTCTAAGGCTCCCGTAGGCTCATCGCAAAATAGAATTTCTGCCCCACCTAGTGTGGCCCGCAATAAAGCCACCCGCTGTTTTTCTCCTCCGGATAAAGATGGGGTGTCTTGCTTTTCTTTGCCCGCTAAGCCCATATCTTTCATTCCTTTTTTGGCCAGTTTTTTCGCTTTGGAAGTGGAATAACCCCCGATTTCTAGAGGTAGCGTGATGTTATCTAGAGGGGATAGCCCCTCCAGTAATTGACCATTTTGAAAAATAAAGCCGGTGGATATGCAACGGAATATCCGCCACTGTTTTTCCGAAAAAGAAGAAAGGGACTGCCCCCGGTACAAAACCTGACCCGATTGAGGTTGGAGCATTCCCGACAAGACATAAAGCAGAGTGCTTTTCCCCGATCCGCTTTTGCCATGCAAGCAATAAAATCCATGGGCAGGAAAAGATAAAGAAATATGGTGCAGCACCACGTGGGACCGGTCTCCTTCTTGAAAGGATACCGAAACATTTTTGCATTGTAATAAATAAGAAATAAAAATCGCCTCCACTTAACATAGAGGCGAAAAATAAAATTTTTTTCGATTTTATTTTTCGAAAAAATTCCAAAGTCGGCACGGAATCGAAGATTATTTGATTGGAATGATGGAGGATTCGTGGTGCGCGACCACTTTCTTCACCGCGTGGTTGAAATGATCGCGGTCCATCATGATCACATTTCCACATCCTAGACACAGGATTTTGACGTCAGCGCCCACGCGAATAACTTGAAAACGTTTGCTTCGATGGGAACAAGGATGGGCCTTTTTCATCTCGACTTCGTCATAAAGCTCAACGGGAATCACCGCCATGGTTCTTCCTCCATTTTGACAGCCACGGGAACCTTGGGAAGTCCTGGCATCGTCATGATCGATCCGGTCAAGGGAACAACAAAGCGTGCGCCGGCACTCAACCGCACCTCGCGAATGGTAATTGTAAATCCAGACGGGGCGCCTAAAACCTTAGCGTCATCGGTTAAAGACGCGGGCGTTTTGGCCATGCAGATATAGGCATTCGAGAAACCAAGTTTTTCGTATTCTGATAATTGCCGTTCCGCTTCTTTTTCATAAACGACCTGGCCCGCATGATAAATTTCGCGGCAAATCGTTTCGATTTTCTTCTTTAACGGCCATTCCAAAGAATAAATTGGGGCATAGTGGGTCGGTACTTTTTGAAGCATCTTTTGGACTTTTTGTGCCAAATCGATGGACCCCTCCCCTCCTTTTTCAAAACCATCTAGAAAACTATATCGATAACCCATCTTTTCGCAGTGGCGTTCCAAGTAAGCCACTTCTTCGGGGTCATCTTGGACAAAATGGTTGATGGCAACGATGCAGGGCACCCCATATTTTGCCATATTGGCCATATGAGCATCCAAATTGGCGACGCCTCTAGCAAGGCATTCTACATTGGGAGTCTTCAAATCCTCATAAGCCTGTCCGCCATGCATTTTAAGAGCGCGAATCGTGGCAACCATCACGATGCCATCTGGGACAAACTCAGCCTCGCGGCATTTGATATCCAAGAATTTCTCCGCGCCCAAATCTGCGCCAAAGCCTGCTTCCGTAACGGTGATGGGGGCGAGTTTTAAGGCAAGGGAGGTCGCTAAAATCGAATTGCAGCCATGAGCGATGTTGGCAAAGGGCCCTCCGTGAATCAAGCAAGGGTTCCCTTCGATCGTTTGAACTAAATTCGGTTTCAGTGCTTCTTTCATTAAGCGCATAATCGCATGGGAAATTTGCAAATCACCAACGGTAATGGGCTGGTCATCTACGTTGAAAGCAACGATGATTTTCTTCACGCGTTCCAAGAAGTCCTCCGGGTTTTTTGCCAAACACAAAATCGCCATCATCTCTGAGGCAACGGTGATTTGAAAATGGTCATGGCGAGAAGGGACGCGGGCGTCGTTACCATGAATTTCAATGTCGCGAAGCGCACGGTCATTCATGTCCATCGCGCGGTTCCATAAAATGCGGTTGGGATCGATGCGGAGGGGGTTTCCTTGCCACAAAGAATTATCGATAACCGCAGAAATCAAATTGATGGAGCTCGTTAACGCATGCATGTCCCCCGTGAAATGCAAATTAATCTCTTCTTGAGGAACAACGACGGCTTTGCCTCCTCCCGTTGCTCCGCCTTTAATACCAAAGACAGGGCCTAAGCTAGGTTCGCGCAAACAAAGCATGGCTGGTTGATTGATTTTGCCAAATCCTTCCGCAAGAGCGATGGAGGTTGTTGTCTTCCCTTCGCCTGCTTTTGTGGGGGTGATGGCCGTCACCAAGACGAGTTTCCCGTTGGGACGGTCCTTCAAGCGTTCTTGCAACGCAAAATCGATTTTTGCCTTATTTTTTCCGTAAGGTTCTAGGCAATCTGCAGGGATGCCCGCTTTTTTTGCCACTTCTTCAATTCCTAAAAGAGCCATAGTAGCCTCCTTGTTTTCGTGAGTATTGGAATAATGCTAAAACAAATGAAAAATTACACAAGGGTAGAGGAAGAAATCGCATCCAAGATTTCTTCTTCTTGAGTAATCCAATGGATATCAAATTGGTGGCGGAAGAACGTTTCCTGCCGTTTTACGTAATGACGGGTGTTCTTTTGAATTTCTTCCTTGCATTCTTCTAGGCTTTTTTCGCCACGGAAATAGGGAAAAAGTTCCTTGACTCCAATGGCCTGGAAAGCGCGGGGCGTCTCTCCATACCTTTCATATAGAGCGCGATTTTCTTCCACCAATCCCGCTTTAAACATTTCTTCTACCCGTTGATTAACGCGTTCATATAAGGGCAGCCGTTCCGCGTTCAGGCCAAAGAAATAAACGTCATCATAAATCGGCTTATGCTCTTGCTCCGCTTTGATTTCACTCTTTTTCTTTCCGCTGCTTAAATAGACTTTTATCGCTCGCAAAACACGTATCCGGTTATGGGGGTGAATCGTTTTGGCTTCTTCCGGATCCATTTTCTGGAGGGCGGCGTGCAACGTATCATCGTCCATCTTTTCGTAAACACTTAAATCCACAACTTTTTCTTCGGGGAAAGAATAGTCGTAGAGACCGGCGCGGATATAAAGGCCCGTCCCCCCTGCGATGATGATGGGCTTATGGAGTTCTTGGAGATCCGCAATGGTTGCTCGCAAATCCGCCTGGTATTCATAAACGGAATAGGAGGAGGAGACCGGAACAAAATCAAAAAGGAAATGGGGAACCTCTAATCTTTGGACTTCGCTCGGCTTAGCCGTTGCAATGTTCAATTCGCGATAAACTTGAAAAGCGTCGGCGTTGATAATGGCCCCGTTTAGCTTCTTAGCCAGCGAGATGGCCATATCCGTTTTTCCGCTTCCGGTAGGTCCCGTCAAAACCAGAATCATGAAAGAAGGTCCTTCGCTTCCAATAGCAGGTCTTCCAATTCGTCTCTTCTTCCAACGAAATTTTGGATCAAAGGATCAGAATTATATTGATCCATAAGGGACGTATAGGCCTTTTTGGCTTGAACATATTCCGCATCCTTTTGCTCGGCGGCAGCGTTCATCATCTTCTTTTGCGCGTCTTCAATTTGGTTTCGCAGCGTTTTGAGCCCTTCGGATTCTGCTACGGATTTTTTTGCTTCTAAATACGCTTTAGCCGTTTCTTCTTTTTCCAAAATCTTGCCAACATGTTTTGCTAATTCCACAACGGGATCGCCTTGAAGTTCCCCAATCATGGAGAAAGCATGGTCTTCGATAACACGAACTGGCACGATGCATCCTTTTAAATAAGCAGGTCCTTTGAAGTTAATCAATTTACTCGATTCGGTGTAGCCGCTAAGCATCGTCGGATCCTTTTTGGAAGGCCCATCCACCAAAACCGAATAGGTTTTACCCACCATTTGTCTACTATGGAACATCACGCCTTCTTCCACAACCTTTAGCAAACGATCAAAACGCTCGTGTTTGGTCTTATCATCGACATTATCGACCATTTTGGCGGCGGGAGTTCCTTTGCGAGGGGAATAAATAAAGGTAAAAGCGGCATCGTATCGAACTGCTTCGCATAGCGATAACGTATCTTCAAATTGTTCTTCCGTTTCATTGGGGAAGCCAACGATGATGTCGGTAGTAATCGCGCACTCTGGAATCCTCTCGCGGATGCGTTTCACCAAATCCAAATAAGATTCCCTGCTGTAACGTCTGCCCATGATTCGCAGCATCGAGGTAGAACCACTTTGCACGGGAAGATGGATGCATTTCATGATATTGGGGTAACGAGCGATGACGTCCAACATCTCATCGGTGAAGTCCCAAGGATGGGAGGTCATAAAGCGAAGACGCGGAATGCCTAGTTTCGCCACGTCTTCTAAAATCGTGGCAAACGAGGTTCCGTCGTGGAAATCTTTACCATAGCTATTGACGTTTTGCCCAAGTAAAGTGATTTCTTGATACCCTTCTTCCACGAGTTCGCGACATTCTTTTAGGATGTCTTCCTTTGAGCGGCTTCTTTCTCTACCACGAGTATAGGGAACGATGCAATAGGTGCAGAATTTATCGCAACCGTAAGTGATATTAACGAAGGCTTTCACGCGGTCTAAACGGGTGGAGGGCAAGTTCTCCGTGATGTCTCCGGCATAGGAGACGACGTCGACCAAGTCCTTCTTCCGTTCTAGATGCTCCCCGAGCAAATTCAAAATATCGGGGATATTGTGCGTGCCAAAAATCAACGATACATAGGGATAGGATTGCATGATTTTTTTCGCAATCCCTTCTTCTTGCATCATGCATCCGCAAATACCAAGGACAAAACTGGGGTCCTTTTGATGATTGGCCTTGAACTTGCCTATTTCCCCATAGACCTTCTCTTCGGCGTTTTCTCTCACGGCGCAGGTATTAATTAAAACCATGCCGGCTTCGCTTTCGACAAACGTTCTTTTCATGCCGGCTTTTTCCAAATAACCTGCAAGAATCTCTTCGTCTCTCACGTTGCCTTGGCAGCCAAAAGTTTTGATAAAATATTTTCGGTTTTTTCCAAATTCCAAAACCGAGGTGGGAACAACGATTTCTTCGCGAATCGTCTTGGGAGACTCGCTGCGGTTCCTGGCCTTGCTCATATCGGGCAAAGATTTATAAATGGTGCGTGACATGTTGAATCTCCTTTCCGGCGACAATGCGAATGGGCTCAATGGATAAGCATTCCCCCGTGGAATCGTCCAAATCCATCAAGACGAAATCCAGTTCCGTTGGTCCTTCTTCGGCGATGAGGAAGCGGCCAGGCTTTTTATCGACAAAAATTTCTTTCACGGATTGTGGGAGATAACCAATAACGGAATCCGCCATTCCACAAAAACCAACGTCGGTTAAATAACCCGTTCCCTCGATAATGCATTCGTCCGCAGTTTGAACGTGGGTATGGGTGCCAATCACGGCGCTGACACGGCCTTTGAAAACCTCGGCAAACAAACGCTTTTCCGAGGTGGAATCCGCATGGAAGTCCACGATATGGATGGGGCAGCTTTCTTCCAAAAGCTCTTCCATCACTTCATAAGGACTGTCGACCGTTGTTTTCATGAAGGCCTGTCCCAACAAATTGGTTACTTGGATGTCGACTCCAGCGGCGGAGAAATAAGCCGTTCCTTCCCCACGGACGAAACCTTGCAAGTTCAAAGGCCGAATCAAATGTTCGGCCTCTTGAATATAATCGTCAATTTGATCGCGGCCGTGCCAATGATTGCCCAGAGTGATGCAATCGGCGCCGGCTTCGACCAAGGCTTGATATTCTTTGAATGTCAAGCCGCTGCCTTTGCAGCAATTTTCGCCATTAACAATAACGAAATCAGCAAAGAGTTTCTTTCTTAGGCGCGGCAAAGAAACTTCAAGCTCGCGGAGTCCAATTTCTCCGACCACGTCGCCAAAAAAGAGAACCCTCATGGTTATTTAGCAGTCTCAACAGCGCGATATTCGCGAATAACGGAAACCTTGATTTGACCCGGATAAGTCACGTTCGTTTCAATGTTGCTACGGATGTCTTGAGCCATTTTGACAGCTTCGGCATCGCTGACTTTGTCAGGGATAACCATAACGCGGACTTCACGGCCCGATTGCATAGCAAAGGCCTGTTGAACGCCTTCATAGCTCTTGCAAATGGTCTCGAGCTGTTCAATGCGTTTCACGTAGGTTTCAAGTGTTTCGCTTCTTGCACCCGGACGAGCTGCGGAAAGCGTATCGGCCGCAGCAACAAGGTGAGAAATCACATAGCGGGCTTCCACATCGCCGTGGTGCGATTGGATGGCGTTGCAAACCACATCGTTTTCACCAAATTTCTTAGCAAGTTCGTAGCCAAGTTGAACGTGGGTGCCTTCTTGCTCGAAATCCACGGCCTTACCGATGTCGTGGAGTAAGCCAGCGCGGCGGGCCAAATTGGCATCTAAGCCAAGTTCGCCAGCCATGATTCCGCTTAAATAAGCTACTTCCATCGAATGGGTCAAAGCATTTTGACCATAGGAAGTGCGATAGTGAAGACGGCCAACATAATAGAGCAAATCGCGGCTAATGCGCGGCAGGCCAAGTTTAAAGGCAGCCTCCTGTCCATATTTATAGCAAGTGTCATCCACTTCCTTTTTGCATTTGGCAGCCACTTCTTCGATGCGTCCGGGTTGAATGCGGCCATCTTTGACGAGGATCTCAAGAGTCTTGCGGGCAATTTCGCGACGAATCGGATCGAAGCAAGAAACCGTGATGACTTCCGGGGTATCGTCAATAACTAAATCGACACCGAGTTGCTGTTCCAAAACGCGAATATTGCGACCCTCACGTCCAATGATGCGGCCCTTCATTTCATCTCCGGGCAACGCGACAACGGAAACGGTTCTTTCCGTCACGACGTCTTGGGCATAACGCTGGCAGGCCAAGGAAAGCAAGTCGACGGCCTTTTGTTGGGCCGTGTCTTTTGCTTCATCTTCCGCGTTTTTGATGTAAGCGGAAATTTCCATGGACATCCTTGATTCCACGCGTGCCATAATTTCGTCATGGGCTTCTTGAACCGACATTCCAGAAACTTTTTCTAATTCCTTGATGATGTCGTCAATTTTGGCATCCAATTCTTCTTTACGCTTCTTATAAGATTCCAAGGAAGCGTCCAAAGAAGCCGATTTGTTTTCCAAATCCTCTTCCTTTTTCAATAAACGAGATTCCCTTTCGTCAAATGCGGTTTGGCGAAGATCAAGCTTTTGCTGTTCCACAGCGATTTCCGCTTTGCGAGCGCGAGCATCATTTTCGCTTTGTTGCTTCGCTTCAAAAGCCGCTTGCTTCGCATCTAATTGAGCGTTTTTGACGATTCGCTCCGCCTTAAGGTTGGCATCTTTGATAATACCGTCCGCGGCCTTTGTAGCGCTGCTTTTCTTGCTTTTTCCAAGGAAAAACATCACAAGAAAAGTTGCAACGGCAGCCACAACGGCAGCACCGGCGGCAATGCCAATCGTCGTACCGGTGTCTAGCCATAAATGTAATTGCATGAAAGAACTCCTTTTCGATAGCACCCAAAAAGAATTAAACCGCTATGAATGATTCTCTGTGTTACGTTACCCAACGAATTTATGAATGCGGGACGAGCCCGAAACTGTAAGGTCCAAAGGATGGATAGAGGTATCAGTACTCTTTGAGTACGGACTTTATTTTATCAAGGAAAAAGCCCTTCGAGTAGACCGTCTTTCACTCAAAAGGGCAATTTTCAAAAAGCGTGGAGGACAGGTATGCGAATTCGCTGGAAATTTTAAATGACAGTGTAGAGGAAATTTCCAAACGAATCGATTTTTGCCGTAACAGTACCATTCAACAAAGGAGAAAGGTAGGCGCTGAATTCCGGCGAGATGGTTCCATCATTGTGAATCCATTCGCGGGGGAATAGATGATCCTTAGCTCCACAATCTTGAAGCGGCTGATAACGAACCGTGAAATGGAGTTTCTTTTCATTAGATCGCTCCAATCCCACCATCACACCGCTTTTACCGGCAATGGCCGCATCAACGGCCGCTTCACCAAGAAATTGGGCACAATCGCTGTCCACTTTGGAAATGCAATAAGGATCGGCACGACAAGGAGTCCCTAATACCGAGGCGCGAACAGGCAAACCAAGCCGTTTTTTAATAATTCCAGCCAATTCGTAAACAGCGCCTTCGGGAGAAACGTGGCCAAAAGAGTCCGCCGTCCCAAATTCTTGGTGAGGGACGTCCACTCCTTCGCTGATAGCAAAAAAACAGGACCCTTTCTTTTCATGGATTTCTTGGACCTTTTTTAGGAAGGCCTCGATATCAAAATGAACTTCTGGCAAATAAATGCCATCCGGAGCCGCTTCTTTTTTAAGCAAAGCCGTTCCAGCGGTTAGCCATCCGGCTTCCCTGCCTTCAATTTCTACGAGATTCACTTTGCCTTTTGGGTAAACAGAACCATCGATTTTAATCGCGGCGAATGTGTTATTAACATGACGGACTGCCGAGGGGTATCCGGGGCAAAAATCCGTGCCAAACAAATCGTTATCAATCGTTTTGGGAATGCCAACGACCTTCAACCCCCAGGAAGCGAAATGCTTGTGAAGTTGGTGGGCCGCATCCATGGTATCGTTTCCGCCATTCACCAAAAGGTAATCGCAATCAACGCTAATCAGGGTTTGTTCCACTTCTTTCCAATGATTAAAGGTTTCGTCGATTTTTTGGCGGGAACTCCCCAAAGCCATGCCTGGAGTTTGGCGTAATAAAACCAAACGATTATAAGAAAGGTTGGTCAATTCAACGAGATTGTTATTGATAAGACCAAAAAGCCCATTGCGGGCACCATAGACTTTAACGCCTCGGTCCCGACAACGACGAATGACGCCGTTCAAGCTAGAGTTGATGACGGAAGTTGGACCTCCGGCTTGTAAATAAATAACCGATCCCATTGCAAATGCTCCTTTCGCCCCCAACGCTAGTCTAACGGTATAAATTAAGGAATGTGAAATGCGTGTTATTCAGCGGATTCGATAACGCCGTCTTTCGAAATCGCGGCGCGAATCTGTTTTTCCAGTTCATCCGTTTGCTCCGGATGTTCACGGAGATAGGCCTTGGCCGCTTCACGGCCATTGCCAATTTTGTTGTCGCCAAGGGTATACCAGTTGCCGGTTTTCCCGATCAAATTCAAGGAAGTTCCCAAGTCTAAAATCTCGCCATAGCGAGAGATGCCTTCCCCGTAAATCAAATCGATGATGCAAGAATGGAAAGGCGGCGCAACCTTATTCTTCACGACTTTCACCTTCACGGTGTTGCCGATAATATTGGTACCATTTTTGATTGCTTCGGCGCGGCGAATATCAATGCGAATCGAGGCGTAGAATTTCAACGCGCGACCGCCAGTCGTCGTTTCCGGGTTGCCATACATGACGCCGACTTTTTCGCGGAGCTGGTTAATGAAAATAACTACCGTGCCCGTGCGGTTCAACACGCCGGCGATTTTTCTCATGCCTTTGCTCATCAGGCGAGCTTGCAAGCCCACTTGGTTATCGCTCATTTCCCCATCCAATTCCGCTTGAGGGACCAAAGCGGCAACCGAGTCCACAACAATAATGTCAAGCGCTCCGCTAGCTGCAAGCATTTCTACGATTTCTAACGCCTGTTCGCCACTATCGGGCTGAGATAAGATGAGTTCGTCGATGTTGACGCCTAACTTGTGAGCATAATCCGGGTCAATAGCATGTTCGGCATCCACAAATGCCGCTCGACCGTCTTTGCGCTGAGCTTCTGCAATCGCTTCTAATGCCAAAGTGGTTTTTCCTGAAGATTCGGGGCCATAGATTTCGATGATGCGACCGCGGGGGTAGCCGCCGACTCCAAGAGCTTGGTCCAGCAAAATGGATCCCGTCGGAATCACATCCACATCTACGCGTGGACGCTCTCCCAGGCGCATGACCGCTCCTTTGCCATAACTTTTCTGGATGGCCTTTAAAGCGTCATCCAATGCTTTTTGTTTGTCGATTGTTTGTTCTTCCAGTGGTTGTTTAGCCATAGAATTCCTCCTCACCTATATCTATAACGATTTTTTTGAAAATCTTGTCGAAAGTAATTTAATTTCCCCCATTAGGAAACAACGATTGAACGAAGGAAAGCATCGATGCCACCGTCTTTTTTCGAATTTCGTTACGATCGCCGGTGAAATCGAGGGGAATCGTCCAAACTGAGTTCAAATAGCATAGCCCAAGATACACTCTGCCAACTGGAGCCGACCCTTTTTCAGCGGTGGGTCCCGCATTCCCAGTGCAGGAGACGCAGATATCAACGCCAAGGGTATCGCGTCCACCGATGGCCATTTGCTTGGCGACAGGAGCGCTCACAACCCCGTTGTTTTCAATCGTTTCTTCTTCTACGTGAGACAAAGAAGTCTTCAAAGCAGGGCTATAAGTAATCAAACCGCCACGATAAACGGCGCTAGATCCTGGCACATTGCAAAATGTGGCTCCGAAAAGACCGGCTGTCAAGGACTCCACCGATCCCAAGGTCAAATGGCGGATTTTTAGGGTATCCAGAAGCAATTTTGCCGCGTCTTCCATTCTTTATTTCTCCTTAGAAGCCAAAACGTGACGATTCTGGACGACATAAATCACGCCACTAATCACGCTCATCGCCGTAGCAAGAACAATCAGCCATACGGAAGGACGTAAAATCCACGGCCAGGATGAATCAAAATAAGAGAAGGGGAAATCCCCAAGCATAACAAAGGGCAACGCCACCATTTGGAAAACGGTTTTTAATTTGCCAAAGATATTGGCGGCGACCACTTCTCCTTTGCTGGCAGCCACAAAGCGAAGCGTATCCACAACCAAATCGCGGAGAACCATCAAAATCACGCAGAATACAGGAACACGAACGGCATTATCTCCAAGAAAACTCCAAGGGAAGCAGAAAAAAATCAGCATGGAGTTGACTAGCATTTTGTCCGCGATGGGATCCAAAAATTTGCCAAAATCCGTTACCTGGTTCCACTTTCTTGCTAAGTGACCGTCAATCGCATCCGTAGAGGCCGCAACAATGAAAACAATGGTGGATACTAACCCGACCATCGTAATATTGCTGTTGCCAATGAAAATGGGTTCAGCCTTCCCCAACACGTCAAGCACACCCATGACCGCTAAATAAACAAGCAGTCCTATAACGAGGAAAATGCGCAGCAACGTAATTTTCGTGGGGATATTGATTTTGCTTTTCATGCAGTTTCCCTTTCTTTTTTAAAGCATCCGACCCTATAAGCCATGTTTTGTCGAGGACGGCAATTTATCTCAGGTTTCCCTGGCTCCCTCCGCTTCGATTCGCATCGGGCGCTTCCCCTACCAAATTTGGGTTTCTCGCTTGCGGGGCTTGCCTCGTTTCATCTTGATGTCGCCATCAAGCTCGTCTCTGTGGCACGTTTATGGGCTCTGGGCCACGAGGGTCCATCGCCTTCCGTTGCGCGCTACCGCACGTGGGGTTATTTCTTCCCCCACCGCAATCACTACCGTCATCACAGACGGTGCGAGCATGGACTTTCCTCTCCTTTCGGAGCAGCCATCCAGGTCGGATATGTTGTTTTCTAAAGCTTTTTCGGATCAACACCCCTTGCATAGAGGGCTTTTTCCAAACGATCGATGTATTGCAGCAAGGAGGCGTTGGTCGAATTGACTTGGTCCGTGTCTTTGATGCCTTTCACGCGATTTTCGGCTTTAGCAAGGCTGATCGACTGTTCGTGATTGTCTTCCTTGGCCCGGCGAAGCTGGGTTTCCAAACTTTGAATGTAAGCCTGCGCGTCTTGGATGTATTTGTCATAGGCCTGATAGTCTTTGACGATTTGATCCAAGAAATCATCAACTTCATCTGGATCATATCCTTTGACATTGGGCGTGAATATTTTGTCCAAGATGTCTTTTGCCGTTAGGCTAACACTCTTATCATTCATCGATTTGCCTCCGTTGAATTATAATTCAAGGCGCAGGATTTAGGTAGTGTATTCACGAATTCCCATCAACGAGGCTTCGCGATATAATTTCGAGGCTTATGAAAGACCTCGACAAAATTCTCAAAGGTCGTAAGACCTTGTGCTTCTTCGATTTGGAAGGAACACAAATCACGCACGAGATCATCGAAATCGGAGCTTATAAAGTCACTTTGCGAGAAGACGGAACCATCAAAAAGGTTCATCGGCCTTACAAAGCCTATGTTAAAGCAAAGCACCCCATCGGATCCGTCGTTACCAAATTAACCGGCATCACCGACGCAAAACTAGCGAAGGAAGGAATTCCATATCGCCAAATGCAAAGCGAGTTCGTCCATTATATCGGCAAAGATTGGGACCGCGCTTTATTTATCGCCTATGGCTCCCAAGACGGCCATATGTTCATGGCATCCGCCGAAAATAACATGGACGCATCCATGGAATGCGCTCGTTATTTATCAAAACGCGTCTTCGATTTTTGCCATTTCTTGTCCCATTATATTCGCAGCGATGCCGGAGACCCCTTATCCCTAAAACACATGTGCGAGGTTTTTGGGATTTCTTTCGAAGGTCAACAGCACGACGCTTTATCGGATGCTTATAACCTCTTATGCGTCTATCGCCACTTCTTGTCCGATACCGACATCGTGAAGGAACAATACGAGAAGGTTTTGGTGCGTTCGGGCTCAATTCCTTACCCCGCTAGGAAAATTATTCGAATGCTAAAAGAAGGAAAAACGGCCACGCTTGAGGATTTAAACAAGGCCGTGGAAGAGGCGTTATCGTGATCCCTGTCCATTATCCCGCCGGGATCAAACCGTTAGGAACAGCCGCCCCTTCGCCTAAAAAGAAAAAAATCGCAAAGGGAATCGCCCCGGGAAACCGTGGGATGAGTTTCGAGGCCGCAATCAACGAAACTAACGCCTATTACGCGGAAAAAGGCTTATGTTTAATCACCAAGCGCCCCACGCCGATTCGCGTGGTAAAAGTCGATTATTCCACGGGGCCAAAAATCACTTCCGCCTTTTACGAATCTCAATCGACAACGGACTATAATGGTGTTTATCAAGGACACTATATCGATTTTGAGGCGAAGGAAACCCGAAGCAAAACCTCTTTCCCTTTGGCTAACGTTCCCCTGCAGCAAGTCGAACATCTAGAAAAGGTCATCGCCCATCAGGGAATTGCTTTCTTTCTTATTCATTTCGTCGTTTTAAACGAAACGTACTTGCTTCCCGCTTCAGAGCTCACTCGTTTTTATCAAGAAAGGCCGCGCGCTTCTTTGCCCTTGGACTTCATTCGAGAAAAAGGAACTTTAATCCAAGAAGGGTATCGACCCCGATTTGATTATTTGCCGGCTTTGAAAGCCGTCTTCTTAAAATAGGAGCAAATGGAGCAAAGCCCACAGGAGGCGCAGTCCGGCTTTTGGGCATGACAAATCTTTCGTCCAAAGGCGATCATGCGATGATGCAAAGCAATCCAAGTTTCTTTTTGAAATGCTTTTTCCAATTTCCTTTCCACTTCTACCGGTTCATCGTTAGTAGAAGCAAATCCAAGGCGTTTGGCAACCCTTCCAACATGGGTATCCACCGCTATTCCTGGCACCCCAAAGCACTCCGCCAACACGACGTTTGCCGTTTTAATTCCTACGCCAGATAAAGAGGTCAGTTCCTTTTTCGTTTGGGGAACTTCCCCCGAAAACTGGTTCACCAAGCTCTTGGCCATGGAAATCAAATGCGAAGCTTTGGAGTGATATAAGCCCAAAGAACGAATGCAATTTTCCACTTCAGTTATATCCGCGTTTGCCAAAGCAAGGGGAGAAGGAAAACGGGCAAAAAGGGTGGGGGTTACGCGGTTTACGCTTTCATCGCTAGTTTGAGCCGATAGCATGACGGCCACCAAACATTCAAAGGGATTAGAAAAATTCAGCGTGCATTTTGCATCGGGAAATTTTGTTACCCAATAGGAAAAAGCGAGGTCTTTTTTATTTCCGTCCATCGTCTACCCATTCCGTATTGGCGATTTTTATGGTTTCTTCGATATCGCGGTCCCAACTATCCGAAACAGCCGTATAGCCTTCTTTTCGGAAATCATCTCCCGCACGGTGCATCCTTAATTTTTTTCCAATCGACTTCATGGCCTTTTTGCCTTCAAGCAAGGCATCTTCCATTGCATCAACAATTTGTTGGGGGCGATATCCATCGTCTAGCCAGGCATTCATCATGTCTTTGTCAAAAGGAGAGAGGGTTTTCCCTAACCGCTTTTCGAAAATTGCATACAGTTTGGATAATTCTTCCGAACGCTCAGCAGACATTCGATTTTGGTTGCTTTTAGCCACATCCGCCGAGAATTGCTGCCAAAGAACGTGGTTTAAAGGTTCTAGAGATGTTTTCCAACGGGTTTGCTTCCCTTCTTTGGTCTCCACATACGCAATAAACTGCCTTCCAAGAAGGCCAGCCATCACGCGATCCGCTTCTGGAGTTTTCAGATTGGTCTTAACGGAAATCATATCGGGCGTAATCCAATCGTTTTGTTGATTCAATAAATGGTTGATCATGAGCAAAACGCAAAGCTCGGTCTCCGTAAGACCAAGTTTTTTGTAATATTCAAGAATGAGGTAACGGAAATCGACGCCTTCTTTGGGTAATGCTTCTGCCATAATCATTCCTTTCCTTTTTCCATTGCGATTTTTTGGGGGTTGAGACGGCTAAGAAGAGAACGATTTTCTTCCATCGCCTTCTTCGCGTTTTCATCTAAAGTAAATTCTAGCCTTTTAGCGAAGCGTTCCGCACGCAAAATACGCAAAGGGTCTTCTTGAATTCGCGTAACGGGATCCCCAATAAAACGGAGTACCTTCATTTTCAGGTCTTCCAATCCTCCATGGTAGTCTGTCACTTTGCCCTGAGGATCAATGTAAAGGGCGTTCACGGTAAAGTCTCTTCTTTTGGAATCAGTTTCAAGGTCCGTAACAAAACGGATAAAAGAGGGATGACGTCCATCTAGATACTCTCCTTCTTCACGCAATGTCGTAATATCCGCTTCCTGGCCCATCCACTTTAGCTTTAATGAACCAAATTTGGCAAAGGCATCCGAGTAATCAGTTAGAAATTGTCTTTCCTGATCGGGTGTTGCATCGGTGACAAAGTCCCAATCGGATGGCATTTTTCCGAGAAGTAAGTCCCGACTGGAACCGCCAATCATCCAAAGGGAAAACCCATGTTCGGAATACAAACGAGCAAGTTGCAACCATTCATCCGGCCATTTCATCTTTTGTATTGTAAACGTCCCTTCCATCAAATTGAACTTTTTGCATCAAAAAACGGAGTCCTATGAAGGGCTCCGCAGTCTAAGGATAAAAAGGCTTAGTTCAATTTCTCTTTAAGGCTTTTGGACGGCTTGAAGACGACGGAATTGCTGGCCGGGATTTCGATCTTGGCCCCAGTGGAGGGGTTGGTACCGGTGCGAGCAGCGCGCTCCTTCTTTTCGAAGATGCCGAAGCCAGAGAGCTTCACGGCTTCGCCCTTGGCAAGGGTTTCTTCCATGATTTCAAGAGCTTCGTCAATGGCGGTTTCCGCATCGCGGTGGGAAAGGATTCCTTTGGCAACAATGGCGGCAATCAAATCAGCTTTGTTCATGAGCTATTACCTCCTCTTTTCGAGTGCTAGAACGCCACTAATATAAGGCACCATCGAATCTTTTGCAAATTTTTTTCCAAATTATCTTACTATCTTGAGGTAACCGCTTACAATTTTTAAAAAGATTCGATGGCATCGAAGATACTTGTTTTTTTCTTTCAAAAGCCTTCTTCCTTTCCTTCTTTTATAAAAAGAGAACGTTGGAGAGAGGGAAAATCCCCTTGGAAAACGAAAAGGAAAAACGAAGCAGTTTCCCGCTTCGTCCCGTTTTTGTTTTTGCTTACTTTTTCTGACGATAAATAATAGAAATCGGCGTGCCAGAGAAGTCAAAAGTCTCACGTAGTCGGTTTTCCAAGTATCGAGTATAAGAGAAATGAGCAAACTTGGGGTCGTTGCAAAACATGACAAACGTCGGCGGATTGATCCCCACTTGGCTGGAGAAAAGAATCTTCAGACGGCCGTGGTTGAACTCTGGAGTGGGGTTCATGTTTTGGGCATCTTGAATGATTTCATTGAGAATCGATGTGGAAATGCGACGGCAGCTCGATTCATAAGCCTGCTTGACCGCGGGAAGAATTTGTTGGACGCCTTTGCCGTTTTTGGCGGACATGAACAAGATTTTGGCGTAGTTTAAGAATTTAAAACGGCTCTGCAAATCCTTAACAAATTGCTCTTGCCCGAGTCCTTTGGGAGCTAAATCCCATTTATTGACGACCACCACAATCGCCTTATTCGCATCGAGGGCATATCCACAGACGTGGCTATCCTGCTCGATAATCCCCGTGCTGGCATCCAAAACCAAAACAGCAACCTTTGAACGATCAATTGCGCTTAAAGCACGCAGGGCGGCGTATTTATCTACCGCTTCGTAGATTTTGCCTTTTTTGACAAGTCCCGCTGTATCAATCGCAACAAAAGAATCGCCATCCCGGGTAAAAGCCGTGTCAATGGAATCACGGGTCGTTCCCGGCAAGTCCTTAACGATGACACGTTCAGAGCCCAAAAGGGCATTGGTCAACGAGCTTTTGCCGACATTAGGCCTTCCAATAAAGCAAAAAGGGATCGCATCGGGGTATTCGGCTTGGTCTTTTTCAGGCAGTATCGAGATGATTTTGTCCAAAAGGTCGCCGATACCAATGCCATGGCTTCCCGAAACCGCCAAAGGTTCCCCTAAACCCAAGGCATAGAATTCTTGGGCGTTAGCCACTTGCTGAATGTTATCCACTTTGTTGACGACCAAAAGAATCGGTTTATTGGTCCGATAAAGCATTTTGGCCACCGCACGGTCTTGGTCCGATACGCCTTTTTGACCATCGGTCACGAAAACGATGACATCTGCTTCGTCGAGTGCAATTTCAACCTGGGCTTTGATTTCCTCCCGAAAGGGGACCTTTTGAATTTCAATACCGCCCGTATCGACGATGCGGAATTCCTTCGTTAACCAAGTCGCATTGCCGTAAAGGCGATCGCGGGTAATCCCCGGAGTATCTTCCACGATAGACAACCGTTGTCCGATGATTCGATTAAAAATGGTGCTTTTCCCAACGTTAGGGGCGCCCACCAGCGCAACTAATCCTAATGGCATGTTTCTATTCCTGTCTTTTCTTTCACAATGGCCAGAATCGCATCGACCACTTCTTCAATTCCCATTTCCGACGTATCGAGGGGAATAGCGTCCTCCGCTTGCATCAAGGGGTCAAAATCTCGATGAGAGTCGATGTAATCTCTCTTCTGAACTTCCTCCACCACATCTTCTAAGGATGTGGGAATGCCTTTCTCAACATTTTCCTTGTAGCGACGTTCCGCTCGGCATTCCACCGAGGCAATTTGGAAGATTTTGACTTGGGCGTTAGGAAGGACATAACTTCCGATATCTCGTCCGTCCATCACCACATTATCTTCTTTGGCAAGTTCGCGTTGCAATTCAATGAGGGCAAGGCGAATCGGCTTATAAGAGGCAATATAAGAGACGTTCCCAGAAACCAAGGGTTCTCGAATCGCCCGCGTGCAGTCCTGTCCGCAAACAAAGACGCCTCCTTGAGGATCCATCTTGATTTGAACATCTGGAATCAACGAGCAAGACTCCTCTTCGTTTTTGGGATCCAAACCCTTTTGCAAGACATACCAAGTAAAAGCGCGATACATCGCCCCCGTGTCCACATAAACAAAACGGAGCGCTTTGGCGACGCGCTTCGCTACCGTGCTTTTTCCTGCGGCCGCAGGCCCATCAATGGCAATGCTAATTGGCATAGTTATTTGTTCCTCCACAACAAGAGTCCCCAAACCAGGAAAACGATGAAGAGAATGCCGCCAATGACGCCTTGAATCACCCAAAGGCGATGACGTCGCTTCAAAAACGCTTCATTGAGATTAGGCGCCGCGCCGCGTTCCCGTTCCAAAGTCGCCGTAACTTTGCTCGCGGCTTCTTGAGGCGAAACGGCTCGGGAAAGTTGTTCTTTTTGCTCTGGGGTGAGGCGAACAGCTTCGAAATCGGCATCGCTCATCATGCGAATGTCATTTCGATATTTGGCAAAATGTTCCATCCTCGTTTCCATACGCTTGCTATTTTAAAAGAAGTCGATGAAAGAAGGAACCGAAATCATGTGTTTTTATACCTTTAGTTAATATAAATTAACTGATTTCATCGGCATTTTTTAAATTTTGCTTCATTGCAAACTATTCCCAATGACCTATAATGTGGCGGTACACAGGAGGATTTAAACCTTTATGAAGAATGCAAAAGTTGATCAGGATATGTGCATCGGCTGTGGTGCCTGCGTTGGCGCTCACGGCGATATCTTCCAATTCAACGATGACGGAAAGGCCGAAGCCTTTGCCGAAGGAACCGAAGCGGACATCGAAGACGCGATCGCCAGCTGCCCGGTTCAAGCCATCGTCGAAGCCTAATTCGATCTTGAAAAATAGTCCCGTCTCCGTGGAGGCGGGATTTTTTATTGGCAAAATCTTTATTCATTATGAAAGTTTCTTATCCGTCGTACAAGACTGCAAATAAACCTTTTCGTTCTCTATAATGATTGTGCTGGGAAACCAGCACGCCAGGAGGTTTGATACCCCCCTACATTTACGATATAACTGGTATCCTGACTGGAGAAGCCCGTGTTGAAAGCTCATTTCGACTGAGAATCCTAAAGGCGGACCATGGAGACCACCTTCTTAACAAAGAGGGCTTATATCACCGCCTTCTGGCTAAACGACTAAAAAGCGGCGTTCAGCCGCTTTTCTCGTTGTTTTAGTTTCTCTTTTTCTTGGATTTGATGATGGTTTTGCGCTCTAGTTTCGCAAGGCGTCCCGCAAAGATGATGTTGAGGGAAAGGAATAAAATCATAAAGACCAAGGTCACCACGAAAGACAGGTCTGGTCCGATGTTGGACGCACCGAAGAAATCGATTCGATAACCAAAACTTGTTTCCACAAGCGACAGGATTTCCTCCACGCTATGCCCCTCTGGGATTAAATGCGGGTTCGCCGCCAAATATTCCCCCAAACGTTTGAAGGGGGTAGAGAGGAATGCAAAACGCGTCAAAGCGCAAGGATAAGTCAAAGGAAATACAGCGCAAAGATACTGAATGCCTTTGGGCAGCATGGCAATCGGCATATAGGCGCCCATCAAGAACCCCGCGCCCGCGGAGAAAACGGCAATGATGCTTGCCAAAACCCCTTCCGTATTGATGAATAGGCATACGAAAGTCGTAATTAAGGTCGAGAGCAAAACGGAGAAAAGCATAATGCCGAGAATGGAGAAAAAATCTACAAACGAGATCATAAACTCCCCATACGCGCCAATCGTGATCATGCAAATAACGAATACGATTAAGGATAAAACGCTTGTGACGATGAAGTTATAAAGGAAATAGGATGTGATTAAGACGTTCTTGTGAATGGGAGAAGCCACGAAATCGCGATTGATGCCATATTCCTTGTCCTCCACAATCAACGAATTGGTTTGCAGAGATATCGTAATGATGGATATTGCGAGCAAACCTGCCATCATCCACCCGTCGATAATGGAACGAACCTGGCCCATAAGGCCTTCATCCATCGTTTGTATGCCTTCGCCATAAAGGGCGTTTTCCACTGCCATGATTTCCATGTCGCGAAGGAAAAGGATGTAAACGACCAAAATGACAATCGGAACCATCAAGGTGTACATCATGCGGATGTGGTTAGCGAAAATCATTTTTAAATGACGCTTCGTCAGCATCATCAACACATGGAAATTGCGAGATTTATTCGCATCCACGGCCTTCACATTATTCTTCATTTTCAAACTCCTGACCTTCCGTCACGGCAAGGAAGACATCGTCCATCGTTCCTTTCCGAATTTCAACGTCCTGCAATTCCTCATCAAAGGTAGACAGCAACTTTTTAGCGTCGTCCGTATGATGGATTTCGATGTTATACAGTTGCTTCTCTTCGTTGTATTGGAAGGTGTGACCGCTGAAAGAAAGCTTTTGTTCAAAGGCGTCATCCTTTGGCTTATACGCGACAAGATAGTCGTGGCTATAACGGTTTTTCAAGTCATTCGGCGTTCCTTGGGCGATAATCTTGCCATGATTCATGATGACAACGTCCGTGGCAAGTTCCGACTCTTCCAAATAATGGGTGGTAAGGAAAACCGTCATGCCCGTTTCATGGCGGACTTTATCGATTAACCCCCATACGATCTGTCTGGTTTTCGGGTCTAAACCCGTCGTTGGCTCGTCCAAAATCAGGAATTTAGGGGCGTGAACGATGGCCCTGGCAATATCAACTCGGCGACGTTGCCCTCCCGATAAGGTATTTACCTTTTGGTGCAAAATCGGCCCTAAATCCAAGAGGCGAACAATGTCGTCAATTTTCTTTTTCTCTTCTTCCTTTGGCATGGAATAGAAGGCGGTGCGGAATTTCAAATTGTCGTAAACGGACAAAATGCCGTCTAGCACGGAATTTTGGAAAACGACACCGATAAGGTTTTTAATCGCGTTGCGATCCTTATCGAGATCGTATCCTTCTACCCAAATCTTGCCTTGGGTCTTCTCCAAAATGGAACAAATGATATTGATGGTCGTGCTTTTGCCAGCGCCATTAACGCCCAAAAAGGCAAAAAGCGATCCACGCTTCACTTGAAACGAGATGTGGTCTACCGCGACTTTGCCATTCGCATAGACTTTAACCAAGTCCTTCACATCTAGCGCAACATCGCTAGAGGGGGCTGAGTTTGGGGCATCCACTGGTTTAATCATCATTGTTTTTTCTCCTTGGATGGGGACGAAATTACGTTACGTTTTACTTTAACCCAGCCTTTTTTCTTTGGGGGCGGAGCCATCATCGATAAGCCGTAAACGAATAGATATACGGGGAACAAAAGGACCATGGGGATAAATTCCCAACGGCTCTTCGCACCAAATTTATCGTATTCTTTTAACGCAAAAATCAAAACCTGAACGATGCCAAACAGGAAATATAATGCGCCGACAACGCCAACCATCGACCAAACCGTATTCCATAAAACGGTAGAAAAATAGGCTTCGCTAAACATTTTAAGTTCCAATGCGCCGTTCATAGCAAAACCGGCAAAAAGGAAGAAATAGACATAATAGGCCGTAAACCAAATGAACATAGGCCCGCCAATGAAAATCCAAATGTAGGTCAAAAAGGTTTCGAGATAAGAGAAATTGCCAGTTTTAAAAAACAGCGGGAGCATCTTAATCGTTTTGGATTTGAAAAGAATTTTGTTCCCCTTAGCAATACGCGCATTTCTTCCGGCCGTGACTGCACCGCTTGAAGGCATGTCTTCATACACCACCGCTTCTTCCACCATGTGGGCTTTTCGGCCTTCTAAAATTCGGTTAAACGAGAACTCCGTATCATCGCTGATGGTATGACAATCATAGCCCCCTGTTTCAAGCAACATGCGGCGGGACATTGTGGCCCCTGCCCCATTAACGTGGGCACTTAAACGCATGACTTCTTTTCCCCTTCCGCCAAAGCGCGAATCAAAAGCATAGAAATAAGCGCAGGCTTTCGTAAAGAAATTTTGCGTTCCGTTCAATCCGCCTTCATAAGGACGAGCAAAATCAACTCCAGATTGATACGCGTCGTTCATCAAGGAAGAAAATTCATGGTTAATGTGGTTATCCGCGTCCAAATGAATGATGAGTTCAGCGGTTGGGTCATTTTTTAAGATATAATCCACGCCGTAATTCAAAGGATAAGCCGCCATGTGGTGAGCGGGGTCAGGGTCATCTAGGGTTAAAACGATGGCGCCCGCTTTTTTGGCGCGTTCCGCCGTTTCATCCGTGCAATTGTTTGCCACAACGTAGACGTCAAATAATTCCCGGGGATATTTTTGGGTTTTGATTAAGTCGTCCACGGAATCAAAAATGACGTCTTCTTCATTACAAGCCGGGATCAAATAGGCGATGCGCGCCTTTTTATCTGATTTTGGGAACTTCACCTTCTTGTGAAATAGCGATACCAAGACCTCGATGATTTGCAAAAGCAACGGAACGCCGAACAATACAACGGCCGCATAATTTAAAATACTAAGAACCCGATAGAAAATTTCATACCACATAGCAAACTCGCTTATTTAAGAATACGAATAGTTTAGACATTAGCGGCCCTCTTTCCTAGTCATTCTTTGAATGGAACTAAAACAGAAAACCGCCGAAACACCCTCGGAAAATAAGGGGATTTGTCGATCTGACTTCATCGAAATAATACCGAAAACGAATACACGCCCCTCTTCAATTATTTTTTTATTCAATGATTTCTAGATTTTGAAAATGCGTATTTTACAAGCAAATATTTTTTTATTTAGTATAAATTTGAGGAGAAAAAATTATGAAAGTTCCAACAAAAACAGTCTTCCTCCTTCTATTGCCTTTGCTCGTTATTTCCTGTGGCAACGAGAAACCCTCGCCTGATTCGAATCAAGACCAGCCGACTCCTTCCCACATTCACGCCCCGTCTACTGCGTACGCTAAGGATGAAACAGCGCATTATCACCCCTGCACCTGCGAAAGCGATGTTCGCTTTGACTTAGCCCTCATAACTATGTGAAAAATAGCGAGGGGGTTCAAATATGCACCACTTGCAGATACCTGGAGCATGAGGAGAAAGAAGCCGCATGGAAAATCACGAAGGCATCGCTACTAAATTCATTGCAATATGATAGCCCGCTAACCGCTAGTGTTGCCATGGAAGGCGAAGGGGAGGGGATTTCGGTAAAAGACGCAGGAACCTTTTCTGCGGATCCCGTAACTGGAAAATTCGTCCAAACCACCAAATCGGAAGTCCTTGACCCAACAGCTTCACAATGGATGGCAGCTCCCGAAGGAAAAAGAAAAGTCGAAATTGACGAAGGTGATTTCACCCACTGCGAGTTCGATGGAAGCGAAGTAACCGCCACCAACGTCGACAAAGAATATGCTGCCTCTGATTCAGGCACCAATCCTTGGGATCTCTTTGGAAGTTCCTTCAAGGGTTCGCCCAATTCGCTAAGCAGCATTCTCTCCAAAATGGATTCCTTCGCCGAAGTACGCGAATACCTGCCCTTGTTCTTGAAAATGGACGGGAACCTAGGCATTCACTTTGAAGCGGACATCGAAGTAAAAGAAGATACCTATCGCCTCATTTTAAAAGGGGGCTCCTTCGCGCAAGACCCTGAATATGGGGAAATGGGTACGGAACCTAAAGGAAGATACACCATTACCTTCGACAAGAACACGTTCCTTAGTTTGGACGTGGATATTTACGGAGAATCCGAAAATCTAAACGAAGAGAGCAACGAAAAAAGCGTACAGAGCAGGGTGTATTCGTTTGTATATTCTTTTGACGACACACTTTATGAATCCACAACTTTCGGCGAAAAACCCACCCCCAGTGGCTATGCGGCAGGAAAAATCGAACTTGAATTTGAAGGCGATTACCTTTGGAAAGGCGCTTTTCATTTTGCGCGAGGATTCGGAAAAGAAAAACCACCCGAAGGTGGCGATCTATTGGAATGTCGTTTTAGTCCGACAATAACTTGCGTCTTGGTGGAGCATGGCGGGATCGAACCGCTGACCTCCTCGTTGCGAACGAGGCGCTCTCCCAGCTGAGCTAATGCCCCAAGGCCCGTTTATTATAGACGATTCCATAATGCTTTCAACCCCGTTTTTTTCGTCGCCCGCTTCCTTTTTCCTTACTTTCAAACCAAAAAATTTCGTTTCCGATTCCCCTGTGCCGGCATAAGGGTTTTCTTACACGGCCTATAGCGGGTTTCCACCGCGATTCGTCAATGGAAAAGACAAGGCTCAAGAGCAAATTCATTCCGTCTTAAAATGGAGGCATGGAAGACATTTACGCGGTTATTGACATGAAATCCTTTTACGCCTCTTGTGAATGCGCCGCGAGAGGTCTTAACCCCTTCTGCACCCCTTTAGCCGTCGCTGATCCCGACCGCAGTTTCAATACCATTGTCATGAGTTGTACTCCTTATCTCAAAGAGAAATACCATTGCCCTAACGTTTGCCGAATTTCTGAATTGCCGCCCATCCCCGGTTTAATCATCGCCAAGCCGCGGATGCGTTACTACTTGGAGCAAAGCGCCCGAATCGTTTCCATCTTCCTCGATTTTGTTTCCGAGGAGGATTTGCACGTTTATTCCGTAGATGAGTCTTTCTTGCGACTGACCCCTTATTTGTCGCTTTATCGTTGCACAGCCGAGGATATCGTTCGAAAGATTCAAAACCGCATTCAAAAAGAGCTTAGAATGACCGCCACCGCGGGACTTGGGCCCAACATGTTTTTAGCCAAGGTTTGCTTGGATAACGAAGGGAAGAAAAGGCCGCCCTTTTTAGCCCGATGGGGAAAAGAGGACGTCGAAACAAAGCTGTGGTCCATCCACCCCATCACCAAAATATGGGGAATTTCTAATGGCATCTCCTCCCATTTATCTCGTTTGGGCATTCATAGCCTTCGTTCTTTGGCTCACGCAGACGACACCATGCTAAAGAAAGAATTCGGCATCATTGGAAAGCAATTAAAAGACCTTGCAAATGGAAGAGACGAAAGCAGGATTAACGAGAAATATGTCCCAAAAGAGAAAAGTCTATCCATCGGACAAACGTTGATGAAGGATTATTCCGCGAAAGGGGCTACCCTCGTTTTGCGGGAGATGAACGACGATTTATGTTACCGATTACGTTCCAAATTTTTGAAGGCGACGAGAATCGGAATTTATTGCCAATATGCTCAAAACGCGGGATTCTCCAGACAATGCAGTTTGGACATCCCTAGCAACGACACCGATTTGCTTTTTGCCGTAGTTCTCTCACTTTTTTATCGTTTTGTCGAAAACGAGCCCATCCGCGGACTGGGAATCCATTTTCAAGTAACGGAAAGTTCGATGAGTCAGGGTTCTTTGTTTGAATCCATAGATGAGCAAATCCAAAGGGTGCGTTTGGATCAGACAAAGGATCAAATCAGCCAAAAATATGGGAAGAATGCCGTTCTCCGCGCGACATCCTTAACGAAAAATTCCACCATTCGAGAACGCCATTTGCAAATTGGAGGGCATCACGCATGAAAGAAGTCAACACAGATCGAGGCATGATGAAATGGATGCCCTATCAATCTTTAGTCGAACAATCTTCCATTTTAAAAGGCATGCTGTATGAAAAAGGAAAAAAGCCAAAGCCTCTCATTTCTTCGGATCAGGCAGAACAAATTAATGAAATTCTTATCCATTACCATGGCGAAATCGTTCAAGCGACCTATTGGATCAATGGATATTCTTTCGAGGAACGAGGACCCATCGATCACATTGATGCAGAGCAACGCTTCCTTTGCATCCATCAAAAAAGGATAAGGCTCCAATCCCTTTATCGCCTGGACGTTTTGTAGTCCCGGATAGTAGATCCCTTATCCTTCACCTATTTAAATTAGAATGCCCAGTTGCCGTTTTGGAAGACTTGGATTTCTCGCCCATCTTCCGTTGTGCCGACGATATTCAAATCCTTAGAACCGATCATAAAGTCAACGTGGCTAAGCGATTTGGTGATACCGAACGAATGGATTTGTTCTTCCGTATACTTCTCAAAATTGGGATACAGGTTGGTGAATCCACGGCCCAGAGCCAAATGGCAGGCCGCATTTTCGTCATAAAGGGTGCTGAAGAAAAGCAAACCGGTATTGTTAATGGGCGAATCGAAGGGGACGAGGGCCACTTCGCCTAAATAAGCAGATCCTTCATCCAACGTCAAAATAGAACGGAGAGCTTCTTCCCCTTCTTCCGCGTGAACTTCAACGGCTTTTCCTTCATGGAAACGAATCCAGAAATCGCGGATGAGGTGGCCTTGATAGACAAGAGGCTTGGCCGAATAGACGATGCCTTCGGCAACGCCGTGCATGGGGCTGGTGAAGCATTCTTCCGAGGGAATGTTCGGCTGAAAGAACGTGCCTTGGAGCGTTTTTTCTCCGCCGCCAAGGAAAATAACTCCGGGAATCAAACCAACCGTGAAGTTTGTACCATTGCTCGAAGTGTAGTGAAGGCTCTTAAGGTGGAGCGAATTCAAATAATCGCATTTGGCTTTCAAAACTTCGTCATGTTTCTTCCAGTTCTCCACGCCATTGCCATCCAGGGCACGAGAGGTGGCAAGAATGGCTTCCCAAAGCTTTTCATAAGCCTGTTTGGGAGAAAGGTCTGGGAAAACTTTTTTGGCCCACGCTTTGGAAGGGGCGCCGGCGATGCACCATTGGTATTTGTTCTCGCGGGCTTCGATGAGGGGAGCACAAACCGCATAATGGGCTTTTTTGATCTCAGCCATCTTAGCGGCATCAAGGCCTTTTGCTGCATCGGGATCGTCCGAATCGATCCATAAACGCGCAGGAAGCGCGTCCGTGAACCATTGCTGGTAGGCAAGTTCCATGGGGAGGACTTGTTTCAAATCCTTTAATTTTCCTTTTTTGTTTGTGATGCGGGCGACCTTTTCGGATTTCCAATCCAAATAGACGTGGGACGCCCCTGCTTTGTAGCATTCCTCAACAATCAAAGAGACAAAGTCTTCTTGGTCCAAATTCGCCGTGATGATGACGGATTGGCCCTTGCGCAAGGCTAGTCCGCTACGAACGATGAGCTCTGCATATTTTTTAATGATAGTTTTTTTCATTTCGTTCACTCCTTATGCGAAAACTATTTATACTAGACAGGAGTAAAGAAGCAAGGAGTTTCTTATGTCGAAAGAAAAACGTATTAAAACAAAACGCCCGTTCGATTTTGATCGATTCTGGGGAATTTGGAATCTCGTTGAGGCCGTGATTGTCTTGGTCGCAGGCGTCTTTGGGATTGTCTTTGGGATTCAATCTCTTGGAAAAGACTCGAGGATGGATGGCGGATGGATTCAAACCATTCTCCCCTTTATGGTTGGCGCCTTCGTGGCGATGGATGCCGTATTACGCATCATCACCGTTTTCTATAAGAAAGAAAAGCAAACCGATGAAAGCGTGATGCTGACTTCGGGATTTGAGCTCACCGCCGCCATTGTTGTCATGATCATGCACGACCAATTCACTCGCCTTATGATTTATGGCGTTGCCGTATTGCTCATCGTTATCGGCGCGTTGCTCATTACTTTCTCCGTTTTCGCCATCGTGCGCCGTTCCAAAAAATTATTTGTTCCTATCTTTGAAATTGTCTTTGCCGCGGTTTTAGTCGCCGTTGGCATTGCCGTATTGATTCTTTATTCCGCGGCTAACAACAATGGGATCGTATTGCTCATCGCTGGAATCGTCTTCTGCCTCGCTTCCATCGCTTGGGGAGTCATCGCCGTCATTAATATGGTAAAAGCCAGCAAGAAGCGTCCCATCGAAAATCAACCATCGTCTTCTGCTCCCGACGAAGAACGCGCCGACGTTACGGAACCGGCTTATATTGAGCATAAAGAAAGCGACAACGAGCCCCCTGCCATCACCGTCGAAGAAGTGAATGATAAATAAAAGATAGGATATTTTATTCAGCCGGAGAAATCCGGCTTTTATTTTGCCTTATGCTTGGCTTTATATTCTACGAAACGCATGTCGAAATCGACGACGAAAGAAGAACGCATCGGGGCAACCAACTCTACGTAACCGACCAAACCCGTTGGCTTGAGAATTTCATAGGCGATTTCAAAATCATTTTTCTCAACGCTTTGCTCAGGGACATCGATTTGATTAGGAGATCCAATGATAATCATTTTGGAATGGCGTCCCAATCGCGTCACCATGGTCTGCAACTCGTCCAATGTCATATTCTGGGCTTCATCGACAAGAATGATGGCGTCTTGAAAAGAACGTCCGCGCATAAATTCGGGAGCCAATGGAATAATGTCGGAAGGCAAGCGCGAATAAGTCGGGGTCATGGCTTCTTCCGCGATTTTGCGTTTCGGTTCGCGAAGAGGGTGGCCTTCATCCGGATGGATGTTCTCCATCAAATGCGAATAATTATCCAAAAGGGGACCCAAATAAGGCCCATACTTATCTTCTTCTGTTCCTTTTAAATAACCGAGTCGGTGGCCCATTTCTACCGGCTCGCGAACATAATAAACCGTTTTGTATTTTCGGCTCGCCTTAGGGCCGCGAACCAAATGAAGACTTGCTGCCAAAGCCGCAAAGGTTTTTCCCGTTCCAGCGCTGCCTTTGCAGAAAACAACAGGCATTAAATCCGAATCCAAATGAATGAGGCGAACCAATTCTCGTTGGCATTCGTTTTGGCCAAAATCGATTCCAAATAAATGGTAGCGGGAGTCCGAATTCATAAAGCCTTTCTATTTTTAAAGGCAAGAAGGAGGTTATCCATCAAAGCAATGCGGGTCAAAAGCCCAACTCCTCCCGGAACGGGGGTTTGAAGAGCAACTGGGAGATTAGGAACGGCATCGCCATGTAATTTCCCATCTTCTCCGCGATTGATGCCAACGTCTACGAGGATGGCGTCCTTTTTGTATGGGAAATGGCCATCTAGATAGCCCAAACGCCCAATGGCCACCACGATAAGGTCGGCATGAGCGAGGTAAAACGCTTTGTCCTCTTCGCTGGTTTTGCTATGAAGAACCGTTACGTTGCAATCCTTCTTAAGCAACATCTTAGCCATGGGTTTACCCACGATATTCGAACGACCAAGAACGACGGCGTTTTTTCCTTTGAAGTTAAAGCCTTCCACAGACAGATAATCCACGATTCCTTTTGGGGTGCAGGGGTCAAACGATCCCAGCGGATGGAATCCATCAATGTCCTTTTTAGGATCGACGGCCAATTTGACTCGTTCCTCCGAAATTTGTTTGGGAAGAGGGAGTTGAACAATTAAACCGTCTACGGAGGAATCAAGATTCGCTTTTGCAATCTCTGCGAGCAATTCGGTTTCACTGATATTCGGGGAGAATTTGCGAAGTTCCGCTTCCGCTCCGATTTCAGCAGCATCTTTTAATTTTCCACGAATATAAGCATCGCTCGCCGGATCGTCATTGGCCTGAATCACTACAAAATGGGGGATTCTCCCACTTTTGGAAATTTCATCGCGCATCGATATTTTCCGCGCGGCAACGTACTCTTTGATTGTCATGAAAAAATATTATCATCCCGGCGAAGAAAGGGTAGTGAAAAGGTAAGAAAAGCGCCCCGTTTGGGGCGCCAATGTTTCAAAAAAAGATTAAGCAGCAACCGAAGAGGTGGAGCTGGAAGCATCCGCTCCTACTCCGTTTAGCAGCATAACAATCAAAGCAAGGGTTAGGAACAAGATGGCGAACGCGAAGGTCAAATAGGTAACGACTTTCTCGGAACCACGTTCCTTGGTTTTTGCAAAGACGTTCAATCCGCCGCCGGTGATCGCGCCGGAAGCACCTTCGGATTTACCGCCTTGAAGAAGAGAAAGGATGATAATGATCAACGAAACGATGATGAAGATTATGTCATACCACTTCATGCATTTTTCTCCTTTCGCCTAAAAACGCTTGAATACGTTAAACCAAAATGGTTCAAACCGCAACTGAAACTCCTATTTTTCAAAGTCTTTTCGCTTCAAAAGCAACTCTTGGAGACTTTGAATGAGGGCATTGGGTCGAACGGGAGGGTTATCGCCCCCATTTCTAGAAATGAAAATAGCATCTACTCCAGCTGCTTTCGCGCATTCGATATCCTGATGAGAGTCTCCGATATAGCAAATGTTGGAATTAGGGGAAACGCTCATGCGATTTAACGCGCAAAGAATGGGTTCAGGGTCTGGCTTTCCGTTTTTATATTCGTCATTTCCAACCACAAATTCATAATTCGATGGATCCACTTTCCAACAATCCAAGCATAATTGAATGTGATGGGAGGAATTCCCAGAAACAAAAGCCACGCGTTTCCCTTGTTGTCGGAGAGCAGACAGTACTTCTTTGGTCTCTGGAAACGGGTGACTTGCGCGAATGGCTTCCGGAAGATCAATAGCTTTTCGAATTGCCATTTCAAAGGTGTCGTATAGCGAGGTAGAAACCTTTCTTTCTTGCAAAGTTTGCAAGACGTTTTGATGCATATAGTGATGGGCTTGTTCCGGCGTGCAATCCATGCCAATCGATGCAAAAGCGGCTTTAAATACAGGAACTAGGGATTCTTTGGTATCGAATGTTGTTCCATCAAAATCAAATAAATAAATATCGTAATTTTTCATTTCCGTTTTTCCTCTTGCTCCGCTTTTAGCTCAAAGAGAATGTCTCGTAATTGAGCTGCTCGTTCAAAGTCATAGGCTTTAGCCGCTGCCTTCATTTGTTTTTCGATGTCTTCTAAGCGCATCTGCATCTCTTTTTTGCCGATGGGCTTTTCGTTATGTAACAAGGCTTTAACCTCATCTTCGCTATTGTGCATAGGAGGACGAATTTCTTTGACAATCGTTGTCGGAATAATCCCGTTTTCATCGTTATATTGTTGTTGGATTTTGCGGCGTCGCAAGGTCTCCGTAATGGCTTCCTTCATCGAATCAGATTCCGTATCCGCGTACATAATCACGCGTCCTTCAGCGTTTCTCGCCGCGCGCCCAATAACTTGAATCAAGCTTCGGGTGCTGCGCAAGAACCCTTCTTTGTCCGCGTCTAAGATTGCAACCAAAGACACCTCAGGAATATCCAAACCCTCTCTCAAAAGATTAATGCCAACCAATACATCGTATTTGCCTTTTCGGAGTTGGTAGATGATCTCCGTGCGTTCCAATGTCTTGGTTTCACTGTGCAAATAAGTCACTTTAATGCCATGATCGCGTAAATAAGAGGTAAGATCTTCCGCCATTTTGATCGTCAAGGTGACCACCATGGTCCTTTCGTTCTTCTTAACGCGCTCCTTGATTTCGTAAATGAGATCATCCACCTGGCCGAGCGTCGGTCGAACCTCGATAACAGGGTCCAATAGACCGGTAGGACGAATAATCTGTTCTACGATTTCGTTATGGCACTTCCCCAATTCGTAATCCCCGGGGGTGGCGGAGGTACATATAACATTATTGGGCGTTAATTGTTCCCATTCTTGGAAATTCAAAGGACGATTGTCCAAAGCGCTTGGGAGGCGGAATCCATATTCCACTAGTGTCTCCTTACGGCTACGGTCTCCGTTATACATCCCACGAATTTGTGGAATCGTGACGTGACTTTCATCGATAAGAAGCAAATAATCCTTGGGCATATAGTCCAAAAGACAATACGGCCTTTGCCCTGGAAGTCGTCCATCGATATGGCGAGAATAGTTTTCGATGCCCGGGCATCTACCAAATTCCAGCATGGACTCCATATCCTGGCGTGTTCTCATTTCCAAACGCTCCGCTTCCAAAAGTTTCCCCTGCTCTCGGAAATAGCGGAGTCTCTCTTCCAATTCCAGCGAAATGGTTTTGCAAGCTGCTTCGATGCGCCTTCTTGTAGAAGCGTGATCGTAAGCAGGGAAGATAGGATAGGTTGCGTAGGTTCTTTGCACTTCGCCCGTTACCGCATCAATTTGCTTAATAGATTCCACTTCATCCCCAAAACAATCGAGGCGAATAAAATAATCGTGGGTAGGAGGAGCGATGTCGATAACATCGCCATGAACGCGAAAAGTACCGGGCTTCAGCTCTAAATTGTTGCGAGTATATTGGGCATCCAAAAGTTGTCGAAAAAGGCCCTTGCGGTCTAGCGTCTCTCCTTGACGAACTTCAAAAATCAAACCCTGATATTCATTGGGGTCACTTAAGCCATAAATGGCAGCAACCGAGCAAACGACAATTGTATCGCGACGTTGGAGAATCGAATTCATGGCCGCGGAACGCATCATGTCGATCTCCTCGTTCATGACAGCGTTCTTGTCAATGTAAGTGTCGCTTTTCGGAATATAGGCTTCAGGCTGATAGAAATCGAAGTTCGAAATAAAATATTCGACACGATTTTCAGGAAATAGTTCTTTGAATTCCCCATAAAGCTGAGAGGCTAACGTTTTGTTGTGAACCATCACAAGCGTTGGGCGATTTAACGCTGCAACGATATTAGCGTCCGTAAATGTCTTTCCCGTTCCGGTCGCCCCTTGGATGACGTTCCATTTTTCTCCTAAGGAAATTCGATGAAGAATCTTTTCAATTGCTTCTGGCTGATCCCCTGTTGGCTTGTATTTGGAAACGAGCTTAAAGCGATGTTCTTCCATAAGAGCTATTCCTCTTTTTTGTTATTGCTAGAATCGTGCAAATCCTGCTTCTTTCGTTTTGCAATATTGGATATTTGCAGGGTTTTCTCTTCCTTGTTAGAAAGGGGGTCAAACCCTTCTCCGTTAATCATCGAAGCGGTGGTGAAGGTAACAAACGCTCGAGGATCCACTGAAGCAATAAATTCGCGAAAATCATGAAGTTCTCTTTTGTTGAAAGCGACGCGAATCAAAATCTTTTCTTCACCGCTATAGCCTCCATGAACATCCATTACCGTGGTTGTGTGGTCCATATCCTCGATGACATATTTTTGAATTTCTTCCGGCTTGGAGGAAACGATATCGGCGATAACATACGAGGAGGAATTGACGTAAAAATATTGAACAACAGCTGCGCAAACAAAGGCGGAAAGCACACCAATTAACCCTAGTGCCAAATCGCGTTTCACAATGATTCCAATTAGAATCAATGTTCCGTCAATGATAAAACAAGATAGCGCCTCTTTTACGGGGGTATGTTTAGCGATAATGACAGAAATAACATCAAAGCCGCCCGTCGATCCATCCGCATGATAGGTGGTGGCGACGCCCCCTCCAATCATCGCTCCACCAAAAATAGATGCAAGAAGCAAAACGGAGGTAGACACCGTGCCTTCCATGCTGGTTTTCATCAACTGATCCGCAAGAAATTGTCCAATCGGCATGCCATCTACCATGGGAACACGATAAAGAATCGTGAAGATTCCCGGATAAATCAACGTAGCAAACAAGGTATGCAACGTGAATTTTTTTCCTAAGAAAATAAAACTGACAATCAATAGGCTGATTTGAAGAATCCAAGTCACGATATCAATCACTTGAAAATCAATGCCCGCCGCATCAACAAAATGTTGGACAATGATTCCGACGCTGATAATACCGCCGGGAAGAATATTAAATGGCGTGATAAAGATAGCGTCGCCGGCCGCTAGCAAAAAGCAGCCCAAAACGATGAGCGCGTAATTGCGAATTACGTGCAGCACTTCTTTTTTAGTCCACATTTTTTGCATCTTTGCGGGACTCCATTTCTAGATAGGAGAAAAGGAATTGGTTAATATCACCATCCATTACCCCGTTAATATCGCCAGTTTCATAGCCTGTGCGATGATCTTTGACCATCGTATACGGTTGGAAAACGTAGGAGCGAATTTGCGACCCCCATTCAATATTCTTTTGTTCTCCTTGAATGGATTTTAATTGACGTTCCCTCTCTTCCAGCTTTCTTTGCATTAATAAGTCGGTAAGCATGGACATACACGTTGCTTTATTCATGAGTTGGCTACGTTCGATCTGACATTGAACCACAATACCAGTCGGCAAGTGGGTGATACGAACCGCGGAAGAAACCTTATTAACATTCTGTCCTCCAGCTCCGCCTGAACGATAGGTGTCCACTCGCAAATCTTTGGGGTCAATCACAATGTCGCTGACCGCGCCGAATTCCGGAATGACATTGACCGAGGCGAAAGAGGTATGACGTCTTGCGGCTGCGTCGAAAGGAGAAATGCGAACCAAGCGATGAACACCTTTTTCGCTCTTTAAAAAGCCATAAGCATCTTGTCCCGAAACTTTTAAAGTCACGGACTTAATGCCGGCTTCTTCCCCTTCTTCGATATCGATCACTTGAACTTTGAAGTTGTTTCTTTCAGCCCAACGGCCATACATACGCATGAGCATCGACGCCCAATCGTGGGCTTCGGTTCCGCCAGCACCAGGATGAATATCCAGGGTGCAATTCAAAGCATCATAGGGGCCGCTAAATAACAATTTATGCTGCAAATTCGAGCAATCTTTCTCGAGGTCTGTTTCCATGGAATCCAAAAGCTCCATCATGTCTTTGTCGGATTCACTGACTTCGGGAAGCATATCTTGAATGTCGCGATAAACGTTAGCGCACTTCAGATAAGCCTCTTTTTTCGAAACTAAAGAAGCTAAGCGGCTCGAAACTGTTTTGGCTTTGTTTTGATCGTTCCAAAAGCCTTCTTCGTTTTGTTCGGCGGTTAACGCCTCAATCTCCGCGTCAATCTTCGGCAAATCCAGAGAATCGCCGAGGCTTTGAACGGATTTGCCTAATTCATAGGCCCCTTGTTTCAGCTCGACTAGATTCTTCATAGATTTACTCCTTGTTTGGGTTTTGAATAGGGTTGACGGGCGCTTCCTTACTATTGTCGCCTTGCAGGTAAGCAATGATGGCTTTCGCATCCTTGCATAGCAAATGGAAATCCATCGGATCCCGTTGAGTGGCTTCGATCACCTGTTCGCGGGTGATTTTCTTTTCGAGCATCAAACGGGTAATTTGTTTGGCTTCATCCAAATTCATGGGTTTGTTGTCGTCTTCTTCTGGGCGAGCTACGTATTCAAATTTTTGTGGCGCAGCGGTTCCCACGTGAAGAATGGCGGCATTACTGGGGTCTGAAGCGGCGGCCGGCCTAGGCTTTGGTTCAGGTTGCGGCTGAGCCTCTTCTTTCTTTGGCTCGGCCAATTCCTTCGTTTCTTCCTTGGCGGTTTCCTTTTCTTCTGCCTTGGCCTCAATCACCTTCGGTTCCGGTTTGGGCTGTTCCTGTTCCGGAGTCGAAGTGCGTAAACGGGCATTCATAAAGTTGAATACGCTATCAACCGCAATGGTTTGGTTCATTTCGCGGAACATATCGTATCCTTCATTCACGTAGTCTTGTAATGGATTGGTTTGAGCGTAGGAGCGAAGCCCAATGCCTTCACGAAGGTGCGTCATGGCATCGATGTGTTTGGTCCAGTTGCGGTCAATAACCGATAGCGTGATGGAACGCTCAACGCGGTCAGCCACTTCCTTCGGCCAAGTCTTGCGTTTCTTAAGATATTCCATATAGAGGAATTCGCCTAAGTCTTCTCCGCCTTCTTCTACCGTGGCTTCATCATAAGCTTTTAAGGTTTTTTCTGGCATGGAACCCTCTGGTAAGAAAGCCGGCATAATGGTTTTCCCCAGCAATTCCGCCGAAATCAAATCTTCGTCGCGGCCAGGGACCGTGCTCTTTTTTGCCAGGAATTTACCGGCTTCCAAGAAGAAATCGTGAATCAAATCCTCGATGTCACCGGAAAGCATGATGCGATCGCGGCGATCGTAGATAATTTGACGTTGCTTAGCCAAAACGTCATCGTAATCGAGAAGGTTTTTGCGAATATCGAAGTTCTTTCCTTCGATTTGTTTTTGAGCATTCGTAACCATGTTCTGAATCATCTTATTTTCCAAATGCTCATCGCCAAGAATTTTCTTCATTCTTTCACGGGCTTCGTCATTGGTGAAACGCTTCATCAAATCATCGTCAAAAGAAACGAAGAAACGAGAATAGCCGGGGTCACCTTGACGTCCAGAACGTCCGCGTAACTGGTTGTCAATACGACGGGATTCATGGCGTTCCGTGCCAAGAACGCACAAGCCGCCAAGAGCTTTGACGTCATCCGTTAATTTAATATCCGTACCACGGCCTGCCATGTTGGTGGCGAGGGTAACCGCGCCTTTTTCGCCTGCGTGAGAGATGATTTCCGCTTCACGAGCTTGGTTTTTAGCGTTCAAGACTTCGTGAGGAACGTGGGCTTCCGTTAAAAGACGTGAGATTTCTTCGTTAGATTCAACCGAGACCGTACCGATTAAAATCGGTTGGCCCGTCGCGTGGCGCTTTTGGACTTCTTCCACCAATCCGCGCAATTTGCCTTCATGGGTTCCATAAATAATGTCGTTGTCATCAACACGTTGAATTGGACGGTTCGTCGGAATGACGATGACACGCATGTTGTAAATCTTTTCGAATTCTTCTTCTTCGGTTTTCGCCGTACCGGTCATTCCGGAAACTTTCTTATAAAGGCGGAAGAAATTCTGATAAGTAATCGTGGCTAAGACGGTGGTTTCTTGCTTGATTTCCACTCCTTCTTTTGCTTGGATTGCTTGCTGCAAGCCGTCGTTATATTCACGGCCTTTCATGATACGTCCAGTGAATTGGTCAATGAGTTGAATCTGATTTTCAGAGTCAACCATATATTCAACGTCACGCATCATGATGTAGTTGGCTTTTAGCGCCTGATGGATACGGTGAACCAAATCCGCGTATTGGGGATCGTAAAGATTGGGCACGCCGAACATCTTCTCCGCCTTGTCATTGCCCGAATCCGTGAGGTTGCAGGTTTTATCTTTGATATCGATGGTGAAATCTTTTTCGGGTTTTAAGAGCTTAACGAAACGATCCGCAACTTGGTATTGAGAGGCCGAGGAACGTTGACCGCCAGAAATAATAAGCGGGGTGCGCGATTCATCGATTAAAATCGAGTCCGCTTCATCGATAACGCAGAACTTTAAGCCACGTAAAACACGGCCATCCAAGGACTGAGCCATGTTATCGCGGAGGTAATCGAAGCCTAATTCGGAGTTCGTGGTGTAAGTGATATCGCAAAGATAGGCTTCGCGTTTTTCAGCAGCCGTTTTGGTCGAAAGGTTGACGCCGACGGTCAAGCCAAGGAAACGATAAACGTTGCCCATCCATTCCGCGTCACGGGAGGCCAAATATTCGTTGACGGTTACGACGTGAACACCGCGGCCAGTCAAGGCATTCAAATAAACGGCCATCGTTGCGGTTAAGGTTTTACCTTCACCGGTACGCATTTCAGCGATGTTGCCGCCATTCAAAACCAAAGAACCGACAATCTGAACTTTGTAGGGGAACTGCCCTAAGGAACGTTTCGCCCCTTCGCGGCAAACCGCAAAAGCTTCGTATTTAATCTCTTCGAGACGGCGATCCATTTCTTCATCATTGGCGCTGCCCTTCAAATATTCTTGGAAGTGCTTTGTCTTTGCCCGAAGTTCGTCGTCACTTAATGCGGCGATCTCTTTTTCAAAAGAAATCACACGGTCCGCTTCTTTCATATAGCGACTCAATTCACGTTTCTCAAAATGGAAGATGCTCTCAAATATATTTGCCACTTCAAAACTCCTCAATCAAAAAAGCCGAATTATCATACCATTTGAATAAATGGTAGGCAATTAAAGTCCATCGTCTTTTCCCTTCTGGATGACTTTTGCCATAACCAACACCCGTATCTTTTTAGCTCCATGCTGTTTCAAAAGACGAATGCATGCCTTCACGGTGGAACCCGTCGTGCAAACGTCGTCGACAAGCAAAATAGGCTTGTTGGCTAGTTTTTTCGTCTCGTCAAAACGAAGGAATTCGCCTATATGTGCCCGCTGTTTTGCATTTAAATCGCTCTGTTTCATTTCAAATGGCTTGGTAATGGGGGATTGCATCGGCAGGCTCAAATTGCGGAACATCTCCACCACCTGGTTAAATCCGCGTTCTTCGTCACGGCTTGGACTCGATGGAACGGGGACAACGACATAATGGCGGTACCTCCATTTTAAAAAGATTAGGATTCGTTCCAAAAAAACAGGGGCCAATTCGATGTCCCCACATCCTTTGAACTGATACAAAGCATTTCGAATTGTTTCGTTATAAGGGTATAAAGCCAAGCAAGTAACATCCTCCACCTTGAAACGAAACCACTGCGGAGAAAACTTAGAAAAACAGCGATAACACAAGGAGCAATTCCGGTGGAAAACACGATGAAAAGAACAAGGTTCCAAAGGACGGAAACACAGTTTACAAAAAGGTGTTGCAGTATCGGATTTCATTGATGGCGTCCTCCATGCTTTTGGTGATTCGTTCGCCAATAAAATAAACTTCTCCCGTGGGTGCGCTCGCTTTTCTTCCGGCACGGCCCGCGATTTGAATCAAGGCAGCACTGTTGTAAATGGGATCATCGGCGTGCAGGACAACAACCTGCAAATTGGCCACGGTGATTCCCCGTTCTAATACGGCTGTTGTAATCAAATAGTCATATTTTCCCTCCTTAAAATCCTGAATGATTTTTTCTCGGTTTTCCCGTTGCGACGACACGTAATTTCCTCGAGGAAAAAAGGGCGATAAAACAGAAAAGACCGAGGACGTGTATCGAACTTTAGGGACGAATACGAAGCACGGCTTGTTCTGTTTTTGGAACGTTTTCAGTTTTTTCATTAAGAAAACCAAGGTGAAAAGCCCGAAGAGTTTTTTGCTTTCGGGGACGGGAATCGGGTGACGATGAAAACGCGTGTGCAAGGTCAGCATTTCCTTCCCATCCCCTTTGAATTCCGCGACGATTTCTTTGGATGGAGTAGCCGACATCATGACGCAATGCCCTTTCAAACTTTTCTTATATAACGAAATCAGCACCTCATTCCCCTTGAAAGGAAAGGCGTCGATTTCATCCATAACGAGCAAATCAAAATAGTCGGGGTAACGATATAGCTGATGGGTCGTAAGCACAACGCAATCGCCTTCGAGTCTAGACCGATGACCCCCGTATACCGCGACAATTTTTCCACTTGGAAACGCTTCTTTCAGTCGAAAAAACAATTCGATAACAACATCCCTTCTAGGCAAGGCAAAGCCAACTTTCATGCCCCGACTCATCGCATAGCCAATAACTCCATAACTAATTTCGGTTTTTCCCGAACCGCAGACCGCATAAACCAACGTGTCTTTCCCTTGCTTAAAATTGAAAACAATGCGATCGGAAAGTTCCTGTTGCTCTTTGGAAAGGGGATACGAAAGTTCCAACCCGATGGCATGTGGGTTCTGAAGGATGACTTTTTTCGCTTCTTCACCCTGAAACTGAATGCATTTCCTACAATAAGGGGATCCGTTTTTCATCCCCAAGAAACGGGGATCGCTATTTCCACAACGGGGGCAAACAAAAATATTCTCCACACATAATTAGAAGGTGAAAAAAATATTTTTTTGTGAAATTTCTTTAAAGGGAGCGATGTTGTTCTAAAGAACAAATTTCTTCCACTCTACGATGATGTTTTTCTAGCAGAGAGAACTTTTCAGCAAGGAAAATGTCGACCCTACGTAAAACATCTTCTTCATCCATGTAGGCCGCGCCAAACGAAATCATGTTGGCGTTGTTGTGTTCACGGCATTTGCCGGTTACCACATCATCATATCCCAAACCGCAGCGAATTCCTTCCACCTTATTGGCCACCATCATGACGCCTTCTCCGGAAGTGCAGCAAAGAATTCCCAACTCGGCTTTCCCAGTTTTAACGTCTTCCGCAGCCTTATAGGCAAAGAAAGGATAATCGCAACTTTTTAAACTGTCCGTGCCTTCGTCTAAAACACGGAAACCGCGTCCTTCCAAATGCTTGCGAATGCTGTTTTTTAAACCGAATCCGCCATGATCCGACCCTAATGAAACGGAAAAAGAGGCGGAAGCATATGCTTTTTCAATCTCGTTGAAGGCGATAGGCCCTTGACGGACAAGTTTTAATCCCTGTTCGCCGAAAAGAACAATCGTGGAGGCGAGACAAGAGTGACATTCTCCCCGTATCACGGCAGCGACGTTTCCGTCAAAAGTGGCTAAGGTCTCTTCAAATGAAACCGAAGTTTTTTTTCCGGAAACATTGGCACTAGGAACAAGCAATGGCACACCGACCCGGTCAATTAAATCTAAAACCTCTGGGCTATTAGGAATGCGGATGCCAATATAGGGGCTTCCTAAAGTCATCCAAGAGGGAATGTTTTTCCGCGGTTTAACAAGAACGGTAATTTCCCCTGGCATAAATGCATGCATGACCGAAAGAACTTTCACATCCAGTTCCGCGTATTCCATTGCCTGTGTGAAATTAGCACACATCAAAGTAAAGGGTTTCTCGGGCGGGCGTCGCTTGATAGTCACCAGCTTATCAAAACACTCTTGTTTCGAACAAAGAGCGCCCATTCCATAAACGGTCTCCGTCGGAAAGCAAACAACTTCCCCGCTTTTTAATAGCGCCACTGCTTCTTCCAGTTGATTCCATTCCAATACTTTTGTATCCATGTTTTCACCTCTTAATGACAACAGATAAACAAGAAACGAGTAAGCCCATTTAGATCTTTGACGAAATTGCAATCATAGTTTTCGAGATAACGCTTCATCAAATCCGTTAAATAGTCTTTTAAATCGTAGCCGATTTCAAAGCACATAAGGAGTGTGCCTTTTTTGACTTTTTTGTAATCGCGGAAAATGGATTCATATACCGAATGATTTTTGTCTAAATAAAGAGCGCTCGAAGGTTCGTAGTTTTTCACCGAGTCCTGAACATCATCTTTGTTTAGGATATAAGGCGGGTTGGAAACAATAATATCGAGCGCCATATTGTTGCGAATAAAAGGCTCTAAGCTTTCCCCTAGTTCCGTATGGATTGGTAAATGATAAGTTTCCATATTTTTCTTAGCAACCGCCAAAGCGCCTTCCGAAATATCGGTCGCCGTAATTAACCAATTGTGAAAGATGGATTTCAGGGCGATAGCAATGCACCCACTGCCCGTTCCGATGTCAGCGCAAACCAAATAATTACGCGGATCATAATAGTCCGTGATTCTTTCGGAGATGTTGGCAATCAACTCTTCCGTTTCCATTCGCGGAATCAAAACGTTTTCATCCACATATAGCCGGTGGTCCAAAAACTTGGCTTCATTCAAAATATATTCGACGGGTTCGCCTTTCAATAAACGCGCAAATTGGATATTAAATTGGCTTTTTGCGGTAAATTCATCGTTCTGATGGAACAAAGTATCGATGGGTTCTGCATAGCCCATATCCCGAGAAATCAGAAGACGAATATCCTGGGAGCTGACACAATGCACTTTTCCCTCTTCAATGGCTTTGAAATAGACATCGCGGATTTTAGGCATTGTCTTGTTTCTCCTGTTCCAGAAGTTTTTGTTCTTGGTCAAAATGAATTAAAGCGTCAATGATAGGATCCAATTCGCCCACCATAACGCGATCCAATTGATTGATAGTAAATCCAATACGGTGATCGGTAACGCGATTTTGCGGATAATTATAAGTGCGGATTTTTTCAGATCTTTCACCGGTTCCAACCTTGAGTTTCCGCTCAGACGCTCTTTGGGCATCCACTTGGTCTTGATAAAAAGAATAGACCTTGGCGCGGATCATCTGCATGGCGATAGCCTTGTTTTGCAATTGGGCTTTTTCAGTCTGACACGCCACGACAAGGCCCGTCGGAATATGGGTGATTCGAACTGCGGATTCCGTTTTGTTGACGTTCTGTCCGCCCGCGCCCTGGGAATGGTAGGTATCGATTTTCAAGTCGTTTGGATTAATTTGAACGTCGACTTCTTCCGCTTCCGGCATCACCAAAACCGTCGCCGTAGAAGTATGAATACGACCACTGGCTTCCGTCTTCGGAACGCGTTGAACGCGATGGGCGCCGCTTTCAAATTTAAGCTTGGAATAAACGCGGTCCCCTTTAATCATGAACGAAATGTTTGAATAACCGCCAGCGGTTCCTAAGGAGGCATCCAAAAGTTTGATGCTCCAACCCTGTTTTTCCGCGTAACGGGTGTACATATTCACTAAATCGCCAGCGAAAAGGTTCGCCTCGTCTCCGCCAACTGCCCCGCGGATTTCAACAATGATATTTTTGTCGTCGTTAGGATCTTTGGGCAATAAAATGCTTTTGAATTCCGATTCGATTTCTTCTTTTTTTGCTTCGTCCGCCTTACGCGTTTCTTTGGCAAATTCAGCCAACTCGGGGTCGCCAGATTCTTCCATTTCCAGCGAGTCTTTAATCTCTTGGCTGAGGCGAAGATATTCTGAATATTTTTCATACGCTTCTTCCATGTTGGACTTTTCTTTCGATAAGCGTGTGAATTTCGCAACATCCGTCGCAACTTCTTCCGAAGTAAGTTCTTTTTCTAATTCCTCGTAGCGAATTCGAATGGCCTCGAGGCGTTTGTGCATTGATTCTTCCATAAAACTTCCAATTTCCGCGTGGATTATACCACCCTAGATAAAACCTTCCTAATCCTTGATTAGTCACTAGGAAGAAAAACGACAAAAAGGTATAATTCCACGGAACGCATATGGCCTACAAAGCACTCTATAACAAATATCGTCCACAAACCTTCGAAGAGGTTGCTGGACAGCGAGCAATCGTTCGCACCCTACGAAACGCAATCACCAATGACAAGATTGCCCATGCCTATCTTTTTTGCGGTCCAAGAGGGACCGGAAAAACTTCCATGGCGAGGTTGTTCGCCAAAGCCTTGAATTGCGAAGAGGGGATTGGGCATCAATGCAATCATTGTTCCAACTGTTTGGAATTAAATTCAGGCTCTCATCCAGACGTCATCGAAATTGACGCGGCGTCCAATAACGGCGTCGACCAAGTCCGTGACCTCATTGAGCAAGTCCGTTACGCCCCTATCAAAGGCCGTTACAAGATTTACATCATCGACGAAGTCCACATGATGAGTCAAGGGGCTTTTAATGCCTTGCTTAAGACCTTGGAAGAACCCCCTGAACACGTTGTTTTTATTTTAGCAACCACGGAACCCCACAAGGTCCTCCCAACCATTTTGTCCCGCTGCCAACGTTACGATTTTGGCAAAATCAGCGAAGCCGACATGAAAGCCAAACTTGTTTGGATTTTAGGGCAAGAAGGCATCGCATTCGAAGAAAATGGGTTGGATGCCGTTGTTTCCCTCGCAGATGGAGGAATGCGTGATGCTCTCTCCATTTTGGATCAAGTTCTCGCCTATAGCGGAGATGCGTTGAAGGAATCGGACGTCCTTTCTGTTTTCGGGCTCACATCTACCGAAGAAAAAATCAATTTGTTGGAGTTGATTGCTAAAGGCGATATTTCTGGAATCCTTGAAAAGTTATCCTTCTTCTTCGAGGGAGGAGTCGACATCCGTCGCCTGTGCGCGAGCCTGCTCGATATTTTAAAAGACTTCATCATTTATCGGAAAACAAAGAATGAATCGCTGGTTCAATCTTTGAAGAAACAAGACGCCGAACGTTTGAATAAACTCATCGATGCCAAGCGCGCCAATCAAATGATCGATATCTTATTGAAGACGCAACGCGATTTCCGCGTCGTATCTAACGTGCGTTCCTTGTTCGAGTTGTCCATGTTGCAACTGGCTACACTTTCGGAAGAAAAAGAGCCGGTTCCCGTCATTGCCATCCAAGAAAAGCAGCCGGTTCACGTCGATTCATTTGAGCCAAAAGCCCCTGCGTTAGAAAAAACGCCGACCCTTTCTAACCCTGCCCCCGAACAAACGGAACAGCCCAAGAAGAAAGAGAAAGTCGAGCCGTCTCCTGTGCCAAAGGAAGCGGATTACATTCCCGAAGAAGGCAAACCCTACCTCGGAAACGAAATACCCAGTTTCTTGGAAGAGCCGGATGAGTCCGAGATGGAACCCCTTCCCTCCGCAAAACCCGCAGCTCCCGCAAAAGCGGCGGAAGAGCCTACCCCTGTGCGTGACAACACGACATTATCATTCTTCGAAACTTCGTCCTTGCCGGCCCCAACCTCTCTTGACCTATCCAAAGTTCCGGGAGATGGCTTATACAAAGAAGGCACCCCTGTATCGATTTCCGATGACGAAATGATCAAAATCATGGTCCTAGGGCCCAAGCACAAGAACGAAAGAAAGAACTTGTTCAATAGCTGGTCCGAATTCCAAGACGCCGCATTAGATAGTCGCGTGGGAAGCGTGGCTCAACTATTAGCGGACGGCAAGCCTTTCTGCCTTTGCCAAGAAGCCTTGCTCATCAACTTCAATTACGATAAGTCTGCAGAAATTGCAAATCTGAAGGAGAATCAAAAGGCCATTTCTGCCATGGTTTCCTTGGTTCTAGGAAGAAAGGTATTCGTTCACGCGTTAACTCGTTTGGACAACAACCGCATTCAAACCACTTACTTTAATTTAAAGCAGTTATCTCAACTGCCTCGTCCCGAAGACATACAGCTTAAATTGCCTAAATTTTGATGGAGGAAAAGAAAATGAATCAAATGCAGCAAATGATCATGCAAGCCCAGCGCATGCAAAGAGAAATGAAAAAGGCCCAAGACGCCTTGGAGCAAAAAGAATTTGTCGTTGAAAAAGGCGGGATGGTCAAAATGACCGTCTTAGGCAACCGCAGCGTCAAGAGTGTGGAAATCGATAAAGATGCCCTCGACCCCGAAAACGCGGACTTGCTTTGTGAAACCATCGCCATGGCCGTCAACGAAGCCATGAAAGAAATCCAAAAAGAATCGGATGCGATTCAGGAAAAAATCACCGGACAATCCGGCATGCCGTTTTAATGAAAGAACTCAAAACCTATAACGAATTAGTCGACAGTTTTTCTAAACTGCCAGGCGTGGGGATGAAAAGTGCCCAACGCATGGCTTTTAGTGTTATTGAAATGCGGGAGGAAGACGCTAACGAATTTGCGGAAGCGATTCGCAAAGCGAAAACCTCCATTCACAAATGTCCCACATGTGGACTTTACTGTGAAGGCGAGCATTGCGAGATTTGTGACGACCCGGAACGCGACCACTCCACCTGCATCGTCGTTTCTCTACCCAAAGATGCCTTGTCCTTTGAAAAATTGCAGTACAAAGGCGTTTACCATGTCTTGGGTGGCTTGCTTTCGCCAACAAAAGGAATTGGAGCGGAAGATATTTCCATTGCCCCTTTGCTTCAAAGAATTGAAAAAGAGGAAATACGCGAAGTGATTTTGGCCATGAACCCCAACCTTGAAGGGGAAACAACGGCCTTGTTTATCGCCAGGATGTTGCAAGGGAAAAATATTAAAGTCACGCGACTAGGATATGGGCTTCCCATGGGGGCCAACTTGGAATACGCCGATCCACTAACACTAGAAAAAGCGCTCGAAGGGAGAAAATCATTATGAGTATCTTCGTAACCTTTGAAGGGGGAGAGGGTTCTGGGAAAAGCACCGCTTTACGCCTTATTAACGAACGCCTCATTCAAAGTGGTGCCCAAACCGTTTTAACGCGCGAGCCGGGAGGCACCCCCATCAGCGAAGAGATTCGCAACATTATTTTGGATCGGAAAAACACGGACATGGATCCGCGAACCGAAGCCCTTCTTTACGCCGCCTCCAGGAGACAACATCTCGCCCAAAAGATTTGGCCAGCATTAAAGGAAGGAAAAATTGTTCTATGCGACCGCTATCTTGATAGTTCTTTGGCCTATCAAGGCGGCGCACGTGGCATTGCCCTTAAAGACGTCCTTGATATCAATATGTTCGCAACCGAAGGGACTTTCCCCGACCTCACTTTACTTTTTGACATCGAGCCCGAAAAAGGCTTAGCCCGCATCGCCGCAAACCAAAACCGCGAGGTCAACCGCTTAGACTTGGAAAAGTTAGATTTCCATCATCGCGTTCGCCAAGCTTTTTTGGATTTAGCCAAGCAATATGCGGACCGTTATGTCATCATCGATGCGTCTCAACCTCTAAATAAAGTAGTCGACGATGCCTACGCCGTCATTCAAGAAAGGCTAAAATAATTCGGTATGGGAATTGGCGAATACATCAAAAACCATCAGCCTTTGGCTTATCGCACTTTCGCGAACGCCCTAGAAAAAGGGCGCCTTTCCCATGCTTATCTTTTAATGGGTGAAGCTGGTATTCCCTTGAAGGAATCCGCGATTTATCTTGCCAAATCCATTTTGTGCGATCACCCTAGCCCTTTTGCAGATTTAACTTGCAGAACCTGCCAACGCATTGATGCGAGCGACTATCCGGATTTCGTTTGCCTTGATGGCAGCGAAAATTCGATTAAAAAAGACGAAGTTGGTAACGTGCTTGCAAACTTCAACCAGACCGCGTTGGAACGAAAAGGCATCATGGTTTATGTGATTCACGAAGTGGAAAACATGACCATAGAAGCCATCAACAGCCTTCTAAAATTCTTGGAAGAGCCTTCCCCCAATACGTTTGCAATTTTAACAACCCGAAATGAATCCAAAGTTCTGCCGACGATCATTTCGCGATGCGAATCCGTCCGAATGCTACTTGTCCCTCAAGAACAAGTCATTCAAGAGGCCACTTCCATCGGTGTAGCAAAAAACAACGCAGAAATCCTCTCATTCTTCAATAACGACGCAAGTCTTATTGCAGAACAAGTTGAAACCGCGGATTATCAAAACGCGAAATCCGCATTCGAAGCCATGTTAGAAGCCTTTGGTGAAAAGCCAGAATACGCTCGTTACGTTATGGAGAAAACCATCGTTCCGCTCCTCAATTCCAAGAAGAGCGCGCGTTTCTATCTCGACATGCTTGCTATGCTATTCGAAGATGTCGCTTCTATTCGCCGACAAGGAAGAATTCGCCTATCTTCTTACCTAAGTCAAACAAAAGTCATCGCTTCTTCGATTCCTAATCCAGACCGAGCCCTATTAGAAGTCATGACCTTACGGGGAGAAATCGACACCAACATCAATCTTGGTCTTCTCTTCACCCACCTCATCTATGTCATCTACAAGGAGTAATCTTATGGAACCCAATACCAATAACACCACTCAAACCAAAGAAAATCTCTATCCCTTTTTCGTTTCTATTCGCTTCCGTGGCAGCGATAAATCCTATTTCTTCTCCACTTCCTTCTCCGATTTAAAACCGGGCGACCTCGTGGTGGTTGAGACAATTTCTGGCTATGAAATTGGAACAGTGTGCACCTCGTCCACGCCGCTTTCCTTCTACCATTCTTCTTTGGAATTAAAACCCATTTTGCGTCGTCCCAATAAAGGGGATATCTCCCATTACGAATACAACCTCGCTCAAGGAAAGAAAGCGTTGGAAATTTGTAGGCGCGACGTCGAAATCCTCGGCTTAGCCATGGATTTGATTGATGCCGTTTATACTTTGGATGGGGAAAAAGTCACCATCACTTATACCTCCCCTGAAAAACGCGTAGATTTCCGCGAATTGCTTCATATGCTCGCACCGGAACTGGGGTGCCGCGTAGAGCTGCGCCAAATCGCAAACCGCGACAAAGCAAAGATGATTGGAGGGATCGGCATTTGCGGTTTGCCCCTTTGCTGCTCCACTTTCTTGAATAGTTTCGAAGGCATTTCCATCCAGCGTGCCAAAAACCAAATGCTGACGATCAACATTCCAAAGCTTTCTGGACCCTGCGATAAATTGATTTGCTGCCTCCTTTATGAAGACGACGCCTATACCGAAGCCAAAAAAGAATTTCCGCGCCATGGTGAAGTCATCCATACTCCAGAAGGGGATTACAGCGTCGATTCTTTTAACGTTCTTTCCAAAAACGTCCGCTTGGTCAATGCGACTCGCGATGACTACAAAACCTATCCCTTAGAAGACATCCGCGCCATGCAAAAAGGAACCTACAAAAAGAAGGAGGAAGACAATCACCTTCATTTAGAGTTGCCCGATTACAATATCAGTGGAAGAAACTTCAACGACACCAACGATCGAAACCAAAAACCCAATAAAGACAATAATTTCGGGCGAAAAAACAATCAAAACAACAAAAACCGCAAAGGAAACAATCAACAAAACCGCAATCCTTCCTCCAATCAAAACAATCGCCCGCAACAAGGAAACAATAATTCCAAAGACCAGCAAAATAACAAAGGCAACCATCGGAACTTTCGTGGAAAGCATCGTCTAAATCGTGGTCCATCCAACTCCAATGAAGGGAATAAGAAATCATGAATCGAGAATTGAATTTTGAAGGGCAATCACCCCTTTTGTATTTAATCGCCACTCCAATCGGCAATTTAAAGGAATTCTCTCCACGCGCTTTGGAGGTTCTATCCGAAACGGATTACGTTGCAGCGGAAGATACAAGAAATTCCGGCAAGTTATTATCTTATTTCCAAATATCAAAACCCTTCATCAGCTGCCACGAGCACAACGAAGAAGAAGCCGCCTCTTCCATTGTCTCTCTGCTAAAAAGCGGAAAAAAGGTGTGCTATATGTCCGATGCAGGTTACCCTACCGTCAGTGACCCAGGACAAAGGCTTGTTGCCCGTTGTCTTGACGAAGGCATCAAAATCTCCGTTGTCAGTGGCCCAAGCGCTGCCATCAACGCCTTGGCGTGCTCCGGCTTAGATTCCTCCCACTTCTATTTCGAAGGTTTTTTGCCTGCCAAAGAATCGGAACGGAACCAAGAATTGCGGGAACTTGCTAAGCGAGAAGAAACCTTAATCTTCTACGAATCCCCCCATCGCATCACCCGCACCTTAGTTGCCATGGCGGCAAGCTTGGGCAATCGAAAGGCCGTGTTGGCAAGAGAAATCACCAAAGCGCACGAGGAATTTGTCCGAGGAACGTTGACGGATCTTGCTTGCGAATCGGAAGACAGTTTGCGGGGTGAAATGGTCATCGTCGTCGAAGGAAACAAAGAAAAGAAAGAAACTACCGATGCGGAAATCGGGTTGGCCCTGAGGGAAGAATTGGATTGGGGGAGATCGGGAAAAGAGGCCGTTAAAAACGTCGCAACCAACCTTAACGTTCCAAAAAACCGCGTCTATGAGCTTTATCTTCGAAACTTCACGGAAAAATAAAGCTTAGTCGTTGGATAAAGGATGGTGTTCTTGCTCCTCCTTTTTCTTTTTCAGAAGATAGCTGACCGCAAAATAGGCACTTAAAGAAACAAGCCCAATCCCGAAGGCTAAACCGGAATAGGAAGCACCGGGAGTCACATAGCACATTTCGTAACGAATCCGAAGAGGGGTTCCATCTTCTTGCGTAAGTCCTGGAGCCGCAAAACCGACGAGGCCCCCATTTAATTTGAGGATTGGGAGATTCTGTTTGGTTCCATCTGGCAAAGTCGCGATCACCGACCACCCTTTGTCATAGCCTAATTGGGTTAAAACCAAACGGTCTTCGCTATACTTGGTTTCAAAAGTAAACCGATCTGTGTCGGTATAGACGTTTTGCAATTTGTCCTCTTGGAGCTGGGCCATCTTGTTTCCTAAACTCTCATAATCTTCCGCGGTGAAATAGACGTTATTGGGGTCAAAAGAAATGGTTGGGTAGTCTTTGCTTCCGGTATAGCAGAAAACAACGCATTTGACCTTGCCTTCGTTCGCATAAAGGCCAAATGTCGAAGAATAGGGGCCATAATAAGGACGACCGGAGTCCGTCTTCCTTGCATTATCAAAAGCGTTGTATTCAAAGCTTAGTAACGCGTTCTCTTCCACGACATTTCCATCGGAATCAAAGCGATCCCCAATCAAATAAACACGCGGCACTTCGTTATAGGTTCCCGAAGAGGAACTCGACATGTTGTTATAGTATTTAAGCTCGATGTAGCATCCTTCTTTTTCGTTAAAATATCCGCCTGCTTTCGGACTAAAAGCCACCATCCCAGAATCGCGTTTGATGGTTTTGGTTGAGCTAATCTTTTCCGATTTTGTGTAGTGTTTCAGAAAGAAGCCAAGCCCCTCATCGTAATAGGGGGAGGAAGAGGAGGGGACCATCAAATCCTCGCCGCCAACTTCGTAATAGGTCGCGGACAGCCCATAGCCTAAGCGAGAAGATAGCGAGTACATTTGATTGTAATATTCCGTAAGAGAGCGATTATCTCTCTTCACATTGATGGCGGAAGGCAAAACGGCATTTTCTTCGACCATGGCCCCGTAAAGTTCAGCTTCTTCCACGCGAAGCAGCTGAGCAAACCCGGTTTTGGAACTAACGTTTCGCGAATAGAAATTGGTGGAATAATAGCTATTGGGGTCGTGAATCAACGCGTAGACGCGGTTCGAATCTACGGCATACCCTAACTCAGGGCGAGCTTCCTCCTTCACGCGATAAACGCGGTACAAGTCACGGTTAGGAGAGGCAGAGGGAATCTCCACCGAACCATAAGGAACGTTTGGTGTAGGAAAGAACGCGGAGCCGTCTACATTTTTCCACGAGGAATAGGAATTGGAGATTTCATAGTAACGATAGCCAAGAACCGTATCGGTGGCGAGCCGTTTATTCGCGTAGTACCCTGACCAACTGTTGTTATAGACTTCTTCTCCGTTATAGGTCGTTAATACCGATCCAGGGGATTTCATGTGGTTGTTGAGGGCAAAATCTTCTACATCAAAATTCATGAGGGAATGGAAGTCGCTGGAGGCGTTCAGCCCGGCTACCCTCGCCCCATATTTGGTGGAGCCGAACGAATCCGCGTAAGTCCGGAAATAAGAATTGTCTTCTTTTTTGATTTCCCTAGCAACATAACTCATCGTCTCACGCGCCGTTTGACCATTGGCATAAGAATATTGATAAGACCACACTCCGTCATAGGCATAAGCAATATTGCCCATAACAATCGATTCAATAGCCACGCAAGCAACCAGTGCTTTCGGCAGCCACTCTTTCTTATGCCCGTATACCATCAAAGAACCTTCTATGGCCACCAAGGCAAGCTGATAATAGAGATACCAAACGTTGAAGATGTTGCCGTCATAGATTTCCGTAGCCGCAACATATTCGCTGCGCCAATAAGTTTGTCCATTGGGATTGATGTTGAACGTCACTCCCTTTAGGACTTTATCCGATAAAAAGAAGGCCCCAATGGTTCCAAGCAAAGCCAAAAGGGAACCCACCAAGGGAATCCAACGAACGCTAGAAGAACGTTGATCAAATCCCCAAGCGCAATAATAAACAATCAAAGGAATCAAGACGATATACCACCGGCCATATCCATTCCCAGAAAACGCGTAGAACAAATAATAACTGGAGTTGGTAAACACCAAGAACAGGATGGCGAGAACGGCCAAAAGATGGCTCATTTTTTGAAGGCGTATGCTATGAATCAAGGCGGTAAAAAACAAAATGACGCAGGGAGTGTAGCAGAATAAGGCCGATGTCCAAGCGTCATAGCCGCTTCGCGCCAACGGCAAAGCCACATGCCCACCCGTAGGAAAAAAGAAAGATAGCAAACCCATGAGTTCCCTGGCTGGATGATCGCCGACCGGCTCAAAAACAAAGCCGAAGAAGGCACGAAGATCATGGGAAAGAATCGATTCTTTCACCGCGGATAAATAAGCGCGCCCAATGGAGGACCCACGCCCCGAAAGCATCGTTTCACGTAACGAAGGCAAAATGGTAAAACACGATAGCAATAAAGCGATCGCAAAAGAAGCGACCCCCATGACGATAACGGTCCCATTTTCCTTTGCATTTCGTTCTTTGATCGTCCAAAAATACCGCCACAAAGCATATAAAACGCCAAAGATACAAGCGACAACCAAGAAGAAAAAGGAAGTGATGCCTTCTAAGAATAAGGCCAAAACCAGGGTGAAAGGTTTCCGCTCTTTAATGACTTTCTCAAGGCCAAGCAAAATCAAGGGAATATAGCAGGCGGCACTAACAAAACTGGGAAAGCCAACGAAAAAGGACACGTAGCCCGATAATCCAGCCGCCAAAGACGCCCAACGAGCCGTCCATTCTTGAATTCCCATGTATTTGAGGTAAAGACGCGTGAGCAGCGTGGCCACCATGATTTTGACCGCCGTTAAAATCGCAAACATCTGAGGGATCCATGCGCGGGGAAAAAGAACCATCACCACGACAAAGGGATCAAATAAGCCATAATAACTATTCGACCCAATGGAGTCCGTCCCAATGAACGTAGAGGGATCGTACATGGGGAAGCGTCCCGTGGTGAAAAACGTATGCCAAGAATCCCAATAAGTATAGGCAAATGGCACGTATTGCCACGTATAATCCCAATTCAATAACTGTGTAAACCCATTTTCGATAAGCGAATAGCCAATCCAAAGAAAGGCAACAAGCAAAGTGAATAAAGCAAAATAAAATAGCGAATCCCAGCGAAATAAAAAATCGTATTTCTCACGAAAGAAGGAGGGACGTCTATGCTTTAACCGACGTTCCGCTAACGTTTTTTCTCGACTGGGTGCCATATTCATTTCTTTGCTCTTGGTTTATGGTATGTGTTCTTTTTTGGCGAAGCGGTCTTCGATTGTTTGGCATTTTGGCCAAAATAATGTTCCGTCTTTTCTTGGCGCTTTTTGCCCTTCTTGATGCGAGTTTCGCTTCGCGTATCCCGCATCTTTTTCCGCTGTTTGGCTTCCACGACCTTCGAAAGCACCTTCAAATTATAATTGCCCTCAAAAAACATTTTCTTAAATTCAACGGGCATATTCGATTTGATATCGTATTCCTTGCCGTTAAGGGGGTTTGTGAAAGCGAGTTCATAAGCGTGCAGCCCCAGCCGTTTTAAAGGATCGGCCGGTTCCCCGTATTTGTCATCGCCCACGATATAGTGACCGATGTTTCCTAGTTGCACGCGGATTTGGTTCTTTCTTCCCGAATCTAGCGCGATATCCAACAACGAAAAACCAGCTTTTTCTTTAATGGTTTTATAGGAAGTAATTGCCAGTTTCCCCTTTGTTTTATTCTTGGTTACGTAAATCAACTGGAAATTGTCTTGGGCCAAATAGTCGCGAAGAGTATCTTCTTTTTTCTCCATTTCACCCTCAACAACCGCATAATAATATCTTTTGGTCACAATTTCCTGCCAGTGATTTTGGAGAGTTTCCCTCGTTTCGATGTTCTTGGCGAAAATCAAAACGCCCGAAGTGTCTTCGTCCAAACGATGAACGACAAAAGCACGGGACTTTTTGTCCTTTTGGGTCAAATAATCCGAAACCATCCGATAAGCCGTCTTTCCTTTTTCCCTTTCGGTGGCGACGCTTAACAAGCCGGAAGGTTTATCGATCGCAATGATATCTTGATCTTCAAATAAAATGGGGAGGTCTTTTCTTTCCCTTTTGGCAATGCGGCGTTTAGAAACCGTCACGACATCTTCAGGATAGATTTTATAATCGAATTGGGAAACGGGAACTCCGCCGACAGCCACCTGATGATGGGACAATAGGGACTTCACGGTTTTTCGGGACGATGGACCCATTTTGAAAATCAAAAATTCCATGAGAGTCGTCTCTTTGTAGACGTTCCATTCGGTAACCATCTTGGGGTCGATAAGCCCTTTCTTGGGGCGATGCTGTTTCTTGTCGTTCTTATTCATTTCTTAAAAATTCCAGGAGTTCAGGGAGCAACTCTTCCATTCTTTCTACGCCTTTTTCATAAACCGGCAGCAATTTCTTTTTGCTCGATTCGCGGTTGGACACACCGAGGGATTCTTTCGGTGCAATCAGGAACGCCTTCCCTTCTTTGGCATAAGCCAAAAGGTCGTCCATGTCCTTATTATACGACAAAGGATAGCGAAGATAGGCAGCAAGGAAGTTCGGATAGTTGTGATAAAGCGATTTTGCTGCGGCAATAAGGGCTTTGGATCGTTTGTTTTTCTTTCGGTAATCCGCAGGGCGCGTCAGGATGACGACTAATTTTTCTACCCCGTCTGCAACCGGTTTTCTCCAGGGTACGGCAGCCGTTGGTCCTCCATCTAAATATAATTGTCCTTCCACCTCCACGGGTTTAGAAAGCAAAGGAAGGGAGGCAGAGGCATAAATCGCGGGCCAAATATCAGGGGTAACCCCTTTTTGAAAATAGGCGACTCTCCCGGTATCAAGACTGGTAGCAGCGACGATAAAAGTTCGGGGATCTTCATTGAATTTCTTGTCATTGAAGGGCAATTTTGTCTTTGGAATTTCAACGCCCAAATACTGAAAATCAAAGAGACCTCCCTTATGAATGAGATTATGGAGGGACAAAAATTTCTTATCGGCGACCAACTCCGTCGTCACGACTTTGGAACGGCCGATATCTCCGCTTAAATAGTCCACATTATTCAGGGCTCCGGCGCTAGTTCCGATGATATAAGGAAAGCGAATACCCTCCCGCATTAAAACATCTTGAACACCCGCGGTAAACGCTCCGCGGGTCCCCCCTCCTTGACTAACTAACGCAATCTTTTTTTCCATGTACAAGCCCCTTGTGGACAATGGTAAAATACGGCGATGAAAACCTCAAAGAAAATCGCCATTTATTCCGCGTTTCTCCTTCTTTTGTCTAGTTGCGCCCCCGCCCATTCTAATTCCAGTTCTTCTAGTGGCGGGAACTCCTCTTCCAATAGGCCTATTCCTTCGTCGTCCTCTAGTTTTGAAAGCGCAACGAATTCTTCCTCAAATCAAGAAACTTCAGCGGAAGAAAGACCCTCTTCCGAAAGTTCATTGGATACGCCAAAGCCCTCCGGACTTTTCCGCTTTTATTCTGTCAACGATTTTCACGGAAGCGTGCTTCCTAATGGGTATGAAAAAGGTTTATTGTCCTATTTTTCTTTCCTGGCCGACGAAGTAGACCGCGACCCCGAGCACACAATCATCCTATCCGCGGGAGACATGTATCAAGGTTCCTATGAATCCAATTCCAATTACGGAGCCCTTCTCACCGAAACGATGAACGCCGTCCCCTTTGATGCCATGACTTTGGGAAACCATGAGTTTGACTATGGTCTAGATCGGCTTTACGCGAATATCGAACGTGCCAACTTCCCGATGCTTGCCGGCAACATCGTGAATTACTATTCCAAAGAATCCTGGGGCAAAACCAAGTTATCGACCATCGTGGAAAAAGGCGGAGCCAAAATTGGAATCATCGGAATGATTGGGGAAGGGCAAACCACTTCCATCAACGCCAAAATTGTTCGCGAATTAGAATTTGTTTCCCCTAAACAGCTAGCTTTAAATGAAGCAAAAAGACTCAAAGAAAAGGAAAAATGCGACATTGTCGTGCTAAGCATCCACGCCGACAAAAAGGCCGTGGATTCTTGGAATGCCAGTTCCTATCTCTCTTCTTATATCGATGGCGTCTTCTGTGGGCATAGCCATACCTTAAACACAGGTTATATCGGGTCCGCCCCTTGTCTACAAGCCTATAGCAACGGCAAGGATTATTCCTACATGACCATGGAATTGAGTGAAGGCAAAATCACTAAGAAATCCGCCGACGTGCTTACGGCTCAATCTACGAAAACCTCCCCAAGAATTCAAAAAGTCTATGACCGTTATATGACCGCGGAGGTTACCAAGAAAACGAGCGAATATGCCGGTGTCGTTCGCAATGGTTCCATCAATAAATATGGTGTTGCCCGTCTAGGTTGCAAAGCTATCTACGAAACGTACAAAGAAAGTTACCCGGGACTCGCTTTAGTCATGGAGAATTCCCAACGCGCTTCCTTAAGTGGAAAAATCACCTATGGGGATATCTACAAAGCCACCCCCTTTACAAATAATATCGTCATCGCGGATTTGCGGGGAGACGAAATCAAAAATGAAGCGAGGTACAATCCCACATACACGGGGGATGTGGATCGATATTCAAGCCTTATCGACAACACCTATTACATGGTAGCTCTCATCGATTACCTTTATTATCATCAAGACATTCAAAAGAAATATGACTATTTTCCAAGCCTCAATGGCTTAAACCCCGTTTTCCATGGCGAATACAAAACTTATCCCGCAGATTTGACGTTTGATTATATTAAAAACAACCTCAAAGGGGATGTAAATGCCGCGGATTACACCTCCTCCGCCACGGGATTCGATCTTTACGGCAGCCCGGAGAGATAAGCGATTAATCTAATAATCCAAAATGCTTTAACGCATGGACGATGCCATCTTCTTCCACGTTTTTCGTTACGTAGTCCGCGGCGTTCTTGACGATGGGTAGAGCGTTCCCCATGGCAACGAACTGGTTAAGCCCCTCTTTCATGGCAATGTCCTGTTCCCCATCTCCAAATCCCATCGCTTCATCCTTGTTCCAACCATAATATTTCATCACAGCGGCGATGCCTTTCCCCTTACTATGGCGAACAGGCATTACATCCAAAGCAAATTCGTGGAAACGATCATAGGCCAGATGGGGAAAACGTTCGAGAAAAAGAGAGTCGAACTTTTTTGGAGAATAAAGCAAGAAACCCGTGCATTGACCGCCTTTGTAATTTTTGGTGGGACACCAAGGCTCCTCAAAGTATTTTTCAAATTCGAAATAATATTCATTTCGTTCATCCGTCATGTAGCGAGATCTCGGGGTGACGACTTCCATCATCAATCCGTTTTCATTTGCCAAACGAATAAACCCCTTCGCGTCTTTGGGGTCCATGAGTTCCTTAAAAACGAATTTCCCGTTCGTAAAAGCGACCGCGCCCGCAGATCCAATCCACCCATCCCACTTCAGGCCAAGATTGAAGCAATTAAACCGCTTCATGGAATCATAAGGGCGCGCCGTGCACAGAAAGACCTTAATGCCCTTCTTTTGTAATTTCTTGATGGCTTTCAAGGCTTCTGGCATAAAACGGTGTTCTTTCCAACAATAAAGGGTATTATCCACATCAAAAAACAACGCTTTAATCATGGAAAGCCACCTCCTTGTTGCATGCAATCATTTTTTCTTCCCGTACTTTCAACACTTTGCGGTCATAAGTCACCAAACCATTTACTTCATCCTCGACATCGCTCCACTGGGTGAGGACGGCAACCGATAGGCCTTCTTTATCGATAAAGGGCACTACTTCATCGCGATAAAGCGTGATTAAAGAAGCCGTTAATTCATCCACGTCCCGCTTCTTTTTGTATCCAAAGGACTTCGCACTAAAGGAATGGTCTTTTAAAAACAAAGAATATCCGCCAAATTCACTGAGAGACAGAATTCTCTTGGAATCGGACTTCAACGAGATTTTTCGGAAATAAATATGATGAGAAGAAAAGTCTCCGCATCCTTGATCCGCCCAACCGGAGGCGGAATCGATCAAACGAGAAGAATCGAATTCCTTCAATAAGGAGGTCATTTTCCTTGCGTCAAATTGTCCCCAGCCTTCGTTAAATATCGTCCAAATTGCAATGCAGGGAACGTTATAAAGATGAGATACGGTTCTTTTTAAGTCTTCAGCAAAGCGGTTTTTCGATTGGAGGTTTCCTCGGCCAAAACGTTTTTGAATCTTGGCTTTCTCATCGTTCCATTTTGGACATAAAAAAGGTCCTGCCACAATCAGCCACTTCTTATAGGGGGCCCCTCCATTTACAAGGTCTTGAATCACAAGCATGCCTGAACTATCGCAATGGTAATAAAAACGAAGGGGCTCGATTTTAATGTGCTTCCGAAGCATGTTAAACCCTAGTTTTCTCATACTTTGGATATCTTGCAGCATCGCCGCATCGCTAGGCGGGGTCAGGCCTCCGTCCGGATAATAGCCTTGGTCCAATAAACCATTTAAAAACAAAGGATGATTATTCAAGGCGAAAACGGAATGCCCTTTCCAAGAAATCGTTCCAAATTTTCGCATAGCAAAATAGGAGGTAACGCGATCCTCGTTTACACGAATCGACAAATCATATAAAGCGGGATCATCGGGCGACCACGGATGAAATTCTTCTTCCAAGGGGGCGGTTAGACATAACGAAGCATCTAAAGCCACACGCTTTAACAAATGGCCATGGAACGAGATTTCAACTTCGCCTTCTTCAAATGTTCCATCAAGGGAAATGGACAGAGAAAGGGAACGATTATCAAAATCAGGCGCGATACGAAGGAAAGTGATTCGATCTTTTGGCGTTTGCTCTAACCAAACCGTTTGCCAAATTCCACTCGTTGGGGTGTACCAAATACCCCCGCGTCGGTTAAGTTGCTTCCCTCGAGGGAAGATAGGGTTATCCGTATCATCTTTAACGCGAACATAAAGTTCATTGCCCGATTTGCGGAGGTGATGGCATTCCACTTCAATCGGATCGTACCCCCCTTCGTGATGAGAGCAAAATTCCCCGTTCACGTAAATATCCGCCACTTGGTCCACGGCGTCTAAATGCAAAAAATATCGACGTGTTTCATCCAAATCACTAATGTCGAAATAGCGTCGGTAATGCAGCACATCCTCCGAAACAACGGAGGTTTGAATTCCCGACAAAGGCGTTTCCGGGCTGAAAGGAACTCTAATTTTTTTGGAGAAATGGCTGGGTTTATTTTCTGATTTTGAAATTTCAAAATCCCAAAACCCGTTAAGGCAAAGGAAAGAGGATCGTTTTAACTGGGGTCGAGGGTATTCCGATAGAGGGAGAGCTTCTTCTTTTGTTTTTAAACCTTCATCCGTCCAAAGCATAGCGATATTTTACACGTAGATAAGGGGTTTTACATCATATCTCGCCAAGAATTTCGTCCATGGGTTTATACTAAAAACGAGGAAAAATCATGGAAATCAAAGAGATTCAAAAATATCTGCAAGAACAAAAAGCAAGTGCATGGGTCATGAGCGATTATGAAAACCATAACCCGTTTATGGTTCGCCTATTAGGTGAAAAAATGCTGACCCGAAAAATTATCATGGTCATTCCATCGAAAGAAAAACCATTCTTGATTTGTCATCAAATCGACACCGTCTTTTTAAGGGAGGAAACCATCAGCAGCCTTTTTGATTTGAAGCCATACGCAACCTGGCAAGAGATGCTTCAAATAGAAAAAGAATCCCTTCAAAATATGCCCGTTGTTTTGATGAATTATTCGGAAAACGGCCTACTGCCTCGCGTATCTTTGGAAGATTATGGAACCGTCTCCTATATCCAATCCCTTGGAATTCAAATCGAATCCTCTGCCGATTTATTACAAAGTCTTTCCGCGGTTTTGACGGAAGAACAATTTGAATCTCAAAAAGACGCCTGCAACAAAGCCTTAAAAATCAAGGATGAGGCCTTCCAAAAAATCGCAAAAGATCTTTGTGAAAAAGGATATTCCGACGAATTAGATATTCAATTGTTCATCGGAAAACGCTTTGAAGAAGAGGGAATGGTCTATGATGAACTGCCGATTGTCGCCATAGGAAAAAATGCTTCTGACCCTCATTACGGACCTACTCCCGCCACCCATTCACGCATTCACGAAGGGGATTTGGTCCTCATCGATATGTGGGCAAAAAACAAAGAGCCGGGGAGCGTTTATGCCGACATCACCTGGATGGGCTATTGCGGCTCGTCCGTTCCGGCAGTTTATCAAGAGAGATTCAACATCGTTAAGCAAGCTCGTGACGGGGTCATTTCCTTTTTAAGGGAGGAATTGCCCCATAGAAAAGTTCAAGCATATGAAGCGGACAACGTGGCGAGAAAAATCATTACAGACGCCGGTTTTGGGTCCTATTTTATTCATCGCGTTGGCCATAACATCTCAGATGATGTTTCTCCTCATGGACCCGGAGCCAATCTCGACAATTATGAATCCCACGATTTCCGCGAATTAATGGAAGGGACTTCTTTTAGCGACGAGCCTGGAATTTACGCTCCGGATTTTGGGATTCGCACCGAAACCGATTTGCACATCCAAAATCGTCAATTGTGTGTGGTTGGCGGTCTCCAAGAAGATATCATCTCCATTCTTAAATAAAAAAGAGGGGGCACTAATTTGCCCCCTCTGCCAACAAGTAAAGAGGTCGTTTACTTGATAGCGATTTGGTGAGAAGTGACTTCCGGTTCTTTTTCTTTCGGGAAGAAAACCTTCAGTACACCATTTTCGAAGGTCGCAGCAACCTTCTTCTCGTCAATGTCGCCCACATAATAGCTGCGGCTGGCAGATCCCGAGAAGCGTTCACGATGCTTGTAGCCCTTCTTTTCGCCTTTTTCGTTTTTAAGCGAAGTATTGGCGGAAGCCTTAATGGTCAAATAGCCATCTTCCAAGGAAATGGAAACATCTTCTTTTTTGATCCCAGGAAGATCAACGACCATGTTATAGCCGTCTTTGACTTCCTCGATGTCGGTCTTCATCGAAAGAGAACCGAAACTTTCATTGGACATCGCGTCTTTGATTCCGAAGAAATCATCGACGAACGGATCCAAGAAATTCTCAACACGATTGATTGCATAAGCCATAAGTTTTACCTCCTAATGGATTTCGTTTAGCACTCTTCATTTCCAAGTGCTAACAATACTATAGGTGGTTTTTTAGCAATGTCAACACATGAGTGCTAAAAATTTAAAAAATATTTTTTCCTTATGAAAAACACTCGATATGTGGGGCTTATTTTGTAATATCAACGAACTTCGCCTGGCAATAAGAAAGCAAATCTAAGGGATTTAGCCCCACTTGATAGCCTCTTTTGCCACCTGAAACGAATATACGATCAAAAAGTTGGGCCGTTTCATCAATGACGACTGGAAAAGGTTTTTTTAGCCCAATGGGGCTGCATCCGCCATGGACGTAGCCCGTTAAAGGTAGCAAGGTCTTTTGTGGAATCAATTCGATGGATTTTGCAGAAACGGATTTCGCCGCTTTTTTCAAATCTAATTCTTTGGCGACAGGAACGCAGAAAACGAAATGTTCTTTCTTTTGGTTTTCCACCACCAGCGTTTTAAATACGCAATCCACGTCTTCTTTTAACGCTTTGGCCACTTGAACCCCGTTCACAATGGATTCATCGTATTCTCTTTCTATATAGGAGATGCCCGCAATGTCGAGCAGACGCATCACATTCGTTTTTTCCATGTCGGTTATTCTAGATTCCTATCATGAAAAAAAGGAAGCCCCAGTTACAAGGTTTCCTTTTTAGCTATTTTCCATTCGGCTTAGACGCATCCGATTTAGAAGGTTGAGTTTTTGACGGCTTTTGATTCGTCGACTTCTTCTTTTGCGACGAAGCATTTTGCTTCGTTTGCGGATGGGGCGCAGGTTTAGAAGCGGGTACTTTTTTCACCACTTTCTTCACAACCGCCTTTTTCTTCTGCTGAAGTTCGGCATTTGATTGAGAAGCGCTTTTCGACTTCTTCTTTTCTGTAGAAGGTTTTGGCTGAGAGGGGCCCATTCCCTTTTGTCCTTTTTTCGGCGAGCGGACGGGAACCTTTTGGTTTGATCCGGCAGACTTCTTCTTGGACGAATGAGCCTTGGTCGCAGGAACAGGGCTTTTCTCGTAACGAATTTTTGCTTCGATACGTTCACGTTTATCCTTGTCTTCAGGGGCAAGGATCACCAATTTTGGATGCCCAAAATCCGCGGGTTTATCCTCGGGTTTTGGGGCTGGGGGTTCGTCGACCTTTGCCGCGGTTTTTTCCACGGCCGGAGCTTGAGCCTTCTTCTTCACCTTTTTCACCGTGCGTTGAGTCTTGGTGCCAGTTGGAAGGGCGGGCTGCTCCTTTTTCGATGGAGCATCTCGCTTCGGCGTCTCGCGTTTTTCCAGCTCGTTCTTGGGAAGGGAGGCTGCATTAGAGTTGGGCTTATCCTCTTCGAAATTCTTGGTCAAACTAGCCCATGCTTTAAATCCAATTCCATAGGGCTCCGCCAAAACGGTAAGCCCCTTATAATCTGTAGAGACCGTGGCGCGGCCATCCATTTTGTCTTCCAAACGCTTAACGATTTCATCGAGGTCGTTTTCCGTTAAATCCAACGGCCCGTGGAACTGTGCTTGGTAAGGAATTGTCGGGTATCGGAACAAAATTCCTCCGCACCAACTCGCTGCCTCTTGAATGGCGCTTTGGAGCGAATTGCCGCTTCCAAAACGCATTTTCTTTTTCAAAATCGAAATCGAATCAACAGTAGATTCTTGTTTTGCAGACTTTTCAGCTTCTTTTTTTGCCGGGATCGCCGCGCTTTGAAGATTGATCAATTCTTGGCGCAATTGCTTTTCCGGAACCAAAAGACGAAGTTTGGCTTTCTTTTCGTCCTTCAAATTTTTAAGGTTCTTCATTTGTTCCGTAACATCCTCGATTTTTCGTTCCGTCGGATATTGGCGGTTTTTCAAATTGGAGCCGAGATGCGCATCCATCTTTTCGATGGCCTTTATGGTAGCGTCCTCTTGGTTTTGTGGTTTTGGAAACGCCTTGTTGACTGGGGCTGCATCTCCTCGGTTGTTATTGGGGCGGGGAACGTTACGTTCCGCCGGTTTGCTACGATGTTCTTCTGGAATGATTTCTCCACGATTAGGAACTAGGCTTCCATCGCGATCCAGCCGATAAACTTGAACTCGATTTCCGTGTTGGGACATCAAATCGTTGAGTCCCCGCAAATCGCTGGCCAATTTTTTGTCTTGGGTAACGACCAGGATGCGTTGATTAAGTCGATCCGCGCTTACTTTGACATAAATCGCCTTATCTGCGAAATGGTGCTCCGTATCGTTTCCGTAGGTTTTTAGAAGCGATAGCACTTTCTTTCTCTTCGCATGGCGAATGATTTTCAATGCCCTCTTTGCCGATGAACTCTTGTCAAAGTTCTTTTTATCCGTGCAATGGTTCTTCAATTCTTCAATGCACTCATCCGGGATATATATTTCTACCGGCGAATCGTCGAGATAAGTTTGGGCGTTTAGCAGGGAATCCATCCAAATGGGGAAGGAATCTTCCATCAAAGAACTCGTATCCACGATTGCGTAGTCGAAGTAATTGAGTTGCTTCGCTAGCAAACGGGCTTTGTTCTCGTCGCTATACATAAATAAAACAATATTAACCTCCTTTGGGTTAACATTATACCGAAATGAAAGGGGATTAAAATAAATTTAGTCCCGCCCACTAGGACAAGAAATAGGAAAAGGCTGTGGGGATGGGATAAAGGGATTTTCTTTGCTCTTCATCAACGAACAAATCATTGGGAAGTGGGGAAGAAACGGAAATGGCATACCCCATCATCTCCCATATTTGATGGCTAAATACGTGCTTGGCGTGCCCCAAATCGAGAATAGATTCTACATGGTAACCTTTGTTTACCCATTCGTTTTTTGCTTCTTCTAACGTCATTTCCTTATCCACATTAGGAAGTTCATATAAAGAAGCCAGTAAACCTTTGCTTGGGCGTTTACGAAGCAAAATCTTATTGTCACAATTCACCACGAAAACCGTTTTCTTTATGGTTTTCTGAACAGGTTTTTTATTCAAATTCGGATACCTGTCCTCGCTCTTTTTTAAATGGGCGAAACAAAAAGAGGCAAAGGGGCAATCCGAACAAAGCGGCTTTCCGTTCGGGATGCAAATCGTTTGGCCGATTTCCATCAAGGCTTGATTAAAGACGGCGGGATCTCCTTCTAACAAGTGCAGAAATCCTTCTTGTACCTTTTTGCGATCCGCGGGCTTTCCCGGATCGATAAGCAACGCAAACAAACGAGCGTATACCCGAATCAAATTGCCATCCACGGCAACGGCTTTTTGATGAAAGGCGCAAGCACGAATTGCATTCGCTGTATAATCGCCAATCCCAGGAAGCGAAATTAGCTCTTCATAAGAGGATGGGATTTCGCCGTGAAAACGGTTTTGAATCTCCAAGGCGGCCCAATGCATATTCCGCACTCGGGAATAATAGCCAAGGCCTTCCCAGAGTTTGAGGTATACGTCCTCCCGGGCGTCCGCCAATGCCTTCACGTTCGGCAGGACGTCCATAAAACGGAGGTAATACCCTTTTACGGTATCTACCCGCGTTTGTTGCAACATGATTTCGGACACCCAGACATGATAAGGGCTCGGGTCACTTCTCCAAGGTAATACACGATGGCCTAGATTCCAAAAGAAAAGGAGACGCGAAGAAAAATCATGCGCGGTTATTTTAGATAACCCCATACGTCCTTCATTCATTTCCGTATTTCTCATTTAGAAATGGCTGCATGGAATAGTCGGCATCGCGCACGGCGACCATAACGTGATTGGCTTCTTCCGTTCCATCCATGACTAGAAAAAGTTTCCACGTGTAGCCACCACAGGGATTTTTAACCCGGAAATAGCCAGAGAGAAATCCTTGGCGTGCTTCTTCGATTTTGACAGGCAAATCCGTTAACCTTCCATAGGAAGAAAAGCGTTTTTGGTCGAGGGGGTGAATCATTTCTTCCGTCAAACGCTGGAAAAATTCCGAGGCCTTTTCTTGGGAGTTAGGATGAAAATTCCCGTTATCGAAAACCACCTCCATCGAATCCGTTTTCAATTTCAGAAAGGCAACGAATTCATGGATGCAATAAAACACTTTTGCATAGATGTCCCGGTTCCTTTGCCTTTGGAGCGCCTTATCGTCCGATATATTTTTGATAGTCGCGACGTATGCCGTTCGATTTTTAGTTTTATCTTCGCTTAATTTTCGCAATTCCATGCAAGCGAATTTTCCATTATCGAGGTAATCCACCGTTCGGATTTGACCCACTTTCATCTCTTGCATGCAGGTAAGAATTTTACGACCACCGATCCAACGGCAATCATTCATTTCCCTATCATCTACAAGCACGCTTTTATGAAATTCAGAAATAACTTTCGAGTAGGCTTTATTGAAAAACAACGTTTGAAAGCGATTGTCACGAAGTTCATAAATCGCAAGAGGCAGGCTTTGCTGGCTGGCATCATGGCCGCAACCAACAGGATTGCTGTCCAGCACATTCACACGGCCAACCGCATCCGCGTACTCCGCGTCCGATTCGCTTTCAAACGAAAAACGTTGGTCACAGGGAGAGAAGCCATCTTTGTCCAACACCTCAGCCCGGCCCAATAGGTATCCTTGAGCTTTTTCGCATCCGATATCTAGGAGAAACTGCATTTGTTCTTGGGTCTCCACCCCTTCCGTCAGGGTTTTCATCCCAAGTTTCTTGGCCATATAAACGACACTTGCCACGATAATTTTGCTTTTTTCGTCAAATTTCTCAAAAAACTTCATGTCGATTTTGATTTCATCAAACGAGAAATCATGCAACACGTTTAAAGAAGAATACCCTGAGCCGAAATCGTCCATCCAAACTTCATAACCATGATCGTGGAATTGGCAAATTTTCTCCTGCATCAATTTAGGGTCATTCTTAAGGATGCTTTCCGTGATCTCTGCTTTTAAAAGGCGTCTATCTAAACGATACTTTTGAACGGCAGCGTCCATGTAACCAACCACATCAAATAGTGAAAAATCTTCGTAGGAAAAATTCATCGACACTGGGACGGCGGGCAAACCTTTGTCCATGCGCTTACGAAGGTCATGGCAGACGCGTTGAACCACGAATTGGTCCAGCGCTCCAATCAGTTGAAAAGACTCTAGAATCGGAATAAAAGTCCCGGGGGAAATTGAACCAAAACGCGGGTCGTTCCAACGAGCCAACGCCTCCACGCTGCAAAGCCTTCGTGTCCCCGTGCGTGTAACAGGCTGATAAGCAACCGTAATATCTCCGCAGGATAAAGCAGTCTTGAAACGCGACAAGATATAGGAACTACGATCCGTTTCGATTGATAGCTCTTCATTCTTATTGTAATAACGAAAAAACACATCGGAATTATCACGAAGGAATTCGGAAGCCAGCTTAGCATGGTCCAGCCATTCCAAGGGATGCGAAGAGGAACCGTCAATCAAATAGATACCAGAGGAAAGTTCAACAGCCTCTTCGTTATTCCAGGAATCGAAATCCATTTTAACGTTCGTGATCCCAGATTCCACGTTGTTGTTTAATGCCAAGACTACAAAATGATCAACGTATACGCGATATACCTGACAATCGGGAAAGGCATTGACTATTGATTGAGACAGCAAAGAGAGAAAGGCGTCTCCTTTTTCATAGCCACGTCGCTTGTTATAAGTGTGAAAATTATCGACGTTAAAATAAACGATAGCTAGATTCTCGTGAGCAAAGTCTTGGTGTTGTAGGATTTCATGAACTTGCGCTGAAAACGCTTTGATTCCGGGCAAATCGTCAATGCACGAACCGGAAAGTCCGTCGTAGGGGGAGAGCGATAACCGAATCAAGGAATTCATGATGTCTTTTGCAAAATGAAGCCCAATCATGTCACACCCATTATATGCCGGCAAAAGCAAAAGACAATTTTCTATTAGTCCACCCCCCTTCTCAATTCAAAAAAAAGTAATAAAATAGAATCATCGGGGAAGAAAGGAATTCATGAGAGTTAATCTCCTTCTTTTTTGTTGCACGCTACTAGTCACGTGCCAAGCGCCTTTGGATCCGCCTTCCGATTCCAAGACATCTTCTTATTCTTCTTCCACCCCGCCCCCAACGATCGAAAACAACTCTGACTTAAGAATGCTGTTCACAAGGATGCGGACCAATTGTGGGCTCCTTTTTGATGAGAAGGGACTAGGTTATTCCTTTCAGGGAGAGGCCTATGAAACAACGAAGGGAGAAGGGTTCTTAACGAATGGCGATCAAGGGATTTTCTCCTTTCAAAAAGATCCTATCACCTCAGACATTCAACTGTCCGAATATGTCGGACCAGGGAAAGTCTCACAAAAAAGAGGGCTATTGTGTATGGCAAAAGGCTCGGAGAATCTCTTTCTATCCGAGGAATCATCTCCTAACGTTTATTACCCTCGTTCCTATAACGAGAATCCTTTCATAGAGGAATGCCTTCGACTATATACCCCCGCCTTATCCATCGGAGACCTGAATCATTTTTCCATCACGATTTTGTCGGACCAAAGCGTGGATGCGCGTTATGAAATAAGAGGTGATGATGGCGATATCGAAGGAAAAGTCATTCACTTCACCCACCTTGGAGAGATTTATGACGAGCAAATCAAAGCATATTTGGATCATCCCATTTCGATAGAGCCTCCCACCCAATTTTCCTCGCGTCTACAAAGTGAAATGGAAAAAATCATTGGCTCTTCTTCCATGCTTCCTTTCCCAAATGGAGTCACCCATGCTTTTTACGATCGGACCATCGATGCGAACCATTGGGAATGGGCGGCATACCAAACCGCATTAGAATCCACTTACTCCCTCCAACTCATTAACGAGGGGTTCCTTCTGCAGCCATCCGGGCTTTCTTACCAAAAGAAAGTAACCTACAACGATACCCTTTATTTGCTTAATGTTTGTGTACAGGAAAAGGATGGATGGACCATGGCAGCTATTTCTATCGAACACCCTAAAGAATGGGCGAGTTCGTTTGGATATATTAATTCCTTATTGGGAGACTCCCCTTATCCCGTTTTCCCTCCGTGTATCACCCTTCTAGAAGCCACCATACAAAAAACAAGCGACACCAACTTTCATATCGAAGCCATTTTCATCACCGAGGAAGCGGGCAGCGATTATTTTGAAAACAATTATGCGGAAAGCGCGAAAGAAAAAGGATTTACCCGTCAGCATTTGTGTTACGAAGAAAGTAAATTCATCGAGTTTCTCCGAAGCGACGTTTATTCGATTTTCATTTGCGTTGGCCAAAGCGGTCCTTTGAAGGGGTTCCCGTTTGGAATGGATCTGCGAAAACTATAGGTTCACAATCTCGAATTCTATGGAGAAATCCTTTTCGTTATCCAGTTTTCCTCCGTAATAGAATTGATTGGCGTAATCTGCCAGGGAAAAACGATCTCCTTGAACGAAAAGAGAGTCAATGTTCGGAAGGTTAGATGTTCCGTTAATCAGTCTTTTGTCTTTTGAAATCAAACGAATTTCATCGAAATAATCTTTGATTCCCGAAACTTTAAAGGAACTTTCACTTCGAGATCCCGATTGGGAATTGGTAATGCATCGATAAGCCATCCCTGCATAATCAAAAAGAAAATCGGGGTCGGAAGGAAGCTCGAATGTTTGTTCGTCATCGTAGAATTTCAAAATGCGACCATCTACGTGGTAAAGTCTTCCTCCCGATGCATTAGGATAGGCGTAAGTCAAATTGCCATCATGGTAAAGGTCCTGATAGAAATTCTCGTAGCTGTAATAATCCAAAATCAAATATTCATCAAAGGGATTGAGGATAACGCGTCCCAACGAATCCTTTGCATAAGTTTTGGCGTCGTAAGGCAAAAGGAAAAACGAATCTTTTAACTGGCTGGAAGGGATTTCGATTTCACAATCGTCAAGGATTAAATAAGGCCTGCTCCAACCCAAGAGCATTTTCGAATAAGGGTTATGGTCACCAAAGCCGCGGTCCATCAAATCCAGCTTTCCAAGCGGAGAATACGTACCGTCTGCCGTGGAACTAGAAGAATAGGAATAATAATCACTTAAGCCGAGCATATGCCCTGTTTCATGTTCAATAACATGGGGGTCAAAGCCTATTTTGGACACATAATCCGAATCGGCGTAATTGCCCCACAAATGAGTTAAACCCACCCATGCAAAAGTATTTAGAACAGGGTTTTCTTTGTCACCCGGTGGCAAGGTCGCATTTCCGGTAAACGGCCAAAACGGATTCTGAACATTAATGGTTAACGAATTATGGATGTCTTCCATGTAAACAAGCCACACCCCATCCACATAGCCATCGTTGTCGCTATCGTAATCGTCTAAGTGGATTTCAGTTTTCTTCTTCACCCAATCCAACGCATCCTGGGCCAAGGATTGCGGAGTTCCAATATTAAAGGAATAGGGATTGGAATACCCAAAGTATCCTTCTTTTGTTGGGTTGAAATACGGGGTTACCTCCCCAACAAAACGCAATTGCTTGTAAGAGGAATAATAATAGAAGGAAGAAAGAGAGGATGGGAGCCCGTCTTTCCCAGACGGTCCAAAGAATCCTTTTTCCAATTTGGCTCGGTTTTCTTCGGTCGCCACTTCTTCCATTCCGTTTAAGACAATGGGAACAACCAGCAAAGGCACCTCACCCTTTGTTGGCGTGCCCTTGAAATTGCTCGCATCGAGGTCGCAAAGTGAATTGATGTCAAAATTCAAATTAATCTCTTCAGGGGAATAATAAGATTTTTCTAAAGTTGCATTCGAGTTTTTGAAGCGAACTTTCATGGTTTTACCATTGGAAGTCCATTGATATTGTTCGTCTTTGCCATCAAGAACGGTTGTGGAAGACCTCGTCGTATCTTCCGTATTTAACGCAACGGTGCAATAAAGTGGTTCGCCAAGTGGATTATGACCCTGGATAATCGCATATTTTTTCGAGTAGTTTTCCTCATCAAAGACATAATTCGAAGCATCCACCCCATCGATAACGATGGAAGAATACGCGGTCTCTTCTTTCTCTTTTACTTTGGTATTGTCTCCGCGGGTATAACTGATGCTATAAAGGATTTTCAAACCTTTCGGATCGAAAGTTTCCCCTTTCGCATAGGTGGTTTTATCCGGTTGACTGCTCACCTCCATTCTTTCGTCCAACGCGGTAGATTTTTGAACGTTGATGGTATAGTTGACCGCTTGGTATCCAGAAACTAAAAAACTCAAAGAGACGTCGCCGAATCGAAAGATTCTGCTTTTATCATCCTCTAGCAAACGCTCATCCAATTGAATCTGAAAATCTTCAATTTCTTTGCCTGTGCTTTTATCCTTCAAGGAAAAATTTTGAAAATCTATTCGATCATATTGATAAAAATTGGTTTTGCTGCAGCTTATTTCTAAATCCTTTCCCAAAGAACTTTCGCCAGAAGGGGAGCAGGAAAACAAAAGTACAATGGTTACAAAGGGCATCAAACACGAATTCTTTTTCATTTTTTACCTCCTTAAAACAAGAAAAACCCTGCCGTTAAAGGCAAGGTAAGCGACGGCTACCCTCCTCAATAAGGATAGGCACCACTTGCAAGGCTTGCTTCGTTTCCATTCACTTCTGCATAGGGGAAGATTGATTGATAGGTATTAATTTGCTCGCAGCCATACCAAAGGGATTCGTCCTCATAGTATTGATAAAGCGTCACCATCGGGAAGCAGCCATCTTCTCCATATTTAATCTTGGCGGCGTCGATGCTCGACCCATTGACTTTGGAGGAGTTGAATTGGAAGAGAATGTCGGCAAAGCATCTCTTCAAAGAAGTATCGTCCGAAATGGTTTCGTTCACGTGGAAAGTGAATGCGGCCAAATTTAAGACATACGAGTCGGGATAATCGTTGACAAGGTCGCTATAAATCTCACTGCTATCCACAACAACGCTAGCGGTCTTTTTATATTTAGCATACAACTTGGCATCGGGGCCAAACCGACTGGAAATATAATCTTTTTGACGATAGTGAGCCCAAATTTCCCCTAAAGGAGTTTCCGCGGTTCCGAATTTCGAGTTTTTAATTTTGAATTGGAAATAAGGCGTATCCACAAAAGATTTAAACACCGATCCGGCATATACGCCGTTTTGTGCTTTCTTCACATCGTTCACAACAAGGTTATTCACTTCCACGTTGCTGAACCCGTCCGTGTCCTTCTCACCAAATAGGACCGCAGTTTTCAAGAATGCACCAGCAGCATCCCTGAGAGAATGAATGGACACATCTTTGATGCCGAATGATCCGGCTTTGAAGTTCAAGGCGCATTCCACGCTTTTCGTAATCGAGATGGTGCAGTTTTCAAGGCTTGCAAAACTACCGGCAAATTCCAAAACAGATGAGGAATCCGCATAATCATCTGCTAAGGCGAAATTGATGTTTTTCACGGTAACGTAATCAGCGCTAAAGGTAGATTTTTCTTTTACGTAAATGGTAGTGGCAGGTTTGCCTTCGCTCGTTGTTTGGCCCTGAATTTTCAAATTTCCGCCAGTAATCGCCAATGTAATTCCCTTGGCAACTTCCCCATAGGTATCCGACTTTAACGTATACGTGCCATCGCCAGACGATCCGATGGTCGTAATGTCCGTAACATCAAACTTCTTAGTCGCGTCGGAGAAAACGGGGTGGAAAACATAGCCATTCTCCTTTGCGACAATGCCGTTGCTAAGGAAGTCATCCAATCCGTTTGTGGCGCCATAAACGGTTTTCACGCCGTCATAGATCACCTCAACTCCATCCAATTGATAGCCGTTTTGTGGGAAAGAAGAGATTTTAATGGTCTCGCCGGCGGCATAACTGCCTTTATCGCTAGCAAGATATCCGCCAACGCCGGGCAAGAAGGTATTTCCATAATAGGGAATAGCATCCTCCCCTTTGTCACCTTTATCGCCTTTGATATTGCCGCCTTTGACCCAAGATCCATTCTCTTTCTTGTAGGTATCGAAAGCCGTCGTGTCGACGTAAAAGTCACCGTCAGCACCAAGTTCGTCGCTCGGAGCTCCGGCACCAGTCAACACAGAAGAGCCGTCCGTGCCATTTTCTCCGTTTTTGCCGGGTTTGCCATCCAAGCCATCTTCCCCAGGGGCACCTTGATTGCCTTTATCGCCTTTAATATTTCCTTTTTTCTCCCAGGCGCCTGCGCTCTTGGTATAAAAATCAAAGGTTGTGGTATCGATGTAGCTGTCTCCGTCATTGCCTAACGAATTGGCGGGAACCCCTTCACCAGTGAGGACGCTGTTTCCATTATCGCCTTTGTCTCCTTTTTCTCCTTGAAGATCCAGCGAGCTTCCTTCACCAGGCTGTCCGGAGATCCCACAGCTTGCCAAAGCGACAAGCGAGAGGGTCAACGCCAGTAAGTTTTGAAACGTTTTCATAGCATTTTCTCCTTTTCAATGGCTAAATAGTGAAAGCGAAACAAACAATTTCAATGAGCGTTTTCAAATATTACATTCCCTTTACAATGACTTACAAAATCTTTACAAACAAGCATTAAGAAAGAAAAGTTGGCTTGGCTTCTAAGGATTTTCATTTTTTCTTTTCTTTTGGCCTTCTTTTGTTGTCTTTTGCGGCCTTGTCATAAAAAGAAGGCCGTTTAGAGTGTCTTAATGCTTAGGCAAATGGGAGATTTAGCATGAAAAAATCAAAAATACTGCCCTTGTTGACCTTGTCTTGTTTGTTTGTGCTAGGAGCTTGCAATGGAGAGGCTGAAGGTAGCAGTCCTTTTTCAAGTACTGCTGTCGACGGAGGCCAGGATTACGTCGCGGAAAATAGCGTCAGTGGTTTAATCGCCACATTATTTGAACTCAAATCCTCGTTCAATTTCACGTTTCACAACAATTACGGAAACGACACTTATTTTTATGACAAGGGTTTTTATTGCAAAGACGGGGATGAACAAGCCTACGTCTTGCTCCCCTCCCATCAAGATGTGGGCAAAAAAATCGCCTACATCGTTCGATATCTCGATAATGGCGACCCCTATCTTTATGCAATGGGTTATTACAGCGATGCCTACGGCAATCGGTATGAGATGGACGAAAACTATTTTCAGTGTTTCTCCCTCCTTAGTAACAACCTTTCCGAATCGGCTTTTGTGTTAAAAGATGGAGCCTATTTAACGGAGGACAGCGGTGTCTTATCTTCGTTCAATAGCCTCTATGGGACCACGATCGATACAATTTCCTTTTGGTTCAGCGACGCGAACTCCGTTTTGAACTTTGAACTATTCTCTTCTTCTGGAGATTCCTTAAGCACTGGATATTTTTCCCACATTGGGAATACGAAAAAAGAAAAACTTTCTTCCTTCATCAATTCTTTTTCTTGGCAATCAAACGCCCAGGCTTTGAAGAAGGAACAGGCTTCCACTTTGTTTGACGAAAATTTCTCTGCCAAAACGAACATTTACAAAATCGCTAACTATACAAGAAAGCTGATTGCGACCACGGATTTCTCCTGCGACGCAAACACCATGTACCTTCATAGCGTTGATAATCCGGAAGATAACCCATCCGATTACTACACCTATGTCACGGAACGGGAATCGGATGGCCGAGCCATTTACCACGGCCTATCCGCTCAAAACGAAGCCTACGAAGAAGAAAGCAACTTCTTCTTTTCCCAATGGCCCCTCCCCAAAGAATTGAACATCAATGACTTCCGTTATTGTGGAGATGGCAAATATCGTTATTTTTCGCTGGATCCCAATTTGGTCTATCAGACGCTTACTCACACGACAATCAACGATTCCGCTTGTTCCTTTGAAGAAGCCTATTTGGATTTTAACGGCAATCAAGTGAGTGGGGTCACGATGTATGCGGAATATAACGGAGCGCGTCGTTATAAGGCGACAGCCACTTTGGAACCGTATCAAGAAATCAGCATGCCCAGCCCCTATACCGACGAAGGCTTAAAAGAAGTGAAAAATGCCGTTTCTTATTTTGATGGGGAAACCCCTTTTAAAGTCGTTCGCAGCAATCGTCCTGCAGGAGAAACTCCAACACGTAAAACCACTTATACCTTTGATGGATACACGTATTTAGTCGAAGAGGAGACGCTCAACTCCACAACCAACACCTTTGAAAAAGCCGTCAGCGGATACGCTACCAGAAAAGACGGGGCCATCGTCCCGTTCCGTAAAATCAAAGGAAAGGATAAGCTTGTTCAATCGGAGGAAATCGTTGCCGATGATAAAATGGTCAACCACTTCCCTTTGACGTTTGATCCAAAAAGCGTGAAGAAAACTGCGGATGGATCCTATCGTTTCAAAGAATTAATCACGGGCGTCTTCAATACAACTTGGATTTCCAATAACGCCATTCCATCCACTGTATCCATGAAAATGGAAGGAGGAAAACTCACCTCCATACAATACGGAGTCAATTACAGCGTCGATGACGGGGAATATCTCTCCTTCGATTACGACAACACCGCATTAAGCGAACCCATCGATGCCGCCAAAATCGGTCCCATGGAGCTCACTTGCTACGAAGATGACTCTCCGGACGAATGGCAAGACCTCGTCCATTACATCGGTTCCGAATATGCTAACGCCATTCCTTATTACTATGACAAAAACAATGTTGGGAATTGGTATGCGGAACCCCGTTATGCTTCCGGAACCAGCATTCCCGATGTCAATGAAGAAGGGGAAATTGATTTCGATTCCCCGTTAATCGGAATTGGCCTATATTGCGCCAGCAGCAAAGTTCCCACCTCCGTTTTGGATGAAGGTTTCACGGCCAATGGCTTCACCAAGGTGACCAACGGGGAAAAATTAGATGTTGGATACCGCGATGACGACTACGAAGTCAACGGCTATGATAGCCCCATCCGCCTTGTTGACCCAAATAAGCAAAGCGTGTGGATGAAAGAAGGAAGTGGCGGGGCTAAATTGCGCGTTATTTACGATAACGACATCGCTTATTATCACTTCAATCCTTCATACGCTGGCCAAATCACTTTGGGTTCCGGCTTGTTTATCCAACCGTTGGATAAAGACGGAAACGTCGTCATCCATCGATAGCCTTATCGTTCGTCGTTCTCCCGCTTGTCCCAATAAGCAAGCGGTTTTTCGTCGATTCAAACACACGAAAGGCCCCGCGTTTCCACGGGGCCTTTGCGTTAGTGAGTTTTAGTCGTTGACGTCTTTGCGATCGTGCTTTTCGATGTACTGTTGTTTCACATGTCTCATCGCTTCTGCAACGGTCCAATCTTCCAATTTCTCTTCTTCCTCGTCTTGCGGGATCAAACCGGTTCCAGCAGGAATGAGCTTACCGGTGATGACGTTTTCCTTCAAGCCGTGGAGGTTATCCCTCTTCGCCTTGATGGCCGCATCGGTGAGAACGCGAGTCGTTTCTTGGAAGGAAGCCGCGGAGAGGAAGGAATCCGTCTCCAAAGCCGCTTTGGTGATACCGAGAACGAGCGGTTCGCAGACCGCGGGATTCTTGCCTTCGAGCAAGGCGCGGGCGTTTTCTTCGTTCAAAGTACGGAGAGAGACGCGCTGGCCCGGAAGGAGTTCGGTGTCGCCACCATCGGTGACAACGACTTTGCGGAGCATTTGAGAAATGATGATTTCCAAGTGCTTGTCACTGATGGCAATACCCTGAGCCTTATAGACTTTCTGGATTTCCTTGATCATGTAAACTTCGAGTTTTTCGACGCCTGCCACTTTGAGGAGTTCCTTTAAGTCGATAGAGCCTTCAGTAAGTTTGCCGCCTGCTTCCACCTCGTCACCCTTCTTGACGCGGAGGGTTGCGCCGAAGTCGGTCTTATATTCCTTCACTTCGAGTACAGCACCGTCATCGCCATAATGGGTGACTTCCAAATTGAAGCGGTCGCCTTCTTGTTCCACTTTGGTCACTTTACCAGCGATTTCGGAAATCAAGGCTTGACGGCCCTTCGGGTGACGAGCCTCAACGATTTCCTGAACACGGGGGAGACCTTGAGTAATATCGGAGCCTGCCATACCACCGGTGTGGAAGACACGCATCGTTAACTGCGTACCAGGTTCGCCAATGGATTGAGCGGCCATGATACCGACGGCTTCGCCGACATGAACCAAGGTGCGGTTCGCCATTTGCATACCATAGCAGTGGACGCAAACGCCGTCTTTGCACTGGCAGGTGAAGATCGTGCGGATTTCCACCTCTTCGATTCCAGCGGCAACAATGGCATCGGCTTGAGCTTCGGTGATGAGCGTATTGCCCGGGACGATGACTTCGCCCGTGGCCGGATTGACGATGTCGTGCATGGAGAAGCGTCCGATAATGCGCTCTTGCAAGCTACGGATTTCTTCTTTGCGGGCCGTATCGTAAATCGGACGAACCACAAAGCCGTGGTCGCATCCGCAATCTTCTTCACGGACAATGACGTCCTGAGAAACGTCGACGAGACGACGGGTCAAATAACCAGAGTCAGCCGTCTTAAGAGCCGTATCGGCAGAGCCTTTACGGGCACCATGGGTGTTAATGAAGAATTCGCTAACCTTCATACCTTGGAGGTAAGAGGAGACGATCGGAAGTTCGATTTCTTCGTTCTTCGGGTTCGCGACGAGACCCTTCATGCCAATTAGCTGTTTGAAGTTATCGACAGAGCCGCGGGATCCGGAGTCCGCCATGATAACCAAGGGGTTCCGCTTATCCGCTTCCATAGAAGCTTTAACGTAATTCTTCACCTCATCGGTGATGCGAGTCCAAACCTTAACGACTTGGTCGTGACGTTCTTCATTGCTGAGATAGCCACGTTCATAGAAGTCTTGGATTTGATCGACGAGTTTTTGTCCTTCCGCGACCTTTTCCGCCTTACCCTTGACATCTTTGATGTCCGAGATGGCGACGGTAACAGAAGAAACCATCGAGTAGTGGAAGCCTTGGTCCTTGATCTTGTCCAAGACAGCGCTCGTTTTAGAGGTGCCGTATTGAGCAAAGATGATGTCGATGAGAGGTCCAAGTTGCTTCTTGCCAATGGCTTTCTTAAGGGGGATACCACCTTCAAGCTTGCCTTTGGCGTTGGGTTTGCCGTTGATATATTGGAACATCGGTTCGCCCGGAGCTTTTTCGTCGTACTTGGCGGCGACTTCTTCCGCGGAGACAAACCATTCCTTCATCTTTTCATCGTCAACGCCGACCCTCGGATCGTCATTGATATAACGGAAATCGTCGGGGAAGACGTTGTTGAAGATGATCTTACCAACGGAGGTAATGAGATATTTGTGTTCCATTCCCGCAGGGATGCCCGAACCAATGTCTTTGTGGACGGCTTTGGCGGGGATAGCAATGCGGTTGTGGAGAGAAACGTTTCCGGTCTCGTAAGCCATCAAGACTTCGTCGACGGAATGGAAGACTTTGCCATCATTCGCAGCGAAGAGACGGTTCTTCTCAGCCATGGCCAAGACCCCTTCAATTTCGTGCGAATCCACATGGTCTTCGTCTTTTTCCATCTTAACGAGCTTTTCGAGTTGATCGGCGCGATCCAAGAAATCTTCATACGATTCTTCCGTCGTGAGGTGGAAGTTACCAAGAATCATGTCCTGAGAAGGAATGACAAGGGCTTTACCATCGCGAGGAGAAAGGATGTTGTTGGAGGCAAGCATCAATTCGACCGCTTCTTCTTGAGCCGCTTTTCCTAGCGGAACGTGGACGGCCATCTGGTCACCGTCGAAGTCAGCATTGAATCCAGGGCAAACAAGCGGGTGGAGACGGATGGCACGGCCATCAACAAGTTTCGGTTGGAAGGCTTGGATGGACAAACGGTGCAAGGTCGGAGCGCGGTTGAGCAAAACGGGGTGATCGCCAATGATTTCTTCGACGATATCGAAGACGATCGGATCGTAGCGGTCAATGATCTTGTCGGCGGCGCGATACGCCGTGACATGCCCTTCCTTAATAAGAATGGAGGCAATGAACGGACGGAGGAGTTGAATCGCCATTTCCCGCGGGATACCGCATTGATACATCTTCAGATCCGGACCGACAGCAATGACGGAACGGCCTGAATAGTCAACACGCTTCCCGAGGAGGTTCTGACGGAAGCGTCCTTGTTTACCTTTGAGGCCTTGGGACAAGGACTTGAGCGGACGCCCGCTCGGACCCGTGACGGGTTTGGTGCGGCGACCGTTGTCGAACAACGCGTCCACAGCTTCTTGGAGCATACGCTTGGCGTTGGTGAGCATGATTTCCGGAGCGCTCATATCAATGAGACGCTTCAGGGCGATGTTGCGGTAAATGACGCGGCGATAAAGCTCATTGAGGTCGCTGGCCGCAGGACGGCCACCGTCCAAGAAGAGCATCGGGCGGAGATCCGGTGGAATGACAGGGACTGCGTCCAAAATCATCCATTCCGGGCTTTGGTTGGAAGCGCGGAAGGCATTGATGACTTCCAAACGCTTGGCAAGTTTAACGCGCTTGGCTTCTTTGGCGTGACGGAGTTCTTCCGTGATGTTGTTGAATTCTTCATCCAAGTCGACTTCGTGAAGGAGTCTCTTGATGGATTCAGCGCCATCGCCGAATTCAGAACCCAAATATTTGGCAATGAAGGCCTTGCAAGTAAAGAAGTCAAAGGTTTCGTTCGGGTTTTGGAGTTTCGCAATCAAGGTATCGGCTTTGATATCTTCGGAGCCGCCGATTTCAAGCGTCGGCTTGATTTCTTTGGCGATAACATCGACGAAAGCGACACGGGCAGCGGATTCGTTGAGGAATTGCTTCTTCTTCAAGATTTCGGATTTGCCCGGATTCAAGCAGATATGAGCGGCGTAATAGATAACGTCTTCCAATTGCTTGGGGGACATATTCAAAACCAAGCCCATGCGAGAGGGGATCGATTTCAAATACCAGATGTGCGAGCATGGGGAAACCAATTCGATATGTCCCATGCGTTCGCGACGCCATTCTTTGGAAATGACTTCAACGCCGCACTTTTCGCAGGTGATGCCCTGGTAGCGGATCTTTTTGTATTTTCCGCAGTGGCATTCGTAGTCTTTGACCGGGCCAAAAATCTTTTGGCAGAACAGACCGCCCATTTCCGGTTTTTGAGTACGATAGTTGATGGTTTCGGCACGAGTTACTTCGCCCTTACTCCAAGAGCGGATTTCGTCTGGAGAGGCGAGTCCGACTTGGATGGCGGCGAGATTGTTGATGTCGAAGGAACGGTCTTCGTGGCGGCGAGGTTGAGGCTCGGCCACAGGTTGGATTTGCTCGACGGCTTCTCCCGTTTCAGGAGCAGCAGCGAAATTTAATTTATCAGCCATTGTTATTCCCGTCCTTTCTTATTAGTCGTTGACATGCTCGGAGACGGCATTGAGGCCTTCTTCGGCAATTTGTTCTTGTTGGACTTCCACCGTGTCGCCGGGCTCAGGGAGTTCGGAGCGCGGGGCAAGATCCTTGTGAATCGCGCTGTTGGTTTTGCGCTCTTCGATGAGCGATTGCTTGGCGAGTTCGTTCATATCGATGACCTCGTTATTGCGATCGAAGAGTTTCACGTTCATGCAAAGGCCCTTGAGTTCTTTGGTGAAGACCTTGAAGGCTTCTGGCATACCAGGACGCGGAATCGGGTTGCCCTTGATGATGGCTTCGTAAGCCTTGGCACGGCCAACGCGATCGTCGGATTTGATGGTCATCATTTCCTGGAGCGTGTGCGCAGCGCCGTAAGCTTCGAGGGCCCAGACTTCCATTTCGCCGAAACGCTGACCGCCGTTTTGAGCTTTGCCGCCCAAAGGCTGTTGCGTGACGAGAGCATAAGGTCCCGTGGCACGTGCGTGCAATTTATCGTCGACCATGTGCACGAGTTTAATCATGTACTGGACGCCAACAGAGATACGTTCGGCAAACGGTTCGCCCGTTCTGCCGTCATAAAGAACCGTCTTTCCATCTTCGGAAATGTTGGCTTTCTTCATGAGGTCAAAGACTTCTTCGTTGCTGACACCGTCGAAGGCCGGGGTCGCTACGCGCATATGGAGCTTGCGGCAAGCAAGGCCCAAGTGAACTTCGAAGATCTGACCGATGTTCATACGAGAAGGAACGCCCATCGGAGAGAGAAGGATGTCAATCGGGGTGCCATCCGCCAAGAACGGCATATCCTCGACCGGCAAAATCTTGGAGATAACACCTTTATTACCGTGACGGCCAGACATCTTGTCGCCTTCGGAGATCTTTCTCTTCTGAACAACGTAGACGCGGACGACTTCGTTCACACCGGCAGGGAGCGGATCCTTGTTCTTGCGGCTAAACACTTTAACCGCATGGACAATACCAGCACCACCATGGGGGACGCGGAGCGAGGTGTCTTTCTTTTCTTTGGTCTTTTCCGCGAAGATGGCTTGGAGAAGTTTTTCTTCGGGAGTCGGATCTTCTTGAGATTTCGGGGTCGCTTTGCCAACGAGGATGTCTCCTTCTTTGACTTCGGCGCCCGGGATGATGATACCGCGTTCATCGAGGAAGGCTTTCGCATCTTCGCCGACATTGGGAATATCACGGGTAATCTCTTCGGGGCCTAATTTATTTTCACGGCATTCCACTTCGTATTTTTCGATGTGGATAGAAGTGAAGGTATCGTTCTTCATCATGCGTTCGGACATGATGATGGCGTCTTCGTAGTTGTAGCCGTTCCAAGTCATATAAGCGACGAGGATGTTTTGGCCAAGGGCGAGTTCGCCATTGCACATAGCGGGTCCGTCGGCGATGACCGAATCATCTTTAACGACGTCACCAACTTTGACGATCGGAGTCTGGTTGATGCAGGTTCCGCCATTGGAACGATCGAATTTCTGGAGGTGATAGGCGTGGCCAATGACTTTGATTTCCTTGGCTCCAACCTCCGCGACAATGCCTTCGAATTCGGCTTGGCAAGCAAGTCCAGCTTCGTTGAGCATGATGTCTTTTTCCATGACGTGGTCGCCAACCTTGACCTTGCGGGCAAGGGGGAGGTCACAGGCATTCTTCTTCAAAGAGGTATAGGTTTGAAGTTGCATGCCATTATCGATAACGAGACGGTTTTTCTCGTTGGCGAGAATGATTCCGCCATATTCGGCTTGAGCGCATCCACCTTCGGTGGCGATGCAAACTTCGCCTTTATAGACAAGGTCACCTTTCTTGATTTTGCGAGCAAAAGCAAGGTCAGAGGCGCTCTTCTTTAAAGCGGTATAAACCTTATCGTCTTGTCCATCGTCCAAGATGATGGTGCTGGAATCCTTATAAAGGACTTTGCCGCCCTTCGGAGCGACAACGGCCAAACCGGAGTCTTTCGCAATTTTGGCTTCCATACCAGTTCCAACATAAGGAATCGAGGGACGGAGAAGCGGGAGGGCCTGACGTTGCATGTTCGCGCCCATCAAGGCACGGGTCGCGTCATCGTGGGCAAGGAAAGGAATACAAGCGGCCGCGATGGAGACGATTTGCTTCGGCGAGACATCGACATAAGAGATGAGACTCGGTTCCACTTCGAGGTTGTCGTCATCGTGGCGAACAACGATGTTAGTGCCTTGAATCATCTTGACGGATTCGTCTTTGTTGGCGGCATCGGGGTCCACATCGCCAAGTTTCATCGGAGCTGAGAGGTCGATGTTGGCTTCAGCGATATAAAGGCCACGTTCGTCATCAGCGGACAAATATTCCGTTTCCGAATCCGAAACATAGGCTTTTCCACCGATGTGGTAGACCTTGCGATACGGGGTCATGATGAAACCGTACTGGTTGATCTTGGCATAGGTGCAAAGGTTGTTGATAAGACCGATGTTTTGTCCTTCAGGAGATTCAATCGGGCAGATACGTCCATAGTGAGTGTAGTGGACGTCGCGGACTTCCATGGAGGCGCGGTCTCTGGTTAAGCCGCCAGGGCCTAGAGCGGAGATACGACGCTTGTTGGTGAGTTCGGCCAGCGGGTTCGTTTGATCCATGAACTGAGAAAGTTGTCCAGAAGCAAAGAATTCGCGAATAGCAGTGGTCAAAGGACGGATGTTGATAAGCGATTGCGGAGTGGCCGTTTCCGGATCGGAAATGGACATCTTCTGCTGAACAGCCTTGATCATCTTGGCCAGGCCTTGACGAACTTGGTTTTCGAGCAATTCGCCAACACTGCGGATGCGGCGGTTGCCAAGGTGGTCAATATCGTCGTATTCGCCGATGCCATCCATGAGGTTCACATAATAAGAGAAGAACGCGACCATATCAGAAATCGTAACGCGGCTGACATCGGTCATGTTCAAATCCGTGCCGATGATGTTGACAACGCGATCGGTTTCCTTGTCGTGGGCGTAGACTTTGACGATATCAACCGTGCTATACGTGTCGATATCTTCGTTCACGCTCAACTTCTTCGCGCAAGCGCCGCTTTCGAAGAATTTGGCATCGCGAAGGGATTGGACGTCTTCTTTGGTTAATTTGGTGCCTTTGACGAAAAGGATTTCGCCATTGGTATCAATAAGGTCTTGGGCAAGAATGCGGCCAGGCAAACGCTCATAAGCATTGAGTTTTTGCGCGAACTTAAAGCGGCCAGCACGACCCAAGTCATAGCGCTTGTCGTCGAAAAAACGTTGCTTTAAGAATTCAACACGTCCTTCGGGAGTGGAAGGTTCGCCGGGTTTCAACTTGGCAAAGATTTTTGCCAAAGCTTCCGCACCAGTTTTGATTTCCGACTCTTTGTTCAAAGTGGCATTGATGCTGTCGGTGTCACCGAAAAGTTCGATGAAATCGCTATTTTTCTCAATTCCAAGGGCTTTGAAGAGAACTTGCGCCGGGAATTTGTATTGGCGGTCAATGCGGATATTCAAAACGCCACGGGTGTCCGATTCCGCTTGAAGCCAAGTGCCGTGTCCCGGGAAGATTTCGCCATTGTAGAGATACGTACCGGATTTGCGGTCTTGCTCACATCCAAAATAGGCGCCCGGAGAGCGGATGATCTGCGAAATAATAACACGCTCGGAGCCGTTAATAATGAAGGTGCCGGAATCGGTCATCAAGGGGATATCACCCATGAAAACTTCGGCTTCCTTGATTTCGCCCGTTTCTTTGAATCGCAAACGCAAGGTGACTTTGAGCTTGCTTGAATAAGTCAAATCGCCCGTTTTGCATTCAAGCGGGGTGTACTTCGGTGCTTCGAGGTGGCAATTAACGTAATCAATGAAAAGGTTTTTGTTGTAATCGGGGATCGGAAACACGTTTTTAAGCGCGGAATCGATGCCCTCTTTTAAGAACCAATCGTAGGAATCCGTTTGGACTTCAACGAGGTTGGGAAGAGGCAAATGTCCGCTGATTTTCGAGAAATCAATACGGCCATTGATGCCAGCCGGATACAAATCGCCATTGGGATTTCTATATTCGGTGTTGGGGATGAAATTATCTTCTTGCGGCATTAGTTACTCCTTTAATGTGGCAATCAAGACGCGGAAGCCTTTATGCTGAGCCACTCTTTCTACGCTTCCAAAAAGCGTTCTAAGGTAGGCTTCGGCGGAATCGGCGCCTTGTTTTTTGCGAATGACGATGACGAGCTTCCCTCCTTTATCTAAATGAGAGAGCGCGCCCGCGTACATCGCGTACGTAACCTTCTTTCCCGCCCGAATTGGCGGATTGGTTACAATCGCGGAGAATGTTTTGTCGATGTTGAGGTAGACGTCGCTATGGATGATCTCTACTTGCTCCGACACGCCAAGGGTTAAAGCGTTTTGTCGGCACAGGGAGAGGGCCCGATCGTTCACATCTGCTAAAACGACGTGGCGATGCGGGTCGAGGTGAGCCAGGATTAGTCCGATTGGTCCGACTCCCGCCCCAAGATCCAGAATGGTGGTTCCAAGATCGGCCTTGCCGATGGTTTCAAGCAATAAACGAGTACCATCGTCAAGACCATCTTTGGAGAAAACCCCTGCGTCGCTATGAAAGGTATATTTTTCTCCGAGTAATCCGAAGGAATACTGGATATCTTGATGTTCCAACGTTTCATCGTTATCGAAATATTGGCCCATGTTTACCCTCCCTTCATAACGCAAGAACCCCGCCCAAAGGGAACGTCCTCTGGGCGGGAATACTTGTTGTTTGTGATGCGAAATCTAGATTACTTGATTTCGACTTCAGCGCCGGTGGCGACGAGAGCCTTCTTGTGCTCTTCCGCTTCAACGGGGCTGATGTGCTCTTTGACGGGAGCCGGAGCAGCGTCAACGAGTTTCTTGGCATCCATCAAGCCAAGGCCGGTGATGGCCTGGACGGCTTTGATGACGGCGACTTTGGAGCCAGTGCCGATGCCTTTGAGGATGAGCGAGACTTCGCTCGGTCCCTTGGCAGCGCCAGCGTCTTCTTCTTCAGCCGGAGCGGCGGCAACAGCCGCGGCAGCGGTGACGCCGAAGGTTTCTTCGACGAGTTTGATGAGGTCATTGAGCTCGAGAACGGTGTATTCCTTCAAGCTTTCGACGATCTCTTCTTTGGTGAATTTAGCCATTGTTAGATCCTCCTAATGGTTTTAGTTGGCCGCCGGCGTGTCAGCCGGAGCTTTGTCCGCAACAGCCTTGATAGTGGCGGCGAACTTGGTGACGGGTGCCTTGAGGCACGATAGGAACATAGAGAGCATGCCATTCTTGTCGAGAAGCTTGCTGACATCTTTCATGCCCTTCTCATCGAGGACGCGGCCATCCACGATACCGGCCTTAACGACCAAGTGTTCGTGTTTGCGAGCGAACTTGTAGAGAACTTTCGGACCAGTGCCATAGTCTTTCGAGAAGACGAAGGCATTCGGCCCTTCGAGGGCATTGCCCAAATCGGGAGCTTGGAGTTCCGCTAAAGCGCGACGGATCATGGTGTTCTTGTAAACAGTCATGGTCGCTTCGGCTTTTTCGAGCTCCTTACGAAGTTCCGAAATTTCGGCAACAGTCAATCCTTGGTAGGAAACGACTGCGAAGGTCGCGGCGCCTTTGAAGGATTCTTCAATTTGCTTGACGGCATTCTTTTTGGCTTCGAGTGCTTGCTGATTCATATGTTTCTACCTCCTTTCTGTCGATATATGTGAAGCTTCTATATAACTAGTGGGTTTTGTGAACATTTCGCTAACCTCAGCAGGGTGATTGTTTTGAGGCACATGCCCCCGGCTATCTTAGGAATACGAAGCTTTTCACCGAATTTGAGGGGAACGATTAGTTCCGTCCGGCAAAGGTGATTTGAACTGCCGGTCCCATCGTGGTCGAGAGAGCCGCGGTGAGAATGTAGGTGCCCTTCACGGTAGAGGGGCGGGCTTTGGCGATGTGCTCCGTGATTGCAGCCACGTTTTCGAGGAGGTCGGCATCCGAGAAGGAGACGCGGCCAATACCCATCGAGAGGTTGCCATCACGGTCAACACGGTAGGCGATCTTACCACGCTTGATGTCGGCGACGGCCGTCTTGACGTCCATCGTGACGGTGCCAGTCTTGGGGTTCGGCATTAAGCCTTTCGGACCGAGGACACGGCCCATTTTTCCAAGTTCGCCCATCATATCCGGGGTAGCAACGATGATGTCGAATCCAAACCAGTTTTCTCTCTGAATCTTTTCGAGCATCTCTTTTCCGCCGAAGAAATCCGCTCCGGATTCTTTCGCGTCGTCGAGTTTGGTATTGGTAACGACCAAGACCTTTTTGGTTTTGCCGTTGCCGTGTGGAAGGGTGATCGTTCCACGGATGAGTTGATCCGCCAAGGTCGGGTTGACGTTCAAGCGGAAGCTGATGTCGACCGAGGAATCGAATTTCGTGATGCTCGTTTCTTTGACGAGCTTCACGGCTTCTTCGAGGCTGTAGACTTTAGAAGCGTCAATCTTTTTGAGGGCGGCTTCGTATTTTTTGCTGTTCTTTTTCATTGCAGTTTGCCTCCTTCATTACTTGATTGCGATACCCATTTGACGGCAGGTACCAGCGACAACTTTCTTCGCTTGTTCGACGTCGTCAGTGTTGAGATCCGGCATTTTGTATTTGGCGATCTCTTCGAGTTGAGCATCCGTGATCGAACCAACAATTTGCTTCGAGTTGCCGGAGCCCTTTTCGATGCCAGCCGCTTTTAGAATGAGCGGGGCAACCGGGGTGGTCTTGATGACGAAATCGTAGGATTTGTCTTCGTAGGCCGTGATGATGACAGGGACGACCTGTCCTTTTCTATCACCGGTCTTCGCATTGAAATCGGTGCAGAACTTCGCCATGTTAACACCGGCAGAAGCTAGCTTCGGTCCGGGGTGGGCGTTGCCGCCAGGAAGTTCCATCTTGACGACTTTTGTTACACGTTTCTTCATGTATTTCCTCCTTTATGGAAATTCATTCGTGGTATTCGGGCCGTGATCAAACAGTCCTCCCACGATGCGCGTCGTGCAAACGCGCTTGTGTATAATACGCCTGCGCGCAATTTTCCGTCAAGAAAAATATGCTCTTTATTGAAAGAAATTTATCGCAGCTGAAAAATTAATGGTGGCGTTTCTCTTGAACGTGGTCATAAACAACATCCAAAAGCTTGATGACGTGATCGTCTGCCAATGAATAAAAAACGCGAGACCCTTCCTTGCGCGTCGCTACAAGGTTGGCGTTTTTCAAAACCTTCAATTGATGAGAGACCAAAGACTGTTCCGCCCCCACCGCTCGAACAATATCGGAAACGCACTTCTCTCCATTCATGATGGAATACATGATTTTGAGGCGGGTGAAATCGCTGGCGACATGCAAAAGATTTTCCATCCCATCCAGGACCTCGTCCGTTAATTCCAGTTTTTTAAGCGTGCACTCTTCCATAGTTTTTCCGATTTTTATTTTACCACGTTCTTCCTAGAACCCAATAAATTCGAGTGTCTCAAAGGTATTAAGATTTTTCAAATAAACACCCGTTTCGTCCATGGTGGCATAGCCGGGTCCATCATCGCGAGAGACGGAGACGGACCCGGGGTTGCAACGAATGGTCCCAGCATCAGAATAAAGACACTTGCAATGCGTGTGCCCGTTAAAAACCACGTCCCCTGGAGGGAAAGAAAAAACATCAGGGCGATGAGTCAAATGGACGCGATGGCCGGCAAAATCAAGACCTCGGCGAAGTGGTAATTCGATTTCTGCAGGATCAAGATCGCAGGAATCGTCGCAATTTCCACGAACAGCGATGGTTCTTCCGTGATTCTTGTGGAAAAATTCCATGCAAAAGGAAATATCCGCGTCATAAGAGCCGCGAAGGGCATCACCCAAGAAAACCAGAACTTCCGGTTGTTCTTTCTCGATAGCTTTCATTACTTTTTGAACGCCGCTCTTTGACCCGTGCAAGTCACTGAAAACAAAGAATTTCATCTCATCAAAGATACTAGATTTTCGAACAAAAACCACACTTTTATTTTAAAAATCTAATAACACTTAAAATTTTTATAAAATTGTTTCGCACTCTACAACTAATGTTTTTGGAAACTTACAAATTATTTTCGACAAGTTTTCCTAAAAAATCGTTATAGATATAGGTGCAGGGACATTTCACATGATTACTCACAAAATCCGCATCTACCCCAACACCAAGATGAAAAAGTTTTTGGACAGTCAATTTGAATTCTCTCGGCGAGACTATAATCGCCAGTTGGAGATGATCATCGATGGCATTCGGGCCAAGCGAATTCATGAGGGCAATTTTGTTCAGGCGCTTGAGCGAATCAAATTGCACGCAATAAAATCCGTGCAGTCCATGGGCGGGAGCCTTCCCTATTTCCCCGATATTACAGCCCGAAACGCTAAGCGCCTGGCCCCTGCGGTAAAAAATATATTGCGCACTCACGTTTTTCCGTCTTTTAGAAAATCACGACGCGGAAGCCGTTTTTTGCACTTATCCCCCGTCGGAAACCCAAATTTCATCTTTTCCCTTCCCCAACCAAAAACACTTCAAATTGGGTCATTCGGCTCTATCCGCATGTCGGAGAAATTACGCTTTGTTTCCCCTCTTTCTTGCACGATTGAGGAAAAGAACGATTGTTATTTTGCCTGTTTCTTATTTAAGGATTTCACAACCCCTTATCCGAAGACTGGAAAAATAACCTCCATCGTCCCCGGAACTAGGACGACGATTATCGGAGTAGGAAGCGATAATAAAACGCGAACTTGGAGTCTTAATGAAAAATCGGCGCTGAAGTTATTGAAGCGATGCAATTTCCTCTCCAGACTTTTGCGTCAAAAAGGAAAACAGGATCAAGCCAAACCGTCCAAGCGCTTTTATAAAAATTTGCGCAAACTGCGAACTGCGCGTCAAAAACTGAATAATCAAATTTCAAGTTTTTTAGAGCAGACCTCCCACTCTTTACTTTGGAAATTTGACCGAATCACGGCCGAATCCCCCCTGACCACCACGGGAGTCTACGAAAAAAGATGCTTAAGAGTTCAGTCTAAGAATGCTTATTCTCAGCTTCTGAAAAGAATGGTCTCGAAAGCCGTTCAGGTTGAAAAAGAGGCTAACGTGACCTCTCCTTTCATTTCCTTTAGAAAAACCTGCAAGGAATGCGGTTCGCAGTTACCCCTTCTTTTGTGGTCTACCCATTACGATTCCGTTTGCCCGTTTTGCAATGCTAAAATTCGGCCCAACATCAATGCAGCAACCAATATCCTGCGTGGAATGTTTTACACAAAATCATCCATGCCAGGCCCGTAAACACTAGCTAAGATTTAACAAACAGGGCGAGGAGCGCCCAGTGGATGACGTCAGAGAAGTTTACCCCGACTTTGAAGAAGGCGTCGAGGGGTTATGTTCCCCACTCCGGATGAAAAGATTTTTTAACAAATTGCTCCATGCGGCAATAGCCAATCCAAAGGAGTAACGTTAAAATTAATTATCATGAAAAAGGCAACCATTTTATTTGATGAACTCTTAGATGGGTTCATTTACACCGTCAAAAGTTGGCTTCATTTGGATTTAGCCGACAACACCGTTCGCGACGCTACCATCATTGCGGCCTCCAGCGCGTTTCTTTTTGATAAGCTTTTCGCCAAAGAAAATGCTGGTGAAGAGATTACGCGAGCCGCTAGTGAAAGTCTTGGTAGAGACTACGATGGAAAAAGTTTGTCCAACATGGCGACTAAAATCCGTTTAGCCATGTCTGGGTCCGACTTTGAAATGGGGCATTCTCCGCTGCGCGATTATTTGCGTTGGATCGGTGATACCGAACCCGATGCGCTCCGAGGTTACCAGGATGACGCCGGTAAACTCGTCCTTCTTACGATCGAAGAAATGACGAATTTAATCATGGCGGAAAACGACGTACACGAAGCGCCAATGCACGTAGCAGAAATATTCTTCCTCACCATAACCGATCGTTACGCGCTAACGTTTTTGGATTTATTCGGAAAACAACGTTTTTCCACCTTTCAAAGCAGCGCTTATTTCTTCTCCGTCCAAGAACAAATGGAACAAATTCGTTCTCAAATCTTGGATTGAGCCCGCAAACACAGGCTCCTTGTTCTAACAACTATTCTTACAAACTATTCTTACAATGAAAAAATGGCCTTCCGGTGCGCAAAGCATGGGAGGCCATTGTTTCTATTAAATTCTTTCGATTTCAGAGAATTCGACATCGACCGGAGTGCTACGACCGAAGAAGATCGTGTCAACGCGGCAAGCACCGGTTTCTTTATCGATGGACATAATCGTTCCTTCCGTTCCTTCCAAAGGACCGTGGATGATACGGACACGATCGCCAACATGGTAGCGATCATACATGTTGTCCTCGATGATGTTCATGCGTTTCAAAACGGGTTCAATTTGTTCCCGCGGAACAGGCATCGGCTTTTGTCCGCCGCCGCTGGATCCGACGATACCAGTAACGCCCGGAGTGTTACGAACAATGAACCAGGAATCATCCGTCATGACCATTTCAACAAAGAAATAGCCGGGGAAATAGTTTTCGACCTTGGTCTTGCCCGTATCGATGCCGTCCTTCAAAACAGGGACGGTGTGTTCAGCAACCAAAACGCGGAGAATGTATTTTTGCATCCCCATCGTTTCAATACGGCGTTTTAGGTTTTCTGCCGTTTTTTGTTCGTGTTTCGAATAGGTTGTAACAATGTACCAAGCCTTCTCACCAAGGCGTGGCGCGGAATTATCGACTACATCTGCCATTTCATTTTCCTCCAAAAACATTTCTCAGCTGATTGATCAAAGACCCAGCCGTTAAGTCTTCAAGCGTCAGGAACAGCGCAGCAAACGCAGCGATGCAAATGACGACGATGATCGTGGGGATCAACGTATCACGCTTCGGCCAGCGAACACGTTTGCCTTCTTTTACCACTTCTTTTGTGTACTTGATCGGGTTCATTAGAGCCTCCTTATTACTTGCTTTCTTTGTGGAGCGTATGCTTTTTGCAATGCGGACAATACTTCTTTAACTCAAGACGCTCAGAACTGTCTTTTCTCTTAAGAACGGTATAGTTCCTGCTAAGGCATTCCGTGCAAATCAAAAAAACTTTTTCTCTAGCCATCTTTTATCAAACTCCTGGCAGGATTATAGGAGCGTCAAGAGGTCCTGTCAATCCAGGAATTAAAATCCCCACCCAGTGGGTGGAGACTCCTAAGGATGTCTGCAAAGGCCGCTTATTTGCTAGGGGCGAAATCGTACTTCTGACGAACGTAGTCACGAACATCCGAAATAATATAACGCACCCGATAATCCGTAAGATGAAGTATCTCGGCAATTTCATGAGCGCGAAAACCTTTTAGCAACAAAGCAACGACTTTGGCAGACATTGCATCGAAACTAGGTGGGAGGTGTTTTAAATCCTCCAACAGCAATCGATAACTGGCGTAATTCACGGGATCAAGACCGCCTTCTTTGGAAGAAATGGACTCGCAAATAGGACGATCTTCGTTATCCATAGTAGAATCCAAGGAAACGTAGTTGCATAATGTAAAGCAACGAGAGCTGTTGTTGATTTCTCGAATCAGCTCATTCCGGTAAACGCAATGGAAGAAGGTTATAAACTTAGCCTTCCAATTAAAATTGCGAACACTGGAATAAATGGCCGTGAAAAAAGCTTCACTAATCGAGCTTTCATCCAGTTTGTCATGAATGTTTGGCATAACCATGTGAGCGCAAACGATCCGTTTCATATAATAACGAACCTCCAATTCGGCAAGCGCATTCGTTACACCGTTTTGGTGAAGGGCTAAAAGCTGCTCATCTGTCAATTCGGGATACCGGCTTTCGTCGAATGGTTTGAAATCATCTGGAAAAGCCGGAACGTCTAAAGATTGCATTAGTAAAAATTTATTCAACTTGTTAGTTGACGTAGGTTTATTTTGTTTCATTTTTCCTCTTTTTTGGATGTATAAAAATGTCTTATCGTCTTGAAAGGAAGATTTCCGCGATAGCAATGCCGGCGGAAACCGAAGCGTTAAGTGAATTAACGTGCCCAATCATTGGAATCTTTACAATAAAATCACTGTTTTTCAGAACAAGCCTCGAAATACCAAAGCCTTCTGATCCAACCACTAAACAAATTGGGCAACGATAATCGACTTCATTAATAAGTTTGTCTGCACTACCATCGGTGCTTACGATCCAAAAACCCGCATCTTTTAATTCGGAAATCGCCTGGGACAAATTGGGGACAACCGCCACTTTTACGTATTCGATTGCGCCAGTGGAAACACGAGAAACCGTCGAATTTAGCGGAACTTCTCCGTGTGCTTTCATAATAATGCCATCCACCCCAAAAGCGTCACAGCTTCTTAATATGGCTCCCAAGTTATGAGGATCTTGAATACCGTCCAGCATAACGATGAGGGGCTGGTCTTTTCCTTTGCATGATTGAATCAAATCACGTGTGGTACAAGGTTTCGCTACCGCTGTTTCAGCAACAAATCCTTGGTGATTCAACGTACCAGCTAATTTAAATAATTCGGAGCTGGTACAAATCGAGATTGGAACGCCGCCCTCTTTTGCAGATAGAACAATCGGGTCGCCGCGATTTTGGTCAGTAACATAAAGATGTTTGGCCGTATGTGCTCTCACGGCTTCTCGGACACTATTCTTACTAAAAATAGTATGAACTAATGCATTATCATTGACAAGCGGTTTTTTCATAATTTCTTAAAGAATTCCTTTTTGGATGAGGTTAGCGCGTAGCAAATCGCTTTGAGCGAAGTCTTTTTCTTGCTTCGCCTTCATGTAATTTGCGTATAAATCCTTGTCCCCCAAAGACATAACGGGATAGGGTGCCACAATCCCTAGAATACGAAGATAATCTCGAATCCTAGCGAAGTGTGCCTGAATCAAATGAATATCCGGCGTGGAAACGCGCAAACATTGGTTAGCTTCCTTCAATTCGTTATAAAGGATCGTGAATGCGTTAGGAGTATTCAAATCGTTGCATAGTTCGCGATAAAAATCCTCTTCATCACTGCCCTCCATCGAGTTTAAGTCGTCGATTCCATGTGTTTGAAGGAAAACGGCCAACAATTTCATCGCTTGGCAAATCTTCTTATAGTTTTTATCCGCTTCTTGGATTGTTTTTTCCGTAAACGCCAAAGGAGCCCGATAGTGAGTATTCAAAATCATGATACGAAGAGGCATGCCACCCCATTGTTCCACGACGTCTTTCGCCAAAAGAACGTTGCCGAGCGATTTTGACATTTTCTCGTTGTCGATATTAATAAATCCGTTGTGAAGCCAATAATTGGCAAGATGGTTGTGGTTATGGGCCTCCGATTGAGCAATTTCATTTTCATGATGGGGGAATTTCAAGTCAAATCCGCCGCCGTGAATATCGATTAATCCGTTTTGGTCTTTGAAAATGGAGTTGATCATAACGCAGCATTCTGTATGCCACCCAGGACGTCCCTCCGACCATGGGGTCGACCAGCGAATGCCTTCGTCCGTAGCTTTCCACAAAGCAAAATCCAACGGGGATTCCTTTTGGGAATTCACTTCAATCCTCGCGCCAGACATTAACGCTTCTGGCGTATTTCCAGACAAGCATCCATAGCTTTCATCCTTAGAAACGCGAAAATAGACATCGCCGCCACGAACATAAGCCGATTCACTTTGGACCAGGTCATTGATATAAGAAATCATTTCCGGCATATAAACCGTCGGCTTCGGAGTGAAATCTGGTTGCAAAGCCCCCACTTCTTCCACCAAATGGCGAAATTTTGCAATCACTGATTCCGTCAGTTCTTTTTCAGAAATCCCAAGTTCCTTCGCACGTTTGATGATTTTGTCATCCACATCGGTGTAATTCGAAACGTAAGTAACTTGGTAGCCCAAAGCCATAAAAAGACGACGCCACTGGTCGAAAACAACCACGGGGCGCATGTTGCCGATATGTGGATCGTTATAAACCGTCGGTCCACAAACATACATACTGACTTTGCCAGGAACGATAGGATTAAATTTCTCTAATTTGTTGCCAAGAGAAGAATACAAAAAAACATCTTTCATAAAGGATATTTTAAACTAATTTCCTTTCTCGTGGGTAGATGGCCCGCGTTTTAACAAGCAAACTAAATCGGATGGCTGTTTTAAAAGAAATTCAGCCTTATCCAAAAGACAAGAGTCATATTTCCCGTACCCCCATAAGCAAAGAGCCACAGGAATCCCTGCATTATGAGCAGTTTCAACATCTACATGGCTATCACCGCAATAAAGAGTCTCTTTCGGAGAAATTTGATCGGTAAAAAAAATTTGTTGAACAAGAATCGGATTTGGTTTTACCGGTTCACCTTCTCGATGTCCGAAAACCTCGTTAAACAAGCAAGAATCCAGTTTGGATGAAACAATTGCTTTGGCAAGCGAATCGGGCTTATTGGAGGCAACAAAGAGTTTTAAACCCATTCCATGAAGGGAATGGAGCATAGAAGGTATGCCGTCGAATGGCAACGTATGGCGATTCTGATACAAACGATACAAAGGCATGTAGGCGTTTTTAACCGCATTAAATAAATCGGGGGAATCCAAATCCCTCAAAGAACGATGAACTAAAGTGTCTGCGCCATCTCCAATCAAGCTTTTTGCCTCTTCAAAACTGTAGGATAAAGGAACGTGACAACATTTTAATGCATCGTTAATCGCGTCTTTAATATCGACCAATGTGTTAAGCAAAGTACCGTCTAAATCAAAGATAACATTTCTAATTCCCATACACGTTTATTATAAATCCAAGCAGCAAAAAAAGGGGCCGAAACGGCCCCAAAAAGAAAAAGCCCGGCAACGCGCTGATCTCGCCCCAAGGGGCTACCTTCGCC
>CAKUXV010000007.1 GCA_934700895.1 uncultured Bacilli bacterium
AAAACGATGTTTTCCAATACAGCATCCAGCATCTTTCGGTCATATCCCTGTAAAGCATATCGGAACGAAACATCAGATAAATAGTATTTTTCTCGGGTCTTTAAAATGTTCTTGCCCTGCAAGTCACAACGTTGGCAGGGATAAAGGCTTGTTCTAGCCAAAGAAGATAGTTATAAATGCTTTCTGCCGAAATGAAGCGATGTTTACTTTTTAAAAACAGCGAAATCGAATGGACAGAAAACGTCTTCCCCATATTTTCCATGACAAATTTCACGACGCGTTCAAATAAATCTTGCCTCTTAATGGCGTGACGTTTCACGAAATCTCTCGATATCATCGTGCGATAAATCTCGTCCACGATTTGATATGCGGAAGAAGTTTCGTAATTCCCCAGAGCCACGATGAGAAACTCCCTTCGATTTCATTTTGCGGCACAATGAAAGAACGCAATAGTTTTTCAGTTTGAATCTGAAAAGCTTCTCTATCGAACATACTTTTTTGGATTCAACCTTAAAACATTTTACAAAAGACAACAAATCAAAATACGCTGTCTATTTTATGAAAATACTAGTTTTCAACTGAAGGGAAAGAAAAATCAATTTCCGACAGGCCCGCCGAGAGCGTAAATCACGATAATGCAGGCGATGATAAGCGCGGCCATCACCGAAAAGAAAATCACGTACCCCGCTATTTTGGGTTTGCGGTGCAGTTCTTCTTTTTGCTCCGGAGTCAAAAGAGACTCATCGATTTCTGGTATCGGTTCCTGGTCTTTCTTTTTCATAAGCGCTGTTTTAAATAAGCGACGAATTCCGGGCACCCCGTTGCCACAATCGTTTCGTCCGGATGCTCCGCTTCTAACTGCATTAAAGCCATTAAAGGATTCCCGATATAGGCATGGTCTTCCACATAGAGGGCATAGCCCATCTCGTCTCTTGCATCTTCATGATCAAAGGTCGTTAAAGTCACCGAACCAGCGGCATCATCTAAAAGAGGAAGCATCGCGGAAAGATTTTGACGACGGAGGCAGGCGAATAGAACATGGACATCTTTCTTTTGGCCTAAGGTTGCAAAGCAACGACGGAGGACATCCACCGCTTGAGGGTTGTTCGCCCCATCAAAATAAACGACTCCATGGTGGTCGAGGTGGCCTTCTAATATCCCACCTTCTCGGAAAGAGGCGTTGATTTGTTCTTCATTTAGTCCTTGTAAACACGGAATCGTTTTTGCCGCCTCTAAAGCCAAACAGGCGTTGGTCACATGATAAGAAGCAAGCCCCGGAACGATAATGTCCTTATAAGGCGGATAATCAAAATGGAAGGCTTCGCGATTAACAAGATGAGGAAGATATACCCGTTCAATTCCACGAATCCACGTTTTCTTTTTGGCGGCGACAAGGCGAAGCGTTTCTTCCGCGCTTTCATCTATGCTCCCAACAATCACGGGAACGCCTTGAGAAATAATTCCCGAAATCGATAAAGCGATTTCGCTTAAAGTCGTCCCTAAATATTCGGTATGTTCCAAGGCGACGTTGGTGACGACCACACCGACTTGATTCAATTCTTCGATGTGGGTTGGATCTTCTTCTCCGCCCATCCCGCATTCTAAAATGGCGAGGGACATATGGGCTTCTTGGAAAGCGAGCAATGCCACGGCAAGGCAAAATTCAAAACGGGTGATGCCGTATTGATCAGCCAAAGGCAAAAGGCGCTCCAAGTACTCGCAGGCCTTCTCTTCGGAAAGAGGTTTGCCATCTAACCAAATGGATTCGGTGAAATTTTGATAATAGAAATTATAAAAAGAGCCGACCCCTGTATGCTTCTTCGCTAAAACTAGACGCGTCAAATAAAAAACGGTCTCTCCCTTTCCATTGCTTCCCGCCACATGGATGACGTCGCCATCAAAATGAATTTTGGCCTTTCGAAGGAATTTAGGAAAAGAAAGGCTCGATATTTCTTGATTCCGGCTAGAAAGGAGGGCGTTTGCTTCGGATAAAGTCATCATTAATCTTCCGCTCCTCGTCCATCTTTTAACGCGCGATCAATCCGCTTCTTCGCATCTCTCTCTTTGATGGCGTCACGTTTATCGTGGGCGGCTTTGCCTTTCGCCAAGGCGATTTCGACTTTAGCATATCCGCGAGAAAGGAAGACCTTCGTGGGAACGCAGGTCATGCCTGTTCCCTTAAGATTATTGCTTAATCGGCGAATTTCTTGCTTGGTGAGAAGGAGTTTACGGTCCCGAAGGTGATCCACGTTATAAATCGTTCCTTCTTTATAAGGGGCGATGTGCATATTCGCGATGAACACCTCGTTGTTTTTGACATAGATATAACTATCCGCCAAAGAGGCGTTTCTTCCCCGCAGCGATTTGATTTCCGTACCGGTTAGAACTATTCCCGCGGTCATGAAGTCACTCAAGAAATAAAGGAACCGGGCTTTGCGGTTTTCAAGTAGTACGCTGGAATCACTTTTCTTCGACATGGTTAACCTTAATGGGGCAAATTATAAATTCTACGAAGCCAATCCGCCACTTCTTTAGGCAAGGCTGATGGTGATGGTTGCATGATCGGCGGCCACTTCGTCAAAAGTAATGCGATAGGGGAAATCCGATCCCTTGTTGAAGCAGGCATCGCCACTGGAATTGCGGAACGGGAAAGAGGAACGGTACGTCTTCATGGAGAAACTATCCCCTGTGCGGAACAAATCGTTGTTGGTTCCATATTTCCCCGCGGCAAACGCCCCGTCGTTATCTGCTTCCATCATGTGGATCAAAGAGCAGCGGGTATCCACACCGTCGTTTTTATTGCAGTTGCTTGCGCCAATCATATAGCCATAAACATAACGTCCATCGTAGGCTTTCATACCGTCCTTGGGATTTTCCATGTAGGAATAGGTGGTATCGTACGTTGTGGTGTTTTGCTTCAATTCCAACATGCGGGAATCGATGTGATAGAGCTTCGCCCCATAGGTGCTATAGCCAAGCAAGCGTCCTGGATAACGTTCGTGGGAATCCAAATAATTGAGATCCGTCGGGGTATAGAGTTCCAAAAGCATGTATTCATCGTAAGCCGTACCGTTCCAAGAACTAGAAGGGATCAAGAGGCAATCCCCGCTTGTAGTGGAAGGATTGATGGAATAAGTTCCCGGCTCTTGGACCACGTGGGGAGAAGTCCATCCTAAAACCATTTTGCTATAAGCGTCATGGTCCAAGATGTTTTCATCCATCATATCCCAGCCACCGGCAAGGTTGGCTTTGCTATCGGTTTGGTTGGGATAATAATCATCAAGCCCATACATGTGGCCCGTCTCGTGAATTAAGGTATGCGCGTCAACTTTGGGAGAGTTCACCGCTTGATACAAGAAATCATAGGAAAGCCAGAAATAAAGGTTCGGAGTGGGGTTTTTAGTATTGGGATCGCACCATCCTCCGGCTGCACTCGTCATCGACATCCAATAGGTATAGGCCCAGTAATAATTGGTTTCGGAATCATATAAATTGGTGGGTGCATTCGTGCAATTGGGTCCCGAATACACGGCAATGACCCCATCGATATATCCATTCCCGTCCGAGTCAAAGGCTTTCGTCGCCCCATTGCCTTTCGCACTTACGTAATTGTCATAAGCATAATGGATCAAATTGCCGCCGTTGTCGGATTCCCCTGTTCGGAGCGAGACGTAACGAGAATAGGCATTCTTCTGGGTTAAACCCGTCTTATAAACAGGGGCCACTTCAAAGGAAAGATTGCTCTTGCCGTAGCTGCTTTTGGAATAGAAAGAAGAAACGGATTCCCAGTACCCCGTATCTTCTGCGGTTCCGTTCAAGGCAACGTCTAAATCCTTGAGGGATTGGTTCGAAAAAGGCGAGTCGGTGAATTCGATGGGCAAAACTAGCAGTTTGACGTCGCCGCTAGGGGGAAGGGTGTCCGCCCCATAGGTTTCATGGGCGGATTTCAAACTAAAAGGAAGGACGTCCGTGGTCCAATCTTTCTCGTGGTTCACCCCATTGCTGGCATTGGGGTTGCCGCCGGTAATCCCGCCGAAAAGGATGTCATAAATGGAGCAGCTCGTTAGAGCAAGCGGCAAGGCTCCAACGAAAGTGAATAAAAGGAATTTCTTAAGGTTTTTCATCGTTCTTACTATAGAGGAAATTAAAGGGAGGTCAATGCTTCTGAAGGCGCTTGCCTACATTACCCCTTTGGATTTTAACATTGACTAACCATTGTCAAACAAGGGATAACATGAGGACATGAAACTTTTGCGTCGATTATTCATTAAAAATTACCAAAACGTTCAGGACGAAGCCGTCCGTTCCGCTCACGGCATCCTCGCCGCTTGGCTTGGTCTCCTCATCAACGTGATTTTGGTCGGAATGAAATTAACTTTAGCCATCTTATTGGCCTCGCAGTCCTCTTGGATTTTCCCAATGGCCCTGCTTGCCGACTGCATCGACAGCGCAGGCGACATGGCCTCTAACATCGTGACCTTAGTAGGCTTCCGCGCCGCTTCTAAGCCCGCGGATGCTGATCACCCCTATGGCCACGAAAGAATGGAATATATCGCCGGCATTTTAGTCGCCACCTTGGTTTTGGTTGCAGGAGGCGAACTCATTGTGAATTCCATCAAAGGAATCGTTGCGCGAGAAGCCGCCTTCTATACCTGGCCAACCGTCATCGTCTTAATCGTCGCGGTTGGGTTAAAGGTATTGCAGGGCCTTATGAATTTAAGCATAGCCAAAACGATTTCCTCCCCGGCTTTAAAAGCCACGGCAATCGATAGTTTCACCGACACAGCCGCCACCTTCGCCGTCGTTTTGTCAGCGATTTTATCCATTACGTTGAATTGGACTTTTCTAGATGGGTATTTTGGAATTGGGGTTGCTTGTTTCATCATCTACTCCGGAATCCGCATGATTCAAGAAACCGCGAATCCGTTAATTGGGTTAGCTTTCTCCGCCAATGACGTGGAGAACATCACCTCTTTAGCCATGCAATGTCCTGGGATTCTTGGCGTTCACGACGTCTTGTTCCACCGTTATGGACCGACCAAAGTCTTCATCACCCTCCACGTGGAAGTATCCGCGGACCAAAAGCTTCCCGCTATCCATGAAACCATCGATTCCTTGGAACGGGAGATTAACGCCAAATACCACGCGGAAACCACCATCCACATTGATCCGGTGGAATCGGATCAAGAATCCAAGGAAGTTAGAGAAAAGGCCATGATGGTTTTGAAGGAATTCTACGAAAAACCATCCATGCACGACTTGCATATTTACCATGATGAGAAGGGGACCCGCATCGAATTCGACGTCCTTCTTCCTTATTCCTTAGAAGCGAAAAAAGAGGAAATCCTAAAGGCGTTATCCCAAGCTTTCCCCCAGAAGCAGTTAGACGTAACCTTCGACCATTCTTACGCCGAATAGAACATAAAAAATCGCCCCGTTATCAAGCGAGGCGATTTTCGTTACCTAAGAATTAGAGGTAGTACTTGTTGAGGACCTTGAGGTCTTTCTCATCCAATTCGTAAACCAAGGGTTTCCCAGTCGGGATTTCGACGGAGATGATTTGGTCCGGGGTGAGGTGTTCCAGCATCATAACGATGGCGCGGAGCGAATTGCCGTGGGCCGCGATGAGAACTTTCTTGCCGGCTTTGATTTCCGGGGCGATCTTCTCGTCGAAATAGGGCTTCACGCGGTCAGCAGTGTCGATGAGGCATTCCGTAAGGGGGCAATCCTCGATCGTCATTTCTCCCTTGGCGACCAATTCTTTGTATTTTTCTTGGTTGCCGGGCCAACGCTCATCCTCTTTGGTGAGGGCTAGAGGCGGGACATCCGCGCTGCGGCGCCAGATGTGAACTTGCTCATCGCCCCATTTTTTGGCGGAATCGGCTTTGTTGAGGCCTTGGAGAGCACCATAGTGACGCTCATTGAGTCTCCAGGAATAGAACTTCGGAATCGAGGTTTCACCCATTTCGGACAAAACGAAGTCCATCGTGTGGTTGGCGCGCTTCAAAACGGAAGAGAACGCCATATCGAAGGTATATCCCTTCTCTTTGAGTAATTTGCCAGCGGCTTTGGCTTCGGCAACGCCATTTTCCGAAAGCTCGACATCCGTCCAACCCGTGAAGAGGTTTTTGAGATTCCATTCGCTTTGGCCATGGCGAATCAAGACTAATTTAACCATTGAAACAATATCCTTTCGGTCTTATGAACCGAAGGGAATTATAAAGCAAATCGAAAGATGGGGCGAGGTCTTCGCGTCCAAAATGAAAGTAAAATCAACAAATTCGAGGTTTAGGCCAGACGAAGAGCCATCGCCAAGGCGATTTGAGAGGCGATTTCCGAACACTTCTTCACGTTTAGGGGGTATTCGACTTCCGGGTGTTCCGCATCGCTGATCACGCGAATCGCAACGAAAGGAACATGGAAGACGGAAGCAATTTGAGCAAACGGAGCACTTTCCATATCCAAACAAAGAGAGCCAAATTCCTCGGTGATGTTTTTCTTCTTTTCCCCTTCGGATAAGAAGGTATCGCCACTAGAAATGGTCCCTTCCACATAGGGGATGGATAAGCCTTTGCAAACTTGCCCCGCCACTTCCATCAAGGATTTGCAGCCTGGGAGATAAATCATGTTGATGCCTGAGATGAGGCCTTTGGGGTCGCCAATCGCCGAGGTATCCATATCGTGTTCCACGTATTGGTTGCCAATCACAGCGGAAAAGATATCCGCTTTCTCTTTGTTTTGGCTACCAGCAACGCCGACATTGATGAAAGAATCCACTTTATACAAATTGGCTATCGAGGCGATGGCGCTCGCGGCAAAGCCTTTTCCGATGCCAGAAATCGCGACCAAAAATTTCTTTTCGTCCTTTTCGACTTCGAAAATCTCCGTGTAACCAACGCAGCGGTTTTCCAAGATTTCTACATTTTGTAGAAGCTCCGAGGCTTCTTTTTCCATTGCAAACAGTAAACAAACCATGGCGGTTATTCTAGCGTTATCCGCCGAATTGTCTACCTTTTCTCACCCTTTTTGCGGTGAAAATGCAGTTCTTGGAGGTCCGTGGAATCAAAAGAAGGGAAATAAGCTGCGCGAACTTTCGAAGAATCATCCACGACGACAATCGAAAAATCACGATAGGCGGATAAATCCAAAAGAGGAGATATCGTATAGGTTAACGAAGCAGACTTTCTGGCGTTGCGAGGGATGGCAATGCTATAGGTAGAACCTCGGCGCGAAATAAACCTGGAATCGGGGTCATTGGATAAGGGCAATCCATCTAAATGGGCCACGAGGCTTTCGACGCCGTCTTTCTTTCCATAAAGGTCAAATCCGGAATAAACGCGGTCTCTGGCATCAACGTTTTCGAAGGTCAAATCCAAACGAACATCTCGACGATCAATATAAGCGTGACGACGGCATTGGACGTTGAAGTCGCCGCTGCGGAAAAGGTTTTGGGCAATGAAAATTAAAATCGCGACGAGGGCGGATAGCCCCATCGTGATTACCGTGACCCAGAATCCGGCTTTTGCTGCAACATCGAATTGGAAAACAAACATACGTACCTAATGCTTTTCTATCATACGCGGAAATAAAAGCGGGGAAAGGTGCAAGCGCTTTCCCCGCGTCTTTTCCAAAGAAAACCTTATTTTCCGAGCACGAAATCCCGAATATCCATGAACACGGTCCCACGTTCCGTTTCATTGGTGATTTCATGACGCATATGGGGATAGAGTTTAACCGTAACGTTTCTTACGCCCAATTTTTGATAAGCAGCACAAAGCCAAGTGGGCCCTTTTCCGAATTGACCTACGGGGTCTTCTTCTCCAGCGATGATGAAAATCTGTTCGTCTTTGGCTACGCGCTTCAGTTCTTTTTTCGTCCAAATTAGGCGCACGCCCCGAAGCAATTCCTTCCAGAAGCCTCCCGTTGGTGGGAATCCACAATAAGGATGCGCGGCATAGGCTTTGCGGTTTTCTTCGTCATACGAAAGCCAATCGAGTTCGGTTTCGGCATCCTTCACGCTTTTGGCGTATCCCCCTAGGCTTAATTTCGTTAACGATGGGTTCGGTTTATCCCAGTTGGATTTATGAACCTTCAAGCACGCTAGCAAATAGCCCATTTTCATAAGTCCAGCCTGACCGCCGTTGCTGCCAATGATCAAGGTCCGGTCCGAATCATGGGGATAAACCTGCAAGCGGCGTTGGGTCATAAACGACCCCATGGAATGCCCCGCTTGAGTCGTGGGCAATCCATTCTTACGCGCGAGCACGCACATCATATGGATGCCTTCGACGTTTTTGGCAAAGCCGTTCTCCGGCCACTTCATCTGGTCTTCGGGATTGGGGGCGTTAAGTCCTTGGCCAATCGCGTCTAAAACCCACACTTCGATATGAAAATCGTTTAAATAACGGGCAAGTTCATCATAACGAGCGCTATATTCCTGCATGCCCGTAATCATGCAGTAATTGGCTTCGGGGTTCGGAGTCGGCCAATGATGGCCTTTCATAACGGTCCCGTCGCGGAGTTGTACCTGAAATTCTTCCATTCTCGTTCTCCTTATTTCGGGCTGGAGTTTCCTTTTCCAGGCCCGCTTCTATTTCATTATAAGAAAGGCCCGAAAAAATAGAAAAGGGGAAAATTCGACAAAATCGCGATTATGACAAAAGGGGGCTTTACGCCCCCCTGCTTTTTGAAATTTTCGAATAATTATTGAATGCCATTAGGATTCATCTTTTGGAAGTGATAGGCATCCTTGCAGGCATCCAAAACGTTGCGGCGGGCTTTCCAGCCAAGCTCTTTGAAAGCTTTGTCGCAGTTCGCGTAATTCTCCGCGACGTCCCCGGCGCGACGGGCTTCGATTTGATAGGGGATCTTGACTCCGTTAGCCTCTTCGAAGGCATGGACGATTTCCAAAACGGAAGTCCCTTTGCCCGTTCCGAGGTTATAAACAACAACCCCCGGGTTATCCGCTAATTTACGGATGGCCGCGACGTGACCTTCCGCCAAATCGCAGACGTGGATATAGTCGCGGATTCCGGTTCCATCGGGAGTCGGGTAATCATCTCCATAGACGCGGAGGCATTTCAACTTGCCAATCGCGACTTGCGAAACATAGGGCAACAAGTTGTTGGGGATGCCGTTAGGATCCTCGCCAAGAAGTCCAGAGGGGTGGGCGCCAATCGGGTTGAAATAACGAAGTAAAACGACATTGAGGTCTTTCCACGCTTTATGAGTATCTTCTAAGATGCGTTCGATCATTACCTTGGTCTCGCCATAGGGATTGGTCGCACTTTGGACGGGGTCGGTTTCTTTTAACGGCACGCGTTCCGGCACGCCATAAACGGTCGCCGAGGAAGAGAAGATGATGTTACGGACATCAAATTCGCGCATCAAATCCAAAAGATTCAATGTGGAGACCAAGTTGTTGGAATAATATTCGATCGGTTTGGAAACGGATTCGCCGACGGCTTTAAGTCCCGCGAAATGAATGACGCCATAAAGGTCTTTTTCTTCTTCAAAGACTTTGTGGAACGCGACTTTGTCGCAGCAATCAACACGATGGAAGATAGGGCGGACACCAGTGATGGTTTCGATGCGGTCCACAACGGCTTCCTTCGAATTGCAAAGATTATCAACAATGACGGGCTCATACCCGTTTTCGATCAGGGCGATGACGGTTTCCGAACCAATGAATCCGGTTCCGCCGGTAACGAGAATACGTTTTTTCATTTTTCAGCTTTCCTTTCTTTTTTCGCACGCCGAGTTTGGCTTGCTTCTTTCTTTTTGGCTTCCTCGCCTTCTTTTATTTTCTTGGCGAGTTGGCTCTCCCTTTCTTTAATCGCGGCTACACGCTCTGCTTCATGAAGCCCTTGACGGATTTCATGCTTGGTTTCTTTGGGGGAGAGGTTCGCCGCAGCTTTGGCAATGTCCTCGCCGTGCATATCCTTCCGCAATAAACCAATGATGTAGTCACTTAAAAGTTTATCCGCCTGCGCTTGAATCGCAAGACGCAAGGCAATGAGGCCTAAGGAATCACGAGCATTGGTTTCCGCCGCCTGCTTGTCCTTCTTTTTCTTTTCGTTTTCGTAACGGAAGGCAACGTCATTGACGCGTCCTGCCGTAATGGTCGCCGCGTTGGATAAGATGGATTGTTCCATGTTGCTCCAGAAGGCGTAAACCCTTTCTTTGGAGGAAGAAATTCCTTCATCTAACTCGATTAATAGGGACATGTCTCCCATCGATAAGGTGCTTTTGCAAAGACAAATTGCCATCAAATAGCCAATTTGTTCGCGAGAATATTTCTTTCTATTGGGTTCCCCAATCATTTTGGCCTTCACATAGTTATTGACCATGAATGAGGTGAGCATCTTTTCTCCATCTGGAGACAAATCCTTCAAGGCGTCATTTATAAAACAAAGGACTTGCTCCATGTAGAGATCGACGCTGGGAAGCTCGCGAAATCGCGGCAACGAAAATTCCGCGATTCTCTGTAGATGCTGTTGCAGTTCTTTAATTTCGTCTTCCATGGTCCCCCTTTCTAGCGTTTGGCTAATTCTTCCGCCATGACTTTGGCGACCGCGGCAGGATTGACCTTGCCTTTCGCCGCTTTCATGACCTGACCAATCAAGAATCCCTTGGCGCGATCTTTGCCAGCCTTGAAGTCAGCCACGCTTTGGGGATTGGCGTCCAAGACGGCGCTAACAAAGCTCAAGACGGCTCCATCATCGCTAACTTGTTTTTCGATGTGCTTCGCTAGACGCGCTTCTTCCGCTCCCACGTTGTTTTCGAGGCAATAGAAGAAGATATCCGCACATTGCTTATGGGTGTATCCATCGTTTTGCATGGACGCGATTTCATCCAAAGTCTCTGGAGGCAACGGGAATTCTTTCATCGAGATTCCATTCTTATTCAAATAGGAATTGGCTTCCACGATCAAGAAATTCGCGATGACTTTGGCCAATTTCTCATTCTTGGCAATCGCTTTCTCAAAATAAAGCGCCATATCTATGTTCGCCAAGATGATGTCCGCGTCGGTTTCGCTTAATCCCGCAGCTATATAACGAGCCTTCTTGGCGTCGTAGAGTTCCGGGCAGGTATCGATCGCCTTTTGGACGAATTCTTCCGAAAGACGGATCGGTACGATATTGGGTTCGGGGAAATATTTATAGTCCACCGCGTCGGTTTTCACACGCATCAAGACGGTCTTACCGCTGGCTTCGTCGAAGCGTCTTGTTTCTTGCTGAACAGGCACGCCGCTTAATAAGCAGGCGCTTTGTCTTGCGATTTCATAGTCCAAGGCCGTTTCGATGTTTTTGGTGGAGTTCAAGTTTTTGAGTTCGACCTTGGTGCCGAATTCTTCAGAGCCATAAGGGCGGATGGAAATGTTGACGTCGCAACGGAGCGACCCTTCTTCCATCTTGCCATCGCTCGTCCCCGAATAAAGGACGATGTTGCGGATGGCCTCCACATAATGCATGGCTTCCGTACCATTACGCATATCGGGAAGAGAGACGATTTCGACTAGAGGCACCCCAGCGCGGTTATAGTCCAAAAGGGAATAATCCGCGAAGTGGAGTTGCTTGCAGGTATCTTCTTCCATGTGGATGCGTTCAATACGGATCCGCTTGGTTTCTCCATTTTTCCCTTTGACATCCAAATATCCATCCCGTCCAATCGGGTGGAATTGCTGGGTGATTTGGAATCCCTTGGGGAGGTCGCTATAGAAATAATTCTTACGGTCGAAGCGAACCAAGGGGTCAATGGTCATATGCAAAGCATTGGCCACGCGAATCGCGTTAATGACGGCTTGCTGATTCACTAACGGCATCGTGCCGGGATAAGCCATATCGAAAGGGGTAATCTCCGTATTGGGATTACGGGAGAAGGAATTGGGGGAGGCAGAAAACATTTTGGATTTGGTTTTCATCTCCACGTGGATTTCAAGTCCGATGACGGCTTCAAAATTCATAAACGAGCCTCCTTTTTGTTGAGGATAGATAATCCGCCAAGGCCGCTGATGGATTCGAAAGCCTCAGAGATTTGGAGCAATTCTTTCTCTTCGAAGGCGCGACCCGTGAAATTAATTCCAACGGGCAAGTCACGAACGAAAGTTAACGGCAAGGTAATCGAGGGCAGACCCGCGAAGTTGCCAATGGCCAAATGGTTGTCCGCGATAAGGTATTCGTCGGAGAGTTTATCGCTCGTTCCATGGATAAGTGGCGCCTCTTTGGGAGCAGCCAAAGCTAAAATCGCGTCGTAGTTCTTCAAAATTTCATTGGTTCTACGGACAATCTTGGCACGGGCTTTTTGGGCGCGGAGGAATAAAACATCTTGGTTTTCTCTCATCAAAGCAAATGAGCCAATGACGAAACGTCTCTTGATGAGTTCACTGAAGCCCTGGGTTCTGGCATTGGACATAACTTCTTGATAGGTTTTTCCGCCACGGAACGGACCGAATTTAATGCCATCCAAATTCGCGTCATTCGAGGTGGCTTCCGCGCAGGAAATCACCATGTAGGAGGCGTAAATCGCTTCGAGTTCGGCACGGCCGAATTCCACGAAATCAACGACAGCTCCCGCTTCTTTTAATGCTTGTAACGATTTTTCAAAGCTATGACGAATCGTTTCATCCTTCACGGAATCAAAGATTTCGGAAATCACAGCAATGCGTTTGCCCTTAATCCCTGCATGCAAATCAGACACATAATCGTCGACAGGGCGTTCGCTGCTGGTGGCATCGTGCAAATCGCGTCCGGATAAGGTTTCAAGAACAATCGCGTTATCTTCCACGCAGCGGGTAAAGAAGCCCACATGGTCCAAAGACGGGGCGAAGGGGAAAAGTCCAAATCGAGAAACACGCCCCCAGGTTGGCTTCATCCCCACTAACCCAGCATAGGAGGCCGGTTTGCGGACGGAGTCGCCAGTATCCGATCCTAAAGCAAAGGGGACGATGCCTGCGGCGGTAACCGCCGCGCTTCCGCAACTCGAACCGCCAACTAAGTGAGTATGGCTTGGGTCATAGGGGTTATAGGTGATGCCTTTATGGCCGGTCGTCCCCGTTCCACCCATCGCGAGTTCGTCGAGGGTGGTCTTGCCAATTAAGATGCACTTCTTTTCCTTGAGTTTGGCCACGACCGTCGCATCGAAAAGGGGCACATAGCCACTAAGCACATTGGAAGAAGCCGTCGTTTCGATATCCTTGGTCGAGAAATTGTCTTTCGCGCAATAAGGGATACCCCAAAGCAAATTGTCCGCTTCGGGTTCGGTTAAGGTTTTGGCAAAGGCAATCGCTTCCTCCTCTAAAAGGATTTCGAAAGCGTTGTCTTTGTTTTCTTTGGCGCGACGCAAAGCTTCTTGGGTCAATTCAAGCGGAGTGACCTTCTTTTCCACTAGCGCGGCGTGGATCTCACGAATCGGTAAATCTAAGTAGTTCATAGGACCACCTTCGGCAATTTGATTTGCCCATCTTGCTTGCTGCCGGCGTTTTTAAGCGCTTCCTCGCGGTCCAGCGGCTTCTCCGCGACGTCTTCGCGCAAATACGAAGTCTCGCAGAAAAACGGGAAGGTCATCGGTTCTTCTTCGTCAATTCCTTCGATGCTTCCGATTTTTTTCATTTGTTTGGTGATAATTCCAAATTCTTCATACAGGGTCGCGTATTCCTTTTCCGACATATCGAAAAGGAGACGGTGAGCCGCGTCGTGAAGAACGTCCATGGTGATCTCTTTCATAAGGTCAATTCTCCATTCCTTGTAAACAAAACTAGTATACACTTTCTTTGCACCTCATGCGCGTAAGAAGGACGTAAAAAGAAAAGAGAGAGGTTCTTTAGAACCCCTTCCTCTTTCTTTAGGCTTGTCGAAGGGTAGATAAATGGCTTTCAGCTTCTTCTTCATCCATGACTTTAATGCCAAGGGCTTTGGCTTTTTCTAATTTACTTCCCGCGCCAGGTCCCGCGATTACCACATCGGTTTTTTTCGAAACAGAACCTGAGCATTTCGCTCCGATTCCTTCCAGCAATTCCGTCATTTCTTCCCGAGTTCTTTTTGTTAAGGTTCCCGTTAAAACAACGGTTTTGCCGTAGAAATACGAATTCACGTCCTGCGTATCCACCCCTAAATAGGTGAAGTTGACGCCTTCTTTACGGAGACGTTCAATCAATTCGATTTTCTTAGGATCATGGAAATAGTCAAATAGGGATTTCGCCGCAACCGGCCCGATGTCGGGGATTGAAGCATAATCCTCCACGGCCAACGAGAAATATTCGTCCAAATTCCGATGTTTTCTCGCCAAGGTCTTCGCTGTTTTGTTGCCAATTTCCTTGATTCCGAGACCAAAGAGAAGCCGTTCCAAGGATTTCTTCTTGGATTCTTCAATTCCGGCGAACAGGGAAGAGATGGATTTATCGCTCCAACCATCCAAAGCTTTGATCTCCTCGCCATGTTGATAAAGCTCATATATATCGGGAATATCGTGGATGAAATTCTCACCAAAGAGTTCTTCGACCACCGCTTCGCCCATGCCGTCGATATCCATCGCATCACGAGAGGCAAAATGGATCATGCCCTCAATCTTTCTACTGGGGCATTCGGGGTTCAAGCAATAATGGAGGCCCTGGACTTTCGTTAACGGCTGCCCGCATTCGGGGCAAAGCTCGCTCATGATGAAAGGACGTTCGCTGCCGTCGCGTTTTTCGATTAAAGGACGAACGACTTCCGGTATGACGTCCGCGGCTTTATGAAGCACGACGGTGTCCCCAATCATGAGGCCCTTCTCCTTGATGAAGTCTTCGTTATTGAGGGTGGCTCTTTGGACCAAACTGCCCGCGACACGGACGGGTTGAAGGACCGCGTTGGGAGTAATTCTGCCCGTACGTCCTACCGTCAATACGATATCCAACAGCTTCGTGGATACCTGTTCTGGGGGGAATTTATAGGCAATGGCCCATTTCGGGGTCTTTGCCGTGTAGCCGATCACGTCATACAAATCGATGTCATCGACTTTATAAACTAGCCCGTCGATGTCATAGCCTAAACTTGCGCGTTTTTCCGCTTCTTCCTTCATGTAGGCGATGAGTTCATCCGCCCCTTTTAAGCGGCGGCGTTCATGATTGGTGCGGAAGCCGAGTTCATCGAGGTAATCCAAACTGTTGCTATGGATATGTTCTCCCAATTCTCTCGCATTAACGAGGTAATACCAGAAAGCATCCAGGCCACGGCTTGCCGCGATGCGTGGATCCAATTGACGAATCGATCCGGCGGCGGCATTTCGCGCGTTGGCAAAGAGGGGTTCCCCCTTTTCTTTGCGTTCCGCGTTCAGCCTTTCCAGGCTCTTTTTCGGCATATAGACTTCGCCACGAACTTCAAAGGGGCGCATCTCTTTCACGCGAAGGGGAATGGAGGGAATCGTTTTGACATTTTGGGTCACGTCTTCCCCCACCGTCCCGTCTCCACGGGTCACCGCATATTGCAAAACGCCTTGATCGTAAACGAGAGAAATTCCAAGCCCATCGATTTTCACTTCACCCATGTAATCCACATCTTTCACATGGAGGGCATCCGAAATTTTACGGTCCCAATCGCGGATTTCGTCTTCGTTAAAGATATCCCCAAGGGAAAGCATCGAACGTTTATGACGGATTTTTTTGAAGGAATCCAAAACCTGCCCCCCGACGCGTTGAGTGGGGGAGGTAGGGGAAATTAGAGACGGGAATTCCTTTTCCAAACGTTGGAGTTCCTCCATCGCTTGATCGAATTCCGCATCGCTATGAGAAGGGTTGTCCAAAACGTAATATTCATAGGTCCAGCGGTTTAAATCTTCTGTCAACCGCTCCACCCGTTCGCGGGCTTGGTTCAAATCCATTATGCAAGACCTCCTGCGCTGCGTTTACGCGATAGCAGCTTATGCGTTCCAAGAAGAGTTTTCTTCCCGACCGAATCGAAATCGACGACGATGATGAGAGAGGAACTGATGAGCTCAACGACCACCCCATCTCCAAATTTTTCGTGATGGACGATGTCGCCGACCTTCCAGTCCGTGATGCCGTTGCTTTCCTGATTGGCTTGAGCCGTAGTCGTCGCAGGCTTTGGTTTTGATTCAAAGGGCGAAATGGCTTTTCCATCTTGGAAAGTAGTCGTGGAATCATCGTATACCTTTTTCCAAGAAGAACCGTAGTTTCGTCCCGTCTTTTCCCAGGGGGCGGAAGAGGATTTGCGGAAGTTAGAAGCTAATTCCAATCCCGCTTCCTCAAAGAATTGGCTGGGGATGGATTTCCCGTTAGTGGCATAAGACCAACCGCTATTGCAGGTGACATAGAGACGCTTTTTGGCGCGGGTCATGGCAACGTAAGCCAAGCGGCGTTCTTCTTCGAGCCCATCCATCCCATTTTCGTTTTGGGTGCGAATGGAGGGGAAGGATCCTTGGTTCATGCAGACGATGAAGACGTTATCGAATTCCAAACCTTTAGCCACGTGAATCGTCATCAAGGAGACGTAATTGCCCCCGTTGATATCGTCTTGACCGGTTAATAGAGCGATATTTTGAAGGTATTCATCAAAAGTGCTTTCCGGATGGTCTTGGATATAGTGGTTCACGTCATCGAAAAGCGCATTGACGTTACCGACGCGATCTTCATCGGGATTTTGATCCTCTTGGAGGAATTTCAAATATCCGATGTCTGTGATGAAATCTCGGAGGATTCCCGAATAGGCCTCCAAATTGCTGGAGAGCTTTTCTTTCGTAGCTTCCATTTGGCCAAGAAGCAAATTCAAAGGATTGATCACGCGCCCGGACAACTCCGTATTCGGATAATCCTGAATATTTTGGATGTATTCATATTCCGAAACCCCGGCGTCGTGGGCTTCTTGACGAATGCGGGCAATGCTGGATTCCCCGATGCCCCTTTTAGGAACGTTAACGATGCGTTCAAAAGAGACATCATCCTTTTCGTTGGTCAACAAACGGAAATAAGCGAACACGTCTTTGACTTCTTTGCGTTGATAAAAACGAAGGCCGCCGAAAATCTTGTAAGGGACGCGGTTCGCAGCCAGTTCGCTTTCAATGGCCCGGGTCATATAGGAAGAGCGATACAAAACGGTGATGTTATCAAACCGTTGCTCCCCAAAAGGCAACCCATCCGTTGCAATCTCGCAGATTTTGGATACGACCCATTTGGCTTCGTCTTCCGCCGTTTCAAAACGTTTCGCGGTGACAGTCTCTCCTTCATCGGCCTTGGTGAAAAGATTCTTGGGAACACGTTTTTTGTTATGGGCGATTAGATGGTTCGAAACGTCAAGAATCGCCTTGGTGGAACGGTAATTGCGATCCAAGATGATGTCTTGGTAATCTGGATAATCTTTAGGGAAATTCAAAATGATTTCCTGACGGGCTCCACGCCAAGTGTAAATGGTCTGGTCCGGATCGCCCACAACATAGAGGGCCGTTTCCGGATTGGAAATCATGCGTAATAAGTCATATTGGGCTTTGTTGGTATCCTGATACTCGTCCACCAGAATCGCGTCATACATATGGGCCCAACGTTGATGGACTTCATCGAAATCGCGAAGAATGGCATAAGTTTTGAGAATTAAGTCATCAAAATCGAAGGCCAGCATCTTCATCTTCTCAATTTCGTATTGACGGTAAATCTTAAGGCATTGGGTTTGCTCTTCGCTATGGAACTTCGATTGAAGAGGGTTGGCAGAAGCCAAATCATCGGGATAAAGCCCCTTGGTCTTCATCGCCCCAATATAGTTTTTAGCTTTCTTAATGATTTCATCGCCTTTGGAATAACCAAAATTAATGGCGATGTCTTTGATGAGTTTCCCCTGGTCCTCGTCGTCAAAAATCGTGAAGGAAGCTGGATAACCAAGGTAACGGGCCTCTTTTCGTAAGAAACGAGCGCAAAAACTATGGAAAGTGGATACCTGCAAAAAGGGCGCAGCGCCTGGAACGATCTTTCCAACACGCTCTTTCATTTCCGCAGCGGCTTTGTTGGTAAAAGTAACCGCCAAAATGCGGGAGGGGTCTAGCCCCATCTCTTCAATCAAATAGGCGATGCGGTAAGTTAAAACACGGGTTTTTCCACTGCCGGCGCCGGCAATGATACGGACGTGTTGGGCGCGGGTTTCCACCGCTTGAAGTTGAGTTTCATTTAATAAAGACGCGTAATCAGTCATACTCATCTATTTTACTTCGTATTCCCTTTTCTTTTAATAAGGGGAGCGTCTAAATTTTGACAATGTAGGAAGGGTTTTGGAAAAAGGCAGGCTAACTCTTTCTCCTTTCATCCATTAAGATATTCCCCGTGAAGAAAATCGATTCGCTTTCTCCTAGTCGCCGGATTGCCATCATGGCCCTTTTAAGCGCCGTCGACGCCGTTTTTGCTCTTCTTGGCGCCTTCTTCCCGATGTCTTCTCTTTTTCTTATGGTCGTCGTCCCGCTTACCTCGGCCGTTGCTGCATTCTTATTGCCGTTACGTTATCTGCCCCTTTTTGTCCTCATCGCTTTTTCCGTGTGCCTCGGTTCTTCTTTTTGGGATTTTCAAAATACGATTTTTTACGTCTTCCCCTCCTTGATTATCGGGGCGTTATTTGGTTTTTTCACCGTTAAACGGGTTCCCGAAGACTGCGGTCTATTCCTTCTTAGCCTATGCGAATGCCTCCTTTTCGGAATTGCCCTTCTTCTTATCTATGCAATCTATGGCATTTCCATGGAAGAGGTGCTTCTAGCCTTGTTCCATCTCACCAAAAACGAATACCTGTCCCACGCCTTTCCCTTATTTTGTCTTGTTTATAGCTATGCTCAAATGGCCGTTACTTATCTTTTTCTACGCTTGTTTTTGGAACGTCTCGGGTTTGAAAAAGAGCCTTTGGAGACCCCGAGATGGGTGGGTTTGGCCTTTGGATGCATCTTCGTGCTTTTAGGCCTATTGACCTTCGTTTATCCCCTCGTTGGATATTTTTTCCTCGGCGCGGCATCCTATTGGATCGTAGAAACTTCCATTCGGTCTTTCCCCTATGCCCGAAAAGGAATTTACGTGCTATTAGGCCTAGGTTTATTTGGCGGATTGTTGCTTTTTGCCTTGCTTTTTTCTTCTTGCCCCGGAGATACGGGACTAGGGCTCGTCGTCTTGCCCATGGCCGTCATTCTCCTTTGCAATTCCTTGAGCCGTCCATTGCTAGAAAAGAAAAGCGATAATAAAATGAAATCATGAAGTTCTTGCGTAACTTCGGCTTGGGAATATTATGGGCAGCATTGTTTCCCTTGCTGTGCGTGGTCATCGCCCTCATCGCCGTCTACGGCGTTTTTGCTTTTATCGTTGAATTCATCATCATGTTGATTCATTTCTTCCAAGGAAAGAGCCTTTTCCCGCCTTTCCCGGAAGACGAACAAGCCTTTGCCATCCGTCAAGCGGCCTACGCGAATGCCACGGAGCCCAAAGAGCCAACTCCACCCACGCAGCAAGTCGCCAACAACAATTCCACGACGATCATTCAGCAAAACTATTACAACAACCATACCCCCTATCCGCCTCAAAACCCTTATGGCAATCCTTATTATGGACAGCCCCAGGTTCCTTACAATCAACCGCAGCAACCTAGCATCGGAGCCCCATCCCACCCCGTTATCGAAAACCAAGGGGACCCCATTCAAATCGAGACCAAATCCAAAGAGGGACCAAACTTACTTAGTTTTCCTTCCTCGGACGAAAGCGAAAAGGACCGATAAACCATGAAGTTCCTTGCCAGCATTCAAAACGAAGCCGATCATCGGGCTTTAATCATTGCCATCATTATTTTGGTCGTGCTTTTCTTTATCATCGGGCTTATCGGCATGGGCATTCGTGCCTTAATGGCAATCCAAGCCAAGCGCATCGAAACCGCAATGGCGGACGTAACCAAAACCCACGTGGTGCAAACCCCAGACGAATTCCGTAAATTGGCCATCAAAAAGAGCAACAGAATGCTCTATCGCGACACCTTAGTTCCATTCTTATTATGTTTTATCGGCTTGCTCATTTGGACGATTGGCAATTTGATTTACCATCGTTGGGGTGCGAATATCTTCGCCGATTTCCAAGACTTGTTCTTCTCCTTCGATTGGGAGGCAGAAGGCGTCATCGTCAAAGTTTTCGGTTTATCTTTGGTTGGGCAATTTCCACCGGTATCGCATCGTCCCGAATTCATTCTTGACCACCTTTGCAACTATTTCGCCGTTGCCTTTTTCTTGGTCAGTTGGGTCTATTATTTTGTCGTTTGTCAGGCGTTTTTAAGCCGCTTGTACGCTTTGTTTCACCTCGGAAGAACCGTATTTGAAAAAAGTCTTACGGATTATCACGCGGATGACGGAGATACCCCCATCCCGCAAAAACCATTGCCGCCTTCTGAATAATTTAATCCAGCCAGTCTTTTGCTAAAGACCAGCCGAGGAAATATAAGCCGGAGACCAACTGAGTGGACGCCAAAGAAATCGCCCATTCTTTCCACCCGTAATCCGGCTTAATAACCAAGGCTCTTGTAGACAAGACAAAATCAGTGATTACAAGGACCAGGCAAATAATCGCGCAAAGGGAACAAAGCCCAACAAACGGGCCTTTATCCACGACAAAACTAATGCCTCCAATGGAGCAAAATAGCAAAAAGAGGACAATCAAAGGTTCTGACCAAACACTAATAAAATCAAAAGGATCCGATACATCCATCCCCTTTAACAAAGTCGTGACGAACTCGTGAAGCTCTAGCGCCGCGACAAAGATTAAGAAAATAGAGGAGGCCACCAATAAAATGCGACCAAATTTAATGGATGCAGGGATTTTATTCGGACATTCATTTTGGATGGTCTGCGTGGATTTGCGGTTCTTTTTCATGGATTAAGCGAATTGGAAAATAATATCGATGATTTCCCAAATAATCAAAGCAATGAAAACAAACGATAAACTCAGGAGGACATAAAACATCCTGCGATTCTTGGTCTGTTTGCGAACCTCTTCTTCTTTCGGCAAATCCGTCGTAACGAATGAATTGCCTTCTACCGGCGGTTCAGGGTTACCTACCGGGGGAACGCCCGGCTGCATCATCGTGCTGGGATCGGGAATCGGTGGAGTCCCATATGGGGGCATTGAGGGCGTACCATACCCATAAGGGGGCTGAGGTGGATAAGGCTGCTGCGGATAAGGCTGTTGGGGATAGTTCGGAGGATAAGCGCCCGGATTTCCATAATTCGGCGGAACAAAACCCGCGCCCGGACTGGGGTTAGGGTATCCGCTTTGCTGAGGATAGTTGGAATTCGGGTCGTTTGGATTCATGGTTAGTATTTAATCTGCGAGCTGGTTCTCGGGAAGGGTTCCGTGTCACGGATGTTAGCAACACCCGTGATGTACATGAGTAGACGGTCAAAGCCGATACCGAAGCCAGAGTGGATGCATCCGCCCCATTTACGGAGGTTCAGATACCATTCAAGCCCCTTCTCGTTACCGATGGCTTCCATCTTCTTTTTCAAAATATCATAACGTTCCTCACGTTGGGAACCGCCGATGATTTCTCCTTCACCAGGGACGAGGCAGTCGCACGCGGCAACCGTCTTGCCATCATCGTTCTCACGCATATAGAACGCTTTGATTTCTTTGGGGTAGTTAATAAGAAACATCGGTCCTTTGACCACTTGTTCCGTTAGATAACGTTCGTGTTCGGATTGCAAATCCATGCCCCATTCGATGTTATTGTTATCGAATTTATGGCCGTTTTTCACTGCTTCTTGAAGGAGTTTGATACCTTCAGTGTATTCCATTCTCGTGAATGGAGTAGCCAAAACGTGGTTGAGTTTGTCAAGCAAGCCCGGCGCGATCATGGAATTGAAGAAAGCCATTTCGTCGGGGCATTTTTCCAAAGCATAACGGATTAGATACTTAATGGACTCTTCCATCAAATCCATATCGTCTTCCAAATCGGCAAAAGCGATTTCAGGTTCAATCATCCAGAACTCACTGGCATGACGTGGCGTATTCGACTTCTCAGCGCGGAAGGTTGGGCCAAAGGTATAAACGTCGCGGAACGCCATGGCAAACGCTTCAACATGGAGCTGTCCCGAAACGGTTAAAGAGGCACGACGACCAAAGAAGTCCGTATCGCTGAGTTTCCCTTTTGCGTCAGGAGTCATCAAGGTGAAAACTTGTCCGGCTCCCTCGGCATCATTGACAGTAATTTCCGGCGTATGGACATAAACAAATCCTTTGCTTTGGAAAAATTCGTGAACGCCCAAAGCGAGAACAGAGCGAAGACGATATAGGGCCGTGAAGGTGTTGGTGCGCGGTCTTAAATAAGCTTCATCGCGCAAATATTCGAATGAGTGTCTCTTCTTTTGGAGAGGGTAGTCCGAAGCACAGTCGCCAAGCACCTCAAAAGAATTGATGTGCATTTCAAACGGTTGCTTCATTTCAGGCGTCATATGAATAACGCCACGAACGCCAAGAGTAGTCCCCGTTAATACATGGGAAAGAACTTCGGCATTAGGAATCTCGTTATTGTAGACGAGTTGGATATTTTTAAAGCAGGTTCCATCATTCAAGGTAATAAAGCCAATGGATCCATTATCACGATTGGTTCTAACCCACCCTTCGATAAGAATTTCGCCAATTTTTTCTAAATCTTCCTTGGCAGAGAAGCGAGAATACAATTCTCGAACAGTAATTGCTTTCGGTTGCATACCATATAAGTTTATCTTGTTTTCGATGGTTGTGAATGAACTTTTAAGGCTTCTTACCATCTAATTTTTTCATTTCTATCTTTTCTCGCTGAATGTGTGGCAACGCATTTAAAATTTAATTTTATAGAAATATATTAGATTAAGCGGAGATTATCGCTTCTTTTTTCTTGTTCACCGTTATTGTGAACGTTATATTTAATACGATGATTAAATCCTTTTTAGAAAAATTTGCCTTGCTATACATTCCTCAGGGAATCTCATTTCGAGTAAACAATAGGTGGAACGGGATTTCGATTGCCATCAACGGATATTCCACAAATTATTTTCAGTACCAATATGTAACAAATGCTGAGCCACGTTTTTTACAAATGAACACGGAAGGCAAACCCATAATTATTTTTTCCAAAAATGTAACTAAAGTTGCTGCTAAAAGAATCGTTGAAAACGGCAACTATTATTTCGACCTTCAAGGCAATTATGAAATTAAGTTCGGCACAAAATGGATTCGCCGTCGGATGCCAGATGTCGTCTCTGCCACAACCGCGCCTGTATCCACCTATTTTCGATGTACCAGCGAACAGGCAAGTCGTATTTTAGAGGTTATCGTTCGCAGCCCTGACCTCATCTCGGCCCGAGAAATTCAATCCATGTCAAACACAAGTCTAGGGCTCGTAGGAAGAATCGCTCATTGCCTCGTGGAAAACGGTTATTTAAATGTCTCTAGGAAAGGATATTTCTCCGATAAACAGCAAAAAATTCGGCTCTTAAACGACTGGAGGATAGAATTCCAGAATACTCTTAAGGAATTGCCTCTCATTCACTGTATTTCACTATTTTCCCTCGAAGAAATCATTGAACAAATAAACGAAAAAAAGGTAAGCCTATTAATTGGGGGCGACTACGTCTGGGACCAGGATTCTCATGGACACGACTTGGTTCTGCTAAGTCCAACTGGAGATTTCCAGTCCGTCATCAAGGATTTGCCTATCCTAGAAAGCGAAGAAAAAGGCGATATAACGATTTATCAATGTCCCACGTTAAATTGCTGGTCCGCCCAGCAAAACGGCGTCTGCGGTGGCTTGTACGGCTTTTTAACGGGCACGAAAAAAGCCGAGGATTGTTTCGCTCGGCTCTTATTCTCAAAAAATTAGTTCTTAAAATCCATCCAGTGATCGATTTTCCAGTTGGGATCTACGCCTAAGGTCAAGGGAGCAAAGACTTTCATCTCGTACAGTTTTTCAGCAACCTTCGCAATCATGGCGGCATTATCCGTTGTACACCAAAGTGGCGGAATGATCAATTCAATGCCAGTGCCAGCAAGTTTTTCTTTCATTTGAGCACGTAAATACGAATTGGCAGAAACTCCGCCGGCCAAAATTACTTGTTTAACACCGAAATCTTTAGCCGCCATCAACGATTTTTCTACAATCATGCCGATGGCGACATCTTGGAACGAACGCGCCATATCATCGACGCTAACAGGAGTTCCTTTCATTTTCAGGCTATTAACGAGGTTGATGACGCTGGTTTTTAATCCCGAATAAGAGAAATCGTATTTTCCATCGGGAGACGCTGGCACCGGAAGGTGGTAAGAATGAGTCCCGAGCTTTGCGTGTTGATCGATTGGCAATCCACCAGGATAAGGGAGTCCTAAAACACGCGCTACTTTGTCGTAGCATTCACCAACCGCGTCGTCTTTGGTTTCACCAACAATAGTGAAATCCATATGGTCTTTCATAATAACCAGCTCGGTATTGCCGCCACTAACAACCACACAAAGCAACGGGAAATGGAATTCGCCCGCATATTCGTTGGCATAAATGTGTCCAGCTAGATGATGGACCGGAATTAATGGCTTTTTGTAGAGCATAGCCAGCGTTTTCGCCGCCTGTAAGCCAACATGCAAACAGCCAATAAGCCCTGGGCCACGGGTAACAGCAAAGGCATCGATTTCATCCAAAGTCAAACCCGACTCATTTAAAGCCTGAGTCAAACACACCGTGATATTTTCCGTATGGAGACGAGATGCGATTTCGGGCATAACCCCTCCAAATTTTTCATGAATGGCAATCTGAGTTGCGACAACGTTGGAAAGCAATTTCCCATTGTCCGTGATTGCCACAGCCGTCTCATCGCAAGACGACTCAATTGCAAGAATCTTAGCCATTGATCAACGACCTCACCATATACACCGCGTCCTCCCCGTCTTCGTAATAAGCACGCTTAATTGTGACGGGTTCAAACTTATGTCTTTTATAGAATTTTTGAGCCCGAACATTGGATGTCCGAACTTCCAAAGTCGCATATTCCACAGGGTCGGATTTCGATTCGCAATCCTTTAACATTTGGCCAATCAATCGATTGCCAATTCCTTTGGATCTGAAGTTTTCTTTGACAGCAATTTGGGCAATCGAACAAGAATCGAAAGTGATATAGAAATCAATCATGCCAACAACCTCATTATCCACGACGGCGCAATAGAGGTAAGCGATGGGATTTTCATTCATTTCAAAAAGAAGTTGTTCGCGACCATAGGGGTGCTTGAAAGCTTCCTTTTCAATCGCAAGAACCGCCTCCGCATCGCTAGGCATCATTTTGCGGACAACGGTCTTGAACCGACCTTCATCATAATCGTCTTTCAAATAGATAGGACGAGCGCCTAGAGGCTCTTCGCACCGATACTCGGGTTTAGCAAAATGAGCCAAGTTGGAAATAACGGGGTTTTGCATGGATTCAAGGCCTAGATAGGCAACATCCCCACAAACTGAATAATCAGGGTGCTGGTTAATAAAATCCATGACTTCTGCGTTAGTTTTAATGCAGTCTTGCACGTTTTTTTCACTATTAAATACGGCAAAATAGGAACGTTTGCCCCTGGCGTTCATTAAACAGATGGATGGATGCCCAATTTGTTGCAAAACCTCAAGGGAACTAACTAAATAAAGGGGAATGTTAAGGGCGAAAGAAACGGTTTTTGCAATCGTCAAAGCAATGCGAACGCCCGTATAAGAACCCGGGCCTTTGGAAACGACAACGCCATCGATATCTTCTTTTTTAATGATGAGTTTCGACATCAATTTGTCGATTTCATCTACCATGAATTCGCTTTGTTTTTGCCACGCTTCATAGACGACAGATCCAAGAATTTCCTCGTCTTTGGCAAATCCTACAGCAAGGTTTTTATCACTGGAATCAAGCAAGAGGTTGAGCATCCGTTTTCTCCTTCAATTCTTTCAGGAAATTGTCGAATCGTTGACAATTGCTTTCTAAGGTAATTTGACGATTATCGTCGCCTTCGTTTTTGATGCAAATCGAGAGGCGTTCATCCGGCAAAAGTGGCTCAATATATACCGGCCATTCAATCAGACAAGCACCATCGCCTTCGATGTATTCATCCAAACCAATTTCAATGTTTTGCCCTTCCAAACGATAGGCATCGATATGGTAAAGGGGGATGCGCCCATGGAAATAGCATTTCATGATGTTGAAGGTGGGACTGATAACATCTTCCTTCACACCAAGTCCTTCCGCGACTCCACCCGTGAAAGTGGTTTTCCCCGCGCCTAAATCCCCTTCTAGCAAGAGGACATCCCCCGGTTCCAAAAGAGGGGCAATCGCCTTTCCCAAGGAACGGGTTTCTATTTTGTTTTTTGTTTTAAATATCAGTTTCATACCCATAAACCGCGGTGATTATACACCCTTTGAACGACGTCGAAAGAAAAGCAAGAATTAGACGTGACGTTTCGGAGTCAAAACCGGACGATTTTCGCTCAAAAATTTTTGGTATAGGCGAACGATTTCCGAATCGACGAACGGGAAATCGCGATGGTCGATCATCTCCTTGACCTGTGACATCGATTTCTCAATGGCCATGGATAAATCCTTGGGGTAGCCGTAAGTTTGGATGTGGCGGGCGTATTCGTTCTCGTCAAGGGTGCGTTCCACCCCATCTGGATAGAGCTTTACATCTAAGTCGTAGTCGATATATTTCAAAAACCCATTATCGTAAAGGGTCGGGGAGGCAATGTTGACGTAATAGCAAATGCCCTTGCCCTCCTTGAACATGGCAATCACGTTCATCCAACGTTTTTTGTAGAGAAGGAAAATCGCATTCTCCTTCGTCATCCATTTACGCCCGTCGCTTTCCGTGACTAAACTAGCCTTGGATGCCAAGGCCCAGTATTCGCCGGTTTCTTCCACCAAATAAGCCGGCGACCATTGCCGATGCAATTTGCCGTCGTGTTTGTACGCCTGGACTTTGATCCAGCGTGCGAATCTCGGATCGATTTCGTTCATAAAGTATACCTAGCCAAGGTGAATATCACCTTACTCGTAATGAATTATAACGCATAAACCGCCTTTGTCTTTGTAGATAATAAAAAAGCCATCCATTATGGATGGCGAGATAGCGACTTAGTCCCGGACAATCTTGGAAATGCATTCCGCGATATCGAGGAATAATTTCATTTGGGGTTTATAGGCTTCGACGTAACCCGGGTTGAAGGGTTTGTCGTTAGGAAGAACCATCAACGTGTCCTCGTAGCCTAAGGCCATGTAGGTTTTGCCCGGCTGGATGGAGATGGCAACGTCAACCAAGAGTTTGGACGTGTGAATTTGTTTAAGTAATGTTTCCAGTTCCGGAGTAATGAAACGGCGGTTTTCTTTGGCTCCATAGACGGCGTATTGCTTGTTTTTGGAGAGTTGATTGAGTTCAGGAAGCACAAGAGGCGGCAACGCTCTCTTATTGCCTTTGAAGTAAATCACTAGCCCCCCTTCAGACAAGGGGAGAGAATTGGTGGAGCGAAGATATTTGCCAACGAAAACGGTTTGGAGGGCTTTGGCGGTATCCTTCTGGGCCGCCATGTCGCATAAAGAGCATTCCACGCCGTTATAAATGAAGGTGATGTTATCGCGGCTTCCAATATGCTTGGCTCCCGGATAAAGTCCGCAGGCTTCCACTTCGGACGCATCGATTTTGGCGTCGATATCTCCGTGAACATTTTCAACGGGGAGCCCATCGAAAACGTAATCATTCACGTTCGAGTAATAAGAATTGAAATAAGCGCTGATTTGAGCGCGGTTCTTTTTTCTTTGGAAGATGCCATAAATCGCGATTCCAGCGATTCCAACTGCAGCGCAAATGGCGGCAACGATCAAAGTCCATTTCGATTTTTCCTTTTCATCTTGGATCACGAAATAGGGAATAATGTAGCCCACGACAATCGCGACTAAGGTACCGACGGAAATGGCAATTTTGCCCGCATTCCATTTCTTGTATTCGTGATGCCAGAGAATGCGCGCGTCTTCGATGCTCTTCAAGCGGGGATCGCTATATTGATAGGTAGCCGCGTCTTTGATTTCATCTTCCGGTTGAGGTTCCGGCTCTTCTTCCGGTTCAGGATCGGGCTCGGGCTCGGTTTTTTCTTCTACCGCTGGAACAGGCTTTTTGGCATCGACAAAATCATCATTGCCATAAATATCTTCTTCCTCCGACGAAACAACCGTATCGTTTTTTTCTTCGGGGGTTTCTATTTTCTTTTCGTCTTCCATATTTTTTCCTCGATAACCATGGAATTATAAAACAAATAGGTTAAGTGCCCTATGAAAATGCGCAAACGAAACTTTTCTTCGGCGCTTTATTTCTCCCAGAACGAAAAAGAAGCCTCCAACGAAGCTTCTTTTCCGGTTAAGGGGATGAATGCGATTATAAAGATTTGCGGACAGGGAATGAGGCGTTAACCTTGGTCAAAGGACCATAGATTGCCATCAAAACCGCCAAGGCGCAAACGCCGCTCAAGGAAATGTAAAGAACGTTGTAGGCCATCGCCGCAACAAAGGTATATTGGTAAATCACAACGGAAGAGACCGTACTACCCATGAAGCGGATGAAGGTCGATAAAACACCAGCAAGAAGTAAGAACGCTTCCCCTTTGAAGTTATATCCCTTTTGGTTTTGCCCAAAGATGAAAGGGCGGAAGAAGCCCATCACAGCTACCGAACCAAATCCAATCAAATAATCGAAGGGATAGCAAGCAAATCCATAGCCGTCGGTTAAGCAAGTGAGTAAACCAAAGAGAATACCACCGCAAATAAGACCAGAAGCCGGTCCACGACGCAAAGCGATAATCATCAAAGGGAGCATTTGAAAGTTAATTGATCCTCCGGTCGCTCCAACGGGAATTTTGATGAAATTCAAGCCAAAGGCCATGGCAATCAAGATGCCATTCTCGGCGATTTCGCCAATATTAAGAGGACGCCTTTGGTACGGGGCAATCATTGCAGCTCCAGCAGCCAAAACCGTAAAGAAAATGGACAAGGCGCAGCCCCAAGCTAGCTTAGCACTATGGAAGTTCGCGATATTGCCATAATAATCTTCGTTGCCATTGCAAACGAAGAATTCGCGGGAAAGGAATAAGAAGCAGAAGGCCACAAGGAAGGAAAGAGCGCTGCCAATCATCAAATTTTCTTTTCCTTTTTCGCTGTGAACAAGGAATCCGGCAATAATGGGAAGAACGATGCCAACAAAAAGCAAACCAAGCGTCACCCACATCGTCCAATCAAAGGTGAAGCCATTGCGGAAATAGTCGATGAGGGTAACCACATATTCAGTCTTTACCCCATCCACCTTGGTCTTGTAAGTCACAACGGGGCCTAGCAAGAACAAAATAGCAAGAATGCCAAAAGCGGAAGCAAAAACAAACGACCACTGAGAGAAGAAATGTTGGACTTTCTCACGAACGGGGTTTTCTTCCGTCGAATTGACGACATTTGAATCCATTAAAAAATCCTCCTGGATACACAAACCGCACCCAAAGAGGCCTAACGCTAGTTCCTTCCTACGCCAGCATTACCTGGATCAGGTGCGCCGTCGAACCGGATCACGGTTCCTCTCAGCCGGCTAATACTGGCCAGCTCCGGATACGAAAAGTCTAATCTATTCAATTTTCCAGTCAATAGGAGAAACGCCTCCTTTTTCCAAAATGGCGTTGCATTCGGAGAAGAGATGACGGTTGAACCATCCGCCCCGATTCGCCGATAACGGGGAGGGGTGAACCGCGGTCAAATAGGCGTGCTTAGGATTATGAATGAAGGGGATGTATCTTTTGGCAAAGGAACCCCACAGCATAAAAACAATGGGTTGATCCAGTTCATCCAAATACAGCATGACGTCCCTGATGAATTTTTCATATTCAGCTCGATTATGGCTTAATGGTTGACCAGCACGAACCGTCAAATAGGCATTCAAAAGGAGCACCCCCTGCCTTGCCCAAGGAGTTAAATCTCCGTTACTTCGATTCATCTTGATTCCCAAATCATTTTCAATTTCCTTGTAGATGTTCACCAAGGAAGGCGGAGGTTCGATTCCTTCTGGCACCGAAAAGGAAAGCCCCATGGCCTGGCCAGGATTATGGTAGGGGTCTTGGCCAAGAATCACGACTTTTAAGTCCTTGGGGGAGGTCAAACGGAACGCTTGAAACACCAAATCCCTAGGAGGATAAACCATGTGACTCGCGTATTCATCCTCCAAAAACGCGTGCAGGGACGCGGAGTAAGATTCTCGTTTTACTCGGTTAAATAAATCTTTCCATTCATTCATCATCGAAAGGATTATAAAGGCTTTCTCGGTTTGTGGCATAATGGTGCTGTGAAGGTTTTTTGGCTTTTCAATCATCCCGCGCCATATAAAGTCGATTTTTTTAATGCGTTGGGACAATATTGTGACCTCGATGTTCTTTTTGAACGCAGCAGCGAAAAGGGGAGAAACGCCATCTTTTATAGCGAGAAGCCCCTCCGTTTCACCGCTCACGTTGCCCATTCTATTTATTTGGGCGGAATCGATAATTACACAACCGCTGCGATTTCGTATTTGAAAAAGAATCGCTACGACATCATCGTCCTTAACGGATGGCGGACTCTCACAGAGCAGAAAACCATTCGTTATTGCCAAAAGAAGGGGATCCCTTATCTCTTTTACATCAACGGCGGCATCTTAAACGAGAAGGAGCCTCGGTGGCTTAAAAAACTCAAAACCCGCTGCATCTCTAGGGCAACCGCTTATCTTTGTCCGGACAAAACCAGTGCCAAATATCTCCGTTATTACGGGGCGAATCCCGATGCAATTTCCATTTATCCCTATTCTTCTATTTTTGAACGCCAAGTTCTCCCTCGTGTTTTGTCCAAGGAAGAAAAAGAAGAAATTCGCAAAGAATTGGGACTAGAAGGCAGGCACATCTACATCAGCTCTGGTCAATTCATCGAAAGAAAAAATTTCGAAGAATTAATTCGCCTATGGGCAAAAATGCCTCAAGAGGACACCCTTTATATCACGGGGGAGGGCCCATTAAGAAGAAAATATGAACGGATGAGAAAGCAAATTGGCGAAAAAAATTTCCACTTGCTTCCCTATCAGCCGCACAGCAAGTTGTTCCGCCTTTTCCAAGCCTGCGATGGTTTTGTTTTTTTGTCCAAATACGATATCTACGGACATGTCATCAACGAAGCTTTGTCTCAAGGGCTTCCTGTAGTCGCTGGAGATAACATCAACGCCGCCAAACACCTGATTGAAAACGGAAAGAACGGATACGTATTGCCTTTAAACGACCGAGAAGGAATCTTAAACGCCATGCAGGAGATTCTCAAACCTTCCTTCGCCGAAGAAGCTTTGAAGACCGCAAGCGTCAACACCATCGATAAATCCGCGAAATTCCATTTTCATTATCTCGAGCAATATCTCAAGGAGCACCCGCTTCCATGAATATTGCCTATCTAACTACATCCTTGCCCGATGACGTTTTTAGCTTGCTCGTCTCTGCAAGTCCTATTAAGCCCAATCCCGCAGGGCAAAATTTTCACGCCAAAGCCATTCGTTCCTTGGCTCTTGCAGGTGCCCACGTCAACGTTTATTCGATGATCCCCATCCCAGGATATGTAAAATCCAATGAGATTGTTTTTTCGGAAAATCTCACTTATCACCTCATGAATCGATACACGTCCCGCTTGAAAAACAAAATATCCCTCGTTTCGCACATCGTAAAAGCCGTCGAATCCACTTGGTATAAAATCCCCGACATCCTCCTTTACGATTCCTTAAATCTCACTTTATCCGCGGTAGCCATGCACCTAAAGAAAGCCCATAAAATCCCTGTTGTCGCTTTCTTAACAGATGACCCCGTTAATTTATCCAACACATCGAATTTCTATCAAAAACAGGTACTTAAAGTCTCACAAAAAGCCGATGGCTATATCGCCTTAACCGAAGGGCTTGTTCGCCGTTTTCATTCAGACGAAATCCCATCCCTTCGCCTCTTGGGGTTTGTCGACCCCGTAAAACGATATAATCGCCCCGTCTCTCAGCCCTATGACTATTATGGAGGAGCCCTGTTTGAAAAGGACATTTCGATGTCTTTGCTTTACGCCTATTCCAAGGCCAAGCCCCGCACTGAACTTTTCATCGCAGGGCACGGCCCCTTAGATACGGCGATCAAAACCTTGACGCGTTCCAACCCTCGAATTCATTTTTTAGGTCAGATCCCTAAAGAAACCCATTATGCCTACGTGCAAAACGCGAATATCACCTGGAATCCGCGAACTTATCGAAAAAGTTTAGATGAGGTCTCCGTCCCTTCTAAAGTTTTGGAATATCTCGCCTATTCCCCCTGCATCGTCTCTTCTTATAGTCAAAGCATCGATGAGGAATTTCATTCCAGCATCAATTGGCTGACCAAAAAAGAACTAACGGGGTCCCCCAATATCGAGGAATTCTTTAAAAACCACTTAAGCGAGAAAGGGGAGTGGAAAGGCTTGATTCTCAATCAAGCTCAGGAGAAAATTCTCCGCGAACTTGGCCCGCTTTGCAGCGGCGAGAAAATGCTCGCCTTCCTCCAAGGACTATTGGGTCGGTAATCACTATGGCAAATAGCATTGCAAAGAAAACCGCGCCTTCTAATGTTCGCGCCAACGTCGTTATTAATTTGATTCGCACCCTGACAATGACGATTTTGTCGTTCATCACCTTCCCTTATGTTACCCGTGCATTGGGCGATCAAGTTTTCGGCCTTTATACTTGGGCAAATACCTTTGTTTACTACTTCTTGATTCTCGCCAAAATCTCCATCCCCAATGTCGCGATTCGCGAATGTTCCAAAGTTCGAGACGACCCAGAGAAATTCTCCCATCTGGCCCAGCAGTTCTTTTTATTGCAGGGCATCACCACCCTCATCAGTTTTATCTTCATGGCAAGTTTGGTATTTTCCGTTCCTTCTTTGTCGGAAAATAGCGGACTCATCTTCCTCTTATCCCTCAATTTCCTTACCGGCGTTTTCTCTTTTGAATGGATTTATATCGCCTTAGAAAAGCACTTCTACATCACGGTCCGTTCCATCACCCTTTTAGCTTTGGGCGCCTTGATGACCTTCGTTTTCATCAAGGCAGGAGCCTCCTACCCCGATTCAGAAGGGGGGCAGGTGAATCTTGCGATGAACGAGGTTCATATCTATGCCTTAATCACGGTTTCCACCACGATCTTCACATCTTTGATCAACGTGTTGATTTTGCCTCGATACGTCTCCTTTAGGAAGACGACCCCCTACTCCTTCAAAGGCTTCGTGAAACCGTTGTTAGTCCTATTCGCTGTGTCCGCCGCCCTTACTTTGTATAACCAAACCGACGAGTTCATTCTCGGGTTTTTGGACCCGAGTAAAGCTTCCGTCGGAGCTTATTCCGTTGGAGTAAAGGGGGTAGACATCGTCATCACTTTGATCACCTCGCTTTATGCCGTTTTCATGCCACGGGCTTCCTATTATTACGAAAAAGAGAACAAAGTCTTCTATCAAAACCTCATCGTCTATTCCTTTAATATCACCTTCTTTATCGCCGTCCCGGCCATCGCGACCATGACGACGCTTTCAGGCCCCATCACCTCGTTGATTTCTGGATCTTCGGCCTCTGGCCAATATCAAGACGGTACTTGGGTTTTGGTCGCCTTATCTTGCATGATGCTCACCTATTCGATTGGGGACAATATCTACACGGAAATCTTTATTCCCGCCAAGCAAGAAGGCAAATACCTTTATGCCATGTTAATTGGCGTCGTTCTCAATATCGGGTTCTCCTTCCTTTTCGCCTATTTTGTCTTCCCTGCTCATCCAGCAATTGGAGTGGCTATCGCTACCGGGGGCACGGACATTTTGCTTTTGGCCTATCTCATTAGTTCCAGCTGGAAATGGAGCAAAAAAGCGATCTTCAACTGGAATAATTTGAAGATTTGTAGCCTTGGGGTTGCAGTCGCCGTCTTCACGTTGCTATTAAAGCCGGTTTTGGCCAAGGCGCTCCCCTTTTCTAGTGAAACGTGGCAACACGAATTATCCTTGCTTCTAAGCCTTGTTGGCATGGACGCCGTTATTTATATTGGCGGGCTTGCTTTATGCAAAGAACGCTTGGTTTGCAGCGTTTTCCGTAAAAAGAAAGAAGAAAATCATGAGTAATCCGAATCTGCATGAAAACAAATTCAAGCGGGCGATTGCCGTCTCTTTGCGCGGTTTGATTAAAACCATCAGTCCCACGTCTTACGTTAAATTGCAGTATCGCTATATCACCCGCCATAGATGCGATCTCAAAAACCCGAAGCGTTACACGGAAAAATTGCAGTACTTACGTTTATACGTCTATCCGAAATGGAAGGAAGTGTCCGCCTGTGCGGACCGCGTTGCCGTACGGGATTACGTGGCTAAAAAGGGATTTGAGAATATCTTGATCCCCAGCTTTGGCTCCTATGAACATTTCGACGACATCCCCTTTGATACCTTGCCGAATTCCTTTGTTTTAAAGTGTTCCCATGCTTCGGGATTTAATATCATTGTTCGCGACAAGTCGCAGCTTAACAAAGAAGAAGCCCGAAAGAAAATGGAAAAATGGCTATCAATTGACTACGGCAAAAAAACTATGGAACGCCACTATAGCCCCATCCCTCCCCGCATCCTCGTAGAAGGGTTTATCGGAGACGAAGAACATCTTCCCACCGAATATAAAATCCACGTCTATAATGGCAAGGCCAAAAACCTCTATGTTGTCACAGGAAGGGGCGAAGATATTCGTTACACCGAGCTCTATACGGATTGGACCCCTTTTGACGGCAGCCAGTTTAATGGGTGGAAAAAGGCAGACGTCTGTCCTCCTAGACCGGATAATTTCGATGAAATGATTCGCATCGCCGAAACGTTATGCAACCCTTTCCCTTTCGTTCGTTGCGACCTTTATTCCGTCCACGGGAAAATCTATTTTGGGGAAATGACTTTTACCCCTGCAAAAGGAACTTTGATTCTCGACGATGATTCTTGTGATGAACTCATCGGGGAATGGTTGGATATCCGCCCTTATCAAAAATAGAAATCAAGCCCAAGAACTATCGGGGAAAAAGACTTCAAGCAAAGCAAGGCCAATGTGGTAGGTGCTTTCCTCATCGAAATCCGCGCTGGCGCCAAAAGGATCGTCATGGAGGCGATAGCTCATCGACATGCCGATCGTCCCTCTAGGATCGTAACCGACATCATCAAAATAAAAACCAACTAACGAGGTGAATTCGCTGGAATAGTTCGCCTGCAACTTCACTTCCGGCAAAAAGAAACCCGATGATTCAATCGTTTTGCCATCGGCCATGTACTTATAGAAGCTGACATAGATATCAAAACTCACTACGCGCCCGCCCATTTCGCCTAACGTGTCGCTTGCTCCGCGGGCAGAGAAGGCAAAATAAGGCCCTCCTTGCATCGTCACGGGGAAGCGGGTTCCGTATCCGCTTTGATCCAACAAAACAAGAGAATAGGAACTCCAAGCATTGCATTTGATTTGACCGTTATAGAGCTTGGAAAGATAGCCTTTGGAAAAAGCAGAATGATAACGGGTCAATTTCTTGGTCTGACCGTAAACTTTGCCAACTAGCGAGGAATTATCTGCCCAATGGCCAACGGGTCCTGGGACAATGTCTTCCCCATAAGGCGTCTCATCACCCTTTAACGTCCATGTTAAATCGTTATCCCCGTCTTTAAATCCTTCTGGATGCCATTTCTTAGCTTCCTGAAGTCCAAAGCAGTCACGAGGCTCATCATAATTCCCCGACCCATTGAAATAGCCATCTCGGTCATGGGAAACGGTTTTAAAAGTCGAAGGATCCTGTTCCTGAATGCCCGCATCCCACTTGCTATAACGGTTCTCCGTCATAACGGGTTGAACATAAGCGTCCCCAGGATAGAGTTCGGAAGTATCCGCGCAGGAGCATAAAGCCGTAATGGCAACACCTGCTAGCAAGAAATGGAATTTACGCATGGATGGTAGCCTCCTTCTTTTCGGAGAACGTAGGCGAATAGAGGTATCCGCTGATGGCAAGCAAGCCAAATATCAACGGGCTTCTCGTCACGGGCATAAACCCGCTTGCGTGGCGGAAAGGGAGTTCATCGCTATAGAAAGTGAGATAGATAAACGCGGCGAATAGGATGCCCATAAAGACCCCCTGTACCGCATGGTTTTCTTTTTCCTTCCGCAATGCGAGGTAATAATGACGGATGGCGAGAAACAAAACAACAAGGTAAGCGGCAAAGCCGAAAAGCCCATTCTCATAAAGGACGTTAATCTCGAAGCATCTCGTCAAATGAACACCGCTAGAAAGATCAAAACCAAATAGCAGGGTCTTAAAGGAAATTCCCGTCGTGCCCCGATTATAGTACCCGCCATAGAAGATATCTTGGATGGCCAAACGAATCAGTCCAAAGAACGAGGAATCGCTAGCCAGGGATGCAGAAATCCGTGGGATTCCTGCATTCAGCAAAATATCGTTAGAAGCATCCGCGAAGAACAAAACGACCAAAACGAGCACACACGCCATCAAGAAAATCCAAATTCCAAAGGCAACCGCATTGGCCGCTTTCCCTTTCCAAAGCATAAACAAGCGGACCACGCCCATGGCAAGGTAAACAAGGAACAAAAGGATTAAAACCTTCTTCAACGGGATGAAGGCCAAATCCAATATGCCAATAAGAGCAAAACCCACAAGGATCAAGAAATTTCGAAGATTCTTTTTGGGGTTCATCCAAAATAAGCCGATCCCCGATGTCCCAAGCAAGAACGCCGAAGTCTTCCCGTAGGCCATCGAACATTCTACGAGCGAAAAACCATTAAGGATCTTGGTTTCGCTGGCAATGGGGAAAACGACCCCGTCAAAATAATACACTTGCCCCGAGAAGCGTTTCGCATAGAAAAACCCATAACGGCTTAACCCATAAACACCACTAATTAAGGTGAGCAAAGCAAGACCGCACAGCACTCCAAAGACAACATATTCCCCTTTGAGGGAAGGGATGTTTTTTAGGCAAAAGCCAAGGAGAAAGAAGCCAACGAAACCAATGATTTGAAGAAGGTTTTGCAAAATGGCCAAAACGGCATTGCCAGAATAATAACGAAGCCAGAAAGACGAAAAACCAAGCAACAACGCCAAAACGCCAACCGGAATCAAACGGATCCAAATCTTTTTTTGTTGCTCCTTGGAATAGGTCTTTTGAACAAAGGGAAATGCCATCACGGCGATGAGGGCCCCAAAAATCCGAAGAACAGAGATCCCCGTTAACCCCGCGAACCCAAAGAACACCAATGCGATAATTTCAATCCCTAAAAAGGAAAGAACCGTGTCGTAACGTTGGAGGAAATTATCGTTTTCCCCGGTTGTTTTTTCTTTTTCCATATTACCAGTATGCACCATTTTCCACTTTCTTAAAACCTTCCACCTTTTTGGTGGGATGAATCCAATTTTCGTTCATGTATTGGGAAACATGGCTTCGATTTTCCCATCTTCTGCCCATAATCCCAAACAAGGTGGAGGTGGCTCCTCCCGTCTGAATCCCTTGCTTCCCAAGCGACTTGGCATAAAGGGCTAAGAAACTACCATATGCCCCCGCCCCGACGAGCAAAACATCGAAATCCATCCCCCTCATCTGAGCTTCCATTTTTTTCAATTCATCGAAAAAGGAGGGGGACGTGGGGGTAACATCCGCGAAAGTAAGAGGGGCTTCTATTACCTTTAAGTCCATCTCCGGGAGGATATCGCTACCTTTTGGAAACAAGCTTTGTCTCTTCTGATATTGCGACAGGATATCTTCTTTAAAAGGGCTGATGACAAGAACTTTCTTCCTTTTTAAATGGGTCGTCCAATCTCCGTGCAACGGCTCCATTCCTTCATAAAGGATGGGAGAGGATTTCGGACAATAGTATTTGGCAAAATAATCTTCCATATGAAGCCCAGAAATCCCTAATAAGTCCACTTCCTGAAGCAAAGGGAACAAAACATCGCCATATCGCTTTAACGATTCTTCATCCGTTGGAAAATAGCCCGCATTGTTTTTAATCGAATAACGGACGGATTCTTTGTATTTCTTCTTCCAGCCTAATTCGATTTTCTCGTGATTATTCAAGCAGGACAATTCCACAGCCCCAAAACGTATAGCACAAAAAGGCTTAGAAGAATCGAGTGCGTCTTTTAATGTTTGGTTCGTCGATTTTAAATCGACTGCCTTGCCCCGAAATCGCTTAGTGGAAGGCTTGATATGGAAAAATCGATACCCCAAAACCTTGGGGGTATTCTTCAAAAAATACAGCACATAGCTAAACCGTCTTTTCCAAAGTTTCACGAGAATGATTATAGCGTAGACCCACCCTTATAAAGAAGGGTGAGCAACAAAACATTCTCTTATTCGCCCGAATAATTCGGATCTTCGGAGCGAAGGCGTCTTAAGAAGGCGGTGCCAATAAGCCCAAAAACCATCAAAACGGCGAATACGAAAGCCACGGCAAAGCCAATCCACATGGCCACGAAAGAAGTCTGAGCCAGCGTGCCTTGGGAATAAAGAATCCAAAAACATAACCCCGCGGCAAGGCCTAAAAATAACCCCGGCAAGGCAAAGCGATAGCAAATCATCGTAAATCTTGTCCAGAAACGAATGGAATTTTCGTGTTCCCCTTGCGGTTTCTTGGGCTTCTTTTGTTTTCTTTCGACGTCTTTCTTCTCGCTAACGACTTCTATTTCCTTGGCTTCCAATTCACTCATGAAGCCCATTATCGTGGCGAGAAAAGAAAACTACAAGCAACTTGCGTTATTCTACAATCTTTGGGCGAGCGGAATGGCACGCAAAGAGAATATGCTTCTCCGGTTCATCAATCATTTGCTTAGCGTATTCCACCGTAGCCATGATGGCTTTTTTTGCCTTTGGCCTTGCCAATGATGGCGCTTAAACCGTTAGCGTCTCTTTTCGTCATGCTTTCTTTTGCTTGGCAAGGTAAGCGGCCAAGGCTGCCTCTTGCTCATGGGCGCGTTTGAACGCCTTTTGTTGTTTCTCGATGAATTTGCGATTCTCAAAGTAATCAAGACCCATGGCCCTTCTAGCACGAAGGGCAATGGACGCGGCTTTGGCTTCCGCTTTTTGACTGCCTTGCTCCAAAATCGCATACACGTCCTCGATATGTTCTTCCCAATGGTGGCGTCGAACGCGCATGGGCTCCAGCGTATCGTTAAGGACGGCGAGCAGGAATTTCTTCACCATGACGTCGCCAACTCCGCCTTTGCAGTAAGCGGCTTCTAGTTCTTCCAAAGACTTAAAGCCGATGGGGAATTTTTCGAAATGTTCCGGCTTAGCGAAAGCTTCCAAATAGATAAAGACCGTGTTGCCCTCCAAATGCCCCGGGTCTTCGGGGCGGAGGTGCAAAGGATCGGTATACATCGACATGACCTTCTTCTCCACCGTCTTAGCGTCGTCGGAAAGATAGATGCAGTTGCCCAAGCTCTTGCTCATCTTCGCTTTGCCGTCCGTTCCCGGCAAGCGCATGGAGGCTTTGGTTTCCGGAAGTAAAATTTTCGCTTCTTGGAAAACCGGTTTGAAGGTCGAATTGAATTTGCGGGCAATTTCATTGGCCTGCTCAATCATCGGTTCTTGGTCTTCTCCCGCGGGAACCACCGTGGTCCCAAACATCAAAATATCCGCCGCCTGGGAAATCGGATAGGTTAAGAACCCAACGGGAATGGACTCTCCAAAGGAACGCATGGAGAGCTCGCTTTTGACCGTAGGGTTACGAATTAAGCGAGAATAGGTAACAAGGTCCGAAAAATAACAGGTGAATTCATGGAGTTCAGGGACGCGGGATTGAACGAAGATCGTCACCTTTTCCGGATCAATGCCCGCGCTTAAATAATCGAGGGCAACCTCGATGAGGTTATCACGAACCTTTTGGATGTTTCCTGCATTATCCGTTAAGGCTTGGGTATCGGCGATCATAATGTACATTTCGTCAAACCCGCCTTGGTTTTGTAATTCCACGCGGCGGCGCAAGCTGCCCACATAATGCCCGATATGCAACCTGCCGGTTGGGCGGTCCCCCGTCAACATAATCGACGGTATTTTCTTCTCTTCTTCCATAAATTACCTCAGCGATGAAAAGTTTAGCACGCTTCCGCTTCTAATGGGTGCTTCTCCCCACCTTTTTTCTTCGCCTCGGGAAAAGAAGGCGTGTAAAATAATCCCAAAGGGAAGAATTATGAGAAAATTTGAAATCGCCAAAGGATTTGAAAACGAAAACGTTATCTTGCCACGTCGCACGACCGCTTCTAGTGCTGGATATGATTTCCGCACGCTGGAAACCAAGGATATTCAGCCAGGAGAAACCGTCTTGGTTCATACCGGAGTGAAAGTCGCGATGAACGCCAATGAAGTTCTTTTGATTTATATCCGCAGTTCCATTGGCTATAAACGGGGTCTAGAGTTAGCAAACGCCGTCGCCGTCATCGACGCGGATTATTATGGCAATCCCGATAACGATGGAGAAATCATGCTCGCGCTTCGCTGTGCAGGCAATAAATCCGCCCATGTGGAAGCGGGTGAAAGAATCGCGCAAGGCTTATTTACCCCTTATTTGGTTGTCGATGATGACGAGGCGACCGGCGAACGCACCGGTGGTTATGGATCTACTGGCAAAAATTAATCTTCTTTGTCGATTTGTTCCGAAATTGGGCGGCCGTTCTCATCGTAGTTGTCGGCCGCTTTTTTCTTCGTGTTAGGATCAATCAAAACAAGCTTCTTTAAGCCATGGAGAACTTTGCTTGGCTCTTTGGGCTTAGCAAGTTCTTCTTTCAATTTGTCCGGCAGGCGGGAATAGAAATCCGCTTTGGCTTTGTTTCGGACCGCTTTGCTATCTTCTTGAAGTTTTTCGTAACGAGCGGTGATGCCAGATTCTCTCGCAAATTTAGATACCTTGGCAAAAATTCCCGCGGAGGTCCAAAGGTCTACGACGATAATGCCGTAAACGAGGCCCATGAAGAAAATGAATCCAAAGTGAGCGGCCGTTCCTCCGGTCGAAGATCCAAACATATAGCCATATGCAATATCCGCGGCCTTATAAACGAAGGGATGAACCCCATAGTAATAAAGCGTGCCAGCGGCAAACCAAATGACGCTGAAAACAGGGCAAACGATGCCAAGGATATTCCCACGCATATTCGAATAATCCCATAAACGGACTTTAAAGCCCTTCACGAAAATCAAACCAGCGATAAATTCAAGCACTGACATCCCAAGCCCCATGGTCACGATCGGAATCAAGTCGACGACCGTCGGGGCAGAGGCGTAACCTAAACCCATAAAATCACTTGGGTTATACATCCGCCAATCGGCTGGCAAATTCTTTTCAAAAACCATGCAAATCGTAAACATTAAGATGATTCCAAACCCATACAAAGGCAACCACGGCCCTTTCATGAACCCTGGGTTCACCCATTTCTTCGCCGAGAAAAAGCGGCGGAACAATACCTCGCACAGGTAACCTAACATCGAGCCAACTAGGAACAGAAATAGATAGAGCAAGAACGTTTTCATCATGTTGATCCCTCGTTTCTTTCCTGTTTACTATAAGTACTTCCTTCTCTTTAGGGAACTACAAAAAAGAGGAGATCGCCTCCCCTTTTAAATTGTGATTTTCCTTGTTTATTCCCCTTTATAAAGGAAATAACGCCCATCCGCTTTAATGACGCGAACTTCTTCCACGTTGGAATCCAAGGTTAGTTTTTGACCATCCCGTTGATAGGTTTCCCCATCATAGGTGATGTTAACGGATGTGGGTTCCACCTTGGTGATGTAATAGGCTTTCTTGCTCTTATCGTCGATTACCACGGAGAAAGGTTTAATCTCTTCCGTGCCGAAGATCGTCAAAACGTCTCCGTCGATTTCCCCGTAAGCGTTATAAGCCCCATTGATGAGAGCGGTGCTGAATTTCGTGATGGAGAAAGAACGATGAGCTTTGTTCCAAGCGCTTTCGATATGGGTTTCTAACATGGCGTCGCTTGCACCTTTTTTAACGCCTTTCCACCACTTCCCAAAAGAACTCTCTTTCTTATCCTGGGCTTTATCATCTTTTTTCTTGTCTTTCTCGTCGACAATCTCTGCATCAATTACTTCTTTTTCCTCTGTCATAAATGCAAACCTCCTGCCCATTCATTGTAGGACGTTTTAAGCAAAGGAAAAGCAGTCAATTTAAGGAATTAGAAGCTCTAGAAATGAACTAGAAGAAACTAGAAATTATCTAGAAGTAACTAGAAGTAAACCGTTCATAATTTAAAATCGTCCCCATTTTGCGGACCTTCTAGACCAGTGCTTGAAACTTAAAGAAAAAGGCCGGCGATTGCCGACCCAAGTGATTTAGTTGGTGGACCTTGTCGGGATCGAACCGATGACCTCCTCCATGCCATGGAGGCGCTCTCCCAGCTGAGCTAAAGGCCCACATACGCTTTTCAGCGCGTTTCAAATAATAGGAATTCAAAGAGAGCTTGTCAACGGTTTTTGATAAGATGGGGTATGGAAATTAACGAAATCGGTGTTATATTACCTAGGCCAAAAGGAAAACCTATGAAAAAATTACTCTTCTGCATCCTTGATTCAACGCCGAAATCCCAAGAACTGCTCCGCACCCTTTCCAAGGAAGGTTATAACGGAACCGTCATGAATACCGTTGGAATGCACCACGTTTTGCCGAAACTCCACGGAGGGACCGCGATTAGCTTATCGACGATGGTCGACGATGAGCCAAGAGGTAATTTGACTTTATTCATCATCATCGAAGAAGACGAAATGCCCAAACTCAAGGAACGCATTCGCAAACTGACCAACAATTTTGAAGATATTAAAGGGGGCATGTTCGGATTACCTCTAGAATCCTTCGAAGGAACGTTCTAATCCCAATCGTCAGGCAAAGCGGAGTGATCCGCTTTTCTTTTTGGTTTGGGGAATGGAATTGGCTTAAAAGTTGGAAAGCGTCAGGAGAATAATAAAGGCAAATCAACGCATAAAGACTTTTCATCATTAAAATGGGGTATTCTGCCTTTAAACGTTTCACGGCATCCCCCAAGTAGAATCGGCAAGAAATATTCTCTACATCATTCCCAGGGCGTCTTGGATAAACCGATGAACAAATCTGTCGGAAATACATTGCCCATCATCCCCCACAAGCAAAAATAAATAACGAGAGAAGGGATCTCCAAGGCCTTCAACAAGGCCAATCGCAGCATCCAGCAATTCTGGGAATTCAAAATACCGAATATCCTTTTCGTTATCGATTCCTAAGCGCCTCAAATATTGAGCGAGGCGTTGAAGATTCCGCACCTTGGAATTGCGATGGGGTGTCCACGTTTTGCCAAAGATTATTTTTGAAAAATTATCCACCCCACCAGCGAACTTGATATGTTGCAGCACCCTTTTCGTCCCATCCCCTTCTGCGAATTTGTTGCCCTTCATGAAAGTATTAACGTAACGTTCCACGATGGGCGCCGTCACAGCAAAGTGACCCGCGCCCATGGAAAAGACCGCATCCAACAAACAAATAGAAAGGGAAGGATAACAGGGCGAATCCAGTTTTTTGTTTAGATTCAGTTTCTTCCTGCAATACCTCTCAAATATGTCCTGCATACATAAGAGCCCCTTCCATAATGAACGGGCTTTATTATCGTCTCCATCTCGCAACCCTTTGTTTTGTACGCAAGCAGGCACATAAAAGCCCTGCCGGCATAGTAAAAAGTTTAAAAAGTGCTCCCGACTATTCTTACTTATTGACTTTGCTTCGCAATAAAAATCTCAAACCTTGGAAGTGATAAGCCAACCTTGCCATATTCAATAGACGAAAGCAGGCCTCTTTTTATCAATCTATCCCGGTAAACATGGCATGACTTTTCATCATAAGGAACATGACTAATTATGTCTGCAGTCAAACAAACATCGCTTTCAAAACATCTCAGGTATCGCTTCTCGTTTTCGGGCAATTGCGACCATATTTTGTCATAAACATATATGGACAAATATTCATCAAGTTCACCGTATATTTTTTGGAATCGTTTTACACTTGGAAAAAAGGTAGCCGATGACTTGATATGCAAAAGCGTATCCCTTGGTCAATTTTGCCAAAGCGTCCACGGTGCCGCAGTCCTCTCCCCTAAATATTTTCGAATATTCTTTTTTGATTAATTCTTGTTTCAGGGGGCCTAATTCAACCTTTGGCGCTCTATGCAAAAAGTTAAATTTTTGTTGTTTTGAAGGGAGTTAACGTTTTCATACAATCCCGTCATCAAAGCAAACACAGGGTAATCGTCTCTCAATAGGCTTTGAAAATCATGGGCGAAAGAACGCATATAGCTTGTATTCGGCACCTCATCAATTGTTATTAAAAGTTTTTTTGTTCCGTTTTTTTAGAATGATTAGCATCTTTTCTAATATGGTTTTTATATTCGAAACAGGCACATCCCCTTCAATAGAAAACCCAAAACCGTGAAACGAAAACGAAAAAGATTTAGATAAAAGAGATGTTTAACTCCAGCATTCTCATAAATACCGGAAGCAATTTGTTCTAAGATTTCTCTATTTGGATTGACGTCTACCACCAACCAATCACTTTTCTTTTTCATGGTTTTAGAGATATTCGTTAATAAAACCGTTTTTCCCGATTCCATGGCACCGCTGATGATATAGATATGCGATACAGGGTAATCCAAGCAGAAATTGCTGCATATTTTTTTGAAACACGTTCTCTGTCAACGTAACTAAAGGGCAATTGGCCAAAAGTCAAAGTGAATTTTTCTTCCATTTTTTCTCCTATTTCTGTTAGGTTTGTTAGATTTTACTTTTTGTTAGGTTTTATTTATAAATCGGGAAGTCATCAATAGTAAAAACGAAAAAGGTTAAAGGCTGGCAAAAATTCAAAAGCCATAATTCGTAGTCTAAAAAACCTGCCGCTTATGGGCAGGGCATTCAAGCTGTTATGGCGTCCCCGAGGCGATTCGAACGCCTGACCCCTTCCTTAGGAGGGAAGTGCTCTATCCAGCTGAGCTACGGAGACACGAGGCTTATTCTAATACATTCGCCCGTATCGAGAAAGCACGCCTTTGCTTCTCTTTCTCCGGCAAGCAAATATAAAAAGAAGCGTCGCTCCTCAAAAGAGTCCAACGCTTCTTCTTTGGATTGTAAGTTGAAGAAATTGATGCGGGTCTGCTGCGGCTTAAAGCGGCGTTTTCTACGAAAATTTTAAGTTTATAGACGCCATCAACCGTTTCGTAGCGGATGTCAAAAAACCACGCTGCATCCTGCTTCAAATAGCGGTCTTCTAGTTCGGTATCGCGGACATAATAGAACATATATCGGGCAGAAGGGTTCGTGGAATAGCACTCCTCCATCGTGGCAGGGATAATCTGATAGTACGTCGCGTTGTCATCGAGAGAAAGGGCCACGAATTTTTCTTTCCCAAACTGCGAAGGGTCGTTCGTAGAGAAATAGGAATAATAGGCCTGCGCATTGGTTTCAAGAACCGCTTGATTCTCGCAAACTTGGCTAAAAGAATAACCGTCATTAAACCAATCAACGCCAGTGGAGATTTCCCCTGTGATCCCGTGGGGCAAGTTAAACCCAATAGGCCAATCACGCCCAATTCTTCTTCCGTGAACCATGCCGCGGAATCATGTTGTTCCGCAGGGGTTTCTACCGGCGTATCGCCATTTCCACAGGACACTAGGCCTAAACTAGCAAGTCCGAGGAGTATCATCGTCATTTGTTTTCTCGTTTTCCAAACCCCCGCGAAAAATCATAGCGTGCGAATAAAAACGAAGAATATTATATAAACCCGAAAAGATTCTCGTTTTTTGAGAAGATAAAAATGCAGAAATATACGAATTAAGGCCGATCGACCCGTCCAATATAAAGAGGAAGGTCATTTCGATCGCGAATCACGTAAAGGAAGGGGGAATCGAGGTCAAAGGCCAGTCCCGTTACAGTAGGAGCCGCTGCCCCCGCACCAAATCCAGACCACGTAATCGTTTTGGCCGTCGTTCCGCTTTCATCCCAATAGATGTGGTTCTTTTGTTTGGTTTCTTGAATATAAAGGGGTTCACCGCTCGATATTCCCGTTAACGGAGAAAGATCCCGCGAGTACAAAGTTCCTAACCCCATGGAGGAAAAGAGGTCTTCAAACGATAGGGAGCAATCCGCCTGGAAACGGGGGAGAGCGATGTCAATCAGGAATTGCGTGGTTTCCTCCCCGTGAATCGTTGCCACGTATTTTTTCGAATCGTCTTCTACAAGGAAATTGCCTCTTTCGGCAATGGAGGCAATGTCCCCTCCCCTTTCTTTCGGAGTAATAATCTGCATGGAATATCCTCCTCCATAAGAAAGACGGAAGGAAAAATAATCCCCATAGTCATAAGCAGACCCCAAAAAGGAATGATGCATAAAGGGAACAACATAAGCCTCTCCGAAAAAAGGGTAGAAATTCTGATTTTGCGTCTTGGAACCGTCAAACCCCCAAGAGCCAAAGAAGTCCACCGTATTGAAAAGGAAGGCACGCGTGTATTCATCTACGAGCAAATCCTGGCTAGAAAGCACGTTCTGATTCACTTTTGAATTGACGATATCCACCATGAGGTTGATGTCTTTGGTTTTTTCTAAATCCAGAGAATAGGCCTCGCAATAAACGGAGGTCAAATAATCAAGATAAGCGGCTTGAAACGTTTCTTTATGGCTCAAGAAGAACAATTGGTTCATTTCCACGTGGCTTGACCCTTCTTTCCCAGGATCGCGGTTGGACAGGAAGGCAGGAAGAAAGTTGGATTTCCTAGAAGAGGAATCTAAATGCAAAACCTCGTCCATCCTAGAAGACAGAGCAGAATTCTTCACCCCGTGCGAAAGGATATCAAGATGAAAATATGCGCTTAAGGGACTGAAAAAGGCGTTATCCTCCTTGTTCAATCCCAAATAGGCCTCGTAGGAAAAATCGCTAACCGCGCTTTGGTAGCCTTTGCTCACCGGACGAAGCTCAGAACCACTAGGATATTCAAACGAATTTAAGCGACGGAACGTATCTTCGCGAATTTGCTGCTGCTCATGAAGGGAATAGTTTCGTTGAACGGGACGATAATTGTTTTTGGTTTTAAATCCTGCAATCAAAAAACCTGCCAAAGGGACAAGCACTACCAGGGCAGCAGCCGCAGCCAAACTAATTCCCACGACTTTGGCCGTCGTTTTTCCATAATTAACATAAGGGCGTGACGTTCCTTGGTTTTTCGGCTCAATCCCTGCTTTTTCTTTCAATAAACGCGAATCATCTTGGAAGGAAAGTTTTTCTTCCACGGTGCATTTCAGGTTCTTCTTCCATTTTTTCATGGGCGGTACTCCTTTAAGGAAGCCTTGGATTTTTCTCTCGCTCTTTTATAGATTCCGCGAGCACTGCTAGAAGAAGGCAATTGATTCAACGAGGCGATTTCTTTAAAACTCAATTCAAAATACGCCCGCTCGATCAAAACGCTAAATTCTAACGGAGAAAGAAGATTCTCTAATTCTTCCCACAAGGTGGAATAAGAGGAGCTAGACCCCCTGTCCTCCGTCCATTCCTCGCAAGAGGGGCTTTTTCTTAAGTCGTCTAGGGCAAGGTTTTTGGCGATGGAGCATAGCCAAGACACGAAGGACACGTCTTTGGAATAAGGCGAATTCCATGCCTTGAGATAAGTTTCCATTACGATTTCCTGCGCCCTTCCTTCATTATGGAGAACGGAAAAGACGACGTATTTCAAAAGACGGGACGTTGCGCAATAAACGCCTTCTACGCATCGTTCGTTCTTTTGAAAGAAACCACGTATGGCTTGGGAATCAATCTTCATGGGCCTCCACTCATATAACGAGGAAAAGAAGCAAAACGTTCGAAAAAATTATACATTCTCCTCCGCAAAAAAAAGCAACCTTTTCGGTTGCCTCAAATGTTTAGGTGGTCGGAACGGCGGGGTTCGAACCCGCGACCTCCTGGTCCCGAACCAGGCGCACTACCAAGCTGTGCTACGTCCCGTTGCAAACCAAAGAATTGGCGCGAGGGTGATTATATCCCTAGCCAAAGGATAATTCAAACAGGGAAATGTCGGAAGACCCTCCGTTTGAACAAGTTCCTTAGAATAGAGTCAATTGGTTCGATTCGCTTAAATCCTTCAATGCTCCTAATTTATCGAGATCTGCAACGTTCGTAGACGATAGTTTCGTCTCCTTTAATAGTTGCTCTTTGGAGAGGAACGGCTTGCCCTGCAGGCGTTTTCTCGCTTCCACGACCGTCTTGCCCGCGGATTCGCCAAGACCATCGATGACGATGAAAGGCGGAATCAAGCACTTGTTCTTCTCATCGACGACGAACATCTTCGAATCGCTGCGATACAAATCGATATTCGCAATATGGAAGCCGCGTTCATAAAGTTCAAGGCAGATAAGAAGCGTCTTCAACTGGTTGATCTCTTTGTTCGACAACGGGTTTTGACGGTTATCCCTCCTCGCACGAAGAGCTTCGATTTTGGCGATGATCGCGTCTTCGCCCGCAATCATCGTTTCAATATCGTACGCATCGCTACGGACGGAGAAGAAAACCGCGTAGAACTGCAAAGGATAATAGAGTTTGAAGTAAGCGACGCGGACCGCCATCATGACGTAAGCCGTCGCGTGGCCGCGCGGGAAGAGGTATTGAATCTTTCGACAGGAATCAATGTACCATTCTGGGACGTTATGGGCGCGCATCGCCGGGACATAGGTGTCTTCCTTCTTTTGGAAAATACCATGGCCGTGACGAACGTCTTCCATAATCTTAAATGCCATCTGGGGTTCCAAGCCCTGAAGAATCAAATACGACATGATATCGTCACGGCATCCGATGACGCCGTTAATGTCGGTTGTTCCGCTTAAAACCAAGTCTTCGGCGTTACCCTGCCAAACGTTCGTCCCGTGGCTTAAGCCAGAGATAATTAACAAGTCATTAAACGTCTTGGGTTTGGCTTCATCTAACATTCGCTGGGCTAGATCGGTGCCGAATTCCGGAAGGGCGCTCGCACCCGTGACAGAATTGAGGTAATTGCGGTGCAAATGCAATTCGCGAGGCGAAGTAAACAAGGAAAGGACCTTCGGATCATTCATGGGAATGTCTTCAATTCTCACGCCCGTTAAATCACGGTAATAACGCATGGCCATGGGGTCGACGTGTCCCAAAATATCAAATTTGAGGATTTCATCGTGCATGGAATGGAAGTCGTAATGGGTCGTCAGCCAATCCGAATGCAAGTCGTTAGCAGGGTGCTGAACGGCGGTGAAGTTATAAACCGACATATTGGAAGGAACGACAACGATGCCGCCAGGGTGCTGACCGGTCGTGCGCTTAACGCCCTGGCACTTGGAAGCCAAGTAAGCGATATAGGTGGGACTAACGTCCTCCACGCTGCGTCCGCTTCCGTCCCGGGCAAAAAGGTCTTCAAAATAACCGCGAACATAACCATATGCCGTCTTCTCGGCAACGGTTTCAATCGTGCCGGCTCGGAAGACGTTGCGCGGTCCTAATAGGAGTCTTGTGTAGTTATGGGCTTTATGTTGGCTTTCATCCTCAAAGTTCAAGTCGATATCCGGGACTTTATCCGCGGCAAATCCGAGGAAGGTTTCGAACGGAATGTTTTGGCCGTTTTGAACCAAGGGGGTCCCGCATTTAGGGCATACTTTATTGGGCAAGTCAAAACCCGATTTATATCCCTTCTTCAAAAAATCGACACCATCTTCGTCCTTAAAGGTCAAATAATGGCAGTGGGGGCATTGATAATGGGGAGGCAACGCATTGACCTCGGTGATATCGGCCATCGTCGCAGCAAAAGAGGAGCCGACGGATCCACGGCTGCCAACGATGTAATGCTCCGGTTCATCGTTTGCCATCTTAATGAGCTTATGGGCAATGAAATAAGTAACGGCATAGCCGTGCCCAATGATACCTTCCAACTCACGGTCTAGACGTTTACGGACAAAATCGACCGCCTCCAAGACTTTGGGATCGTCATCGAAGGTGTAGTCATAACGCGCATGGAAATTGCCTTCGCAGAGGTCGCGAAGTTGGCCCGCGGAGTTCGGCAAGTTTTCATTTGGAGGGAAGACGTCATGGGAAATCGGGGTAATGTGGTCCTCGATTTGATCGGCGACCCAATTGGAATTCTTGATGACGTATTCTTCCGCTTCTTCTTTAGGAAGCCATTTTTCAAAGCTTTCCAGCATCTCCGCCGTCGAACGGAAATGCTGATCGGGGTTTGCAAAAGGCTTGTAATGAGAACGGGCAGGCGGGTTTAAAGGATGGGCGCCGCCTCCGATGGCTTTCGCGTTGATATAAACATCGCGGAGGATTTTGTCCTCAGGATTCACGTAATGGCAGTCGCCCGTAGCAACAATCGGTTTGCCCGCGAGCTTCGCGGCCTTGACGATGTCGTTCAACACTTCCAATAAATGCTCTTTCGAGGCGATGCGTTCCATATCCAACAGATAGCTATAGTTTTCTAAAGGTTGAATTTCGATGTAGTCATAGAACTTCATCGCATCGACCAAGACGTCCAAGTTACGTGTTAAGGCAATCTCAAAGATTTCGCTGTTGAAGCAACCGCTGCCCACCAGCATGTTCTTCCGGTACACCTCAATCAAGCGGCGCGGGGTCTTGGGAACGCGGCCGAGATATGTCGTATGGCCTTGGGTGACGATTTTATAAATGTCATCCATGCCCTGGGTGTTCTTGGCCAAAACCACCATATGGTATTCACGGATATTGCGGCAGAAAGCGTTGAAAGCCTCCTTCATATCCGTTAAGTGTTGGAAGAGAATGGGCTTTTTCGTGAGGTCCGGATCGTTAGGGTCGGGGTCATAAGCCAAACGTTTATATTCCTTATGGGCCTCTTCAAAAGAATGGAATTCGAGTTGAATGTCGTCCTTGGTGTATTGAAGATGCCAGAACGGCATGAACTTATTCATGGCGCGAGTGAAACGGGCGTAGTTCCCTTCATCTGCCGTATCGCGTTCAACGTCTTCGATATCGGGCAATTCCACTTGAAGGTTGCCTAAATCTTCATGGGTAAAGCCGGGATAGAGGTGATTCAAGCGGCGAACCATTTCCTGCCAGCCTTCGTTGAGGGCGTTAGCGTCGTAATCCGCGCGGTGAGCGTCGCCTTCATCGTAAACATTAAGCCCTAAATTACGAAGCATGGCCCCTTCGTTATGACGCCCAGCCTTGGGGAAGAAATAGTGAGATAAAGGAAGGGTATCGATAATCGGATTTTTTAAAGGTGGTAATCCTTCCCGTTCCAAGGCAGCGTTAACAAAGCCAATATCGAAAGTCGCGTTATGGGCAACCAAGACGTTATCGCCAAGGAATTCCATAATTTTAGGAAGGACTTCGTGGATGGTTGGCTTATCCGCGAGCATCTCATCGGTGATGTGGTTGACGGAGCTCGAACCAATCGGCATCGGCATCTCCGGATTGATTAAGGTGTCGAAACGTTGGATGACTTGGCCGCGTTCCACGATAACACCACCAAATTCGACCAAGCGGTCATAACGGGCGCTTAAGCCCGTAGTTTCGGTATCGAATACGCAATAACGGGCTTTGGATAATTGCTGTTTACTCGGATTGAAAATGATCGACTGCTCCATGTCGAACATGTAAAGTTCGCAGCCGTAGATAATCTTCAAAGGGTTGTTTTTGTCCTTGTCTCGCGCGTTTTGTGCAGCAGGGAAGGATTGCACGACCCCGTGGTCGGTCACGGCGATTGCCTTCATTCCCATGTGCTTGGCTAGTTTGTAATATTGGCTGAAATCAGGCAAAGCATCCATTGTGGACATATTCGTGTGCAAATGGAGCTCAACGCGTTTCTCCGGCAGATTCGGGTCATCGTCACGCATCGGCAAAGGAGGCAATTCATCAATGAAATGCGCGCGAATGGTCTTTTGATGCGAATAGGTATCGATATCAATCGCCCCACGGACACGAAGACGGTCGCCGACCTTGATTCCATCGATTTTCTCATCGGGGATTTTGGATCCACCGAAGCAACGGAAGGAAATCGCGTTGCTCGGGTCGCCCAAAGAGAACGTCCCCATCTTGCTTCCTTTTTTCGTGATGCGGGTATCCGCTTCAAAAACCTCGCCGCAGAAGTCGACGTTGCATAAACCAAGGTGATAGATTTCATCAATCTTCTCGGCGATTTTGTAATTGCCGATTTTATTGAGCCTTTGACGGTTTCTTTCTTCCATCATCACCTTGAGGTTTTCTTCTTTTTGGCGAAGCAATTCTTCTTCTCCAAGATCGATGGCTTTCTTAAAATCCTCTTGGATCAATTCTTCTCCGCCGAGGACAACAGGCTCATCCACGGGGGACGTGGATGCGTTTTCTTCCGCTTGAGATGGAAAAGAAACTTCGGTTTTAGTTTCCTTCATCTCGGGTTTCTTCGTTTTGACAGAACGCTTTCCTTTGATTTTGGGGTAACCAGCAAAATTCAATAGATCTTCGAAATCTTGGAATTCTTTCTCGTCTTTTTCACGGCTATCTTCATCAAAATAAGCGTAGACTCCGCCCTCTTCTTCCTTTAAAGCAATGGACCTCGGAAAATGGATATGGCAAAACGTATAATCGTGGAAAAATAGTATCACGTCATCTGGAGAAATTTCATCCACGTAAGAAAACCGGATGGAATAGGGGTAACGGACCGTCTCTGCAAGCGCGGTCATGAATTCTTCGAGCAAAGGAAGGGACCATGGCGTTTGTTTTTCAATGAACATCATGATTTCTTCGCGCCGATTGGGGTTACGGCCAAGCATCGTGAAGCGCATATCAAAACGATCGATTTCAAACAAACCGAGAGACGTTAAGAATTTTTGCATTTTAGGCTGCATGGCAAACCCTCTTAAAACAAGCCGACGATATCTTTAATCGTAACGGCAATCATAAGACCAAACAACAAGACAAAGCCAATCGTGGAGACAATCCCCTGCGCTTTTTGAGGCATCTTCTTCTTCGTAATCGCTTCTATGGCGGTCACCACAAGCTGCCACCCATCTAGTCCAGGGAAAGGCAATAAATTGAAGAAAGCTAGGTTAATGGAAAGCAAGCCAGCAAAATAGAAGATATGGCCTGCTCCACCCATGGCTTCGATTTGGGGCAAGGCCGCAGTCATGCCAACAAGGCCCGACATATTTTTAAAGCCGTCACTGGTAAATAAAGACGCGAAGCCCTTCACAATCGCCCCGCAGGCTTCCGGAACGTCTTTGGCCCATTGTTTCCAAGAACCGGCCCAGCCGTTCCATTCCTTCAAAATAGCGACTTTCGCCCCCTCAGACTGAAGTTTCTCCCCTTGGTAAGTCACACGAACTTTCGTGTCGATGCGATGGTTCCAATAGGCGTTCGAATAAGCGGATTCCGTTTCGCTTTCTTGTCCCGCTTTGGGTCCGCTTAAACGTAAATCGAGCTCAAAATAGGTTCCTTCCACGGAGAAGGAGAAGGATTTGTCTTTGCCTCCTTCCACGCTTAAATCGGGAAGATGTTCGATGCCAACCGCCTTTTGGGCGTCGGTAATGGAGGGATCCAACGAAGAATCCACGGGATAAAGACGAATCGAAGGTCCTAAATCGTGTTCCTTGATTAAGGTTTCCGGATAGTAAATCGCCACATAATGGTAGCCTTCGTTATAAGGTTTTCCATCTTCGGTGAATAAAGTGACATCGCTATCGACAATGCGGTAGCTCATGTTATTCAAGCGATACTCCGAAACCGTCAAATAATAATCGGAAGGGGAAAGTTCTGCCTGCTTCTCAGATTCCACCTTTTCCAAAAGAGACCCTTCATAGGACATGGGTACGCTATCAACGGTTAGAGACTCCGCCTGCGCTCCCGAGGCAGCAACATAAGATACCGTTCCGCCATATCCCACGTAATAATTGGGGAAGGCAACGTCGGAAATATAAATCAATACCAAGCCCAAAATAAAATTGACCGTAACTCCAGCCACAAGCACCAAGCACTTCTTCCATTTGGCAATCGCGTTTAACGACCGATCGGGAGAAGGCTCTACCTCACCATCGGGCACCGCCCCTTCTTCCCCATACATGGATACGTACCCGCCCAAAGGAATCGCACGCAACGAAAAATAGGTTTCTTTTCCCTCTTTTCTTTTGTGCAAAATCGCAGGGCCAAAGCCAATGGAATATTCAAAGCAATACACCTTGAAGAGTTTAGCCATTCCCAAATGTCCTGCTTCATGCAAGGAAATCAATAATCCGAGAATGACGATGATGATGAAGATATTGAGAAGAATCATGTACCAGGCCATAGGGTTAACCTCCAATTTGTTGTTCAACGAATGCACGGGCCGCTTTATCGGCCTCCTGCATTTCTAAGTAAGTAGGATGAGCGGTGCAGGGCAAGACGTCAACGGCTTGCTCCACCAATTTTTCAATCGAGAGAAAGGGAATGCGATGAGCGAGGAAAGCGTAAACGGCGGCCTCGTTCGCCCCGTTTAGCACCGCGCGGCTCGTTCCGCCTTTTTCAAAAGCCTTCAGGGCAATCCCTGGGGCAGGGTAACGTTCCGCGTCAAAGGGATGGAAATGATAAGGCCGTAGTTCTTCTAGAGAACTTACATGTTCCAAGGAGAAATTCACATTGGATTCATATAAGGCGTAGGCGATCGGGCCGTGCATATCCGGTTTAGACACATCCGCGAGCAGGGTTCCATCTTTTAAACGAAGCAAGGAATGCACGTGGCTTTCGTCGTGAAGAACGATTTTGGTCTTTTCTAACGGGAAATCGAAAAGGACCTTAGCTTCCAAAACCTCGAACCCCTTATTCATCATGGTCGCCGAATCAATCGTGATTTTGGCCCCCATATTCCAAGTGGGGTGATGAAGAGCTTCTTCTGGGGTCACATCGGTTAATTCTTTCCGCTTCTTGTTGCGGAAAGAGCCACCGCTCCCCGTAATCCAAATTTCATCCACGTCTTCTCGACGAACGCGAGAGAGCAACTTGGCAATTGCTACATGTTCCGAATCAATGGGGTAGATTTTCCCATTTCCCTGAATGACTAAATTGCGAATCAAATCTCCGCCGACAACCAGGGATTCTTTGTTCGCCAAGCAAAGAATTTTGTTTTCTTCTAAGCTACATAAACTTGGGGCAAGGCCTGCAAAGCCAACCAAAGCGTTTACAACCATGTCGCAGCCGCATTCCCGAATCAAACAAAGCAACCCTTCCTCTCCATGAAACCAATGGAGATTAGGGTAGGAACGGGAATACCTCTCATAATCTTTTTCTTCTTGCACGCAGATAAATTTCACGGAAGGGAAATCATGGAGAATGGAAGGAATCTTTTGAACTTGATGGCCCACGGAAAAACCCGCCAAGTTAAAATGTCTCACGTCATTGCGGAGAACATCCAAACTTTGCGTTCCAATGGAGCCGCTGGCCCCTAAAAGACAGACTTTCCTCATCGGAAGAAATTCCATCCATTCACCGTGAAGACGGCAAAAATCGAAGCGTAAATCATGCAGAAAAGCAAAGAATCCGCGCGGTCGAGAACTCCCCCGTGGGCACCGAGGACATGGCTATAATCCTTGAAGCCATAGTAACGTTTAATCATGGAGAATGTGAAATCACCAAGATTTGCTACAAGCGGAAGTGTCAAACTCAAAATAAGAGGCATCCACCATTGTCCACTCGATCCAAAAATTTTCATGGAAGGCAATGCTTCTGCATCATTCACGTCGCAAATCATTAAGAAAGCAAAGCCAACGAGCGCGCCACCAATCACGCCACCAATGAATCCTTCCCAGGTCTTGTTAGGGGAAATGCGGGGAGACATATGGTGTTTCCCGAATAACATACCGACAAAATAAGCGAACGTGTCATTCATGTACGTGGTTAAAACAACAAAGACGAAGAAGATCAAAGACTTCCAATATTTAAACATCGGGGCAGTCAAAATCTCCCCTTTTGCCGCCTCCGTAAGCATCTTGTCGTTAAAAACCATCGCATAAGGCACATAGCGGCAGAACAGAATCGCCTGGAAACCAAGGCCAATGATAAAGGTCATCGTAAAGAAATAGGTAACGTCCTGCCACGTGAAATCTTCATGAAGAATGGCAAAAAGGGCATAAGTGCCAAAGCAGGCCGCAATGCCGTACCAAGAAACCCACGGCTGGGTGAAATGATTTTGAAGACTTGGATACCAACTAGGCGTTTCAATGGAAGGCATGCTCGAGGCATCAAACATCTCCTTCTTATCGAGATAAGCAAGATAACTGGATGCATTGGATTTGATGACAAACCAGAAGGTAAAAGCATAGATGGCAATATAAGTGAAAACCCAAATGTACCATTTGTATTTCTTTTGGGGGGCTTTGAGGACTTCATAGGCCGCCATGCCCAAAAATACGGCAACAAAGACAAACCAATACCAGCTGCCTAAAATAATACAAGGCAAGGCAACGGCAATAAGAATCGCCGCAACAAGAATGCGGTTCCCCATACTTTTCTTTTTCTTTTCATCCAAAGGATTGATCTCAATGTGATGATGAGGCTTCTTCTCTTCACTCATTTTTTAACCCTCCATACCGTCTTGAACGGGCATTGAATTCTTTCAGACAATTCACAAAATCATCATGATGGAAATCTGGCCATTTCGTTGACGTGAATACAAATTCCGCATAGGCATTTTCATACAACATGAAATTGGACAAACGTTCTTCCCCAGAGGTGCGAATCATTAAATCAACATCGGGGAGACCAGCCGTATAGAGGTAACTCTTAAAGGTTTCCTCCGTTAAGTCTTCTAACTTCCTTTTTCCTTCTGCAACGTCACGCGCGAAGGATTTAGCCGCGCGGACAATCTCATCGCGACCGCCGTAATTAAGGCACACGTTGATCACCCAGGAATCGTTGTCTTTGGTCCGTTCCACCGCTTGAAGACATACTTCACGAGTTTGGAGACGGATGCGATTCAAATCGCCAGAAATCATGATTTTGGTCCCAACCGAATCCAAATAATCGATTTCCTTCTGGAAAAATTCCTCAAGATAATCCATCAAATGGTCGATTTCTTCTTCGGGGCGATTCCAATTTTCCGTAGAAAAGGCATAGAAACTCATGACGGGGATGTTAAATTCGCGGCACGTTTCAAAGATTTCAATGATGCGCTTGCACGCTTCATGGTGGCCAAAATGCCGGGCTAATCCCCGCTGTTTGGCCCAACGTCCATTCCCATCCATGATGAAGGCGACGTGGTCACATTTTTTCGTTAGTTGAAATCCTTCTTTTTTTGCCATTGGAAGAATTATAAACGAGGAATCACAAGCGTGCATTAAAAAGGCAGGGCATAGCCCTGCCACAAAGGTTCAGAAAGGGGAATTTAGATCGAAAGTATTTCGTCTTGTTTTTCTTTGACCATCGACTCAATGGTTTTGTTGACGGCATCCACTTCTTTTTGGAGGTCTTCTTCCACGCGTTCGCGGTAATCATCCGACATGGAATCGTCGTCTTTTAGCATCGACAAGGTGTCGCGGCGAACGTTGCGGACGGCAACTTTGGCCTCTTCGCCAAGGGCTTTCGCCTTTTTGGCGATGTCTTTGCGGGTTTCTTCCGTCAAAGGAGCCACGACAATGCGGATTCCATCGGCTTCGATTTGCGGGTTCACGCCAAGATTGGCGGCAGCGATGCCAGCGGCAATGCTCTTAATGTCTTCGCGAGAATAGGGGCGAATATAAAGCTGGCGGGGTTCAGGACGGCTGATTTGGCAGAGGTCAACAATCGCCATGCGATCGCCATAATAATCACACATAACTCCGTTGAGCATCGCGGGGTTGGCTTGCCCCGAACGAAGCTTATCCATGCCAACGCCTAAATTTTTAACGGCTTTTTCAAACTCGCCTTTGGCTTCAATTACATATGCATCCATGTTTCAGTTCTCCTTTATCTATGGTTTCTTATGAATGATTTTATTCATCAATAACGGTTGTGCCAACCTTTTCTCCCATCAAAACCTTTTTGAAGGCTGCGGGGTCGTCCATCGAGAAGACGCGGATGGCAACGTGTTTTCCTTCTAGCATCGCCGCGGCGGACAAATCCATAATCGCGAGTTTGCGAGAAATCATTTCGGCTAAGCTGATTTGGTCAATCTTTTTGGCATTCGGGTTTTTACGCGGATCCGCATCATAAACGCCATCCACGCCGTTTTTCGCCATGAGAATGGCGTCCGCTCCTACTTCCAAGGCGCGTAGGGCGGCGCAGCTATCCGTCGTGCAATAGGGGTTGCCCGTTCCTCCCCCGAAAATGACGACGATGCCGTCATCTAGATGAGCGATAGCCTTTCTCCGATAGTAGGGTTCACAAACTTGAGGAATATTGATAGCCGACATCACGCGGCAGGGTAATCCTTTTTCTTCGATCGCACTTTGAATGGCCAGGGCATTAATCACGGTGCCAAGCATTCCCATGTAATCGGCGGTCGAAGGCTCGATGCCGATTTTATCCGCAAGACGTCCTCTCCAGATGTTTCCGGCTCCAACAACGATACCGACGTCCACGCCAAGCGAGCGAATCATCTTGACCGTGTTGGCGATTGTCAGCAATTTTTCGTGGTCTAAAATTGTGCTGTCTTTGCTATCCGCCAAAGCCTCGCCAGAAAGCTTAAGGATAACGCGTTTATAAATGGGTTCCATAACTTCGATATTCTAATCAAATGAAGCGTCCTTGAAAAGGAAAGAACCTATCGACAACAAAAAAGCCCCCGCATTGCTGCGGGGACCAGTTTATTTAGACGTTAATTAGTCTTCTTGGGCCGATTTGTCGACGCCTTCGCCAACGAGGTAGCGAACGAAGGTAACAACTTTAGCACCCTTTTCCTTGAGAAATTGGGAGACAAGCAGTTTTCCATCCGGATCCAAGGCGTAGGGCTTAGCTTCCAGGCAGTTTTCGCCGAGGCGGGAATCCACTTTGCGTTGGGCAATCATGGCTTTGACGTTCTCAGGCTTGCCAGCGAGTTTCGGATCTTCGGCAACTTCCTTTTGAGCGATGGCGAGTTCACGTTCGCGGTCCGCGGCGGGAACATCGGCAAGGGTCAAGTATTCCGGAGCGGCAGAAGCGATGGTCATGGCAATGCCACGATTCGCTTCGCCGAGGTCTTTGGAGAGAACCGCAAGAGCAGCGATTTTGCCACCCATGTGGATGTAGCTTCCGAATGCTTCGCCATCCTTGAGTTCAAGGAAGGTGTAGCGGCGGAGAAGGAATTTTTCGCCCATGGCGATGGTCGCTTCCGCGAAGAGATCTTTCGTGGCTTCTTGGGCTTCTTCCAAGGTTTTGCAGCCTTTGGCGAAGAGTTCGTCCATCACTTTGGCAGTGAAATCACGGAATTTGTCGGAAGAGGAGACGAAGTCGGTTTCGCAGTTGATTTCAGCAACGACGGCCTTTCCTTCGCCAGTTTTGACGAGGGCAAGTCCTTCCGCAGCAACGCGGCCAGCCTTCTTAGCGGCTTTGGCGATGCCTTTTTCGCGGAGGATATCAATCGCTTTTTCGATATCGGCATCCGCTTCGATGAGGGCTTCCTTGCAGTTCATGAGACCCGCGCCAGTGCGGTCACGGAGTTCTTTGATTTGATCAATGGTAACTTTGGCAGCCATTATTTGCTCTCCTTGGCTTCTTCAGCAGGGGCAGTGCCAACAGCAGCTTTGGCTTGTTCCGCGCGACGGGCTTGGAAACGAGCTTCGCGTTCGGCACGCATCTTGGCAAAGCGTTCTTCGCGGGCTTTACGGGCGGCGCGGAGAGCTTGACGATGTTGTTCGGCGGCGATATCGGCAACACGGATGGCATCAGCCATGGTGGATTCGGGTCCTTCGTCCTTCACATAGGCGAATTCGGTGACGCCGGCACGGGCTTCAACGACAGCGTCGGCGAGAACGCCAACGACCAATTTGATGGCGCTGGTGGCATCGTTGTTGGTCGGGATGGGGAAGTCGACGAGTTCAGGATCATCGCTGGTGTCGCAAAGGGCGAAGACCGGGATGTTGAGTTTGCGAGCTTCGAGAGCAGCATTCTTTTCGAGGGTCGGATCAGCGAGGACGATGGCCTGCGGAAGACGACGCATTTCCTTCAAACCGCCGAGGTTCTTGTCGAGTTTGGCGTATTCTTTGCGGAGAAGAGCAACTTCCTTCTTGGGGAGTTTGTCCCAGGAACCGTCCGCTTGGGCGGTGTCGAGATCGCGGAGACGTTTGATACGGGCCGCGATGGTGCGCCAGTTGGTAAGGGTGCCGCCGAGCCAGCGGTTGGTGATGTAGAACGACCCAGAACGAACCGCTTCGTCGATGACGATTTGTTGGGCTTGGGCTTTGGTTCCGACAAAGAGAACTTTTCCGCCGGCTTCAACGATGGCCTTCAAGGCGTTGTAGGCAAGGATGGTGCGTTCGACCGTTTTGTTCAAGTCGATGAGGTAGATGCCGTTGCGAGCGCCATAGATGAAACGGCCCATCTTCGGGTTCCAACGACGGGTTTGATGTCCGAAGTGAACTCCGTTTTCCAAGCACTTCTTGATCGTGATAATCGGGGCATTGGGATCGTGGAAGACTTCCGCCATATCAGCGGTTTCCACGGGTTTGGCTTCTTCAGCCGGTGCGACCGCTTCAGCGACCGCTTCCTGTTTGATTTCGTCACTCATTTTGGTGACCTCCATTTGTTTATGCCTCCCTCGCTTCGAACCACTGACCACCAAACCCATTTTTAAGCCTGCTTCGGCCGGGAAGGAACACGGCGTGGAATCCGCGGGGTGCGTTTAGCCGTCAAAAGACAGCGCGTGGATTATACCCTTTGCGTATAGGCGTATGCAAGAACGAATTACCGGGAGGAACCGCCGTCACGCTTCTCGCCCGTCCGTTTTGGGAAGAATTGCTCGTATTGCTTCTTCATGTCTTCCATCGTCAAATGGGTGTAAACCTGCGTCGTGTTGATGCTTTCGTGACCCAGAAGTTCTTGAATCAAACGCAAATCGGCACCGTTTTCCAAGAGATGGGTGGCAAAGGAATGCCGCAACTCGTGAGGATGAAGGTCCAAAGATAACCCCGTTACCTCTTCTACGTGATGCAAAATGTATTCAAGCCCGCGAACCGTAAGGGTTCCACCTTGGGCACTAAGAAAAAAACTTTTGGGTCTTTGATGAGACACGGCGGGTGTCCACTTGGCAAGTAAATCGGGGCGCAATTCGCTGTAATAACGCTTCATCCATTTCATCGCATTGATTCCAAACGGGACCATACGATACTTCTTTCCTTTGCCGTAAACGCGAATCATACGGTTGCCGTAATCGATGGACGAGGGTTCGAAACGAACGAGTTCGGAAGCGCGCATCCCGGAAGCATAAAGCAGTTCTAAAATGGCTTGATCCCGTACCATCAAGGGGTCATCCCGTTTGGCATTTTCCTCCAACAATTTGTTCACTTGATCTAAAAAGAGGGCATGGGGGTATTTGATTTCGGCCCTTGGAGCCTTCACATCGCGGAAGGGGTTTTTCGTACAATGGGCTGCATCGTGGATGCGCTCATAGTCGTAAAAAGAACGTAAAGCGGAAAGGCGTCTTGCTAATGTTCTCTTCGATTCTCCTTTGGAGAGTTGGTCTTGGAGAAACATCAAAATCGTCATTTCTTCCACTTCGAAAATCGGAACTCCGATGGATTCTGAATAATCGAAAAAGGACGCGATGTCCCTTTCGTAATTGTCGATGGTATTGGGAGAATAATTCCGAGAGAAAAGAAGATATTGGCTATACGGCTGAAGCAATTCTTTCCACTTATTCTCGGCCATGGTCCTCGATTTCCTCTGCAAAAGATTGTATCGCTTTTAAAGAGGATTGGATGCAGGCATCGCGGTTTTCTTTTCTTGCCCCCGGGACTAACGCCCAGTTCGCATTCATTGGCTGAAAATATTTGCCTTCGGCGTGGAGGATATAGCTAACAAGTCCACCATAAATCGTTTCACGGGGGATTTTGACGAAGGACCTTCCTTCCAACCTCCTCGAAGCGTGAATGGCACACAAAATACCCATAGCCGCGCTTTCGACGTACCCTTCTACGCCCGAAAGCTGTCCGGCAACAAAGACGGAAGGATGAACTTTGAGAGATAAGTCGTTTTGCAAAACGCGGGGGGCATCAACATAAGAATTGCGGTGCATCAAGCCATATCGCAAAAATTCAACATGCTCCAATCCAGGGATCATGGAGAAAACGCGTTTTTGTTCTGGATAGGTTAAATTGGTTTGGAATCCAACGATATTGTAGTAATCGCCAAGCTTAGTGTCTTGACGCAATTGGACTACAGCATAGGGCTTGGGATGTTCCGGCGTTTCTAAGCCAAAAGGCTTTAACGGCCCATGCCGCAAAGTCTCTCCTCCACGGCTAGCAATGACCTCCACGGGAAGGCAGCCCTCAAAATAATGGGTATCGAATTCGTGGAGCAATGCTTTTTGGGCACCAAGCAATTCGCGAACTAGCGCATAATACTCGTCCTTGGTGAAAGGGCAATTGATATAGGACCCGTCATCTTGGTCATAACGGGATTTGAAATAGGCCTTAGAAAAATCGATACTCGATTTCTTAACGATTGGGGCAGAAGCATCGAAAAACGAAAGGTTCTTTTGACCGATTTTTTGACTCAAATCTTCTAAAAGAGTGGGGGACGTAAGGGGCCCCGTAGCTAAAATCGTAAGAATTCCATCATCAGGAAGCGAAGTCACTTCTTCGCGATGAACATGTAAATTCGGGAAGGAATTCAATTTGTCCGTAATGTAACGAGCAAATAACTCACGATCCACGCCCAACGCATTGCCAGAAGGCACTTCAGAGGCGTCGGAAGCCTCCATCATCAAGGATCCCAAATGACGCATCTCTTCCTTCAAAAGACCGCAGGCATTGGTTAGTTGTTTGGATTTGAGGGAATTGGAGCAAACGAGTTCGCCGAAAAGATCCGTCTCATGGGCTCCATCCGAATAAGACGGACGCGCTTCAAAAAGATGGACGTCATATCCCTTTTTCAGCAAATAATAGGCGGCTTCCGCTCCCGCTAATCCGCCGCCAATAACGCGAATTTCAGCCAATGGAGCTACTCCTTTTTCGAATCGTCCGACGTTTTCTTGTCGATCCATTCGTGATAATGGCAACGCGGGAAATTGGTGCAGCCCAAGAACTTAGCCTTTTTGCCTTGTTTCACAACGAGGTGACCCGTTTTGCATTTGGGGCAAGGTTTCACGTAATCCGCATCGGTATAAGTCACTTTTTCTTTTGGCTTGGTTTCCTTGCCGTCTAAGCTACGGGTATAACGGCAATTGGGGAAATTGGAACAGCCAACGAATTCTTCGCCCTTCTTGTTCTTTTTAATCACGAGAGGAGACCCACATTCCGGGCATAGCTCTCCCGTTGGCTTATCGTCGGGTTTTTCTTTTTTGATGTAATGGCAGGCAGGGAAATTGGAGCAGCCAATGAATTTTTGTCCCTTGCGGTTGCGTTTGACGACCAAAGGATGGCCACATTCCGGGCATAGCTCTCCCGTTTCTTCCGGGGGTTCCTTTCGCATTTCATCGCGAACCTTTTCGTAATTTTCGTTGAACGGTTGATAGAAGGCATTCATCGTATCCAAGAACGATTCCTTGCCCGCTTCCACTTCATCCAACGTGCTTTCCATTTTGGCGGTATAAGAAGTCGAAACAACGTCGGGGAAGAATTTCTTCAAAACCGCGACGGTTTTCTTTCCGTCATCTGTCGGAGTTAAAACACCGCGATTGCTTGAAACATATTTTCGCTTCAATAAGGTTTCGATCGTCGTCGCATAGGTGGATGGACGGCCAATGCCCTTTTCCTCCATCGCCTTAACGATCGAAGCTTCGTTAAAGGATGGTTCCGGCTTAGTAAATTTTTGTTCTGATTTGATTTTGGACTTGGGCAAATTGTCGCCTTCGTTAATTTCCGGAAGCAGCAAGGTATCGTCTTCGTCGAATTCTCCATAAAGCACTTCAAAGCCTTTAAAGAGGGTACGTACCCCCTTCAACGAAAATTCAAGACCATTTCCAACAAGGCATACATTCGTCGATTCGATGCGCTTTGGGGCCATAAGCGAAGCCATGGCGCGGCAATAAATCAGGCGATAGAGTTTGGCTTCTTCTGGGGAAACGTATTTCGCGACCACATCCGGGGTACGGTGAGTTCCCGTTGGACGGATTGCTTCGTGAGCATCTTGAATGTTCTCGCCTTTTTTGCCAGCGCGCATCGCCCCCACGTATTCATCGCCATACGTTTCCTTGATGAAAGGAACAGCGTGACGCGTATAGAATTCCGGGCTGATACGGGTGGAATCGGTACGCATATAGGTGATCAAACCAACGTGTTCCCCCGCGATATCCATACCTTCGTATAAACGTTGGGCAATCGCTTGGGTCCTGGCGTTGGAGAAATGATATTTGGTATAGGCTTCCTGCTGCATGGACGAAGTCGTAAACGGCGGTTTCGCCGCGATGGTTTTGGGCGATTTCGTCACACTTTGAACGGAAAGCATATCCGGGATGCGGGCACATATGGCATCCGCTTCTTCTTTGGTATGGCATTCAAAAGGCTTGCCATCCACTTTCACGAGGCTGGCCTTGTAATCTTTCCCCCCGATGCGGACCATAGCATCGATCGTCCAGTATTCTTCCGGGTGGAAGGCGTCAATTTCCGCTTGGCGATCCACAATCATGGAAAGGGTCGCCGATTGAACGCGACCCGCCGATTGAACGCCAACATTCTTTTGCAGCAAAGAGGAAACACGGAAACCGATGATGCGGTCTTCCATGCGTCGTGCCTCTTGAGCACGAACAAGGTTAACGTCGATATGAGAGGGGTGTTCCAAAGCCGCTAAAATCGCTGGCTTGGTGATTTCTTGGAAACGAAGACGCGTGGTGGTGTCCACAGGCAATTTCAAAACCTGAGCCAAGTGCCATGAAATGGCTTCTCCTTCGCGATCAGGGTCGGTTGCAAGTAAAACTTCATCCGCTTTTTTGGAAGTAGCTTGTAGTTCAGCGACGATTTTTCCTTTTTTGGGAGAAATGACATAGTCCGGTTTGAATCCATCGGCGACGTCAATGCCTAAACCGCCTTTCCCACGAGTGGAAAGGTCGCGAATATGGCCTTGGCTGGCCATGACTTGGTAGTCCGCGCCAAGGTAGCGGCGGATGGTTTCACATTTTTTCGGTGACTCAACAATAACTAACTTCATAAAGAAACGTGGCAATGATAGAAACGCCTCGAAGGGTTGTCAAACGCCCTGCAACCCCAAAATTCCCATATAAATAAATATGTTATTTATAAGAGTAAGGAAAATTATTTTTCTACTACCTCATCCTCCGCTTGTCGATACCCGAAGTTCATCATATCCATAATGTCGTCCGCGGTCTCCACCAAAGTCGCCCCGTCTGCAATTAGATGATTGTTCATGGTTCCGTCCGTTGCCCGGAATGGCAAAACCGCCACGTCTCGGTTTAGATCTAAAGCACGGGCCACCGTAACGATGGTTCCGCTGTGGGCGTGGGCTTCTCCAATGAAAACTACACTCCCCAATGCAGCTAATATCCGGTTTCTGCACGGAAAATGATCCGCTTTTGGCGCTACCCCTTCTGGATATTCGCTCATAAGAAGACCCTCTTTGGCAATGCGGTCCTGAAGGTCGCGATTTTCTGAGGGGTAGTGGTAATCTAGCCCATTCCCCAATACGGCAACGGCTTTCCCATACGGGGCAGCCGCTCTTAAGGCGGCCGCGTCAATTCCTTTCGCCAAACCGGACACAATGGTAATCCCTCGCTTTGCCAGTTCCTCGGTGATTTCGCCTACCCTTTTTATCGCGTAATCACTCGCCATTCTGCTACCCACAATCGTGCAGCATTTATGGTAATCGGAAATCAAGTCCAAATTCCCTTTATAGAACATACAAATAGGCGGAAAGTGGCACTCGTGAAAACTTTTAGGATAGCAAGGATCCACAATCGTAAAAGCCTTCGATTTTAGGTTTTTGTTCGTCTCCTCTACCTCCTCCAAAGGAAAAGGCCTTTTCTCTCGGATAATATCGAGTATCGCTTTGGCGTCCCCTTTCATTTTCGTGGCGACATGGATTAGCAATTCGTTAGCGTGCATAAAGATCTCCTACACCTGTATTAGAAGGTTCGAAAAACAAAAACGTGTCGAAATCTTTACAATTCGATTTTCTTAGTTATTTAATAACTACTTTTTAAAACAACGTAAGTTGACTTTGATAGAATTTGGCAACGGGAGCGTAGGTTTTCCGATGCACCCCTTCGATGGGGCCATATTCTTCCAATTCCTGCATATGGAGCTTAGTCCCATATCCTTTGTGGACGGAAAAATGAAACTGGGGGTACTGTTTTTCCAACTCGCACATATAACGATCACGTGTGACTTTCGCCAGGATCGAAGCAGCGGCAATATTCAAGGCCTGGGCATCCCCTTTAATAATGGGAATCACCTTTTTGGGGAATCCAGGAAGAGGCATCGCATCCGTTAAAACCAGTTGATAATCCACTTGGAGTTGGTTTAAAGCGACCTTCATGCATTTCTGCGTCGCGGCATAAATATTAAGTTCATCGATCTCATCCGCAGAAACCATCGCGATACCATAGGCCAATGCATGGTCTTTGATGACATCGAAAAGCTCTTGGCGTTTCTTGTCCGTGAGTTTTTTGGAATCGTCGATGATCGTATTTTTGTAATTCTTCGGAAAGATGACCGCGGCAGCGCACACCGGACCCGCCAAAGGGCCGCGCCCCGCTTCGTCAACCCCGGCGATGGCCATGATTTCATCGCTATAATACTGTCTTTCAAATTTAAGCACGGGGACGCTCCAAGGAAAGACGACCCAAAACGCCGTCTTTGAATTCCTTTACCAAAAGGTAGGCCGCTTTATCGATGGATGGCTGCGACCCATCCAAAAGCAATCTTCTTTGCGCGATTCGAACCAGAATCGAATCGTTATCCATGGAAGCGATATTTTCAATCCCAAAACGGGAAAAGAGCGAGGAGGGGTATGCGATTTTCAAGAAATCAAGGAGAGAATAACTGAGTTCAAGCGTTGGCAAAACCTCTTCTTTCATCGTTCCTAGAAGCGCCAAACGAACGGCCTGTTCACGAGTTGGATAACTCATTGGCAAAATACCCGGGGTATCTAAAAGAACAAAATCCGCGTTGAGTTTGATCCATTGAGCAGCGCGGGTAACGCAGGCTTTATTCCCCACCTTGGCTTTCTTCTTTTCGGCCAAATTATTGATCAAAGTACTTTTTCCTACGTTAGGAATTCCAACAATCATGACGCGAATCGGTTGAGGCATCATGCCGTGTTTCTTTTCCTTTTCGCGCTTTTTGCTAACGAGGGGCTCGGCAGCTTTGGAAAGCAAAGCTACAAACCGGTCCTTTTTAAGGTTCCCCGAAATGGCTTCCTGTCCTTGGGAAGAAAAATATTGAATCCAGCTTTCCGTGACGGCGGGATCCGCATAATCGCTTTTAGAAAGGAGCAACAAAATAGGTTTTTGACCGGCAAGCCCTTTTAAAAGTGGGTTTCTCGAGCTTAAAGGGGCACGGCCATCCACAATCTCAACGATGAGATCCACGGATTTGACATAGCCTTGCATCGCGTCCAATGCTTTCGACATATGTCCTGGAAAATAATGAATGTTTTGCTGCCCCATAATTAATGTTGATCCAAGTGAATATAATCCCACGGCCACCACGATAATCCTAGCGAAAAATTCGCCTTCAAAGTGGAGTCTGGCTGCATCATCAGTTTCCGTTGCGAGGTGATGACATAAGCTTTGCCAATCACCATGAAATCTTCAATCGGGCCCTTTTCGCGGGAATCCATGGAATGGCCGGTTCCCCCGCGGTTATCGCCCATTAAGAAATACTCATTATCATCAAGCTTCCATGTTTTGGAACGAACTCCACCAACTAATTGAGCAGCTGGATACACATGGCCATTCACCTCCGGGAAATCCGATTCGTCATAAAGGGGTTTTAATACGGTGGAATTCCCCTCTTTATCCGTAATCGTCGTCTTGCCCCAAGCGGTGTTGTAATTCTCCTCATAAATGGAAACATAGGATTTTGGCTGGTCCCCAACAAATTCAAAACGCCCGCCGGCATCTTCTCCACGTGTGACCACTTCGAAAGTCAGGGTTTCCCCCGGCATTCCGATTAATCTTTTTATTTTTGGAGACGTTTTTTCTTTTAGGACATGCGTCTCTCCATCAAAGAAATAATCTTCCGAATAGTAGGCGACAACTATATCGTAGCGGGAAAGCGAATCCCTCCAATTCCCTTTATTACCAACTTTGGCATAACCGTAATCCACGATATCCCCATCGATGCTAGAGGTATCATTCCAAGTTAACGGGCGGTAGCCATCGGTGGTTTTCCTTTTTCCATCCACGTTAAGCGTAGGATACATGGACATCCCGTTCACATAGAAAGGCTCATTGAATGTCCAATTCAAGTAAGCAAGGTTTGCGCAGACTAAACACGCCGAAACAACAACAAGGCCAGTCACCGCGTCGATAACAACGCGCCACCAACGAACCTTCTTTTTCTTTTTTAAGGCAGTTCGGGGACCGTGAAGTCGTTGTCTTTCCATTTCTTCAGTCGGCATAGGCTTCAATTATAGGGGTTCGATTTCGCAGGGGCAACGCGCACGAAAAAAAGAAAACCCAGGTTTCCCTGGGCTCGTCACTTGTATTGAAGACTGGCTTACTTTCTTTCTTTGATACGGGCAGCCTTGCCAGAAAGCTTGCGCATATAGGTGATCTTGTTGCGGCGGACCTTACCGTGCTTGACGACTTCGATTTTCGCAATCGATGGTGCATTCACGGGGAAGGTACGTTCAACGCCGATTCCCGAGGAGATCTTGCGGACAGTGAAGGTCGCGGAGACCCCAGAGCCACGACGTTGCATGACAACGCCTTCAAAGACCTGGTTACGTTCCTTCTTGTTCTCGATGATGCGGACGTAGACCTTGATGGTGTCGCCGCTACGGAACGAAGGAATATCCGTGCGAAGCTGACGGGCGGTGATCTCTTTAACAAGATTGTTATTCATGATCATTCCTCCTTGAGCATTTAGGTTTCTCTTCAGGTTCATTCATCCGTGACGGGGATCAGCGGAGCCTGCGTATCGTGTTTCCACGCGTTAGGTATCATACTCAAGTGCAAGGGGCATGACAAGAAAAAATAAACGATGTTAAGTAAAACTACTTGACAGGCTTATTCCATACGGATAAATTATCCACCGAAAAAAGGAGAAAGACTTATGGTTAAAATCAGATTGACCCGCATCGGACGTCACGAAGATCCCTTCTACCGCATCGTTGCCGCGGATTCCCATTTCGCCAGAGATGGCCGCATCATCGAACAAATTGGAACCTATGATCCCGCGGAAGGCGAAGACAAAGCCATCATCAACGAAGAGCTCGCTCTTAAGTGGCTCAACAACGGCGCCGTTCCTTCGGATACTGTCCGTGCCATGTTTGCCCGCAAGGGAATCATGACCAAATTTGCGGAAAGCAAGAAGGCTAAGAAGTAATGGATCGCGACTACGAAGCCATCCTTCACCCGGTGATCGATCCCCTCGTTCATAATCCTGAGGCGATTCTCATCCGCGAGCTTCCGGGCTCCACGGATCGGGACACGACCGTCATGATTTATGCGGACGATGACGACACCGCTCGACTGATTGGCAAACACGGCGTTGTAGCCAACGCCCTTCGTGAGGCGATTGGAATTGCTGGCAAAGCCGACAATTCGAATCAGCACATCCATTTGAAGTTCAAGAGCTTCAGCGAAGACGAAAAGCAGGACGGCGAGAAGTAATTCCCGCCGTTTCTTTTTATGGAAAAAATTACTGTTGCCCATTTTACAAAAACCTTTGGACTCAGAGGAGAAATCCGCGCCTATTCGATGACCGATTTCCCTGCGGAACGCTTCCAAGTTGGACGTCATTTTTTCGCCGTGAATTTCCAGACCAAAGAAGAGAAAGAATTGACATTAAAAAGTGTGCGGCCACAAGGCCCCCTTTATGTCTTCTCTTTTGAGGAAGTCTCTTCCATTGAGGAATCCGAACTCTTACAGGGGTGGGACCTTACCATGGACAAGGAAGAAGCCACTTTGCCCGAAGGCATGTACCGCCTATCCGATTTAATCGGCTGCAAAATCGTTGACGAAGAATCCCATGAACTGGGTATTGTCATCGACGTGCTGAGCAATGCGCCTACCAAAAACCTTAAGATTAAAAAGTCGGATGGAAAGTGCTTCTATTGCCCTTTCATTGACGAATTTGTTCCAACGGTTGACCTCAACAAGAAAACGATAACGATTCACGTGGTTGAGGGGCTATTATGAACATTACCATCCTCACTCTTTTCCCCGAAATGTTTGATGGGTTCCAAACGAACTCCATCATGAAACGTGCTTTGGGGAAGGGGGTTGCTACGATTAAAGTCGTTAACATCCGTGACTACACGAAAGATAAATACGGTCGAACGGACACCCCGCCTATTGGGGGAGGTGCCGGCTTAATTGAAAAATGCCAACCCATCGTGGATGCCTTAAGGGCGAATCGCCAAGAAAATAGCCACGTCATCTTGATGTCCCCACGAGGAAAGACCTATAACGAGTCGATGGCCAAGCGTTTTGCCGCTTTGGATGATCTCGTCATCATTTGTGGGCATTACGAAGGCATCGACGAACGGGTCAACGCTTATTGCGATGAGCTCGTTTCCATTGGCGATTATGTCCTTACAGGCGGCGAAATCCCCGCGATGGCAATTTCCGATAGCGTCATCCGTCTTTTAGATGGGGCCATCACCGCGGATAGTTTGACCGACGAATCCTTCAACGATAATTTGTTGGAATATCCCCAATACACCGAACCCTATGAATTCGAAGGCCAAAAAGTTCCGGATATCCTTTATTCCGGGAACCACACCGCCATCGATAAGTGGCGAAGAAAACAAAGCCTTCTGTTAACCAGGGAACACCGGCCTGATATCTTCGAAAAAGTTACCTTGTCCAAGCAAGATAAGAAATTGCTCGCGGAAAGCGAATCGGATGAAACCCCGCAATGGGAAAAAGCCGCTTTGGAAAAAGGAAAGAAATTCATTCATCATTGACGCGGTATCCCGCGTCTTTTCTTTTTGCGCTACAATTAGATATGCAGATTAAAAACAGTTTTCTTTCCGTTGCCGCCTCTTCTCTTGGTGGAGAACTCACTTCCGTCCGACTTTTTGGGCAAGAACTTCTTTACCAAAAAGAGGGGGCGTGGAAATTCCAAGACCATATCCTTTTTCCCTTGATCGGCCCCGCGGATTGCTATAGTTGCAAAGGCCAAACTCATTCCACTAGCCGACATGGTTTCGCCCGTAATAGTGATTTCTTTCCCCGTCAAGAAAACGAAGAACAAATGAGTTTCTCCTTGAAGGAAAACGCGGAGACCCTTCGTTTATACCCTTATTGCTTCTCCTTCGTGGAAACCTTTATTTTGGAAGAAGAAACTTTGCTTCGCCGTTATGAAATTACCAATACCGGCGATGAAACTCTCCCTTTCGCTACTGGAAGTCATCCTGCGTTTTACTGTGATTTTGGAAAAGCTAAATTAACCCTTCCTGAGCACTTCCTCTATTTCACGGAACCTTTAGACGGCTCCTCCATGAAGGAATATCCAAAGGGTGGAGAAATCACTCTTACCAAGGATTTCCTACTAGGAATGGATACCTTGATTCTTCCGACTCCCGAAGCCCCCATTGTTTTAGACACAGGAAGGGGTGTTAGAATCGAATTCCAATACGCTTCGCCCTATATCGCTATTTGGACACCCAAAAGCGAGGAGGATGCCTTTCTATGCGTAGAGCCTTGGTGGGGGTTACCTCAAACAACCAACGACCCTAATGAATTAATGGATCGACCATTTCTTACTCACCTAAGATCTAAAGAAAAAAGAATCATCGAAGATTGGATTCGTTTCAGTTTATTGTAAGAGAAAAGGATGGGCAATTGCCCATCCTTATTCGTTTAGGAAAACATTAGTTTGCGAAGAAATCTTTTTTCTGCGCGGCTTCGCGGACTTCTTGGCTGACCGTGAAGGGGATGCGAGTCGTGTATTTGGCTTTTGCGGCAACGATGCGATAGGTCGGCCATTGATAGATCAAGGTGTTCCAAGATTGAACCGTATCGTTATAGGCTTCGCGCGCAGCGGTGATTTCCTGCTGGGTGTAGGCGTTTTGCTGCATCGCGGTTTGGATATCCGCATGGGCGCGGAGGTCCGGATAGGCTTCTAGAGCAATGTTGATGGCTCTTTCAGCCGTGGCGAGTTTGTTCGCGACTTCGCCACGTTCGGCATCGGAGAAATTTCCGCTGCGATATTTGGCGATTTCGGCAAACGTCGTCTTGTCAAGTTCAATGGATTTGTTGAGCAAGCTCGCAGTGTTGGTCAAAATCGTGACGCGGTTTTGCAGATAGTTGTCAATGGTAGACGCGTCATGTTGGATCTTTTGCTGCATTTGCTGCAAGTGAGAACGGGCTTTGATTTTCATAACAGCGAAGACGATACCCGGGATAATGCCCAAAACCCAGAGAATCACCTGGAAGAACGTGCTGCGCCAGTCGACGGTAACGGTTAATTGCTTATCGATGACGTGGACGTCACGGCCTTCTTCACGAATCGGATCTTTTGTTTCATCTAGTTCATTTGCCATAAGTAATTTATCCTCCTAGATAAATGTAATTATAAATTATTTTTGAGCCTTGTCATCTTGAAAGGCAGCGGCGATTTTTTCGGACAATCTCGGGCAGTTTTCATCCAAAGAGAATCCATAGCAATATAAGCCGCGTTCATAATGCCCTTGCCGTCCTCCGACGATATCGCGGATGACGCTTTGGATTTTTTCGGCGTAGCTCTTTTGAGTTCCGCCAACAGAAGCCACTTCCATCCCCATTTCCTTTTCCACCAAATCGTACTGAATCCAGTGAACGGGAACCTGGTGGACATTGCCGTCTCCGCCAAGTTTAGGAACGTAATCCACTTGGGGGGTCGTCTTAAAGGATAAACAATGAATAATGAGACGATCGCCCATCCCCGACTTATTTCCTTTGCTAACCTTGAGGATCAACGGCAAATCGGGATCCGCTTCTTCAGGGCGGAAGAATTCGGGATCCATGCCATTTGCCATAACCTCATGTTCATAGTTAGAAAGGTTATAGGGCATGTTCTCGTAGATGAATTCCATAGGCTTATGTGTTTGATACAAAGGCACGGAAATAATGGGGCAGAGGTCGAAATAAAGGTTACGAATAAAGGTATCGCAGTAGTCCACGAACTTCTTCTTGGCGTCTTCTAAATCATAGTTACGGAAAATCGCCGGGTTCGCGCTGTAATCAAACGCTTGACTATGGCCAGATGAAATCGAGTTGAGCATGCCATCCTTCACTTGAACGAAGTCATCGCCAAACGGCTCGGGGTTCGTTAACAAATCAAGGATGTTTTTCTGAGCAAGAGGGGTATAGAGCAAACGGAATTCCACTTCATTATCACGATCATCCGCTCCAAAAAGGGCGTCGAACTTATCGTTACCCATTTTGGTGAAATTCGTCTTGGGGTCATTGTCGAGCAAATCGTCTTTTTCTTTTTTGGTCAGCTCTTTGGAACGTTTCTTCACGAAACGGGCCAAAGATTTGTCGTCGCCGCTTTGTCCGCTAGGAACACGGGAGAAATGCAAATGGGGCGCGGCTTCATTGCCATAAATCAAACGAGTAGCATATTCGTATTGTGGGGCTTCGTGATAAACCGTCGCCGTCAACGTCTCCGAATGTCGCTGCGTATGAGTTCCGTTTTTATCACGATAAGTCGTCGTCCACGTAATCACGATGGATCCCGTATAAGCCTTATCGATGATTTCTTCAGAAACGTCTTTTTCCAAAACAAAGGGGTTTCCTTGGATATGGCCCGATAAAACGCCCACGCAGGATGTGGTATCCCCCAGGCTTTCCGGCATGCCGAATTTCTGCACGAGATAAGCAAACCGATTTGCGGAGAAATAAGGATCCAAATCCAAAATCGGGGTCGTTTTCTTCATGATGGAACAAGGAATGTTCCAATCATAAGAATGGTTTAAAACTTCCAAATCTTGATAGCAAAGATTTAATAACTGTTGAGATTTTTGTTGCATGGCTGCAATTTGTTCGCTCAAACCCTTAATTACTTTATTAAGGACTTTGACTACATAAACAATCAAGGCAATGCCACCGGCGAGAAAAACCACGCCAATGACGGGCATCCACCAACCAATATGGAATAGGACGCAGAAAACCACGGCGGCGATAAAGCAAAGAACAATAGCGAAAATGACAAATCCCCGTTGAACTTTCTTGCCCGACGCTTTGTTTTGAATATTTTCTAGGTCCTCTAGAGATTTTTTGTAGTCCTTGACGTGATTGGCATTAGCAGGTCCATCGACCTCCGATTGCTTCACTAATTCGTCGAAAAAGGCTTCCGCCTGTGCGTGATACTGCTGTTTTAAAGATTGTTCGTAGAATTTGCGCGGCTCGTAGATCGGATTCACTGCATTCTCTGCCATAAGCGTTACCTTCCCCAGGGCATATTGCCTCCGCGAGGCATTTTCCCAGATTTTTGATATTGTTTCATCTGTTTCATCATCTCTTTGGACTGCTCGTACTTCCGTAAAACGCGATTGATGTCCGCATTGGTTTTCCCCGAACCCTTGGCAATGCGGTTCTTATGGGAATAACGGAGAATCTCAGGATGCTTTCGTTCATAGGGCGTCATCGAACCAATGATGGCCTCGAATGTTTTCATCTCCTTTTCGGCCTGCGCTTGCTGCTCATCGCTGATTTTAGGCATACCCGGAATCAATTTGGCGATAGCCTTCATGGAACCTAGCTTTTGAACTTGCTTCATTTGACGAAGCATATCTTCCAAGGTGAAGTTGCCATCCAGCATCTTTCTAGCGTCTTTTTCTGCCTGTTTCTCATCGATTTGCTCTTTGGCTTTTTCAACAAGGGTGACCACGTCCCCCATGCCAAGAATACGGTCAGCCATACGATCGGGATAGAAGATTTCCATATCCGTGATCTTTTCGCCGACACCGGCAAACTTAATCGGCAAGCCCGTTAAGTATTTGATAGACAAAGCGGCACCACCACGGGCATCGCCGTCCAAACGAGACATGATGACGCCGGTTAGATGAAGTTCTTTGTTAAAGGCATTCGCAACGTTCACCGCATCTTGTCCGGCGGCGGCGTCCACTAAAAGCAACCCTTCTTCCGGATGAATTTCGTGGTTGATGCGACGAAGTTCTTCCATGAGGCCTTCGTCGATTTGCAAACGACCCGCAGTATCCAAAATCAAGACATCGTAATGTTCTTCCAAGGCTTTTTTCTTGGCTTGAATGGCGATATCCACCGGATTGACCTTATTCCCAAGGGAGAAGAAATCCGCGCCCGTTTTGCTAACGACGGCCTGTAGCTGCTCAATCGCGCCCGGACGGTAAATATCCAAAGCGGCCACCAAAACCTTTTTGCCCTCTTTTTGGTGCATGAGATAGGCTAATTTACCGGCAGTCGTGGTTTTACCGGTACCTTGAAGACCAAGGAGCAAGATGGAGGTTAAGCCATTCGCGTTATATTGGATGCCCGTTTGATCCGCGCCCAAAAGTTCTTGAATCTCGTCGTGAACGATTTTAACGACCATCTGAGACGGGTTAACCTTGTTATAGACATCTTGGCCTAGCGCCTTCTCTTTGACGTCATTGGTAAAGGCTTTGACGACTTTGAAGTTCACGTCGGCCTCTAATAAAGCGACGCGAATCTCTTTCAACATGTCGTCCATGTTCTTTTCGGTTAATTGGGTGTTGCCCCGCATCTTCTTGAAGATATTGCTGAAGCGATCGCCCAGTGATTCAAATGCCATGAATGATGTCCTCCATTAACGTTTGGTAAGCGGCCATATCGGCGTTAGAGGCGGATAGGTCCTCATAACGCTTTTGCCACTCCTTTTTCTTTTTAACCAAGCCAAGGCGTTTTTCAAATTCCTCCAACTTGTTGACGGCTTTGGCGACCGCATCGCTGACGCCTGCCCTCGTGATTCCCGATTCCTCCGCGATTTCGCCAAAGCTTAAATCGCAACGGTAATAAGCATCGAGAGTTTGTTTTTGCCGTTCTGTTAGTAACGGCTCATAGGATTCGAGAAGCTCCAGGACGCGTTCTCGACTGGCCAAGGATGTCTCATTCATGCTCGGCATCCCCTAAAAGTAAGCCGTATAAGTATTTATCCAAGTCGAATTCTTGCAAGTCTTCCATTCCTTCGCCCAAACCAATGAAACGAACAGGAACTCCCAATTCATCGCGAATCGACAGAATGATTCCGCCTTTTGAGGTTCCGTCCATTTTGGTGATGACAATACCCGTGATATCCGTCACTTCCTTAAAGGCTTTGGCCTGCAATACGCCATTTTGGCCGGTGGTCGCATCCACCACCAAGAAAGACTCGTGGGGCGCCCCTTCGATTTCCCGGGATAAAACGCGATGGATTTTGGATAGTTCCTGCATCAGGTTCGCTTTGGTTTGCAGTCTTCCCGCGGTATCCATAATCATCAAATCGATGTGATGGTCTTTCGCATACTTGGCTCCATCATACGCAACGGAAGCAGGATCGCCATCCGGTTTCCCCGTGATGATGGGGCAACCCAAACGGTCCGCCCAAACTTTTAATTGTTCCACCGCTCCTGCGCGAAAAGTGTCCCCAGCAACGAGCAATACGCTTTTTCCTTGATGGAGATAGCGATAAGCAAGCTTAGCAATCGAGGTGGTCTTTCCAACGCCATTGACTCCGCAAACGAGTAATACCGTCGGCCCCTCTTTTTGAAAGCGAATTTCATTTTCAATGGAATCCCCTTTGGTCGCATAGCCCACGAACATTTCATCCACGAGCATTTCGTTGATGGTTTTGGGATCGCTCACGCCTTCTTTAGAGGCTTTGTCTAGCAATTCTTCGCAAAGACGAATGGAAAGTTCTACACCCACATCGCTTTCGATGAGGATTTCTTCTAATTCCTCGAAATACTCCGGATTAATTTTGGCATACCGCTTGCTTAATTCGTCCAAACGAGACGCAAAATTCTTTCGGCTTTTCTCCAATCCTTTTTGATAAGTAGAAACCGAAGATTCCGTTTCCGGCTTCTTTTTGGAAAATTTATTCTTTAAAAAGGAAAACAATCCCATACGTCTCTCCTAATTCTTGGGGATGCTTAATTTATGCAAAGCATCTTTGGCCGCTTCCACTTCCGCAAGTTTGGTATTGCTCCCTTCCCCGCGTCCGAGTTCCATTCCATCGAAGAAAACAGCGGCCACCACATGGGTATTCTGCGCCGTTCCGTCTTTTTGCAGAACCTTGTAAACAATCGAAACCGCCCCATCGGCCTGCAAATGGTGCTGCAATTCGCTTTTGGGGTCCAATTCAATTTTGGCACCCTGAACTCTTTCGAAGAACAAATCACGCAAAAAGCGATAGGTAAAAGTCATCCCTTGGTCTAAATACATGGCGCCAATAAACGATTCGAAAACATTTTCGTACAAAGCTTTTTCCGCCTTGGACATCGCTCCGCCACCCCCCATTGGGTTGCTAGAGGCGAAATTGTTGCCAACGCGAATATATTCATCAAGACCCAAGAAAAGACATAACGAAGCTTCCGACTGCGATTGAACCAATTGATTTTTGATTTGAGTCAATCCTCCTTCATCCATTTCGGGGTGAAGGCGATAGCATAGATCGGCGACCACCGCCCCAACAATCGCGTCACCCAAGAACTCCAGGCGTTCGTAATCTACATGCTTGGTTCCCGCACTAGCGTTGCAGGAAGGGTGGGTAAAAGCCAGGGTATAGAGTTCCTCGTCGCGAGGAAGAATACCGAAGCGATGAAACAATTTAAAATACGGAGATGACATAACAATGTCATTATACAAGAAAGATGGCGTTTGGTTAGGCTAGAGAAATGCCTTGGCTCATTTTATAGGCCCGTTCTAGTAGCGGACGGAGCTCTTTCTCGTCGCGATGGGCAAAGATTTCCACCGCGTCGTCTCGAGCACATTCAAACATTTTGAAGTCTGCGACGATGTTGGCGAAATGAAAATCCGGCAACCCCGATTGTTTGACCCCGGCTAGCTCGCCCGGCCCTCGACGTTTCAAATCCTCTTCCGCAATTTTAAATCCGTCTTCCGTATCCACGAGAACTTTCAGCTTATCCAAATCTTCTTGGATGGAGTGTCCGTAAACTAAATAGCAAACGGAAGGGCTGCCGTCTCGTCCGATGCGACCGCGAAGCTGGTGCAAACTGGACAAAGCAAAATGGGTTGGTTCGTAAATAATCATAAGATTCGCGGCTTTAACGTCGATCCCCACTTCAATGACCGACGTAGATATCAAGATAGGGGTTTCCCCATTTTTAAAATCCTCGATGGCTTTTGATTTTTCTTCCGGATTCATTTGGCCATGCAGTAAACCCACCAAACCAGGGTAGACGGACTCATAACGGTGGTAAACGGATAAAACCGAGGAGTCTTCCTCTTCACCCCCCTCAATTTGTGGCGCCACGACATAAACGCGGTGCCCGCTGGTAAGAGAAGAAGCAATCCGCTTTCTCATCTCCGTGGAATCCGGCTTAACGATTTTGGTCGTTACTTCTCTTTTTCTCGCCGGAAAAGAAGACAAAATGGAAACGTCCAAATCTCCGTATAACGTTAAGGACAAGGTACGGGGGATCGGGGTGGCCGACATCAATAAAACGTCCGCGTGTTCCCCTTTATCCGCCAAAGCAGCCCGTTGGTTCACGCCAAATTTATGCTGTTCGTCCATCACCACAAACCCCAAATTGGCATAACGGACTTTTTCGGAGAATAACGCATGGGTTCCCACGACGATATCCACTTCTCCTTTTTGGCATTTTCCTAACATCTCACGATGTTCTTTGCTTGAAAGTCCGCCCACCAAAAGACCTACCCGTATCCCTTCTTTTTGGAAAAGAGATTGCAACGTATCGTAATGCTGCCTCGCTAAAGAATCCGTGGGAGCAAGCAACGCTCCCTGCTCCCCGCGAAGGTAATTCCCGTATAGCATCAAAGCCGCCACCAACGTTTTCCCCGTGCCGACGTCCCCTTGGAGGAGGCGGTACATCAAGCGGTTGGAATTCATGTCCTCAAGCCCATCTCGCAACGCCTTTTTTTGGTCATCGGTGAGAGAAAACGGCAAGGAGCGGATCAAATCTCCCACCTTTTTAAAATCGATGGTTTTCCTGTTTTGACGGACCAAAGCCTTATTTTGAGAACGGATCCATTGGTTCTTTAAACTGAAAAGCAGAGCTTCTTCGTATTTTAGGAGCCTTGTTCCTTGCCGCACATCTTCCATAGATGATGGGAAGTGGCAAAGGGCATAAGCTTCTTGACGAGAGACCAGCCGATATTTTTGGCGAAGGTAACCCGGCAAAAAATCAGGAAGAGACTCTTTCTCTGCTACCAAAGCCTTCTTAACGAGCTGACGCCAGGAATGTTCCGGGTAATCCTTGGGCAAACTATAAACGGGAACAATGGAATCTTCCGGTTTGATGATGCCTTTTCGAAGTAAAATCAAATTCAAGCAATGGCCGTTTCGGTCATAGCTTCCTTGCAAGGAATAAAAACTATCCAGCTCAATGTTCCCCGCCAAATAGGGGCGGTTCCACGCTTCGATGGCAAAATCTCGATGCGTTTTTTCTTCTCGAAAATAAAACTTGGCCACGGAGGTACGCTGAAATTTCTGCACGCGCGGCTTAGTGAGGATTTTCCCAAACAGAACGACCTTTTGCTTGTCTTCTAAAAAGGACAGGCGTTTCGAGTCGGTATAGGTGAAATTATCGTAACGCCGGGGAAGATGGCCCAAAACATCCAAATAAGAATGGATGCCCATGTCCTGCAGCATTTCTTCTAATCGAGGAGAAGTCGTTAGTTTCATGCCACCTTCCCCTTGTCGTTCTCCTCTTTTTTGCGTCGGCAGTTCCAAATGGTTGGAACAACATATAGAGCAACGCACCCCGTTAAACCCACGAAGAACAAAGGAACGCCGATGCGGTAGGAAGTTAGCCCTACCCATTTTAAAGAGGCCTGGTAGGTCCCTTTTTGGAGGGTAAAACTCACAAGGCCATCCACATAAATGCCCTTCACTTTATAAGAGGAATCTCCGCTTAACGCCATTTCATAGCCTTCGTAATAGAATTGAGGCAATTGAACCAAAGCGGTATTCGAAGAGATGATCACATCGAAAGTGGCTTCCGGACTATGGAGGGAAGTAATGGTCAAGGACCCCGATCCTTCTAAGAACGCCGGAGCGATGTAATTTTCCATTCCCCACCGGTAGGGGCTATTCCCGTAAATTTGTCTCCGAATCGTTGGATAAAGGGAAGCGGAATATTCGCTGCGATAGTCGCTTTGGCGGAAAACCATTGGGACATATTCGTTTTGAGAACCTTGTTTTTTCGTCGATTGCACCAAAGACATGCTGGGTTCGGCCCCCCCATCTTGCCCCGAATAAGAAACAAAGCGCTTATCAATGGGGCCCATGCAAGAAAGGAAACTTAAAGCAAATAACATGGCCAAGCCCCCTTGGACATACTTCTTTTGAGCAAAGGGCCGAGTGGCTAGGCCAACAATCATCACGGCAAGGAACAAAGTAAGTCCCCAAAGCCGCCACGCGAATTGGGCGGTATAGAACAGGGAGGGCATGGAATACCAAACATCCCCGACGAACATCAAAATAAAGCACGCCACAAAAAGAACTAAGAGCCAGTAGAAGGAGGGATCTTTCGTTTCTTCCTCAATTTCTCGCTTTGCCATCTCCCAGCCCCACTTCTCATCCTTGGAGGTTCCAACTAGGAACAACGCGATGGAAAAAATAGGGGCAATCAAGAACATTTCCGCCCTTTTGGTAAAGCAAAGGCAAAGCAAGGAAGCGCCCGCGGACAAATAAGACCCTAAGAACGGCCGGTTCTTTTTTCCTAAAAAGCAAAGGAGAAAAACACCCGAAGCTCCGAAGAAGCCAAAATTAACGTAATCCAAAATCCAGCTTAGCCAAGACTCGCCACTGATGTTGGGGAAATGATATTGTTCAGGAACCAGGTGCTCAATCCAATCGGGGCGTAAAAAACCGCTGAATTGGTCGCTATAACCCGTCGACCACGCCAAATGCTCGGCATTGATCCACATCAGTTGATTATCGCTGACGTTATAAAGCCCCGAACTCTTGTAATGCATCATCGGAAAGAAATAGAAACCAATCAGGCAAAAAACCAACGCGACGGAACAAGCAGACATAACAATCGCCTGCTTGCTATGGAATAAAGGGGCAAGCCCTTTGTAATTCAATAGCAAATATATCAGTGCCGCGATGACAAAGCTCATCGCCGTAAAGGGGTGGCATAAAACCATGCATGAAACGCCAAAAATACAGGATAAGAAGGTTTGTGGGCGGAAATCCCCGTGTCCCAAGTTATAAACCCCCAAGAAAAGCAACGGAGCAAAACTTAAGGCAAAAGCTTCAGGATAAGCCGCACGATACAAGACACAATTAATGCGATAAGGAGAAAAAATGAGGCAAAGGGCAAGCATCAAAGCGCACAAATCGTTTTTGCAAAGTTTCCTACCCAACCAATACATCCATACCCCCATGAGATAAGTCATGGCAACGGTTAGGATTTTCCAACTCCAATTAATGGAAATGAAAGGAAAAATCACATGGAGAAGGGCCACCATCTCATGGCTTAATCCCCCATAGAACAAATAAGTTCCCAACCCTAGATTTCCCATCAATGTATGGGAGGGCGTAATACCAAAAAATCCGTTTTTCCACCCCTCAGCCAAATCCCAAGCCCAAATTCGGTGCCAAAGGGAATCGTCCCCCGAAGGAAAATTCATCCCAGAACGGAAATAGATTGCAAAAGGGATAAAACTTGCGAAAAGAAGCAGCAAATAAGGGAAAACGTGCGAAAAGAAGGTATTTAGAATGGCTTCAATTTCTTTCGATTTCCGTTGCTTCTTCCCTTGAATCATCCTCTTATTTTAGGCTTGGACCCTATAAAAGAAAAGCGGGCTAAGCCCGCTTGAAGCTATTCGATTCCAACTAAGAAAGAATAAACTGGCTGATCTCCGCGTTTCACGTCGATTTCTAAATCATCGCCGTATTTGTTGCTTAGAACATCCGCCACCTTGTTTTCTTCTTCGCTCGTGACATCTTTGCCAACGATAACCGTCACCATAGAAGTGTCGTCATCGACCAAGGAATCCACCAAATCTGTCAAAGCCATCATTTTGTCTTTGACGCAGGAGACGATGTTTTTGTCTTGCATCGCCATGTAATAGTCTTTGGTGATGTGCACTCCATCGATGTCCGTATCTTTGATGGCATAGGTGACCGAACCCGATTTTACGGTTTTCAAGGCACCTTTCATGTCCTCTTGAATCGACGGCGCTTCTCCCTCCGGATTGAAGTTCATCGCCGAAACAATGCCTTGGGGAATCGTTTTAGAAGGAATGACCACCGCGTTGATTCCGCTTCCCTGCATGATTTCGCAGGCTTGGGAAGCCGCCAAAACGATGTTGGAGTTATTGGGAAGAATAAAGACATTAGAAGCGTGGGTTTGTTTGATGGCCTTCACAAAGTCTTCCGTAGAGGGATTCATCGTTTGCCCACCGCTAACGATAACGTCAACGCCAAGTTCGCGGAAGATTTCATCCAATCCTTCACCGGAGGAAACGGAAACAAGCCCCAAATCCTTGTCCACACGGATTTCGTCCTCTTCTTCCGCCTTCTTTTGTTCGCGGGAACGGGCGATGTTGCCGGCCATATCCGTTGCTTCGGCCCCGTGTTGGATGTTGTTATGCTCTTCCGACATATTTTCAATCGTAATAGAGACAAATTCGCCGAATTGCTGGGCATAATTGAGCATATTGCCCGGAGTTAAGGTGTGAACGTGAACCTTGATGATGTCTTCATCGCGCACCGTGACGAGAGATTTTCCGTGTTTGGCCAAGAAGCCTTTGAAATTCTTTTCCAAGAAGGCTTTCTTTCCATCAACACCAGGCTTTCCTAAGCGAAGGATGAATTGGGTGCAATAGCCATACCCTTCTTCATCTTCGGATAATTTGGCGCCTGCATAAAGCGGTTCTTCCGCTGGAACGGCGCCGACGTCTTCGTTGCGCTCAATGACTTTGCCACGATGGCAAGCCGCATATTCCATGCCTTCGAGAATGCGAACCAAGCCGGCTCCGCCGCTATCGACGACGCCAACCTCCTTAAGAACAGGAAGCAAATCCGGCGTATGATCCAAAGAAATGCGAGCTTGTTCCAAGAGATATTTCATCGCATCTTCAATCGAAGTCGAAGAAGAAACGAAACTATGAAGGGCGGCACTCGCTTCGCGAATAACGGTAAGAATCGTGCCTTCTACCGGCTTCATAACCGCTTTGTAAGCCACTTCTTTGGCGGAAACAAAGCAATCGGAGAGTTGGACCGCATTGAGGGTTTCGTGTCCTTTTAAAGCCACAGAGAAACCTTTGAAGATTTGACTGGTGATGACGCCGCTATTTCCGCGTGCCCCCATCAGCAAGCCACGGCTGAACCCGCTGCCTAAGGTGTAAAGATCGTCGTCATCGGGACGATTTTGGATTTCCTTCATGCCGCTCGTCACGGTGAGGTTCATATTCATGCCGGTATCGCCGTCTGGGACCGGGAAAACGTTTAACTGGTTGATTTCGGGATAGTGGTTATAAAGATTATTGGCGCCCGAAATAAACATTTGCTTTAAGAGCGTCGCGTTGATGGTTTTCATTCTTCGGGGTTCTCCTTCACATCTTGAACGTAGACATTAACTGCAGCCAAAGGAATGCCAAAAGTCTTTTGAAGCTCGTATTTCACGCGCTTTTGAACTTCGGAAAGCACTTCGGAGAGTTTCACCCCGTAAACGCCAAAGATATATACACTGATTTCGTATCCTTTTTTGGTTTTGCAGATGCCAACGCCTTTGAACCATTCTTCTTCTTTCAAAAGCGTCGCAACATTATCGACGAGGCTTTTCGACTTCGGGGCCAACCCAGCAACGCCATAGCAGCTGCTAGCAGCGGCACCCGCGACAGAAGCGATGGCATCCAAACCGATGTCGATGGCTCCGTACTGCGTTTTCTTACCAATGTTCATTTTGTTATTCCTATAAGTAGCGTACAAAAGAAGCGGGCATAATACCCATTGATACTATTATAGTAGAGAGAAAAAAATAATAAAGGAAACATTCTCTGCCCACCCCTAAAGGGGTGAAAACGATAGCATGGGTCGCTTCTTTTGTAAGAATTTAAACGATTCGCTTAAAATCCGCTAAAAAAGTAAAGACAAAATAATAGCAAAAAAGGGGCCGAAACGGCCCCAAAAAGAAAAAGCCCGGCAACGCGCTGATCTCGCCCCAAGGGGCTACCTTCGCC
>CAKUXV010000008.1 GCA_934700895.1 uncultured Bacilli bacterium
AGGAAGAGGCTCCTCCATTACGCCAACGAGCATTCCGCGCACGAGGCCGTCAGGGGCTCAAGAAGGCGATTGCCTTTTTCGGATACAAGCCGAAGGAGATACAGACCGACAGCGGCTTCGAGCTCTCCGGCAGGGCCAGGGCCAAAGGGGGCGGCTTTCCCGCCGTCTGCAGGGACGGCCCCAATTTCCTCGAGCGGTTCTGCCTCGAGAGCGGCATGGCGCACAAGCTCATCCGCCCGGGGACGCCGGAGCGCAACGGCAAGGTCGAGCGATCCCACAGGATCGACCAGGAGAGGTTCTGCAGGACCCTGAGATTCTATTCCCTCGCCGACCTCGCCTCCCAGGGGGCGAGATGGAGCAGAAAATACAACGACATGCCGAGGATGGCGCTGAAACCGAGGCCCCCGAACCAAGTGGAGATTGGAAAGCTGAGGAAGCTGATGCAAGATACAGGCGAGGCCAGATGCCCGAGGCTTCTCAAACGTTTCACGTCAATTGAGAACTAACAACGAATTCTTTCAAGGGAGGCAACCTTGCTTGAAGGATGCGTTTCATGGTTCGAAAACAAGCACATAATACGCAAATTTGAGGCTGAAATAGGCCTCTTTTTTTGTTCTAATCACCAGCGTCTTGATTTTCGGGGGGTTAAAATTATGGCCGAAACGGCCTAGAGAACGCATGGATACGAATATCCGGCTTTTGGACGGATGAGTGGTTAAGGGACGAGGTCATGGAGAATAGAACATGGTTGATATTGCCGCATGTTTTAGCCACGGCATTTCCACTTTTTATTCCGCGCGATTCTGTGATGCCCGCGTTTTCCATTTTTAAGGCGAATTCATAAAAGAAAATCCATTCCATACATTTTTAATGTAGGGAATCCCTGTAAAACATGGTCACCCCATTAAGAAAGGAGAAAAGGGATGAAAAAAGAAACGAAAGAAAAACTGGACCAGATGTTCCCTCATTTCGCAGGTTACGATGAAATCCGCTTGGAAATGGCGGAGCTCATCGACATGGTCCAAAATCATGACCTCTACGCGCGCAAAGGCATTCATTATCCGCGAGGCTGGCTGCTCTATGGCGATCCGGGAACAGGCAAGACACGCCTAGTTCGCGATATCGTCCATTATCTAAATATCCCCTGCGTGGAAATCAGCGCTTCCCAAGCCGTGTGGAAGAAAATCAGTAATGAAGAAGAGGTTCGTCAAGGCTTTGAAGAAGCCAAGAAATATGACCTAGCGATTCTATTTATCGATGAACTGGAAAAACTAGCGGGATACCGCGCCCGTCAATATGAAGTGCCAGAGAATTTAAAATCCCAAAAAGTGCTGCTTCATGAGCTGGATAACGTTTACGAAAAAGACGGCATCATCGTCATGGCCACCTGCAATCGCTTGGATTATTTAGGAGAAGCGTTGTCGCGAAGCGGCCGTTTCGACCGTCAGATCCGTTTCAATAAGCCCTATATCGAAGATCGCAAAGCCATCTTGGCCCATTTCTTATCCAAGGTGTCTTTAGAAGAGGGGGTCACCCTCGATGAATTAGCCCGCATGACCCTAAATTGTTCTGGAGCGGATTTAGAAACCGTCGTGAATGAAGCTTCTATCAAATCGGTCTCTGAACGCAAGGAAGCGATATCGATCAACGATTTCTCCTATGCCCTAGACCGCGTTCAACTCGACGATGTGCCGCGGGCTTCTACTAGCGACGCCGAAAAGAAAATCACGGCCATTCATGAAGCGGGCCATGCCTATATCGCTTATCGCCTGATGAGAGAAAACATGGGGTCCGTAACGGTCATCCATCAAGGGGCAACGAGTGGAGCTGTAAGGGTGCTCCAAGGAAAGGAGGAAGAAGCAACCTCCCTTCAAGATTTAAAAGATTCCTGCACGGTGGGGTTAGGTGGCCTTGCTTCGGTGAAAGTAATTACGGGGGAACAATATTGTGGCAATGCAAGCGACCTTGAATCCGTGTGCAAGATGGCAGAAAGGATGCTAAATGAAGGGTTCTACGGTCCTAAATACGTCCCCGTATCGAAGTCAAACTATTCCTTTGGCCCCTATAGCACGGATTTAGCCAACGCCATTCAGGAGAAAGGCTCCGAAATCGTCCAGGAATTAATAAATCGAGCGGAAAGCATCATCCAAGAAGGAAAAGAATCCGTCCTCGCCTTGGCCGATGCCTTGATGGAAAAGTCGTCGTTATTATCCGCGGAAGTCCTTCAAATCCTCGACGAGGCGGAGAAGAAACGGAAGGGAATAGCGATTGGAAAATAGGACAATTTCCAAAGACTAGAGGGTCTTAGTCATTCTCTTAACCATGGCTTTCGCCTCCTCCTTTAGCCATTTGGGTTCTAAGATTTCGCATTCGTCCTTGAAGTCGAAGAATAAAGACATGATATTGCTTTTGAACTGCATGGTAGTTTCGATGATTGTCGTTCCATCTTCAAAATCGCTGATAATTTGATTCTTGCCGTAGCAATAATCCTTGGCTCGTACGGCCGAGCGCCCTCGTAACCGAATTTTGATTCGAACCCAATCACTTTGAGGAAGTTGCCGGAAGCCGGACTGCGAAAAGTAATCGCGTGGATTAAAGAAGGAGTCTCGCCTGAAACGCTGGTTGGTAACTTCGTATTTTGAGATTCGACAAAGTTTAAATACACGATAGTCTTTGGCCCATTTGCAGTATGCGATGACAAACCATGCTTCGCCATTCATGAACAGGTGATAAGGCTCAATTTCACGTGAATAAACGCGGTTATCGTTAGACAAATAATTAATAGTGACAATCTCGCATTTTTGGATTGCGCTTTCCATGAAACAATACCGTTTGGAAAGCTCTTCTTGCGGCATGGCCAAAGGATATTGAGCAATGCGATCAATTTGTGGTGTATCGCCTCGCAAGGAGATTACGGCCAGCACTTTGGCCATCGCTGTTTTATACGATTCCATATGCTGAATGTCGCTTTTGGAACAATTGATGGCATAGGCTTCTGCTAAAGCTTTTTTCTCTTCCTCTAAGAAAGGAGGAATCGCCGAAACCGTGTTATTCGTTAACTGGTATCCTCCGTATTTACCGGAGACAGATTCGATCCAATATCCGCAGTCTTGCAAAACTTTCTTATATTCGACGACGTTTCGAGGATTTGTTTCTAATAAATTGGCTAGTTCCTCAATTTTAAAAACCTTTCCAGACGAAAGGATTTGAAGCATTTCGATGCAGTGAACAGCTTTACTCATATTTCAATTCTATAATCGCCAACTCATTAATGATAGCGAGGAAATACTCAATAGATTGACTAAGCGGATGCTATTTCCATCGCCGAACAAAGCATGATTACGACGCTTGACGCAGGAAAAACGTATTTTGCTTTGCCTTTTGCCGACATCTTAAAAAAGTGAAATAAAAATGATACCAAACATAAATAATGTAGGAATGCTCTCTATAGTTCTCGTTACCAAAAGGAGGTACTAAAAAAATAAGAAGCAAAAACCAGACTGCTTAGAAGAAGCGTTAGCAAAGCAATTAGGGGTGAACAAGCCTTGCTATCCAAAAGCTAAATCACCCCGCTTAAAACAAAAGGAGAATAAAAAATGTTAGGAATTATTGAATTGTCTATTGGAATCATCGTCGCCCTTGTCTCGTTCGTTCTTGGAGTTGTGAGAATTGTCAAAAGCCCAAGCGGGTGGAACTTCTCGGGAGCGGCGAAAACCCGTTATTTGATCTTCATGATCATCGGGATCCTTGCTGGCGCTGCACTCATTACCTTCGGTTCCTTCGCCCTAGTCCGCTAATTCAAATACCGGGAATTCAAGAATTAGATCAATAAAAACGAATCCATACACAAATAATGTATGGTTACCCCGTAACATTCATCCTGCCCCGAAAAAGGAGGGAATAGAAATTACGGGGAAAGCAAAAGAGAAAGGAGAAACAATTTGAATACGATTCAAGAACACAAAATGCCGAGTCTAGCGGATATTGGCGGTTATCCTTATCAAAAGGAAGAGGCGAAACGAATCGCCGATTTCTTCCGTCATTACGAAGAATACACCTCGAAAGGGGCGGAATTGCCGCGTGGAATCTTCTTCTATGGACAACCGGGAAACGGCAAAACGATGTTTGCCAAAGCCATTGCTACCGAAGCAGGCGTGCCGTTAGTGGAACTCACTAGTGATGCCCACCTGGATGAAAAAGGCGTTACTCATGCGATTGTCGACGCTTTCGATCGCGCATTAAGCCAAGCGCCCTGTGTTCTGCTTATCGATGAACTCGACCGGATTGTTGCTGCGACACCGGCTCGCGCCCTCTTCCGTCCTGAAACGGACCAACAACGCGTTGCCTTAAGAACGTTAATTTCTCAAATCGATAAAGTAAAAGGAAAGGGAATCCTTCTTGTTGCCACCGCTAACGTGGATCTGATGATGATCCCCGCCCCACTTGTTCGCGATGGACGAATCGAAAAACACGTGGAGATTGATGCGCCAGATATCGATGACCGAAAGGAAATCCTCTCGCTCTATATGCGGAAGAACCTGGTATTTGATGAGGTGGCTGTAGAAGACGTTAGCTCCTATACGAACGGTCTAAGCTGTGCCGCCCTCGTTAATTTGGTCAATGAAGTCTTGATTCATTGCATCAGTCAAAATAAAAAAGCAGAATTCCACGATTTCTTAGAGCCCATCGCGGCAATCCGTGCTTCCGGATCCAAAACCAAAGACCCTAAAAATATCGATAGTGTCATCTATCACGAAATCGGACATTTCATCGCGGATTATGCGCTCAATAAAAACGTTGGAATGATTGTTGTTTCTCAACACGGAGAAGCTGCGGGAATGTATTCGCGGCAAGACTTCGTGGACAATTGTTCTGAATTGTCGCCTGGATCCCTAAGCGAAATGAAGAAGTCATGCGTCGTTTCCATATCCGGCCTTGTTGCCACGGAGTACTTCCTTGGCGAGCCCTACATGGGGGCAAGCAACGATTTAGGCAAAATCGCCGCTCGTTATATTGCAATGTGTCAAAACGGCTTAATGGGGAATAAGCCCATCGCCATTGAGTCATTGGGCAATTTTGTTAACAACAGCCCTTATAAAGATTTCCAAGGCGTTGGCCTAGATCGGTACGAGTCGTTCTTGCAAGAACTGGAATATCAAAGCGAAAGCATCTTACGGGAATACGAGGACCTCGCCCACGCCTTATTTGAAGAATTGAAGAAGAAGCCCGTGCTGACCCACGCGGAGATTCAAGAAATCATAGAGCGCCTCCAAGAAAACGAGCCGATGGTTACGCGGATCCGCACCCACCGTCCGAAAAACCCCGTTCATCGATTCTTCTACGACCGCAAAATTCGGAAGGAAACATACAAGAGGATGGACGATACCGGACGTGTATCCGTCGGCGAAGATGACCAAATTCCGGAAGGCACTTATCGAATCGACGTGGTTAAGAAGTCCGAAATAAATCAATAAAGGAAGGGGCGGTTGGAGAACCAAAACTCCAACCGTTCTGCCCCAATAAAACCATGGAATAAAAAAGAAGGGAGAAGCGAATGGAATTTGAAGAAAAGCCAACGATCCTCGATACGGGAGGCCATTCCTATCAAGTGTTAGAAGCTCTAGGAGAAGGAGGGCAAGGGGAAGTTTATGAGGTAGAAGAAGGGGGAGAGCGGTTCGCTTTGAAAATCTATAAAGAAACCATGAGCCCCAATTTCCTTTATAACCTCAAAAACAACATCGAAAAAGGAGCCCCGACTGCGGATTTCCTTTGGCCGAAAAGACTCTTTCAACAAGAAGATGGAACCTCGGGGTATCTTATGGATTTACGGGGGAGCGAATACGTTTCTTTCGTTTCTTACCTCAATGGAAAAACCGCCTTTGACAGCCAGGGTCTATTGCTCAAGTGGTGCATCTCCCTTTGCTCAGACTTTAAAGCCCTCCATGAACGAGGGTTCTCTTATCAAGATGTAAATGATGGGAGTTTCTTTCTAAACCCCCATACCGGGGCGCTCCTAATCTGCGATAACGATAACGTCACCGCGGACAAAAAGAGCCTAGGGGTACTAGGGAAGATGAAGTACATGGCCCCGGAAATCGTGATGGGGAATTATCGTCCCGACACCCATTCTGATCGCTTCTCCCTCGCCATTATCCTCTTTATGGCCTTGTGCCTTGGCAATCCCTTCGAAGGGGAAAAATTAAAGAACTACGACTTTATCGATGAAAAAGCAGAATACGAAATGTATGGCAGCCACCCCGTGTTTATTTATCACCAATTAGACGCATCCAATCGTCCGATTCGCGGATACCATGGCTCCGTTTTGAAGCGGTGGCCGCGACTCCCTCATTATATTCAAGAAGCGTTCCATCATAGCTTTGTCGATGGCATTTTAGACCGAGAAAACGGAAGAACAACTGAGCTGGAGTGGCTACGCCTATTGACCCAATACCGGGATGAACTCGTCACTTGCCCCTCCTGCGGATGCTCCTTCGTCTATGGGCTAGAAGAAGAGAATTTAAATTCTTCTTGCCCCTCCTGCGGTCAAGCAATCGGAGACCATTGCATCCTGCAAATCGGAAGGCATCAGATCGTCCTCGAAGAAGGAAAGGAAATCTATGCCTGCCACCTCGATAAATATTCTTCGGATTATCAAACCGTCCTGGGCAGGGTCATCCGAAATAAGAAGAACCCTGCAATATTAGGTATTCGCTTATTTTTGGAAGGCAACGTCATCGTTTTGGACCGGAAAGGAAATCAAAAGGTGATCGAAGAAGGTGGGGTTATTCCGCTCGTCCACCGCTTAAAAGTGAAATTCCCCTATGGGGTAGAAGGAGAAATCATATGAAAGAATTGATTGTTCGAGATGGCATTGCAAGGCAAGAGCTCAATTTGCTCTTCGTCATTGATGTCTCAGGTTCGATGGAAGGAGAAAAAATCGGCGCCGTCAATAACGCGATTCGCGACGTGATGTCCATCATGCCAGAGATCCAAGATGATACCAGCGACGCGGAAATCAAAATCTCCGCGTTGACGTTTGCTGAAGATACAGCGTGGGTTTATTCCGAGCCAAAAAGTATCGAAGACTTTATCTGGAAAGACGTCTCTGCTGACAACGGAACCAACCTCTCCGCGGCTTATGATGAGCTTGGCAAATGGCTTACCAAGAAAAGCAATGGAGGTCAAATGCCTGATTTTGGAGGACTAGCCCCCATTATTATTCTCATGACCGATGGAGAACCCACCTCTTGCGATTGGGAGACTCATCTTGCCGACTTAAAGCAAAAAGGCTGGTTCCGGGTGGCTCTAAAATACGCTTTGGCGATTGGAGTAGAAAGTGACGAAGCCAAAGACGTCTTGTCCAAATTCACCGGCAATAGCGAAACGGTATTAAAAGTCTATACCGCCGAAGCCCTTCGCAAAGTGATTAAAGTCATCGCGGTGACGGCTTCTAAAGTCAAATCCAATTCTTCTAGTGCCGGCTGCTATATGGGAGAAAAACGGAGCAATAACGAAATCGCTCAAATTGAAATCGCTAATGACTTAGAAGACATGGATGACGTGGACCTTGTCTGGTAATCCCCCATGATTTCTTGTTTTCACTTCACTTGTCTTGGCTATTCTCATTTAAAAAACCACAAGATTTGCCAAGATGATTCCGCTTCTTACCAAGACGCGGAAAGAAAAATCGTCACGGCCTGCGATGGGCATGGGGGCAAAATCTATATTCGAAGCAACCGCGGGTCGAAATTCGCTTCCAAAGCCGTGCTCCGCGTCTTTAAGAAGCTAAGCTTAGATACCATCAAAGATCCCCGTTGCCAGGATCGAATCCGCCTTCGCATCCTCTGCTCCTGGAACGATCTTGTTGAAAAAGATCTTGCCTGCAACCCGTTTCTAGAAGAAGAACTAATGGAATTAAGCGGGGAAGAGAAATCCTTGCTTCTTCAAGAGCCCCAAATCGCTTATGGATCCACCCTTCAAGGAGCCATGATGCTCGGGGATAGTCTCATCATCGTGTCGCTAGGAGATGGAGGCTGCCTTCTTTGGAACGGGAGAAACGCGTTGCCGGCTCTAGAAGAAGAAAAGGATAACGTTGCTAATTTCACCGCTTCCCTTTGCCAGTCCGACGCCTATTCCCATTTAAGGCTCCGCGTATTTCCGCTAGATCAAATCGACGGGGTCCTGGTTTATACGGATGGTCTTATTAATCCCTATCAAACCTTCCTTAATTTCTATTCGTCTTGCTTCCTCCCCGTAAAAGGGATGCTGGAAAGAGGGGATAGACAAGAAATCATCGATTATTTGGTCCGGGTAGCTCTTGTTAATGGAACCGGGGACGACGTTTCTTTAGGAGCTATCCTCAAAGAATAAACCCATCCATCTCAACGCTTTTTGTACCCCGCATCAATAAGGGAACCCCAATCATGAAAATCACCCACGAAAGGAGAATCATTTATCATGAAAACATCTGACATCTTTGACGAAGACCCTTCCAAGGCCTATGTAAGCACCCATGGACAAAGAATTTGTTTCTCGTTGTCCTCCGTGTGCCGCTGCTACCATTACGACAAGACGCTTGGTTTAACGCTAGGCGTTTACCTCGATCATACCGATTCCTTCGCGTTGCACGACGAATTGGCGCTTACCCCGGAACGAAGCGAATCTGATTTCCCTGGCAACGTTTCCAACGGACCTCAACTGATTGCCCGTTTCCAAGCCTTCAATTTTGAAACTGGGGATTACGAAGTGCTACTAGATGGCAAGACCGCCTGCATCCCCTTAGAGGAAGATAAGAAATTCTTCCGAATCCGCCCCGTTGTTTTGCCCTGCCATATAAGCGAATCCGGTTCGGTTCGCATCCGCGTGGAATATCGTTTTATGGAAGTTTCAATCGTCCCTTATGGATTCTTGGGAAGAAAAGTTAGGAAAGAAATACATTGCCTTAAACCCGAAGAAACTGAGCTAGTCACCGTGCTTACCGCCGAACAGGGAGCAAGGCGTTACGACAACCAGAACGAAGAAAGCGACTCGGGTTGGATGGAGTTTGGGCGATGAACCAAGAAACGGTTTATCGTTCCCTTCTGCTAGAAGCCAAAAAGCATCAGTTAGACCAGGATTCCGTGAATAGCCAGTACGCGTATTTATCCGCGAATCTCATCCAAAAACTCCCCGTTCAAACGATGGGAGATGCCTTCTTGATTTGGAGCGCATTCAATTATTTGAATTTCGCCGCGAATAAAAACACGGGGGATTATTCCTTCAAAGACCAAATGGAAGAAGCGGTTCTAAAGACCCATCAAGCGATCGAGAAAGTTCGATTCTATTACGAAGCGTATCAGGATATCCTCTACGTTTCGTTCTATGGCTTCGTCTTCTCGTTTCAAAAAGTGCCGCTCCGTCCAAAGTTAAAAGACCTCTTGTCCCGTCAGACAACTATCGCTTTCGACGGGGTGAGAAAACAAGCCTGCGCCACCTCGATTCTAAAGGTGGCGATGAAAAATCCCGATTTGTCTTGTCGCCTCAATCCAGGAGAGTGTCCCTCTTCTAGCAACGAGACGGATTACGGGGAACGGTGTACCTTCTTGGTGAAGCCTTATCGCCTTTTGGATATCAGCAATGATTACTACCATCTACGCGATTTGACTTCGACTCCGGAGATGAGAAGAAATATCGCCATCGTTATCCGCCAAATGTATTTCTATTGCGATTTGGCCACGAAGGCGAATCCCCCGTTGGAACCGCTTCTAGAAAGAGCTATTTACCGTGATATCATCATTTTAAGTTACAGTGTCATCCAGGCCATTGAAATCGAGCTGGGATCGATGATATTGGGAACCCCGCGCCGCGGCAATAATCCACGCTATGACCAGCGTTGCGTTAAAGCCCTTCACGATGTCATCAATATCCAAAAGGAAGAATTAAGGATGTATAACGAATATCGGACATTACGGAATAACGTCCATTTATCGAAAAAGCAATCGATTGAAACGGATAAAGCCTATACCCGGGGCGAAGTGGACCATTGGCTAATGTTCATGCAGCAATATTTGGAATACCTCTACCAATGTCTCCCTTATATCAGAAAGGACTAAGAGGATGAAAACGAACAAAGATTATTATGGAACCCCGAAGAAATGGAAGGATCCTTCTGCTAAGAAGAAGGCGCCACCGTTTATCCCGCATTACGAGACCCAATGCCCCACTTATGTCCCTGAGAATCATCCAACGCCGAGTCCGAATCGGATGAACGATAAGAAGAATAACAATTACAAGCAAAAACCTCGTCCACCCCAAGGCAATGCGAATGGGGATTGGGCGATAAAAAGAGACGGGAACTTTTTGCTAAAAGCTCGCCTTTCCAAAAAGACGGGATTCCTTGTGAAAAAGAAGTTCGAGGATTGGCGGCTCCACGAAGTGCCATTCTATGAAACTCTACTCGAAGTTCGGACAAGCGGAGGAGAGGTTCGGGAAATCACCGCGACCTTGGAGACCAAAAACCAGCGGGGAAGGACCGTAAACGTCTCCCTTTCCGGAGACAAACTATGGCTCATTCGCTTGGATGAAATCCCAGGGAAGATGATACGAATCCACGTGAAGTGCAAATTCCGGATAAGCGCGTTTAAAAGCAAACCGTTAGAAGTGAATGTCAGCCTTTTCGTTAGTTAAGACCATGAATTATATAGAAGCAGTACAAACCATTTTGCAAAAGAAAAAGCGGGGAGAAATTCTACTCGATCCCCGCCTCCTTCGCGGATATTTGCTCGACCTCGTCGGCGATGATTATGAGGGGAGGCGCCTAATCAATGTTTTAACTTCCGTACTAAAGGGCGAAAGCTATTCTTCTTTGTCGGAAGAAAAACGGTGGCTCTCTCTTGCTTACAAGGAAGTCGACTTCCCTCCAGAGGAAGTAGAAAAAGCCTTGGACCCGTTTCTAAGCGAATTCACAGACCTAGAAAGGGAAAACCTCTTTTTATCAAAATCCAAGTCCTATTCAATCCCCTTTTATCAGTCATGCTCTTTTGATTCGGATTCGATGGAATATCTAGAAATCAATCTTGAGCAAGGGGATTTGATCCTGGGAAACGGGTCCATTAGTTATTTGGTCCCTTGCGGAAGCAACTCCTCCCCCTTTAAATTCCGGTGGAGCTGCAACCGGAGCCATAAAGACTATTTTCTAGACTGCAAAAAGAAGGGGAAGCTCGATTCCTTAAAACTCTGCCTGAAAGAAAACCCAAATCTAAATTTATACATTCATACGACGGGGGACGTTATCGTAGAGGGCCATTTCTTTGGCTTAACGATTGAAGCAAAAGGAAGCGTCTATTTAAAAGGCAACATTGCGAATCTAAATATCGTTTCTTGTTCCCACTTATTCCATAACGCCATCACGGTTGCTTCGACGATTGCCATGAAAACCAATATCTAAATCATCTTAAAAAGGAGGAATCATCCGATGGGAAAAACAGCCAACTGCATCGCCATGCTTCGTTATCTAAGCAATGGGAAGCAATATAAAAACACGGAACTTGCCGATGCCTTGGAAACCAATGTCCGGAATATTCCCGAATACCGGAAAGAACTCCGAGAATGCGGTTATGAATTCGAATCCTCTTCGGGAAAATACGGAGGAATCAAGCTCAAAGAATCCGCGTTGATACCCTCGCCCTGCTTTAGCAAAGAAGAAAAGCAGGCATTGAATTTTGTTTCTTCTTTTATCGACGGCCAAGAAGTTATTTATTGCCGAAAAGACTATGAAAAGGCGATGGGGAAAATCTTTGCCCAAATGAATGGAAGCGAAGAAGGAAAGGTCTCCTACGTGAAATTCTTGGATAAGTCGACCTATGCCCTATCCGCGGAAGAATTAAAGAAACGTTGTGATTTCTTTTCGGAATGCATCCGTAAAAGAAAAGTGGTCCGTCTTGTTTATCGAACAACCATCAAGCGAAGCGTAGAAGAGGAAGTAGAACCCTATGAACTCGCCCTCTACCATCATTCTTGGATCCTCTGGGCGAATTCAAGAACGAAGAAGCGCCTCAAAACGATCGAACTCGGTCATATCCAAAGTTACGAAGCCACGCCCCTTGGATTTTCTCGTGATATCTTTTTTAACGAACATGCCTTTGAAAAAGGAAAAGGTCCCGCGTTTAAGGATTCCCCCATCCGCGTTAAACTTCATCTTTCTCCCCTTTGTCCTTATATTGGGGATAAAGAATTTGGCCCAAACCAAAAAGAAGAACCCCAAAACGATGGCTCGTTAATCCTAAGTTTTGATTCGAAAAACGAAGATGAGGTCGTCCCTCTCGTTTTATCTTTAGAAGGGGAATGCGAAGTATTAGAACCCCAAAGTCTTCGCGACCATATTAGTAAAATCGCCCTGCAAACCTTCAAAGCAAATCAAGCGCCGGCTCAAGAAGAAAAGCCTGCGCCTTCCGTTAAACCGGATAGAAGAATGGATGAAGAAAAACTTCAAACTGTCCTCTCCTATTTTCAGGACAAAGAATGGATCACGGTCACGGATATCCAAATCCAATGTGGGATGGGGTATCCCCAAGCTAGTCGCGTGTTAAAAGCCTTGATCGAAGAAGACTATGTTTCACCCCAAATAGGGAAAACAGGGCGTTACGCCATGATAAAGGACTCAAATTCCAAACGCGTCCTTAATCCCTCGCCCTCTTTAAAATCTGCCCTAGAATGGGTTAAAAAACGGAGATTGTTTAATTTGGATGAGTTTGCCCATGAACTAAATACGTATCCGGAAAAAGCGGCAAAGGTATTGGATAAAATTCAAGAACAAAAACAAGTGATCCCTTTGTTTTTTAGTGGCACAACCTACGGGTCTATCATTACTACGTATCTAGGTGCCCTTCAAGAAGAAGGAAAGGGTTGCTTAGATGCCGAGGCCTTATCCTTATGCCAAAAAGAAAAATACATCACGGTTTCTAAACTAGCTTCTGTTCTTTCCATTTCAGAAGAAGCGAAGCGCTTGTTCCGTAAGCTATTGACCGCCCAAGTATTAACAGGAGGCAGCTCCTCCCATCACGTCGTTCATTTTCAAGGCGGCAAGGAATTGCCCTTAGAAGAATTGCCTCGAAGAATCCTAGCCTATTGTAAAGAACAAAATTACGTAAGCATTGGCAAGATACAAAAGGAATTTTGCTTAAGCGAAGAAGAGGCAAAATCCTATTACGACCAATTCATCCAAGAAGGATTTTTGGTGGAAGAATCCACCCCCTGCCTTATCGTTTCTTCTAAATTCTTAGGTTTCCGTTATGCGGAAGAAGAAACGGATGTTCAATCCGTTTTAAAAACTCGTCTACAAGAAACCCGAAATCTAGAAAAACTAAAAGAGCAGTGGTGGAACCAAGCGGTTGAATTATGCAAAAGCAGAAGTTCCATCGATGTTTATGACCTTCAAGAAGCATTGAAGATCCCTTATTCGGATGCTAGCAAGTTATGGAAATCTCTAAAGAAGAAAGGAATCCTCTTCGAATCGGGAAAAGTCCATTCTTCGATACTACAACCCAAGGAGGAATAAGATGAGTCAGGCCCCTTTAACGGAAATTGAACTAAAAATCATCGATCCCGTTTTATTTAACTGTCGGTTTCGAGAAATCCTATGCGAACCTCCTTTTGCCGTCCTTAAAGGAGTCTACCAAGATGACCAGGGACGGTTCTATGATTCGGATAAGCGAATGATTCAAATCGAAAACAACAAAGTTTCTGGAACCTGGGAATATCATATCGATAAACCACATCCTTATTGGCTGATTCCGGATAGATCCCAGGGAGGACTTGTTCCTGCCAAGGCGATATTCCCAGAACTCAATTATTCTTTCGCGATAGAAGGAGTGTATTGGCATAACTGCGGCGACAAATCCTTCGCGTTAGGTCTCTATGTCGATGAGCACGGCAATTTATTCGCCAAGAAGCCCCAAGGCCAAGGTTCATCGGAACAAGAATTCGTGCCCGTTAAAATACCTTATCCGTCCATAGAATCCGTTCCAGGGACGATCGTCGCATCGGCTGAATTACGCTTTCCAATTAACGCCAATCTAGAAGCCCCAAGGGAATCGTGTAAAGAGGTCCCTGGCCCCGAAGAAGTAAAACGTCCTCATCCACCCGTCCAATATAACCTTGAAGAACATTGGGTAAATCCGGATATTCAAGATGTGGAGATTGTGGTAAGGGATGCTAATGTCGATATTCAAAATTCCGACGATGGTAGCTTTGGGTATGAAATCGTCGCTTTCAAGATGCATTCTGTCAGTTCGGCTCAACACCAGGAGACAGGGAAAACGTGTCAGTTCCGTTTTGATGAACCGGCAAAAGAGATCCATGTTTTTGTGCCGAGCAAATCTTTGAACCGCATGAAGGTCTATGTAACCAAAGGGAACACCTCCGTGGATTGCTATGTAAATGAAATTACTGTTTCCTCCTCTAAAGGGAACGTATCCCTCAATACGTCTTCCTCTAAGATTAGCATTACAACCCAATCCGGGAATATCGAAGCCATTGCTCCAGCGGATGACGTGAATATCACTTCTCAATCCGGAAGCGTGAATTTGGAACTAACCCCAGAGCAAGATGGGGTGATGAATATCAGCACGATGAACGGGGACGTGGGTATAAAGTTACATAATGCCGAAGCATCGATTGCCTGTGCCGTGATGAATGGAAGTTCCTCCATTTGCTCTGGGTGTGGCGAATACACGATGAGGGGCGGAATATCCGTGATGTCGGGGAATGTGCGGGTGAATTAATCGCAGAACTGAAGATGCTGAATATGGCATATGTTATTTGAGCCTAAGGCTTGATAACTCAAAGAATTGAAGCCCCACAAAAAAAGTCGAGTCAAAGTTTTAAAATGTAAAACATAACAGAAGCGATACGAAATTGTATTGCGCATAAAAATATAGTGCTCTACCGAGGGAAGTTTATTTTTTTCATGGCTTTTGCGGGGAAGGGTTCGTCAAAAAGTATTAAAAAGGCGTGGACTTCTAAAACGAGTATGTTGATTGTTCTCGACAAAATTGATGATATAGCAAAATTCGGAACATCGCTAATGACGTATTTGAACCAATTTGCCAAGCAAGAGAAGGATGTTAAAATTTGATTAACGATTTTGGTAATGCCAAATTGATGGAGGGGTATCGCATGAATAAAACATCTTTGTTGGGAATGATTGATGGTCATCTGAGCACCGATATTTCTAAAAGGGATATTCGAGACGAACTAAAACATTACATTTCTCCTTTGACGAAGAACAATTTACAAATAATCGAAACAGGGATGAACGTAAAACATCTCAATGACATGAAAAAAATTATTCAACAAATGGGCGTTTACCAAAATCAAAGTGATTTTAAAAAGATACTTAAAGCCCTTACAAGGGCCAACCTTGAAAATTTTGTATGGCAGGTAGCGATTTCAAATAGTATTCAAGGCAAAACCAAGCAATCCAGAGATGCGATTGTTGATTTCATATTGAACAAAGGCGCCGCGTTTTATAACAGATTAAAAAATGGTGATTGGGCTTTGGTAGAGGAAATGGAGGTATTTGTTTCGTCAAAATCAAGACACGAATGCAGCTGGTGTAGCAAGACGTGCAAATATCTTCAGGAATATTTGTTTGATGGCGATTCATACTATATTTATGACAATAATGCTGTTGGTAAAGTGAATGATTATAGGGAGTACTACGGTCTTGAGAAGACCGCGAAAACTACAATCGACGTCAAGAAAAACCCTACGCAATGGTACGAGAATCTTTGCAAATCGTTGGATGAGTTAAAGGCAAAGAGTCAAGGACTCAGTAGGGCGGAAATAGATCATATTTTGTGGGGCTATGAAAAATTCAAAGTGGATTTGGTTAGAATATAGCCCCACGTTTCAAGAGCTCCCTACTTCGTGTCTATTTTCGCCCTTTCAAGTTTTTCCAAATGATTTGTACGCGCGTGGTTTCCCCGTTGATGATGGCGAGGCCATCACCACGCCCTTTTAGAAGTTCGAGTCCGCTTCGCCCAATGATGGCCTTGCTGTCGATGACGGAAGATTGGGCGAACGCCATGCGATTAGGAATATAAGGGAAGAGCCCTTGTAGCTTCCGCATCGAAGCAACTTGAGAAGAAGCGATGAAATGGAAGAAGGGGTTCTTTCTTTGAATAAGCCCGATGAACTCCTTGTCCAGTCCACCCATATAATTGGCGAGTTCATCGACGATGAGATAAAGATTGTGATCTAAAGAATCGAGCTTGACCTTTAATTCGCTCAAGGCTTTCTCCACTTCCTCGGGACCGCGGACCCAGGTGGCATTACCCTTTTTGGATTCTTTCCAAAATTCGATTCTTTTGGGATCGAACAAATAGAATTCCGCTGCCTTATTTTGCTCGCTGATTTGATCGTATAAAACATGCAGAAAAATAGATTTCCCAGCGCCTGTAGTCCCGGAAACCAATAGATTTTTGACTTGGTTGAAATCCAAGTAAAAATCTTTCCCTAATTCGATGCCGTCAAATTCTTTTCCGACTAAGACGACATTCTTTTTGTAATTTTCGTCCATAGATTAAACCCCCGTTTATGCTTTTATTTTATCGGCAAACAACGAAAGAAAAAGGCCAAATCAATAGATGGGCTGATATTGGCACATTTTTGGAAGGGGCTTAAATCTCTTAAAAAATCATGGTATCCAGCCCCTGTTCATGGCATATTTAGGATAACGATTGGAAAGGGTGTCTACCCGACTCCCTATCGATATCCAAAAAAGCATGAGGGTGTGCATATGAGGATAAGTGGAACTATTTTTGTCCCTATATGCGTCCATTTTTTCATTTTGTCCTGCATGCTGAAATTTTGACGTTATTCTTTTCGTGGATGAAGGAGGGGAAGCATGGAAGACACACGCATCCATCAACGAGAGATCCTGATTACCTTGGATTATCTTTTGCATCATACCGATGAAAAGAATCCTGCTAGAGCAGTGGAGATTTGTCGTTATGCGAATAAAGAATACGGTATTACCTACCAAGGAGAAGGGGTGTCAGGAAACCAAATCAAGCGTCAACGCGTTTCGGAATGCCTGAAATATCTAAAAGAGTTATCGGATAAGTTTGATTTTCCTTTTGTTTTGGAACGTACGGAAGGCGGCAAATATTACATCGAGCAAAGAAATAGCCTCACCGTTGAGCAAACTGCCCGCGTTTTAGCCGCTATTCACAATGACCCGTATATCGGAGAGAATGACACGGATCTTTATGAAGAACGGATTCTCGATGCTTTTGCCACTACCGAAGACTCCAAAGAGGCCATTAAAAAACTAAGAACCCGCTATCTCCAAGGGGAAGAAAAGCAACCGGAAGAAATCATCCAAAAAATCGAGATTCTAGAAAAAGCGTACCGCAATAACTCCCCGATTAAGGTCCAATGGCCCGGAGAAAAGTATCCTGAATGGACCAAGGTCTGCTACTTAAAGGAAGTCAATCACGACCCCTGCGCTTTCCTTTTGCCCGCTTGTTCCCTCCCAAGCAAAGACGGCAAGGACCATTATTTGTTCGATAAAATCGAAAATATCGTGCTTCCTTCCACAAACTATAATCAGTTGGCTTGCTCCGATGAGAAAGAAATAAAGCAATACGCGGATAACGAAGCGGTCTTCGAATTGTCGAACCCCAAATTAGCCAAAAGATACGGCCGTTTGGACCGCATGTTGAAGAAAATGATCCCTTCGCTTGGAGAAAAAGACGGCGTCGTTTCGTTCTATTTCAAGGATGTGGACGAGGGGGTGATTTCCAAATCCTTCGAATCCTTCTTTGACGAAAAACTTCATTGCCAAAATGTCGAAAATGCAAATCTAATGTTGGGGCGGGAATGCGATCTCGATCACCGCAAAATGTCTCTCATCATAAGGAAGAAAGAAGACCCATCAAACCAAAAACTCGTCCATTTCTTCACCGACCTTGCTTCATTCAAATCCTGGTTGCTATCTGATCCTTTTGGCGATGGGGAAACCTGTATCGGCGATTACGTAGAAGTGATGAGCCCCGAAAGCATTAACGTCGATTTTGCAAATTATTATTTGAAGAAGATGGACATTTACTATAACTACCTAACCTCCAGACAAAGGCAGCATTTGCTGAATGCCAAACGGGTTGCTGATATCGTAGATGCGCAAAAATATTTCCATTCGTACGAGGGTGGCTATCCCCTTGATATCGCGATTCGTTGTCCTGAATGTGGCGGAACGGTATTTTTCAAAGGGGAGGGGAAACCCTGCGTATGTTCTCGCTGCGGGACCGTGCTATATGACGGCAGGAAGGGCTCTAAAAAGCAGAACAAAGATTTTAAAGAAACAAATAGGTGAAAATAAACTATGTTAATTCAAGCCGAACAAACAAAATCGAAGGAGTACGCGTTGAAAGAAAACTCCGATGGTCTAGTTGAGTTGACCGAGGATAACGTGGCTAGGGTGGAGGCCATGATTGCTAGCAATTCGACATACAAAAAATCCGCTAATCGCGCGTGCGGGCCCGATGGCAAAAAATACAATGGATCCACGGCATACTGGGTGACGGCATTCGACGACTGTGTAAAAAAGAACATCAATAATGGCAATAAAACTTACCAGGATATTATCAAAAACATCGTCGAAACGGTTGATCGCGAAAACAGTACCCATTTAAATGCTGACAATGCAGGGCGCGCCGAGATTACCAAAAGGATTTGTGGCTACAAAGTTCCCGCTCTCGTCGACTTGCTGAAAACTCCAAATCCGTCTACAGGACCGAAATATGTGCTAATTGATGAGCTGTCTAAACCGGTCGTTTCAGACGGAAAAAGCAGATCTAATTTCTCATTCGCTACAAAATTTTGCCACTATATGGCCTTTTATCTATTTGACGGAAAACCTGAGCAGGACAACTTTTCCATATATGATGGCATCATGGAAAAGGCGATAAGAAAACACGCCGAACAACTAGGCATTGCTATTCCTAAGAACTTGAAGTCGTTTAAGGGCCATTATGCGGCATATATGGATACAATCGATAAGGTTCGCAAAGCTTGCCAAAACAAGGGCCAAGACATCAGCCGCAATGGTCTCGACCATTTGCTTTGGTATTACTACAAATAAGAATTCGGTGAATTGGCTAAAAACGGAAGAATCAAAAGAAGGGGATGAAAATGAGCGATGAAATTATGGATTCGGCTATGAAAAAGGACTTTCTAGAAAGAATGAAAGTTCGTTTTAACAATTGCAATAAATGTGCCAATTCCCATTTATATGGCATGGCGCTTACATATTTTGATCTTCCCTCTAGAAAACGCAATGTGGAAGCTCAACGCGCCCTTTCTCACATCCAGGCTCAAGTCGTTTTAAGCGATGAACAGCCTGTAGACACCTGCTATCTTACCCGAGAGGATTTCCCAAAATGGGACAATAACTTAAATGACCGTTTTCAGGATAGCTGTCAATTAGAAGAAATGATCGGGTTCCTCAGCCGTGCTCGGGAGAGCATAGAACTCGATGAGAGCGATCGCTATTCTTTGACTTCACCGCGGCTAGGCGATTATCGAGAATCACCGGTGCCGACGATTACCATTTATTATCGGAACCATTCCTATTTTAAAAAATGGATGGCAAATCAAGAGGACCCCGATTTGAAATCTTGTTTCGAAGCGGAAATATGCATGACGTATGCTCACGAATATTGCCATCATATCCACCACTGCGCTTTTAAACTGATGGGGAAGAAGTATGCCATTGACGGGTCTTGGGAAAGAAGGGTGGTCGCCGAATCCTTGGCGGACTATTACGCCATTTGGTTCTTGGGTGAACGCATTGGTGTTGGAGACCCATTATCGGCTTACTGGACGGTGAGTGATGAGAGGATTCGTCTATGGAAAAAATATTTTGGATCGCCATGGCCCTATGCCTATGCGCTTCTCATTGAACAGAGCCGGCAAAAGTCCATAAGGTGGAGGGAGATCTTCGACCAATCTATATCCAGCTGGCATGAAGCCTATCTTACCCTGATGGATGGAACAAAAATTCAATCGTTTGAAAAGATGGAAATCGATGATTCTATTGGCGCGGCGGCCTCCCGAATTTCAAAACGTTCCAAAGTCCCTAGCGACATTATCTTAGCCGAATTTGGCTTTGAGAAAACGAAACCGACCATTCCCACCTCCTCGAAGCCTCCCAAGGATGCCTTTGTCTTTATCTATAGCATTCCCGGTCAAGAAATCCACAGAACGAAAGATGTCTCCGACTTCCTTCAAACTGGTCAATACGAATTCCACACGCCGTTTCTGCTCTTTTACCTTTATGACCCGGAGGACCTCGTCAGCTGCGAACTTCTAAAAGACCACGGGGCCGATTTATGCAATCGCTCCTCCGCTAACGTAACAATCCTCACTTTTCTCAAGAAGGAAGTTACTAGTCTATGGGATAACGTTATTTACGATGGACGAACTAAATCTAGCACGAAGCCAACAAAGTCGCGGATTCACGACACCCTCCAAACATTCGAAAATACTTTCGACGCCTCTAAGCCTTTCTTGATTTTGGTCAAGAAGCAAAATGGCGAGGAGGAATCCGCCGTTATTCCGTTGGAGGGGATGGATTCGTCTCAGCAGTTCCATGTATTGAAAAATGTCCTGCATGAGATAGAAGCCCACCCCGATGTAGACGTGGATTCCTTGTCCCGCCAATTCAAAGGGGACATGCCTGTCTTGTTTGCAAAGAATAACGGGTGGAAAGAATCGAAACGCAAGTTGGCTTGCCACGATTTCTTCCAAACAGCCAGAAATCGAATGCCTGGAAGGCTGAGAACAATCAAATCCCTTGCCGACATCCTTTATTGCGATGAGAACGTCGTCCGATATAAAAGAGACAACGCCGCGTTTACCCGAGAGGAATGTTTGAAACTTGGAATTCGATTCCATTTAAGCATCGATGAATTCAACGCTTTCCTTCGTCTTAATGGTCTCCTTGAGCTAGGTGAGGAAGAAGAACACACCATCAAAAGGGCTTTAAAGCAATCCTGACCCCCGACATCGTCTAGACAAAGAAGCATTCAGCCCTTCAAACAACCAACGATTATCTATGAAAATCGGTATTTTCATTACCGCCTGTAGCTTTCCTATTCTTTCCATTCAAAACATAACAAAAAGGAGAAAATCAACATGAAACCCTTCGACAAAGTCATTGGATACCAAAAAGTAAAAGACGAATTAAACCAAATCCTCGACATGATTCAAAATCCCGCCATCTATGAAGAAATGGGAGCCAATCTCCCCCGTGGCATCCTCTTTTATGGCGATCCCGGCATGGGCAAAACGCTTCTTGCTACTTCGTTTATCGAAGCATCGGGATTACCCGTTTATACCGTTACGAAAAACAAAGACGAGCAGGGCGTTATGAAAGACATCAATGCCGCCTTCGAAGAAGCGGTGAAAAACAAACAGGCCATCGTTTTCTTTGATGATATCGATAAATTTTGCTCGGAAGATCGAAAAGATGCCGACGCGCCTTGCTTTGTGACCATCCAATCGAATATGGACGCTTGTAAAGACAAGGGGGTAGTGGTTGTTGCTACCGCCAATAAAGCCAACAAGATGCCCAAGTCCTTGCTTCGTAGCGGCCGTTTAGACCACCAATTCCCGATCGAAATTCCAGGGAAAGAAGGCGCCGCGGCCATCGTGGAATATTACCTTCGCAAGCGGAAGGTAGATCCTAATGCGAATTATGAAGATATCACGAAGATGGTCAGTTATTCTTCCTGCGCGAATTTGGATAAGGTCATTAATGAGAGCGCCGTTATCGCTGCCCGTAAACGAAAGAAAGTCGTGGGAACCGAAGATATTGTGGAAGCCTATCTGAAAGACCGTTATCAGGGTTACGGTTCCACGAAGCGCAGCCCTGAAGAACAAAGGATGATTGCTATCCACGAAGCGGGGCATTGCGCGGTTGCTGAGGTGCTTCGGAAAGGAGCTGTGGGTCTTGTTTCCATTCGCGCGGTCGGAGGATTCACTCAACTGGATACCCCCTTTACTCGCCGTGGCCAATCCATTTTGCTTTGCCTTGGCGGGAAGGCGGCGTGCGAACTCTATGAATCCGGACGCGTCGCCAGCGGTTGCCAATCCGATTTAGACAAAGCCGCTTCACAACTTCGCGAAGGCATCACGAATAATGCAATCTATGGAATTGGGTTTTTGTCGACGGACTACGACGTTTCCCCATTTTATAAGGCGCGGGTGGAAAACGTTATTGCCGGCGAGTTAGAACGTTATCTCTATCAATGCCGCGATATCCTGATTAAAAACCGCGATTTTGTCCTCGCTCTAGCGGATGAACTTTACAAGAAGGAAACCCTTCTTTATAGCGATGTCCAACGGATTCGCGCTTCTTTTTCCATTATCCCTTGTCCGGATTATTCCGAGCTAAATGGAACGGATGAAATTCAAGAAGAAGAAAAGGACTCGGAAGGAGAGGAGGATTCGGAAGAGGATTTATAATTTCCTTTTTCGGACGATGAAGCAGGAAAGGCAGGATAAAAAGGCATTCGCCAAGAAGGGTGGAAGCCTTTTGCCCTGAATAATGATTGCAAAAGATTTTGATGGGGAATAAAAAGTGCCAAAAATCCGTCAATTCATAACATATAAAAAAGAAGCAATTGTTCTCAAAACTGAAAATCTAACGGGTTGAAAAGCCAAAAAAACACGGAATGAAACGCGAAAATATCACTGAACATAAAGTAAAAATATCACGGAATGAAACTTGAAAATATCACGAAATGATATAAGATTTAGCCATCGGAGGGGGACGTTCCTATGGATTTACCAAATTACAAAAAACGAATCATCGATGAGCAAGTAGATACTTATCTTGGTACCTTTGGGGCCGTGTTGATCGAAGGTCCAAAATGGTGCGGAAAAACCTGGACGGCTAAGAAGCATTCTAACAGTGAATTCCTCCTTGCTGACCCTAAGGGCAACTTCAACAACAAGCGCCTTGCCTTGATGGATCCTAGTTTTGTTCTAGAAGGTGCAACGCCCCGTTTAATCGACGAATGGCAAGAAGTGCCCGCCCTTTGGGATGCCGTAAGGGGATGGGTGGATACCCATCCTGCCTCTGGCCAGTTTTTGTTAACGGGTTCCGCCACGATCAATAAGCATCGATATATCCATACGGGAACCGGTCGAATTGCCCGATTAAAAATGAGGACGATGTCTCTTTATGAAAGTGGCTATTCCAGTGGCCTTGTTTCTTTGGAGGATATTTGCAATAACGTTGCTCCTAACGTCATGACCGGCGAAGTGCAATTAAAAGACTTGATCCGATATATTTTGCTTGGCGGCTGGCCTTTGGTCACGGATTCCAGCATCGAGAAAGGCCTTCTTATTGCCAAAGAATATGTGAAGTCTGTTTTAAATGAGGATATCTATAAAATAGACGACGTAGAACGGGATTCTCATAAAGTCGAATTGTTGCTCCGCTCCCTTGCTCGTAACGAAGCCACGACGGCAAGCAATGCTATTTTAGTCAAAGACATCAAGGACAAGGACTTCGACGACGTCAACGTCGACACGCTTGCCAACTACATGGACATACTGAAAAACTTGCATTTGATTGAAAATATTCCTCCTTATTCAAGCAAATTCCGTTCTGGAATCCGAGTCAAACAAAGCGAAAAACGCCATTTTGTTGATCCGTCTTTGCCTTGCGCTTTACTTGGGTTAACGGAAAAGAAGTTGCTTGGCGATTTAGAATTGCTCGGATTCCTTTTTGAATCAATGGTAGAACGAGACCTATGGACTTACACCGAATCCTTTGGGGCGAAACTATTCCATTATCAAGACTATAAAAATAACGAAATGGATGCGGTAATTGAGCTACCGGATGGCGCTTGGTGTGGCGTGGAGATCAAACTTGGCGCGAATAAAATCGATGAAGCGGCGGAAAACCTGCTTCGCATTCAAGATGCCATCAAGGCCTCCAATGGCAAAACGGCCCAGGCTCTATGCGTGATATGCGGCTTGGCGAACGCGGCTTATCGGCGTCCTGATGGTGTCTACGTCGTCCCCATTACAGCCTTGAAAAACTAAAGTTTGGCTAAAATCTAATTGAATTAGAAAATAGTCGCAACGGAGGAAAATGATGACCTACATCCCAATAGCAATGGAAGAACTGCTGAAACGCAAATACGCCTCCTATAAATGCGTCGCGATCACAGGGGCGAGGCAAGTGGGCATCTCCTTTGATCAAGCACTCGTTTCCCAAAGTGAAACGCATCAATTTGAAATCACCCACTTTATTAGAAGCCGCCCAAAGCGATCCCGATTCTTTTTTAGGGGGGTTTGGAACCCCCTTATTCGTCGATGAAGTTCAGGAATGCCCCGCGTTGCTTAATAGCGCCAAAGTCATTCTCGATGAAAAGGAAGAAAACGGAAATTATCTTTTTTCCGGGTCCCAAAAATGGGCGGTTATGGAAGGACTGTCGGATTCCTTGTCGGGGATGGTTGGCATTTTAGAATTGCCTGGGCTGTCCTTACGTGAAATTTATCACGTCCCTTTTACGGCACCTTTTTTGCCTAGCGAAGATTATATCAAGCAACGCGAAAAACCCTTGTTCCCTACGAAGACATTTGGTCGATGATTCATCGGGGTTCCTACCCTGAATTAACCCAAAACCCCGAGAAAGATTGGGAAGAATTTTACGGGGACTACGTTAAAACCTATATCGAAAGGGATGTTTATCGGATTACTCGTGTTCGGGACTATATGACGTTTTATCGTTTCTTGGTGGCGGTAGCCGCTAGAACGGGCAATATGCTCGATTATGTCAGCATCGCCAGCGAAGTCGGGGTATCCAACGACACCATCAAATCCTGGGTGGGCGTTTTGGTGAAAACGGATATCGCCTTCCTTTTATATCCCTATGCCTCCTCCCATTTGAATCGGGCGATACGAACCCCCAAAATCTATTTTAGAGATACGGGCCTTGCGGCTTATTTGACGTCGTGGCTTAGCAAAGAGGCTTTAGAACGCGGAGCGGTTTCCAGCGCGTTTTTCGAAACATTTATCGTCAATGAAATCGCCAAGTCGTATGCCAATGCTGGAAAGGATTTCTCCAAATACCTTTTCTATTATCGCGGCAAAGATAAAGTCAAAAGAAAACAAGGCGGAGAAGAAGTGTCATTAGAAAGAGAAATTGATTTGGTGATCGAACAAAATGGCGTGCTTTATCCCGTTGAAATCAAAAAGTGGGGAAATCCCACGGCCATGGATGCGGAAACTTTCCCCGTCTTGGATAAAGCCGTCGACAAGACACGGGGCGTCGGAGTCATCCTTTGCACTGGCAAGGAAAAAATTCAGTTGAGGGATAATTTATATTCCCTGCCCATTGAATATATCTAATGTCTTGAGTCGTATTAAAAATTACACGAAACCATAGTAAAAACTATGTTTACGTGTTAAATTTAATACGGAAAGGGGCAAAGGATGAAGTACTACGGAAAACTATTAGAGTTAGGCTGTTTTAGCAAAAAAGATTTAATCCATATAACGGGCAATTCGCCTCTAGCCGATTGGGTTGTCGCTAAATATTTGAAAGACGGCTTAATAGAGCGTGTAAAGAAAGACTTATATGTCGCGATTAGTTTGGAATCCCGTCAGCCTGTTTTGAATCGCTACGCCATCGCTACTCGTATTTGCGAGGATGCCGTTGTTTCTTATCACAGCGCCTTCGAGTTTCACGGAATTGCTAACCAAGTTTTTTATGAAGTTCAGGTTACAAGCAGAACTCGCTTTTGCGACTTTGAATATGGCGATATTTATTATCGGCGGATGAACCTCTGTGTGCATGGGGGCGTTATGGAAATGAACGGGGTACGCGTAACGACCCTGGAACGCACGGTGATCGATTGCATTCATCTTTATGAAAAAGTAGGCGGATTAGAAGAGTTGTTGCGGTGCCTTGCTTTAATCCCCTCTTTAAACGAAAAGAAATTGGTAGAAATTCTCGAAGAATACCAAAACGGTTATTTGTATCAAAAGACAGGATACATTCTATCCTTCTTTTCCAAAGAACTTGGTTTATCGCAAAGCTTTTTCTCCTTTTGTCGCTCTCATCTTTCTCGGGCAAAACCCTATTTAATCAAAAAAGGGTTAAAATTAGTTTGGAACAAGGAATGGAGACTTTATGCTCCATTCGATTTGATGGAAATAGTCAATAAGGGGGTCTTGGACTATGATGCAATGGGATAAGGCTACCTTTAGCCGAATGGCGAAAGATTTGGGGTTTGTTCGTGATACCTTCGAAAAGGTGTTTCGTCTTTCTGAGGTTTTGGAATTTATTCAAAATGACTCCTTTTTGGCGGGACGCCTGGCTTTGAAAGGCGGCACTGCCATCAATTTAACGATTTTTGATTTGCCTCGTTTATCCGTCGATATTGACATGGATTTTTGTGAAGATGTCGCACGGGATGAGATGCTAATAAGTAGACAAGAAATCACAAAGCGAATCCAAAAGCAGATGGAGACACTTTCCTATCGGTTAAGCCCAAAATCGAAAATGTATCATGCGCTTGACTCTTTTGTTTATGAATATACGAACGCCGGTGGGGTAAAAGACAATTTGAAGATCGAGATTAACTACATGCTTCGATGTCATATTTTGAGCCCTGTTAGAAAGGATGTCGTTTTGCCGTGGCCGAATCAGCAATTGAGCGTATCGATTGTTGATCCTTTAGAAATCTCGCATCTAAAATTGTTGCGTTGCTCAATCGAACGGCACCACGGGATCTTTTTGACGTAGAAACCATGGTTCGTCAGGGGCTATTTACGGATTCACAAAAGACGATGCTCAAGAAGTGCGTAATGTTCTATTTTGCCATCGTCTCGCAAAATGCGCCTGAGACATTTTGCTTTGACGTCCTCAAATTGATATCTCAGCGTAGGATAAAGGCAGATTTGGTTCCTGTATTGCGCCATGGGGTGCAATTTGACGCGGAAAATGCTTGCGAATATGTTTTGAATTATTTGAAAGAGACGATGAAGCCCGATGATCAGGAATTGATGTTCTGGACGGAATTTAATCACAAGAATTATCATCCTGAATTGCTTTTCCAAGACGAATCGATTCTTTCTCGCATCGCGCATCACCCCATGGCCCTTTGGAAATGTGATAAAAATCGTCAGGAGCCGAAACGTTAAAGCCCTTGATAATAAAAACACCACAAAAAGAGAGAACGATTAAGATATAGAATATAGATACTAGTAGGAGCAACACCATGCTAAAAAATATTCCGCCTTGCCTCAGCCCTGAATTATTGAAGGCGCTCGATGAAATGGGCCATGGGGATGAAATCGTCATCGGAGACGGGAACTTCCCCGGCTCAAGCCTCGGCCCCAAAGTCATCCGCGCGGATGGAATCGGAGGAGAAGAACTCCTTGATGCCATTTTGACCCTTCTTCCGTTGGATACCTATAGCCCCGAGAATTTCTTCTTGATGGAAACCACTAACGGCGATCCCACTCCCGAAATCTGGGCTCGTTACGATGCGATTGCCGCTAAAAAAGAACCCAATACCCGCAAAGGGATGATGGAACGCTTTGCCTTCTATGAACGGGCCAAGAAAGCCTATTGCATCATCCAAAGCGGCGAAACGGCGATCTACGCGAACATCATCTTGAAAAAAGGCGTGGTGAAATAGTCCATTGCCCTGCCTCGGCTCGTCCTGGGGCTTGTTTGTCTTACCTATCCACTTCGACAAAAGTCCCCGTTTGGTAGATTTTGTCGCGCTTGACTTAAGTCGCTTGCTTTTCTTTTAAGTCCAATTTGACTAGAATATCGACGCTTTATGGGCACGGAAAAGAAAAAGACAGGATTCTTCCATAAACACTGGCCGGAAATCGTTCTCATTGGCCTTGTTTTCTGCGTGTCCCTTTCTTGTATCCTCTATTTTACGTTAAAGAAGGCCCCGGAAAATCTTTCCGCGACCGTTTCTCGTTCGAATGAAGTGATTTTGCGCTTAGATTTAAGCCAAGAAACCAAAGAACGCGATATTGAAATCGAAGGCGTTAAAACCCCGATGACCTTAAGAGTGAAGCATAACGCGATTTGTGTCGCAAAAAGCGGCTGCCCGAGCCAATACTGCGTGAATCTTCATTATGTTTCTAGCCCGTCAACCCCCATTGTTTGCGCCTATAATCAAGTCACGATTTTACTTTCGGGAGAATCTTCCGGGGAGATTGAAATCTGATGCGTTTCGATCTGCGTTTTAAGATTGTCGTTCCCCTCTTGATCTTGGGCTTATTTTTAATTGGTTACGCGACGAGCGACCACAAGAAGTGGGGAACCCGTAAAATCACGATGATTGGGGTTTTCACCGCGATGGCCATCGTCATTGGGATGGTGGAAAGCATGCTCCCGGACCTTTTTGTCCCGGGGATGAAACTTGGCTTGGCTAACGTCATCATTTTGATCATGCTCTATGAATTCTCTTGGAGCGAAGCCTTAATGGTCGATGTATTGCGCGTCATCGCCGTGAGCTTATTACGTGGCACCCTTTTCTCCATGGGCGGGTGGATGTCGTTTTCCGGCATGGTGCTTAGCTATTTGGGCATGGCTTTATGCGTTTTGGTCTCCAAACGCAAATTGACCCCGTTTTTTGTTTCGATCCTTGGGGCTTTGCTCCACGATGTTGGACAAATTGCAATCGGCATCCTTTATTTAGGCTCGACCGCCGTCCTTTATTACCTTCCGTTCATGGCCTTAATCTCCCTGGCCACGGGCTTATTTTCCGGCTTCCTTTGCCGCTTGATTTTAAAAAGCAAAATCCTAGCCAAGTCGCGAAAACTCTACGAAGGCGAAGAGAATAAATAAGCCGATACGGCAAAAGAAAAATAGAAACCCGTAAAAAGATTTAGAAAAGAATTGCACTTTCTTCTTCCTTCTTCTATAGTCAATCCGCGAAAAGAGGATTTTAGTTATGTACCGCAAAGACATGAGACCTGAAATCGTGGATTCCTTCGTGGAGGAATATAACCTTCACGGCCCCAAATTAACTTTAGACAGCGTCAGCGCTCGCATCCACATTTCGAAAAAAACCATTTACCGTTTCTTCCGTTCCAAGGATGATATTTATTCCTTCATCCTCGCGGATATGAAAGAGGAATTCGCCGCCAAAAAAGAAGCGGTGCTATCCAACCACCAGCTCTCTTGTGACGAAAAAATCGAAGGCATTTTAACGGCTAAAACCCAATGGGAAGATCGCGTTGATTTCAAAAAAGCTCATTTGTTGGCCTTGGATTCCCCAGAGGTTTTTGAAAAAGCGATCGCCATCGTCGATGAAGCTTGCTCTGACATCAAGAAGGAACTCGAAAAGGGAATCGAAGAAGGGGCCTTCCTCTCTTCTCTCCACGTTGACTTAACGGTTGGTTGCCTCCGTTCCGCTATCCTCTATATCCTACAAACCCCGATTTTGGACCAGAACAATATGAGTTATGATGAAGCGATGAAATCGTTAGCTCAAACCTTATTGCATGGCATCGTCCGTTAATCACCTTCTCCCTCGTCGCCCCGCTAGTTCGGGGCGTTTTTTATGCAATCCTGAAGTTCAGGGGAAATATCAAATCCATGGAAGATTTTTGGGTATCAAATCTAAGACTTTATTTTAAAAAAAAGAGAGGCGTTTTGACTCGGATGGGCGGTAGCAAAATAACGACCGTTAGGAAGTCAATGAATAAAACGAGGCATCCCTCTTCAAGACGGAAAATCCGTCATTTTTTTGCCAGTCGACCATTATTGATAACGATTTACCGATATACCGAAGAAAACGCTTACATCACCTCTTGATTTAGGCCACCATTACATTTTTAATGTAAGCACTATGGCAAGAATATTATCTTTAACACGTCTTCCCGGTACTCTTGGCGACCCGGTTGACGCCATCGTCATCAGCAACGCCAAAACCCTAGGGGAATGGAAAGCGGATCAAGAAAGCTTCCGCGGCGAAATCACCAAGGGCGAGAACGCCATCCAGATTGAAATCAAAGGAGTGGATGGAAAGCGTTATCGCTCGAACGTGCTTTTCACAAACAGCAAAAAAGACATCGTGGCCACCTGCCAAATGTCCGGGACGAAAATCACCCTCGCTCCCGCAAAGAAGTAAAGGATATTAATCACTATGGCACAACAACCCATTCAACTCGAACTCGATCAAGAGATTACCTGGGAAGGCAAACCCGTCGCCGACGGCACGAAGCCCCTTCGCGCTAAAGTCGTCAAAGTTGCCAAAATGATCGGCGGCCCCTCGGGCATCGTCAATAAAATCGACGCGAACGCGCCGGAATATTATTCGCTCGCGGGTTCCATCTCCGACGAAGAATGCGACTTCTTGCTCGCCATGGGCCTTCGCAAGGTTCGCACGAACCACGAAATGGCGAAGAAGCTCAAATGGACGGAAGAACGCGTTCATAATGTTGCCGACCACCTCGGCGATTATTTAGGCGTCATCCGCGTCGATATCTACGAAGACCGCGAAGAATACATCCTTCCGATCTTTGCTCCGGGACTTCTCGAAATCATGGTCGTCTCGCCGAACGCCGAACACCATCCCGAAATTCGCCGCGCCTTCAATGCTTATACCCACGATCGCATGCAGACCATGGGCCCGATGCTTCCCAACGGCTATGGCTTGATGCGCGTCATCCCTATCGAAAGTGCCCTTCCTAAGGGAGAGACTCCCGATCCTCGCGATACGATTTCCTATTATCTTGATAAATACGATTATTTCTCCGTCGGACGCTGCTCTTGCCGCGTTTGCCGCACCGAAATGGGCGAAGGCTGCGGCCACATGCCTGATGATCGTTGCTTGAAGCTTGGCAAAGCCGCCGAATACTTCGTCCGCACGGGCAAAGACCGTCAAATCACCCGCGAAGAAGCCGAGGAAATCATCCATCGCTGCGAAAAGCAAGGCCTCATGCACTCGGTCCCGAATATTGAAGGCATTGAAGATGGCAAAACATCGGCCATCTGCAATTGCTGTGGCTGTGCTTGCTTTGGTCTCCGCCCCGTCCAAGAATTCAAAATTAGTGAAGCTGCCGCTTCGAACTATCGTTGCGAAGTTACGGCTGCCAATTGCGTCGCTTGCGGTAAATGCGTCGAAAATTGCCCCGTCAACGCGATTCGTCTTGGCGTGAAACTGGAAGAAAAATGCCCCATCAAGGTGCATTTCCAGGCCCCGCTTACCTCCAACACCGTCAAGAAAGCGGTCGTGGATCCCGATTACCGTTATCACCGCGAAGACGTCGTCCCCGAAACCGGAACGGCTCCTTGCAAAACCTGGTGTCCGGCTCATATCGGTATCCAAGGCTACATCAAGATGGCCTCGGAAGGACGTTATAAAGAAGCTCTCGCCCTCATCAAGCACGAGAACCCTTTCCCCGCGGTCTGCGGACGCATCTGCAACCACGCTTGCGAAGATCACTGCACCCGTGGCTCCATCGACCAAGCCGTTGCTATCGATGACATCAAGAAATTCATCGCCGAACAAGAACTCACTCCGGAAGGACAGTTCTTGCCCTGGAAGCGTTACGACTACCATGATAAGAAGATCGCCGTCATCGGCGGTGGCCCGGCTGGCTTAAGCTGCGCCTATTACCTCGCCCAAGATGGGTACGATGTCACCATCTTCGAAAAAGAAGAAAAACTCGGCGGCATGATGACTCTTGGCATCCCGGCCTTCCGCCTCCAGAAAGACGTCGTCCAAGCTGAAATCGACATCATCGAAAAGCTCGGCGTCAAATTCAAAACCGGCGTGGAAGTGGGCAAAGACGTTACGATTGCCGAACTCAAAGAACAAGGATTCAACGGGTTCTATATTGCAATCGGCGCTCAACTCTCCCGTAACCTCGGCTTAGAGAACGAGAATAACATCGACGTGGTCGGTGGCATCGACTTCCTCCGTCAAGTCAATCTTGGCAAAGGACTTGAATTAAACGGCAATGTCGTGGTTGTCGGCGGTGGTAACGTCGCGATGGATGTCGCCCGCACGGCCCTCCGCCAAGGCGCTTCCAAAGTCGACCTCTATTGCCTCGAATCTCGCGAAGAGATGCCGGCTGCCAAAGACGAACTCGCGGAAGCGGAAGAAGAAGGCATCGTCATCCACAATGGTTTCGGTCCGAAGTCCATCAACCTCACGGATGGCAAATTCACTTCCATCACCTTCAAGAAGTGCCTACGTGTCAAAGACGACGAAGGACACTTCGCCCCGGTTTACGATGAAGACCAAACCGAAACCGTTGAATGCACCAAGGTTCTCAAAGCCATTGGCCAAGGATTCGACTTCGGCAAACTCCTCGAAGGCACCCAGGTCAAACTCACCCGCCGCGGCACGATCCTTGCTGATCCCCTTACCTATCAGACTAACGACCCCGACATCTTTGCCGGCGGCGACGTGGTCACCGGACCTTATTTCTGCATCAATGCGATTGCCGCGGGCAAACAAGCCGCCATTTCCCTCCACCGTTACGTCCAGCCGGGACAAACCCTCGACGCTGGCCGTGACCGACGCGAATACCATCAAATCGACGTTGATAACATCGTCCTCGAAGGATTCGACCGCGCTCCGCGTCAAATCCCGGCCGTCGGACCCGTCGACACCAAGTCGTACAAAGATCCGCGCGGCACCTTCACCGAAGAGCAGGTCAAGAAAGAGGCGGCCCGCTGCCTTAGCTGCGGCAAAGCCGTCGTCGACCCGAATCTCTGCATCGGTTGCGGACAATGCGTCTTCCAGTGCGAATTCGACGCCGCTCACCTCGTCAAGAAGACCAACATCTACGCGACGAAGTTCGAAACCCTCTTGCCGAAGGCGATGGGCCACACCCTCAAACGCGGTCTTAAGATCGCGGCCAACGCCTTCAAAAAGGACTAATCGATGCACGAATTAGGCTACGCCAGCGAATTAGTTACTACCCTTCAGGATTTCATGGACGAGAACCATCTCTCCATGATTTCCAAGGTGGTGCTCTCCGCTGGGGAAGCAACGGGCATTGTTCCGCGCTTCATGTACGAATGCTGGCCAGCCGTCATCGAAGACGAGCCCCGTCTTAAGAATTGCGAGCTGGAGGTCCGTGTCGTCGAAGCGATGGGCCGTTGCCATAGTTGCGAAGCAGAATTCCCGATTTTAAAAAGCAAGAACCGCTGCCCTCAATGCGGCTGTGAGGACTTCGATTTCGAAACCGGATACGAATTCGAAATCACCGAAATTCACGGGAAATAAGCATGAAAAAAAGCGTTCCTTCCAAGCGAGGGAACGCTTTTTGCTTTAACAGGAATAATTCTCTTCGAGAACCCGCTCGAATTCTTGGATGGTGTTTTCGTCATCCAAATCCCAACCATAGGGCTTGAATTCACCGGAGAAGAGCTCTTCGTAGACTTCTCCTAACCCTTCTTCAAAAAGGTCATCGATATCTTCCCTGGAAGGATGGTAGGGGATGAAGGGAAATAAACGAAGATAAGGAGAAGAAGAACGTTCGTGCTCTTGTTTTAACCAAGGGAAGGCCTCAAAGAGTTCATCCAAGCGGACTCCCGGGGTTAAGAAGACCAGGGTCACAAGACCTGGGTCCATTTTTTGAATAACGGGGAGAAGACGATACCCATGTTTGGTCAAGACGCGGCAAACGACGTCGGATTGTTTTCTTTGGGAAGCCAAAGAAGCGATTTGTAAGATTTTATCCATGAAACCATTCTAGCAAATCCTTCCGTAAAGGACATCTTTTCTAATGAAAAGGCTTTCAGTTAAATAATCTTAACATTTCTCTTGTATCGAAAGGTTATTGTAGATTAACATATTGCCGTTAAAGGAGGGACTATCTATGCCATTATGCTTTGCACCCAGCGGAAAAGAATTCAAAGTCCTAAAGGTGGGCGGCGAATCTTCGATTGCCCGTCACCTTGCTAGCCTTGGAATTGTCAGCGATTCCAAAATCATGGTTTTAAGCCAAGAAGGCAGCGGAACGGTGATTTTGGTTAAGGAATCGCGCCTGGCTTTAAACCGCGACGTAGCAAGACATATTCTGGTTGCTTAACCCCTCACCTCATTCATCTAACAGAAAGGAAAAGCATGGAAAAGGAATTTAACGGGTCCGAAGCGGTAGCTTACCAAGTCGGACAAATCGTGAGCCTGGCCCAAGTCGATGTCGGCACCTCCGGTACGATCAAAGCGGTCCTAGGAGAAGGAAGAATCCGTCGCCGTCTCTTCGACATGGGACTCACCCCCGGCGCAGAGATCTTCGTTCGTAAACGGGCGCCTTTAGGAGACCCCGTTGAGCTCACCTTGCGCGGCTATGAATTAACGGTTCGCCACGCAGAAGCAGAATTCGTGCAAATCCAAATCACCGATTTGCCCGAGAAAGGAGGAACCAATGGAAAATAAGCACCTTCGCGTTGCCCTTGCTGGCAACCCTAACTGCGGCAAAACCACCCTCTTCAATTCGCTCACCGGTTCGACGGCTTATGTCGGCAACTGGCCGGGAGTCACAGTAGAAAAACGCAGCGGAACCTTCTATTTCAAAGGGGATAAAAAGAAGAAGGAAGGCGTAGAAATCGTCGACCTTCCGGGCATTTATTCTCTCTCCCCCTATACTCCTGAAGAAGTCATTTCTCGGGATTATATCCTCAAAGAAAAACCCGATGTCATCATCAACGTCATTGATGGCACGAACTTAGAGAGAAACCTCTATCTCACGACCCAAATCCTTGAGATGGATGTTCCTGTCATCGCCGCGATCAACATGGTCGACGCCTTGAAAGAAAATGGAGTCTCCATTGATTACAAAGCTCTCCATGACCTTCTTGGCATCCCTGTTTGCCCAATCTCGGCCCTTCGCAATTCCGGTCTAGAAGACTTGATGATCGAAGCCAAAAAAGCAGGCAAGACTTCTCGTAAAGGCGTGACCTTGCTAAAAGATCCTACGATTGATAAGGCCAAAGCCATCTATGACGAAGCCGAAGTGGCCCATTCTCTCTTCCACGCGGTCAAAGCTTTGGAAAAGGATGAGCACGAAGCCGAAGAAAATAAAGATTGCTTCCAAAAGGTCCAAGACCTCCCCGAAACCAAAGAAAAGGACTATGAAGCGGATATCGCCGACCTCCGTTACCAAGCCCTCACCCCCGCCTGCGAGAAAATCGTCTCGGGCAAGGAGAAGAAAGAGAAAGACAAATTATCCAAGTCGGATAAGATCGACCGGATCCTCACGCATCGCGTCCTTGGACCGATCATCATGGTCGCTCTTCTCTTCTTGGTGTTCCACATCACCTTCGCGGGCGACCTCTTCTATATGAACGCGATGGGATTAAAGCTCGATACCTATCCGGGATTTATCTCCTTTACGATCGCTGGAGAAGAAGTCCATCCCTTCGAAGGTCTCTTCTATGATGATGCTGGCATTGCTTCGCTAGGAGAATTCCTCCATCGCTTAGCCGGCGACCAGGAAACTGGAATCCTTGGCTGCATTGCCTTAGGATTCAAGCAATTAATGTACGTTTGCAACGCCCCGGATTGGGTCATGGGATTCTTCTATGACGGCGTTCTCACCGGCATCACGGCTGTCCTTGGCTTCGTCCCGCAGATCATGTTGTTATTCGCTTTCTTCGCCTTCATGGAGGATTCGGGCTACATGGCTCGTGTGGCCTTCATGCTGGACCGTTTGTTCCGTCGCTTCGGCGTCTCCGGACGCGCCTTCATCCCGATGATTATGGGATTTGGCTGTGGCGTCCCCGCGATGATCAATACCCGTACGCTTGCAAGTGACAAGGAACGCGTGAAAACGATTCGCGTCATCCCCTTCTTCACTTGTGGTGCCAAAGCCGAATTCTTGGCGGTTATCGCCGCGGCGGTGGCCGCTTCGGCGGGATTCGATGCTGGATTATTCACCTTCTTGCTCTATCTCCTTGGCGTTGTGATCGCAATCTTCTCCGTCATCGTTATGAACAAGACGACGCAGCGCGAGAAAGTTCCGCCCTTCATCATGGAACTCCCCGCTTACCACGCCCCACAATTCCGCGCCCTCTCCCTCCATGTCTGGGATAAAGGCAAACACTTCATCCAAAAAGCCTTCACGATTATTCTTGCTTCGACAATCGTCGTCTGGTTCCTTGCCAATTTCTCCTGGAACTGGCAGATGGTAGAAGCGGATGGACAAGGCTCGATGCTACAAAGCCTTGGCATGCTCATCCAGCCTCTCTTCACCCCGATGGGATTTGGCGTCCAAGCCGGGAATAATGGTTGGACGTTGGCGGTTGCTTCCTTAGAAGGAATCGTTGCCAAAGAAAACGTCACCTCCGTTGTTGCCACTTTAGCGGAAATCCTTGGCCAAGATGGCTTTGAAGGCCTCGTGGCCTCGATGGGCATCACCCCGGCCGCCCTTGCCGCATTCGCCGTCTTCAATATGCTTACGATTCCTTGCTTTGCCTCGGTCGCCGCGGCAAAGGGAGAACTTGGCAAAGGCAAAGCCTATGTCGGCACCGTCCTCTTCTGGTTGATCCTCAGCTATGCGATGGGCTGCTTGACCTACGTCACCCTCCAATACGTTTGGACCTTGGCAATCAGCGTTCCGGTCATCGCAGGTGGATTCGTTGGACTCTATTTCTACGACAAAGCCAAAAAGAAGAAGGAAGCCGTCGCGGCTTAATTCTAAAAACAAGGAGGAAACCCTATGCATTGGACCGAAATTGTAACGATCATCTTCATCGTTTCCTTCCTGATCTTCATGGGCGTCTATATCGGAAGGAAAATCAAACGAGGGGAAAGCTTAGAAGAGTGTTCCTGCTCCTCTTCCAAAAAGAAGAAGGGCAACCGTTTGGTCGAAATGTATCACGACGCCTACAAAAAACAAAAATAATGAAAAAGGGATTCCGAAAAGGGGTCCCATTTTCATTTATCGTCGTGTATTTGCAACTTTTCTGCTCCATGGCGTAATGGCTTTTTACAGTGGGGGCAATAAACAAATCCATGTGGATGCCAAGGCCGATATTGCAAATCTTCGTACTGATACTCAAATATTCAGCCACAATATTCGCATCGAATTTTAAAAGATTCGTCAGTCTTTGAATCGTCGATAATTTTAATTGCTTGAACAAAGCATAGCGCGGAAAAGACGATGAACACTATAGGGCATATTATTTTTAATGCCTGCGCTAATTTAGAGACGTTATTGAAAAGGAAAATTCATTGCCATTTAAGCATATCTATATTGCATATATACGTAAAACGGGCATAAGTTTATGTGATCAGAAGCTCCGCAGGTAAAGAAACCGAGAAAGTGTTTCATCAAGAGTTCTCAAAAAGAATTCCTCGCACCATTCAAAAAAATGCGTTGAGAAAAATGATGATGATTAATGCTACAGTTGGCTTGCTTGATCTCAAAAGCCCGCCCACCAACCATTTGGAATCGTTGTCGGGGGATCGGCTCGGACAATGGAGTATTCGCGTTAACGGCCAATGGCGAATTTGCTTTGTTCCTATTTCCGGTGGATCCGAGTATGAAGATGTTGAAATCGTTGATTATCATTAGGAGGAAAAGAAGATGAATAGGATTGAAGCCCCAAAAATAAGTGAAATTTTTTATGAAGAATTCATGGCCCCTTTGGGCATTTTCACATACCGCCTAGCCAAGGATATTGACGTTCCCTGCTCGAGAATTCAGGATATTTTATCTGACCGAAGAGGAATCACCGCAGATACCTCCATTCGGCTCGGCGCCTATTTTGGAGTATCCGATTCCTGTTTCCTCCGCCTTCAAATGGATATCGATCTGCGAAACGCACGGGAAAAACTCAAAACGGTAGCATCAAAAATTAAAACTCATAATGGTCTTTCAGCCTTTTCCTCTACCTTATAATTAAAACCATAGTTGCATTCTATCTCTATGCCCCTTAAAATACTGCCGAAAATAGCGGTGGATTTTTCCTAAGCATAGCTTACTTTTCGCCCCGTGAAAGAAACATTCCACGAGGTATTTTTTTATGAAGAAAATCAAAAAGAGCTCGGCAGAGCGCATGAGCAGCGATCGCATCCCAACTTTGCTATTGAAGACGGCTCTCCCCATGATGTTTTCAATGGTCGTAAGTGCCCTTTATAATATCGTCGATAGCATCTTCATCGGCATGATGCCCGCCCCCTCCAATGGCCAAGCTATCGTTGCTTTGGGCTATGCCTTCCCCCTTCAAACGTTGCTTGTTGCCGTAGCAATTGGCACGGGGATTGGGGTCAATGCCGTTTTGTCGAAGGCCTTAGGCCAAGGGAAAAACGACAAAGCCGCGAAAGCCTGCATCAACGGTTATGTCTTAATGCTATTTTTCTATGTGGCTTTCTTGGCGTCTGGCTTAGCGATTTTCTATGGCAAATTCTATTTTAACTCCGTGACAAGCGATGAAACCATCATCGAGATGGGTTCGAAATATTTGGGAATATGCTTCATTTTCTCCTTCGGCCAATTGCTTCAGCTTGTTAGCGAGCGTTCTCTTGCCGCGACCGGCAAGACGAATCTAGCCATGGTCATGCAATTATCCGGGGCTATTGTTAATATTGCCCTCGATCCCCTCTTCATCCTCGTTTGGGGGATGGGAGTAGAGGGAGCGGCTATCGCGACGATCATCGGCCAGATGGTATCGATGGTCGTTGGTTTCTTGCTTGTATTATTCGTCAACAAAGAAATCCGCATTGAGAAAGAGCACATCCGCTTCGATTTCTCCATGATGGGCAAAATCCTTCGCGTTGGGCTTCCCAGCATTGCCTTGCAGGCCCTCCAAAGTTTGCAGCCCCTTGTCTACCAATTGCTTTTCATGGTTTTGCTAGGCGCAGGTCCTACTCAAGATATGTTAGTGGGCGTATATGGCGTCTTCTTCAAATTGCAAAACTTCGTCTTTATGGCTCTTTATGGTCTTGTGAACGCGATGCTTCCGATTGTTGCCTTCAATTACGGCAACAAGAACAAGGAACGGGCCTTCACCGCGGCGAAGTGGGGGTATATCTATGGCCTTATCATCGCAGGAATCGGCCTTATCGTCTTCGAAGCGATTCCTAAGCCTTTACTTCTTGCCTTCAACTTGGATGAACAATGGATCGATTGCGGCATCGAGCTCATGCGCATCGTGCCTCCTACCTTTCTCATCGCTTCCTTTTGCATCATTTCTAACGGCGTCCTCCAAGGACTTGGTAGTGGCGTCCATCCAATGATCGCCACGATCATCCGCTTGCTGGCAGGCTTATTCCTCTTTGGCTTCGTTTTTGGCCATTTCTTTGGTATAAGCGGCATTTGGTGGGCAAGTTATCTTTCCGAAGCCGCGGGAGTTGTCTACGCCTTGCTATTTACCATCATCGTCTTCAAAAAGAAGACCAAGAAATTTGACGTTACCCCCCAAGAAAAGTCAGCACAATAAAAAGAGGATTCATTCGACAAGCACGGGATTATAGAGATATAATCCTAGGCGTGCGCCGGTAGCTCAGCTGGACAGAGCACGAGTCTTCGAAACTCGCGGTCGCCGGTTCGAATCCGTCCCGGCGCGCCAAATCAAAAAAGAAAGTATTGATGTCGCAGTCGGTACTTTTTTCTTTTACGGACTTTCGTATTATCGGTAGGTAATATTGAAATAATCCAAATACGCTTTAACGGCATCTTGCCCTTCGAGACAAGTGTCCATGAGCCATCCGCGTTTTTGGCCATAGTTTTTTAAGCCCCGGTAATAAAAAACTTTTTTATCGACGAAAATAATAAAAGGAACCAGATCGTTCTTTAGGCATTCTTTGAAAGCAATTAAGCGACCCACCCTTCCGTTTCGGTCTTGAAAGGGGTGGATTCTTTCGAAGCGGACATGAAACTCCACGATTTCTTCGAAAGTGTGGCTTTCTTTTTTATCGTATTCAACCAGAAGCTTCTTCATTTCTGCGGGCACAAGTTTCGGGTGAGTCGTTTCTAATCCGCCGACTTCATTGGGCATTTTCTTATAATCGCCAACGGCAAAACAAGGAAGCCTAGAATCGCTGGTATTCGATTTTAGGATTTGGTGCAATTCCTTGATAAAGGCTTCGCTTAACGGATAGTTAGCAAAATCAATGACGCGATCGATGGCGGCAAAATGGTTCATCGTTTCCGCGATATCGTCTACTTTTTTGCTAGTGTTCTTCTCGATTCCTATCGTTCTCGTTTCAAAAATGTACCTCGTTTCATCGCGGGTGAGTTCGTTGCCTTCCATATGATTGGAGTTGAAGGTGAGGTCAATCATCAGCTTATGGTAGTTGCCGCCTTTGATTTGATTCCTCTTTTCTAAGCGCAGCCTTTCCAAAAGATAGTTTTTTCCTTTTTCATTGGCTCGGATCGGTTTCTTTGCTCCTGCGGGAATTTTCCATGTTTTGCCAACTAAAATTGCGCCATTCACCCTTCCTAGAGAACAGCAATTCCGAACGGTTCTTTCCGATAGATTCCATTGAATGGACGCTTCTTTGACACTTATGAATTCGTTCATGACGGTATTTATCTATCTATCGGCAAAAAACGAAATAGTTTATATAAGTTTTCGATTTATTGCCGATAGTAATCCTTCCATGATTAAACCGGACACACGACCGTTTCGGTTTTGTAGTCGCAGAATCCGTGTGGCGGTTTTCAAAATGAATTTATTCCTTTTAGGAATTGCTTTAGAATACCCCCATAATTTAGAGGATTAAAAAATGAATAAAAAATGGATTGCCCTAGCCCTTGCCTCCATGTGCATGGGATTAGTATCTTGTGGCGCTGGAGAAGGAGCCTCCAGCAACACGGGAAATGCTTCTAATAACGGAAGCGCCACCTCTTCCACGACGTCGGAAAACGTTGGAGGATCCTTCACGACTTCGGGAAACTCCACCGAATCTTCTCCGGATGAAGAAAATCCGACAGCGTGGTCCGAATCCGATTTGAAGGAGATGTCCAAGTATCTCAATGGATATACCTGCTTGCCTTTCCCCGAAGGCTTTACTTCCGCCTATGTCGAAGCCAGCGGAACGGATCAAGACGAAGAATGCTTTATCGCCTACGACGGTGAATGCGGCGATTTATCGGAAAGCTATGGCGAACAGCTGCTTGCTGCTTCCTTTGCTTTCGACAGCAAGACCACCGACGAAGACGGCGATGTTTATTACTACACCTATGCGATTGAAGATTCGAATGATCAAATCATTGTTCAGTTCGATTATTATCTCAACGCTTTTGAAATCTTTGCCTGGTATGAAGAAGGGGCGCCTACCTATGAGACCTTCCCGTATGAAGTAATCGGCACGTTCTTTCAATTAGAAACAATCGATGAATCGATTCTTCCATCCTTCTCCTTGTTAGAAGGCCAAAAATACGATGCCTACGCTTCGGGAGAAACCTATTTTGTCGTCGGGGGGTATTACGATACCAGCATCGAAGAAGCGACTTACGTAGCCAACTACGAAACCTCGTTGACCAACGCGGGATATACCGTGGATTCGGAAAGCGGCACCGCCATTAACGAAGCCAAACTCCTTAAAGTCGAATATATGGCTAGCGAAGGCTATTTCTTCATTCAAATTTCCAAATACGTTCCCATTATCCCTGGAGCCAACGCCGTTGAATTGACTCTTTCGGATTTCCCAACTGCTTATGGAGAAGCTGAAATTACGAAGAACAACGTCCTCTTCAAGTTGGATTCCATCATGGCCATTGATAACTGCATCCAATTTAGGAAAGCCTCGAAGGGATCAGGGTACCTTTATAACGTGGATTCGCTTGGCACGTTGACCTCCATCACGGTGACGGAAAAAGATGTTTCGAAACACCAATATTACGGGGTGCTTAGCTGCTATGTTTCTTCCTCGATGATTTCGAATACTAACGCGGGTACCGCGGTGACCCCGACCTATACCGATGGCGTCTACACCTATCCGATTCCGACGGGAAATTCTTTCTTCAAACTGATTGATGAATCGGAGAACTACGCTTCCAAGAACGCTTCCATCACGATTTCCTACGTCGCGGAATAATAGTCCTTCCTTTTGATAAACGTAACGGCTCCGTGAATAACGGGGCCGTTTGCTTTATCTAGAAGAGAGGATAAAAGATGAATTCTTGATAGAATCTCCTGCGAGAAGGTAAATGTCCTAAACGGAGGAGTCACCCGTGGAAGCCAAACCATTATTGCCATTAAGAAAAGCAACGGAAGAAGATATCGATCTTGTCTATGAATTGATCAACGGGCTCGCCGCTTACGAAAAACGTCCCGAGGATATGACAGGCACGAAAGAACAACTGAAAGAATGGCTTTTTGAAAAACAAATCGCCACCGTCCTTTTTTGAGGAAGATGGAGAGAGACATAGCCTCGGTTATGCAATCTTATTACCCGACTTTTAACTCGTTCTCTGCAAAAGGGAACGTCCATGTGGAGGATTTATATATCCGTCCCGAATATCCTCATCAAGGATGCGGCAGGGTCTTTTTTACTCGGCTGGCGGAATGGATTAAAGACGAAATTACTCCAGGTGGGAAGAAAGGCCGATGGATTATACCTACGATGACATCGACGAAGACCTCTTGATCGATCTGATCCGCACCGCCAATGACAAAGGATGGATTAATTACGTCTATAAAAATGTGCGTGAAGCCTTAACGAAGTTGGATCTGATCGATCACCAAGGGAGAATTAAAACCGCGGGATATTATCTTTTTGGAAAAGGAAAGCCCGTAACGCTAAAAGAAGCGAACTTTTCTACGGATTCGCGAACGGAATTCGGGGAAATCAAAGAATTTAGAGGCAAGATCTTCGAATGCATCCAAGAGGAGATATCCTATATCCAAAACCATAGTTCGTATAAGTCGGACATCGTTGGCGTTCAACACGTCGAAACTCCTGAAATCCCCTTGGCAGCCATCCGTGAAATCGTCATTAATAGCTTTGCTCCTAGCAAGTACGACCAAAAGGGGATTTCAATCGGGTGAGTATCTACCGTTCCTCCGTGCAGATTTATAATCCAGGCTCCATTTACAAAAACCTCGATTCCATGAAATTCGCCTCGTCGGAAGTGGGCAGTAAAATTCGCAACGTTCTCATTGCTTCCGTTTTGTATAAATGTGACTACATTGATGCTTTTGGAACGGGGTTTGACCGAACTTTCGCCCTATGCATAAAACAAAATGTCGAATATGAATATAAGAACGATGAATTCAGTTTTCTATTCACCTTTATTCGAAACCCTAATTTCTTGAATGATAAGATAAATGATAAGATAAAACCGCCACGTAAGTGACGGTTTCTATCGTTTATAAAGGCTTAAATTCAATGGGAATCGCTGAGAGTCAATAAAGATTCGCAGGGCAACCCGACCATCTTTTCTCCATGGAGTTCTTCGAGGTTGATGAGCGTTAAGCAGGCAACCGGGGTTCCTCCGGCGACTTCAACGATTTTCTTTAAGGCATCGAAGGTGCCACCCGTCGCCATCAAATCATCCACGAGCAGGACGCGTTGTCCTTTTTGAATCGCGTTGGAAGGGATTTCCAAGGTGGCCGTGCCGTATTCCAAAGAATAAGAGGCTTTGATCGTCGTGCCCGGAAGTTTGCCGGCTTTACGACCCATGACGAACCCAAGGTTCATCTTATAAGCGAGAGCAGAACCGAAGATGAAACCGCGGCTCTCTGCGCCCAAAATCAAATCGGGTTGGTATTTTTTGGCGCGTTCGGCCATATCATCAATGACCGCGTGGAAGGCTTCCGCGTCTGCGACAAGAGGCGAAATATCCTTGAAACTGATGCCTGCCTTGGGGAAATCGGGGTAGACGCCGATGTGTTTTTCATAATCCATGATGGGAAGAATTCTCCTTACGATTTATTGTACCAAAAGAAAAGCCCCGAATGGTGTCCATTCAAGGCTTTTTGGTTCGTTTTTATTTGATGCCGGTTGCGAACTCCATGATATAGAGTGCGCAGAAAGCAGCGGCCAAAACGGTGACGGGGATGTCTTTCTTGCTGTAACGTCCAGCGGCAAGGGTGCAGATCGTGTAGGAGATGAAGCCAAACGCGATGCCGTCGCTGATCGAAGCGGTGCAGATCATCATAACAACGGTCATGAAGCCAGAAGCAACGGCGACCCAGTCGTGCCAATCGAGTTCTTTGAGGTTCATGAACATGCAGATACCGACATAGATAAGAGCGATGTTGGGAACAGAGCCCGAGAAGACGCCGAGGACCGGATAAGCGAAGACGGAAAGAGTGAAGAGCAAGCCGGTGAAGAGGGCAGCAAGACCCGTGCGAGCACCAGCGGCAACGCCGGAAGTGGATTCGACGAAGGAAGTGACGGTCGTGGTGCCGAAGATGGAACCGAGGACGGTGCCGCCAGCGTCGACGATCATCGCGTTGCGGTCAGAGACGGTGATGTTTCCATCTTTGTCAACCATGCCAGCGCCAACTTCAACGCCGACCAAGGTGCCGGTGGTGTCGAAGAAGTCGATGAAAAGAAGGGTGAAGACAAGAGCGTAGGCTTGCGGATTGGTGAAGATATCGAAGCCGTGGAAGCAAGCGCCGACGAGGGTGCCGAAGTTGCTCCAGTTGCCCTTGGTGCCAAGCCAGAATTTGGCGCTGACTCCGCCGATGCCGGCCTGTCCAAGCGAGGCTTCGACGACGCCGAGGACCAACATAACGATGATGACGGAGAAACGAGAGATCCAAGCGCAGGCTTTGTTGTGCTTGGGGAGAGCGGAAAGGGCGAGAACAAGGATGACACCGATTAAAGTGATGAGGGTAGAAACATTTTTGAAGTCGCCCATGGCAAGGCCGTTATCGGAAGCGGAGAGGATGCCAGAGGTTTTCATGCCAAGGTAGGCGATGAAGAAGCCAATACCCGCGGAGATGGCGATTTTGATGTTCTTGGGAATCGCACGAACGATCATGCTACGGAGCGGGGTGACGGAGATAATAAGGAAGAGAATGCCATCGATGAAGACAAGGCACATCATTTGGGCATAGTTGAAGCCCATGCTGCTAGCGAGATAGCCAGCGATCATCGAGTTGATGCCCATGCCAGAAGCAAGTCCGACCGGGAGTTTGCCGATCAAGCCCATCGCGATGGTGGTGATACCAGCGGAAAGAGCGGTGGCAATGAAGATGCCAGCATAAGCAGAAGCGGCGGGGAGATAGACATCGCCATACACCCAGACTTCGCCTGCGTGAGCGCCTTCGGAAATGAACCCGGAGAACCAGTTGGAAAGGATTCCCGAGTTGACGTTGAGGATGTAGAACATCGCGAGGAAGGTGATCAAGCCACCAACGAGTTCGCGAGCGATCGAAGATCCTCTTTCGCCGATATGGAAATACCGGTCGATGAACGCGCCGAACTTGGTCTTCGGCGACCATTCGCCTTGGGGAGCTGGTTGTTGATCAGCGGACCCAAACGATGGATTTTTTTCTGCTTCTTCCATTTGTTTTAGACCTCCTTGGAATTGAAGTAGATAACTGCCGCGCCTAGAAAACGCAAAAAGGAAAAACCAATATTTCCCGCACACGTTTTCAAACAACGACAATCAACAACAACTGCTTTATTTTAACAAAACAATCGGTGTTGTCTTCTCTTTTTTGTTAGAAAGCGGTTCCAGTAAAAAGAGGATAAAAAGTGCGTGATTTTGTAAAACAAATTGGGTTATGATAAAGGACTAGAAGGAAGGTAAACCTCAATGGATATAGCCGATATGAAAAACGTCCACGTGCTGGATCATCCTTTGCTCAAGCACAAAATCACCAAGATTCGCCGCGTTGAAACCCAAACGAACGAATTCCGCGAAATCGTCAAGGAAATCGCCGTTATCGAAGGACTAGAAGCGCTTCGCGAACTCCCGACCCATGACGTGGAGATCCAAACTCCGATCGAAAAAACGATTCAACCCGTCATCGATTCCGATTCTCTTTGCTTCGTCCCCATTCTTCGCGCGGGACTTGGCATGGTCGATGGACTTCTCGAACTTGTCCCCGGTGCCCATGTTGGCCACCTTGGCATGTACCGCAACGAAGAAACGCATGAGCCGGTTGAATATTTCTGCAAATTGCCGAAAAACATCGCCGACCTTGATGTCTATCTTCTCGACCCGATGCTTGCTACCGGCGGAAGTGGCATCGACGCCGTTGCTTCTTTATATAAGCATGGCGTGAAGAAGATTCATTTCCTCTGCATCATCGCTGCTCCCGAAGGGGTAGAAACCTTCCACAAGAAATATCCGGAAGTTCCTCTCTATATCGGAGCCTTGGACCGTCAGCTCAACGAAAATTGCTACATTTGCCCGGGGCTTGGCGATGCCGGCGACCGCATCTTCGGAACCCTTCAATAAAAAAAGCGAGACTTCCAAATCTCGCTTTTTTCTTGTCCCCAATAAAACAAAAAGTCCGCGAATTCTCGCGGCCTTTCGCAGTTTTTAACGTTCCTTATCGACGTTCATGCGTTCCAAGTCTTCTTCGGAAGCGCTATAAACGAAGGGGATATTACGGTCGAGCTCGCAATAATCGAGGCCATATCCCATTAAGAATTTGGGCTCATCAAGCTCCTTGCCACAGAAATCAACGTCGACTTCTAGTTTTCTAAGCGGCTTCTTATCGAACAAAGTCGCGATGAGAATCTGCTTCGGCTTGTAATGGGTGAAGAGATGCTCCTTGAGGTAATACATCGTTAACCCCGTGTCGACGACGTCTTCGACGAGTACCACCGTCCTGCCCTGGATATCCATGGAGATATCGCGGTCAATTTTTAAGTGTCCCGTGCTTTGGGTGCCTACATAAGAAGACACTTTGACAAAATCCAGAAGGATCGGACATTTGATTTGGCGGACCAAATCGCTATAGAAGAAGAGGGCCCCTTTCATGACGGCCACGACGACGGGAAGTTTTTCCTCGTCCTTGAGACGCTGGGTGAGCTGTCTCCCCAAGCGTCGGTTGATGGTTTGAATCTGATCGACGGATAAAACGATATCGTCCCTCATAGTGAAACCCTTTCGGTGCTTATTAGGCTAGTATATCGTTCCAGCAAGACGAAAAACTAGCCCTGTTTTAAATTTCGTCAATGAAAGCGCTCCCGTAGCCATAAATGCCCTCATCGCGTTACAATACCATAATCTTTGAAATGGAAACTCGCCCCAAAGAAAGAAGGAACCCCCATGAAGCTAGAAAACATTCCATTAGCCCTTACCTATGACGATTTGCTTTTAGTCCCCGTCCATTCGACGGCCGTTCCCAATCAAGTGGAACTCAAAACCCATCTTTGCCGCGGCATCGATTTGCCAATCCCCGTCTTAAGCGCGGCGATGGATACCGTAAGCGAATCCTCCATGGCCATTGCCCTTGCCCGACTAGGTGGCCTATCCATTATTCATAAGAATATGGCGATTGAAGACCAAGCCGAGCAAGTCCGTTTGGTAAAAGAAGCCGATCCCCAAGGAACCACCCCTGCGTTAGACGTAAAAGGCCGCTTGATGGTGGGGGCAGCAGTAGGAGCCAATCCCGAATTATTGCCGCGTGCCAAAGCGTTGATCGAAGCGGGCGTGGATGTACTTTGTCTGGATTCTGCCCATGGCGATAGCGAAAACGTCATCCAAAAAGTCGCTGAACTTCGGAAAGCATTCCCCGAAATCCCCCTTATCGCCGGCAATATCGTAACCGAAGGGGCGGCGAAGCGCCTCGCCGAGGCTGGAGCAGACTGCGTGAAGGCCGGCATTGGTCCGGGCTCGATTTGCACAACCCGCGTTGTGGCGGGAGTGGGCGTTCCCCAAGCTAGCGCGGTCGATGAAGTCGTGAGTTTCTGCAAAAACAAAGGAATCGGCGTCATCGCCGATGGCGGACTCCGTTATAGTGGAGACATCGTAAAAGCCTTGGCCTTAGGCGCAAATGCCGTGATGCTAGGGTCAATGTTAGCCCGAAGCGAAGAAGCTCCTGGAGAAATTTACGAACGGAACGGCAAGAAATTCAAAGCCTATAACGGCATGGGCTCCTTGAAAGCCATGAGACATGGCTCCGCCGATCGCTATTTCCAATCCTCCAAAGGGAAACTCGTCCCCGAAGGGATTGAAGCGGAAGTGCCGGTAGAAGGAACCTGCGAAGACATCATCTTCCAAATCCTCGGCGGACTTCGTAGCGGCATGGGCTACTGTGGGGCGCATAACCTTGAAGAGCTTTCTTCCAATGCCCGCTTTGTCCGCATCACCAATGCTGGAAAACTCGAATCCCATCCTCACGACGTGAAAATGGAAGTCGCAGCCCCCAATTACAAAGGCTGCTAAGCAAAAATCAACGAATAAACCCCGAGAAAATCGGGGTTTTTAATATTCGTCCATTTCTTAAAAAATCATCGTTGTGTGCGATTGCTTATGGAGAAGGGAAGGGAGTGAAAGACCAAGCAACCACAAAGAGCTCTATTGAGCGGGCAAGATGGCACAAATGACGGATGAATGGAACGGAAACATGCCCTTATTGTTGCCCCATCACCAGTACAAAAAAAGCAGACTGCCGTTTTTATTCCTTTTTACGAAAAAAAGCCCGATGAAATCGAGCCTTTATTGTTTTATGCGTAAAAGGAAGTTTTTAAGGTCTTCTGGAGAGGAGGCAAGGTAAAGATGCGGAACCTCTTTTAAGGCCTCTTTGTCCCCATATCCCCAACGGACTTCAATGCCTTCTACCCCGGTTTTTTCGGCCCCGATCATATCAAAGGGAGTATCTCCAATCATCAAGGGGCGATACTTGGATAAGGGGAAACGAGCCAAGGCATCCTGGATGATCAGTTCCTTGCTTTCATGCTTCCCGTCTAAAGAAGAACCAAATACCTCTTCAAAATAAGGAGCTAAACCAAAGTGCTTGGCGATGGCTTTGGCTTCGGGGGTCGGTTTCGAGGTCACAATCGCCATCGGAATGCCTTGTTCTTTCATGGATTTTAGAAGTTCTTGGATCCCCGGGAACACGCTGCATTCATAAGCTCCTTTGCCGACGTATTCTTCTCGAAATAGGCTCACGGCCAAATCGGCTTGGGATTCGGGAACTCCAAAGTCTAAGAAAGAATCTCTTAAGGGAGGTCCCACGACCACGCGCAGGCTTTTGCCGTTAGAAGAAATGCCAAGACGGTCTAACGCATATTGGAAGCACCGCATGATGCCGGGAGCGGATTCGGTCAAGGTGCCGTCTAAATCAAAGAAAAGGACCAAAGGTTTATTCATAACGATAGAAATTTAATCGATTCCCCTGTAAAAAAGAACCCCCAAACGGGGGTTCCTGGCGTTGAAAGCGCTTATTCCGGTAAATCCGGGAAGGATTCGGGATTCGGAACCGATTCGATTACGGCTTTGTCGCCGTAAGCAAAATCGGCTTTCAAATCGACTTTGAGTTTGACGGTCGCTTCCGATTTAACGGCCATGCTTTCGACAACGGCATCGGCTTTCGCCGAGGCTTCGAAGTCCGCGAATAATCCTAAAGAAGTGAACCCTTCGTCGGAGAAGCTAACCGCGAAAGCCGCGCTGCCTTTGACTTCCATCTTCACGGAATCGGTCCCCCCGATGACTTTGGTGGGATCGAGATTATAGACGAAGGAGTAGTTGCCTTTGCCGCAGTCTAGATAATCGACGCTGGCGGTGAAATTGGTTTCTAATTGAGTCAACAAGCTGTCGATATCGAGGACCGTCGAGGCATCCGCAGGGATTTCGGCAGGGCTTTTAAACCGCAGAGTCGAGGGGAGTTCGGCAGAAGGGAGAAGCGACTGAATGATCGGACGGACGGATTCCATGTCCATGTATCCCATGCCGTCTTCGATATAGAATCCCGCCTTTTTGATATTGGCGGTCGCGCTCACCGCGTTATCGCCAACGCCATTACGGTATTCAAATCCCGCGCCGAAAGTAACGCTAGTTTGAAATTTGGTGATATCTTCGCGGAAATTCTTGATGCCGGCATTGAGATAGAAGTCTTTGATTTCGATTTTGCCACCCATTTCTTCGCTTACTTCGCCCGCGGTGGCCTTCGAATAATTCTCGAAAAGGAAGCCGCCTTTGACGGCAAGGGAAAGGGCATCGACTTTATCCGTATTTTCTTTCGCCGCCGCATAATGGGTGGCCAAATCTTCTTTTTGGACTTTCTTGCCTTCGGGAATCGTTTGGGATCCGCCTCCGCCGCAAGAAAGAAGCATCAACATCGAACTAGACAAGAGTAGGAGAGACGTTTTTTTCATAATGGTTTACCTCTTATTCTATTTATATTAACGGAACGTCGAAAAAAGGAATAGTCTTATCGGACCATTCCTCAACGAATTTGTAAGTTTTGTTGCGTTCCCCTCGTTCGGTCGCGCCCCCCAATATGGATATCAAAGTTTCTTGTCGTAGGCTTCGAGTTCCTCTTCGCTAGGAACATATACTTCCGGGCTATAACGGACCATCCCTTTGTAGGACAACCCATACCCAGTTAAGAAGATATCGTCTTTGATCGTGATGCCGCAGAAATCAATCGGCACATCGATCTTACGGTTCTTGGTTTTGTTGACTAACGTGCATACCAAAATCCGCTTCGGATGCTTCAAAAGGGTATGACGGATCAAGTAATCCAAAATCGACCCCGTGTCGACGATGTCTTCGACGAAGACGACGGTCCGATTTTTGATGGGGAAGGAAATATCCTTCTCAATCCGCGGGTCCCCCTCTTCGTCACGGCTCAGCTGAACATAATCGCATAAAAAGTCGGTATCGACGCATTTGACGAGATCGCCCATGAAGCAAATGGCTCCCCGCATCACGCAGACAAACAACGGAAGCTGCTCTTCGTTAGACAAAGCTTCCGAAAGCTCGTAACCGAGGTTGCGCGTGATGGCGTCGATATTATAGGAAGAGAGAATGACCTTTTTCATAAATCCCCCTTATTCAAGTTCGATCGTCGCGGGCGGTTTGGAGGTGAAGTCATAAAGGACGCGGTTCACCCCGTGCACTTCGTTAATGATGCGTTCGGAGATTTTAGAAAGAAGAGGGTAAGGGATTTCAAATGGGGATGCCGTCATGAAATCGTCGGTTTTCACCGCGCGCAAAACGATGGCGTAGTCATAGGTTCTCCCATCACCTTGCACCCCGACGGAGCGCATGTTGGAGAGGGCGGCAAAATATTGGGAAGGCCTTTGATTCGCTTTTTCCATTTCTTCGCGGAAAATGCAATCGGCTTCTTGAACGATATGAACTTTTTCGGGGGTGACTTCCCCAACGACTCGGATACCAAGGCCTGGTCCAGGGAAAGGCTGACGGGAGACGATGGATTCGGGGAGGCCAAGGAGACGGCCGATCTCCCTTACTTCGTCTTTAAATAAATCTTGAAGAGGCTCGACAAGCCCTAGGAAATCCATATCTTTGGGAAGTCCTCCCACGTTATGATGGGATTTGATTTTGGCCGAGATCCCAAGTCCTGATTCGATACGGTCGGGGTAAATCGTCCCTTGAGCTAAAAAGAAGGAGCCTTCTTGGCCGAGTTTTTTCTCTTCCGCGGCAAAGACGTCCACGAAATGCTTGCCGATGATTTTCCGTTTTTCTTCCGGCTCGGTGACCCCTCGCAACGCGGAGAAGAATTCTCCACTTGCGTCGACTTTAACAAACTGCAGGTCCATTTTTGAGAAAGTATCTTCGACTTGCTGGGCTTCGTTTTTTCGGAGTAACCCATGGTCAACGAAGACACAGACGAGCTGTTTGCCGACGGCTTTGGACAATAAGGAAGCCACGACCGCGCTATCCACGCCGCCGCTAAGTCCGCAAAGGACGCGCTTATTTCCAATTTGCCGCCTGGCCGCTTCGATTTTTTCTTTTAAGAAATCTTCGCTTTTCCAGCTGGGTTCGGCCCCGCAAACCCCATAGACGAAATTCTTTAACATCTCTTGCCCGTGGATCGAATGTTCGACTTCGGGATGGAATTGAACCCCATATAAGCCCTTGCTTTCGTCTTCGTAAGAAGCAATCGGGCAGGTATTGGAAGAAGAAGTGATACGGAAAGAAGCGGGAAGCGACACAATTTGATCTCCATGGCTCATGAAGACTTCTTGCTCTTCGTCTAACCCCTTAAATAAAGGAGAAGGAAGGACACGTATTGCTTTTCTCCCATATTCTCGTTCGGAGATCGATTCGACCTTGCCCCCGTTTTGATAGGCGATGAGCTGGGCTCCATAGCAGATTCCTAGAATCGGTTTGCCTAAGGCAAAGACTGCTTGGTCCACATGGGGAGAAGTGGATTCATAAACCGAATTCGGCCCACCCGTGAAGATGATGCCAAGGATATCGGGGTCTTGAAGGCTTTCTAGAGGCGTCGTGAAGGGAAGGACTTCACTATAGACGTGGAGGTCGCGAACGCGACGAGCGATGAGTTGGTTATACTGACCGCCAAAATCAAGGACAATGATGCGTTTCATATATTACTTTATTCTAAAGGATTTAAATCCTTTCGTCTTGGTCCTGTAAGCGGTTTAGCAAAATTCGAGATTTTAGGATGAAAATTCCAAACAAAAAAGCCACCCTCTAGAAGAAGTGGCTCTTAAGGAATAGGAAGATTTAGGCTTTGATTTCGCTAGAAGGCTTCTTTTCGCGAAGGATGGCATTCATGATGATGCCAAGGATCATCGCGACGGAAACCGAAGTGATCGACATGGAGACTTCCCCACTTCCGAAGGAGAAGACGAGTCCACCGATGCCGGCGACGAGGATGACGGAAGCCACGAAAATGTTTTTGGTCTTCGACATATCGACTTTTTCGTTGATGAGCATCTTGACGCCGCTAGAAGCGATGAAGCCGTAGAGGATCAAGCTGACGCCGCCCGTGACGCAGGCAGGGATCGTCTGGGTGAGGGCCATGATTGGGCTAAAGAAGCCAAGGAGCATGGAGAAGCAGCAGGCGAGGAAGATGACTTTGGTCGAAGCGATTTTGGTGACGCCGATAACCGCGACGTTTTCTCCATAAGTCGTATTGGCCGCGCCGCAGAGGCAGCCCGAGATGGCGGTGGCCACGCCATCGCCGATTAAGGTGCGGGAAAGACCTGGTTCTTCTAGCAAATCACGTTGAAGCAGTCCCGACATGTTCTTGTGGTCGCCGATGTGCTCGCAGATGGTAACCAAGGAAACAGGGATGAAGATAAGGGCCGCTTGGCCAACCGCCGAACCCGAGAGGGGGACGACGTTGCTAGACTGAGCCGATAAGAACAAGAACTTCGGATAATCCAAGAAGGATTGGACGCGGATATTGGAAAAGAGGTTGATGAACGGATCGAAATTGACGACGCGGCAATATTCCGAACCGCAGCCATAATAGCCAATCGCGGTGAATAAGACGCCGGTTAAATATCCGCTAACCATGCCGAGGACGAAGGGGATGAGAGAGATGGTGCCTTTTCCATAATGGGCGCAGACCGCGGTGACGACCATGGCGACAAGTCCCGAAATGATGTTGCACCAGTTATAGGCTCCCGCGGCGGTGCCGGTGAGGTTGCCAATCGCGCTTCCGGCAAGGGAAAGCCCGATGACCATGATGACCGGTCCGACGACAATAGGAGGAAGAAGCTTGTTGAGCCAAGCAACGCCAAAGAGCTTGATGAGCAAGGCGACCAGGCAATAAACAGCTCCGACCATCGCCATGCCAACGGGGAGGATCCAAAGGTTCACTTGACCCGCTTCGGCATCGACTTTGATGGCTTCGCTCATCGCCGCCATATAGGCAAAGCTCGAAGCGAGGAACATCGGGGATTTGAATTTCGTAACGAAGAGATAGAACATGGTCCCGATACCGGCACTGAAGAGGGTCGGGGCGATCATGACGGAAGCAAGGCTTTGTGTCGTGCCGCCGATGGTGACGTTCACTCCGCCAAAGACGATCATCGGAACGGTGATACAGGCCACGAACATGGCGAGAACGTGCTGAATGGCAAGAATAATCCACTTCCCTGCTTTCTTGGGGGCTTCATCGACCTCTAGAAGCATGCCATTGGGATGAATGGTGCGCGGTTCTTCGACCGCAGCGCTATTTTTGTTTCCAAACATTGGGGAAACCTTCCTTTCCGAAACAAGGTAAAAAAATAAGGCCTCTATTTAGGCCTCAAAACGAATACGGATGAAGGAGACAGCGCCCCTATACTGGGCGAGTTGCTTCATTCCGGTTCGCATCATCTTTATCTTGCTCCGGGACTTTACTTTAAACCGCGTTCTTCTTTTTTCCAAGAACAAGTTTTTCTTTGTTAGCGCTTTCATGATTTTCGCCCCTTTATTTACAAATTTCTCTAAAGGTGGAAAAATAGCCCCCATGAATGAAGAAATGAAAACGCATGCTCCCTTAGGAGTCAATGGAACCAAGACCAAAGAAGAAGAGGAGCGCCTCCAATCGCGTTTAGCCGAAGCCAAAAAACAATTGACTCGTTGGGGCCTTTATTTCCTGGGAACCTTCGGGGGATTCGTGCTGCTATTTGTTTTCCTTTGCCTCTCCGCGACGCTAGGTTGGCCCATTGGTCTTACCTGCACGTTCTTGATATTGGATTTCTTGACTTTGCTCGGTGCGGTATTCTTGTTCGTGTGGACGTTAGTTAATTACTACCCGCCTTTTAAAACGGCGCGTTCCCATTATGAAGAATTCCTCGAAGAGCAAAAGCTCGCCGCTTAACATGCTTTTTTCTTTGAAAGATTTATCTCAAAGCCTTGGCTTCCAACCCGAGGACACTTTCAGTTATCTTTCCGCTTGCCTTGAAATTCCTTACCCTGGAAAATACGAAAAAGAACTGAGTTTGGCTTTATCTTCCCTTAAAAAAGGAAGGGGTGCGGAAATTTCTCCCTCCACCCTTCTATCTATAAGAAATAAGGGGACCCTCGCCTGTTTTAAAGCCACCCAAAGATTGAACCCCCCGTATTTTGGAATCACTTTTCTTGTCACTACCCCCATTTCTAAAGCAAAAGCCCTTTTGGATTTATTAGAAATCTATCCCGACGATATCGATATCGTCCCCGTTTTAAAGAAAGCCATCCAAACTGGAGATCGTCTCGAAGAACTGGACCAAGCCATTCAAGAAACTCATCTATTCGAGCAAATTTCGATGCAGGGGTTCCACGATCATTTTTGGCTTCTCCCCCTTTATTTCCCTCTTGAAAAATAAAGGGAAAAACACGTCCCCTTTTTTTAATAAAAAGACGGCAAAGTAGTTGAAAAACCTTAATTATCTACTATAGTACCCTTCGTACTTTTTAGTTCGGATTCGAACGGGGGAGGTTTGGAGAATGAGTTTGTTGCGATTATATAAACGCTTCCGTTGGTGGGATTGGATCTTCCTGGTTGTGATTTGCGGCCTCACCGTTTTGCAAGTGTGGTGCACGATGCTCAACGTCGATTACATGAGGGATTTAATCGCCGCCATCCAGTTCAATCAGCAAAACGAAGCCCTTTATAATGGGGGGATGATTATCGCGATGGCCGCGGGAACTTTTGCCTGCCAAGTCATCATTGCTTTATTAGCCTCAGAAATGACGGCTTCTTTGGCTACCCGCCTCCGCGATGAAGTCTACCAGAAGGTCAATGATTTTAGCGTTGGCGACATCGGCAAATTCTCCACCGCCTCCTTAATTACTCGCACCTCCAACGACATCGAAAACGTCCAGATGTCGACGCTTATGATGTTCCGCATGATTTTCTCTGCCCCGGTCACGGCCGTATGGGCGATTTGCAAATTCGCTACGGATGCAAGCAAAGAATTAACCTGGGTCGTCATCATCGCGGTCTTCGTGATCGTCGCCGTTTTGGTGACCGTCATGATCTTCGTCCTCCCCAAATTCAAAGTGGCTCAGAAATTCATCGACCGCTTGAACCAAGTGACCCGCGAGGGGATTTCCGGGGTGCGCGTGGTCCGTGCGTATAACGCGGAAGACTACCAAAACGCTAAATTCAAGAAGGCCAATGACGACTTGACCAAGGTCAATTTGTTCACGGGCCGCATGTTACAACTATTTAACCCCGTCATGACGATTGTTTTGGATGGGGCATCTTTAGGGATCTATGCTATCGGCGCTTCCTTAATGAAGAAAGGGACAACCGATTATTCGGTCATCGTTTCTTTCTCCAACCTCGCCGTGCAGGTCATCATGGCGTTCATGATGCTTTTGTTCCTCTTCATCATGCTCCCCCGCGCCATGGTTTCCGCCAAGCGCATTGATGAAGTCCTCCGCACGAAATCAAGCATTGTGGATCCTTCTCATCCCGTTAGCCCCGCGGAAAACATCCACGGCGAATTAACCTTCCGCGATGTCGGGTTTGCTTATCCCGACGCCGAGGAAGAAGTGGTCTCGGGAATCGATTTTAAAATCCATCAAGGGCAGACCTTGGCCTTTATCGGGGCGACGGGATCTGGCAAATCCACGATCATCAATTTGATCCCCCGTTTATTTGATTGCTCGAGCGGGGAAGTTTTGGTCGATGGAATCAACGTCAAAGACATGGCCCAAAAAGACCTCCGTTCCCGAATTGGCTTCGTCCCCCAACGCGGCAATTTGTTCCGCGGCACGGTCAAAGACAACATCGGCTTTGGCCAAGAAAAATTAGACGAAGCTTCCATTGAAAAAGCAGCCAGCTGCGCCTGCGCCGACGAATTCATCCAAAAGATGGAAGGGGGGTATGATGCTCCGATTGCTTCCGGAGGCACAAACGTCTCCGGCGGCCAACGTCAACGCCTTTGCATCGCTAGAGCCGCCGCCATCGAGCCGGAAATCTTTGTTTTCGACGATAGTTTCTCGGCTCTCGACTTCAAAACCGACCGCACGGTAAGAGAGAACCTCAAGAAGATGTACCCCGATGCGACCAAAGTCATCGTCGCCCAACGCGTTGGTACGATTATGGACGCGGATTTGATTCTTGTTCTCGATGCGGGCAAAGTCGTGGGAAAGGGCACCCACCGCGAATTGCTGGAAAATTGCCCCACCTATCGCGATATCGCCTTATCGCAACTTAGCAAGGAGGAACTCGGTTTATGAGCGCACGCAGCATGCATCGGCCCCAAACCCGTGAAAAAATCGACCCGGCGTCCTTGAAACGCTTGGCCAAAGACACCAAGAGGTATTGGCCGTTATTTATCATTGCCGCTATCTGCTTATTGGTGGCCACCGTCTTTGAGGTCTTAAGCCCCAATAAATTAGGGGAATTCTCCAATTATTTGATGAAATTGGCCTTAACCCCAAACTTCATCGACATGGACAAAGTCTTGGGCTATGTCTGGATCCTTGGCATTTATTACTGCGTCTTCGCCCTGCTTACCTATATTTCTGGTTTCTTGATTGCAACGGGGGTTCAGCATTATGGCAATGCCCTCCGTCAAGAGATTGAACGGAAGATTAATACGATCCCCCTTTCTTATTTTGACTCCCACCAAACCGGCGACATCATGTCGCGCGTGACCAATGACGTGGATTCGGTCACCCAAAACCTGGATTCGGCTTTGTCTTCGATCTTTAGTTCCCTTTTCTTGCTAGTCGGCTCGGTCATCGCCATGTTCACGACGAGCTGGATCATGTCGTTAATCACGATTTGCTCGATTCCGTTGCTTATTTTATTCATGGTCTTTGAAATGAAACTTGCCCAGCCGGCTTTCTACGCCAGAGCCAACAAAATCGGCGACGTCAACGGCATCGTCGAAGAAGATTACGGCGGACAAAATGTCATTAAGCTCTTCAACGCGGAAGGACGCAGAAAAGCGATCTTTGACAAGGAGAACCGAACCCTGGGCTTCATCATGTTCAAGGCCCAGGATATGGGCGGACTCATGATGCCGACGACTTCTCTTATTTCCAACCTCACCTATGCCGCGGTATTGCTGCTTGGCGGATATTTTGCGATCAACGGCAAATTCGGCATCGATATGGCCGTGATCACCGCCTTCTTGGTCTACATCCGTCTATTCCAGCAACCCTTCACTTCCATTGGTCAGGCCCTGAACAGCCTTCAAACGATTGGGGCGGCCTTCGGACGCGTGGCTCGCTTCATTGGAGAACAAGAACTCGAAGATGAAACCGGCAAGCCCCGTTACCTTTATGACCCCAAGACTGGCTTAAATAAGATTCAAGGAGAAGTGGTCTTCGACCATGTTCGCTTCTCTTATGATTCTAGTCGCGAGATCATCCACGATTTCTCAGCCAAAGTGACTCCGGGGATGAAAGTCGCAATCGTTGGGCCTACAGGCGCTGGCAAAACCACGATGGTCAATTTATTGGAACGCTTCTACGAAATCCAAGGCGGGCATATCTATATCGATGGAGTCGATACCAAAAAGATGTCCCGTGAAGAAATTCACGATATCTTCGGCATGGTTCTCCAAGACACCTGGGTTTTTGGAGGCACGTATCGCGAAAACCTCGTCTATAACACGCCTAATGTGAGTGACGAAGAATGCTTTGCAGCGATTAAAGACGCCCACTTGGTCCATTTCACCCGTTCTTTGCCCCATAAGCTCGACACGGAATTTGGAGAAAATAGCCAAGTCTCCGCTGGACAAAAACAGCTCATCACCATTGCTCGCGCGATGGTAAGAAAAGCCCCGTTATTGATTCTTGATGAAGCGACTTCTAACGTTGATACGAGAACGGAAGAAAAGATTCAAGAAGCGATGGACCGCTTAACTAGCGGAAGAACAAGCTTTGTCATCGCCCACCGCCTCTCCACGATTAAAAACGCGGACTTAATCCTCGTGATGAAAGATGGCAACATCGTCGAGCAGGGAACCCATGAATCCCTTTTGAAGCAAAATGGATTCTACGCGGGACTCTATAATTCCCAGTTTGCCCTTGAAGGGGAAAGCTTCGAATAAGCCAAAGCGTAGCCTTAAACCGTTATTTCGGTCCAAGGGCTACGCTTTTTTGCTTGTCATTATTTTTCCGTTTTGAGGTAATAGGTGCTTCGCCCCGCCTCGTGTTTGGTCAGCAAGCCCCTAGCTACTAAGGCTTGCAAGGCTTTTTCAATGCTGCTAGAAGAAAGGGAAGGGCAAACTTCTTCTAGGTCTTTTTTTCGGATTTTGCCCATTTTATCGTTAATAACAGCAAGAACCATATCTATAGCGGTTTTCTTTCCCAAAACGAGGTCCCGTCTTTTTTCAAAGTCCATATAGGCCATATTAAGGATGGATAGACTAAATTGGATGAAGGGGGAGGGATCCTCTTTTCCTTCATGCCATCCTTCTTGGCTTTCTTGCAGGGCATCGTAATAAAGGTCTTTGATTGAGTTAATTTTCGCCTCAAGAGAAATATATCTCCCCACGAAATAACCGCTTCGATATAAAAGCAAAGTCGTCAGAAGCCGGCTCATTCTTCCATTGCCATCTAGAAAAGGGTGAATGCAGAGGAAATCGTGAATGAAAACGGGAATAAGGAGAAGTGGGTCTACTTTGCCATCGGCGAGGGCTTGGTTATAGGCTTCGCATAGATTTTCCATCGCCAAGGGGGTTTCGTAAGGTGCCAGGGGTTTAAAAATGATAAAGGATTCCCCCGAACCCTTTGTTCCTTGAATGAAATTTTCCGCGGTTTTGAATTTTCCTGCATGGCTTGCATTCCGCACATGAGCAAAAAGGATGCGATGAAGCTGGAGGATGTAATTGACTTTTAAAGGGATGACATCAAAGCTTTCGTGTATGAGGTTCAAGGCATCCCGATATCCGGCAATTTCTTCTTCGTCCCGATTTTTCGGAGTTGTTTTTTCTTTGACTAGTTGCCCGATTCGCGTGGAACTCGTGCGAATGCCTTCGATTGCATTGCTGGATTCGACGCTTTGGACTTTCGCAATTTCCACCAAACGTTGGAGTTCTTCGGGCTCTTGAGAAAGATATTGCTCCTGTCGGCCCTTCGCTTCGTGGATGCTCGTTAAAAGGTTGATGATCCTAACGTTATAGGAGGTATTTGCCAGTTTCGAATAATCAAACTTTCTCATCATGGAACCTCTTTTCCCGTAAATCGTACCATATTTTACGGGAAAAGGAACCATTTAAGGGATTTGACCTCGTGAACTTGAATTAATAATTCAAAGGAAAATAAGCCCCAAAAAATATCTTGTCAGGATTTCTTCTATCCTTAAAAATACAAATGCCAAATTCACAAAAGAAGGGGGACGGGGATGTTTAAATTCCTAAAATTCATGGGGACGTTAGTCATCATCGCTGGGCTAGGAGTCGGAGGATATTTCCTTTATGACCGCGTCTTAAAAGACAAAATCTCCGAATGGAAAGGAGAAGAATTCCAACTCCTCTATTCCTACGAAACGTTGACGGGACTTGATTCCGATAAAACGCCCTATGGTTTGGTTAAAGGCTATCAAGGGGTGGCGCCGGAAGAAATCGTCGTAGACAGTACTTTTGAAGATAATGGAACCACGCGCGATGTCGTTGCGGTCAAAACCAATGCTTTTAAAAACGCGAGGAAAACCAAAAAAGTCGAATTTCCTGCCTTGATTTATATCCTTGGGTACGACATCTTTAAAGGTTGCGATAACCTGGAAACTGTGATTTTAAAAACCCCGAAAGAGATGGCCATCCACCTTGGATTCGGCGGATGTTTTGGTAGCGTCGATTGGAATAAGACCACCTTCTATGTCACCTGTGAGGAAATCAAAGAATCGATGGTTGGTGCCTATGCGGATGCGAGCGTTGTCGTCGATGCGTCTTTAGCCTAGACTCCATCCATTTTTGCAAAGACACTTAAAGTGTCTAAATCCATTCCATGGATTCGAACAAAAGAAAATACGCCTCCTTACCGATGGATCTAGAAGATTTCGATGATTTTGCTTCGATCCGGAATAAGGGGCGTTTTTATTGCCAAGCGTCATGGATGGCTTGGATGCTGTTTTAGACCTTTTGGACCGTTATTCCCTCCGCGCGACCTTTTTTACTCCTTTCTTCTCGTCTTGACCAAGACGAAGAACGGATTCGAAAATTGCTAGAAAGGGGCATGAAATCGCTTTGCATGGCAAAGACCACCTTTCCTGCAAGGACAAAAGCGAAGAAGAAGCGATTCGCGATATGCTGGAAGCCAATAAAGCCATCGAAGAGAAATTCTCCCTTCCCATTATCGGCAACCACTTCCCAGGATGGAGGCTGTCTTCAAACGCGGCCCACGTATTGAAAGAAGCGGGCTTACGTTATGGTGCGGCCTTCACCCCGACGAGTCCCCATTTCCCTCCTAGCGGGACCAAGAAAATCCCCGAAGGCTTTCATTTGAATTCTTGGGACGTCTATTCTTCTTGCCATCAAACCGAATTTCCGATGCCGGCAGGAAAAGCACTAGGCTTCCATCAAGCGATGCTAGGAGGAGGGCCATTGCTCCGCTTTCCTACGCCCAAGCAACTTGTTGAATTTTTAAAACGGGCGTTAAATCAAACTCACCCTTTGGTTTTCTATTGCCACCCCTTTGAATTTTTCGATCAAAATCCCGTTAAACACGAAACTCTCGCCCTTTGAACGTTATTATTTAACAACGGGAAGGAAGCGGTATATCCAACGCGTGGAAGAATTGATCCAAACCCTTTTGGACTCGGATTACCCCATCATGCCCTTAAAAGAAATCGTGGAAGCGCATTCAAACGTCAAGTGGTCGTTAGGCGCGTATACTCGTGGCCGTTATGGATATTATCGTTGATATTTTTACGGACCAAAACTTCCTAGGGGCGATTTTAGCCTCGATCGCCTTTTTGCTCCTGGGATTTATTTTCCGCCGCATTGGCTTATTTAAAGATGGGGCAAAAGAAGTCTTAAACGTCTTAGTCATGAAGGTGGCGATCCCTTGCATGGCTTTCTGCGCCTTTATGAGCGATTTTAATCCTTCTAGCCTCGCTTCGAATGCCTTATTGCTCGTCTTATCCCTTGTCCTCTATGTCGTCTTCATCGTATTCAGCCTTTTGTTCTTTCTCAAAAAAGACGCGGATAAGCGGGTCCTTTATGCGATTTTAGCCTCGGTTGGCCAGTTGACTTTCTTCGCCATTCCCGTTTTAAAAGCCGTCTATGCGGGGGAGCATTTAGGAGAAGTGATGATTCCCGCCTCCTTGATGACTTTGTCGTTCCGGCTTGTTGTTTATATCTTTTGCTTCCTTTGCATCTCAGGGACCAAACTCCAAAAAGGGAACGTGGGCCCTGTATTAAAATCGATCTTCGTGAACCCCATCATGATCGCGATGGGGGCGGGATTACTTGTGTGGTTACTCCAAAACGTCGTCTGGCAAGTGGATGTGGGAGGGGTCTCCTATGGATTTTTGCGCATCGATAAGACGTTGCCTGCTCTATATCACGTCTTTGCCTTTGGCGATGCTTTGGCCACCCCGTTATGCATGGTTTTAATCGGAGTGAGCTTAGGAGATGCGGATTTCCTCTCCGCCTTAAAGAACAAGACGTCGTGGCTTATTGCCGTGTTACGCATGTTTGCTTTGCCTTTATTGACCTTTGGCATTTGCTGCCTCATCCAAGCACTAGGCTGGATTCCTTTTAACGAATATAGCCTTGCCGCGATTGTCATTGGCATGGATGCGCCCACCAGCGCGGTCGTGGTAGCTTATTGCAACGACTATAACCGCGAAGCTTATATTGCCAGCGACTCCATCCTCCTATCGACTTTATTAAGCGTGGTTTCCATCCCCTTATTCTTCGTTTTGATTAAATTCGCGGTCACCTGGCCCTTATTCGCCTAAATAAACCCCCGAAAAGGAGGGAATGGAAGCAAAAGAAGAACTATTCGCCCAGCGGGTTTTTAAAATGGACCCGTTCCACGGAGAGAACCCCTTCGCGGTTCGATAAAGACTCACATAATTCTTCAAGAACCGGTTGAGAGGATTGAAGGGCGAATAACACGGTGACAACGATGGCTTCTTCTCCGCTTTTCAAGGTGGTTTGATGGGTCACGACGTTTTTGATGATGAGTCCGTTAGCCTCCGCTTCCATGCGAATGGTTTTGATGACCACTGTATTTTTGGCCACGGTCAATTTGATTTGGGGGCTTCGTCTTCCAATCGCCTTTTCAATATGAAGAAGCCCAGTTAGTAGAATCATCGTGATGACCGCGACGATGATCGCTTCTAAGACTAGTCCCGATCCGCAGGCCATCCCGATTCCCGCGGATACCCATAAGGTGGCGGCTGTAGTTAATCCGCGTACCGATAAGCCCGTGCGGATAATCGTGCCGGCGCAGACGAAACCGATTCCGGCGGTGATGCCCGCCCCAATGCGAGAAGTATCATAGGATAGCTTCGATGCATCGATATATCCTTGCGAGAAATCGATTTGGCCGGAAGCAAATCCAATCCCGAAGATGGAGATGGTCATGATCAAGGTGCAGCCGATCGAAAGGAGGACGTGAGTTCGTAACCCCGCGGCTTGCCCCTTGATTTCACGTTCCACCCCAATGATCGCGGATAGTACCCCCGATACCAAAGTGACGATGAGGATATATAAAGCGATGCCCCATCCGTTATATTTGTAGGCCAAAGAAATGATAGATTGATCCATGTTCTGCAATCTCCTGATTCCATTATAGGGGTTCTCGACAAGAAGCACTCGATATTTTTGCAATCGGGCCGAAAAAGTTCAATTTGGTTGTTGTTTCCTTTTTTTCCTGTGTCTATAATAACCAAGCCGCTTAAGCGGTATCGCTTAGAAGGCTTGGGACTTTAGCTCAGTTGGGAGAGCGCGTGCTTTGCAAGCATGAGGTCGTCGGTTCGAGCCCGATAAGTTCCACCATGGCTGAGTAGCCCAGTTGGTTAGAGCAACCGGCTCATACCCGGTATGTCGAGGGTTCGAGTCCCCCCTCAGCCACCAACAAAACATTATAGCGTCGAAAGAATTCGGCGCTGTTTTTAATTCTCGTTTATGACAAAATTTTCTTGGGCGAATTGAATCTTCGATAATAAAATCTTATAATAATTTTGATAAAATTTGGTTATGGAGGATTTGTATGACAATCATGGCTTCTGCGGATATTCGCTTGAAATATAACGACGTCGTTCAAAAATGTAAAGAAAGCGGGCAACCCATCTATTTAACCAAAAATGGGCAAGGCGAATTGGTTGTCATGGATATTGCTTCTTTTGAAAAAAGAGAACAAGAAATTCAAGCTCAGCAACTTGTTTTAGAGGCTTTTGCCGCACGACTTTCCGACGAAAAGGATTACACCTTAGACGAATCTAAAAACCTTATTAATAAACTGATTGAGGGGAAATAGTAATCATGGATTTTTTTAAGGTTATTATGACCTCGAAAGCACAATCCGATTTGGCAGAATGTGTTGGCTGTGCTTTAAACGTTTCCAAAGATGCTGCGCAAAAACTTGCGGATAATATTTATTCTTCGATTCAAAGTTTGCAAACTTTCCCCGAAAGAAACGCTATTTTTGAAATGCCAAAGTCTTTTCCGTTTGTCGTTAGAAAACTTATTATTGGCAAAAGATATGTTGCTCTATACGTGGTAGAAGAAAAACAGGTTGTTGTCTACCGCATTTTGGATTCGCGAAGGAAATTCAATTATTTGATAGGATGGGGAATGAATTGATTTGCCTCTATCTTTTTTTGCCAGACCTTGCCCTGCATCCCTTGAATCTGTTCCGCTTGCTGTCGCTTTCTTGACAACCGATTCGGCATGTTTGCTGTTCGGTTTGTTCGTGCTGTTGATCTCCCACCTGAACGCAAAATGACCATTGCCCGGAAACAAATAACGCCATAGATGAATGGAGACGAATTGCGTAATACTGAATCAGTTGTCCCTGATTTGTGGACAACTGAATTTAATTACGTTATCAAATTTATATGGCAAAACATCCAGTTAGATACTTTAACGGTTAAGAAGTTAGGACCGTATGGGACAACGAGCAATCTTTGTGGTGGTATTCCGCCGTTGATTTTATCGACATTCTCGTAGAACCCAACTCGCCAAGAAGATATTGGAATAATGTTAAAACGAGGAACCCGGAGCTGTCTCCCTTTTGTAGACAACTGAAATTATATGCAGACGATGGCAAAAAATATCTTTCGGATGTCATCAATGAAAAAGGAGTTCGATTGTTATTAACCCTTATTCCATCCAAATATAACAAGCGGATTTTGAATTGGATTAGCGGCCTCCTTGATCTCCCCTCGATGAGCAGAGCAAACGAAAGGCCTATGACCTGTATCAAACCAATTTGATTGAGGACCGTGAAATAGGAAAAACGGTCGCTTTGCAAAAAATCCACGGCTATTTATTTGAAGGTCTATACGATTTTGCAGAAAAAATAAGAACCAAAACCATTATCCCGAATTGACCAAATGCCTCAATCCACTTTGGAAGAAATCGTGGAAAAATATGTGGAGATGAATATCGCCCACCCCTTTATGGAAGGAAACGGCAGAGGGACTAGAATTTGGCTGGACTTGCTATTTGTTAAAGAATTACGAAAATGCGTTGATTGGTTCAAAATCGATAAAAAAGATTATTTTGATTCGATGATACAAAGCCCGAATTCCGATGCAAAAATAAAAACAGTTCTAAGGAATGCCTTAACCAGTGACATCAACAATAAAGAACTGTTTATGAAAGGCATTGATGCCTCGTATTCTTACGAAGAAATGGAATAGCCGAGTAGGGAGTATCCTAAATGAAAGGACGAAACAACTGCATGAATATTGAAAAAAAGAGAACAAGAACTACGGGCTCAGCAATTTGTGCTAGAGTCTTTTTGCCGCTCGACTTGCGGGCGAAAAGATTATAGTTTGGAGGAGCCCAAAAACTTGATCAATCAGTTGATAGAGGACTACAAGGGATAAAGTCGAAAAGACTATCCAATCGTCGGGCCAGAGACCTTAAACCTGTCCAAGTCGTGGTGGCGTACCTTAAAACGCCTTTTTTTGTTTTCGGGGCATTTGCCTCAAGTCCCGACAAAGACAATCGATGGAAACCACGCGCTTTGAAACGTCTCAAAAAGCGATAAAGGATTATTCGAAGGCTTGACCCCATATCCGTACACTTCTCTAAAATCCCAAGATTCCCTAACTCCTTTGATTTAGAATAAACTTAAGAAGAAGCCCTAAAGGGCCATTCGACTGCAGGAATGATAAAGGGGAATCATCACATGGCAGAACAAATCATCAAAGACTCGTACTTTCGGATCCTTGGCTACATCGAAACCAAGCCCAATGGCGACAAAATCGGCAAAGACTTTTATCGTCGCATCGTCGGCTATTACGAAGCCTCGACCAACGTCACCAAGGATTTCTATCGGAGAATCGTCGCTCGTGGCGATGTTTTAAGTTCTTTGATCGTTGAAGCGAATTCCAAGAACAAATAAGCGAAAAAGAAATCTTTTCATCCACGTTTCTTTCTTTATGGTATAGTTTGTCTGGGAATGATGTCTCCCTTCTAGCAATAGTAAACCGCACACTAAAAAGCTGATGACGTCTACGACTTATTTTGGCCGTAGAAATGAAATCAGCTTGTTTTTATTTCTAGGGCGGAAGGAGAAGGAAAATGAATCTGTTTTTATCCTTGTTTCTCATTTTTGGAGGAGGGGTGCTAGGAGGCTACGTCTTTGAGAAAATCAAATTGCCAAAACTTGTTTGGTATATGATTCTAGGCATTTTGATCGGTCCATCCTTGCTCAATATCGTCGACGACACCCTTTTATCGATTTCTTCTTATTTAAGGCAAATCGCCTTAGTTATTATTCTCACAAGGTCCGGATTATCGTTAGACATCCATCAACTCAAGAAAATCGGTCGTCCTGCGATTTTGATGTGTTTTGTACCGGCGTGCTTTGAAATGCTCGGGATTGCGATCTTCGCCCCCATGTTTTTCGGCATTTCCTATTTAGAAGCCCTGTTACTAGGCTCCGTCCTTGCCGCGGTATCTCCGGCCGTGGTCGTTCCGCGGATGATTTCCTTGGTGGAAAAAGGATATGGGAAAGAGCATGGCGTCCCCGAACTCGTCATGGCGGGGTCTTCCTGCGATGATGTCTTTGTCATCGTGCTTTTCTATTCCTTTAAGAATTTGGTAGCGACTTCCTCTTTCTCCGCCTGGGGAATCGCCCAAATCCCGATTTCGATCATCACGGGCATCGCGTTAGGGGTTGCCATGGGCTTCTTGATGGTCCTGATCCTCCGTTACTTAAAACTAGGCAAGGTGACTTCTACGATTTTCATGCTCGGAATCTCTTTGGGGATGATTGCCCTAGAAAACTTCCTAAAACCCTATTTCAGCATCTCTTCTTTGCTAGGGGTCATCGCGATGGCCATCGTCGTCAACATCTTTCGAAAAGAAGAAGCCCAAGAAATCCAAAAATCCTATAACGGCTTATGGCAGGGATTTGAAATTCTTTTGTTCGCGTTAGTAGGGATTGCTACCGACGTTCATTATGCCTTTTCCCAAGAAGGGGCGATTCTAGTTGGTTTGATCTTCTTGGCCTTGATCTTTCGTAGCCTTGGGGTCTTCGTTTGCTTAATTGCTACCAAGTTCACATGGAAAGAAAAACTCTTCATCGTGATTTCCTATTTGCCCAAGGCCACTGTCCAGGCTTCGATTGGGGCGATCGCCCTTTCGGAAGGCTTAGCCTGTGGGAGCTTAGTTTTAACCGCGGCGGTTGTTTCCATCTTGTTCACCGCCCCCTTAGGAGCAATCCTCATGGATTCGCTATATAAGAAGCTATTGACCCAAGATGTTGAAGAAGCGGTTGGCTCTTAGGTTTTTTCAGTTGCTGACAAAATGTAGGCAACTGAATTCCCTGTTCGCGACGAGCTTCCACGGTCCATTTGCCATCTTTGGGAATGCGAGCAAAATAAAGTCTGACTTTAGAATTCTCGGATGTAAAAACCATGTACTTCCAAAGAGCCATGGAATCGACGATCCTAAAAGCAAGCCAGCAATACCCCGTTATCCTGGTCTGCGGACAACGCCAGGTGGGGAAATCCACGATGCTTAACCACATCAAGGAACCCTCGAGGCGTTATGTTAGTTTCGATGACCGGGCAGTAAGGCGACTTGCCGAAACCGACCCCGCGCTCTTTTTCGAAACCTATGGATATCCCATTTTGATTGATGAATTCCAAAAGGTCCCTTCGATTCTAGAAACCATCAGGGATATCGTGGACCGTTTGGGGTATGAGGGGAAAGACAATAACGGACTATTCTGGTTAACCGGTTCCCAAAAATTTAAGATGATGAAAGGGGTGTCGGAGTCTTTAGCGGGCCGTCTCGCCGTGTTTTAAATGTCTTCTTTATCCATGCAGGAACTAGAGGAGGATATTCATGGATGCTTTGTTCCAGAAGTAGATGCGTTAAAGAAAGTGAAGTCCCCTCCTGCCAATGTATCCGAGGTTTATCAAAGAATCTTCCGCGGTGGTATGCCGCAACTAGTTACTACAGACCTCGATTGGGATCGTTATTATGCCGACTATGTCAACACCTATTTAGAGAGGGACGTCAAGGATTTAGCCCAAGTGGGTAAACTCAATGAATTCTATGATTTCTTGGCTTATATGGCCGCGAGAACGGGGCAAGAATTGAAATACGAGGATATCGCCAAACGGATTGGAATCTCCGCGCCTACCGCAAAAGCATGGGTGGGGATTCTAGAACGAAGCGGAATCCTCTTCATCCTTCACCCCTATCACGCGAATATCACCAATCGTCTCGTCAAAACCCCGAAAGTCTATTTTATGGATACGGGCTCGCCGCTTATTTATGTCGCTGGCCCAATGCGGAAACCCTGCAAACCGGGAATATGGATGGGGCGTTTCTAGAGACCTTTGTCGTCAGCGAAATCGTAAAGAGCTATTGTAACGTGGGGAAATCGACAGAAAATCTTTGCTATTATCGAGACATCGACCATAAAGAAATAAGTCTCGTTATTTTAGGGCACAATTCCATTTATCCGCTTGAAGTCAAAAAGTCGAGCGATCCTAACAATGCTGACAAGAATTTTAACGCGTTATCCAAATTCGGCTTGGAAGTGCGTCCAGGCATTGTTTTATGCTTGAGCGATGAAGTGAAACCCTTGAATCGATCCTGTTATTTGACGCCGGTGACTTCGATTTAGTTCAGGCGATCCCTGATAAAATCCAGTTGCTTACAAAATGTATGCAACTGAAGGCACGATGCAGTAAAATAAGAAGATGAAAGAAAAAACATCCATTCGTTATTTTAATAAAAAGCCCGTGCGTTCCCGATGGGATGACGAAACATCGTCTTGGGTTGTGTGCGCTGTTGACCTCGTGGATGCGGTGGTAAGCACCTCAAATCCGCGTGTCTATTGGTATGCTATCAAAAAAAGGAATAAGGAATTGGCCGATCTTTGCAAATCTGTGAAGATGACGGCTTCCGATGGGAAGAACTACGAGATGGATTGCCTGACGGATCAAGGGGTTGATTCTTTGGTTGATATACTCCCCAGCAAACAAAGGCGCGTCTTAAAGGAGTGGCTAAAAGGAAAAGATGATCCCTTGGATGAGAAAAGCAAAAAGAAGGCCTATGATTTAATTAGTTTTGGAATCATATCTAATATTGAGGTTGGCACGACCAAAGGCCTGCAGCAAATCCATGCCTATCTTTTTGGTGGGCTGTATTCGTTTGCAGGGAAGATTCGTAGCAAGAATATTTCCAGAGGTGGCTTTATGTTCGCTAACGCTCTCTATCTCCCTGAAATATTGAAACAAATCGATGCGATGCCAGAAAACGATATCCAACAAATCGTGGACAAATATGTGGAAATGAATATTGCCCACCCTTTCATGGAAGGAAACGGAAGAGCGACGAGAATTTGGCTGGATCAAATCTTAATTCGATCTCTCAAAAAATGCGTGGATTGGTCTAAAATCAATAAAACCGATTATTTAAAGGCCATGAGCGTTTCCCCGGTAAATTCTTCTTTTATATTTCGCTTAATTAATGAATCTTTGACGAGTGATTTTGCTAATCGAGAACTAGTGATAAAAGGAATCGATTATTCCTATTATTACGAAGAAGTTGAAGAGTAATTTCATCGATTGTCCTCGTTGAAAGGCGAGGTCCATGTGACTCGAATAGGCTGCCTTTAAATCGTTCTCGTTCCCCTTTCCCCGCTAACGTAGTAACATACTAGAGTTAATAGTAGTTAACTTACTGGAAAGGAGCCGATCCCATGGAACAAATCCTCTATCCCATTCTTGGAATCTCTCTCATTTTTCTTTGCACGACTTTAGGTGCTTTTTTCGTTTTCTTTTTAGGTAAGAAGGAAATCTCACCCCGTTTAAATAAAATCTTCACGGGCTTTGCCGCTGGGGTGATGTTCTCCGCTTCGTTTTTCTCGCTGATTAAGCCCGCCTTAGAAACAAACCTAACTTACATGCCTTCTTGGCTGGTTGTTGTTATCTCAATCCTTCTCGGTGCCTTATTTTTATGGGGCGTCGATAAGCTTGTTCCCCATTTTCACGTTTCCGAGAACCAAGAAGAAGGACTGCATTCTAAAAGGATGAGCAAGACCTCCAAGATGTTTTTGGCCGTTACGATTCATAATGTCCCCGAAGGCTTATCCGTAGGGATTGCCTTTGGGGTAGCTTTGTCCCAAGGGAATAACTTGTCTTTATTAACGGGAGCCCTTTTATTAGCGATCGGCATCGGCATTCAAAATATCCCGGAAGGAGCCGTCGTCTCCTTGCCCATCAAAAGTGAGTCGGGTTCTAGTGGAAAAGCCTTTTTGTTTGGCATGCTTTCTGGAGCGGTAGAACCTCTTGCTGCGGTTATGGGATTATTTCTTGCCATGCAAATCCAAGGAATCATGCCTTGGGCGTTAGCTTTTGCCGCGGGATGCATGATTTACGTCGTCGCGGAAGAGATGATTCCCGAGATGAGCAGTGAGGGTCATGACCATTTTGGCGTATGGTCCTTTCTGCTTGGTTTTGTCATTATGCTGGCTTTGGACTGCATTCAGTTTTAATCGTCGTCCCCTCGTCTATTTGCCAAAAACATAGAATTCTATAAAAAAGGTAATTAGATGATTCAACGGAACAATATCTGAAAGAACTGATTGAAGCCAAGGAAAATGGTTTTCCCAAGGTCATTACTGGCATTCGAAGATGCGGGAAGTCCTATCTTTTGAAAGAAATTTACCGCAGCTATTTGCTGGAACATGGCGTGGAAGCTTCGGAAATTCTTAGCGTTGAACTCGACGACATCGTTAACGCCAAATACCGCAATCCATTTGAATTAGCGGAATACGTTAAGAATTGGGCCGCGGTATCTTCGAAGATGCATTATGTTTTTATCGATGGGATTCAACTGGTTAGCCCGGTGATCAACCCCTCTTTTACCGATGGAAAAATCATCATCGCTAAGCCAACGGACCCTAACGCCATCACCTTCGTAGATGTTGTTTTGGGCCTGTCACGGGTCACCAATGTCGATCTCTATGTAACGGGAAGCAATTCGAAATTATTGTCGAAAGATATCGTGACGGAATTTCGCGACAAAGCAACCAACATTCACTTGGCCCCTTTGACGTTTAAGGAATTCTACGATTTTGTAGGAGGGGATCCGCA
>CAKUXV010000009.1 GCA_934700895.1 uncultured Bacilli bacterium
CACTTTTCATTCACTCTTCGTCGTCGTGGCGCCCCCCGCCCCTGAATAGAACAAGGAACAAGTCGATCAAGGCCATTAAGGCGATGAGCTCGAGCATGCTTCCCGTCCTTCCTAGGGCGTTGCGCGACGATTTTAGGGATTCACTCCATAACGGAAACCCCCTACGTTATATATAACGAAAAAAATTTATTTTTTGCGAAAATATCCATAAAAGATTCGATTTTATCGAATAAATTTAATACAATCTACATTTGTGAATAAGACAGAACGATGAAAAAAGAGCTTCTTTTTATTAAATGGAAGAAGCTCCTCAATGCGGTTCATGATTTATTTGTTTGTTAATAGCGCCATGCGTCTTTCCCATAGACCGTAACTGGCGTTCCCAGGCGCTGGCGGGAACAAGATGGCGCCCGCCTCTTCTAATTTCGTCCAACGTCCTTCGTCGATTTCTTTGGAGAGGCGAAGTGGCTGCTTTTTGGTTTTGGCAAAGAACCCAATCATCAGGTTTCCATTTAATGGGTAGGAGAAGGTGGCTTCTAGATGAAGTTCTTCTAGCTCAAGACCCAATTCTTCTCTTACCTCACGTCGAAAAGCTTCTTCCGCGGTTTCATTGGGCTTCATATATCCTGCGGGAAGCGTCCAATAAACGGGAGAAAGATAATTTTGCTTTAAGGTCACGATTTCTCCATATTCGTTTTCGATGAGTCCGATGACGCAGGTGGAGAAGGAATCAAAATAATATCGACGGCATGCTAGGCAATAAGGGACTTTGCCGTCGTCTCCAGCATCCTTAAGGGTGAGGAGCTGACCGCAATGGGGGCAATAAGAATAATGCATGGCCCCATTATAGGAGAAGAATTTCTAATGAGGTCATTTTTTGCGATGTAAACGCTTTTACGACAAAAAATAGCGTCAGGGTGTATAGTGGCCTCATGAAGAATTTCGTGTTTATTTCTCCCAATTTCCCCAAGCGTTATTACCTCTGGTGCGAGGCCTTGGCCCATCGTGGCGTCCGCGTGCTAGGAATTGGAGATACCCCATGGAATCAATGTGAAAAACGCCTTCGGGATTGCCTAACGGATTACGTTTATGTTCCAAACATGAACGTTTATGCGGACATGAGCAAAGCCGTTGCCTCTTTAATCCAAAAATATGGCCCCATCGATGGACTAGAATCCAACAATGAATGGTGGCTGCCAAGTGACGCGAAACTTCGCGAGGAATTCCATATCCCGGGCCTTCGCCCCCAAGAACTAGAAGCGATGAACCATAAGTCAAAGATGAAGGAACGCTTTCGGCAAGGCGGAGCCAAAACCATTCGTTATGTGTTACTAAATTCCCAACAGGATTTAGGCAAAGCCATCGAGTTCGCTTCTCAAGTCGGATACCCCCTCTTCGTCAAACCCGACTGCGGGGTTGGGGCAAGCGAATCCTATCGTTTAAAGGACGAAGCCGCTCTTCGCCATTTCTTTGCTAAACCCCTTGACGTCCCCCATATTTTGGAAGAGTTCGTGGATGGGAAGATCGTTTCTTTTGACGGAATTTGCGACTCCCAAAGCAACTGTGTCTTCGTGACGACCGATCACTTCCCCACCCCAATTGCCGATGTTGTGAATCAAAAACTCGACTATTATTATTTTGATAACCCCATTTCCCTTCCCATGAAGGATTTAGATGAAAAAGCCTTTGAAGAAACGGGAAGAAAGGTCGTGAAGGCTTTTGGCATAACCAAGCGTTGTTTCCATATTGAATTCTTTGTTTTGAACCAGGCCAAAGAAGGCTTAGGAGAAAAAGGGGACTTCGTGGCTCTAGAATGCAATATGCGCGCTCCAGGAGGAGACACTCCGGATCTTATGAATTTTGGCTCATCTTGCTCCGTTTACGATATTTTTGCCGATGTCTTCCTCGATCGTCCTATTACGTTAGACCCCAAGGCCAAATGCTATTATGCCTTTGCCTCCCACCGTCGCGATTGCTATTCCTATCAACATAGCCTTGAAGAAGTCTTCCAAAAATACGGCGATAAAATCGTTCAATGGGGCCGCTACCCCAAAGGACTCGCCGATGCGATGTGCGATTTGTATTTCGACGCCAAATTTGAACACTTTGAAGACGGTCTTGCCTTTGATGCGTTCCTAAGAGAGAAGAAACGTTAAGCCAGCGTATAGCCCGCTCGTAAGATTTTTTCCTGCTCGGAAGAGCTTGCTTTGCTATATTCAAAGATCGCAGAAGGCGTTTCTTTTTGAATAGCCTCTTGAACAAAAGCGGACCGTTTATCGTTATTATTATCGACCAAATAAGAAGAAGCGGGATTCTTTTCCCGGAACGCCAAGAACGCGTCTGCTTTTTCAAATAAATAGAGGTTGGAACGATTCACTTGCGAGAAAAGATAGGAAGAAAACTCGTAAGGGGAATAGGCGTTATTTTGCATGGATAAAACCGTTGAGGTCTTGTTAGAAATAATCGCTCCGAAAGGGGTTCCTACTTGGGAGGCGGAAATCCCTAATTCCGGATAAGCTTTCTCCAAGTCGTGGAAAAAAGGGGATAAGGCGGCGTTAGAAACACGGTAGCAGCTAATCGAGGATTTGCCTAGAAAATAGCTAAGAGGCTCTTCGATTTTCTTGCAATGGCTGCAAGAAGAGGAGTCCGCATAAAGAAAGAAGGATTCGTTGTTTTCAATGAGGCGCGTTGCCGTATCGATATCTAAGGTGCGCGTTACTTCGTTTAAATCAAAATCTTCTAAATGGGTATCGACGTCCCCGTTTTGCGTCAACGAGGGCATATTCTCTTCATATTGAAAATCGGGCACGATTTGTCTGGATTGCCCCAAAGAGCAAGATGTTAGAGATAGAAATAGAAGTAGCGTCCTTTTATTCATGCCGTTCATTATAAGAAGAAAAGGAAGAAAGCGGTATCGGAGTATTTTTGAGGATAAATGCGTTACAATAGGCCTAGAAAATTTTTCTAGGAGACGAATATGAACATTTTGCACGCGATTTCCAAATCCCGCATTACCCCCGAACACTTCCTTGCCTGCGTGGAAATTCCCGCGGGAAGCAAGAATAAATATGAGCTCGACGTGGAAACGGGCGCCCTGATTTTGGACCGCATTCTTTATACGGCGACCCATTACCCCCAAAACTATGGTTTCATACCGCGGACTTGGAGCTTGGACGAGGACCCTCTCGACGTCTTGGTCATCTGCTCCCAACCCATCGTCCCGATGTCGCTAGTCCGCGCTTATCCTGTTGCCGTTTTAAACATGATCGATTCGGGAGAAGTGGACCAAAAAATCATCGCGATTGCTGAGAATGACCCCCTATACAACACGTACCATTCTCTTCACGAACTTCCTCCTCACATCGTCGAAGAAATCTCTCATTTCTTCCAGCATTATAAAGAACTCGAACACGGCAAAGACACCGTCATCGAAGGGGTGCGCGGCTCCCAATATGCCAAACAAGTCATCGCGGAAGCGATTGAACGTTATAACCAAAAATTCCCGGATAAGAAATAAGCGTTCTTTGTTTTATTTTGTTTGCCACTTCCTCGCCTTTAAGTAGGCTTCTTTGGCTTTGGGACTCACTTGCCTAAAATAGGCGCTTTGATAGGTTTTGACGATCGCTTGCCCTTTGACGTTGCCTCTTCGGATATTTTTATGCGGGGTATACATGACTTCGCCTTCTTCGCGGGACGAGGCTAAAAGACACAATTCGCAGGCAAACGTGATTTCTGCGTTATTCGGATTCTCTTTTTGGAGGATCAAGTGGGCTCCATGCCCCTCTTTAACGTGGAACCATAGGTATTCGCCTTTGGTTAGAAGCAAGAAAGAGAGAAAGTCGTTTTGGGAGGCATTTTTCCCAAAAACATAATAAACTCCGTCTTCTTCAACAGAATAAGGGCGAATGGCATTCCCACTTAACGGGGTCTTGAGTCCTTTTTTCTTGTTTCCCGTTTCTTCTAACCCATATTCCTTGGACAATTTTTCTAGCATCGCCTCGTCGCAGGAATCCAGGTTTTGGACAAGAAGCCGATATTCCTCGGCTTCTTTTCGCGCCTCTTCTAAATATTTTTCGGCCTGAGCAAGAGTGGCTTTGGCTTTTTTGGCCCGACGAAAGAAAGCTTCCGCGTTAGAAACAAGGCTTCGCGACGGGTCAAGAGGAACGGAAACGCCATACACGTCCATAACTCCCGTTTCGGGATGGATGGAATCGAGGTTCATGTAGATGTAATTGCCATATTCCCCGTCGTCGAGGTGGGTTTTGGCTTTTTCGATATCTTGGGCGATGGATTTTTCTTTTCGCCTCAACGACTTTTCTTTCGTCGCACAGTAACGGTATAAGTGGCTGAAGCGCGTTTTCTTACGCTTTTCTTTGAGTTTAATTTCTTTGTCCAAACAAGCTTTTTGATAGGCTTCTTCCTCAAAGGGGAAAGGGGTGTAGGTTAAAGAATCGTTTTTTAAAGGCGGTTCATATTGGATGCCCCGGAAAATAGGACGGGGATCCGTAATCAGATTGGTCCGCAAAGCCCCTAATACCTTTTTGGATTCATCCAGCAAAATAAGATTAGCTTTGGTGGGGATGAACTCGGCGATGAGATAAAGGGTAATCTCGCGGAAGATCGAATCCACGGCCTTTAATTCCAAGCCAAGGACGCGGTCCTCGTTGACGCAAAAGACCCGCTCAATGATGGAATTCGACACCTCTTTCCTTAATAGCATCGAAAAAGGCGTGGAAAGAGAAGAAACGTCCATCGGCGAAGAAGAAAGATAAACATAAGGATCCCCCGAATTTAAAACGAAATTCAATCGCCCGGAAGAGGATAAGCCAAACGAAAAGACGTCGGAATCGTATTGAACGATTTTGCTAAGGCGTTGCCCTTTTAAACGGCTCGAATAAATCGAAGCCAGGGATTGGATTTGACTTTCTTTGAGTGCCATAGAAAGCATTATGCCACAAAGTGGGCTTAAATTATGTTCTTTGGCTCGAAATTAAACCGCTTTCTTTGGCTTTTTATCGAAAAAACAATAGGCGAAGGATAATAAAAAGAGAGTGAAATAAGGAGTGCTCATCAAAAGGAAATTGTTCCATTCAGAGAGAAAGAAGGAACCAAGATCCCTTTCGTTGCAAAGAGGATGATGTTTCCAAGAATTCCGCCGTTTGAGAGGACGGCTAAGCCAATGTTGGTCCAAAACGCGCATGGACCAAATGGAAACCCCGGAGGCCTTCCGCCGCCTTTAAGAAGACGAGCCAAGCAGATGAAAAAAGGGAGTGAGAACAAAAGCAAGGGAGAGCATAGCGATTAACGGAAGAAAATAAGTGGAGGGGAAACTGCCTATCGAATCCGAAACCGCAAGTGGAATCCTCTGAACAAATAAATTTCCTAACACGGTTAAAAGCAAGCAACCGACGACGCCATGGGTCCAAAAAACAAATCCGCTGATGCTTTCTCATAGGAACCTCCTGCATAAAGACGGTTTAATAAGGAAACAAGCCTCTTATTGAGGGCATTGTACTCGATTTAGAAAACCGCTTGGGGAAGTCCTTTGTCATAAATGTAGATTTTTCTCTTGCGTCTTTTTTGTGAGGGGTGATTTATAACCAAAGGAAAAGGAGAAAAATGAAGAAAATTTAGGTTTTTCGTGATTTAGGAATCGCTTTATCGCTTCTTTTTATAGGTCTTTGCTTTCTTTCTGACGCAATCATTCTGCGCGCGGATTTTGATGTTCCCAATGTTCTTGTTACAGGAATGTGGGTGGGTGGGTTTGCTGTGGTTGGATGCTTCGTTACAGCCTTTGTCCTTTCTTTGAAGGCTGATAAGAAAAACGAACCAAAATAGAGGGCCTGGCCTAGTAAAATTCAAGGCGTCCCCCACCTAAACGATGCCCAAACATGCTAGAATGGGACCATGAGCATTTTAGAGCCGGAAATTGATTTTTATGCGGGTGAATATCCCGCTTATTTAAGCAAAGCCATCGAAGCTAAAGCGATGAAACGCCTTCAAAAAGTCGGGATGCATTGCGGGCTGGAATATACTTCCCTTGCTTATTTTGCTTCCGTGGAGCCTTATTCGCGTTACGCCCATTCCTTGGGGGTGGCCGAAATCATTCTCCATTTTGGCGGATCCAAGCAGGAAGTGCTTGCAGGGCTTTATCACGATATTGCCACCCCTGCCTTTTCCCATGTGATTGATTTTTTAGAGGGGGACCCCGTCAAACAAGAAGCGACGGAAGCCCCGACCCGCGCCCTGCTAGAACACGATCCAGAAATTGTTTCGTTTCTAAAAGAAGAAGGGCTAAAAGTCGATGACGTCGCCGATTATCACCTCTATCCTCTTTGCGATAACGACGCGCCTTTTTTGTCCGCCGACCGTTTGGAATACACCTTATCCAATTTCCTCCATTTCCATTTTTGCTCTCTTCAAGAAGCGTGCTCCCTCTATGAAGATTTACGGTTTGATTTTAACGACAAAGGAGAGAAAGAAATTGGCTTTCAAAGCTTAGACAAAGCGAAGCGCTTCGGTTTATTGGCCCTGCAAAATTCCTTGATGTATTGCCGTGCCGAAGATCGTTACGCGATGAATTTATTGTCCAAAGTCCTTTCCCTTTACATGGAGCAAGGCGTTTTGACCAAAGCGGATTTATGGACGGATGAAGAAGAGGTGCTGACTCGAATCAAACAAAGCGGAATCGTCTTGCCGTGGATGAGTTTCAGTGGACTATACTGCGTAGAAGCCGGAGAACGAAATCCCCAAAAGAAGGGATACCTCTATAGCGAGACGATCTCCACCAAGAAACGGTTTATCGATCCTTATGTATTTGGAAAAGGCCGCCTATCCCACTTAGACCCCGAATTCGCGTCGATGCTCCGTTATTTCGAACAAACGACTTTCGATGTCTCCCTTTCCGGTTATAGCCTTTTCGACCCCCGAAATTAACGTCAATCGAAGCGGTTTCATGGAAAAAATACAAAAAGGATAAAAAACCGCCTCTTTTCTCTTTGCATTTTGGGCTGTTTCATGGCTAGAATACGTCTAATATGAATCGCAAGGGAAAACTCATCATCTTATCGGGCCCCTCCGGAGTTGGAAAAGGGACCGTGCGCATGGCTTTGATGAGGATACCGGACTTAAATCTATTTTATAGCGTTTCGATGACTACCCGCTCCCCGCGTCCTGGCGAAGTCAATGGACGGGAATATTATTTCGTTTCCAAAGAAGAATTCCAAAAAAACATCGATTCGGGCAATTTGCTTGAATGGGCGGAATTCGTTGGGAACCGTTACGGGACTCCCAAAGACAAGGTGGAGCAAATGAGAGAAGAAGGCAAGAACGTCCTCCTTGAAATCGAAGTCAATGGAACCTTGGAAGTTTTGAAGAAATGCCCCGATGCGATTTCCATTTATTTGATGCCTCCTTCCTTTGAAGCCTTGGAAGCAAGAATTCGCGGAAGAAGCACGGAAAGCGAAGACGTCATTCAAATGCGTCTAGCCAAAGCCAGAAAAGAAATGACGATGCAAGACCATTACGCCTATAAGGTTTATAACGACGACATTGAAAAAGCCGCTGAAACGATTGCAAAAATCATCGAAGAAGCTTGACCCCTATCCCCGTTTCGGGGATTTTCTTTTATACTTAATGAATGAAAATTCTTTCGGTGTTGATTGAATATGGATTGAATTCCCTCGACCGCGAATTCTCTTATCTTTATGAAGGGAAGAAGCGCGTAGAGAAGGGATTTCGCGTTCGAATCCCCTTTGCCCATCAATCGATCATGGGCTTTGTGACTCATGTGGAAGAAACGAGCTTATCCGCGGAGGAATTAAAACAACAAAACGGATACGAACTTCTCCCGATTCAAGAAGTTGTCGATGAAGAGCCCCTTCTGAATGAGGAACTTTTAACTCTAGCCGATGAAGTGGCTTCCTATTATTTGTCTCCGCGCATCTCCGTCCTCCAAGCGATGCTTCCGCCTTCTTTGCGACCGAGTCTTTCGAGTTTATCGAAGCCTAAAATTGCTTACGACACCTATGTATCGGTTTTGGATGCAAGCGAAGAAAGCCTCACCCCCAAACAAATTGAGATGGTGCGCCTCGTTTCCGCCAACGAAGAAATCCTAAAAAAGGAAGCGGGTAGCCCCGATATTTTGAAGCGCCTCGTGTCCATGGGCCGCCTTCGTTTATTTAAAAGGGAAAAGCAACGTTTTCAAATCCCCGATTATGAACGGGAACAGCCTCATGATTTGAACATAGAGCAGCAAAAAGCCTATGACGGCATCCTTGCTTCGCCCAAAGAAGTGATCCTCCTTCAAGGGGTGACAGGATCAGGCAAAACCGAGGTTTACCTTCATTTAAGCGAAGCCTATCTTCAACAAGGGAAAAGCATCCTGATGATGGTTCCTGAAATTTCGTTAACTCCCGTCATGGTCGAATATTTTTCAAGAAGGTTTGGAAAGCAAATCGCCATTCTCCATAGCGGATTGACCCCATCGGAAAAATACGATGAATACCGCCGCATCGCTAGAGGGGAGGCTAAAATCGTCGTCGGTGCCCGCAGTGCCGTCTTCGCCCCCTTAACTAACATCGGCTTGATTTTAATCGACGAAGAACACGTGGAATCCTATAAGCAAGACGGCCTTCCTTTTTACCACGCTAGAGAAGTGGCGATCCTGCGGGCGAAACACTTTAACGCCAAAGTGGTTTTAGGCTCGGCCACCCCCTCTTTTGAAACCAAAGCCCGCGCGGGGAAAGGGGTTTATGGTTACGAAGTGATGGAACATCGCGCGAATGCCAAACCCCTCCCCAAAACCCAAATCATCGACTTACGGGACCGCAGCATCATGATGCCGGGGGACCGGGTGTTTTCCAAGATTCTCCTCGATAAAATCAAGGACCGCTTGGATAAAAAAGAACAGGTCATGTTGCTGGTTAATCGCAGGGGGTATGCCTCCTTTTGCCGCTGCGCCCACTGCGGCTACACCTTCACTTGCCCCACTTGCCACGGCAATTTGACTTACCACAAAGAAGACGGGATGCTTAAATGCCATCACTGTGGATATGTGGAACTTTATCCCGATACTTGCCCTTCCTGTGGGGGACATGACCTCCAACGCGTGGGATTTGGCACGGAAAGAGCGGTGAAAGTCCTGCAAGAATATTTGCCGGATGCCCGTATCGCCCGGCTTGATAGCGATGTCGGCAAGGCCAAAAAAACAGTAGAAAAAACCTTGCGGGAATTTAAAAACAAAGAATACGATATCCTGATTGGCACCCAGATGATTGCCAAAGGGCATGACTTTCCTTCCGTTACTTTGGTGGGGGTATTGCTCGCCGACATTGGATTGATGCTCCCTTCTTACCGTGCCTCCGAAACGACCTTTGAATTGATTGCCCAGGCCGTGGGAAGAAGCGGAAGAGGAGCTCTTCCAGGGGAAGCCTTGATTCAAACCTATAACCCCCAACATTACGCGATTACCCTTGGGGCAAAGCAAGATTACGAAATGTTCTACCGACGCGAAATGCAGGAAAGGCATATGGGCCATTACCCCCCTTTCTATTTCCTAGCCTGTTTGACGTTTTCTTCCAAAGACGAAAACCGCGCCATCTTAAGCGCGGAGAATATCCGGGATTTGGTTTTGGCGGAGAAAATCCCTTCTCTTGCCGCGATTGGTCCGATGGTTCCCTATTTCCCTTGCCTAGGAGAATGGCATCGAAGAAATGTGTTGCTGCAGTTCCGCGACCCTTTGAAAGTGAAGCCTTTTTTAGGAAAATTAATCCATGAATATTCGGGAAAAGGCGGGGTGAAAATCGTCTGCGATGTTGATCCGCTAGACTATTGATTTTGCCAATAAAAAATATTGTCAATAAAACAGGACGAAGATTCCTTTGCGAATAAAAGAAGAAAGGGAAAAATGCTTTTCGATGGATGACTTACCCCTGCAAAAATTCAAAGGTAAATGGAAAAAAGGTAAATGCAAGGTTTCACAAACCGAAAAATTGTCTGTCAATCATTGATGAAAAAACTGAGGTTTTATTGAAGCAAATATTTCTTTTTATCCTCAAAATCCTCTTGGGCAATCGTCCCTTCGTCTAGGGGCTTTTTGTATTTCGCTATCAGCTCGATTTTCTCGTCTTTGCTCAATTCTTTTTTCTTGCCTTCCTCATCGAAGACCTTGGAAGCCATGTATCCTTGGCATCCATATAAATCGGCTTCCGAAATGCATATGGTTAGGATGCCTCCGATGAGGGAACAAAAAATAAGGATGCAAATTCCCGAGGGGATTTTTCTTCCTTCCGAGACGTCTACTTGGCGCCAAATGGGATGCCGACGTCGACGATGGCAAAATCGCCTTCCCGATTCCAACAATCCAAATGAATGCTGCCCCCATGCAAAGAATCTTTTTATGTATCCTAAAATTTTGATGGAGCGTTTGTTTTCGACAAGCATATTTTTCTTTATTGGCGAGGAATAATCAAAAAGAAGAACGGCTTAGCTTATAAGGTGGATTTAATTTTCCTATTTTCGCATTACCCCTCTCGCGTAAGCGGGCGCGTGTGCTATACTTAAGCGACAAGAGGTATTTTTTATTTTATGATCACCATCCAAATCATCGGCCTTGACCACTTTGTCGTAGGCCAGTATTCCCGGGAAAACACCGGCAACATTGCCCAATTATTCGAAACCAAAGAAGACGATGTGAGCTTTGCAAGCACCGAAACCGTTTTGCTTCATCAAGGCGTGGAGCAAACGAGCTGGAATGCCATCGTTTGGGTTCATGCCCCCCACAAATTCGAACCCTTCGAAAAATCGGTCGCCACTTATTTGATGAAGACGCTTGCCAATTTCTGCATTCACATTGAAGTAGAATTCGATTATTACGAAGACCACGCCCATTATGAATCGATTAATTCCTCCTATCCTCGTTTCATCACCGCCGACCAAGTCCATGACATCTCGGAAGAATGCGAAGAAGAGGAATGCGACGAAGAAGAAGACATCGAAAACGCCGACCCCCGCGATCGCGCCGACCTCGATGCCCACGACGAAAATCAAATTTACCTCGGCAACGCCTTCGAAGGCTTTGATGAAAAACTCGAAGAGGCCCGCGCGAAGAAAAACAACGAGAAATAACGACGATAAAGGAGCACAGCATGCAAGAATTCGATCTCTCTTACGACATCCTCAACGATGTCTTCGACCATAACCAACCCTTCAACGAAGCTTTGAGAAAGGTTTTCCAAGCCTCTCCAGAACTTCGCCCGATGCGCCCGGATGTCGCTGCCCTCGTTGGTTGCACCCTTCGTCATCATCACCTCTTCGATTACTTGACCAAGCCCTTGGAAATGGAAGAAGCGGATCGCCGCTACGTCTATTTGGCCCTTGGAAACAATTATTTCTCCCGCCATTTCGAAAAAGCGGACATGAACGAATGCGTTCGCGCTAAACTCGGCGACGAAAAATTCGCCAAAGTTGAGGCTTTGCTCAACGACGAAGGAACCGACCGCTCCCACATCCCGGGCAACATTTCCCGTTCCTCCAACCTTTATCTTTCCCTCCGTTTCAATACCCCGGACTGGGTTTTGAAGGTTTTCGAGCATTTTGGATTTGGAACCACCTACAAGATTTTGAACCGCCTTTCCCGCCCGATGCCCCATACCTATCGCGTTCGCACCTCTAGCCGGACCGTGGAAAGCGTGTTGGAGAATCCAGAATTCCAAAAAACGGAACTCCCGGGCCTTGTGACCTACACGGGCAAATCCCGTCTTAACAAAAACCCGTTATATGCTTCCATGGATATCTTCGAAGAACGTGCTTTCTCTCGCCGCATTATCGAAGAAAACCTCGTGAAGGCCCCTGAACAAGTGCTTTTATACAATGGCAACGTCTCCCCGGAACTTATGCTCGATTTGATCGAGACTTACGGGGACACCATCGGACTCAATATCGCCTGCGATGATACGGAACGTTATGCTTCCGTCCATCGTTTAATCCGCAATAAGGGACTCCACAACGTGAATTTCTTCACCTCCCCCCAATGCGAGTCGCTGGCCTCCGCGGTTTCTCAGCCCCAAGAACTCGTCATTGTTGCTCCAAATTCCACGAACTTTGATTTGATTCCCCTTTCTCCGGACTACTTGCTCCATTTCGACAAGAGCGAGATGGACGCCATCATCAAGAACCAAGGAATCGCCTTGGAAAATGCTTCCCAATTCGTCGAAGTCGGCGGCAAATTGATTTATTGCGTCTTCACCATCTCGATGAAAGAAGGCATTCAAACGCTTCGCTCTTTCTTTGCTAACCACAAAGATTTCCGCATCGAATCGCACAAGCAGTATTTCCCGTTTGAAAAAGACGGTTGCTGCGCTTATATGGCCGTTCTTACCAAACTCGACCATGAGGAAGCGGATCCTTTCGGCGCCTACGCCGCTAAGATTGCCAAGGATGGTAAAAAGGAATGAAGAAAAACCTTTTTGGAATTCCGCTGGACAAACTCACCGCGGAATTCGTTTCGCTTGGCCAAAGCAAATATCGCGGCAAGCAGCTCTACACCTGGATTTATGAAAAAGGCGTTTACGATTTCGATCAAATGACCGATATCTCCAAGGCATTTCGTGAGACGCTTTCTTCTTCCTATTGCTTAACCCTCCCCAAGATTTTCCGTCGCCAGGATTCTAGCGACGGCACCCTGAAATTGCTTCTAGAAATGGAAGACGGTGCAAAAGTAGAAACCGTTTTGATGCCTTATAATTACGGCAACGCCATCTGCGTTTCTAGCCAAGTTGGCTGCAACATGGGCTGCGCCTTCTGCGCTTCGGGTCTCAACAAAAAAGAGCGCAATTTAACCGCCAGCGAGATGCTGGGAGAAATCCTGGTGATGAATTCCTTGCTCCAAGAACGGGGAGAACGCGTCACCCATATCGTCGTGATGGGAACGGGGGAGCCGTTTGATAATTACGATAATGTCATGGATTTCATTAAATGCGCCAACGACCAAAATGGTTTGGCCATCGGCGCCCGCCACATCACCGTTTCTACCTGTGGCATCCCCGATAAAATTCGCGCTTATGGAAAAGAAGGCATCCAAATCAATCTCGCGATTTCCCTCCACGCTTCCAACGAAGCCCTTCGCGAAGAACTCATGCCGATTTGTAGGGCTCATCCGATTCCCGAACTTTTCGATGCTGTGGCGGATTATGAGAAAAACGCCGGAAGAAGAGTTACTTTCGAATACATTCTTCTCCGCGGCGTAAACGATTCTTTAGACAACGCGAATGAACTCGCGGATTTGATTCACGAATATGGCATCTATGCTTATGTGAATCTGATCCCCTATAACGAAGTTCAAGAAAAACCCTTTAAACGCAGTCCCTCCAGCGCGATTAAGGCATTCGCCGATCGCTTGATGAAACGGGGGATCAACACGACGATCCGCAAAGAATTCGGCAGTGACATCGATGCCGCGTGCGGACAGCTGCGCGCCAAATACATGAAAAAGAAATAATCCAAAAAAGGAGGCGGGTGGATATGAAACGCTATACCGGACAATTTGCGCACCGCACCGATTGCGGCCGCGTCCGCATTTCCAATGAAGACCAAGCCAACGTCCTCACCAATGAGCGAGGGGACGTTTTGCTGCTTGTTTGCGATGGCATGGGCGGTCAAAATAAAGGCGATTATGCCTCAAAAACCGCGATGGATTACGTTTCCTCCTCCTTTTCTTCTTGTTCCCGGCCTAGCGTCCGCTGGCTTTATAAGGCGATTCGCAAGGCGAACCGCGCCTTATACGATGAATCGGACCGCGACCCCAAATATTCGGGGATGGGAACCACTCTCTGCGCCGTTTTGATTCAAGGCCAAAAGATGGTGATTGCCAATGTTGGCGATTCTAGAGCCTATTCCTATAGCGGAGAAGATGGCCTTGTTCGCTTGACCAAAGACCAAACCTACGTCTCTTATTTGCTTCGCACGGGGCAAATCAATGAGCAGGAAGCCTTAACCCATCCCGACCGCCACGTTTTGATGAATGCGCTTGGAATTTACGCTAGCGCCTCCATGGATATCGAAACCAAACCCTATCATGGACAGGCGATTCTTTTGTGCACGGACGGGCTTTACAACAACCTCAGCGAAATGGAAATGCGAGCTATTCTCAATACGGATGATCGGCCGGACCAAAAAGTAAAATCGCTCATCATGGACGCCAACAACAATGGCGGCAGCGACAACATCGGCATCGCCTATTGGGAGGTTTTGCCTCAATGATTAAAATCGGCGATAAAATCGGTGGGCGTTACCGCATTCTTTCTCGTATCGCTATGGGAGGGATGGCGGATGTTTACGAAGCCAACGATTTGATTTTGAAACGCGTGGTTTCCCTGAAAGTCATGCGGGAATCCCTTCTTAAAGACCCGGAAAACGCGGAACGCTTTCGCGCGGAAACCATTGCTGCGGCTAGCTTTAACCATCCTAATATCGTTCGCGTTTACGGCATGGGCGAAGTGGATGGTCGTCCCTATATGGCCAACGAATACATCAAGGGGCAGACGCTGCGAGACAAACTCAATTTTTCTTTGACCTTATCTTTGTCCGAAGCCTGTGAAGTCATGCTGCAGCTAACTAGCGGCATTGATTACATCCACAAGCATGGCCTCGTCCACCGCGACATCAAACCGGACAATTTGTTTTACATGAGCGATGGCACCGTTAAAATCAGCGACTTCGGCATCTCGACCTCGATTGGAATGAAGCCAAGTGGCGATTCCATCCAAGGAACGATTTATTATTGCGCCCCGGAGGTTTTGATGGGCCGCCCAGCCGAAATTGCCAATGACATCTATTCGATGGGCGTCGTCTTTTTTGAAATGCTCACCGGCCATGTTCCTTTTGATGGCAAAGACCCCGAAGAAATCGCTGTGAAGCAAGTACGCAGCCGCTTTCCCGAAGTATCTAAATTCGTCCCTTCTATTCCCGTAATGATCGACCGCATTATCGCCCAGGCGTGCCGAAAGCGCCCCGAAGAGCGTTATCTGACCGCGGAAGAATTCCACGATGCGATTTTAAGGGCGATGAACGACAAAGAACAATTCAAGGAGCGGAAAGGCTTGCTTCAACGCCTTTTCGGATTTAAATAAATGAGCCAGACCGTTATCGTTTCCCCTTCGATTTTAGCGGCGGATCCCGCCCATTTGGAACAAGAAATCCGGAAAATGGAGAAAGCCGGAGCTTCGTTTATCCATTTGGATGTGATGGATGGGCATTTTGTTCCCGCGAAGACGTTCGATGATTCTTTGATTCGTAAGCTTCGCCCATGTTCGAAGATCGTTTTCGACGTTCATTTGATGGTGCAAGACCCCCTTCGCGTCATTCCTTCCTATTGCCTGGCCGGAGCAGATTATGTGACCTTCCATGTGGAAGCTTGCAAGAATTTGCTGGAAGCCCGTCAATGCATCGATTTGATCCATTCCTTCTCCAAAAAAGCGGGGATTGCCGTCAAACCCCATACGCCAGTAGAAGAAGTCTTTCCTCTATGGAATGATTTGGATTTATTGCTTGTCATGTCGGTAGAGCCGGGGAAAGGCGGGCAGAAATTCCTGCCAATCGCCCTGAACAAACTCTCTCTTGCCAAAAAACAAAACGAAAAAGCCCATTGCGAAGTGCTTTTGAATGTCGATGGAGGTATCAATGCGGAAACGGGGGAAGCTTGCAAAAAAGCAGGAGCAAGCGTTTTGGTTGCAGGAAGTTACCTTTATGGCCATGATGATTACATGGAACGTTTGAAAGGGTTGCTGCAATGATGGGAACGGCTGCTTTAATTCTATTTGTCAGTTTTGTCGCATTGGGTTTCATCAGTTTGAGATTTAGTTTTTATTTCGGAGCTTCTTCCTTTAAGAAAACCCATAAAACGGGTTATTCCCTTCTTTCAGATTTCCCCTTTGAGTTATTTGAAGCCAAAGATTCCCTTTCGAATCTTGGGCGGGTTTTCTTCTTTGTCTACGCGGCCTGTTCTTTGGGGCAAAGCGCGTTGGTTTTAATCCTTCAAGGAAATGCTTCTTTCCAATATTTGCTGGGTCTTGGCGTTGTTTTGCTTTTATTAAAAGGCGGGGAAATCGCGACTATGCTTGGGCTGACCTATGTCCCTGCTTATGACAATAAACGCCATTTAGCCTTGTTTGTTGCTTTTGGTGGCGTTTCGTTTTTGGAGGCTTTGGTTTCTGGATTTACGAGTTTGAATCTTGGAAAGATGTTGCCTGAAGAGCCCGTTTTGTCCTACGCCTTCATGATTGTTTTCTTTGTGATTGCCTTGGGGTTAGGAATTTTGATGTTAAATCCCAAATTGACTCATTGGCCGGAATTAAAGACGGAGATGTCGGAAGACGGTTCGATTTTGACCGTGCGCCCCCGTCCCTTCATCCTTGCTTTCAGTGAATGGGCCGTCATTTTCTCCAATCTCGTTGTGCAAATCCTCTTGGGCGCGGAAATCTTGGCATTTTGCTTTCAGCTGGAATCCATTTAAACCAAGGACTGAACGGGATTAATGAGGCCAAACGGGCCATTTTTTGTTTTGACCACGTGTCAAAAAAAGGGGACATTTTAAAATGGTCCGTTTTTAGAAACGAGTTTTGCAAAAATTTTTCCTTTTTCGTTATATATAAGGTAGGGGGCTTCCTTTATGGGACGAATCCCGAAAATCGCCACGCCTCGCCCTAGGAAGGACGGAAAGCATGCTCGAGCTCATCGCCTTAATGCTTTGGTCGACTTGTTCCTGGCTCTCTTCAAGGGTGGGGACCGCCACGACGACGAAAAGTGAATGAAAAAGTGACCTCCGATAAAACGAAGGCCACCAAAAAGTCACTGTTAGTATAGGACGGTCCCCCGCGGCGTCAACGGTCCCTGAGTCCAAAAAATCGAAGAGTTCGCCAAACAAAAAGCGGTTTGCCAAAACACGGAGAACTATATCTAGGTTATATAGATAATAGAAGTAGCGATCAGCTAAAGAAAAACCCTTCCATTTTGGAAGGGCGATCGTTTTAAAACTAATCTTATTTAGCTTCTTCCGCAACCGGGGCTTCTTTGATCGTCTTGTTCAAGGTGCGATAGGCGCGGTTCGAGATGCGAACCTCGACCATCTTGCCGTCGATCATGATTTTTCTCTTTTGGAGATTGACGTTCCAGCGGCGACGGGTAGCACGGAGGGAATGGCTACGATTGTTCCCGCTGACGGGTCCTTTTCCGGTGATAGGGCAATATCTGGACATACTCTTTACCTCTTTCGCAATTAGCGCGATAAGAATGTTACCATTTGAAACCCAAACTGTCGAGCCTTTTTTATAAAAAAAGCGGATTCGAACCATACACCGTAAAAATTGCAAAAAAAGTATAAAAAGAAGGCAAAAAATCTAATGAATTTCGCTTTTATGGTTTACAATAAGAGACACATGAAACGATAGGAGGGACAAAAAGATGTCCATCAAAATCGCCGCCATGGTTCTCGCCGGAGGAAAAGGGACCCGTTTACAGGCCCTGACGAGAAAAATGGCAAAACCCGCGGTCAGCTATGGAGGCAAGTACCGCATTATTGATTTTCCTCTTTCTAATTGCGCCAATAGCGGCATTAATCACGTTGGCGTATTGACCCAGTACGAATCCAGCGGCCTTAACACCTATGTTGGGTCTGGGAAGAATTGGGGCCTGAATGGGGTCGATGCTCTTACTAGCGTCTTGACTCCGAAACAAACCGAGGACGGAAGTTCTTGGTATCGTGGAACGGCCGACGCCATCTATCAAAATTTGGATTGGCTCGATGAGTTGGATCCCGAATATGTTCTGATTTTATCGGGCGACCACGTCTATTGCTGCACCTATAACGCGATGCTTGCATTAGCGGAAAAAAAGGAAGCGGACTGCACCATTGCGGTCATGCCTGTCCCCATCCAAGAAGCGAGCCGTTTTGGGATTCTTGAAACCGACGATGATTGCAACATCACAGCCTTCAAAGAAAAACCCAAGGTTCCGAAGTCTAACCTCGCTTCCATGGGCATTTATATCTTCCGTTACCATTCTCTTCGCGCGGCCCTACTTGCCGATGCAAAAGACGAAAATAGCGATCACGACTTTGGAAAGAACATCATTCCAACGATGCTTGCCCAAGGGAAGAAGATGGTCGCTTATACCTATAATGGTTATTGGAAGGATGTTGGAACGATTGCTTCCCTCCATCAGGCCAACATGGATTTGCTCCTTTCTTCCAATCCTAAGACGAACCTTTATACCGTCGCGGGCCCTCATCATATCTATTCTTTGGACAATCACGCCACCCCCCAATATATTGGCCCTAAAGCCAAAGTTCGGGATTCGCTGATCAATCAAGGGGCAACGATTTTAGGGTCGGTAGATCGCTGCGTTATTTCTAGCGGAGCAATCGTAGAAGAAGGCGCGATGGTCGAAAACGCCGTCTTGATGGACAATTCCGTTGTTTCCAAAGGTGCTCGCGTCTATGATGCAATCGTCGGCCCCGATACTCTCGTAGAAGAAAATGAAGTCGTCAACGATGCTAGAGACGGCATTGTTCTCGTCTCGAACACGAAGGCGGCCAAGAGGTAATCACGATGAAAAAAGTCATTGGTTTAGTCAATTTCCATTCTTCTCCGGAAGTCACCCCCATCACCGATTCCCGTCCCTTGGGATCGACATCTTTCTTAGGACGTTATGCGATGTGCGATTTTCCCCTCTCCAATTTCTGCAATTCCGGCATTTCGATTGTTGGGTTGTTGGTGAAAAACCATCAACGTTCCATCTTAAAGCACCTCGGCTCGATGGATTCGTGGATGAGAAACACCAAAACCAGCCGCGAAATCATCATGTACAATGAACCGGCCCATCAATTCCCTGAGCTCAACACGGATTTACAAAACCTCCGTGAGAACGATTGGGCGCTTTACGATAGCGACGCCGAATATATCGTCATCGCCCCCGCCCACATCATCGCGCGGGTCGATTTCCGTCCTATTCTCGACGAACACATCGCCCGAAAAGAAAAAATCACGGTCGTGGCGACGAAAATTGAAGATGCTTCCAAATCTTTCCATAGCGAGAACATTATCGAGATGACCCCGGAAGCATATGCCAAAAGCGCTTATAAGAACCCGTTGAATATCCATGGTCCGGCCACGGTTTCGATGTCGACTTACATCATCAACCGCACCGTGTTCGCGGATATGATCAATCGTTCCCTTAAGCCGAATCCCACCTTGGATTTGAAGACGCTCATTTATCAAGCGGCCCAAGAAGGCACTTACCCCGTCCACGTCCATATGTTCGAAGGCTTTGTCCGCTGCATCGATAGCTTCCGTGGCTATATGGAAACGTGTTTTGAATTGCTTCAGCCGAAGCTTCAAAAAGAACTCTTCTCCCCAGATTGGCCGATTTATACGAAATCCCACGACACCCCGCCGGCTTTATATGGTGAAAATAGCGTCATCTCCAATTCGATGATCGCCAATGGCGCCGTCATCGAAGGAACCGTCATCGATTCCATCATTGGGCGTGATGTCCGCGTCGCTAAAGGCGCGGTGGTTCGCAATTCCATCCTTTTCTCCAATAGCAAGGTGGCGGAAAATGCGACGGTGGAAAACGCCTTAATCGACAAATACGCCTGCATCACCCGCGCTAAAAAGGTCGGAGGAACCGCAGATGTGCCGCTTTACCTTCACCAAGGAGCGATTTTATGAAGATTGCGATGATTGCTAGCGAGATTAACCCGCTTGTGAAAACGGGGGGTCTTGCCGACGTCGTCCATGCCTTATCCGTCGAATTAAAGAAAAAAGGCAATGACGTAATCTGCGTTTTGCCCTACTATCGTTTGATTGCCTCCAAGCCCATTCGTCTTTCCCCCGTCATGGATTTGACGATTAAGATGGGCTGGAGAAAACAAATCGCGGACATTCATTCCGCCTGCATAGATGGAGTCACCTATTATGTCATCGGAAGTGGCTATTATTTTGATCGCCCCTCCGTTTATGGCTATGACGACGATGGGGAGCGGTTTGCTTTCTTCTCCCTCGCCGCGATGGCTCTTCTTAACGCCTTGTCTTTCAACCCCGATATCATCCATGTCCACGACTGGCAAACGGGCATGATTCCTTCTCTTGGAAAAGTGCTTTATTCGGGGGCGAAATGCTTTGCTTCGACTCATTATGTCCTAACGATTCATAACCCCGCCTTCAAGGGAATGCTTTCCCGCTCCTCCTTGGGCGACCTCTATAATTTGCCGGAATCCTTCGTTAGTAGCGGCATCGCCGATTTTGGCGATGGGGTCTCCACCTTGAAATGCGGCATCATGGCCGCGGATAAAATCACGACGGTCTCGCCCACTCATCGCGAGGAATTGCTCCGTTTTGAGACGGCGCAGGGACTCGATGGGGTTTTGAAACTCCGCCAACATGATTTTGCCGGCTTCGTCAATGGCATCGACGTGGAGGAATTCAATCCCGAAAAGGATAGCCTCCTCCCTTGTCCCTACAGCACGAAGAACCTCCGCAAAGGCAAAAACGAAGCAAGAAAAGAATTGCTTCGCCTCGCTAATATCCCCGATAACCACGGCCCTTTGTTTGGTTTGGTCTCCCGCCTTACCTATCAAAAAGGAATTGATTTAATTCTAGGCTGCGCCAGAGAAATGCTTCTATCCGGGGGCATGCTTGCCGTGCTTGGAAGCGGAGAATATCCTCTTGAACAAGGGTTTGAATCCCTACGGAGAGAATTCCCAGACCAAGTTGCTCTTTATATCGGTTATAGCGATCCCCGCGCCCATTTGATTTATGCCGCTTCCGATTTCTTCCTTATGCCGAGTCTATTTGAACCCTGCGGCATCGGGCAGATGATCGCCGAACGTTATGGGTCTCTCCCCATTGCCCGCGATACGGGGGGGCTCCATGACACGATTGTCAGCTGGAATGGAGAAAACGACGCCGAAGCGAATGGATTCCTCTTCCGCGATTATAACGTGGATGGCCTCCGCTATGGCATTGGTCAGGCTCAACGTGTTTATTCGGATAAGACCTTGCTCCGTCGCCTTTGCCTCAACGCGATGAAGACGGACCATTCTTGGGAAAGAAGTGCCGAACTTTACGCTGGATTATATCGTTCCATTCTCTAATCTTCTCTTTTCTAAATCGAATAACGGAGCCTCGGAAGGGGTTCCGTTTTCTTTTTCGCAAACCCCTCCTATTAAAGAAAACCCGACCAAGAAAGCCGGGCTTAGGAAAGTGTTATTTATTGATGATAGGAGAGCAAGGTCTCGAATTCATTTGGGCTTAAGGCCTCCCCACAATACGAGCCATAGGCGTAAGGAACCCCTAGATCTTGGACGAAGCGGATGCCGTCCTCGCTTTTTACTCCGCCGCAAATCGGGACTAAATTGTTGGAAATAATCTCATTGACGGCACTCGCATAGGCCATGCGATCGGATTCGTTGTTGAGGGCGTCTGCTAAACTCACTGGACTTAACCCAATCCCATCAACTCCGATTTCGGCGAATCGCTGGGGCGATTCTTTCCCTGGGTGGAGGTGACGGACGAAAAGAAGAACCTTGATTTCGTGGAGGTCCCGGATTCGAGAACGGGCGAGCTCCATGTTCTTTTCGAGAAAGGAGGCGTCGAACGCCAGCACAAGCGTACGGGACGGCACCTTGAATTCGGAAGTGTATTCAGCAACTTTGGCGATGAAATTCCGGTCAAGAAAAGTGGATTCATCCATCGTGAAAAAGAGATTTTGAATTCCGTTATCGTGGAAGAGGGTGTCTTTCCGTTGGGAATAATAATCTAGGAATGACTTTAAGCAGGCAAAATCAAGTTGCGCCGTAAGGCCTTGTTCACCACCGATACGCTTGAATTCTTCGGGATGGATATGGGAGTGGTCTTCGGCGATTAAGTCGGCTCTAGCGGCAAGAAGCCGAACTTCGTTGGTAGAAACTTCCTTCATCGCGGCAAAGGAGAGATCGACGTGACCGCTATGGAGTTTATCACGTAGCAAGGATTCCACGTATTCAGGGCGATAGGCTTTTCTTGCCCGGGACTTGCCCACTTCCGAGATGAGCCCTTCGCCCATTTTCTGGGAACGGAGAAGCTCGGTTTGAAGCAAAGAAACGAGGTCGTTCACGTTATTGACGTCGGAAGGATAATAAAGAAGCGAATAGGCATATTCCGGCTCAAAAGAATCGCTGCCCGCGTATAAAGGCCCATGGATTTGGTCCGCGATGTCTTCGATGGCTAGCATCAGCGTCGAACGGTTCATGCTCGCGGAGATGCGCACCACCAAGGTATCGGGGTCGAAGCGGTACAAGCCATCGTCATAGCCGATGGAAGTGATTTCTCGGGAGATTGCCCCAAGCAATGAATTGGAATTTTGGTCGGCGAGATGGTCGAGCAATTTGGCTTTGTTGGTCAAGCGAATCCCGAGGAACACCCCACGGGCGAGGGGGTTGCGCAGTTCGCGGTTGGCCTCGATTTGGAAGGCTTTCGCATTTTTGATTTGAAGGGCTTTGTCCGTTAAAGTGGTAGCAGTAGCCCGTGGCTCCTCTTTTTCGATGAGGAGGGTGGCTAATCCTTCTTGGCCTAAGCGATACGTCAAAACGCTTTGGGCGACTTCTTTGGCTCCTAAGGCCGGGATGATGCGCTTCACTGCCCCATAAACAAGCGGGCAATTGGGGCAGGGCTCTTTATAGCCGAATAAGGCGCGGTGGCAAACTTCCCCCAGCTGCGCCCCTTTGAATTTTTGAGGAACGTTCTCGCTATATTGGACGAGGCGCCTGGTTTCGCGGTCAATCGTATAGCAATAGCTCTCTTTCTTCGCGCAGTAAGCATTCAAAATCAAATGACGGAGGTCTTCTTTTTCTTTCTTGATCGCATGAAGCAAAAAGGAAGAGGCGTAAGGGAAGAAGTCGGAAAGGACTTCTTGCCGCGATAAGGATAAGGCGACGGGTTGGGTCGAGCTAAAATAGGCTAGACCCGTTTTCTCTCCTCCAAAACGGAAGGAATATAAAAAGAGGGAAACGATGCTTAAGCTTTGGCAACGAAGCGACAAATCATGGGGCAATTCCAAGATGTCTTGGCAAAAGAAGGGGGTCTCGGTCTTGCCTTGTTCATAGAAGGGGTTTAATTCTTCTCCCGGTACGACTTCGCCGATTTTGCCAAGTCCTAAGATCTCTTCTTCCTCGTCGTGGACATAAAGGCGGTAGCAACGGGTCTCGGGTTCGTAAAGGTAAATTCCCGCGCTTTCAAACCCGGCTTGGAGGCGGTGGAAAGAAAGAAGATGAAGGAGATTATCCATTCTTTCTGCTTCCTCTTTCCCATCCATAATCGCGGTGGCAAGGCGGTTTTCCTCTCCTAGGATCTCCACTCGCCTGGCGATTTCGGGTAAATGGGGATTGATGGATTTCAAAGAACGGGGGGTGCTTCCTTCGTCTAATTCAACCCCTTGGCTCCGTTTTAAGGCGCGGGAAGCCACTTCTAATAACATCCCTTCTTGAACCCCGGGGAAATAAGCTCCGCCCACACGCGTTCCGTAAACGGAAGTGGAAGAAGTCAAAGGATCGGTGTAACAAAAGGCAAAGGAACCGACGAAAGAGTCGAGCTTTTGCCGAAAGCTATTTTTGGAAGAAGCGCTATAACGATAGAGGAAAACGGTATAGTCTTCGCCTTCTCCTAATAAATCCTCGGGGAAATTCGTCCGCAACGCTTCCTTTAACGCACTCCATGCTTTTTCGCTCGGTGCTGATTTAGAAACCAAATCGAAGCAAAGGAGGCAGGATAAAGAGGAGGGGTTGGATTCCACCTCTTTTTCAATCGCATCTTTGAATTCTTGGAGGGAAAGGACTTCTTGAGTCGGGGCTTTTCTACCTTCGGATCCCCCTTTTTCCTTTAATAAGCGCGAGGTTCTTTCCAAGAACGCGTTCATCCTTTTTTGCAGAGCGTCCGAACGTTCATCGTCCCAGGAAGGCTCCACGTAGCGGGTTTCTCCCGCGTCAAAGGCATCCATCTGGGAAAGAATCGAAGAGGTCGCGTCTTTTTCTTTGTCTTGAAGCCACGTGTATCCATAGAACGTGGCGATGACGGAAGTGACCATGGCAAGGATTCCAAGAACGAAGCAGGTGATGCTGATACCCGCGAAATGCAGCCCCGTTAAAATGGCGGCGAGGATTAAAAAGACGATGCCAAGCGATAAAGAGATGAGAACCGTTAAAAAAATCGGGCGTTCCCGCCTGGAATGACGGGCTTGCGAAAGCGAAGAAAAGAAGTGCTTCACATAGCTCCGCGGCTTCGATTTTTTGCTTTTGGCTTTTTGAATGATGTTTTTGTTTTTAGCCATATTCCTCCTCCTTTATAACGAACGTTGGGTATTCACAAGCATCGCGACCAAGATTTCGCTTAATAAGCCCATGGATTCGAGGCCTTTTCTCTTTTTGGAAAGAAGCTGTTCCGGGCGAAGCGGCTCATAGGAAACGACCTTCAAGGTCAATAAGGCGGTCTTGTAATGGCGGCAGGATAAAGCGATGCCCCCGGAATTGGTATCGTAACAGGCCATCTTTTCCGTTCCGTTATAGTGGCGGGCGATGATGCCTTGGAAGGCGGAGAGATCCACGTAATCTTTGTCTCCACTTAATAAGAAGCCCCTCTCTACATAAGCTCCGCCGACTTGATACGCCATGGCTTCGGCCGTGTCGTTTAAGGTACTCGAAGCGTTATAAAAGGGCGGTTCTTCGGGGATTTGGCCATAAACCGTCTTGCCGTCGGTAGAAAAATCCACCCCATAGTTGTAATAACGGTCGGCGATAAAGAGGTCGCCTTGATGGAGGTCATTGCGCAAGGAATAGACGGTGCCAATCGAAATGCAAACATAAGGGGAGAAGCGTTCCAAAAGGTACCCGGTTCTTAAAGAGGAAAGCATATTGCCCCTTCCGACGCAGGTGATTAAAACCTCTTCTCCGCCGATTTTTCCCGAATAGGCGTGCATCCCCAAAGGGAGGTCGTATTCTTCGGTCAATTCGATGCGATTTTTAAAATAGAGAATGCTATCTGCTTCATCACCGACGAGTAGGATCATGAGGCTGTACCTTCCTTTCATGGTTGGATTGGGGCTCGAAGATATTGCTTTCGAGGAACGCTTCAAATCGGGCGCGTTCGAGAGGACGAGAGAAATAGAAGCCCTGAATGGCGTCTAGCCCGAGGCTTTGGAGAATTTGGACTTGGTCAGCGGTTTCTACGCCTTCGGCAATCGTTTTCATCCCCAGGGCATGAACAAGTTCGATAATCGAACGGACCATGGAACGGGACTTGGAATCGATTTCGATGTCATCAATGAAGGACTTGTCGATTTTTAAGACGGAGAAGGGGATGTTTTTGAGGGAACTTAAGGAAGAATAGCCGATTCCGAAGTCATCCATCGAAGTCCCAAATCCGAGCGCCTTGATGCGGCGGATGATCGCCGAGATGAAGACGACGTTTTGGGCGGCCAAAGACTCGGTCAATTCGATATCGATTTCTTTGGGGGAGACGCGATTGTCTTCACAGGTTTTTTCTAGGAATGAAAGCAAACTCGGATCATAAACCGAACGACGGGAAAGGTTGATGGAGACGGCGATTTTCCGCCTTCCTTCGCTCCGCCACTTGGCGATGTCTTTGCAAACAGTCTCAAAAACATAATGGTCGATTTCTACGATTCGACCGGAGTTTTCACAATAGGGAATAAAAGAAGAAGGAGGGAGGATGCCCCGTTTAGGATGCTTCCAACGGATCAAGGCTTCCGCCCCATAGAAACAGCCCTTTTTAAGGTCCCATTTCGCCTGGTAATAGATTTGAAGCTCATGACGCTTCAAGGCTCTAGCGATTTCTTCGTCCAAGCTCTTTCTACCTTCGTTTTCTTTGACGATCGCTTGGGAATAGATTTCCATGGACCCGGAAAGGCGGGTTCCCGCGTTGAAGGAAAGAGCAAATTCGCTATGGGATAAGGTAATGGCCGCATTTTCGTTCAGTTTGCCTTTGGCCGCGCCAAATAAAACGATGACGCTAGGCAAATCATTCCGCGCATCGATCGCCCCAATCAAAGAAGAAGCAAACCGAGCGAAGCGGTCTTTCATCTCGTTGATATTGCCCCCTTTTGCCACCGCGTAGACGAAGAAGTCGTTCCGCTCCGAGATGCCATAAGCGTCCTCTTCCCCGCCAAATTGCTTTTTCAGTTCTTCGGCGACCAATAAATTGATTTGATGAAGGACGGCGAGGTTATTCGCGATTTCCTGCCCGCGGACTTCACGCAGCTGGAAGGAAACGATATAAGCTTCGTCTTTGGCTTGCTTTTCCAAGGCTTCTTTGGTGACCGTCCTCTCTAAACGCAAAAAAGCACGACGGAATTTCTTTTCGAATTCGATGTCGCTATGGATCGACACGCCTTCTTTGCCGAAGAGGTTATTCTCCCAACGGGAACGTTGAAACAATTGCTCTCGGTACAAAATGCAAAGAGCGATGCCCGCGAATAACAGGACCAAGATAGCGAATAAAATCCCCATCCAAGCGATGAGGGAATCGACCATCGTTCCATCCGCGACCTCGTTTCTTGCAGCAATACCCACGAGGATTTCCGTGCATAAGGTCGCAAAAAGAAGGAAGGCTAGGCCAATGATGGCCCCGAGCAATCCGTTTCGCTTTTTCTCTCGATTCATTTTCCTTCCTCCTGCTTTTTTCTTTCTTCTTCCAGTTGTTTTCTTACTTCCTGCCGGATTCTTTCTTTTTCTTCTTCAAGGGCCCTTTGCTTCGCCAAGGCTTTTTCTTCCTCTTGGGAAGGCCCTTTTAAGGTCTTGCCTTTTTTAGCATGCTTTCTTAGTTTTTTGAGCTCTTCCTGCTTCGCTTTTTCTTTTTGTTTTCGCAGCTCGATTTTATAGGATTCTTTTTCGATGAATTTGATGCGCGCGGCCTCGTCGCTGGGATCCACCCCAGCTTTTTCCATCGCCTTCCTGATTTCTTCCTCTTCCTCTTTTTCTTCCTTTTTGGCTTTTTTCAGGGTATCGATGACCGTGAAGGTGGCGATGCTTCCCAAGGGAATAAAGACCATCAAGGGGACAAACCAAACCGCGTATCCATGAGGGACGGCGGGAGAAACGAGTTTTAAAACGTCCCCCAAGGCTTTGGAATGGGAAACGACGGTCCCCACGACTTCGGAAGCATAAATTGCCCCATCGCGATAATCGGGCGACCATTCGCCGAATTGGGAATGGAGGTTATCACCGCGCGTATGGAAAACATATTGGTTTTGGTTGCTGGAGCTCGGCAAATCAATTTCCATGACCCGGTGGGTGTCTAAGGCATTCAAAGACGAATAATAGAAGGTAATGATGTCGCCAATGCGAATCAACGAAGGGTCTTCTTTTTTAATGACGGCCCCTTCGCCGGCTTCGATATGACCGATTCGATATCGGTTCGCAGTCTGTTCGACTCCATTGGTATCGGTATAGGTATAGGTTTTGGTGACCCGTTCCTCTTCCTCAATGATCTCAGGAGACCGATTTTCCGCTGTATCCGAAGCCATGGAATCGGTGACGATATAAAGGACGGAACGTCCGAAAACACTGGGGACGCCATGGTTTTCCGGGCGGTTCATCGACACCATCATCGACACTTGGCAGTATGCTAAAAAGAGCACGATTGCTCCTAGCAACCCGTCGACGATGGCAGAAACCACCTTTTTCTTCATGGATTAGCGATTCTCTCCTGTTTCTTGTTTGGTTTCGACTTCTTTGGCCTCTTTGGCTTCCTTGGCCGCCTTCCTCCTCCGAAGCAATTCTTCTTTGGAGACGCGGACGAATTTTAGCCCGCTCTCCTCCCCTTTTCTTTGCTCATCGGGAGTAATGAGACGCCCGGAATGAAGCTCGCGGACAATCTTGATCGTCTTATAACGTTTTTTCTTGTCTTCGTTCTCGTTAATAGGAGAAAGGAAAACGGAAGGAGTCGGCTCGGCATCGGGGAAGACGTAGCCTTTCGCGCGCAAGGCTTCGCGACGAAGCTCGGCTCGGGTTTGACGGAGCCTTTCTTCTTCTAACATCCTTTGGTTGGAATCAATGACCGCGTAAGCCCGCTGCAACGCTCGTTGCTTGGCGATTTCTTTTTCCTTGGCCAAAAGTTTTTCTTTTTCTTTTCGCTTGGCTTCTTCGTCGGCCTCTTTTCTTCGTTCCTCGGCTTCTAAAGCCACCGCGCGGGCTTTATCTTCTTCGATCGAAAGGTCGACCAAATGCTTTTTGACCGCGTAGGAGGAGAAGCGTTCCTCGAGTTCTTTTCTCTCTTTTTTCGCCGTTTCAAAGTCGGGATAAGATTCCGGATTCGCATAATCCTTTTCTTCCTCGTCTTTTCGCGGGGCTAGGCCGTCTTTGAATTGGTCATAAAGGAACCGCCCATCGTTATAGGTTTCATCTTCCAATGAGAAGACGACCTTAGGATCAAGCGATTTGGTCTTCGTTTTTTCGGGGATAAGGGGTTCGGAAAGAGAAGAACGGACGTTTAAAAAACTCGCCGCTACGAGGCACATCAAATCCTCGTAATCCCCTTCGCTAAAGGGGTGTTCGGTCTCTTTAATGTCAAAATGAACGCCGAGTTGGGCATAAGAATCTAACCACGTCCATAATTCATAACAGGCATGGTAATGGGGTTCTTTGACGATCATGTTCGTCCGGTGAATGGGATTGGCGACCATTTTGGCCCCCTTCATGGATTCGGCAAAGCCGCTTTTCCGGTAATAGGCCGCCCGTTCGCGAAGCCGAGCTAAACGAAGCAACAAATTCGCGTTATGCTCCGCTTTCCCCCCGTCGCTAGAAGGGCGGGAAACGGCGATCCGGGAATCGAGTTCATACCGCGTCCCCCCAATTTCGGTGACGTTATGGAGAAGGAGCAATTCCGAGTCGCGGGTTTCCCCGTGGTCGAGGATATAATGGTAACGCTTCTCGATAAACAACGCGGCTTTATTGATCAACGACCACACGAACCGGTTTTCATAGATTTGATAATCGACGTCGCTATTAATCGTCAAAATCTTCATCGGGGTGACATCGTTATTTTGGTTGACCTCGTAGACATATTGGGTATGGGAGGAGAGGTGGACGATGGACTGGGCGTTGATTTTTTTGGCCCGGCCCGCATCGACGAGTTCGGGGTTTTCCTTGATGAAGGTACGGGGATTTAAAATAATGGAATCAATCGCTTCAAACCCTTCTTCGAGCTTTTCGATGAAGAGGTCATCGTAGGCTTTTTCTTCTTCCCGCAATTTTTGGGACATAAAAGTCTTGCCTGTATGGCGAAGGGCTTCGTACAGGGCGCGGAAGCTGCTGTTATTATCCAGCAACCCCCGAATGCGGCCAAAATAGCCTCTTTCCGCGCGGGCTAAGGTTTTCTTGGTCTCGCTATTGGCAAGAGGGATATCCCCGCGAACGAGGCTAGAGGGAGACTCCAAAACCGGGGCATCTTGGTTATTTTCTATCCCCGCAGGGGCGGAAGAAGCTTCGTTACTAGGAGTTTCCATCCCCATTTCCTCTTCCTTTAAAGGCTCGAGGTTCACCGCGGAAAGGATTTCGTTTTCTTGGCTTTCTTCCGCCACGGGGCTTTCGTCCCAATTAACGTCCTCTGAATTTCCAATCGCGTCTAAAACCTCCTCCTTAATAGAAGGGGCAGAACCGTTATTCTCAATCTTCTTTTCTTCTTCCATGGGGCATTATTCTTGCGATTGCTTCAAGAAGGATTTGATCTTCTTGTGGGATAAGACGAATTCGCCTTTGCCAAACAAACGGACGAGTTCTTTGTCGAGGGCGAGCAATTCGTCGCGGAGGAAGCCGACGTTTAAGACCTCGAATTTCTTGAGGATCTTGGAACAGAAAACGTAGTCGACGGCTTCGAGTTCGGTTCCGCCACATCCGACATAGCAAGGAACGAATTCGCCAAGTTGCTTCATGATACGGTTACCAAAAGCGAGTTTGAAGTGGTCGATGACGAAGCTATCTAAAGACTGGAATTTGGTAAGGGTGGCTTCGCTTAAGGGGTGATCGACCATCGCTTGGTCGAAGAGGGATTTAAAGTAATGATAAGGAAGGGGAAGCGGGTCCGTATAAGGAGCTTCGAAGGCGATGCCTTTATTATCGAAGAATAAGGACATGGCACGGTCATAGACCTTATCGGTGATCGTGAAGGTGGAGTCATCGTTATTGGCGGTGCCAACGAACCAAATGTTCTGCGGGATGAGCAAACGTCCATCGCGGAGGTGCTTGGGGTCGTCGGGTTGGGGGGCGGCAACGAGGGAGATATTCCATTCGTTGACGTTGGGCATTTCCATGATGGAGAGGAATTCGGCGAAGTAATACTCGATACGGGCGAGGTTCATTTCGTCGAGGACGACGATGTTGATGTCGTCGCGATAGGTGGCTTCATAAATCGCGCGGAGGAATTCGGTCTCGGTGAATTTATGGGTGAAGTCATTGTAATAGCCTAGTAACTCGCTGCGGTCATGCCAAGAAGGTTGGACGGAGCAGATGGCGGCGTTATGCTTAAAGAAGCGCCCTAAGCAATAGGGGAGCGAGGTTTTACCAGTACCGGAAATACCTTCCAAAATGATGATTTTGCCGGTACCCATCGCGGCGAAGAATTGCCGGACGACTTCCGGGGTGTAATAAAGTCCCATTTGGGAGCAGGCGAACAAACGGAAGCGTTCACAGATGCCCACTAAACTAATATCCTGGGCATCGGTTGGGAGTTCAGTCGGCGACATCGGGGTCGCGTAACGGGAATCCACGAGGGCAAGGCGCGGGAAGCGCGGGCCGGTGAGGCTGGTTTCTTCTTCTTTTTCGCCCTTAGGCCCGATTTTAGCAGGGGCTTTGCCGCCCATTCCTTCGAATTGAAGGCCAAGAATGCGGTCTTTTTCGGCCAGGGCTTGATAGAGTTCGTAGTTGAGCTCTTCGATTTGGGCCTGCATGCGATCGGCCGCGGATTCCTTCTTATAGAATTTGACGTAACGGTAGATGAAATACCCGATAAAGAAGAGAATGGAGCCGATCAAGGCGATGGCTAGGAGCAAGAAAAGCACGTAGAAGAGCCATCCCCAGAATCCAAATCCGGGGGAATAGGTTCTTAATAAGGAAGAATAATTCTCAAATTCTCCGGGGACGCGGGCCCAGGGACCGGCGAAGCGGTCGTTGAACCAGTGGCCGATGTTGGCGAAGAAGGCAACGAGGAATTCCTTAAGATACTGGAAGTAGTCTGACATAATGGTGCTCCTTTTTTTATTTCGCGGACTCAAGTCCGGTAAAGGCTAAGTGAAGGGAGAAGGCGCCGTTGGCAATCTTCTCGGTGAGATGATGGTCCCACCCTTCTACATAAAGGGTGAAGACAAGCCGCGTAGGCACGTTGGCTTTTAAATGGGCGAGGGGCTTCATGATAGAAGGGTCGAAATAGGAAGCGGATTTGCTTAAGGCGAGCTCTTCGACGGGATAGGAAGTTTCCTTTTGGAAGCCGACGTCATTATGCTTCCAGGGCGAAATCCCCTTTTGGTGTTTCGCGTAGAAGGCGTTGGGTTTTTCGGGGGCTAAGCTATCCTCGCTAAGAGGATCCCCGTAAAGAGGAGTTCCCGCATAATCCCCATAGACGATTTCTTTGCCGTCCCGATAGTCGTAATACCCGTCTTTATCGAGGTCGAGTAGACCCCCATAGGTCACGGAAGAAGAACCACTAGGAGAACAGATATAGAAACCGGTCTCGCTAAAGAAGCTCACTCTCACCGCATCGACGACTTGGTCGAGCTCAGATCCTTTCAGGGAAGAACCCGTTTGGGAATTGATTTCTTCCGCGCGGGTCTTATTTAAATCACTCAAGGGAGAGATGCTTGTCGCCTCATCTAAGAATAAATAGAGGTTACGGTCGCTACGGAAGAACATCTCGTATTGAAGAAATCCGTCTTTGGCTACCGGAGTTGAGGTCGGATCCTGAGACGCATAGAAAGGTTCATAGAGAAGAGGGAACGATGTCGACGAATCAAGGGAAGAGTTGTTCCAACTCGATTCAAACATGGAAGAAACTTCTTTTAAGGGCTCGAAGGGAACGTAACTCGAATCGAGTTCTTGCAAGGACGCATCGTTCCAACTAGAAGCGTAATGGATGTTCCCGTCTTGATCTTTTAACCCCATCTCTAAGCTTGGGGATCCGCCAAAAGTCATTTTGATTTGGTCAAGGGAAGCGCTGGTGACGATATCAAACCAAGCATAAGTCGCCGTAGCCAAGCTAGAAAGAGTCAGTCCAAGCGAAAGCGCCCCAATTCCTAGTAGGGTTTTGGAATGCGTTGTCTTTTTGGACGGATTCTTTTTCATGATGGTTTATAAAACAGAAGGAGTGAAATTCATTTGGAAGGTCATCGAGGCTCCCTGAGGAGTTGGACCTTGGCAATCGGGGTCGCCGCCTTCAAACCAGAAAGCGAAGGTGAAACGCGACATTTGTCCCGGCTGCAGGGCGTTGATTTGGTATTCGTTATCCGCACGGTACCGTTCGGAGAAGATGCCTTCTCCTCCAAGATAACCGGTGAAGCTATCCGCTTTTTGCTGGCTCCTGGGATCGGTGGCAATCGTTTTATCCAAACGTCGGTAGGAAACGTCTTCCCCAGAATAAGCTCCGCGCATCAAATGGGATTCCCCCACGTATTCGCGAGGATCGTCTTCGATGCGAATGCCGTCTCCCGAATACCTAACCGTGGTATTATCCGCGGCAAAGCATTTGAATAAGCTCGCCTCGGCCACGCCGTCCATGGCGAACCGGGTATGCCAGATGCCAACTCGTAAGAGGGAATAAGGCTCTACCGCCGCATTGGAAGGAGAAGAATAACCCGTCATCACAAGGCTTAAATCGAATTTGACCGCGACCGAACTAGGATTAAGCAAAAAGCAAGAATAAATCAAGCCGCGATTGATTCGCGAGATTTCGTTCCCGTCTTCGTCGGTTCGGATTTCATCCAATTTTTCCGAGTACGAACCGCCTTTTTCAGCGATATTAGCTTCGTCGCCCACTTTTAAAACGTCGTCGCTAGAAGCGCAGGAGGCATTGTCTAGCCCCGGGGCTTTTAAGTGGACAGAAGGAGAAGCGAAGTCCTTGGTCTCGGATAATTGAAGCCGAGCGATGTTCGAAGATTGGTTGATGTTGACGGTGAAATTGCCGGAGACGCGACCTAAAAAAGCAATAATCGAAAATAAAGTGACCCCGGCAAGCCCGGTAGCACCGACGATCGTCGCGATTTTCTTCGCTTTTCTACGCCTTGCGATTTTCTCGCTCATCTTATAGCTTGGCGAGGGAAAAGCGGAGTCGCTTGGCGGATTGGAAGTGGATTTATCCAAAGGAAGTGCCTCCTTTCGTTCGCGCGCATAACACACGAAAATGAACTCTCCTAAAGGAGAGATAAGATATTTTGCCCAATTTTTGAAGGGAGTACAACGCCTCAATTGCCCAAAAAGAAGCCACTCCACTTCTCGGGAGCTGGCTGCCTCCTTCGGGGCCCTGTAGCTTTGCGTCGCCTGGTTACCCAGGTTTTGCCTTTATCGATTCGTAGTTTATCGATACTCTTTTTTCCTGTCAATGGCTAACTACGTAGAAAAAGGGGTGGAAATGAAGCATGAAACGGATACTAAAATGAAAAAATAGCATCACGACCTTGGCGGAATGCCGTTCTAACGCAGGATCCGCTGAATAGGATGGTCAGATAATTATCGGTAATAGATTCCAAGGGCCGATATTCTCGTTCCTCGGTTTCTTCTTACCCCGTCATCGTGTGGCAAACCTGGGCGTAGGAATAATCCTCCGTGATGGAATTACGGAAGATGAAGTCGCATTCGAACTTGCCGATTTTGCCGATGGAGATGCGATACCCCTTGTTTTTGGCATAGTTATAAACGATGTTTTCTAAACACGCCCCAAAAGGAATGCGATTATCGGTCTGGGTAGCAAAATAGAAGCTCATATCGGCAAGGTAATACTTTTCGTCGCCATTAAGCTCTCGTTCCGCCTTCGCCTCCTTTCGGGAGCACCGCCCAATGATCTTCGCATTCAGCAATAACTCGACGTAGTTATAAACGCTTTGGACGGATACTTTGCGACTCCATTTGCTTGGGGTAGATAGGCGGCTAATGAGGTGATAGAAGTGGTTGATCCAAAGTTATGAAAAATATAATTTTGAACCTGCACAAATAACACCCCGTTCCGGATGCGGTGGTTCCGTTTGATATCCTTTAGGAAAATCTCGTGAATGATATTTTGCAGTATTCTTTCCGCGCGTAAGAATCGGATAAGAAAATCGTTTGAGAAATCCCCCGTCTTGGAGGAAGGATTGGAATTCTTCCGCTAACGAGGCAAGAGTTTGCCCATAAAAGGACTCCATCGCCAGATATTCATCGAAGGTTAAGGTGCCCATTTCAAATTCCAGGTATCGGCCCGTTAATTTGGTAATGAGTTCCCCGGAAAGCAAATAGGAATTGCTGCCCGTGATGAAGAAATTAAAATCTCCTTCTAAACGGAAGGATTCTAAAACCGTCTCAAACCCTTTGACGTTTTGAACTTCATCGATGAAGAGGTATTTGGTTCCCTCGATCCCTTTGGCATAGGTTTCAATGAGGGCTTCTAATTCCTCGGGCTTGCTGATTCGTTTGTAGGGGCGGGAGTTCAAGTCGAGGAAAAGGATCGAAGAGGAAGGGACCTTGTTATTTTCTTCTAACTCCTGACTAACCAATTTCATGATGGAGGATTTGCCGCATCTTCGGATTCCCGTGATGACCTTGATGAAAGAAGAGTCTTGGTAGAAGGGACGAATCCGCTTCCAAATGTTTTCCCGTTTGGATAATTCCATACGGCCATTTGATTCCGAATTAGCCGTTTAACAAGAATCTTTTGAAGAAAACATCTATTTTTTCTTGTTAAACGTCCAATTTCACGGGATGAGAAGGGAGAAGGCTTATGGGTTAAGCTCGTCCGATTATCCAGAAACAAGAGAATAAAAAAGGCTTCCTGTTTCGGAAGCCAAAGGGTTCAGAGGAAAGCAGGAATTAGGCTCTTTCCATGGCCACGAAATAAACCGTCGTTTGGATGGCTTCTTTCACCCGATAATGGTTTGTATCTACTTTTTCGAAAGATGAACTCGAAGTAGAAACGTCATAGAAGACATACGGGGCGGATTCCCCAAGAGAAACGGAGAAAGAATAGACGTGCCCTAGGGCAAGAGCCATCGTATCCGTTATTTTAGAAGAGCCGTTCGCGGTAAAGCTGTAATAGCTAACGTGACTCGAACCATATTCATAATCTACGTCCGAGACGTTGAATGCGAGACGTTTATCAGCGGCATTTTTCACCGCGGACAAATCAATTTCAAAGGGAACTTCGGTCGTTTCGACTTGGATGGAACCAAAGGGCACAACCTTTAGTTCAAAACAAAGTTCAATTCTAGAAGCGGAAGAAACCCCGTTGCTAGGAGCGATGCTTGTTTTGATCCGAGTCGTTCCGGTTTTAATTTGGCTCCGATCGATATGAAGGTCGATGCGGCGAATGAGATTGCTGCCTCCGGTTCCGGAAGTAGAATCAATCGTTTTGATGGTAATCGACTTAGAAGGGACAACGCCTTCATCTTGGGAGAGAATGGATTTTTCATCCTTTTGAATTGCACTGACATAAGCCCAGTCGGCCTGGTTGATTTCAATTTCAATCACGGGGTCATCCCAAGAAGAATATTCTTCGCTTGAATTTGGGGTAGTAATCGTAAAGCTTTCTTTTTCAATCGATCCTGCCTTGCAGCTAGAGACTAAGCTAAAGTCGATCGCAGGAGTAGAAACCGTCGAGGATTCGCTTGTCGCGGAATCCATAGACGGGCTAGAACCCGAAGGACTAGAACCGCAGGCACAAAGTAGCAATGTGGCAGAAGTTAGGACCAGAAGGAATGATTTTTTCATGGGGATACCTCCAATAGGGAAAATTATATTCTTTCCTTGAAAAGAGGAAAATGCAAAGAAACCAAAAAGAAAAGGGGCCTTGGCCCCTGTTATTATTCGACTTTCTTTTCGACTGCTGCCTTAGCACGTTCCTCGGCTTCAATTTCTTTTCTTAATTCTTCTCTAGCCTCGGCTCTAGCTTGGGCTTGGATTTCGTTAATCTCGGCATCGCTAAGTTTGGATTCACGTTTGGAGGCATAGATGATGAGATAGATGATATCGAGGACAAGGATGACAAGAAGCGGTAACACGATGAGCAAGAAGAACGGCGTCGGGTTATTTTGGAACCAGCCGATCATCGGTCCGTTCTTATCGAGGTTCATTTGTTGCCAGTTGGGTCCCGATTCCGGTTTATTGTAGGTAACAATCACGAGGATCGACACGATGAAACAAAAGAGGATGATCACTGCTTCCACGATTCCCGCGATTAATAAGGTGCGTTTTGTTTTCTTGTCCATAATTTTAAATTCGTTATTCCGAGAATAAATCTTACTGATTCCTTAATTTTATGCGCACTTGTTCAGGAATGCAACTTGTACCTTTTTTCGACAAATTCGCTTCCCTACGCTTGTTTTCTTTTGCTATCTACTTTCCTCTATATTTCTTCTTTTCGAAAAGTAGTTCTCCGCCCATTTCTTTTCAACATTGGTGTTATTTCGTTTCAACTTCGTTTCTCCGTCATCAAAAAACTTGGATAAAAAGCCAACTTTTCGTTTGGAAGCGAAAAAAATTCGTTTCAATTTCGCTAATTTCGCTTAAAGAGAAATGAAGGAAGAGCATCGAATGGATTAATAACGAACTTTATGCTTACTTCTATCGCCTTGGGACTTATTAGACAAATGAATCGAGAGGAAAGGGGCGGAATCGCCATCTTGTCAATTTAGTTGTATAGAGGTTCATCTCTTTGGACTAGCTAAGCGGTTAAGAATGATAAGGCGTCCCCTTCCGAGGGGGTTTGGCCAAGAAATTTGAAAATTTTGAAATACTGTTTTGAACGATAAATCTTACTTTTGGACTCCGTCGATAAAGGAATTTCGAGTGCTTTTCCCTTCGCTAAGTACTTTCTTCGATATCCATTAAACAATCCACTTTACTTCCTTTTCATTGAAAAAAAGGGATAACAATGTTAATTTAATCAAGTTAAAAGCAAAACCGAAGCAATTCGGCGACGCAAAACTAAAGGGTCTAGTTTTTAGACAGCCAGTTGCCGCTAGACCCTTATGGCAAACATCCAAACCGCATTAAAACGCCACCGTATGGCTCGCATCCGTTTCGCAGCCAGCGCGGTTTTAGGCGCTTTGGTATTGTCGACGATCGGGGTTTCTACCTTTGCCTGGTTCACCACCAACCGTTCGGCCAAAACGACATATTCCCAAATCGTGGCCCGCGATCCCGCAATCCTTGGAACGCCTACTTATTATCGTTACGTTCGCCCCGCTTCCTACCACGAGAGCGACCCTTATTATTTTACTAAAATCACGGACAACACCTTCGACGTTGGGGCATATCGCGACAAAGACCTCTTGGGAGAATCGAGTTATCGAATGCTGATTCAAATTCCCGTTTTGGCTCCCTTTGAACGCGTCATCGCTTTTGCCCGTTCCGACCGCCAAACGATTTTAGAACCCCGCCAAGAAGGGGATTCTTCTTCTTGGGATTGGCCTTCGACTTTTGAAGAGAACTTTGCCAAGGCCAATTCCTTCACGAACCCCCTCTCCGCGGTCATCGCGTTTGCTTCCTACGCCGATTCGGAGATCGGCCAAACGCTGCAAGAAGTGACTACGGAAGAAGGGCAAACCTATTCTTGCTTGTCCATTCAAAAGAAAAAAGCGGTCAAAGGGTTTGTGGAGGTGGATGTCTCCACCGCCCCAGTGACTTTAGCCTATGCCCCCCAAGGATATTTGGAAATCCCTTCGGGAGAAAACGAGGTCCAATTGACCTTAGACGGGGCGAGAAATGTTTGGCTATTGCTGGACTATAACGCGGAAGCCGTCACGAGTCTATATACGGACAATATCGGCAACGCCCTTTTTGAAGAAGGAATGCTTTCTTCTAACGGGGAACGACTAGGATACGTAGCTTATTACCGGGATTTCACTCTTTCGGTGAAGGAGGGAATGGAATGAAGGATAAGACCTTTAAATTGCTCTTTTCCGGCGTTTTGTCTTCTTTTATCGCTCTCACCGCGTCACTAGCTTCCTTTTCCTACGCTTGGTTCAAAAACAAAGACATCATCCAAGAGGCCTTCGTTGGAAAAAGCTACGGCTCCTATTTTGCTTATGGTAACGGCACCGCGGAGAAGCCCTATGGCATCACCCGCCCCCTTCACCTTTATAACCTAGCTTGGCTCCAGTACCTTGGCCATTTCAATCAGTTGGACGAATCGGGGAATTTGAAACGGCAATTCCATTTTGAACTTGGGGACGATTTTGATGCCTCTACCTTGACGTTGCCCCCCATCGGGACGACGGAAAACCCTTTTGTGGGAACATTCAACGGGAATGGCAAAACAATCAAAGGGCTAAAAATCGCTAATACCCGAAGCGAGTTGAATGCCCCTAGCGCCGTTAAAAGCATCTCTGATCAGGGCGATAGTTATTTCCATATCCTCGGTCTTTTTGGCGTAGTGGGAGAATATAAGCCCGCCGTAACAGGCTCCTCTCCCTATGCTTCGATCACCCCCGAAATCAAGAATTTCACCTTGATGGACGCCACCGTCTCGGATACGAACTCCGCTTCGGGAGAACAAAACCAAGTCCTGATGGGTTTGGCCGCGGGATACGTCAACGGGGCGATATCCGAGGTGGCGATATCGAATTCGAGTTCGGCTTCTTCGACCCTAAAAATCCAAAATGAGGCCTACGCCTATACGTCGGGATCCCCCTCTTTTACCTGCATCTCCAAATACTCCTTGGTGGGGTATTGCGAACCTCAATATGAAAACGCGGTCGAGAAAATGTCCTATTCCGTTTCTAGCCCCGAAACCCAGCAGAAGAACTTCGTTGCCGACGGACAGGGTTCGAAAGCCGGCTGGGGCGGGGGGATCGACATGAAGGCTATCAACACCCGCCTGCAGGATATCCGCGATAATTATTGCGCGGTCGGAACAAGCTCCCATCCCTATTATTATGATCGCAGCTATAACATCTCCTCTTCCGGAGTGAAAACCGAAATCGATAAGGCCAATTGGCAAGATGGAAATGACCAATGGGGCAACAATAATGGCATTGGCGAGGCTCGCCTTTATAATTCGGATTTCCATTCCACGACCTATAACCCCAAAATCGGGAACTATAATTTCCTTTATTCTAACGATGGCACCGATATGGAGGACGCATCGAAAGTCAGTGGCGTCTATACGATGCTGGACGGCGGGTATTACCAACGCGCTAACTTTTATCGAGAAGAGGTCGAAAAACGCTATTACTCCGCCATCGTTTATTCCAAAGGCGATATCGATTACTCCCTTTCTCTTCTAGGAGACGGTTCCCTTGGCTATGAAGAAAACGCCGAGAACCCTTATGTTTGGAAAATGCCACCTTCCGGCGATCACGGCACCATTTCCCAAATCCTTGATGGCAAGGAATATTATTTGGTTAACGATGCGAGAAGTCTGAAAACCACGACGGATTCTTCCCTTGCCACTGACTGGTACGTGGATCCCTCTTCCAAAATCTCTTCGATTCTTAACGGGAAGACCTATTATCTCCGATTCACCGTTCCCTCCAAAACGGGGACGGGGGCGACTGCCGGATGGTCGTTAGTGGAACGTTCCCGATTTAGCAGTGGCTCCATGTTTTTGATTTCTTCCGGCTCCAATTATTTGAAAATCAACGACAGCCGCAATGGAGTGGAGAATACCACCAATCCTTGGGAAGCAACGAGGTGGACCATTGAAATCAACCAAAATCGAGCCAGCGTCTATACCACGGTGAATTCCACTCGGTATTATCTTTCGATTTCCACTCCGTGGAGCAGTTCGACGGTAAGCGTGAGCAGTACTGCTTCGACGGTGTCTATTTCTTCGTCTTCTCTTAGCTCTACGGTCTCTCTTTATTACTCTCGGTATTCCACCTATTATCTTACTTTTAATAATGGCAATTGGACGACTTCTACGAGGAGTTCCAGCGTCAATCTCGTTTCCCTTCAGGGCACAACGAGTTCCGACCGCGTCGAAACGAGAACCTCCGCGGATTCCTTTTATACCATAAGCCACGAAATCTTTGATCGTTCCGAATCCAAGGTCGATTATTCTGGCAACGAAAACACCTTCTCTCCGATTAACGCCTATTCGACGCAAGAAGAAGCCTCGAAATATGGAGCGGAGAAATACGAACCGACGGAGAATAACACGGGCTATCTGATCGGGGGATCCACCTATAAAAATTCCTATCTGCAAACTTATGATTACCGTCACGTCAATTTCCGTTTCGGCAAGTTCGCCATCGCCAATAACATTTCTAGTTGCTATTCCGATAGCAGAGGTTTTTATAACGTCCAAACGATCAATAATCAGGGAAAAAATGCCACGATTTCTTCCAAGACCGTCAACGGCAAAACCATTTGGACGGCGGAGGGCGACGACACGGTTTTAAGCAAATATTCCGAAGTCACCAACGGGCTTTGGAACAATAGCTTGAAAGGAAGCGAAAGCATCTGGGGCATCCACTTCATGAATGCAGATCTCTCCACGGATAATCTTGTCACCGCTCCTTGGGTTTCCATCAATAATGAAGCCCATACGGACTATCAAATGCCCGCTAATTCCATTAACTTTCAGCTCAAGGAGAAGGGCAGCATCAATTTCATGTCGGGAACGTATTTTGGTTCCAGCGACGAGGGAGACAACGACAGTTTCTTTTCTTTGCATCAAATTATTCGCGATTTGGGGAACGAGTCCAAGGTTCATGAAATCCGTCAAATCCAAGCGATCCTTCGTAACGACGACCACCCCGAATACCCCTATGTCTATGCCTATCAAGATGGCTCTTATTCCTTGCCCTATCGTTTAAACGATAAGGGGGAGAAGCTGGAAATGGATGGGGTAACACCCATGGATGATTCCTACAAGAAGTCTACGAGCAAACCCACGGGATATTCCTCGATTTTCGATGTCGCTCGCATCATGAAGCAAAATAACTTGCAATTAAACAAAGCCTATTACTTCGAAGTCCCTGTCAACGAAGGGGAATATGCCCTCGGCTCCGTTTCTGGGGGCGTTGGCTGCTATTTGATGTATCTCGACATCGGGGCATCCGCCAAAGAAATCAACCGCACCCGCGTTACGGAGTTCATCCGCGAAGTCCAAGAATCGTTCTATTTCCCCTTGGGCGTATCCCTTGTTGCGACGGGTACCTCGTCCGTAGATCCCACCGATTCGGTCTGCGTCTTGGTGCGATCGGGGTATGCGGGGACATTGACCTTGCAGCGGGATTCCGCTCCCGAAGACCAAAAAGTCGAAGTGGGCGGTGCCGATGATTCCGTTTCTCCTTCATTCAAAGGGGATGGAATCGTATTGGAGTCCCCCGCCGGGGAGGTTTTAAAAGATCCCGAACCATTTTCCAGGAAGACCAAGACCCTACGCCGATTGCATTTCTATGATTATTCCGTGAATAAGCGAGCCTTAACCCGCGTGGATTTCCTCGACGAAACCATAACGACGGAGAATTTATTGACGGGATCGACCTCCACGACTTCCACCCCGCGAGAAATCCATCGTTATTATCAAGACGACGATTCATCTTGGGTAGAAGATACCTCCGAGCTCACCGAAACTTCCCCCGTTCAGATTTACCGCGATGAAGCGGAAGGGGACGCCAAACAGGGCTCGGCCTACGAATCGAAGGAATTGGATTCGGTCCATTGGAACGATCCTGATGCCTCCAAGGTTCTGGTGGGATTTTCGTATACCTATGTCCATAAGAAAGCGGATGGAACTTCCCAAGCGGAAGCCACTTTCCAATATACCTTGAGCTTGGTTGATCCGGACGGGGATGGGTATCAAACGGTTCAAGGCTTCCTTGCAGCAGGAGAAGATCAACAAGATCCCCATCCTACTATCCTCATCAACCAAACTCCCTCCGGCACCATTACGGTCACCATTACCCTAAACGGGACGATTGTCTATACGAACATTTAGAAATCAGTCAATCTTGATCGTCGCTATATATTTCGCGTTTCTCGATTTGCTATTCGCGGTTGTTTCCAAGGTGCCGGCTTCTAGCAGCGGTTTTAATATGTCGGCCATAAAATGGCTTCTGCTCTTATATCCGATATGAACCTGAATTTCTTCTCTGAAATGAGCGAGGCCATTGCAGAAGGACAATATCGCTTTGTCGTATTTGCCGTTGAGGATCACGCTGTTATTTTTTTCGCCTAGCATATCGTATAGGGTAATCAGGAAATAATCGTGTTGATCATTCAATTGAGGTTCCTTGAAATTCAGTTTTTTGTATACGTTGTAAATCTTTTTAAGACCGCTGCCGCTCCTTTCCATGAGACCGGCAATCTCAAAGCAACGGCATATGACCTTATTTCTTCTTACCGATGGTATCGAATCAAGATTGTATTCATCGGGTTTTTCGGGAGGAGCCACCCGCCTGGAGAGGTGATGACAAGTCGATCCTTAAAGATATCGACATCGACCTGCGTCCCATCGATGGAGTAGTCCCTGTGTGCTAGGGCGTTGACAACGGCTTCCCTCAGGGCGAATTTCGGATAGGAGGGTGTGTCGAGTCTTGATCCATCCGCGTTTTTGACGAATCCGCTCCGGCTATTCCCGCTTACGAAATCCATGATGCTATCGAACACATCGCAAAGACACCCTTTGAGTTCCTTTTTGTCAATCGCCTCGTCGCTTCCTTTGTCGAAGCCGTTTCAAAGCCTGCATACGGCCAAGGTCTCGTCGCCATCGAAGCCATCAGAGAACATCTTTAAGCCTTCGGTTATTCTTCCGTCCTGTCCGACGATTTCCTTGCTTATAAGCACCTTTTCCGTTGGCTTTTCACCGTCTTTTCGATACAGGGCGGCCAAGTGGATGAATTTGGAGAAATTTTTACTTCATATTGCTCGTTCAGCAATTGACTGTCCATTCCCGGTTTTCTTTTTCCCATGGCAAGGATTTGGCTAATGGTCGCAGGCAGAGTAGAGCCGTCTTCCCTGATGTAAACCTTTTCGTTGTAATCGCCAGACTTGAAGATGACCATTTCGTTCAAATAGTCGGTCCAAATGGCGAGAATGTATTTGCTTTCACCGCAAGGGAAAACCGAAAAAGAAACGGCGATATGGGGGAATATATGCCTGTTTATGGTTTTGAGGACCAAGATCTTTGTTCGATTCACTTCGTCTCCATCAATGCCGACGACATCCTTGTTGTTGGACGCCCCAACCAAAATATATCCGCCATAGGTATTCGCGTAGCCAACTAAAGTTTTGGCCCATTTTTCTACCTTGTTCTCACTCGTCTCCAAATGAAGCTTATATTCGCATTCTTTATTCTCAAAAAATCTGCATGAACTAATTCTTCGAGCTTTTTCACGGTAAACCCTCCTGGCCTATATATTTTGCATCATGTTCCCTGGCTGTTCCTTTCAAGGGACAAAAGCAATCAAGCTAATCCAAGATGGTAATTCGAAACGCCTAGGAATGATTTAGGGAAAGCTAACCATGGGGCATGGTTTGGAAGATAAGGGTACATCGTAATCGGAAAGTAGACCCTTTATCGAGTCTAGGGATCATGAAAGTCCAATTGGCATAATGCCATCATAAATCGATAAAATCCGGGGAGATGAGGGAATGGTAAAGCGTCTACTAAACGTAGACTGTTGCCGTTCCCCATTCCCTTTGTAGGATAGCCTAGACTAGACGGAGACAACAGGAGGATAGGAAGGAGCAAGAACACCCATCCCCTGAAGGATTAACACCCAAAGAGAAAGAGGTACAAAGCCCCTAATCATCGCATTAAACCAACAAAAAGTAAGGTAATGCTTACTTTATGGTTGAAACCCGTTTCTTAAATTCTATAATAGTTCCATCTAGCATACGGGGGAGCCCAATTCTTCGTCGTGCTGGAATTTAGATTCCCCGCATCCGCGTTGGCGGGGATAGCCCAAATACGCGGATTAAAGTTCCTGATAAATAAGAATAAGGAACAGAAAGGAAGCAATGAAAGGCAAAACCAAAGCTTTGATGGCGATCTCCGTCCTCTCAGTTGGCGCTTTGGCGGCCGCAGGCGCATCGACCTTCGCCTGGTTCCAAGTGAACCGGACGGTGAGTCTCGCCTATTCCTCGGTCACGATGCAAAATCGTTCCGCGGAATTAAGCGGCAAACTCATTAGCTTGGATGGGGCGGTAGCTTCTGGAGATGACAAAGCCCAAACAATCTCTGGAGCCACGAGCACTGCAAGCGATGTGAGTAGCAAAGACGGCAAGACCTTCTATTCTCCAGACTGGGGAATGGAAATCGGTAACGATAAGTCTCCCGTCCGCGTCAATGATGTCTCCGAAGGCGGCGCCAATACCTATTACGCCGAATATGCCTTCTCTCTTACCCACAAAGGGATTAAGCAAGGCGAAGCCGGATATAACGCCAAAACGGATCGTCCGTTTGAAGTCTATCTCACCGCAGGCACCCGTGTGTTTGCCCATGATGATAGCGACGAAGCCCAAAAGAAAGCCAATGAGGCCGCGACCAGCTGGACTCGTGTGGCGATTCTCCAAGGGGCAAATCCCGAAACCCCGATTGCTAGTCACGATGATATCGTTTCTAGCGAATTAACTCCCATTCTGACGTTCGAATCGAAGTCCGTGGGGGCAACGGTTGCGGATAAGACCCAATATGTCCAGTCCAAGGATTTAACCAGGGACGACAAATTGGATCTAGCATCCTATCAGACTAGTGATCGTCATTATGTTCTAGGAGATGAAGGAGTATTTGCCAATACGAGCAAAGATTCCAATTCGACTTCGAAAAACTACCTCAATACGATTGACAGTGGAACTACCTCCTATTATGTGGTCCGCGTCTGGCTAGAAGGCACCGAGAGCAATGACCAACGTTCCGCCCAAGGCGGCAAGGTGGACATCAACCTCGAAATCAATGCCCTCTCGCAAGCGATTCATTAATTCATCAATTCATTCATATCTATTCACTGAAAGGAAATCAAAACAAATGAAAACGAAAGCTAAACTCGTCCTCGCTCTCTCCGTCCTCACGGCCGGAACCGCGGTCGCCGG
>CAKUXV010000010.1 GCA_934700895.1 uncultured Bacilli bacterium
CCTCTCGGGTTGTGTATGTTTCTTGCGATTGTTCTACTTTGGCCCGCGACGTCAGCTATATCCAAAAGAGCTACCAAGTCGAATCGATTCAGCCTGTGGACATGTTCCCCCAGACGGTGCATGTTGAGACGGTGGTGTTGCTTAGTCGCAAAAATGGCGGAAAATAGCCAAAAATCGTGAAAATTTGATGGATTTCCTTCTTTCTAAAAATGAGGGAAATCCTCTTTTTTGTCGCAAAAACGCCCAGAATTGCGGTAAAGCGGTAAAAATAAGGCCTTTACTCGTATGGGGAAACAGGTCGACGTTCAAAATGCACGCCCATCCTATGATGGTTGTATACTGATATTGCAAACCAAACAAATATAGTTCTATTAAGGAGGACTTAACTATTAGCAAGGTTGAAAGAAAGACAAAGGACATGCTCGATTACGCCACGCAGCTCCATTGGCTTTACATCCTTTACCAGGGAAAGGCTATCAACAGCGATGAGTTCATCAGGATCAAAAAGGCTCTGCTGGCGAAATTTGGCGCGCATGCATAAAGGAGGACTTCGGAAATGCTCGGAACAGTAACGCACATCAAAGCGAAAACCGTTGGGGTGAATAGGAACTCCAACGAGGCAAGCAAGAAACTCAGGGTGGCGGCCTATTGCCGCGTCTCCACGGATTCCGAGGAGCAGATTTCGAGCTATGAATCGCAGGTCAGATATTACAAGGAAAAAATCGAGGAAAGGGATGACTGGAAACTCGTGAAGATATTCGCGGACGAGGCCATATCCGGAACCAAAATCGACAAGAGGGAGGATTTCCAAAGGATGATCAATTCGGCTTTGGATGGGGAAATCGACCTCATCATGACGAAATCCATCTCCCGATTTGCAAGAAACACCCTCGATACTCTGAAATACGTGAGGATGCTAAAAGAGAAGAATGTCGCCATTTATTTCGAAGAGGAGAACATCAACACGCTCACGATGGATGGCGAATTGCTCCTGACGATCCTTTCCTCGGTCGCCCAACAGGAAGTCCACAACACCTCCGAGCACGTCAAAAAAGGGCTAAAGATGAAGATGCAAAGAGGGGAATTGATCGGCTTTCAGGGATGCCTCGGATACGATTACGACACGAAGTCCAAGGCTTTGACCGTAAACAAGGAAGAAGCTGAAACGGTTCGCTACATTTTTAGAAGATACATTGAAGGTGCCGGCGCGACCATCATCGCTAGAGAGCTCAAGGAGCTCGGGTACAAAACCAAGAACGGAAACCTCGAATGGAGGAGCAGTGGGGTGCTCGGAATCATCGAAAATGAGAAATACAAGGGGGACATCCTCTTGGGGAAGACGTTCACGGTTGATCCGATATCCAAAAGAAGGCTTGCGAATTTCGGCGAATCGGACCAATTCTATTTGGAGAACCACCATGAGCCGATTGTCTCCAAGGAGGTCTTCAGGCAAGCGAACGAAATCAGGAAGAAAAAAGCCTGCCCAAGGCGCGGTGTGAACCAGTACAACGATAAAACAAGGTAAAAGATAACCAGGGCCTATTCTTTTTCCAGCATGCTGCAATGCGGATATTGCGGAAGCACCCTCACAAAAAGGGTCAAGTACAATTCGAGATCGAACCCGCAAATGAGGACCTGGCAATGCGTGACGGCCACAAAAGCGGAAAAGAGAAGTGCAACCATTCGCTTGCGGTGGATGAGGATTTGCTAAAGAAGGCCTTCCTGGAATCGATAAACGCCTTGATTGGTCAAGACGATTCGCAGCAGATGAAGGAATTCCTTGAAACGGTGGAGAACGCCATCCTATCAAGTTCCCCGGCAAAGAAAATCACGGATTTGGAAGCTAAGATTTCAAATCTTGAGAAGCAGAAGGACAGCATTGCCGAACTCAGGGTCAGCGGAATCGTCTCCAAAGAGGATTGCGAGAAGAAATACGCCACGATATCGAAGGAGATAGAGATGGTGAAAGGGGAGCTTGGCCGCTATCAGGACAGGAAGCGAGAGCAATCCGAGGTGAAGAGGAAGCTGAAGGATTTCAAGGAGACCATCCTCAAGCACAAGAGAATCGACGAGTTCCAGAGGGAGATACTCGAGACTACAGTCGACAAGATCATCGTCGGGGGCTTTGACTCCGACGGCAACCCAGACCCGCATAGATTGAACTTCATCTTCAAATGCGGCGTCAGCGAAGGGGACTACATCGGAAAATTCGATGTGAACAACGCCGTCAAGCTCACGGAATTCGAATGCGAATACCCTCATTACATCTTTGAGAAGAATGAAAACGGCTCGAAAAGGAAGAGACTGGTCAAATCCGTTCATGTGGATGTGAGCCTGAACATGGAAGGAGAACGCAAAATCGATGCAATACAAAACGATTGATCTGTTCCTTTACCCTCTTTCGTCAGAGGTGTCCCAGCAAAGGATTACGGACGAGATCAACAAGATGGAGGAACGAGGCTGGGAATATGCTGAGTCGAAGATCGTAGATGACTGCAACATCATGCTGACGTTCAGAAGATGATGTTTAAGACAAGGAGGACGCGTTCCTCCTTTTTGCGACAAACGCTCCTCGAAATTCAAATAAAGCATATTCGCAGGAGCGAATGCTCTAAACTGGCGGCATGGCTTTCTCAAAATCTAACGTTTTTTCAGAGAATGTGGACAAAACGTTGATAATTCATGATACATCGGTTACACTAATAAATGAAATAGGTGATACGAATGAATCAAAATTATGAAACGCTTGAAAGGATGATGGAAACTGGAGATGGAAGCGTATCCAGGAAAGACGCTATCGCGAATGGTGTGCCGCCGGCGGCCTTCGCAAGGTACGTCAGCTCCAATAATCTTGTAAGGATAAGGCGTGGCGTTTACGCGAAGGACAGAGCTGTCGACGAACTCTTCCAGCTGCAGACAAGGTATCCGAGGATCGTGTATTCCGGCATGACCGCGCTTTATCTCCTTGGGCTGACCGACAGGATCCCGGATTCGATAGAATTCACGATTCCGAAAGGATATAGGGTGCGAAAGGGCAGTGTCGGGGATGACGCCGTCTGCCACATCGAGAACAATGTCGATTTATTCGATTTGGGAAACGTTAGCGCTGAGACCATGTTTGGGAATAGCGTTACCTGCTTCTCCAAGGAGAAGATGGTCGTGGAGATGATAAGGAAAAGGGACGATTACGATTCGGAGCTGTTCCTAAAGGCGGTGAAGACGTTCCTGAAGGGAAAGGGCAAGGACGTGGAACTTCTCTTCAAGTGTGCGAGAATGAGAAAGATGGAAGAGAAGGTATATCGGATTCTGGAGGCAATGGATTATGAGGATTAACAGGGATTCGCTCTCCGCGAGGGCGGGAAGCATCGCGAAGGAGAAAGGCGTCAGCGCGAACGTCGTCTACTCGAGGTATTTTTTCGATTGTTTCCTGAAGAGACTTTCACTGTCTCCCTATTCGGAGAGGTTCGTCCTCAAGGGCGGCCTTTTTCTGTCCTCCGTTCTCGGTATCGAGAATAGGGCCACGATGGACATCGACTTCATCGTCAGGAGGATCCGCATGGAGCGAGCCACAATCGTCAAAATCATGAAGAAAATCTGCGAAGAGGATGCAGATGACAACGTCTCTTTCCGATACATTGGCGATTCGGAAATCAAGAAGGATGACATCTATGGCGGCTTCAGCGTCTCCATCGAGGGAAGGCTCGAGAACATCAGGCAGCGATTTGATATTGATCTTGCCACGGCAGACATCGTATATCCCTCAGACCAGAGCTACGAATACAAATGCCTCGTCACGGGGGAGACGCTTCGTCTAAAGAGCTATTCCGTCGAGAGCGTCGTCGCCGAGAAGCTGCAGACGTTTCTGCTCAGAGGCGCTCTCAACAGCAGGTCGAAGGATTTGTATGATCTTTACGTTTTGGAGAAGGTTGTCGAGAAGAACGTTCCAGCCTTGAAAGAAGCCTTCAGGGAGACGTGCCGATGCCGGAAATTTGAAATCGATAAGGAAAAGGCGCTGGGAACGCTTGAATCCGTTTCATCGAGCCCCATGCAGAGGAAACTGTGGGAATCCTATGCGAGGAAAGCGGGCTATGTCAAGGGAATAGCCTTCGATGACGTCGCCGACTCCATCGGCCGATTGATTGAGATTGTTGTTTGATTAGCTTTGAGACAAGGAGGGTTCGTTCCTCCTTTTTTGAATGGCAAAAACAGGCTGTTGAATATCGATTTCTCTTTACCTTTTCGACAAAACGCACCTGCCGTGTGAGAAAATTTCCGATTTCGGACATTGTGTGGTAGAATATTTTGGACAAAGAAACGGGGCTTGCATGAAGAAGAAACTTTCATTGAAGAAATTCTTATCGCGAAGGCTTGCGGGGGGGGGTATTACTATTAAGTAATCTCTCTCTGGTTTCGATTGGCTTCTCGACCTGGAGCATAGGCGGTGTAACAACTGGCGAGGCGCAAATTAACGTTAGCGCCGCAGACTTAATAGAAGCGAATATTTTTAGTGACATAAAGTACGTTTCCTTTTCTTTAGGCAAAGAAGGAATCGTCGATGACGATATTTTTTCGAAAACGGGCTCATTGATTGTTTCGTTCAATATCAACAATTTATATTGCCAGCAACTTTCCTATTTGAATTCAAACAACTATTTTAAACTGAGCGCGAGGCTCGGTTGCGCGGATGATAATTTTCTTTGCTTGGTCTCGGACGTTAAATGCAATGTCGATGGAAACTCTCTTTCCAAGGATGAAAGCTCCTCAAATCCAATTTCCTATTTAGTGAGCCTTCCATTAGAAAAAGATTCCAATGTAACAAAGGTTGAGCTTTCTTATTCCTTTTTAGAAAGCGCCCAAGTTGGAAATGCGCAAATTTCTATAAATGATTATTTTGGTAAAACACCACGTCTCTCCTTTAAAGCGGAGGCCATTAAGCAATGAACTTCCGCAATTTTTTTCGTAATGTACCTTTGCTTATTTCGGCTTTTGCCTCTCTCGTTGGAATTGCATTTGGCTCGTGGGTCATTGAGAGGAAAGAAATAGAGACTGAAATAGTTGTTCCTTCGACAAACAAAGGGCCTGTTTGCTATACCCTTTCAGATAATCAGCAGTATGCCTCAATCGAAAAAGGAGTAGAAGTCGCGAATTCTAGAAGTTCTGAGACCGTAGTCGTTTCAGCTAATTCCACTATCAATTCAAATTTGGTTATTGCCAACGGGACAACATTATTGCTCCCGTATAACGATTCACGAGGCGAAAAAGAATTCCTCAAGACCGGGAGCATATCCAAGAAATATCAAGTTGCATTGGTGGCTGATAAAACGATTACTATAGAAAACGGCGGTGTTTTAACAATTGGTGGCCAATTGGGAACGCGGGCAATCACAGGAGCGTATTCTGAATTGGTTTTGGGCGTTGATTCGAATGTTATTGTAAATGGTATTTGTAATGTTTATGGGAAAATAGTTGAGGATTGCCCTAATTATGGGTATGTCAATGACAACGAAATCATCTATGATAATTCGAATGATTCAAAGCGATACGTTCAAGTCAATTCATCTGGAAGTGTTGTCACTGGCTTTGCTAGCTATGACATTAGCGGAAGTGGCTCTACCTTGAAGAACCAAATCAGTGCGAACATATGCCCTACGTATAATTTTGATTTTCCAAACCTGCAAACCTATGTCCGTTTTTTGAAAGGGGCGAAACTAGATGCATATGCCTATGTCAGCACGGCTTCTGGCGATAAGGATGTCCCAGCCGGACTGATTGGGTCTGACACATCGGAAAAACGCTTGTTTTATCTCACAAAAGGGGAAATCGACATCGAATACTGCGGACAAAAAAAGACTACAATTTATATTGATGGAGAAGTTAATGTCGGCTCATTGTATCTTGATGCTTCCGTAGTCACGATTGACACCACGAAGATGTATTTGCCCTTCGGATCCTATTTGAAAATCTTTGTGGATGGCGTTTTCAATACGAATTCTAACGATATTAAGTTTTTGCCTGGCTCTTATCTTGAAATATTGGATGGCGCCAGTTTCAATGTTTACGGAACGTCGCAACATGGCTCAAAAGTTATTTTTTACGATGACACCAGTTTAACGTCCATTGGAATTAAGAATTATGGCAATACAAAGGCCACTTTTATTAACAATGGCAACTTGTCTTTGAACGAATATGCCGGCATCGCTGGGTATATTGCCACCGAGAAGCGTGACGGTTCCAGCAAAGTAGATTTGACCAAAGTCAATGATAAGTCGCTTCTGACTCTTTCCACGAAGGAAGGAATTCAAGGCGAAAAAACGATTCCAAGTCTTAGGTTTTACGGCGATTTTGTGAATACTGGGGATGTTTCAAACTCTTCACTAGGTTTTTTTGAAAACAGTCAAATCTATAATTCTTATGTCGGCGGAAAAATATGGAATGGTAATTTTATCCAAGCTAAGAAAATCGAACTAATTGTAGATTCCATTGATTTCACCGATTTTTCTCATGAAGCGTTTATGTATTCTGTCTATTCTTCGTCCGATAGCACAGGATCAGATTCGGAAACATTGTTTGAAAATGTCATTAGTGAAAGAAACCAAACTATAGTGGTTGAGAGAGATAAGCAGATAAAAGTTATAGATGATCTTTGCGATTCAATAAAAGTTGATGACTTGCAGTATGATTCGGGAACTTATGTTGCTTGCGACAGCGTTTCTAAAATCGAAATAACTCCTTCCCCAGCTTACTTGGTAAAATGTCGGCCGACTAATGCAACCTCTGGAGCTGGGACCGTTAGCAGAAGTATTTCGTATGGGAAATCATCTTCTTCGTTTACCTTTAAGGCCTCTACTTCGGCTGGAGAAGGAATCGAAGCCGTAATTCCGAAAGGATGGTCTTTTAAGGTCTCTGATGGTTCTAGTTATCCACGAAATTCCTCTTCTAAGATTGATAAAACAACCTATTCCGCCGACCACTCCACTCAGACGTCGACAATCGCGACTAAATCTAGAGGCCAAGCATGGAAAGACTCAGATATTTTTACTGCGGATGCCGATTATGACTTTGTTGTAGATAAGATTAATTGCTTAGACAAAGGTAGCAAGATTTTGATGGCGGATGGCTCTTATAAAAATATTGAGGAACTGAACTATCAGGACGAAATACTTGTTTGGGATTTCTTCACTGGAGCCTACAAAGCTCAAAAAATTGCTATTTTGGTAGACCATGGTGAGGAACAATTTGATGTTCTCAATTTGAGCTTTTCCAACGGTTACACTTTACGAATAATTGGTGACCACGGATTGTTTGACTATGACTTGTATAAATTTGTATATATTGATGCCGAAAACTACAGCTATTATCTTGGACATCGATTCGCAGCATATGAGAATGGAAATGTCGGTGTGGTTGTCTTGAACGAGGCTTTTATTACTACCAAGATGACGCATGCCTATTCGATCACATCTGCGTATGATTACAACGCAATAGCCGATGGCTTGCTCACATCTCCTCCACCTGGGGAATTCTACAACTGGATTTCGATGTCCGAGAAAATGCAATATGACGTGGAGCAGTTTAATGCCGATGTTGAGCAGTATGGTGTATATGATTATTCGGTTTTCGAGCCTTACGGAATTTCCTATGAGACGTTTATGGCTTTCAACGGGCAATATTTGAAGATACCAGTGGAAAAAGGAATATTCTCCTTCGAATATATCATCAACCTATTCAACACGTACAAAGGCTGGCTTGAGGGGTAGCATCTATTTCCCAATACTACCTTGGTGTACAGTTTTCGCCGGTTGCACTGTCATGTTTGGAATGTGGTGGACCTGTTCCTTCCACACTGTGCCTCGTATTGGTAGACCTGTTCCTTGCGTCCAACCTATGCATGTCGAAACCGCTGTGGGACTAGCCTTAAGGAAATGACGCCTGTTCAAAAGCGTCTTTCCTGCTATTTACATTTTTTTGCAAAATCTGATTTAGAAATATTGATTTGCAATACGAATGCAAGTGCGCATATTGGTGCGGGCTTTTGAGGCCATTGTAGAACTAAGGATGCACGGCAAAATGAATAATAGAGATCGAATATAGTCTATGAAGAACTGCTGAAATACGTAAGCGCTAGCAGTTCTTGCTATATTGAGAAGAAAATTAAAACTACGGAAACGTCCTAACTGTCAGCTGACGATTAAGATGTTTGGTTTTATTATTTAGTTGAAATTCGGCAGGATATAAAATGCCGAAAATAAAACAAAATCGTTCCTACGACGCTGAAATCGGTACAGCATGGATTCTTCTCTAAGAATGGTTTATCACTACACGTACCTCTTATATCAGTTAGAAGATCTTTGATGCTCAAGCTATTTGGGATAAAAACGAGCCTCATGCGGGGCTCGTTTTCGTTGTTTGGTTGGATTTAATTCAAGGTTCCTTCGCCAAAGGTGGTTTGACGGAAGTGACATTGAATGACATATTCTTCTCCATTTCGTTTGCATCCACCCCTTTTCGGATGGGAATGGCCTCGTATCCAGGCTTTTAACGACTTTTTTGCTCTTAAAATACGGATGTGAACTCGATTTGTATTACCCATTATCCTATTTGATCCTCTGCCATCTAGACGGCTACTATGACTCGCTGTATCAAGGAGGCTTAAATTGGAACGAAGGGAAAAACGATTCTACGCCCTTCGTGGTTTACCTTTTGGGGCGGATTTTAGAAGGATATCGGAAACTGACCTATATGACCTCCATCAACGCGATGGAAGGGACTTGCCCCGAAAAGGCGCTTAAGGCGATTGCGGATACGGATTTGTCTATATCAAAAGCCGATTTGGAAGAAATTTTATTTCGCTACACCAGGAATAGCATTGAAAAGGCCCTGAAGGAATTATTGGCCCAGAAGAAAATTCAGCTGGTTCAATCGGGCCGGTACGCGAAATATTTTCGAGCCTAAGACCCCATTCTTTTAACGAATTTTCTTATTGTTCCAATAAAAAGACGTTTAGAATCGTATTCACTTATGATGAACGAGCAGGAGAAGAAATTACAATCGTACCTCCCTGCCTTCCAAAAGAAGGATTTTTCCTCGTTCACCGAATTCTATGAAGAGGCCAAAAGGCCCATCTTCTATAACATCTACGCCTTGACGAAATCGCGGGAGGATTCCGAAGACATTCTCCAAGCGACATTCGTCCGCTTCCTCGAAACGGTGGATGAAGTGAAACCAGGTGCTTCCATTATGGGGTACCTGATGGTTATCAGCCGCAACCTTGCCCTCGATTCCCTGAAAAAGAAGAAACACGATTATTTAACGGATGAAGATTGGGACACCCAAGGGCAAGAAGAAGATCGAAGCAGCAACCTCGACGCGGAACGGCTCTTAGAAAGGATCCAGGGCATCCTGAAGGACAAGGAATTCGAAATCTTCGTCCTTCACGTGATGAACGAGATGTCGTTCCAAGAAATCGCCGAGTGGGAGAAGCGACCCCTCGGCACCATCCTCTGGTCCTATTCCAATTCGCTTAAGAAAATCAGAAAGGAGATTCCTTATGAAACGGTTTGAAGACGATAAGAAAATCGTAGACGCGGTTCAAGAAAACGAAAATTACCAAATCAAAACGACCGCGGATTCGATCCTTGCTGCTTATCAAAAACGTCAGCAGGAAAGCAAACCTCACCCCTCCTTCATGCCCAAAAAGAAGAAAACGGGCTGGTTCGTTGGCATTCCTCTTGTTGGGGCTTTAACGGCTGCCGGCATTTGCCTTGGCATTTTCCTTCATCCCTCCTCTCCCTCTACGCCTGTTCCCTATGCACCGGACAATTCCCCGACGGTTCTCCGCGAACTCGTTTCTTTTGCTTCCTTTAACGGCGGTCAATCTTCTTCCCTTGCTCCTAAAGCCAAGAAATTAAACCTCTTGTCGGAAACAGAGGATTATTTATCCCCGTTAAGAAAAGCAGCGGAGACCTTGGATGGGTATTTTGATTTCTTCTCCTCTTGCTATGAATTCACCCCGAATGACTTGAAGATCACCAGCGAGAAACTTGCGGAACCCTATACCTTAAAAAACGAATCCTATGATTACGTCAGTCATTATTCTTATTTAAATAAAGAAGTCTTCTCGTTCTATTATGGGGATTTAAGCTCCTTGGAGAATTCAAAATCCTCCACCTTCTCTGGTGTGTTCGTTCAAGGGGATACCTCATACAAGACAACGATTAAAAAAGAAGTGGAACAAGAAGAAAACGAAGTCGAAGAAGAAATTTCGATGGAATTCGTAAATACTTCCTTTCCCCGGGATGTCTTTGTGGTAGAAAAAGCCAACGAGGCGGAAGAAGGAGAAAGCGAGAATTCCTTCTGCTTAAAATATTATTTAGGATTAGATGCGCTGACCCGGGAGGATCCCACCGTTTCCTTCACCTATGAATTTGAATGCGACGATGAAGGCGCGGAGACTTCCTTTGAAATCCAAGTGGATAACAGCGAATTCTCCTTCGAACATATTGCCTATTCCCAAAACGTCTATACCTTCGACGTGGAAGTGAAGATTCCGCCTGTAGAAATCACGTTTAAAGGAGTGAAAGTCTATGTAGGGGACGCCATCAGAAGCTACGTCTACAATTCTCAAAAAATAAATTTCTAAAAATTTTTCCAATAATTCCAATAAAAGGTTTTCCCTGCTCGTATTTATAGGTGAAAGCACCAAAAGGAGAAACCTAAAAATGAAAAAGAAAATTGTGCTCATGACGATGATGACCGCCGCCGCTGCGGGGGTCATGCTTGCAGGATGCAACGGAGGAGCGACTCCTGCTGCTCAAACCCCGGAGGACACCATGGCCCTCCAAGCCGCTTCTGCGATTCAACAGGCCGCCGTCCTTGCCCCGTCCGCCGGACTTCGCGCCGCTGCTCTTCCTGCGATTGACTTCAACTTCAACCTCTCGATGGAAGGAGTCCTTCCGACCCTTGATCTCTTCTTGGAGAATGGATTCCAAGTCAATTCGGAAAAAGTCGAAGGTGAATTTGAATCCAATGGAGTGACCTATCACTACCAAGAAACCATTTCCTACACGGATACCGCTGGTAAAGAAAAAACCTACACCCTTCTTTACAACATGACTGGTTCGAAAACGGAAACGGAAGAGGATGAAACGGAAGTCTCCACCAATTTTGAAGGCGTTGCAACCATCAACGAAAACACCACTTGGAAATTCAGCAGTACCATCAAATCGGAAACCGAAGGAAAAGACAGCGAATCCAATGTCGATTTCACCCTTTGGACTGGTGAAAATTCCTATATCGCCGTTACTCAAGAACACGAAATTGAAGAAGGCGAAGCTGAAATGGAGTTCGCGTACCGCGTTGTTTCTAACGGCGTGACCGTGAGCGCCTTCAAGATCGGCATTGAATCCGAAGGCGAATCCCACAAGATCGAATATGAAATCGCTGGTTACGAATTTGAGATGGAGAAGCGCGTCGATAAAGAATCTGGCGAAACCCTCTACTGCGTCTCTCTTGAGACCGAAAGCGGCAAGGAAGCTAAGGCCGCGTTCCGCAAAGTCGTCGACGAAAACGGCAATGTCTCGTACTCGCTTGCCTTCGACTACAGCAACAATAACTCCAGCAAATAAAACCGATTCTCGACAGGGGACCTCGCATGGGCGGGGTCCTTTTCAATTTGTGGAGAAAAATGCATCCTGAAGAAGAGGATATCGCATAGATTTTGTTTACGGAAAAATGAACGAGGCGGAAATGGATCTTGCCATAGTGGATTCCATTTTGAGGGAGAAGAAAGTAGCGGATTTGTTTTTCCAAGAAGCGGGGTTTTCTGGCGAAATTATTAAGGTTTACCATTCGTTAACGGAACAGCAATCGGATGGAACGATGGGAGAATCCGACATTGTTCTTTTCATTCGAGACAAAAGCGGTGCTATAAACGCCATATTCATCGAGGAGAAAATCAATACCGAAGTCACGCCAATGCAAAAGGCAAAGGTATGATGATCGCGCCAAAATCCTTCAAGAAAAAGAGGGTTTTGTTCGTTATGCTGTCATTCTTTGCGCTCCCCAAAGATATCTAGACTCTTCGAGGCGTGATGGGTACGACCATGTAGTTTCGTATGAAAATATTTGGAAGAACCTCGAAGACGATTTTTTGAAGAGCCGGTTTGCCTATTGTATGGAAGAAAAACAACTGGGCTATGTGCCGGAAAAATGCGAACTGGTTACTTTGTTTTGGGATTGTTTGTATCAATATATCGACGCCAATTATGAATGCTCCCTGCTCATTGTTAAAACGACAGGGGCGAGAGGGAGAAACGCACGCTGGCCAACGCCTAAAACAAATATTCGAAACGTCTATATTCGGTGGAAAACCGATCGAGATGTTTTCGATTTAGAATTTGGCGGCATGGGAAATAACAAGAAAGGCCTCATCAAGAAATTAAATGCGATTGGCGAAAACACCTTTGATGTGGTTCAAACGGGAAAGTCCGCGTCTTTGCGATATCGAGTTCCAAAGGAATTTCACGTTAATTTCTCCGATGGTTTTGATAAGCAAATTCCGAATGTTGATTTGGCGTTAAAAACGGTTTTAAAGTTTTTCAAAATCGTCAAAAAATTGCAATATTTAGGGATAGAGTCATCTCCGATCCAAGATTAGTGGCGACCTGGAAAGCTTTTGATTTTATTTCAAAACGTAGACGGATAATTGCTCATTATCGTCAGAATAATTTTGAGCCACGAAATGTTCTACTTTCTTAAAATCGACGGTTGCCTTTAAAAATCCAGGCACTTTTCTTCCGGACCAATAAACTTGGTTCTTTTCGTTGATTTTGTATCGATAAACCCAATTTGCCTTTTTTACGATGACATCTTTGTGTTCATCAATTCAACGAGCCTCATTTGACAAAAGTTGCCCGTAATTGTTGTCTTCTGGGTCCGAGAGACGGGTGTATTTGCTCAAAGAAATCTCTTGGATTTGACTTAGTGGCACCAGAATCATGTTGTTAAGCAAAACCTTTCCTAAAATGTTTCATTTTGAAGAACCGTGCGAAGCATTGTTTGGCTGGATGGCTTCAGTTTGCCATCCTCCCCATAATCTCTAGGGTTCTTTGAGAAGAGGGGAAGGAAGTAGAGGAAGGGTTCGATAAAGACGAGAAAACCAACATAGGGACGGTTGTGTTTTCGGTCATTTTCGTGGTTGGACAAAACCCTGTGATTGATGGTGGAAAGTCGCGAAATGTATTCGTCGGACACGGAAAAAAGATGAATGCTCATGCTTTGGATGGCTCCTTTCAGGAAAAAAGAAAAGCGGGGCTATGCAATTCTCTTAAGATGATGATTTCCCCCGCTTGATTTTAAAGCTCCACACTATGTGGCAGCGGCCGTCCAAGATTTTGCAAGTTTCCATCTATTTGCTTGGCTAGTTCCACCATTCCACGCGGACTTCGTCAAAATAAGCACGAACTTTCGGGGATGGGTCCACGTAGATTTCTCTCATATGGTCCATTACATCTTCGGGAACCCATTTTTCCTTGGGACGCATCTTGTTTTGCTTATAGCAAATCGAGTAATCGTGCATCTTCACCATGAACAGAATGGCTTTGTCATAACCATGAATCCGTTCCATATAATATTCTCGACGATAATCATCGAGGAAGATGGAATCTTCGATGACCGTGCATTCTTGGCCTTCGTAGGCTTTAAAGATTTCATTGGTTTCCCGAATCATCTCGTCGAAGATGATTTCCATTCTAGGTGGGAACACCAAATAGGACCCCGTGATTTTCTTTCTTGTTTCATCGGTATCGATGATGAAAACGTTCGAGTGTTCTTTTTGGTATTTTTTGCACCAAGTGGATTTCCCTGACCCAGGGATCCCTGCCATCAAAATCAAAGTATGCATAGGGCTTAGACGAGTTTCTTACGGAGATAGGAGGAGAGCAAGTTGATGCCAACAACCAAAATCACGATGCCGAAGATGCAAGCCCCCAAAGCGTGGTAATGGGTGCTTTGGATGGAAAGGTAATAACCAATCCCGCCTTCTAGGCCAAGGACAACGCCTAAGATGGTCGCGGTACGGATATTGATGTCGAAGCGGTATAAGGCAACCGATAGTAGACCCGGCAAAGCCTGGGGCATGACGGCCAAATGAATCGCCTGCCATTTGGAGGCGCCGCCACTATAAATGCCTTCCAAGGGCCCCATTTCAATGCCGTCGATTTGATCGGCATAAAGTTTGCCAATCATCCCAATGGAGTGGATGCCGATGACTAAAACGCCGGAAAGGAAGGAGTAGCCGGAGAAGCGGATTAATAAAATGGCGAATACGAGTTCGGGGAACGTGCGGATGACGATGAGGATAATCTCGCTGATCCACGCCCATTTGCCGAATAGCTTATGGGAAGCAAGCAAACCAAAGGGAATCGCGATTAACGAAGCAATGAAGGTTCCAATATAGGCGATTCCAAACGTCTTGATGATCATGTAAATGACCGATTCGGTGAATTCATAATCCCCGAATCCGAAGAAGATCTGCCAGAAGGTGGGATGGCTTAAATCAAACAGCATCCCGATGTTTTTTAATCCTTCACCAAAATTGCCCCCGATGTTGGAGAGGTAATAATTCATGTCCAAATCAAAATGGACGTAGGTAATGGCACACAACAAGGCAAAGCCAAATAGAATTAAGAGAATCCAATTACGGGGGCGTTTCTCGTAGGCTTCGTCCGTGGATTCGTAATGTTTGGGTTTCTTCAAAGACACTTCGTCGATGATCATCATGACGATGGCTAGGACTAAGAAGACGAGTCCTGAATAACCGGATAGGGATTTAAAGATATCGTTCATCTGGATTTCCTCGACAAGATATTGGAAACGACTTGAAGCAAGATGACTTCGATGAACAAGGGGATGAGCAAGGCCCCGATGCAGTCATAATGGGATTCGCCGAATTCCTGCTGGAGCAAATACCCGTATCCGCCTGCTCCCACGTAACCTAAAATCACAGAAGCGCGGATATTGATTTCGAAGGTATAAAGGAAGTTTGCAAAAAACATTGGAAGGATTTCCGGGTGTAATCCCAAATGGATGCACTGGAGGAGTCCGCCGCCATTAGATCGAATCGCTTCAAAAGGCGACATCTCCAAGGTCTCGATGAATTCGTACATGAGCTGATACATGATGCCCAAGGTGAAGACGGCGATCGAAGCGATACCCGTCACGATATTGGGTCCGAAGAAGAAGCGGAGAAAGATGGCCATGACCATCTGAGGAATCGTGCGCAACAAGGCGTTGAAGATGCGGAAGGGCTGATAGACCGCGGGCTTATGGGTGATGTTGCGGGCGCAAAGGTAGAAGACGGGAATCGAAATAATCGAACCGATTAACGTTCCGATAAAGCACATCTCCGTCGTGGACCAAATCGTCGGCACGGCTTTGTTCCAGAGGTAATTCCAATATCCCACGGAGTCGACCAGCGAATTCTTGTTCGGGGTGAATAAGGAAGAGAACAGCCCTCCAATTTCGTCCCAATGCAAAACGGTTTTGGAATCGTAATTCACCGTGAAGAAGCAGACGATGAAAAGAATCAAGGCGATGGAGGCTCCCGCGATGGGGAAGATCGGACGTTTCTTGCGGATCGTCCTGACCATCGACCCGTCTTGAGCAGACGAGATATCCAAGGTTTGATTGTAATAGAAAAGGGAATCCCATTTTTCTTTTCGGGCTTTCTTCTTTTCTTCCTTTAAGCGGACTTTTTCGGCCTGCTTCAGAATTTCTTCTTGGGTTTTGGGTTTCATAATTCCCTCATTTCTCAAGGGAACCGCTTAAGGTTTCGTTGGAATTCAAAGCGCGGCCATAGATGGTCTTGATGACTTCATCGTTGACCTCTTCCGGCTTGCCGTCAAAAACAATCTGTCCTCCTTTAACCCCAATGATGCGGGTGGAATATTTTTTGGCGATGTCCACGTGGTGCATGTTCGCTAAAATCGTGATGCCCATCTGGTTGATGCGGGTGAAGTCCTCCATGACCGATAAGGTGGTCACGGGGTCTAGGGAAGCAACCGGTTCATCTGCGAGGATTAAACGCGGTTCTTGGGTTAAAGCACGAGCCAAGGCAACGCGTTGCTGCTGGCCGCCGGAAAGCTGGTCGGCACGGACATAGGCTTTATCCAAAATCCCTAGCTTATCTAAGGATCGCAAAGCCAGCATCTTTTCTTCTTTGCTATATAAGCCAAGGAAGGTGGCAAACCAATTATGGTAGCCAACACGCCCTGCTAAAACGTTCTTGAAAACGGTGGAACGCTTTACCAGATTGAAGGATTGGAAAATCATCCCAATGCCCCTTCGTTCCATCCGCAAGGCCTTACCCCTAAGTTTAGAGACATCCACTCCATCTACGAGCAATTCTCCCCCTTGGATATCGTGCATGCGGTTCACGCAGCGGATCAACGTGCTTTTCCCCGCGCCCGATAATCCAATGATCGAGACGAATTCCCCGTCGTTAATCGTCAAATTAACATCGGAGAGGGCTTTATATCCATTTGGATAGACTTTATCGACGTGTTTGAATTCAACCATAGGTACACCACCCTTTAATTGCGCCTAAGCCCCCTTGGGCGGACCCAAGGGGGCAAAAGCCTTTCTAATCGAATCGAAATTAGCAGGCGGTGCCGTCGAGTTTGATCTCGCCGTTCATCGCTTTGCGTTGGAGTTCTTTGTGTTCAGCATCGAACATGCTGGTGTCCGTGTCGCCGGCGAAGTCTTCGGCTTGGACCTTGTACCCAGCGCGGGTCGCGGCCATGAAGACCTGGACTTTGCCTTCGTTGAGAGCGCAAGCTTGGGCATAACTGCCGGCAGGGAGGAAGGCCGCGTCGATTTGGCCAGCGGCAAGAGCACTGGTGACGGCTTCGTATCCACCTTCTTTGGTGCCAACATCAATCTTGAAGGAGAATTCGTTGTTCACCAAGCGGTTGAGGATCGGTTCCAACTTCTTGGCACGGCTTTCAAGGGTTTGGGCATCGTTAGAAGAAACGAGCTTGATCTTGATTTCCTTGCTGGGATCCGTGGTCTCTTTCGTCGGGTAGGAGGGGTTGGTATTGATCGTGATGTCTTTGCCGTTTTGCTTTTGCTGCCAGACATACATGTCTTTGGCGGCTTTATACGCATCATCGCCTGTTTTGGCGTAGCCGGTGTGGGAATAGATTTGATAGAGCAACCAGGCACCGGTATTTTCGGTCTTGATGTCCCCGTCGGTGGTCGCGCCGGAGAAGGCGGTCCAGATGGCTTCGCGCTTGGCGTCGGAAAGGGCTGCGCGGACGGAGATCGTATCGTTCATGATCGGATCGGTGATGCCGACGGTGTAGGTGTTGGCAAAGAGGTTTTCGTTGCCTTCGTATTTGCCGTCTTTCTGAACAAAAGCAGAACCGTAACGGGTATCCATGAATCCGCAGGAGACATCGATCGTGCCAGTCATAAGCATATCCACGCCATCCGGATATTGGGCTTGGTTGATGCCGATGACGGCTTTCTTCTTATCTTCGGCCGAGAGTTTGTTGTATTCTTCGCGGGTCTTGAATCCGAGGGTATAGCCGTGTTGATAGAGGTAATAGGTCGGATAGACGGTGCCGGCGCTAGAAGTGCTGGACATGTGTCCCCAGACGGCTTCGCCTTCGTGGAGTTTGGCCAAGACTTGGTCTTCACTCATTCCCTTGGTGATGCCAAAGGCTTTCTTGCCGATGAATTCGCGAGCTTGATCGCGGAGGGTGAACATAACAGCAGAGTAGAAATTGACTTTCTTTTCGCTTTGTTGGCCGCGGTAGACATAAGCGCCTTCGGGCAAAGCGTCACATTGGGCGTCGATGGCGTTGCCACGAACGCCACCGCAGCTTGCTAGGAGCGCGGGAACGGCGAGGGCGAGAACGAAAAACTTCTTCGAAACGTGTTTCATGAAATGATTCCTTTCCGGGTTTCCCCAACACGCGTTGGCATGGAAACAAACCCAAAAAAGAGTGAAAGACCCCATGACGGATGCCATGCTGTTTTCTGCATTTGCTTCATAACCGCTCTATAGTCTAGTTCCGTTTTTCTAGACAAAAATAGCCCCCAATTTCAAGAAACCGCTTTGACATAAAAGGATGTTGAAATCGGTACCCCAAGAGGGTCAAAATATAATTCCCGCCCCACGAGGAGAAAAATAAGCCAAGAGAAACGAAACCCCTTTAGGGTTTATTTAATAACATTCCTTTTCTAGTCGAGAAAAACCAAAGTCTTTGGAAAATTTCGACTGAATTCATAACAGGGGAGAACCTCTATCATTGTTAATTGGCAAATGACTCCAATGGTGTCCAATATATAGCTACATTCGCTTAACGAAAGGGGGGTTCATACATGAAAATCGTTAAACTGATCGAAAATATTTTCCTCATCCTGGGAAGCGTGGTGTTCGTCGTCGCGGGTCTCCTTTCCTATAGCCTGGATGAAGCCCTTGGCATTAAGGGCTTTGCTACGGGCCTTGCTTTAATGGGCGGATTCACGGTTCTTTGCTTATTCGTTGGCATCTTCCTTTATTTCGTGGAGAACAAAGCCCTGTCTCGTCTTGGCTTTGCCTTGGTCCTTGGGTGCGCCTGCATCAATTTAGGGCTTGCCATTATCTCTTTAGGCGAATCCAACAAATCCAGTTCCAGCATAGACCATTCTTCCATTAGCTACATCATCGCCATGGTGGGAAGCGTCATCGTGATTCTCGCTTTCTTCTTGGATGTAACTTACACCATTCTCGAAAAGGCATTGAAAGTTCGTCAGGAAGTCACTTCGGTAGAGCAGCTTAATAACGACGTGGAGTTGCTTGAAAAATGGAAGAAGCTTCTCGACGAAAAGATGATCACGGAAGAGGAATTCGAGGCGAAAAGAAAAGCCATCCTCCACATTAAATAAGAAGAACGTATCAATTAACAGGATCCGGGGAAACGGGTCCTTTTTCGTTCTACCGGTGGCGCGAAACTATTGCTCCAAACTATTCTCGTTTAGCAAGAAGTCATAAAGACCAATGATAAGGTATCCTTTTTCGTTTCGTCTAGGAACCACGGGGTTTTTGACTACGATGATTTTTTTGAAAGAATCATCTAAGTTGTTGAAAGAATTCGTTTCTTGAATCCATTTTGCTTCATCGGGAATCGCATAAGCGGATTGGATGTAATACCGATTGCTTCCACTGGTAGCGACGAAATCAATTTCGAATTGTTTTCTTATTTTCTTGCCGTCTTCTAGCAATCGGGTCGCCACAATGCCTACGTCGACGTTAAATCCACGATACCTTAGTTCGTTATAGATGATGTTTTCCATTAAGTGGGTTTCTTCGCATTGCCGAAATCCAATCGCCGCGTTTCTTAAACCAACGTCTTCAAAATACAGTTTATAAGGGGTATCGATATACATCTTTCCCTTGATATCGTATTTAATGGCTTTGGATATCAAGAAAGAATCGATGAAGTAATCGATATACGTGTCGATAGTTATTCTTGAAAGCGTCGTTTTTTTGATGCTTCTAAAACGGGATTCTAGTTTGGTTGGGTTAGTAAAAGAAGAAATGCCGGAAGCAACTAAATCCAATAGTTCGGCGATATTGGAATCGCGTTTCAAATTGTTATGTTTGATGATGTCGTTTAGATACACCTTGCTCAGCAAAGATTTTAGGTGGTTCTCTTTTTGATCGTTCGTGACCATCGAGACAACGAAGGGCAGTCCCCCGTGGATGGAATATTGCTCGTAAGCCTCATCTTTGGTTCCTTGGAAAACGGGATAATATTCGCGGAAAGAAAGAGGGAATAAGTGAATTTCGTCGCCCCGCCCTTCAAACTCGGTCAATACATCGCTGGATAAGAATTTAGAGTTGGAGCCCGTGACGTATATGTCGAGGTTATCCTTTCTTAGATAAGCGTTCAGAACGCTTTCGAAAGAACCAAGGTTTTGCACTTCGTCCAGCAGCAAATAATACATTCCGTTATCCTTAATTTGGCTCCCAAGAAAAGTCATGAACTTTCTGGGATCCACCTTTTGATTCCGGTTTTCTAGTTCAATGAAGTCTTCTCCGATCATGCTTAGGTCGTCCGCGGAGTCGAAAGCAAAACGGATGATATGGTCTTCGGGAACGCCGTGAGAAATCAAATAAGAATAAAAGATTTTGTTTAACAAATAGGATTTTCCACTTCGCCTTAAACCGGTGATAACTTTGACAAAGCCGTTATGCATTCGTATAACCAGCTGATTCAAATAGGCATCTCTTTTGATTTCCATAATGACTTCCTTTCTTTGTTCCTACTTACATATTTTGACAACGGTACCACTTTTTGTAAATAGAAACACGTTCATACTTACAAAAAACGGTCAAAGGACCACTTTTCGTAAATAGAAGGGAAAGCAGGAACAAGAAGGGAGATTAAAGTTTGTTACACCCTTTTGGCACCGAGTTTCACCAAATAACCCGCGAGGTTTTGGTCTTCACAGAAGATAAAGCATCCTTTTTGCCCACGGGTTAATAAAGTCTTGTACGTATTTTTGATAATCATGTCTCCTAAGGGGGACGGTCCCTTTTTCAAAGATTGAGGCGAGAACGTTGACTTGTCCGATTTGGCGTTCTTCGTGGGGTCGGCGATGACTTTGCCCCCTTCATAACGGAGGTCTAACCCGATGATGACTCCACAGTAGTCGAATTCCAAACCTTGACTGGTATAAATGCAGCCAACCTGCTCAAAGGAATCCGGGTCGATGGCCCAAGTAGAAGTGCCGGAGAAATTCCATTGGGCTTCAAACCCATTCTTTAAAATAATGTCGAAGTCCTTTTCGTGCCCCGGTTTATCCGAATTCCATTCATAGGTATAGCCTGCGAGCATCCTGGCTTTATTGTTGATTTGGTTTAGTTTACGGAGGTCATCCCTCATTTTATTGGGATCATCATAAACACGGAGGTCGTAATCCAAATCGAATTGTTCATTCGCGGTTTCGCGGACTCCTAGCGCGTTATCAATCCAGGCGATGAATCCATCGCTTCCGTTGCACCGGAACTGGCTATGGAGGATTAAATCAGGGCTTTCAATGACTCTGGCCCCTTCCATTTCGGCGTCTTTCCTTAGTTGAGCCAAAGAACCCATGTCTTTGGTTGTGATGCGCTGCTCCTCGTCCAAAAAGAACGCGGTGACTTTGGACGCGTGAATGATGCGACGGGCTTGGTCGATCCCAGACTTATCGAAGAACGTCGAACGGTCGCCAAGGCGATGGGCTTCATCCACAAGCAAGCAATCGTAACGATTATTTAGTTCATTCACGAATCCCTGCGAGCTCTTAAAGAGGCTTTTGATATAAGATTTTGATTTATGCCCACGGGTTAATTCGGTTGCAAATACATTACGGGGTGCCGCGTTTTTGGTGACATAGGAAGCGGAATAGCCCTGGTGAATCAATTCGGCGAGCAAAGAAACCGCGATGACGGATTTGCCCGTCCCTGGGCCACCTTGGATGAGGATGACGGTTTTGCCTGGTTGCTTGGAAGCTTTTTGGGCATAAGAAAGAATCGCGGAATAGGCGACTTGCTGCTCGTCGAGCATATAGAATTCTTGGTTGCCTTCTAATAAGCTCAAAATCGATTCCTGCAAAGACTTGGATGGTTTGAGCTTGCCATGCTCAATGATGTGAAATAAGTCTTTGCTAGAGGGCTTAACGATATGGCGTTTGATGTCATTCCGTAGGGCGTGACGGTCCAAGGCCGAGGATAAATACAAGGGGACGTGCTTTAAATAGAATTCATAACGGCTGTCTGTGAGGATTTTACGGTCTTCCTCTTTGTAATTATGAAGATAAGCGGCAGGATAAAGAGAAATATCCCCTTCTTGGATTTCTTGGTTGAGGTTTTTAAGCAGCATCGCGTAGTTATAGATTTGGGCGCAGGGGTGTTGGACGTAACGGGATGCTCCTCCTACAAAAGTACGGACGCAGTTTTCGTAATTCGATAATTCCGCGGTCTCCCATTGCTTTAATTCCAGCAGGTATACGTTATCTTTCCCTTTTTCGTCTTGCCCCGAAATCATGAAGTCGATGCGTTTCCCTGTCGTGGGGATGCGGTATTCCAAAGCCACTTGGGCAAGACCAGGGATTTCCTCATTATCTAAAATCGAGGCGACACGCGTTAACGATTGCTTCCAGGATTCTTGTTCGGCGTGCCCGCCCCCATTAATCCTCAGTTCTTGGAATTTACGTAATAAACGTAATGACAATGTGCTGTCAAACGCCTCTTGGACGAATTGATCCTTGGTCCCCTCATAGATAATCATGATGGGAAAATTATACGGTTTAAAAAGAGGCGTTCCTAATAAAGTTTGTTATAAAAGTGTTATAGGGGTTATTTCCAAAGACCCTACTCGTTCCATCGCTTGGCTATTTTGCTATAATTTTTAGGATGGAAAAATCCCCTGAAAACGAAGAGAAGCCCGTTCCCTTTCCTTCCAATAGAGGGAAGCAGTTTTTCTATATTCTCAAGCAGAACTGGCTCACGATTTTCTATGTGTCTTTGCTTTATTTCGTCGCCCTTTTCCCTCTTATCTTTTTTGTAGGACTGAGTTACATTCATTATTCGACTTCTTTAGAAGGGGGGAGTTCAACGGGAGAGCAACTCTTCTCTTTGATTCTATTGACGATCGGCATCTCTTTGCCTTGTTTCTTGTTCCTCTCAATCGGGGCCTCGGGGGCATATGGGTATTTTGGAGAAACCCTTCAACATAATGACGTGGGATTTTCTTTCTTCTGGAAATCCATCAAGAAGCTCTGGCTGCCGTTTTTACTCCTCTATTTTGCTGAATGGGTCTTCTTCGCCTTTACCTTATTTAATTACGGGTTCTACCTTTACGTGGATTTCTCCGTGCCCGCTAAACTCGCTTTCTTGATTATCTCCTGCATTTTGCTTTTCTTGTTCGTGTTGGCGAAACCCTATTTCATCATCCAAATCCTATTCTTTAAAACCCCGTTTCTTTCCTTAGTTCGTAATGCCCTGTTATTGCCTTTCACCCGTTTGTTTCGTTCGTTATCGACCTTATTTGTTTCTAATCTTTTCTACGTCTTATTTCTCTTCTGGCCGATGGGGTATCTCTTTATTCTTGTGGTCCTCTATATTATTTTCGGGGGAGCCGTCAGCCTTTTATTCTCGTTGCTATTTAATTTTTCTTCCTTAGAAAAAAACCTTCCAAAGGAACAACTTGGAAGGTTATATCATGTTGGTCTTAACGACAGTCTTGAAGAAGAGGAATCGCCTCGCTAGCGCCGCGCTTTAAGCAGGCTAACGCGCTTGCTGTAGTCGCAATCTCTAAACATTCAGGAATGAGTTCGCCATTAGCAAAAGCACTTAAGAAAAATCCTAGATAAGTGTCCCCTGCCCCTGTGGTGTCCACGGGTTCAATTTTCTTGGCTTCGATGGAATACGTCCCTTCAGGACCTACGTATTTACTGCCCTTGGATCCAAAGGTCATTAGTAAACGAGACACAGGAAGGTCGATAATAGTAGAAGCACCTGCCTTTAATAAGACAGCTTCCAATTCTTTTTCATTAACGACAAGCATATCGATGTCTTTTAACATGGAAGCATCGAAGTCTCCAATGGGAGAGGGGTTCCAAACAGTAAATAAGCCTTTCTCCTTCGCTTTATGGAAAGCTTTGAGGGTTAAAGATGGCTCATTTTCAAATTGGCTCAGGAAGATGTCCCCGGGTTTAGCCTTATCCAAGAAGGCTTCTACTTCCTGTTCTTTAATCGCATAGTTCGATCCATGCGACAACATAATTCGGTTATCCCCGTTGTGGAGGATGATAATCGCGGTACCGGTGCTTTCGGTTTCGTCGATGAGAATCGTGCTGGTATCAAGTCCAAACGAAGCAAGGGCTTTTAAGGCGTTCTCACCAAAAGCATCCTTTCCGACTTTAGCGAGTAACTGAACCTTCGTGCCTCCATGGTGCAAGGCAACCGCCTGATTGGCTCCTTTGCCGCCTAACGCTAGCTTTAAACCATCCCCGTTCACGGTTTCCCCTTGTTTGGGGAAAATGGGAGCCACGATTGAAATATCTTGGTTAATGGAACCGAGTTCAAATACGGTCTTGGGCATAGATTGCTACCTCCTGCTTTGCGCTTAAGTCGCGACAAGAAACGGATACATTTAGTTTACCAGGTTTGTCCGCTTTGACGTAAAACCCGTAGGTTCCCCCGTTTAAGGTGACAAGATGTGGGCCGATTAAGGTTCCATCGCTCACCTCTATTTCTAGGATATCCATGGAACGAACCAAGGGGTTACCCGCTTGGTCTAATAGTTGGGCTCCAAAATAAACCGCGTCATTTTCTGCAACTGCTTTCGAAGAAGGAACTAGAGATAAATAAGTGGGGAGGGGATCCGCCAAAAGGGTTTTGGAAATCACGGGTTTTCCATCCACGTACCCCGTGATTTTGGCATTCTTCCAATCTAAGCCCCATGCCCCGTGCAAGCTATCGATGCGGAAAATAGGGTGGGGGAGAGAAGCAAATCGCGGATCGCCTTTATCCAAATAAATGCTAGGCTGCCCTCCCATTTCAAAGAGAACGGCATCGCAGTTGGTGAAGATATATAACGGGGTGACCCCGCCGTAATTTCGTTCTCCAAAAGCCCAAGAAGAGGAGCAATCTAAGAATAACCCCCTGCTTCGGTCTCGTTGGCCTTTATAAAAGGATGCGGCCATTTTGTCCTGACGGAAGATATCGCATACCCCATGGTAGCAGATTTTATCGCCGGAACCAAAGGTATGATGGGTGTTGTAATCAAAAGCACACCATCCGCTGGCGCCAATGAAGCCCTTCTTTTCATGGACGGCAGAATGAATCAAGGCGTGACGCAAGGTTTGTTCTAATCCCCGCCCCTCATTATCTATTTTTCTCGTGGGATAAGTATGTCCCCCGAACTCGGTGATGAGGATCGGCGCACCTACCCCATCCGGCAAGACATCCGTGGGTTCTTCGATGGGTTTATCCACAGAGAAAGAGAAGTCGTTCCAAGAATAGACATCTTCTAATAATTCGCTTTTCTTAAAGCAACGAACGCCTGCCCTTAATCGACTGGGGTCCATCTTTTTAGCTAGTTCATTATTCCGGACATAGAAGTCATGGCAGTCCGGGCTTTCGTTAATGCGAACGCCCCAAAAGACGATTGAGGGGTGGTTGTAATCCCGCTTTATCATCTTTTGAAGATAAACGGTTCCCTTCTGTTGCCATTGCTCGTTTCCTAAATGCTGCCATCCTGGAATTTCTTCTAGAACGAGTAGGCCCAGCCGGTCGCATTCGTTTAAGAAAGCCTCGGACATCGGGTAATGGGATAAACGAACAAAGTTAAGGCCTAATTCATAAAGCTTTTGAGCATCGTAACGTTCCATTCCTTCTGTTGATGCATAACCGATGTAGGGATAGGACTGATGACGGTTTAAACCAAAGAGTTTGATGGGATTTCCGTTGATACACAGCTCCTTATCTTTTAGCTCGATGATACGGAAGCCATATTCCAAAGTGATCTCTCTTCCTAAAAAAGAAAGGGATACGTGATAGAGATTAGGCACCTCGGGAGACCATAAATGGATAGAAGGGAAGGCAACAATCGTTTCGGGAGAAGTTAAATGAAAAGCATGCTTTTCGTCTCGAAACGAGAACGTCGCTTCGACGTTTAAGGAGTCTTCGCCGACCTTATCGAGTTCGATTTTGGCTTGATTATCCCCTAAATAAGTGATGCGAACACCTTCTAAATACGTAGAAGGAACAATTTCCAAATGACTTTTCCGGTACAAGCCCCCAAAGCAAAGATAATCGAGCAATCCTCCAAAAGGAGGGGTACAGGGGTCTTCTTTGCTATCAAGGATGACTTCCAAGACATTCCCCCCTTCTTGGATGAAAGGGGTAACGTCAGCTCGTTCCCCCGTATATCCATAGACGGAAGATAGGCAGGGTGAACCGTTTAAATAAACTTCGATGCGATTTCCAAATCCTTCGAAAGACAAAAGGAAACGATGATTCCCTTTGCTTGGAATTTGGAAATGCTTTCGATACGTAGAAACAAACTGAAAGTCCTTTTCGTCAAAATAAGACAAAGGGAGCAAAGCGTTGCTGTGGGGCAAATCGACTTGGGAGAAGGTGCAGGAATCCGTTCTTGCATCCCCTTTGGTGAATTCCCATCCGCGGTTCCAATTGGAATAAAACATGATTAGGCTATTTTATCTTGATAGAGGGTTAAAGAACCAGTTCCGCCTGAAACCTCTTGGTATTTGAAGGCAGAGGTTTTCGGCGCGGCTAAAGTTGGGTTTTCGTTATCCACCCCATGGCTTCTTGGGTCGGTGAATAAACCAAAGGTTTTTTCGCTCGAACTGCCCCAGGTGGAATCCAAAGCATCGTACATCCGGAAATAATGGACGCTTTCTAGGTAAGGGAGTTCTTCTTTGCAAAGGGTATATAAAGCGGGGACGAATTCGGCGATGCGTTTGGCGGAGACATCGGCTTCGGAGAATCCCATTTCGGTGAAAAACACTTTTTTGTCTTTCTTCTCGTTTTGCTTGATGACGTCATAGATGCCATCATTGGTCTCTAAGAATAGTTTACGGTTGAAGTTCGGCATATAGGGGTGCCAGCAGGCAATCTGGAAATAGTCATCCGGATAGGTGCTACCAAAATCCCCGGAAGAGATGTTGTCATAGATGTGCTGAAGGAAGGTTTCTGCGCCAGAAAGAACGAGGCCCCCTAAAATTGTTTTGGCGTTAGGGTTAGCACGGTGGATCCCTTTCGAGGCGTAATAAAGCATATCCGTATAGATATCGGCCTTTTCCCGCAAGGAGAAATTGCCCCCTTCTAAACGGGGAAAGAAGACGTCGTTATTATCCTCATTATCAATTTCCCAATATTCGATTTCGGGGAAGGCGGAGACAAGATTGAACCACGTGGTTTCGTAATCGGCCAACCATTCTAGATAGTAACTGCCTTCATTCATATCTCGGCTCGGCTTGGCTGTCGTGGACGAGGAGTTCTTATAACCGGCTTTATGAAAATTAGAATGGTTCATTCCGATGATTTGCCGTCCTGCTTGAACGTGGCTTGATACGATTTGCTTGGCTAAATCGAGCCCTTTTTGATTATAGGTCGTGGAATTCGACATCACCCAGTTGCAGTGCAACCAGACGCGAACGCTTGTAACGCCTAGACTATTCATCAACGCATGGGTTTGCTGCCAATCAATTTCGGTCCAGGATTTCTCGCTCCACGACAAGTCCCCCATCCCGAAGATGAATTTTTTATCCACGACGGCGTTTTTCGGATCGTAGTTATCTCCATAATCCATGGAAGAAGTTCCTCCGGTATTGGTTCCACAAGCGCATAAGGCGGCTAAGCAAGTCATCGCGAGCAAAGCGTTTCTTAATTTCATTGAATGATCCCCGCTTTCTTGGCCAATTCCTCCAGCATGCGTTGGATGTTCTTATAATCATAAGAGGATTGGTTTACTTGATTCATCAAAGCGTCCCAATCCGTGGTTAGGTTCTTCTTGCCCATGATCGCGTTGATGGCAAAGATGTTGGAAGCGTCCTTCACCTTTTTCATCTTGTTCGTGTAGGAACTGTAATAGCCCGTGACGTTATATAGACGGCTTCGAACGACCGTGTTGTTCTTTAAACCCTGCTCAATCAGGTCTTTGTAATTCGCGTCTAATCCATTCGGGTCACGACGGACTTTAAAATGCATGGAACTATCCCAATCGATATCGCTGCCAAAAACGCCGGTGCCCATCTTGTAATAGCCAGTCGGCATGGAATCCCCGTCTTCGTTTTTGGTTTGATAGAACGTTCCCGTCGGTTCTTCGTTTCTTTTTTCTAGGTTCGGGACGTAGTTCCCATCCCCGTCGATGGAATAATGCTGATCCTTGATGCCGTAGGAACGCAATTTGCTGCCTTCGGGGGAATAGAGGTAATTGAATAGGCGCATCGCGGCATGGGGGTTCTTGCAAAGCTTGGAAATGGAGAATCCGCCCCAATATCCGCCCCAACTAGAGAATCCGCCAGCCCCTTCTACCCCAAGGTTTTTGGTACCAACCGGGGCTTTGCCTAGAATCAACTTACCTTTGCCGTTTGCATTCTCGAAGGAATTGGCGATCCAACTTACGTGCATTTCCGCGTTGGTGATTAAAATGCCGGTAGTTCCACTATAGAACTTATCGCGATCTTGTTCGTTGTTATTTACGGCGAATTGAGGATCGATATACCCCTTTGAATACATGTCTTGGGCCCACGTTAAGAAGTTCTTGAATTCGGGGGTTAAGAACATATACTCGCCCTTATCGTTGCTATCTAAATCGTAATCGGGGGTTACTCCAAAGGCGTGGTACAAAGGATTCATGTAGAAGGCTTTGCCAAAAGGAGAGATGCCATAGGTATTGTTCTTGCCGTCTCCATCGGGATCGTTCAACGTGAATTTCATGAGCACGTCTTGGAATTCTTCGATCGTCTCGGGGGTCTTCGCCGTCTTAACTCCATTGGCTTCGGTGTAATAACCGATGTTAATAAGCCAATCGGCCCGATAATAAATGCCCCAGCCGGATTCGCTAGAAAGATAAGGCAATAACGTATGGGCATTGTTCCCAAACGTGAGGTTCTTGAATTGGTCGCTGCCAAGGATGGCTTCGATATAGGGGTATTCGCCCGGTTTTTCCGCGAGCAATTCATCAATGTTCCAAATGATTTCTTGGTCCACCCAGTTGTTGTAGCTATTGCCGGCATTGTTGGGGACGGCAAAAATCACATCGGGGATCGAACCCGTGTTGATCATCGGGTTTAAGGTCGTGTAGTAATCACTATTATGGGTCGCGCCGCGAATGGCCATTTTAACCCCGGTGTCTTCTTCGATTTTTTTCCAAATCGAATCGCGTTTTAACCCATCGAAGCTATTGCCACCGTTTAAGAACATATCGAGGGTCGTAACCCCGTCTTCATCCGGAGTGGTGCCCCCTCCACACGAAGTAAGGCTTAACGGGGCTAAGCACAGAAGACCTAAGAATAAGGAAGTGGATTTTTTCATTGTTTTGCTCCTTTTTCGATCATTTGACGAATCTGGGTTTGGAAGGCATCGATATTAACCTTGGATGCCACATGACATAAAGGATAGCCATTTGACATCTTTTCTACATAGAGGGGACCTCTTAAATCTTCAATCGGTAAGGTTAACCCCGTGGTGAATCCGCTTTGATCGACGCATACATGGACATGGCGGGGGAAGAACTCGAGGATGCTCGGCTCGACGATGCTCATCGCGGCAAGGGGGTCGTGCAAGGTCATGATTCGCGTGGGGTTGGCTTTTTGCCATAATTCGATGCAGCGGTTCCGGTATTGACCATAGGGGGTATGGTCCAAATGGAATACAGATTGGCAATCTTTGTTAAAGACGGTCTTCTCGGTGACATCGATTCCAACGGCGACCATGTCTTTTGCTTTAGCAAAGACTTTCCCTGCGGCGATATAGTCGCATTCGATGTTCCATTCTACAAACGAACGGAAGAAGCACCCACCCATGATGTGGAGATGGACTTGCTTCATGGCCTCTACGTCCTTTTCATAAGCCTTGGCGATATTGGTTAAAGGCCCAATGCCTAATATCGTTAACCGATCCCCGTATTTTCTTGCGGCATTCACGATGAAGTCGATGGCCTCTTCTTCATGCCCGGGTTGGTTTAACGGGGAATATTCTTCGCGATTTAAATCGCTTTCGGCTTGGCAAAAGATTTCACCTAAATGGATATTGTGGAAGGAGCCGAGAGAAGTTCCATATCCGGCATAGACGGGGATATTGGGTTTGTCCAATAGGTTTAAGACCTTTTTGACCATTCTAGCCCGGAGAAAGGAATTCATCCAAACCGTGGTGATGCCCATTAGCTCTACATCCGGGCGTTTTGCTAGATATTCGAGGGCAATGAGGTCATCGATATCATCGCCGATATCGGTATCAATAATGATTTTCTTTTGAAGCATGTTTAGCCTTTCACGGATCCAAGAAGGACCCCTTTGACGAAATGTTTTTGAACGAAGGGATAGACAAGAATAATCGGGAGAACGGAGATGACAATCGCCGCCATTTTGACGCTGGTGGCCATTGCCATGACATCGGGATCGACTACGCCTTCTCCCGCGGTGCTTGTGATTAAAATATTTCGCAAGAACTGCTGGACCATCCAGAGGTCTTTCCGGTTTTGCATATAAAGAACGCCGGTCATCCAGTCATTCCATTTTCCTACCGCGACCCATAAGGCAATCGTTGCAACAATCGGCCCGCTTAGGGGGAAGACGATTTGGAAGACGATGCGAGTTTCGCTCGCCCCGTCTACCCGAGCCGAGTCGAAGACTTCCTCGGGGATGCCCTTGATGAAATTACGAGCGATGATGATGTTGAAGGGGCTGACTAATCCCACCAGGATATAGACGAGAGGATTGTTCTTTAATCCTAACTGAGTGATGACAAGGTAATAAGGGATTAAGCCTCCGCTGAATAGCATCGAGATTACCAAGAAAATCAAGACGGCGTTTCGTCCTTTGAATTCTTTCCTGGACAAGGGGTAGGCCGATAACATGGTGATTAAGACGGCCAAGATGCTATAAACGAGCGTAATCCCGATGGAGAGGAGGAAGGACTGGCCTAATCCATCGTTATTGAGAATGATGAAATAGCTTTCTAACGAGAGTTTGGTCGCTGGATTGCCATCGGGTTTGAGGTATTGAACGATAAGGGATTCCTTTAAGACGTAATAGAAGGGGTAAAGGAAGGCCGCAAAGAGAAGAAGAAACAAGAGGTAATTCAAGCAATTGAATACAATGTCCCCCGGGGTTTTGCCAAAACAACGAGCAAAGAAAGAGCGAATGGGATGCTTGTTTTTTACCATATGGAATCCCCTCCGATTAATTTGATGAGCTTGTTGGCGATTAAAACTAAAGCCAGTGAGATGACGGAATTGAATAACCCCATGGCCGCGGCCAAATCGTATTGACCTTCTTGAATGCCGATGCGGAACAAGTAGGTCTCGATGATATCGCCTTTGCCAAGAACTGTATCGTTATAGAGGTTATAGATTTGGTCGAATCCCCCGTGGATGATGTTGCTTGCGGTGAGAATCAAGTTGACGCTGATGGCAGGCACCATGCCGGGAAGGGTAATCGAACATATCTTTTGGAATCTCGATGCCCCGTCGATGGAGGCGGCTTCATAGAGTTCCTTCGAAATCGAAGCCACTGCGGCAAAATAGATAATCGTGGACCATCCTGCTTCTTTCCAGATATCGCTGACAATCACAATACCCAAGAAGAAGTTATCGTCGGTAAAGAAGGGCAATTCCTTTCCAAAGATGCTTTTCATGGCCTCCTGGAAGGCGCTTTGAGAAGAGGTGAGGGAAGTAAGGATCCCCGCGATGACGACCCAGCTAATGAAATGGGGGAGATAGGAGACGACCTGGAATCCTTTGGAGAAGCGTCTCGACCCCATTTCATTGAGCAAGATGGTCATGATGATGGGAACGGGGAACCCAAAGAGGATCCGTAATCCCGATATCCGCAGGGTATTGATCAATTTGCCCACGAAATCGGGATCCCCAAATAAGGTTTTGAAGTGCTTAAACAAATCCAAGGAACCGTTGCTGCTAGCCCAGGGGCTGCCCCAAATGCCACCTAAAATCCTCCAATCCTTGAAGGCGATGACAATGCCAAGCATCGGATAATAGGAGAAGATGAGCTGGTAGATGATCATCGGGAGGAGCATCGCGTATAGCGGCCAGCTGCGCTTAAAGTAGCTAACCCACTTATTCGGGCGCTTGGGGGTAAGAGAAGTTTGAGCGACTAAAGTTCCTTGGGCTGCCATTATTTTTCCTTCTTTTTCTTCACGGCGATGATGATACCGGCTGCAGCGCCAGCCACAACCGCAGCCGCGGCAACGGAGAGACCAATGATCAAACCAACGTTACTATTAGCCTTCGGTTCCACCTTTTCAATGCCTTCGACTTTTTGCTTAAAGGCGGCGAGGGCACGGTCCATGTCCGCGGTGGTTTGAGCAGCATTTAACGCATTCTTATAGTAAGCGTACTGACTTTCGATTTTCGCCCAGTCTTCTTCGCTGTAATCCGATTTAGAAAGCGAAGCAAAATAGGCTTCAAATTCAGCGAGGACTTCTGTTTTATGGGCTTGAAGTTGCGTTGCGGTAGGAACAGCCATCATATCGGCGATCGCTTTGTCCTTCGCGGCATTCACCTCTTCGATGGATGCGCAGGCATCAATGGCTTTGACTGCCTCTTCTTTGATGGCTTGGATATCGCCCCAATTACGGGTGGTGTAGTTGTCTTCGCCGAGTTCATTGGCTTTGTCTTCTAATGCGGTCACCGCGCTAGATTTAGCGGCAGCCAAAGCACGGGCGGAATCAAAGTCCACTGCATTTTCTTCGGAGAAGGCTTCCGTATCCACGTTTAAGGTTGGCGCATAATTCAAACTGTAATAGTTGCCATCTAACGTCGTGTAATCAATGAGCAACGCTTCGCCTTTTCTTAAATGGATGGAATAGGCATAGGCGTTGTCTTCGGTTCTCGTTTGGATGACTTTGGTATCGGTTAAGAACAAGGTGCCATCTTCTGCAAGGGCGTAGAAACGGAGAGCGCTGTTGACCGCACACCAAGCGTCCGCCCAAATCGCGGTATGGGTGAAATCGAATTTGGCGTTTTCCTTGGCGGTTATTTTCATAATCGCGTCATCGGTAGAACTGCATTGGAACTGCCATCGTTGGAATCCTGCGCTTTGTTTGGCAGGTCCTGACCATAACGCATCGGCCTCGGTTCCGGTTCCATCCCCTTCGTGAGAGGAGAATTTCTTCCTATCCGTGACGGAGCCGTAATAGAATCCATAATCAAAGAGATGGTATTCGGCGTCGTTATAGGAATTATTGATCGTCTTTGTTAACGCATCCCACATGTTCGTGGATTCCGTCGTGATTTTGCTTTGGGCATCATAGGCGGTTGGATCAAAGGTTCCATCCGAGCTGAATTGGGGCTGGATGGCGATATTGCGTTCATAGGCTTGATTGCTGCCAAATAACCAAATGGCTTTGTCACCTGCTTTTAGCATCACTTCCCCGCCAAAAGCATTCGCGGGGTTCACCTTTTCGGTAACAGAATGCTCCCATAACGTATAGGTGTCCGCCCCCTTTTGGAAATATAGCCCAAAGAATTGACCCGCTTCATCAATCCAGGAATTCTCTAACGTGGCTTCGTGGGTGATCGACAAACGGATGTCGTGGGTGGCCTCGATAACAAACGCGGGGAATGAGATATCCGTGGTTTTGATTCTCCAGCTGGTAACGGCCGCGGTATCGTGTCCATCAAAGGTTCCGGATGCAGATAATAATCCCGTCTCATTATCTTCGGCGAGATTGTAATTCCCATATTTGGCAAACCCCGTATTAAAAGTTCCCTGTAAGGCTTGAAGGGTATATCCATCTAACGTTAAGGGTTCACCTTTTAATAAAGCTTCTTCCTTGGCGATCGTGGGGAGGGCGACCGTCTTCTCTCCACTTAAATCGCTAGGAGTGGGAACAACCGGTGCCGGGGGTTCTATGGGGTCTGGGGTTTCAATGGCTTCCACGTTGAAACTAGGAAGTGGATTCATGTTACGGGTATCGTCCCACTGGAAGCGGAATTCAAAATAATAGCTTTCCCCAATGGCTAGATCGCTAGAAATAGCAAAGTCTGTCGCGGTTTCGCTTCCTGTAATGGCGGTAGAGGCTTTCACGGGATTTAAAGCACCGTCGGCCCCGCCTTTATAAACCCCGAACTTCGCTCCATCGATCCATTCGGAAACACCGTTTTTGTTTTCTTTGGCCATGGTGACCTTGAGGGGCTTTTTCGCAGTGAGTTTAGCAATGATGCCATCGTTCTTGGAGGTGTATAACTTCCAATTGACGCAGTGGGCGGCATCGCTATCTGCGCCCAAAGAACCGCCCCAGCCGGCTTCTTTCTTATACGTGGAGAATTCGTTAATCGTATTGGTCTCTAAGTTACCATGGAGGACCTGCAAGTCCACGTTATCAAAATCCGTGAAGGCCTTGCCTTCTTTCATGGCGGTCCAAATGATCATGTCGCCCATTTGGATTGTGGAAGAGGAATCGGCCGCGCTAACGCCTTTCGCGTTTTGGCCCATCGTGACGATTGAACCAGTTAACATGGCCGCGCTTAATGCAAGCAAGAATGTCTTTTTCATATTTCCTCCCTTTTTATAAAGGTTTATCGATAGATACGGAAGTAGGCGCAAAAGGAAAATGGGAGTAAATCATCCCTTTTTTTCTTTTATCCCCGCTTCTTTCTTAAGAATGGCCAAGAAGGGAGAGGCGCCTGGAAAGCTAGAATTGAAGGCCGAAAATGACTCCTCCTCTCGTTTTCCCTGCCTGCATTATAAAAACCCCTAGCCCTAGGGGAAGGGTTCCATCCCCAAGAGGGTCACTTTTTCATACAAAAAGAACTGCAAAGTCCGAAATCTGATATCAAAAGGGCTTACATTTCATTGTTTTAATTGAATTTACCCATTTTATGACATGTACTTATCTTCTAAAATAAGTCCATGTACGAAACCGATTTGAAATTCGTGGTCTCCCACGACCATAAATCCTCCTATTCCGTCCAAAATCACCTTCATCCCTGTTATGAAATCGTTGTGTATCGAAAAGGGAATGGCATCTCGCGAATTGGGGGCAAGGATTACCCTTTCCATTCGGGAACCTTTTCTTTGATCGAACCCAATGTATTGCATGGAGAAGAAGGACTAGGACCCGTCGATTTAATTTACATTGGATTCGTAGCAAAGAATCTGGACCAGCCTTTGTTATCGGGAATCTACGAAGAAAGCCGGTTCGATATTCTGAAAGACATGGAACTGATTCAAAAGGAGATGGAAAGCCAGTCCCCGTATTATGGGAGGATGCTGAATCTATTAACGGAGAAAATCATCCTGTCCCTTCAACGGGGATTCACTTCGATTAAGAATGAAAAATCTGACCCCTTCGCCTACGTGGAATCTTTTATTAAACTCAACTGCATGAAGAATATATCCATGGAGCTAATCGCCCAGAATTTTGGGTTTAGCTACGATTATTTTAGACGAGCATTCAAGGCGAGATACGGCATGCCCATCAAGGATTATTTCATGAACGAGAAGATTCGTTATTCCGTGGATTTATTAAAGAACACGAATCATTCCGTCAAGGAGATATCCTCCATGTGTGGATTCTCCAGCCCGTCTCACTTTGTATTTTGCTTCCGTAATAAGATGGGCGTAACTCCTAAAGCGTTTGTCGATGAGTTCCGTAGTGGCAAGTCCTATCCCGAGATTGCGGATTTCCAGAAGAAAGAGGCGGTGGAGTAGGGCTAATTAGCTATAACAAGGCATTTCTTTGTTCGATATTTTTCAATTCGGTCTTATTACAACAATAAGAAAACCGCTGTCGAATATATTCGAATATGTTAGAATTTGGTTGCAGTTTTCAGGAAATTTATGGGCAAGACAAAAGCGCCCTTGCGGACGCTTTGTGGCAACCAAATATGCCTGAGGTTTGGAAAATCTTGATTTGAACTCGTGATGTTGGTTCTAGGTCTTCCAACGATTTAAATATAACACATTGGAAAGGGGAAACAAATGGCAAAGAAATTCTTGATGGGTCTTGACTTGGGGACGAACTCGGTAGGTTGGTGCGTAACAGACGAGAATAATAAAATCGTCAGAAAAAACGGAAAATCGCTTTGGGGTTCAAGATTATTTGAACCAGCAAGCGACGCAAGTTCGCGACGCGCTAATCGTTCTTCAAGAAGAAGGCTTGCTAGAAGAAAACAACGTGTTGATTTGCTTCGAGCGATGTTCAAGGAGGAGATTGATAAGGTGGATCCATCCTTTTTCTTCCGTCTCGACGAATCCGCGTTGCATCGCGAAGATAAACACGAGTCGATATCGGCTTACAAATATTTGATATTTAACGATAAAAATTACACCGACATAGATTACTATGCCGAATTTCCTACGATATACCATTTACGGAAACGCTTGATTTACTCAAAAGAAAAAGCTGATATCCGCTGGATTTATTTGGTCTTGGCCCATATGGTGAAGTATCGCGGAAACTTTCTGAACGAAGGTCAAAATATCCAAGCATTCGATCCAGAGGAAGCCTCCTTGCTTTTCAATGAATTAAATAGCGAGTTAATGGAACGAGGGTCAGCAACTTTAGAATTGACGTCCAATTTTGTGAACAAACTCAAAGAAGAGGTCATGGCCGCGAAGGGTGTTAACAAAAGAAAAGAAGCGTTGATTTCGGTGTTCGGCATAACTGACGCATATCTAAAAAACGTTTTCGTTGCTCTAGCTGCTGGCGGGACCGTTAGCACTCCAAAAATCTATCCTGACAAAGAACTGGACGATGAAGACACAATTGATCCGAAGAAAATATGCTGTGGAGAAGAAGACTTCGACGAAAATTTTACAAAATTAAGCGGCACTTTTTCCTCTGAACCTGAAACGCGCATCGTATGGACTTGCAAAAAAATCTATGACTTCTTGCTGCTCGGTTCTTTACTCGGGAACTCTAAAACACTTTCTGACGCAATGGTTGCTTTACACAAAAATCATCACGATCAACTTTTGGAACTAAAGGAATTTGCAAAAAAATGGGATGCCAAAAAGGGAACTGCCGTTTACCAATTAATTTTCGGTGAGCCTTTTATGACGAAAGCCGACAAAAAGGGGAAGATAAAGCAAGAGCCGATTAACAATTATTCGAGGTACATTGGTTTTTGTTCCACGGGGCATAACACCATCAACGTTGCCCATTGTAAACGTGAAGATTTTTATAAGTTCATCAAGGCTACATTCAAGATTGATAAAGTCAAAAAAGAGGAGTTGGAGACCCTTGATCCATATTTGAAAACCATCTTGGACAAAATGGAGTGTAAAGAGTTCCTTTTAAGACAAAATTCTCCCGAAAATGGCGTCTTCCCTTATCAATTAAACCTACAAGAAATGGATGCCATCTTAGGGAACCAGTCCAAATTTTATCCGTTTCTTAAGCAAAAGGATGCCGACGGGAAAACTCCGATCGAAAAAATTGAGAGCATTTTAACGTTCCGCATCCCTTACTACGTTGGTCCGCTTGTCGGCAAAATGCCAGAAGGACCATTTGTAGAGTCAATGTCCCCCGAGGAAAGGTCCGATTGCGAAAAACGGCATTCCTTCGCATGGGCAACCATTAAAGATGGGAATGGCCCCGTAAGGCCGTGGAATTTTGACGAGCGTCTTGATAAAGATCAAACTGCCCAAGATTTTATCGAGAGAATGCTAAATACATGCTCCTATTTGCCTGGGAAAAAATGTCTGCCAAAACAGTCCCTTCTTTATCAGGAATACGAGGTTTTGTCCTTCCTAAATAAACTACGAATTAACGGAAAGTTTCTAAACTACGATGAAAAAGAACGTTTGATCAACGATCTTTTCAAGAAGAAAGCCAAGGTGACGCCCAAAGACCTCAAGAATTATTACAAACCAGAAAATGTTTTTCTTTCCACTGCTGGCGGTGCAGAAATTGATGAGATTCCCTGTTCTTTAAGCAGTTATGTCTTTTTCACTAAGGAAACTGTTTTCGGCAAAGAATTTGTAGATTCGGAAGAGGGTCGGCAAATTGTGGAAAACATCATAAGGGATAAGACCGTTTTCCCTGAATGGCCCATTGTGGAACGCCGACTGACTCATCTTTATGGCATCAAAAACAAAGGACAACTATTTAATTGCATTAAAACAAAGACGTTTGCTGGATGGGGGAAATTGTCCAACGAGCTTCTAGAACTTGAAACGACCATTGGCACTGACTCTGGCGAGGAAACTACCAAAACGTTGATTCAGGTGATGCGCGAGACGAATTTCAATCTAATGGAATTGATTAGCGATGATCGGTATGAATTTAAAGCGAAAATCGAAGAAGCCAAATCGGATTGGAATGATGTCTTCGAAACAAGAGAACAAAAGCACGAGAGCATTATTAAGACCGTAGATGAATCTTTTGTTAGCCCGGGAATGAAGCGGACGTTGATTCAAGCGATGAACATCGTCGAAGATGTGGAAAAAATTTTGGGTCGTCCCGTTGACGAATATTACGTTGAATGCACCCGCACTAATAAGGCAAAAAAAGGTACAAAAACCAAATCAAGAAAGGAATTGCTTGATAGTCTCTATAGGCAGGCTGTTGCTTTAGCGGATGCGGATCTCAAAAAGGATTTGGAGAGAATGGGGGGCATTCTAACCGCTATTGATAACAACAAACTTCGTAGCGATAAGTATTTTCTCTACTTCCTCCAAATGGGCAAAGATGCCTATACGCTTGAGGAAATCGATCTCAATTGCTTGAATGATTACGACATTGACCATATCGTCCCACAATCGCTCGTTAAAGACGATAGCATAAGTAACCGCGTCTTGACTCTTTCGAAGGTTAACAGGGACGATAAAAAGGCGATTTACCCGATTCCTGATGCGGTATTCAAACAAGGGCGCGCCAAAACCAAGGAATATTATTCCTTTTTAAAAAGGTCCGGCCTCATGTCCGATAAAAAATTTAACGCATTGACGAGGACGGCTCCCTTGACGGAACAGGATCTGAACTCTTTCGTGAACCGCCAACTCGTATATACGAATCAAGCGGTTAAAGCGTTGGTCGAATTACTTCAAAGATATCAGAAGACCAACGAAGGAAAACCTCCTCTTATCGTGTATTCAAAAGCCGAAAACGTTTCTGACTTCAGAAAGGAATATGACATTTTAAAATCGCGCGATGTCAATGATTTGCACCATGCACATGATGCATACTTGAATATATGCGTCGGACGGGCCATTGATACCTACTACAAAAAGTATTTGGCCCGAACTTACAGAGGCAAGTCTACAAAGGATTTTGTGGATGCCATTTCAAAAAGGAAGGCTTCCTTAAATCTTGAAAACGTATTTAAGGAATACTTTGATGAAAATGGGGTGTGTTGCCGAAACCAATTGCTGGATTCAGACGGCTGTGTTGCTTGGGATTATTCTGAGTCTGTTGCAAGAATTAAAAAAGATATTGAGACTCGATTTGATGTTCTCGTTACAACGATGCAATGCACGAAGGGAGATTTGTTTTCGAAGGTTCAGCTAAAACCAAAAGGAGCGGGGAATATCCCGGCTAAATTGTTTTTGGATGAGGATGTTAATGGCGTTATCGTGAGACGGGATTCCCCTTTTAAGGATTGCGACAAATACGGAGGCATCCCAAGCTATTCTTATGGTTTTTGCGCTTTGGTAGAGCAAGCCTCACAAAAAGGGAAAACGAGCGCCTGCATTGTTCCGGTGCCCAATTATTATTGTGGGCCGGGAGATGAAAAAGGGCTTTGCCGTTATTTGGAGTCCATTAATTTCTCGTATACCAAGATTTTATTGCCGTTGCTTCGCCCAAATTTCGTGGTAACAGACGGGCATTCAAAGGTGGTTGTGAGCGGGGTGCACCACGCTTTCCAAGATTATTGGATTAAGAACATTTCGCCGTTGTACTATCGAAAAAACGAAGTGCTGGCCGCTAGAAAAATAAAAAAACTATTAGATGTGGTCGCAAAAGAAACAAAGCCAGACAAAGAACATAAATATGCGGAAGAGGATGCATTTGCCCAAAAGGCCTTTACGATGCAAAATGGCAAATTAATATTGAGCCCAGCAGGCGGCCCAAAAGCTGAAGAGATTATTCTATCAGTTCAGGAGATGGATTCCCTTTTCAATAAGTTTTGCAACATGAACGCTAAATTTTTGGGACTAATGTCTGGGTTTCAATCCGTAATTTCATTTTTGCAAAAGCCAGAATGTAGAGAGACGTTCCAACAGTTGACCTTCTTTAGAAAAGCCCGTTTGCTACAAAATTTGATTATTTATTTCAATTCAAACAGCCAAAAAGTTGATTTGACACTTCTTGGCGGATCGCAATTTTCCGGTGAATCAAATTTGGGCGCTACTCTTCAACCGGATTGTTCAATTATCGCCGAATCCCCGACTGGGTTTTATAGAAAAGTCCTTTGGAAGGCACAATAGTTATGTCGTTCAGAACTGTCGTAGTTAAAACCCGATGCAAATTGGAGTATTCGCTAAATTATCTTGTTTATCGTACGCCTGAAACGGAAACGAAAATTTGCATGGATGAAATTAGCACTTTGATTGTTCAAAACACGGGGGTGGCCATTACGGCCACCCTTTTGTCTATGCTTATGGAAAAGAAAGTTAAAGTTATTTTTTGTGATTCAAAATCAAACCCACAAGGCGAATTGATACCCTATTATGGAGCCTATAACTCGATGGAGAAAATCGAAAGTCAGATGCATTGGACTTCGGATTCAAAGAACAATTTATGGCAACTTATTATTCGTGAAAAGATAAAGGGACAAGCTGCAAATTTGGAATTTATCGGGCAAACCGATTCGTCCAGCAAACTATTGGGGTATCTTGACGAAGTTACACCGGGAGATACCTCGAATCGTGAGGGTCATGCAGCAAAAGTATATTTCAATTCATGTTTCGGCAATGATTTTAGTCGAGGTTCTGATTGCCAAATTAATGTGTACCTAAATTATGGATATTCCATTATCCTGTCTGCTATTAATCGCGAAATTAAGAACTTTGGATACCTAACCGAACTAGGAATTCATCACATCGGAAAGGAGAATCCATTTAATTTGTCGTGTGACTTTATGGAGCCCCTTCGCCCCTTTGTGGATCGGATGGTTTTGGGTGGGGAGGTGTCGAAGGAAAATTTCAAACAGCAATTCATAAATTGCCTGAATACCAATGTAAAAATCGAAGATAAAGAAATGCTTCTTGATAATGCGATACACCTATATGTGCAATCGCTTCTTTCGGCGCTCAATTCACATAATTTGACAAAGGTTAGAGTCATTGATTATGGGGGCATATAGATTTGTGCGATCTCTCATTTTCTTTGATTTACCCGTTGAAAAGGTGTCGCAAAGAAGGGCGTACACGTCTTTTGTTAAGGGAATCAAAAAAATCGGGTTTTATATGCTTCAAGAATCGGTGTATGTAAAATTGGATATCGATTCACAAGCCTCTGATTCCACAAAGGAAAAGGTGAATAAAATTCTTCCAACGGAAGGGTTTGTTGCCCTGCTGCGTATTACAGAAAAACAATTTGCTTCAATCGAATTTTTGGTAGGAGAAGCCGAAGGCGAAATACTTTCAACGGATAATAGGCTGATAGAATTATGATGGAATTAAGAATTAAAGGGATTGAGCGTCCTGTTGAATTTGTTTGCGGCGGAATTTTGAACCTCGTTGTTGAAAATGGGAAATTTTTTTACGAATTATTGAAATCGTTTTGCCAAAAGGACGAGGAACGTATATGTGTTTTCGACAACGAGAAGGTCCTTAAAAACGATAAAGAAATTGTATTTCTGGACTCGTTTTGCGATATGTCACCTAATACAAGGCCGGCCTTAACCGCAATTTACAAACGTTCAGATAAAATGAACCTTACCCCCGAAAGAAGGCGAGCGTTAGAAGATATCCAAAGATCCATATTTAATTTGCTCTCTGAAATATCGTTAGACTTTGCTCAGTTGATGGAATTTACAGACCAATTTGGTCTTGGGAAAATGCTTCAGTTGGCTGATTTTAGGTATCGTGAAAACTCTGATGCGAGTTTTTGCGATGACTTTATATTGTTTTTAAGGGCTGCGATTGATTCCCAATCATTTCATTTCATTGTCACAAGAGACATTTTCTCTTTTCTCAATGCTGAAGAAGTAGAAAAACTTCATTGTGAACTGCTTTCACACGATTTGTTTTTGCTGAATTTGTCAGGAAATGTTTTAAAACAAGATGTCGGCGTGGTTGCGACAAGAATTATCGATGCCTCCTTATGCGAATTTTAATAAAAGCTGTATAATCTTTTTGCTTAGAATGACGCAGTTGTGAACCTGTATACCCCCTTAAAACCGCAAAATATTTGAGGTTTGAGAGTGATGTTGTTCTAGGTATCTCTCTAACCGCCCATCTTGACCAAATCGCGCGCAAACGGTTTGAGAGTGATGTTGTTCTAGGTATCTCTCTAACGAACGGGAAGAAGGGGATAGCGTGCACCATGTTTGAGAGTGATGTTGTTCTAGGTATCTCTCTAACTCCTCTTTTATTTCTTCATCGTGCACCCAAGTTTGAGAGTGATGTTGTTCTAGGTATCTCTCTAACGCGAATTGCTCGAAGCGTTGCGCCCCGTGGGTTTGAGAGTGATGTTGTTCTAGGTATCTCTCTAACACCTACAACTTAATCCTCAAAAACTCTCTCGTTTGAGAGTGATGTTGTTCTAGGTATCTCTCTAACGGCAAGAAAGAGCTTTTCATTTCGAAGCAAGTTTGAGAGTGATGTTGTTCTAGGTATCTCTCTAACTTTTCCAAAACGCTAATCGGAAGTTTCAACGTTTGAGAGTGATGTTGTTCTAGGTATCTCTCTAACAAGGAACAAGTCGCCATAAACGCGAGAAACGTTTGAGAGTGATGTTGTTCTAGGTATCTCTCTAACAATGGGGTTCCCGTCGTTGTCGCGGACGTCGTTTGAGAGTGATGTTGTTCTAGGTATCTCTCTAACGAAAGGTAGTATCGCCATATTCTCCACAGGTTTGAGAGTGATGTTGTTCTAGGTATCTCTCTAACGAATTCAATGGGTCGTTGGAAGAACTCTACGTTTGAGAGTGATGTTGTTCTAGGTATCTCTCTAACAATCCAGGCAAATGGCCAGAAGATCTAAAAGTTTGAGAGTGATGTTGTTCTAGGTATCTCTCTAACACAAATATTACTCGCCTTTCGAGGTTTCGGGTTTGAGAGTGATGTTGTTCTAGGTATCTCTCTAACATTTCTGGCGGTTCTTTCTCTGCCGATCAGGTTTGAGAGTGATGTTGTTCTATATCTCTCTAACTCGGCCGCTTATGTTGCCAGGTACTCTATGGTTTGAGAGTGATGTTGTTCTAGGTATCTCTCTAACAAAACGTCCGAAACGGAATTCCCGATGAGGGTTTGAGAGTGATGTTGTTCTAGGTATCTCTCTAACAAATAAATATCGCCTTCTCTATTCTTGCCAGTTTGAGAGTGATGTTGTTCTAGGTATCTCTCTAACCTTTTTCATGGCCCTAGCCTGCTTGTAGAGGTTTGAGAGTGATGTTGTTCTAGGTATCTCTCTAACGGAATTCGACTTCGAGCCCGCCAAGTACTTGTTTGAGAGTGATGTTGTTCTAGGTATCTCTCTAACCTGATGAACAAGCACGTCCGTCCGCACATCGTTTGAGAGTGATGTTGTTCTAGGTATCTCTCTAACGCTTTCTATCCGATTCAACAAGTAGGAAAGGGTTTGAGAGTGATGTTGTTCTAGGTATCTCTCTAACGAAAAGAGTTTCTTCCTTGTCAATCTATCTGTTTGAGAGTGATGTTGTTCTAGGTATCTCTCTAACTCAACCGTTTTTGTTTGGTAACTGATATAGGGGAAAGATTTATGCCATTTTGGAATTTGGCCGCTTGGCCTATAAGTAACTTGCTTATTTCAATTTCGAAACGAATCCCACGTTAGCCAAGACTTTTGAGGAAAGCGTGGAGCCCGCGTATTTATTGCCTGTGCTTTCTCGAATCGTAGACAAAGAGATTACCGAAGGGGACAATTTAATTGTCTTTGATGAAATCCAATTATGCGAACGCGCATCGGAATTTGAAAATGCGATTGAGTGGCTGTGCTTGTCTGGCATTGTTTTGTGCGTGAACAAAGCGAAGCAAATCAAAAAGCCGTTAGAGAATTACGCGGATATCGATTCTTTCAAAACTACGTTTCGGATTTGGGCCTACTATGCGCGAAAAAAGATGTGGTTCCAGAGGATGTTTTATATTCGTCGAGCGAACTCAACGACTTTAAAGGCACGATGAGCGAGAATTATGTCGATGCTCAATTGGTCGCGAATGGATATACCCCCTATTATTGGGAATACGATCGCGAAGCCGAGGTGGATTTTGTGATTCAACGTCAAGGACGATTAATTCCCATCGAAGTCAAATTAGCGGACAACGCCAGGGCGAAAAGCTTGATGGTTTATATGAATGCCTATCAGCCATCAGCCGGATTACGCCATTAAGATATCCACAAAAAACTTCGCTTTTGAGGACAACAAAAAAATCGTTCCTCTCTATGCCGCCTTTTGCATTTAACCCCCTTCCCATTTGACGAAAACACGACTATAAAAATAGATAGAGGTACCAATAAAATGAATGAAACCAATCGTCGA
>CAKUXV010000011.1 GCA_934700895.1 uncultured Bacilli bacterium
GCAGTACACGGTGGAGGTAGGCAGAATACAGAAATACCTATCCTGTAAGTAGTTCGCAACCGGTTCGCTGCTTTCTCCCGTCACGCCCATAGCATGAAAAAACAGCACCGCAGGATGATTCCTGTTGCCATAAGTTTGAAACAGCATTGATATCGCCTCGGTTTTCCGTAAAAACATCATAATTCCCGCAAGTGATAATGGCAATATTAAAGGTGCCAATTTTGGCAATGCGCGATAATCTCCGTTGAAAGGAGGCGATCGCGAAATGGTCCCTGGAATCGAAGAGACGGCTCCGTCTTATTCGGTTATAATCAAGGCTTCAACAAAAATGAAGGCGCCTGCGCCTTTTGGAAAGAACAATTCGAACGCTTTGGGCGATCATAGTTTCGATTTGACCCAAGTAAGGAAAGCTGGGTAGTCGATCTTTCCGGCCGCCAGATTGAAGAACTCCTCAATCAATGTCTCGTCGGAAACCTCAAAATGCACATTATTCGCATTCAGTCCCAGATACAAAAGGCCGCACCAGCTCTCTTATTGCCGTCAATGAACGGATGGTCCATGACCAAACCGAACGAGAGTCTTGTCACCTTGTCGACGGCGATCGGATACAAGTCTTAAGAATCAAAGGTCTGAAGCGGGGTATTTAAAGCCGACTCCAGCATGCCTTCATCTCGGATTCCATCACTTCCGCCGAAATCGGAGATCAGTTTCGAATGAATGTGCAGGATGTCATCCTTGGAAAAATACAGGCTCATTTTCCCAGTTCCGCATAGGCCTTGCTATGCTTTTTCTCCGAATCATCCAGCATTTTATCGAGATGGTTTCTGCCCATATACTGGACGACACCAGCGCTCTTAGTAACTTTGAAAGGGGTGGCTAGTTCTCTTATGGCCTGCTTCGCGAACATGTTGAAGCCCGCGTTCATCGTAAGTCCGAATTCAGAGAAGAGCTTCTCCAATTTCGCCTTGTCATCCGCATCCATTCTGATGGTTACGTTTACGCTTGCCATAAATTGTCTCCTTGCTTTGGAATGCTGTATCAAAATAGAGCAATTACATGCAATATACGTGCTGAATATGTGCAAATAAACATCTATAGTTCCTTTCTTGCGCGCGAGTGAAAAAGAATAAGGACAATCTGCATCATCCCACCTTTTTAACAAAGTCAGTAGAGAAAACTCACGCGATGAAAAAACGGGCAAACTGCACCTCTAATCTCTAAACAAACAGCAACTGCCAAAAGGCGTGCCAATATACCATTTGCCGAAAGGGGGGTTTTACTCGTCGGGAAGCATATCCACGACGGCAAAACTTCCGTTGATTGATTTTGCCTATTCCAAATAAGGGGATACGTACCCTTCTTCCAGCGTTTCCCCCGTTCTGTGGTTTACACGAATCGCGAATAGGTCTGAGGGAGCCTTATCCTTTTCCACCCAATCCATCATGGCCTTCATGCCACTGCTTTCGGTGATTCCCTTTCCATTGCCCCAGCAATTGCCGTGATTGTCTCCCGGATTGATATAGAGGCGGAAAGAGGATTCCAAAATGCTGGACGAACCAAAATGGGCTTTTAGTTTTTTGACATAATCCAACGTTCCTTCTACTGGAATGAGGGGGTCGTCTACGCCATGATCGATCATGAGTTTGCCCCCATGAGCAAAGAATTCATCGATGTTGGGGTCGTCGGCCAAGTTATCGCTGAATTTTTTTAGCCCTTCATCAAACAAGGCGAAGAATTCCTCTTTTTTCATCTTCGAAAAATCTTGTTTTGGGTTTTCTGTTATCCATCGCGCAACAATCGGGCCAAGAGGGAAGGGGCGGACTCCTTTTTCAAACAAAGGGTAATAATACGTTCCAATCGGAATATATTTTTGCCAGTTTTTCACTCCAGGAAGGAAGCCATACCAAAGGTGTTTCCCTTCTTTTGTCCGTGGACCATCCACCAATTCATTCATGACGATTGCATCCAGTTTGGTAATGCGTCCTCTACCGACTTTTTGGCCGACCAGAGTTTGGAAATCAAAAGGAGGGATCGCCTTTAAGCGATAATACTTTTCCTTGCCCCCATTTTTCTCCATCACCGCGTTAAGGAAAAATTCGTTCTTTTTGGCGCTAAGGACGTGGTTGTATTCGTTCATCACCACTCCCGGCCAAAATCCGGCGAGCAAGAACTTTTCCCAGTTAATCGCCGGGCAGCTTGCCCAAACGCCATCATAATCGTTTGGATAGTTTTGCACTTCCATCAACGCCTGTCTTCCGCCGCCAGACCCCCCGTTGAAATAGGAATAAAGAATGGATTTTCCTTGAACAATCTCCGTAATGGCTTTCCCAAAAACCGTCATGTTATGGGTGGAACGAATCCGCCAATTCTCATACAGCTCTCGGTTAAATTTTCCGCTTTCTTCATCAATCAAATGATCGTGCCAACCATCGATGTTGCCTGCGTACATGGTGGCGGCAGAAAAACCATTGCAAACGCAATACGGCAAATTCCAACCGCGCTGCGTATTCATGGGATGGGTCAAATATCCGCGGCCCCCGATTCCAGTTCCCCCGCCAGCCGTGCCAGCAAAACGACCATTCCACTGGACAGGAGTCCACACAATCAAGGTTTCTCGGTATTCTCCGGTCAGATGAGTCACTTCAATTTCATAGTATTCGGGAAGCCCAGTTACTTTTTTGCCCCCGCCAAATACCTTCTCAATCAGCGAAACCTTTCCTTTGTAGAACCCGCTTTTGTTATGAACAACTTTTAAAGACGGAAAAACGTCTTGAGGGAAACGCTTCTTCAATTCCTTTCGGATATAAACCTCGTTGGCGCGTTCCCCGATCCCTTCCGTGGGGGTCAAGAAATCGCCGTCATAAAAGACGATCTTATCCTCTTCTTTCGCTTTCTTCATCTTCGTGCCCTCCGTTTTCTTCCTCGATGTTTTTTCCTTGGTTCGCCTCTTCGTTTGACGCTTCTTCTTGCTCTGAGAAATAAGCGACGACGCCAGGCGCATATTTGCCTTCCGTTAAATCCGTTTCAATCTTAGAGTACTTCTTATCTAGGTCATAGAAACCGACAGTGACGACGCCAATGATTTCCAAGACGATTGGAATGAATATGTAGATAGCTTTAAATCCCCAAATGGCGCTTTCTGGTTGGACCGCCTCCCCTGCCACATATCCCGTCAAAGACATAATGCCACCCATTAAAATGGTTCCTAAGCTATTGCCGATTTTCGAGCAGAAGGAATTCGCAGCATTGCCCATGCCAATCATGCTGAAGCCGTTTTTCCATTCCCCATAGGTAAGCGCATCTTGGATCACGGAAGCAAACGCGCATCCAGCAATCCCATAGCCAATTCCAGCCATGACGCCACCAATGATAATGGTGACCTTGGTAAGCGAGAAGGCCATAACGGCCCCGCCGCCAATGCGGATACCCAAACCCAAAAGCACCGCGTTTCTTTTGCCCATTTTTGCGAACAAAACAAAGCCAAGCACCATGGCGACAAGCATAGCAATCGCGTTGATCGTGGACGCGATTTGATAGAATTCGACATCCTGAAGAACATAGGTGCAAATCAGGGAGGCCACATTGCCCTCTAAGCCCATAAGGAAGCTGATGACGAGGCCACAAATGACGTTGATGACCCAATATTTATTGGTGAACAACGCTTTCATCGTACGGAAAAAAGGGACTTTCCTTTGTTTTTCCAAAGCGATTTTCTTTTGCTTTTTGCCCTCATCGTTATGCTCGTCTGCATGGGGGTTCGCCAACGCTTGGTCCACGACGCGTTCCCTCGTTCCAAACACCAAAATCAGTTCGCAAACAACATAGACCGCCATGTAGACGCCAACAAGAATCAACCATCCCTGTCGGTCACCATAAGCGGAATAGGCGACATCCTTGCTAAGCGCATGGAGAAGCGTGATGACCGTCGCATTGGCCACCACGGAAATCAAAACCGCCCCCGCCATTTGCAAGCCGGAATTGAAGCCCCTGCTTTTTTGGTCGGTGGTCATCAGTCCATTCAATGCCATATAGGCGACATAAGTCATCGTATAGCAAACGGTGGAAGCCAAGTTATACGTTAAAAACATGTATACGCCTTGCCATACCTTCGACATATTCATGGGCATCAAATAAATGGAGAAAACGGCAAGGATGTTAAAGGGAATCATCCGAAGCAGCCAAATCCTGGCCCTGCCCATTTTGTGGTGGGTCCGATCGAGAATTCGTCCGGCCAGCAAATCGGAGAAACCGTCAAAAATCTTGGAAATCCCAATGACGCTAGATGCCAAAAGAGGGTCCACCTTCATGATTTCCGTATAGAAAATCAGGATAAAACCAGCAACGAAGAAATTGATGGTGCTTGCACCGAAAGAACCGCCAAAGCCGTAACAAAGTTTTTCGCCGATTCCAATTTTTGCGTTCGGGGACATATCTCGTTGTCTCTTTTTCATAAAACTCCTCTAGACTCTAAATCAATCATCCGGTGCTAAAGCCTTCCACGGTCTACCTAGAAATGTGGCTTTCTTTGCCTTTTCTGCCAACCGAATCTGCCCCCATTTATACAAGTATCCTCCATTTGTAACATTGCTTTTAAAAATCGAAAAGGGGGCAACTCCCTCTTCTGGCGAAAAACTTAACGAAGAGCGTTGATTTGCGTTAAGAAAGAAGCGAAATCTTGGTCGTTTTGAATGGCGGGGCAAAGTTTTCGTAGGCTCTTTAACGGAATCTCGTAAACAATTTTCAAAAGATGATTTGGCACTTCTTCTACGCCGAAGGCTTTTTTCATTCCGCCCAGAATGATTTTTTCAAACAGTTCCTTTCGAGAAGGGGAAAGGATAATTTGGCTCGGCGGGGTGCATTCGTCCACATCGGGCAAATCCAAGGGGAGGGTGAATGCGAATTCCCTCACATCCTCCTCTGCGTTGCTGGCAAAATGAAGAACGTATTCTCCACCCGGCAAGAACTTTTTCCCGTTAACGTCGTAAAGGCGGAGATCTTCTTTGCCGAAGGTGAATTCCGCCGTTACGGTCGATTTTGGCCCAACGGCAATTTTTTGGAATCGGATTAAGTTTTTCTTCGGGTATTCGAAGCTTAAACGAGGATAGGACAAATAAAGCTGAGGCACCGCAAAAAGAGAATAAGGGCCATCGTTATTCACATCGAACCTTAAGACCCATTCCTCTTCTTTTTCTTGAAAATGGAAATGGGAGTAAGTCAATTCTCCATAAGTAAGACCAAAACCAAAGGGATAAGCAACTTCCTTTCGCTTGGCATGGAAATATCGGTAACCGACGTAAGGTCCTTCAAAATAAAACACCATTGTCCCGTCGGTAGAGGTATCCCAGAACGAAGGATAATCCTCCATTTTTTCCGCCCAGGTTTCAGAAAGATGGCCCGAAGGCGCGTGCAAACCATAGATAATATCCGCGACGCCCAAACAGCCGCTTTCTCCAGGCAACCCACAGTACATAAGTCCATTCAAATAGGAACGGAAGGGGAGCTCTACGGGGGAGCCAACAAATAGCAACGCCCCCATCGGAATGCCCAAAACCGAGGAAAGCACCATCAACTCCATTTGGTTAAAAGGCAAACTCATGGATGCACGATCATAGCCTTCGCCTTCCGCATCCTCCTCATTGCCTAAAACAAAAAGGATCTTTTGCTTTCCTTTCGCGGCGGCCTTTACCGATTCAAAATCCAGTTCTTTGGAATGGGTTGGATAGCCTTCCACATAATCGTAGGAGACCCCCATTTGGTCAAAAGCTTCCAATAACGACACGCCATGTCGGTCCGAAACGTGGCTGCTGCCGTTGCCTTGATAACGCGGATTCTTAGCAAGCGGACCCACGACAAGGATGGATTCCGCCTTCCGAAACGGGAAAAAAGATTCTTTGTTTTTTAGCAGTACTTGCGATTCCCTTGCCGCGCGTCGAACCAAGGCCAACGCTTCTTCTCTTGAATAGGGCTGCGCCGGCTTCTTAGGACGATTGGCAAAATGGACAAGCGATTCCAAAGCCTCGTCGATTTCTTCTTCCTTGATTTGGCCTGAAGCATAATCTTCCATCAGCTTTTTAGCCCCGTCTCCTTCCGGCATTTGCAAACTCATGCCGGCCTTCACGGATTTCGTCGCGTCCCAGACCGCACCCCAATCCGAAACGATGACCCCACGGTAACCGAATTCTTCTTTCAGCACATCGTGAAGCAGATAATGGGATTCCGCGACGCGTTCTCCGTTCACCAAATTATAGGAAAACATCAATCCCCAGGGATCGGAGGTGGCAATCACATCTTCGAAAGCCTTTAGATAAATGTTTCGCAAAGCAAGAGGAGAAACCACCGAATCGGAATAATTCCTCCGATATTCGATGTTGTTGCAGCAAAAATGCTTGATGCAGGCACCGACGCCTTCTTTTTGCAGACCCCGCACGAATCCGCCGGCGAGTTGCCCCGTTAAATAGGGGTCCTCGGAATAATATTCGAAGTTTCTGCCGCATAGCGGGTTGCGCTTGATGTTCATCGCCGGAGCAAGAAGCATATCGACATGATGACTTCTTGCTTCGCGTCCCATCGACGCAGCGACTTCTTCCAATAACCGAGGATCGAAACTCGACGCCAAGGTGCTTTCGGCAGGATAGGCCACCGCTTCTTCCGCTTGGTGGATTCCTAGGTGATCTTGACCTCCGTCTTGTTTTTGAAGGCGAAGGCCATGCGGCCCATCGCTCATGCTAAAAGAAGCAACGACTCCCGGCACTCCTTTGCTGTTCCACCAACCCGCGCCGGAAAGGAGCTCCATTTTTTGCTCAATGGGCAGTTTTTTCCAATCCATGGTGATTTTACCCTTTCACCGAACCGAGAATGACCGCTTTTTCGAAATACTTTTGGACAAACGGGAAAAGGATCAGGAGCGGAGCCGAAGACATCACGATGGCGACCATTCGAATGGAGGTCGTGTATTCCACGCTTGTGTTGATGGATAAGGAATTGGAGGTTCCCGAAGTCTCGTTGATGATGTTGCGCACAATCAAGGCAAGCGGATAAAGGTCCGCGGATTGCTGAGAAAGGTAAATGGAGGGAATCAACCAGGAATTCCACATATTGATGATGCCGAACATCACAATGACGGAAATGGAAGGAACGATCATCGGGACAATGATTCGGAATAGAATCTGAAAATCATTCGCTCCGTCGATCTCCGCCGCTTCAATCGTAGCCAAGGGAATGTTGTCAAGGCCGCGTTTGATTACCAAAATGTTCATCGCGTTGCAGCAGCCCGTCAGGACAATGCCCCAAATCGTATTGGTCAAATGAAGGCGATAGGCCATGACATACTGGGGGATTAAGCCAGCATTAACAAACATCGGCAAGAAAACGAACAAGAAGATAAGGTTTTTGAACAGAAGGTTTTTCTTATAAAGCGCGTAAGCGCCCAATAAAGAAAGGATAAGACCGATCCCCACGGATAAAACCGTATAAAGCAACGTATTGAGGTATCCACGGACGATGGGATACTTCGTGAAGACGATTTTCCACGTCTCAAAAGAGACTCCTCCCGTCGGAAGGAAAAGGAAATCCGTGTTGACGTACAGGGATTTTGGGTTGGAAATCGAACTCATCAAGACGTGCCACATCGGCAAAATGCAAACCATGGCAAAAGCGATGAGGAAAAGTCCGTTGATAACCCGAAAAGTGATATCGCCACGGGAGGGGCGTATATGTTGACTGTGACCTGCTGGAACCATGCTTGTTCACCTCATAAAAGCCCTTGTTTCGTCAGTTTGCGCGAAGCGTAGTTCGCCACAACAAGCAAAACAAGCGTCATAACCGAATTCACCAAACCAATCGCCGTCGTGTAAGAATATTGCGGCAAGCTGGAAACAAAGCCCAAACGATAGGCATAGGAGGTGATGGTCTCCCCTACGCCCCACGTTTCTCCCGAATAAAGAAGCACGATTTTTTCGTACCCCACGCTGAGGATCGTGCCAACCTTAAGAACGAGCATCATCATTAACGTCGGCAAAATAGAAGGGATGGTAATATGGCAAAGCTTTTTCCATCTCCCGGCCCCATCGATATCCGCGGCTTCGTAAAGAGTTGGGTCAATCGCCGACAACGAGGCCACGTAAAGAATGGAACCAAATCCGATAGTCTGCCAAATATCGGTGATAATGATGACGGAACGGAAATACCTTGGGTCTCCGAGCACGGACACTCCTTCTTCCGTCCAACCCATCTTTTGGAAGAAGGAACCAATGAAGCCATAAGGGTCCAAGAAAGCCGAAATCATCCCGCAAACAACGACAAGCGAAATGAAATAAGGCATGTAGGAGACCGTTTGAATGAAACGCTTGAACGGCTTCCATTTCACCGCATTGAGGCTTAACGCCAACAAAACGGAGGAAGGGAAAGTGAAGCAAATGCCGCACACCCCATAAATCAAGGTGTTTCGCAGCGTCCTCAAAAAATAGGGATCGCGGAAATAATTGTAGAAATGATTAAACGTAAACGGCTTTCCGAAAAAGGAATCGCCAAGTTCATAGTTTTGGAAAGCAATGGCGATACCCGACATCGGGAAATAGGAGAAAACGATGAAGTAAACGAAGACGGGCAAAAACATCAAGTAGACCATCCAGTTCCGGGTGAAGTCCCTTTTGAGTTTTTGGCCGAAGGTCCGTTTGGGCAGGGCGAGGAATTTTTCTTTGTTCATTTTCATCACTTCCAGTCTTCTGGGACCGAAAGTTTCAAGTAATCGCGATACGACTGCTCGCGAAGCTCAGTGGCTCGGTCGATGTTGTATTTGGTTTTGAGTTCGTGGACAAAGGAACCGAAATCCTTAGAGACGGATCGAGTCCCTTTGATGAATTTGATCGTGTTTTCCTGAACGTTCGTGGTGACGGCATTCATGATTGAGGCGTATTCGGTGCCGTCATCGCCAGAAAATACAGCTGTGTTCTTCAAATTGTACGCTCCATCATTTTTATATTTCCAAATCTCATTGGAAGCGCGCTTCACTTCCTCGGAAAGAGCCCAATCGCGACGGTTCACGTCGTAATAGCCCGGGAAGTTATACATGATTTGCTCGTAATAGCCCTTATCCGGGTTTTCCCGCATCTTTTCGTTGTAGATTTTATTGCCGTTGGCATCCAAGGTGTAGGTGACCCCTTCGATGCCATAATTGATGAGATCGAAGAATTCTTCGGAATAGAAATGATCAAACCATTCGCAGATTTCTTTGGTCTTCTCATCCGAGCACTTGGTGGTAATGCAAGCGCTAAGCCCAACGTACCCATTGGTATTGACCAAGTGGTTGATTTGGCTTTCGCTTTGGCGGGGCTGCGGCACCGCCATCAATGCATAATCCTCTATGCCGTTATTTTTAGCAAGATCCACCCTCAAGTCCATATAGGTGGATAGTTCTGGCCAGCAAATGGCATAAGGCTTGTTTCTGGCGGTACCAACCGTATCCACGTTATCCGTGGTAAGGCCATTGGCCGTCTGCGCAAAGTTCGGATTAATGAAGCCCGCTTTGTACCAAGCGTTGATTTGGGTTAAATAATCTTTGAATCCCGGCTCAACATACCCCGTCTTCAACGTGCCGTTGCAGTCATAGTAAGAAGTATCCCCAAGGGCAATATCAAAGCCGGCGCTCAAGGTATCAAAGCCATCGAATCCCTTAGAAGAGATGGAGCAAGGGTAGCGGAATCCTTCTTTGCCGTTAGAATCCTTATAAGCTTGCTTGACGACGGTAAAAATGTCGGTCCAATGCGAATAAAGGGTCGGGGTTAGCAAAGGTTTCCCTTGGCTATCTTTTTCTCCCAGGTCTTCCCAATCGCAATAGGTCGTAAAGCGATCTTTGTATTTTTCGATCGCGTCTTTGCGCATGACCAAACCACGCCAGGGCGGTTCGGGGGTGTTATTGACAGTGAATAAACCCCCGATGCGGTTATTGCCGCAGGAAGTCGCCCGCCAAATATCATCTTTGGAGGTAATAACCTTTTTATAGTTCGGCATGTCGTTTTTAACATAATCGGTAATGTCTTTCACGACGCCATTTCGAATGCCCGTTTCATAGCCATTCGGATACCCTAGCCACAAGCAAACCTCAGGGTAAGACTTTGTGGCGAGCAGGCTGCTTTGATCTTCACCGAGAATGAACTTGACGTGTTTGCCGGTTCGCTTCTCGATTTCTTTGAAAACAGGGGAATTGCCGTAATTTTCGATGGTGGTATCCACTTGATAGCACCAAATGGTGAAATCCGCGGCATCATCGCCACCGGAAGACAGGCCGCACCCGACCAAGGCGACGGCCGCCATTCCAAGCGAGGGAAGCAAGGACAACTTCTGTTTCTTTTTCATAAGGAATTACCTCCAAAAAATGATGAAAGCTCAATTATTTAACAATCTCGGTGAGGGTCACCGTGCCAGCGGCGGCGTTCGCGGTATAAACGAAGGAGCGAACTCCGTCAGCGGAAACGGCCAAATCATAGGTATTCGCCGTTTTGCCTTCCCCCTCATCAAGCAGGGTGATTTTGGTGCCGTCCGCGCTCAAATTGTAATAGCCCGGGAAAGAGGCGCTAAAAGCGGGGACATCCATTTTGGATGCGCCATTATGGAAGAACGTGTATTGAATAGCGCCAAAGGTCGCAGACGCGCCTTCAAACACCGTTTTCTTTTCAAAGGGATTCAACGTCCCAAGCGATTCCGGGTAAACGATACGAGAAGGAACCTTATCGATGTCGCTATAGGCGAGGAAGGTTCCAAAAGCCGGATTGGAGAAAGTCATCGTAAAGTAGGGATCCTCCCCTTCAGCCACCACTTTCGCCATTTGGTATTCCACAATCTCGTCTTTCTTTTCTTCGAGCAATTTAACCGCGGTGGGGTTTTCGGCGCTATCGAGTTTATAGGCGCCTTTGCTGGTTAAAGTGTTAGTGGTATCTTTCCCCTGCAGAGTAATCGATTGCGTGTATTGGCCATCGTCGGCGAATTCGATGGAATAAGCCGTAATCTGACCATAGGGAGAGGGGTCCAGTTCATCCACATAGCCAACGAAACTTTGTGAAATATCAAAAACAACTTTCTCTCCGAGGGCTTCCGGATATTCAAACTCCTTCAAAGATTCAAACATTTCCGGATTCGTGTAATAAGGCATCTCTAGTTTTTCATTGAAAATCGTGCTGAATTGGTAGCTGCCATCCTCGAGCGTTCTCAATTCATATTCGACGTCGACTCTTTCCTCTGCCTTATCGGGTTGTTGGTTGTTGATCGCGGAAAAAACCACGTTCATGGTGAGTTTCGTTTTGTCGCTATTAAGCGAGTACGTGCCTTCGTTGTCCATGAAGATGTTGACCAAGGCGACTCCAGCCGCGGAAAGGGTGTAATCGTTTTTAAACGTTCCATCCGGTTCAAAGGTGATGGTGTTCGAAGCAAACCCAGGTCCGAAGGTCGGGACGGAAGCCGCATCGAGGTGGAAAACGGTTTGTTTGTCGAAAACGTCCGTGCGAACGCTTGCAGAGGTTCCGGTGGATTCGGTGTCCTTCGTGGAAGCGGGGGTGTCGGTTCCGCCGCAGGAAGCCAGGCCCAGAATGGCGGGGGCTGCGAATAGTAAGATGGTCGAAGCTTTGGTTTTCATATTCCCTCCTTTTAATGGGATTTCTGCCGGTTTTGATAACTTGATCCGGGAACAAGACGAAACAAAATCAATGACCCAAAACATGGGTCCCGCTATTAAGGCGGTACGTTTTTCCTTTCCACGTAACCACGGCCTTCGCGTTAGCGGGCAAGGTCACGAAAAGGGTTTTATCGTTGCATTCCACGCGAACGGGTCCAGATTCCGTAACGACGGTCCGCTTGACTGCGTGAAAGCCATAACTCGTGTCCGGACAGATGCGAATGGCGTCTTCCCTGCTGTAATCAATATCGATTCCGGCAATATGGCGAAGCATCCAATCGTCAACGATTCCAAAAGCGTAATGGTCAAAACTCACGGGATTCGGACGATGGTTTTCATCCATGGCTTCCCAGGACTCCCAAATGGAGGTCGCGCCGGATTTAACTTCATAAAGCCAAGATGGCTTCGTGTCTTGGAATAAGATTTCCTTTGCTAGGTCTTTCCTGCCTAACTCTACGAGGACATCCAGCAAATACGGCGTGGCCAAGAACCCCGTTCCAAGATGTTTGGAAGTAGAAACAAGATCCAGAAAGTGGTCCGCATAACTCTTTTTTAAGGAGTCGGGAACCAAATCAAAGGCGAACGCCAGCACATAAGGCCCTTGTCGGCCAAGGTCCAATTTGCCTTTTTCCATCAAGCCTTTTTGAATCGCCTCTTTGGATTTTTTCGCCCAGTTTTCGTAAAGTTTGGCATCTTCTTCTTCGCCTAGGATGGAAGCGATTTCCCCGAATAAATGATTGCTGTAATAGCCGTAGAACGGGGCGACATAGAACGCAGTTTCCGCGCAGTGGTCAAACCCGCCTTCCGGATCCCCCGGCACCAGCCATTCACCAAAGTGAAATCCGGTATTCCAAAGGTATTGGTCGAGTTCAGGGGGGAGGGAGCTTCCGCGACGGAGGCGCGCTTCCGTTTGAATGTAATCGCACCAGCGCTTCATCGCCGTGTAATAACGGCGAAGCATATCTTGATTTCCCGTTAGGCGATAGAGCTCATATGGGACTTTAACGATAGCGTCGCTCCATCCCGCAATTCCCAAGGCGGGATACAAGGGGTTTTCTCCCTCTTGCGGAAGAATGTCCTTGTATCCGGCATTCGCCTTCTCCATCACAAAGTTGCTGAAGGTTTTGCGCGATACCATGTCATAAAGTTTGGTATAAGGGACGACAAGGGGAACGACGCCGCTATCCAATTGATCGGCGGCAACCGCATCCAGCCAAGAAGTCAAAAACGGGGTCATCTCTTCGTTTTCAATCGCAGCTCGCACATAAACCAAAACGTCACCGGTCCATCCAGCTTTCTCGCGGGTGGGGCAATCGGTTGGAATCGAAAGCATGTTGTTGCGTTGCGAATACCGAATATTTCGATAAAGGCGGTTAAAGCGCTCATCATCGCATTCGAAAGAGGAACGATTTTCCTTCAAAGTAGTTTGCTGAATGGCGACGATGTCATCAGGATTAATGTCTTTTAAACCTTCGATCATGACATAACGGAAGCCATGATAGGTAAATAATGGGGAGAAACGGCACGGGGAGCCATCGGAAATCAAGGTGTCTTTTTGTGCAGCCGAGAAAGCGCGGAAGAAACAGCCGTCTTTGTCGGTGACCTCAGCGTGGGCGAAGCTGATCTCTTGGCCCTTTTTCGGATGGAGATCCACGGCGATTTTTCCCGTGATGACTTGGCCAAAATCAACGATCAGTTCCCCTTTTTTGGATTGGTAAACATCCACAGGGGCAAGGTATTCTTCTTCACATACCGGAGGCATGGGTTGGCAACGAAGCTTGGTTTTGGAGTAGTTCTTCACTATCGGCTTTTTGCTTAGAAGCGGGGGGCAAGTCTGGTCCCATTTCTCTCCTTGGAAGATATCGGAAAAAACGATATTGGATGGCTCTGCATCCTCGCTTCCATTCGATACCACGCGAATTTTCTTTCCGCTTTTGAGTACGATATCCAGTTCGTAAATGACGGCGTAATTGTCTACAGGTTCATCGCATTTTACTTCCGTTTGCGGGCAGAAAAACCATCCATCCCCCACGAGGAAGGACAATTCGTTTTCCCCTTTTATGAATTTATCGCTTAAATTGAAGTGCTGATAATTCAGGATTTTGTTATAAGGAGTGAAGTCCGGGAAGAAATCGCCACGAGCGATACGGCGTCCATTCCAATACGGCAAATAGCAGCCATAGGAAGTCGCATATAGGTGCGCCTCTTTCACCTCTTCGTCCAAGCATATTTTCCTTTTGAACCAAACGGGGCGATTCTCAATGCCGTAAACAAATAATTTGGCTTCGTTCCGCGGATAGGGGGAAGCAATCCATTGGCTGTCAGGAAACGGGGAATGAATGTAACCCGTATCGAAAGAAGCGATCGCAGCCACAGAATCCCCATGGTTGGTTTCCACTTGGACCTTCACCCCATAATGGGTCTTGCTTTCCAGTTCGAACGGCAAGGGCAAAAAGGATGTTTGGCGAGAGCAAACTTTCCCCGAGTCATAGACAACTTTCGTCCCTTTGCTGGCGAGAATGCGGTAAGAAGTTTGAACCGTGTTGGCAATCGGAGAGGACAGCCACCACGAAACTTCAGGTGCATGATCAACAAACGCGTTTTCTTGATGGTTGATTCTAAGATGTTCGATTTCCATAATTATCCCTTTATGGCTTCGTAAACAAGGCGTTCCACTTCTTTGCTAATGGGGAAGCCCGAGCCATTGGCGTCTTGCATATTGGCAAAGAAAACCACGTCCAAATCATCTTTGGGGCTCACAAAGAAATGGGTTCCATACGCGCCGCTCCAACCATAAGACCCCACCGTGGAATTGGTCCGGTATTTGCTAGGATCTTGGCGGATTTTTACCCCAAGGCCCCAAACCATTCCGGGATCCGTCTCCAGATGATGCAGCGATCCTTCTCGGCTCAAGAGCTCCACGGTTTCTTTTTTAAGAATTCTCTTCCCGTTGAAAAGCCCATATTGTCGCAGCATATTCGCGAAATTCTCATAATCGCCCAGCGTGGAATAAAGACCGCCGCTGCCACAAACATATCCATCAACCCCATCAAAGAAATGAACCATGTCTTCCTGGGTATTGGTCACATTCACAAGGCCGTTATTGTCCCTCTTATAAAGACGTACCAGTTTTTCGGGGTTCACTTTCGAACGCGCAAAAGTCGAATGGCTCATTTCCAAAGGGTCAAAAAGGTGTTCTTGGAAATAGGTTTTCGCATCCTGCCCGCTGACCACTTCCAGAATACGGGCAAGAACGTCGAAGCCCGCCAATGGGGAATAGCTCGCCTCCGTGCCTGGCTCAAAACCAAGCGGATAAGTGGCATACACTTCGGCGGCTTGCTCAAGGCTTGTTCTCTTAAAGCGATTCTTTTGCATCAAGAGAAGCCCAACAAGGCCCTGCTCCAATCCAGAGCAATGGCACAATAAATCGCGCACGGTGATTTCCCGCTTGGCATCCACGCACTTCACATCATCCTTTTGGAAGGCAGCAAGCATCGAAATCAAGTCGTTCTGCCCCATGCCAGGACGATAAACGTACCGGGGATCGCAGCACACTTTCGGATGAGCAAAGCAAGGGAGGATGGAAGACACTTTGTCATCCAAATGAAGTTTCCCTTGTTCGAATAACTGAGCAATCGCAACTGCGGTGACGGGCTTTGTCATCGACATCACGCGAAAGACGGAATCATCGGAAACTGGCTCTTGTTTTTCCACATTGGAAAAGCCCCATTTATTTTTATAAATGAGCGTTCCTTTTTCCCGTACCGCCACCATGGCGCACGAAAGCTCGTTATTGCGGATTTTATCGGCAATATATTGATTCAAATGTTCGAATTTATCGTTGTTTTTCATAACTTGTGATACAAATGTAACATCGCGTATAATAGTCTTCAAGAAACCGCTTTCAATTTGAAACAAAGGAGCAAAATCGTCTCATGACAAAATACGTTGGAGATCACAAAAACTTATCCATTCAAGGCTGCTTAACCGAAGCTATGTTCGAACTGCTCGAAAATCACTCCTTTGCTGAGATATCCATTTCCGAGCTATGCAAAAAAGCAGGTGTTTCCCGCGCCTCTTTCTATCGCTCTTTTCTAAGTAAAGAAGACGTGATTAAAGCGTTTTTCAAAAAAGACCTTCAGCAATGGTGGGTAGATTTATTCACCAACCATGAATCCGAAATCGATTATTCTTTCTTTGAGCGGTTATTGCTTCATTATCAAGATTGCATGAAGCCGCATCTAAGGATCATTCGCGATCGAGGATTGATTTATTTGCTCAAAGAATGCATCTACGAGTCGGGCGGCACCCTAGAGCATATGAGCGACTACGAAGCCTATCGCCGTTCTTCTTTTTTAGGGCAGGCCGCCGCCATCGTTGGGCTTTGGATCGTCCGGGGCATGAACAGCACTATTCCGCCCATCCATCAATACCTTCACGACTAGACTTGTGCCAATTTTGGTCTTTTGTTCCATTTGCGCTAGGAGCGTATGGTCATTTTTGACCGCGGAACTATGATGGAATCATGAACTCAGACACCCTTCTTAAGGAATTGTTTTCCAACCCCTCTTTATCCGCAATCCACGATTGTTTTCTTTTTGATGTCCTAGGTTCTGGCCTAGAGGCGAATAAAAACAAAACCTTGCGCGACTTGAATCAAGAGCACCCCAGTTGGTCGGTAGACGATATGCTTTATGGCGTCCAAGCCTTGGTGCAAGCGGAAAAAGAAAGTCGATTAGAACGATATTCGCTGCACGGAGGTCGCACCTCTTATATCAGCCTATTGGCAAAAAACAAAACGAAAAACGACTTCGTTCTTCTCTGCTCCGGCGGAGCTTATGGTTCCGTTTGCAATTTAGTCGAGGCCTTTCCTGCCGCGGCCAAATGCAACGAAGCTGGCTTTGACGCCTATATTTTAAACTATGAAACCGCGACGAAAGAATCCTTTTCTAACGGCCTTTTCCCGCAGCCATTCATTGATTTGGCCACCGCGCTTTCCTTGATTCAATCATCTCGAAAAGGTGATGGATATTACCTAGTCGGATATTCAGCGGGCGGCCACCTTGTGTCCTTATTTTCCTCGGCCGATTTTGTCGTTCATCAATATCACTTGCCTTCGCCAAAAGGAATTATCCTCGGATATCCGTTTTTCACCATGGAAATGGTGCCGGAAGGACCGGCGAAAAATTTTATGTGTGCAGGCCTATTTGGTCAAAATTACTCCGCGGAGGATTTGCGTAAATATTCCGTTTTCGGGCATTCATTCCTCCAATATCCACCCACTTATATCGTTCATGCTCTCGACGATGACACCATTGATCCAAGACAAGTGGAAGCCTTTGAAAAAAGCGCAAAAGCATCCCGCGTTCCCGTCAAAGTAGAAACCATAGAAACAGGGGGTCACGGCTTTGGAATTGGTCGTTCTACCGCCGCTGCAGGTTACATAGAAAGAGCGTTGGATTATTTTGAAAAACCCTAGAGAAGGCAATTTTTGATTTCATGCAAAAGGGGTAAGTAGGATATTGCTTCCATATTTATTGAGAAATCCCTCAATCGTAGTCTCGCTGAAAACCAGCTTCGAATGAATGTATAAGATGTCGCTCTCGGAAAAATGCGAGGTCATTTTCTTTTTTTCATAGACCCTGTTGTGTTATTTCCTCGAATCTTCCTGCATTTTATCGAGAGGATTCCTCTCCATACAGGGCACGCCAGTACTATTGGCCACTTGTTCGGCCGCCTTTAGCGTTTCGATATATCGCTCCAGTCGTTCCGTGAGATATTTTGCAAGAAGCCTGAACATTGCCTTGGGGGAGCCGATTTCGGCGTAAAAATCGAAAGCCTTGTAATAGGCATTTCTATCCGTAAATTTGATATCGATAGGAGGATAGCCGAGTTTCATGAGTTCGAGATTAGCCAAAAGGCGACCCGTTCTTTCGTTACCATCAATGAACGGATGGATGGATTCGAAACAGAGGTGGAACAAGGCGATCTTTGTCAGGAAGTCACTTTACGTGTCGATTTGATACCATTTCAAAAGCTCTTGGATTTTCTCGGAAATTAGCAAAGGCTCGGTCGTCTGAGTCTTGGCGTCGGAGATATAGACTGGGACACGGCGATATACGCCGCGGTTCTGAACACCTCTCCCCAAAACCAAGAAATGAATCTACTTGATAACCCATTCGGAGAGGGGTTCCTTGTCCTGCACAAGTTGGAAGACAAAGTCAAACGCTCCTTGTGTCCAACAACATCCAAATGGTCTTTCAACGGTTTCTTATCAACGGTAAACCCACGGAGAACGAGATCCGTTTCCCAGAGAGTTAAGACGTTGCCTTCAATCGCGTTAGGATTGCAGGTGTATTCAACAGTGAACTGCTCGTTCCATGTCTTGACTGCGCCCGGAGCAAGGGGGCGAAACAAATCGAGATCCTGTTTTAACTTTGTAATACTTGAAAAAACGTTAGTGCCAGATTCCCTTCCATCGACAGGCTTGTTGGCATCGTCAGGGATTCGCCACGTTTTTCCCTCTAAAATGGCTCCGTCGATCTTGCCGTTATGGCAGAGTACTCTGACACGCCTCTCTGAGATTCCCCATTTTTTGCCGCTTCTTTTGTTCCGATATACATATATTTTCCTTTATCGGAACAATCAATAGCAAGGAAAGGGGTTTTCATCGGCGGACACCCCCTTTTGTATATCAAAAACGAGCAGAATTTTTGCTCTTTTTGCCATGAAAATGCAAATTCAGCCCATGTTTCTAAGCGTTTCCAGCTAATGGCATGCTTCAATATTAGGGAGCCTAGGGAAGTTCTAGGCTGCTGTCCTGGCAACGTGATTAGCAACTCACGACCCGATCAACG
>CAKUXV010000012.1 GCA_934700895.1 uncultured Bacilli bacterium
GGCGGCGGAGAATACTATGCTGTTAACGGCAACGATCTTATCTGCTGTTTTGACAAGAATATTTCCGAGTCTGATATCGAGGAGATGGCTCGTATGCAGCCTTTGAATGTTGCATTTAGAGACGACTCCTTTGCTTCAGATCAAAACGAAGTCAATTGTGAACAAATATTCAAGACTCTTTCTCCAATAACTGGTAAAAATATCTTTGTTCTTTGAGGGGTTGAATTATGAAATTCATATTTAAAGAACAAGACTACCAGATAGCAGCCGTCAAAGCGGTCACGGATGTTTTTGCAGGTCAACGCTATCAGGCATTATCTCAATATACACGTGACTTGGGAAAGCTTTCGGCAAAAGATAGTAAAAATCAACAGCTTACTTTGAACTTAGGTTTAAACAATAAGAGTGACTTACTGGTGGCCGATAGCAACAACGGGGATGATTTATCTGTCGGCTTTGCCAATGCTCCTATTCAAATCGATGATGCCCAAGCCTTAAAGAATATCCGAACCATTCAGATGAAATCAAATCTAAATGTAGATGAACGTCTTTCAAAGTCTTTAAGCCCTTTGGATTTGGATGTCGAGATGGAGACTGGTACGGGCAAAACTTATGTCTATATCCGAACTATGTTTGAACTGAATAAGCTTTATGGCTTCTCTAAGTTTATCGTCATGGTCCCTTCCATTGCTATTCGTGAAGGCGTCAAGAAGTCCTTCGAGCAGACCCAGGAACATTTCATGTCCATCTATGGAAAGAAAGCACGTTACTTCATCTATAGCAGTGCAAATCTGACGGAAATCGATAATTTCGCTAAAGACAGTTCTATCGAGGTCATGATCATCAACATCCAGGCATTCAATACGCGTGGAAAAGACGGACGAAAGATTTATGAGGAATTGGATGAATTCCAGTCTCGAAGACCGATTGATGTCATCAAGAAGACAAGACCAATTTTGATTCTTGATGAACCTCAGAAGATGAGTGGAGATGCCACCAAATCTTCTATTGGTGAATTCAACCCTCTTTTTACGATCAATTACTCGGCAACTCATAAGGAAAAACACAATCTCGTATACGTCCTCGATGCCCTGGATGCCTATAATTCTAAACTCGTCAAGAAAATCCAGGTGAAGGCCGTCAAGGTTGATAACGTAAAAGGAACCCAAGACTTTCTTTATTTGGAAGACATTATTCTCCGCGGAGACAAGGCTCCTCAGGCGAAAATAAGCTTCTTCCGCAATACGAAGCAGGGAGTGAAACCATATACCCAGCTACTCAATCGTCAGGACAATATCTATGAGTTGTCCGGCTTTGACGCGACAAGCCGGTTATCGGTTTATAAGAACAACTATATCGTCGATGAAATCGATTATGTCTCCAATACCGTCAAGTTATTGAACGGCATCGTTTTACATGCTGGAGAGGTCATCGGTGACAACTCCGAGGATTTAATCCGAAGAATCCAGATTCGTGAGACCATTGCCTCTCATTTGGAAAAGGAACAAGATAATTTCCATAAAGGGATAAAGACCCTTTCCCTCTTCTTCATCGATGAAGTCAAAAAATACAGAGACTATTCTCAACCGGACGAAAAAGGCGAGTACGCCAAGATTTTCGAAGAAGAATACAAGTGGGCGGTTACTGAATTCTGCAACAACTTAACCAACACGGATGAGGAATATAAGAAATATCTTCAAAAATTCACCCCTGATCAGGTCCATAAGGGTTACTTTTCAATTGATAAGAAAGGACATGCGATTGATTCCAAAGCGGATCGAAAGACTGGCTTATCCGATGATCAATCTGCCTATGATTTGATTTTGAAGAACAAGGAACGCCTTCTTTCCTTTGATGAGCCCACCCGTTTCATCTTCTCTCACTCCGCTTTGCGAGAGGGATGGGATAATCCGAATGTCTTCCAAATCTGCTTCTTAAGACACACTCAAAGCGAGACACAAAAGCGACAGGAAGTGGGACGTGGTCTCCGTATCGCTGTCGATAAGAACGGAAACCGTCAAGACTCTACTGTATTGAGCGATTTCTTTGCCGTTAATAAGCTCACCGTAATCGCAAATGAAGAATACGAATCCTTCGTCAAAGGACTGCAGTCTGAAATCAAAGAAGTCCTTTATAAGCATCCGACGAAGGCAGACAAGGATTTCTTCTTTGGCAAGCCCATCACGAATTCGGAAACCAATGTCACAAGCAACATAACGGATTCCCAGGCAAGAAGTATCTATCAGTATCTGGTCAAGAACGATTATGTCGATTCTTCCGACAATCTTACCGAAAAATTCCGCGATGACGCGGATAAATCCGCGCTAGCGGAGATGCCTATGGAACTGAAACCATATCAGACATCAATTATCGAGATTGCCAATAGTATCCGCAAAGGTGGAAGCATTGAAATCGAAAACGGAAAGAAACCCAAAGTCTTTGAAAACAAACTTAACCAGAACTTCGATCGAAAGGAATTCAAAGAGCTCTGGGATTCCATCAACCATAAGTACTCCTATCGAGTCTCTTTCAGTTCCGACGAACTGGTTGAAAACTGTATCAACAGAATCAAAAAGGAACTGGAAGTCTCGAAAATCACGTATTCCGTTGATGTAGGTGAGCAGAAAGACGAAATAGAACAGAAAGACATCGATAATTCCTTCCAAAGAGGTGCTGATAGCGGTAAGAAAGAAAAGCTTCACGTCGCCGCTCCTACTTCGGCTAAATACGATCTCGTCCACGAAATCGCTCAGCGCACACATCTCACGAGAAGAACAATCGTTCGCATTCTTGTCGGAACAAAGGAAAAACTTCAGATGTTCCGCGACAATCCCGAGGAATACATCACCAAGATCAGCAATTTGATTGATGATGAGAAAGCTTCCGTAATCGTCCGAGGAATCCGTTATAACAAGATAGACGGCCAGTTTGACGACACCATTTTTAATGAGAAACATGTCGATTTTGATCCACAAAAGGCTTTCCCATCTAAAAAGGCAATACAGGATTATGTCTTTGTCGATGGAACAGCCAAAGGTGGTAAATCAAATGAAATGCAGTTTGCACAGAAACTTGAACAGCAGGAAAACGTCAAGGTATACGCAAAGATGCCTAAGGGGTTCTATATTCCGACTCCGATGGGAAGATATTCGCCTGATTGGGCTATTGTCTATGAATCCAATGGGGAGAAAGGTGTTTATTTCATTGCTGAAACAAAAGGAAGCCTTGATTCCCTGTCATTGAGAAAAATCGAAGAATCCAAGATCGATTGCGCGAAGAGCCTCTACAATCAGCCTTCATCCAAGGTCAATTATGGTTTGGTACACACCTATGACGACCTTGTAACTAAGGTAATGGATATTCTAGAAAAACATAACGGAGAGCAATCATGAACTATGCCGAGAAACTGAAAGAAATCCGCGAAATCTTATTATTGTCTCAAGATGAATTAGCCAAGGAACTTGGTGTTACTTTTGCGACCGTGAATCGATGGGAGAACGGGCATCATGAGCCATCCTTGAAAGGAAAGAAAGCAATTAGAGATTACTGCAAGAAGAAACATATTAAGATGGAGAAAGATTAAGATTGTTGAATTTTTTCATTCTTTAAATTATCTAGAACAAAATCTTTCCAATTTTGATACCAATACCATTGCTTACCCACGAAGACGCCATAGTGCTTTTCTGGATTTTTTGCATCATGCTTTTTCCATAGCTTTGTGTGTTTGTCCATGTTAAAAGCTGGAAAGCCGTTGGCTCTTACAAAATCGACTATGGCACTAGGCAAGAACTTTGGCTTTTCAGTTTCCTTGATTGCTAAATTTATGACATTGCTTTCCTCGCTTCCAGGCTTGATGAATCTTATTGCTTGGTCAGATTGGTTTGGCTTGTTAACATTTACGGGTATGAAACACACTCAATAAGCGTATCTAGAATTCTCCAATATATCCTCTGATAGTGTTTTTTCATAGGAGGAGATAATACCAATGATGTTATCAGCTGTTTTTTTGTTGATCAAACTGCTTTTTTGTTCTGGGTTCAAAGAAGAAAACTGTATTGCCATACACATGTTTTTGTCTAATCCGAATTTGGTGCCGAATAATTGCTTGATATAGTAGTTGAAATTGATGCTGCAAGCCTGGATTTTGGCACTAATTAACGAATCATTCGTTTCGTAATAGCTATGCTCAATTTTGTTTCTGATTTGGATGAGAATTTCTAAATTTTTCGTAGTAGGTTCATCTATTGGGGATTTTGTTTCTTTGATGCATCGTGATAATTCCCATTCTCTTCTTCGCCCATCTATATATTCGTATTTATATTTTCCATTTTGCAGTGTCTTTCTGTAGTAATAGCAAACATGATTTTTGCTGTAATAAGCATGAAATAAATAAGTCCATGCTATCTCTGAATTCACGATAAATAATTCACTTTTAAAAGTTATCGTGGGGTTATTGTAAATTGCAAAGGCTGACATCATTGCTTGTCTAGCTTTTTCAACTAATATTTTCCATTTAGCTTTCATCTGTATGCTCCTTTAATCAATGATTTTTTAAAAACAGCAAAAAATTTCTCAAATTGGCTCATCTAAATTTTAACAGGGTAAAGACGTAAAAGTTTTGCCTTCCTCAAAGGCGTGTAGGTATTTATTATGTAGACATATAAGAGCATTGAATAATGTATAAAAATAAAGAAAATTGATAGTTTCTAAGCGTTTTCAACAAATCTTATGTTTCAATATTAGGGAGCCTAGGGAAGTTCTAGGCTGCTGTCCTGGCAACGTGATTAGCAACTCACGACCCGATCAACGCAATAACGGCCTGGTTGCTGGGCTGTCTGCCTGATTAGGGGAACGGATTCTGAAGCAGAAAGGCAACGACGGCCTTACCATTCAACCGGAAATGAAAAAAGCCCCGGTTCCCCGGAGGCAATCCATCTATTTGGTGCGGGCAACAGGACTTGAACCTGCACGGAGTTACCCATTAGATCCTAAGTCTAACGCGTCTGCCAATTTCGCCATGCCCGCAATAACCCGATAACGATGGGTAGCCGTCTTTGTGTTATCCGAAGAATATTCGTTTAACAAAGCAAAACGATTATACTCGGTTCGCAGGGATTTCGTAGTACTTTTTCGCGAAAAGAAAACCCTCCGTTTTCTAGAAGCGAAGGGTGTCTTTCAAGTCGAATGGGTTAGAAATTTCCGTTGTTGATGCCGTCCGCGAGGATGATGCCGTAGCCTTCAGCTACAGAATCAAGGAATTTGCGAACGGGGCGACGGGAAGACGACTTACGCGAGTGCTGGACATGAGTGCTACCAGCAAGGTGCTTTTTGATGAATTCAACCATTGTTATACCTCCTTCTCATTTTATGATGCATGACCTTTTGGGCCATTCCCTCGTTTTTGAGGGACGAGTACTTTACTCGATAGAAAAGGAAAAACAAGGGAAAAAGTTTCAGAAAGCGGTTACAAGATTATTTCTTGACGGGCTTTTGAGCTTTTAATTTGGCTAGATTATTCGACCGTCCCGCTTTCTTTAATTCCTGATAACGGGCATTTAACGCGCGAATATAGGAAGAAGGTGAATTTGGTTCTTCAATAAAGAATTCCATTTCCTTGAAGGGATCTGGCAGATATTGCAACTTCGGCCACACGTCCGGACGATCATAGGGATATTGGTCCTCTTCCTTCACGTTGACGGGGGTGAGTTTTAGATAGTCTTGAACCACGAAGGGCTGTGTGGATGCGAAATCCATGGCTTTTTTCATGGAATCGTCTCCTACGCGAGAGTGGGGGGATAGGCATAGATCCACGACTGCATCGCCAAGAGGAATCGTGGCCTCGGGGAAGCCCACTTGTTCCGCTGCTTGAATGGCAAGTTGAGTTCGCATCACCGCTTGAGGGTTGGCCAAGCCGACATCTTCATAAGCCACTACAAGCAAACGTCTTTTAATCGAATCCAGATCTTTGGCCACACAAAGGCGAGCCAAATAATAAAGCGCGGCATTCACATCACATCCACGAATCGATTTCTGGAGGGCAGAAACGGAATCGTAATGTTCTTCGTCATCTTTATCCATGGCGTAATTGGGAACGTTTTCGATGACCGCTACATCGTCTTTTGTAATGACATCTTTCCCAGCGAATTGAACTGATGCTTCTTCTAACAGGTTTAAGGAATAACGCATGTCTCCCCCACAGAGCTTAGCGATGTAACGCAGAGCGTCCTCGTCAAAAACGCATTTGCCATTTAATCCTTCCGGGATTTGAATGGCTCGTTTTAATCCTTGAACCACTTCATCTTCGCTTAAGGGTTTCACTTCCAATAAGCGGCATCGGCTACGAATCGCGCGGTTTAAAGAGATATAAGGATTCGCTGTGGTTGCTCCGATCAAATAGAAAGTACCGTTTTCCACGAAAGGCAAAAGGTAATCCTGCTTGGACTTATCCAGACGATGAACTTCGTCCATGATAAGAATGGTCGGTTTCCAAATTTTGGCATCTTCTACTGCCTGTTCCATATCCTTCTTAGAACAGGTAACAGCATTCAAAGAAACATAGTGAATTTTCATCGAACGAGCATAGGCTTCGGCGATGGTAGTTTTCCCTGTTCCAGGAGGCCCAAAGAAGATAAAAGAAAACAACGCTTTTTGATCGAGGGACTTTCGTAAAAAGGAGTCCTGCCCAACAAGGGCGGATTGCCCAACCACATCATCCAATGTTTTCGGGCGAATTCTGAATGCTAAAGGTTCAAACATAAGACAACAAAATTATACCAAATAGGTGCAGTAAAACGAGAAATAGGAGACAAGAAAAAGAAAACTAGCTCACGAAAAAAATGTTTTAAAACACATATCAATCAGTGGAAACCAAATCCCTAAAAAAACCAAAAAATCTGCTCTGAATTAGCAAATGCGTAAGCATCGAATTACGCGTCAAACAAAAAGCACCCATCAGCGGAAGTCACGCATAATTGTCGAAATGAAACCGACAAAACATTTTTAAAAAATCTTAAACGACTGAAAACATGCTATGAAGGGTTTAGTATACTTTTTATAGTTTATGTTTAGAAAGAATAAATATATTTTTAACACGTTTTCAAATTATAAAAATTATTTTTTTCTTAGTAGTTGCCGAATGTTTATATTTAAAAGAAAGCAGATAGTAAATTACTTGAACTATACTTTTTATAGTTTATAATTATTGTAAATAGAGGACAATGTTTTACATGGATAGCATCTATGCGTGGAGGGAAACCGACTAAAATTCTAGAAATAGATTCTCGGTTTCTAAAAATGTCTAAAAAGAAAATTCTTTCAGTCAATTTACTTTATGATTTTGAAAAATGCGGAGATCATAATTCGGAAACTGGAATCGGTTTATTTCCAAAAACTAATGGGAGGATAAATTGGAAACTGAACAAAAGATTTACCATCGAAGAGAAAACTAATTTTAAAAAATTATAGCCTAGTAGATTAGTTAAAAAATTCGATGCCACCTCAACTATTCAATTTTTATTAAGATATATATCAAAGTATATATCAATTAAAAAGACTCGAATGAAAGGAAACTCAATATGGAAAAAAGAATGACGTATGAGGAATTTACCTATCGTATTGGTGAGCCCATCACCGATGAGTACGGAAAAAGCCCTATTATGCCCGTTTTTGAACTCCTCCAAGGAAAATGGAAGATGCAAACCCTTTACGCCATATTGTGTTTGACCGAAGCTCGATTTGGTCAAATCCAATCTTTCTGCGACGGGATTACCCCCGCTGCTTTGTCTTCCACATTAAAAGATTTAGAAAATATGGGGTTCATTAAAAAAGACGTTTCCGGACCTCGGGAAACGTCTTATCGCTTAACGGATCAAGGCGAAGATTTAATGCCTGCCTTTTACGAATTAATGAACTGGGGCTTTTACTATAAACCCAAAGATAAAAAGAAGAAAAAATCCAAATAACAAATCACTCAGTTTCCATTTTCTTTCGCTTATTCGGATAGGTATATTGGCCGTGAGAATTAGTCGCTTTTCCGTTCCCGTAATAGATTGCATGTTTGGGACAACGGTGTAGGCACCCCAAACACATGATGCATGACTCCTTTATCCAGATCGGCTTTTTATCTTTGATTTCAATGGCATGAGCTGGACAATTCCTGGCGCATAAACCACAACCAATGCAGGTGTTGCTTACTGAAAGATTTCGCGTTTTTCTAATCTTGTTGTCATAAGTCTTTTGATAATAATCCGCAACAAATCTAGGGGTGGTTAACCCCATGTGCATCCCCGTAATTCGCCTTTTTAATTGACATTTTAATTTTTGGATTTCTTCATCCGATTTTAAAAGTTTCTTATCGACTTTTTTCTCGTTGGATAAATTAAATATCACAGTCCAAGTGTCCGGCATTCTAATATCAAAACAGGCGTCTAAAGAAAGGCCCTTATTCTTCAGTAAATCTTTGGCAATGGAACCAGAACCCCCAGGAGTCGTCCCGCATGTAGCAACATAAAAGCAATATGGTTTGTCCTTATATTTGAAATGTACTTTTTTCAGAAAGTCTTTTACAACGCTTGGCAATCCCCAAAAGTAGGTAGGGGAAAGAATGCCAATCCTGTAATCCACTACTTCAAAGTCAAAATCTCCATTTCTGATTGCATCAGGAATGAAAACGACGGATTCCTCGTCGGCTTTAATTTCCTCTACAACGTGTTTGGTATTGCCGGTAGCAGAAAAATAGAAAAGCATCTAATCACTCCATCAATATTCTTGAATCAAGTAAGACAAATAATAAGGCAACGATAGTTTATTATCCTGCATTCCAACATTTCCCGAATAGAGTTTAATCATTTGGTTCACTTGATATTTTGGATTGCTCAAAACTTCATTGGCGGCCTTCGTTTTTCCATTTCTTGCCTTTACTTCAATTAGCGTAGCTTGGCCTTGATAACGGGTAACAAAATCAATTTCTAATCCCGTTTTTTTCCGAAAATAATAGAGTTTTCGCCCATTTTTAGTAAAAGCGTCCGCCACCATCTCTTCATATAATGCGCCTTTATAGATTCCTAAATTGTCGTTAACAATATCGCTCGCCGTTCCTTCTTCGAGTTGAGATACAAAAAGCCCCACATCCGAAAAATAGATTTTAAATTCGCTCGGTACCGCAGATGCATTTAACGGTAAATCAAAGCATGCCAAATTAAAACAAGGAACGAGGAGCCCGTAATCAACAAGCCATTGCAAAGCTTCGGAGTATCGATCCGATTTTGCATTTTTATCCACGTTGCTAAATTGGAATTTTTTATAATCCTTAGCCAATTGAATTGGTAACGAATCCATGATTTGATTCAGCTTAATCAGCAGGGGTTTATCCGTTCGTTCCTGGCCTGTTTCGGAGATGAATTTGCCGAAATCACTTCGATAGCTCTCCATAAGATTCCTTTGTTTTTTTCGCGTGACCGCGTAATCGCCGCTTTTCAGGAAAAGATCGACGACTTCCGGCATTCCTCCTGCAACCAAATATTCTCGGTAATAACCTAACATTGCCGTGTGAATAGCTGAAGGAATTGACTTCCGTTCCTCATAGGACTTCTTAAGTAAATTTAAAATTGTTTCATTCACTCCTTTTGCCCAAAGGAATTCCTCAAAATCCATGGAAGTCATCGTGAGAATTCTTTCTTGTCCAACGGATGGCCCTTGTCCAGGTGTCCGATTATATCCTTTGATTCCTAATAAAGACCCCGTGGCCAAAACATCATATCTTTGGTCCAAAACAAAACTTCTTAAACTGGAACGGGCATTGGGACATTCTTGGATCTCGTCCATGATAAGAAGGGTTTTCCCAGGAACCAAATGGAAAGGAGGCAAATACAAAGACAAGGCCGTCATAATAGAATCGACGCGTAAATCCTCAAAAAATGCATTTTTGATTTGAGGTTGCACCTTAAAATTCATATAAACGACGTTTTCGTAGTTTTCTTCGCCGAATTGTTTGGCAATAAAGGTTTTGCCCACTTGCCTTAAGCCTTTGATAATTAAAGCCTCGTGATTCTTTCCTACAATTTTAGAATTCTTCCAACGAAGAAGTTCGGACATAATCTTTCTTTTGAATCTCATAACGCCAGTCCCTTCAGAATAAGAATAATTGTTTTTGCCAATTTATTCACCGTATTTTTTGGCATTTTGCCAATTTATTCACCGTATTTTTTGGCATAATTGCAAAAATCGAAAATCATTATAAGAAAAAACCACCGAATTTCTTCGGTGGATAGATACGTTATTGGTGCCGCGAACCGGAATCGAACCAGCAACCTACTGATTACAAATCAGTTGCTCTGCCAATTGAGCTATCGCGGCAAGCGAAGCTGGTGGGTGTTGGGGGGATCGAACCCTCGACCTCTTCCGTGTGAAGGAAGCGCTCTCCCTCTGAGCTAAACACCCAAGAAACAAAATAACCCCGGACCGTGAAGCGATCCGGGGCTTTCTTCTAAATGGTGGGCCTTAATGGGCTCGAACCATCGACCTTGCGCTTATCAAGCGCACGCTCTAACCAACTGAGCTAAAGGCCCACACCACGCCCGAAAGCGCTTCAATATAATAGGACAACGCTAGGCACTAGGCAAGCATAATTTTTCCATTTTTCCTAGATTTTTCAAATTCGATTTATTGGTGTCATTCCAACCACCATTATTTGGTTTTCACGGCTTACAACGCTACTCTTTCTCAGACGCAAAAACTGTGTCAAGGGTTTAGGGGCATGCACTTGTAGTCTCAACTCTTTTAGTGCTTTTTAACTCTTTTTAAGTTAAGCTGCAAATTTAAGTTAAGATCAGCCAAAAATTGGAAATTAGGCCGTTCATCCTCAAAGATTGTTTTCATAAAAAACTCCGGAAACTGAATCCCGGAGTTTTGAAGCAATTGAATTGCAAGCGATTAACGTTTGGAGAATTGCGGAGCGCGACGAGCGGCTTTGAGACCGTATTTCTTACGTTCCTTAACGCGAGCGTTACGGGTCAACATTCCAGCCTTCTTAAGGGTGGAACGATCTTCGTGAGCTTCGAGCAACGCACGGGCGATGCCAAGACGGATCGCTTCGGCTTGTCCAGTGAAGCCGCCGCCTTCGACAAAGGAGACGACATCATACTTGTCTTCAGCACCAAGAAGGGCAAGGGGCTGTTTCAAGTTCTGGATGAGGGTGGCATAGGGGAAGTATTCCTTCACTTCGCGGCCATTGACCGTGATTTTGCCGCTGCCAGCAGCAACGTAGACGCGGGCGACCGAGGATTTACGGCGGCCAGTTCCATAATATTTTTCATTAGCCATGGGTTATCTCCTTATTTGCTAAGGTCGAGAACGACCGGTTTTTGAGCGGATTGCTCGTGCTTGTCGCCAGCATAGACGTGAAGCTTCTTGATCATCTGACGGCCAAGAGGTCCTTTCGGAAGCATGCCCCAAACGGCACGTTCCATCATTTCGACCGGGTATTCCTTGAGCATGACGCCGGAGGAACGGGTACGGAGACCACCATTGTATCCAGAAACGTTGTAGTAGTTTTTCTTGGATTGCGGGTGGTTGCCGGTGAGTTTCACTTTCGAAGCATTGATAATGATGACGTTGTCACCGCAATCAAGGGTCGGAGTGTAGGTGGGCTTGTTCTTGCCCATAAGGATGACCGCGACTTTGGAAGCCAAGCGGCCGAGAGGGATGTTGGTGGCATCAACGACGTACCAATCGTGTTGGACAGTCGAAGCTTTCGCCAACGTGGTTTGACGCTGCATAGTAATTTCCTTTCTGATAATTGATAGACAGAGTTTCTTTTGAAACGCCGTGTTGTATTATCCTTAGCACACCGCCCAATGTCAAAGAAATTTCAAGACTTTCATTTTCTTTTAGACAGCGTTTTTTTATAATTGTTGCGTGAAAGAAAAGAAAATTCAGAAATTACTCGATTTTGCCGAACTAAACGATGGGTACGTTTCGGTAGCAGAAGCCAAGGAAAAAGGCATTGCACAGACCTATTTATGTATGGCGGAAGAGGAAGGAATCTTCACGAAAGTCTGCAAAGGACTCTATGTGAAAAAGGGATACGAAGTCGATCCTTTTACAATTCTGCATTTCCGTTATCGCAAAGCCGTATTCGCTTCTAGAAGCGCTTTATTTCTCCATGGCTTCCTGAAAGAACAGCCCAAAGAATTAGAAGTTTACCTCCCGAGAAATTACATGACTTCCGGCATCGAAGGGTCTCGCTCCTATCATGTATCGGGAAACGATTTCCTTTTAGGTCTCGGGCTTGCCGTATCCCCTCACGGCCCTCTTGTTCCTGCTTACGATAAAGAAAGGGCCTTTCTAGACGTATTACGTCATTACGATCGATATGAAGACGAAGAATATCGTTCCCTTTTATCCCAGGTGAAAAACTACGGATTAGACCGTGAAAAACTATTAAGGTACGCGGATGCGTTCCACGTGCGTGAGGCCGTAGAAATGGCTTTAAAAGGAATTTGGTAAGAAAAAAGGGCTCCCGCGAAGGAGCCTTGAATCGTCTTGTTTTAGGATTAGAGGTTTTCGACGTTGGTATAGACGGCTTGGACGTCTTCGCATTCGTCGAGTTGAGCCTGCATGTCTTGGAGCTTGCCAAGGGCATCGCCATCAACGGTGACCCATTCATTCGGGTACATCGTGGTTTCAGCGCGGTCGAAATCGGTCACGCCAAGATCCTTGAGGGCATCTTTGGCTTTGTCCATGTCGCTAGGAGCAACGCGGACTTCGATTTCTTCGCTGTCATCAATCGAAACTTCGCGGACATCGACATCGCCCAAAATCAAAGCTTCTTCCACGGCATCGCGGGTCGCTTGTTCGGTGGCTTTGAAATTCAAGATGCCGAGCAATTCAAAGTTATAGGCAACGCTGGCCATCTTGCCGCCCTTGCGGGTGACGATGGTGCGAACGTTGACCAAAGCGCGGTTCACGTTATCGGTGAGGGTGTCAACGATGATGTTGCTACCTTCCGGTCCCATGAATTCATAACGGCCTTGGATATAAGCGACGGCGTCTCCGCCTTTGGCTTTTTCAATCGCGCGTTCAATAACGTCTTTCGGGCATTGTTTGCGATATTTTTCAATCGCGCTGCGAAGCGCGAGGTTGCTCGCGGGATCCGGTTCACCGGATTTAGCCGCTGCATAGATTTCTTTCGAAGCACGCATGTAAATCGCGGACTTCGCTTTGGCGGTGGCCGCCATGGCCGCTGCACGAACTTCAAAGTGTCTTCCCATAAAAACTCCTGGTTTTTGCGCGTCTACTATACCACCAGGGGAAACCGAGAAAAAGGTAAATGTATTAAATTACGCACGTATACGCACACGAAATGGGCTATTTTTCACTATTTTTTCGCTAATGAAAGCGTTTCAAGACGGTGCAAATGATGTTTCTTTATAAAATCATGGAAAGGAGCATCGCTTACTTCATCATAAATGGAAGGAAGGTGAGCATCCACGCCGATCACGCAGTCTGGCCCTTCTTCCGCAACGATATCCCAAAAGAGGGGATAAGGATAATGGGCGATGCGTTCATCGTTTAAATCCAGTTCTGGGGAACGCGACTTCGGACCCATGTTCACTTCCAAAGGAATTCCAAGTTCTTTGGCTTTACGGGCGATGCGTCTAGCAACCTCGCGGGTATGCGAATTCCAGCTTGGATACCAAAGCATGAAGAAATCGGGGTGGCAAGCATAAAGGAAAAGCCCTGATTCCATCCCCTCGACGATGGCATCGCAATAATCATCCAATGCTTGATCGAGGTCTGCTTGATTGCCATACCAGCAAAACTGGTCATCACGCAGAAAGCAATGCTGCCCTAGAATCAGGTATTCCACTTTCCCGCTTTCTAGCAAATCCCGGTAATAAGATTCGTAACGCCTCCCATACCATTCGCATTCAAACCCCGTATGGATTTCGATTTGGTCTTTGTATTTTTCTTTTAATTGAGCCACCGAATCGAGGTAGTCCTGCAACATATAAGGGGCTCCTCGCATTCTTGGCTGGGCCTTGTCAGGCAAAATGACGTGGTCAGAGAACCCAAAAATGGAGATTCCCGCGCGAATCCCCGCTTGGACGTATTCTTCATCCTCCCCAATCGCGTGTCCGCAACGGGCCGTATGGCTATGGTAATTCGCTTTTAATCGCATGGATAAAGCACCTCCAAGAGGCAAAGTCCTTCCGCAGGAGCTTTAAAGGACATGATTTTTCTTTGTTCCCTCTTTAAGCGTTCCTCAATGTCTTCCACCTGGATTTTGCTCAAGGCACATTGAAAAGCCGCCCCCATTAAAAACCGAACCATATAGGTCATAAAGCCATTGGATTTAAAAACCACGAACCCCGTCCTTTTCTCCATGTCCACCTGAACATCCTGGATATGAACATCGCGAATAAAGCCATCTTTGTCTTCGGCTTTGGAGGTAAAATTTTTAAAACAATGTTTTCCTTCAAAGGCTTCTAATGCCTTTTGGAATTTTACCAAATCAAAATTCTTTCGGTCTCCTAAATAAGCCACCACATCGGCTTGAAGGGGCAATTTTGGTCCAAAGGAAAAATCGTATCGATAGATTTTCCCAAAGCAGGAATGACGGGCATCGAAAGACAAAGGGACTTCTTTTAATTCCAGCACTTCGATCGTACGTGGTAACAAACGATTTATCGCGTACATAAAATGGGTTAAATCATGGATTTCTTTCGCTTCAAAGGTAAAGGTCTGACCTAACGCGTTCACCCCAGCATCCGTTCTTCCCGCGGCTTTAATCACGGTCTTCCTTCCCGTCAAAGAGGTGAGTTGTTCTTCCAAAATTCCTTGGATCGTCTTTCCTTCTTTTTGACGTTCAAAACCTAAATATGGGGCCCCTAAATAGGAAAGTTTGCCAAAATATTTTTTCATGGGACCATCACTCCAAACAAAGCGAAGATATCCACGTGGAGGCAAGATAAGGTGATGAATCCCGACATAACCACCGCCGCGAAAAGCAAAGCAAACAAGTCGCTCCAATGGAATTTTAGAATCCGATATTTGGTTCTTTTGGCAGCAGGATCGTATCCGCGACATTCCATGGCATTGGCCAGTTCCTCACTTCGCATAAATGAAGAAACGAATAAAGGGATGATCAAGGAGGTCACCCCGGCAATGCGACGGAACAATGAACCATGCTCAAAATCCACGCCACGAGAAGATTGGGCTTTCATGACGCGAGTCGCATCTTCTAATAATGTGGGAATAAAACGCAAGGCAATCGAAATCGTCATAGCGACTTCCGCCGCAGGAAAATGCAAAACCTTTAAAGGGGACAGGTACCATTCAAACGCGTAGGTGAGATCCAAAGGCTTCGTCGAAGCCGTAAGGATCATCGTGAGTTCAATCATAAGGACAAGGCGTAACAAAATGCGGCCCGCTTCGGCAAAAGAGTCCCAATAGACGGTCCAGTTATTTAGAGCAGGCACCGTCCAAGCTGCGCCAAGAGTCGGATTTTGATAGGGAACCAAACAATAGATGACAAGAAGGAAAATCACCATGAACCACAAGGATCTTAGGTTCGAAAGGACGCTACGAACGGACATGTGAGTACTCCATAAAATCATGGAAATCACAAGGACCATAACCGCCTGCATCAAATAAGACATCGCCCAAGCATTCACCAAAGACCCATCGTCTAGAACGCGCTGAAAAGGGAAGAAGACCGCAACCATTAAAAGGATGGTCGTAGCAATCTTCACGCGGGGATCCAACCGATGCACCCAGGAAGAATAGGGCACGTATTTTCCTAAGGCAAACCCCTTCATCATAGGGCCTTCTCCTTAATGGACGCGATTTGCTGGGCCAAGGTTTGGCAGTCTACGATTTTCCCTTCATCGAGTTCCATCCCCCTTTGTTTTAATTGGGTGATGAAGGAATATAGCAACGGAGTTTCTAGGCTAAACCGCTCCATGTCCTCGCTGAATAGTTCTGTTGGAGTGGAGATTCGCGCGATTTTCCCTTGGTCCATGACGATGACTTTGTCGCAATAACGAAGCACCAAATTCATGTCATGGGTCACCAAAATAATCGTCGTTCCTTCTTGGTGGATTTTTTCAAACAAATCCATCAAAGCCAAAGCTCCCGCTGGGTCTAATCCCGCGGTCGGTTCATCGATAATCAAATAGGAGGGGTGATAAGCCAAAATGCCAGCAATCGCCACGCGTCGTTTCTCTCCGCCGGAAAGTTCTAACGGGGAACGTTTATCAAAAGATTCGTCCAAACCAACCATCCGCAAAGCTTTATGGGCTTCTTCTAACGCCTCTGGCCCCTTCATTCCAAAATTCTTTGGTCCATAGGCAACGTCTTTTTCCACCGAATCTTCGAATAATTGATATTCGGGGAATTGGAAAACCAAGCCAACGTGGCGACGTAGTTCTTTTGTTTTCTTGGTACGTTTCTTTTTATCGCTCGAATTGCAAAAATCATCGACCTTCACTTCGCCCGAAGTTGGGTTAAGCAAGGCGTTAATATGCTGAATCAACGTGGATTTGCCGCACCCCGTTCGGCCAACAAGGGCAACAAAGGATCCGTTTTCGATATCCAAAGAAACGTCTTTTAGCGCCTCGTATTCTAAAGGCGATTTACGGTTATAAATAAAGGAAACGTCATGGAAGTTTATCGGCATAGATATTCCTCCAGTTCCTGCGTGGTTTTGACGTTCTCGGGGATAACGAGTCCCGCTTTTTCTAACGCACCCTTCATTTCAAAGAAGAACGGCACGCCTAATTTCATAGAACGTAATTCATCGATATGGGAGAAGACTTCACTCGGCTTGCCCTGAAGACGGATTTCTCCCTCGTCCAAAACAATAACCTCATCGCTATGAAAAGCCTCTTCAATATCATGGGTAATGGAAAGCAAGGTTAAAGAGGGGTTTTCTTCCCTCATCTTGGTAATCAATTCATGGATTTCCCTTTTCCCTTTGGGATCTAACATCGCCGTAGCTTCATCAAAAATCACTAAGTCCGGGTGCATGGCCAAAACCCCAGCAATCGCAACGCGTTGTTTTTGCCCTCCGCTAAGCATCTGAGGTTCGTGATCGAGAAAATCCTGCATCCCCACTTCTTGGGCCACCTTTTCAATCAGGGGTTGCATTTGTTCGTGGGGAACCTGCCTGTTTTCTAATCCGAAGGCAATGTCGTCTTCAACCGTCGATCCCACAAATTGGTTATCCGGGTTTTGAAAAACAATGCCGATTCGAGAACGGATAGAAGCAAGGTTTTTACGGTTCAAGGGGATTCCAAAAGCTTCGATGTCCCCATCGAATCCTCCTAATAATCCCATGATGCATTTGGCTAAGGTCGATTTCCCGGAACCATTATGTCCAATGATCGAAACATATTGGCCAGGATAAACCGAAAAAGAGACATCCTTGAGCACTTTGACATCTTCGTCATAGCCATAACGAAGGTGGCAAACATCCAAAAGGGGCTTATTCATTTTTTTCCTCCTCTTGGCTTTCCTTCCGCTTTTTATGCCAAACGATTTCAACGATGACAACCGTTGCAATCAGTCCTGCAATCAAAATACCCAACAACATCCAAAGAACCCAGTCCGTGCGGTTCTTGCCGTTAAGTAACGGAACAAAAATCGCAATGCCAGCTAAGCCATAGCATAACGTGATGATAAAGATGCGGTAAAAAATGGAATGATTCACTTCGTGCTGATCTCCACATTCCGCCCTTCGTAACGGCGGTATTTGACTCCAGCCATATCCAGGATTCTTCTCGAAGCCTGTTCTTCCAAATGGTCATGGTATTTATCATCGGCAAAGATGATTTCCTTAATGCCAACTTGAACGATGGCTTTCGCACATTCGTTGCAGGGGAAGAGGGTGACATAAATCGTGCATCCATTTAAAGCTGAACCGTCACGGGTATTCAAAATCGCATTGAATTCGGCATGGCAAACATAAAGGTACTTCGAATCGAGCCCCTCTCCATGTCCCCAGGGGATTTCATCGTCACAGACGCCGCGAGGCATGCCGTTATAGCCAATGGATACAACTTTATGGTTATCATCGACTATGCATGCGCCTACCTGGGTGGAAGGGTCTTTGGAACGCATCGCAGAAAGCTTAGCAAGCCCCATGAAGTATTCGTCCCATTTGAGATTATTCGTTAAGGGTTTCGTATTTTCAGCCATAATGATGCGTCTCCTTTGTTAACCAAAATATCATACACGAATGC
>CAKUXV010000013.1 GCA_934700895.1 uncultured Bacilli bacterium
ATGACGCCGCCAACATCGGATAAAGATAATCCGAGTTGCTTCCGTCGGTATGCTAAAAACTCCCCAATGTCCATGCACGTAGATTATATACCAAAACCAAAAAAGGAAGAGGGTGGAATTTGGGGGGTGGGCAGGGCGTTATTAGATTTCTAATAAAATCCAGCTAGTAGAAGGTGTGTTGCCTATGCATAAAGTCCGATTAGATATTACTGAAACGCGCGAAATTTCCATCGCATTCGTCTCGTTAATTTAGATATGGATCCATTTTTTGTTTTACGATACTAAGGTCTTTAATTTGTTTTCTGGATAAGCTTCTATAAATTTGCTGAATGTATTTAATAGCGTAATCGCACAATTGAATTTCATAGCCATTCAGCACATTGAGTTGAACGCCCATATCCTTAGCGCGTTTCCAATAATTAATACCAAGTGTAAAAATTTCAACCTCTGACGAGATTTCCGATTGGGCTTTTTGCTCCTTAGAAGCCAAACGTTCTTCAACTTTTCTATCTTCTTTGTCTATTAAAAGACTTAACGTATCGGGGCATAATTCAAATTCCCTCTCATTCAGTCTGTCCCAACAAACCTGACGCTTTGTATATTCACCAATGTTCAGATATTGTCGATTTGGGTCATTGAAAGTGTCGTAACACATCTTGCCAATTGCCCTTAAATCATGAAAATAAACTTCGGGTAAAGACTGTTGTTCCCAAACACGTTTGTAATTAAATACCTTTCCGGTTTTACCAATCTCATACATAAATTTTGAGAATGTATATGGAACCAATTGTGCGCGATATCCCTTATTCTGAATGTACCAATCCTCGGCACTAATTAACTGTTCTATGGTCTTAAAAATAATAGCTTTTGCAATCAAATCTTTATAATACACTTCATTGAATTGATCTTTATTTTTATCCCATTCTTTTTCCATGGTTTCCTGAAATCTAGCCATGTTAACATCCGCACCCCAGGCAACATCATAGGGCCTAATCGAATCAGCATTTATGTATTTTGCCAAATCCATTTTTGTAAATTTATGCGCTTTTGGATTTTGAAGCTCGTACATGTCGCGTTCTTTTTTTGTTTTTAGCCTCATCTTCCCCTGATCATATTGACCACGTGCTCTTTCGAAGAACCAAATCGATTGAATCGTACTATTAGCAACAATCGGAGTCTTGATCCTTCTTGAAAAATCTTCAATCCTGGCATAAAAGGGATGGTTGGTATTCAAATCGGCATTTGTAACTTTGTTCTGTTTATTCGCATATTTTGATATCAGTCGAATTAAATCAGCTTTGTTGGCGCATTCATTGATAATCGAAAGCTTCATTTGAACGAAGATACCATTTAAATCTGCCTTATTTTTAAGGACCGCGGAGGCCAACGATGCAGTAGTCTGACCGCCATTAATTATCTGCAAGTTTTTAAACGAGGTTATCATTTGTCCATTTGCCGTATTTACAATCGTCACAGAATCCGCTGTAGTGGCTATGCCGTTATTGAAAGCGAAGAATTTCGGTTTATCATTCAATATTGTGTTCAAGATTCCTTTATTGACTTCGCCTCGAATATTCAAAAATGACCGAACATTGCTTTCCAATAACCGCGCATTATATTTTAGATATATATCGCTGAGGAATTTCCCGGGAACAACAGCTAAAAAGGATTCGTACTCATTTGAGTTTATATCAGCTTTAATACACGGGATGCCTTCAAAGCCATAATCTTTAGTTTCGATAATAATGTCGTCCTTTTTAAAACCTACCCATTTAGTTTGGAAGATTCCGTCAATATCCAAGAGAGTTAGGTCAACGTCATACGTTTTTCCGCCAACAACCAATGGTTTAAGTGCGATAGTAGTTTTTAAACGGGCACTTTTTCGGTTAGTGGAAACTATGACGGCATGGATTTTGTGAATTGCATCCGCATTTTTCTTAACGCTGCGGGCCATCTCCGTCACAGGGTCAGAATCTGCGGCGTTAATGAAATATCCGGCCAAAACATTCGTGAAAAAGTTTTCTAGGAGTTGCGTTTTTTGGTTGATAAATTCTTGATTTATAGTTTGAATGGGGCCGTCATTAAAGTCGGCGTATAACAAATGAAGTGTATTTACGGACGTCTCAAGATAAGAGGCATCCAATCTCATATTTTTATATCGGTTTGAGGAAGTTTTCCAATCGATAAAGGTATGGGTCAAGTCGCTAAGAACGCCAAAGTCATTTGTTAAAATATCTTGGCAATAGTCAACAAACTTCTCTACGGGATAATCGTGATCATAGATTGCATCCGCCTTTATATCGTTTAATAAGCTCTCACGAAATTCTTCTAATGTAACTTCCATTTTATTTCTCCATCCATGCAGCGATGAGCTTTAAAATCAGCTCATAGCTAACGTTATTCACCGCGCTCGACTTTATGTCGGACTCTCTAAGAACAGGAAAAGTTTCGTCAACACAATACTTTTCTATTTTTTTGACCACGTATTTTTTGTTCCCGATATCATCAGATAGATCGTAGCCGTACTTTGTAACTTTATCCAAGAATAAATCCTTAAGATCGTTTTCCTGAACCAACGATAATATGTTTTGAATCAGCTCATTGATTGAAGCATCCTCACCTTTGTAGGTTTCGGCCATTTCTTCTGTTCTAATAATAATGAGGTGGCCCTTAACTTCAGAACTTAATTGGGCCAATGAAGAGATTTTAGCAACAGCGGAACCAACACCAATTGTTTTAATTTCGAACCATGTGTCGTTGATAGAAAAATCTTTGCTGAATTGCTCCGGTCCTCCCCAAGCCTCTATTGAGCATCGTTCATCGTAAGAGCCAAGCATATACATTTTAAGGAAATACAGTTCTCCATATAGCCCCCTTGCTTTTTCCTCCGGCATCGGGGTTCTTGTTTTTCGGAATAGTGCAAGCCAAGTGCTATACCTAAGCCGTAATCTAGACGCCGTGATTGTTTCCGTCTCTATTCCCTGAATACAGGAAATCATATCTTCCCCGAACGAACAAAACGCGGAAAGTAAATCATCATTTTTCAAGTCAAAGCATGTCCAATAATTCCCATCACCACTTTCGCCCTGAACAATTGCAATGGCTTTTGTAGCGCCCTTAACGCCAATTGATTGCGTGGATAGAAAGGAAATACGATAAAAACCATCTTTGGAAACGCCCATGTAAGCTTTAATCGCACCATCCGTCGAAACCGGGTATTGTGAATCTTTTATTGACCGATTCAGCAAGTTGAATTTCTCAAACAATTTAATCATCCGCCATCTCCTCTTCATCGTCATATTCTGCTAAGTATTGTTTTGCTTTCACCTTGTTAATACGGAAGGACATGATTTTTTTCTCGCTCTTATTGCCGGTGAAACCAATGCCAAATCCCAAAATACAATCGTTTCCAAAGGAATCTCGAATCATGCACTTCTTTAGATTTTTATCAGGATTATCAGTTTCCGTTACATTCAAATAAATTGGCAAAATAACAAGCACGGGTGGCCTTTGTAAAACGCTCAAATAATCCGTTGAAATTAAATTCTCTCGCTGATCTGGTTTTTTGCTTAGCTTGATTCTCTTGAGCATATTTTGCCGTGCTTCTTCGCATTGTTCTTCGGTTAAACCGGCATTAAAAATGCCCGGCTCAAGCAGTCTGTTGTTATGATTGGATATCCTTAAAAAATCCTCATTGTCCCTGCTCTCGAACTTACGAAGAACGGCCGGAATTTCTTTTCCAGGTTCAATTGTAAATAATCGTGCGCCCGGTTTCTGGTCGCCCGTGGCGAAAACGACGTCCCACGATTTATAAATTTTCTGTTCGCGAATAAACCGAGCGATATTTTCTTTATCAAATTTCCTGTTTTCTAGCGGAATTAAAAGCCCAGAAATAAAATCGGCAACAAGATTCGGTTTCACGTTTCGGAGCATCCAACGATTGTTCCAAGTTTTCTCGAGCTTAACGCCAGACTCGTAAACGCTTTGATAAAATCTATGGAATTCTTCGATATTTCTCTGATTGTATTTAATGTTTTTGTATAATTTAGATGTATCAACCGCTACTCCAGAATAATTTAAAAAACCCACTATCTCGGTCGAATTTTTCATTTTGTTTCTAGCCGTAATCAGCAAATTTGTTTCAAGCGTATCGGGGCATTCTTTTACTGCTAGTCCGAAGTCTCTTGGGGTCTTGCCTTGAACCTTCATTATTTCAAATTGTTCATCGAGGTTTTTTACAGCGTCGATCACTGCGCCAAACGAATCTACGTTAATTTGGCTCATGTAAACACGACATAGATCTTCGTAATTGGGACGATAACCAAACCAACGGCACATCTGCAATAGCGTGTCATATGCATTTGAATTTCTGCTATAGTAGCTGGTCATCAAGCCCTCTAACGTTAGACCGCGGGATAATACATAGCCGCCGATCGCTATCACCCTCGCGCCAATCCCTTTGTACGCCTTGTAGTTAAAACGCTGATCTCCTTTATATCTGTTATTGATTACGGCAACTTTGAATTTCGATATTTCGTCATAAAGAAGATTTTTGATTTCTGAGAACCCTATCTCTTGGTTGATGGGTTTTTTCGCCAAATCATCCGGATTCTTAGCGTAAAAATCATCATTCGTATAAATCTCATATATTCTTCTCATTTCGGCGTCTTTTAAGAATTTTTCCATGGGGCACTTGCCATATTGGAGAATAATATTCGTAAGTTTTTCAACATACATTTCGACGGCATATCGCACATCTTCTTGAATGCCATTAAAAGGGGAGATGTTTATCATCATCGAACGATCTTTTGTCTCGTCGCCACGAAGCGTTCTGACGCAATTGCAAATTAGGAAATTGCAAATCGCGTCCCCTAACGAACGGGTTAGCCCCGGGAAATCAGTATCCTTCTTGTGTTTGGCAGGAAGAAAAAGGGGTTCATCCTCATCGAGAATAACCAAGTGACGTTGATGTTCGCCGTTTTCGCCAAAAACTTTTTCGGTTCCAAAATAGAATTCAGGCGATGCGTGGAGGCGATGAATGAAATCATTGGGGAACAAATCTTCGTATCCAGCCCTTTCGTCTGGATTAATAAAGATATTTGCGAAGGGAGTCGCCGTATAACCTATATATGTAGAACACGGGAAGTTATTGTAAATATCGCGAATCAAGGCATTTATGGTAGATGGGCCAGCTTCTGTCTTGGTGTTAACGCTCGCATTATCACATTCATCATCGATGATCATGATATTTTGGCTAGAGACACCTCTCACGCCGGGTTTGAGCCAATCCTTGACAGCCGTCAAAACGCTTTTATTCTTCTTTACGACAAGAATGACAGGCTTGTTTAAATCGCCTGCAGACACGGAAATAGAGGCAAAATCTTTTTCGTTCGTTGTTAATGGGACGGCATAGTATGAATGATGGCAATCCAATAAACTGACGCCCACATACTGTACTTCCGAACCGCCTATTGTGGAACTAACAGCACCCACAAATCCTTCATCCACGCGTTCTTGGGTTTGAATTCTAAGAGAATCTGTAAGGCCCGCTAATATGAGAATAACTTTATAACCATAGTCGCATGCCATGGACGCTAGCGCCAAATAGTTTGAAGTTTTGCCAGATTGCACATCTCCAACAACGAGTCCACGTCGTCTATCGTCAGAGTTCGGATTCGCGCAAAGTGAAAGAACCCTTTCCGTTTCGTTCGTAATAAATTTAATCGTTGCGGAATCAAAGTTCTTGATTCTCAAATAATTTTCATATCTGTTTTGGAAACAATGACCTTTTTCTTCGTCTAACTCTTTTTTCCGTTGATAGAACCACGCGTCGTTAGCACCAGCTCCGATAATAGTTGTGCCCGGATCAAAGGTTTTCCCACCATATTTTTTCTCATATTCAAACGCCAATTCGGCAATCTCTTTCTCGGTAAGCGTAGAGTACATCGGAATGCAACAGACATTCGTTTTTATATACTCTACGAGTTCCTCGTGGGATTTAGTGTCGCCCTGTAACATGGCGTCCAAAATTTGGAACAACGTTTTATTAATCATCGGAAAGCCTCCTCAAAATTTCGTCTTTTCGATATGATATTTTGGAAAAAGCTTGTCCTTCTAACAACTTTAGAGCCGTTATATTCGGCCTTTCGGTTCCGCTTGCAATCATTAAAACTTGCTCCACCAAATCATCTTCGTCAGTAGTTTCTCCAGAATTAACGATATTAAGCGAATCCGCATTATCGGTGACAATCAGTCCTTTTGGGATGTATTGCTCCACTTTGTCCAAGTAAATATTCAGGGATTGAAGTTGCTTGTCATCAAGCGAATCTGCCAACGCAAAATAAAGCGGGTTATCATCGCGGTTTAGTTCATATTTAACCTTGCCGCCATGTAAATCCACACGTCTCCAAAGCGGTTGTTTCGCCTCCCCTTCTTTTTTGCCAAGATATTTCACTTCTCTTTTGCTCCGGACGACTCCATCATTTACCGATATTGATAACTGGTCCTTAATTTTATCTGGGATCTTTGCCGAAGATTTTTTCACATCCAAGGTCCATAGCGAATCCAGCGTTGACGGGATATCAACACGAACGCGAGCAAGTTTATTGAACTCAGAACGAACGCTCATTCGTAGCCAACTTCCCCAAATAATGAGGCGTTTATTCCGATAAATATAAAAGCCCTGATCGTCATAGATACTTTTTGGATTCCCCAGCATTTTTTTATCGTTTTCACTTAGCGAGTTTGCATACGGCAAGACGAAAGGGGCAACCACAATGGGTTGGCCGTCAATAGTTATCGTTTGTTCTCGACCTTTTTGGGTGTTGGGCGCTTCCGACAAAAAGGGGTCTCTTTCTTCGGTTCGGTTCCCGTTGAACTCAAAATTGATTTTGTCCCAAAACCGATGGAATACAAATTCGACATGTTTTTTTGCAATTCCAATAGCGGAAATAAAACTATCCCTGAACGATCGAGACTCCTCCTTCATTTTATCAAAGTTTTGCCAAATCACTAAAGTCCCGCTTTCCAAGCTATCCAAACGCCGAACCTCTGGCAATTCAGATATTTCGGAATCTTCGAGCACATCGAGAACCCATTCATTTTTTGACTGGATTTTTTCTAAGTCATATCGCATCGCATTAATTCTTCGGTATTTTTTGCTAACTACCGTTAGCTTTAAGCATTGCGAAAAAGAGGCGGATTTTAGTCCCAAGCCAAAGCGGCCCAGCTCCTCTTCCGTCTCTTCAGCATCGTCCCTATCGGACCCTAAAGTCATGGCATTGTCCAGTTCGTTGCGAGTCATGCCACGCCCATCGTCAAAAATAACAAGATATGGGTCATCGGCATCCGGATCGGACAAGACACGAATATTTTTTGCATCCGCCGAAATACTATTATCGATAATATCGGCGAGGGCCGTCGAGAAATTATACCCAATACATCTCAGGCCTTGAATCAGCGATTTTGCTGGCGGTACTTTTACTTGTTCCTTTGCCATTTCATAGGCCCCCTCTCCTAAACCACAAATCGAATTGAAGTTATTATACGTTGACAGGAATCCAGTTCATCTTGCGAAAACACGTGCAGGCTTTCTTCAGCAAAAACCCGAGCGATTAACATTAAATGCGCGTTTGGGAACAATGCTAAGGCACGCGATTCTTCATCGCTTAGATCCGCATAAATTGCATTCGTGTAAGTAGCTTTCACAATCGCATAATGGATATCGCCATTTATTTTATACTGGATATCAAACAATGAATACGGATATTGTTCGCAAAGAGTAACAATATTCTCGGCACCATCCCTTATTAGTTTGTTCTCCGCAGCAGCCAGTGCTTGCGTCCTTGCGCGGTCCATGAATTCCTGAAAATTTTCAGGATTTACTTCATCACCGTACCTCTTCTTCAAAGCTACGATTTCAAAATCGTAACAATCTTCCGTTTTCCTAAAGGCTTTGGTGTATTTTTCACCCGTTCCTTTTGTATTGCGAAATACCTTTGAGTAGGGGATATTTTTATAACCAACAATGGTGACGATAAAATCCAAGCTGTCTTCTTCGAAGTCATATTCAAAACCATTTACTAAAAACGCATAATCGTTTAAGTTATCAGAAATCGTTTGCATAACTTTTTTGTTGTCTACCCCTAAGAGATCGTATTTCAAACCCATAGGGTAATGGAGCTTAATTCGGCCAAATTGCGCCTTTGTAGGATCAATTTCTTCTTTAACGAAAATACAAAATGAACCATCTGGTTTTATTGGTTTCCCATTCAATTTTATTTTGCTAAAAACAAAAACATTATTGATTCTAATAATGCTTTTTGAGTTCTTGCGAAGTAAATCAATAAGGTCAGGATATTTTTGATAATCCACCTGTTGTGGAATCTTAAATACCTGGTTCAATTCTTCATTAAGGGAATGCCCTTGTTTAATAGGCGTTGCGACCGTGCAAGTGTGCCCCTTTGGATTATCATTAAAAATATTCAAATACAAAGATTTCGTGTCAATCGGAAGAAAAATCTTATGCATTTTTAATGCCTTTCTGACCAAAACGATCCTCAAACAATAATTCAAAAATTGCCTGAAGAACATTAACGACAATCGAATTGCCAATTAACTTATTCATTTTTCTATAGCTAAACCCAAGTCGCAGCGTCTTTGTATAGTCGGCTTCTGTAAAGCCCATGAGAAGAAAAGCTTCCCTGATGGTAAGGAGACGATATGTGTCTCCTTTTGGTCCTTTGTACTCAAACATCGCCGCGGTATTGCTGCGATCCATATTGCAGGTAATGGTATTCACAATGGTTTTTGACGTGGCTTTTCTTTGATTAATCTTCCACATTTTTTCGCGAGATGGTGTTTTGTTAAGCTGAGCTTGGTTCGCCTCTTTCCTTAAAATGTCATTTTCATAGTCCATCTTCAAAAAACGCATGGTCGAAGGGGCTTTTTCATGATGTTCAAGTAATGGAGAATCATCAATTTTGCTCCCAAGATGACTTATAATGAACGCTCTGTTTCTATCTTGCGGTATACCAAAATTTGTAGCATTTAAAATCATTTTCGAGCCATTGCTATAGCCGATAGACTCCAAAAAGCTGAGCCATTGTTCCAAATCCGTCTTATTCGAAGCCGCATATATCGCCTTAACGTTTTCCATAAGCAAGAATTCAGGTAACTTATTTATTTTTTTGAGTTCGCGAAGAATTCTTTCAATTTCCCAAAGCAAGCCGGAACGGGTCCCGCTTCCTTTTTTCATCCCCAACGTTTTTCCACCCGTCGATAAATCCTGGCAAGGAAAAGAATAAACGAGCAAATCACATTCGGGCATATCCGAGCCTTTTATTTCAGTGATTGATCCGTAATTTTTTACCCGTTTATTCGCCAAGTAAAGTTGTTCAATCTCGTTATGGCTAAGTTTGGTAATATCCTTAATAGGGTTGACCGAGTCCTTGCTAAAAGTAAAATGCTTTAAATATTCAATTTGTTTTTCATACGTAGGGATTTCCCCGTCTTCTTCTTTTGGTTTGGAATGAATGACATCATAAGCCAACAATGCATTAATGAACCATTCGCTAATTCCTACAATTTCGTAATTTAAATTCGCCCGTTCAAGCGCCGCGTGTTGAGCCCCTATTCCGGCAAAAGCCTCAAAAACCCTAAGAGGCTTACGTTTATTACTTTTTTTCATACCTTTTTTACTCAGTCAACAGTTTAACAATTTCGATGGCGAAAAGGAATGGAAAACCGCAATTTTCGGGGTTTTTAATAACAAAGATGTTATTTTGCGATCTAGCTCAATTCCAAAACACCTGGTAAGCTACACGCATGAACTTGCGAGAAGATCTTTTAGCCCATGAACGGGCCGCTTCTAGTGTTTATGAAAAAGAAGAGCACGTTGCCCCGGCTAATGGCAGATTTGGTTTTTATGAAAATCTAAAGACGGCTGCGGATTTAGCCGATTATGTTGCAAACGCCTTTTCAACCGAAAGTTCCACGCAGCGCGAAGCATTTTACACTTCAAAGGGTTTTCGCTCTTATGAAGCCATATTAAGGGAACACAAAGACGAGATAACACATTCTAAGAAAACAACAATACACGACATCGAGCCCGGCGATTTGCTCTCAGCATATGAAATTTGTTCCATTTCAAGAAACTACGATTTGATGCACGGGATGGCAATCAATTCTAAAGATGATCCGGACCATCCTTTTGCTTGTCTTCGTTCGCAAATCGGTGGTGTATACCCCGATCAAATCACAGAAGACGAACGTTTTTTCAAATATTCCTTAGAAAAAGAGAGGGATGAAAATTTCGCCACCGCCAATTTCAAAAAGCCCGTTAATCGGATTCTTTATCAAGATTTTTTACGACAAGACCTCCTTTCTCAGGCTTTGCAAATACCAGCCCACCTCTTTTTGAGACATTCCAGCAGAGAAAAATATATTTACCGAGGTGTTTATTTCGTAAACAGCCTCGTCGACGAGAACAAAGTTTTTGAATTAATTCGCGATTCCTTCGTTCTAAACCCTAAGGCGTTGATTGCGGGTGACAAACAAATGCTTGAGGCATTTAAAAAAGATAGAAGAGCCTTTTTTCAGCAGTTGTATTCCAAGGCTAATAATCCCTTTGTTCAAGAACGGAGATTGATGGAGGTCAATCCATCAAATATAAATTTTGAGGCCGAGAAAACAATTTTGCCGACGATAAACGGATATGAAAGCATTGAGCAAATGGTTCGCGACTATATAGAGGAGACTTTAATTCAACAGCAAATCGGCAATCTCGGCGAGCAACTAGTCAAAGAATTTGAAGTGGCACGTGTGGGGAAATTTGCTCCCCAGCAAGTTCACAATATAGCAAAAGTCCCAGATATATATGGTTATGACTTTGATTCGTTTGAAATAAAAGGCAAAAATATTCGCAAAGTTCATATCGAAGTAAAAACTACGTCTGATCGAAATCCTCTAAGAAAATTTTTCATGTCGGATAACGAAGTCAAAACCATGAGCGCCATTTCCGATACATACTGGTTGTATCGAGTTTATGACGTCAATTCACAAGAACCTCTATTTTACGCCCTAAGAGAAATGGTCAAAGACCGGATTAAATTGCAAGCCGCTGACTACACGTGCCAAATTATAAATTGAAAAGCGCGATTTCCGTTTTGCCTTGGCTTCTGACTAGCGTCGTAATTTGACTTTTGAAATTATCGTTTTGCTCCCTCAATTCCTTAATAACTGCTTCGTGTTGTTCAATTGTTTTCGCAAGCAAAACCATTTGGTTTTTGATAGGGGTGATCGTTAGTTGCTTCACCCTCCCATCTTCTATTTTTTCACGTGGTCACACTCATAAGCATAAGCCGTTGCGCTTTTTGCACGAGTGGGATCGATCAAATCCTTATGATAGTCGTAATTTTGCATATTTAACCCCTTTTATTAGGGCCCGCGTCTCTTAGTTTGACGCGAGTTCTCCAAATCTAATTTATCACAATTTTAACCACGCGTTGAAGGGCCATAGCGCGAAGCAAAAGCCGATTCCACACAATCCAAAACGGTTTATTATGTTTGGCCAACCGAAAGCAGTTACGGGTGCACTTCTTCTCTCAATGCTTCTAATTCGACCTGATAAACCCGAATTTTCAAGCTATCCAAAATTCGTCGAAACGAGCCTTTCTCATAATGTTCTTCAAACATCAAAGACATAACGTAGACCCCTCGGCCATTTCTTTCGTAATATAGCTGCCTCGCGGTGGAATTTGTTAGAACCATTTTCCCGTCCATGCCTTCACATAAAATTTTCCCCGTTTTGATCTCTAGAATATTGTCCTGAGAGGAAAGATCGCAGACCGCAAGAACTTTTCGATCTGGGGAAATGACGAGTTCTTGTCCCAAAATCTCCGAGTGGGGGAAGATCTTTTCACGGACGAACTCGACAGTCGAAGAAAGATGATTCATGATGATTTGCGTTACCTCATTAACTTCCGAGACAAAAACGGCGTCTTGTGGGTTTTTGGCGCGGATAGTGCCGTCGTCTTCTGTAATAACTGGGATTTCTTGGAGACGGCTGTCTAAAGAACCGACAAATTCTAGATGACTCTTGTTTTCCGCCAAAAACTGCAAATTATCTTGTTGTTTAGCTTCCAACATCGAATCAATAGCGTGCTCAATCGTAATACCGGCGATGTTAGTTCCGAATTTTTTAATGGATTCTAAAGTCGATTTAGGGAACTCGTATTCAAATATGGTTTTCGGATACCCTGATACGTTTGGGATTTCAATTCCGGCTATTCGAGACAAATCCGGATGTTGGCCAATATACGTGACAGGGAGAATGTACTCTGGATGATACCGGAACAGATTGTCTTGAATGAAAAAGACAGGCTGGCCGTCGAGCTTCTCGAACAACTTCCATTCCAACACGCAATCGTTTTGGCCTGAGTGAATCTCGCTCACGCCTTCAATACCAAAAATCCTGCAAAGATTGTCTTTGGTTAGTTGCCCCTGTGCCCAAAACGGAGCACGGGGGACAGCTTGTTTGATATTCATAAATTGCAGGCCTTCAAACCCGGTAATCCCATGTCGCCTGCAGTAATTAATGACGAAAGATGAATCAAAGGTTCCTTGGCCACCGCTATAAGACAGCAAAATCGAATTCTTTAGATCGAAATATTCGATAATTTGGTCCATTTCCGATTGGGTAAGATGCGTAGCACCTTTTAGCGTATCCTCTGTTATCCCATGTATGTAACCCGTCAAAATAACAGGCTGCAAATCCAATGGGAAGAAACGATTGTAGCAAACACCGGTAAAGGGATTGAAAATCGAGAGGGACAATAAGTCATCACTACATTTTCTCGTTCCGTTTGTTTCTACGTCGAAAACCACGAACTTTTGCTTAAATTTATTTGGATCAGCCCTGTATCCGGTATCAACAAGGTAATCATCGAAATTTTTAGGTACGGGAAAAAGATTATCCTTTTTAAATTTCGGGAGCCTTTTCTTGGCTTTTTCAGTTTCTGCAATTTCCGCATCCAAGCGTTTGCTTCTTTTATACTTGGAACGTTCCTTTTTTAGCCTTTCAATTTCCGAATCAAACGATTGATATTCCCTTTTTCCATCTCTTAACGCTACCTGGATGGTTTCTAATTTTTCCTTACTATCCCGGCCAAAGTTCACGGATTTATAGCTATAAATAATGGCAATCAGTTTGTCTTCCGTAATTTTGAAATACGTAGCATCCTCCTGCGGAACCGTATCGGTTTTCCATCGAGAGTTCCTAGAGATTCCACCCTTGAAAAAATCATAAGTTTTCAAGAATTCATTGACTGAAACGAGCTTCACTTTTGCATCTTTTGAGAACATTGGCATCTTTGACATTTTCGTTTTCCTTTCTCTTATCTTGTCCAACCAACCCACGTAGCAGCCCCTGGGAATCACCCCGAGGCTGCTACGGGTTAATAACTGCATCACAAATTACCAACGGGGTGGACTTTTTCTACGAGCTTTTGGTCTTTACGTTCTTTTTGGAACCGATCAACAAGCTTCGTTAGCTCTTCGCTGGACAAGGATTTTCTCTTCTTTAACAAAGGATAAATCATCATGCCAAGTGGTTTAAGGTCTTCGATGTATTTCTTCGCGGCTTGATATTGCTCCGTAAGGACTTCGACGTATTTCTTTTCTCTTAAGCCCGTATCATTTTTATTCATCGTGCGGCTAATGGAGAGTCCAGTTAGGGATCGACTTTCGACCTCGAAGAAAGGCAGATACTCGAATCCGAAGATGGCATTCTGCAAAAGGATTTCAATCTTGCTGATGGCGCTTGCGATATCGGCATCGCTCCCGCAGAAGCGTTTCCCGAGGAAGACTTCTTCTCCAGCCATGCCGCCTAAATCGACAGCTACGGACTTTAGAATATCCTCCGCGGACCGATCGTCATCGTCTTTTCTTCTTAAGGATGAGATCGGACGATAATCATCGATTTCCATTCTTCCTAGGATTTCCCCAAATTTTTCTACCGAGAGGGAACCGATGTTTTGATTTAACCCATATTGAACTAAGCAATGGCCAATCTCATGGAAACAGGTGGAATCTTTGGGTTCTTCTTTTTCTTCCTTTTTGATTTCGCCAAATCGGATCGTGGCAATCACTTCGCTTATGATTGGCATCGACATGTTTTGTTTTCTGCGGATCCCCTCCTACAAAATCGTAGAATTCCTTAAACGTCAAAGGGGCCAAGTGAATGTTGGTTGCTTTGTCGCG
>CAKUXV010000014.1 GCA_934700895.1 uncultured Bacilli bacterium
AAACCCTACGTCTAGAAGCGGGGGAGGGGATTCCCTCTCCCGCTTATCTCTACTTATAATTCAAGAAGAAAGGAAACCGCCGCGATGAAAAATTCCAACAAAGCCCTGATTGCCATTTCGGTTTTAATCGTGGCTTCTTTATCCACCGCGGCGGTTTCCACTCTTGCTTGGTTTAACGTGAACCGTTCAGTATCGATGAATTATTCTTCGATAACCATTAATGGCAACTATGGCCATTTAAAGGTATCCATTGAATCCGTATCCGACCCCTATGCCAAAGTCGATAAAAGTGATGAGCATTATATCGAAGGGGCTCATGAAACGTTGGTATCGACCTCATCGGTCGTTCAGGATGTTTCTTCGGGGGATGGGAGACGGATCTATGCTCCTGTATGGCGAGATAGCAGTAGAACCGACGGGAAGGTCAGCTATGTCCGTGATGTCACGGAGAATTATGACTATTACACCTTGTTCCGGTTTACGATTTCTAACCCTGATACAGCGGATTTGAATTTGTATTTAGCAAGCGGCACGAGCATTTTGCCGCTAGACCGCGAATCCAGCCGCGACCAAGCTTTATCCAATTGGACGCGGGTATCGATTGTTGAAGTCTCCAAAGGCTATTACGATCAAAAACGCGGGGATGCTTTACGTAACGGCGAAACCCGCGTCGTATTCGAAAAAGAAACCGGTGGCAATACAGACCGGTTTGTCTCGTCTGTGGCTACCCAAGATTCCAAATTAACCTTGGGCTCCTATGCAGATTCGGATATCAATCATATCTATACCGAATCCATCGTTATGCCGAATAAAACCATGGGGCTTGATCATCCTCAGTCTCTGGGCGTTATTAAACCGAGTGAAACCCGTTATTACTACGGGGTCACGTGGCTAGAAGGAACGGAAGTAGAAAACCAAGATGAATGCGATAAGGGTTCCGTATCGATATCCCTCGCGTTTGCCGGTATTGATCCAACGATCCTTTGATTCGATATCTACAACCATGGATGCCGCCTCAACCTGGGACGGCATCTTTTGTATGGACGCTTCGTAACCGCTTTCATGTTAATTTAGGCGCATAGAATCCCCCTTGTTTAAATTTAAGGTTTCATTCTTCTACGTAGTAGTCTATATTTAGGGCCGTGAGAACAGGCCTATGGGGATTCTATGCCTAAATGAGGATAGAAGCAGGCCCCTCTCTCCTCTAGTCTATTAGACCGTCCTTCCTATTCGTTAGCAAAGGAAGCACACTTGCCAAGGGCTTTATCCTTGGCCGTCTAGTAGAAGCGGTGCACCCTTCTCCCAGAAGGCGCCGTTCTGAGCCGGTAAACGGGAATAGCCCGCTTCACGGCCAAGGATAAAGCGCGTTAAACAAATTAGGAGAAACAAAGAACATGAAGAAAAGATTCTTAGCGTTAGCCTTAGGAACCCTTGCTTTCGGTGTGACCCTAGGCGGAGCGAAGATGGGCTTAGGCCACCAAGATGCGTTGATGGTGAAGGCGGCGGATCAACCTGCTGAAACTGTTTATAAAACATTGTCTTTTCCAGACGATAATCAAAGTGCTAATCAGATTAGTGGATATGACAAAGAATGGACCGCTAAAATTGGCGCCGATTCCTATACCATCAAAAACTTCAACAACAACAGTTGGAAAGATAAATGGAATTATATTAAATGCGGACGGAAGAATGTCGCTTCTGTAGCGTCTATTGAAACAAGTGATTTTATTGACAAGCCCATTAGTAAAGTAGCGCTCAAAATTGGGGGCATCGTCGCCTCTAAAGTTAAAACTATTAAACTTTTGGCTACTGACGCTTCTGGAGCTGTTGTTGACACTATTGAACTAACGACAAAAACTGTCGATACGCATGACTTTGTGTTGAAAACACCTGCCGCAAATCTCAAATATAAATTTGTTTTCGATTGCTTGTCGAATAGCAAAAATGGAATTGTTCAGGTTGACCAAATTGATTTTTACACAAAAGAAACGACTGGTGGTGAGCCTGAACCCGCGAAGCCAGCGACATCGGTTATCGCCACTCCTAAGGAAGGCACTACATTTTATGCAGGAACACCCGTTTCGACTTCTGACTTCGTTTTCGTTGGCACGGATACAGATGGCAAGGAAGTAACTTTGACGGGAGAGATTACTATTGAAAATCCGCTTCTAGTCGAAGGCAAAAATACCATTAAGTTTATATATCAATCGGGTGAAACTTCCGTTAATTTCGAATGCGAGGTTAACGCTATAAAAACCACGATTTACGCAAAGACCACAGATGTCCAAGATATCGTGGTCGGCAAGAGAATTTTGATTGCTGGTAAAAATGGCGAAACCGTTCTCGGAGCGGAAACTGTAATTAATAACAAATCGGTTCGCGCTTCTGTTGCTGGTGCGCCTAAAAATAATATGTTGCTTCCTACTGAAGGGTTTGTTCCTTTGATTGTTCTTCCTGCAAAAAATGGTAGCTTTGCGCTATACGACGAAACTGCAAAAGGTGTTTTATGCGCCACGAGTAGCAGCGATAACATCATGGGTATGGAAACCAATTTTGAAAGCATGAACGAAAATTCATTTGCCACCATCACGGCTGGCGAAAATAAAGGGGAGTTTGTGATTAAATTCTCCGGGGCCTACACGAAAAATATCCTTTCGTACAATGCTTCTAACCCACGATTCGCATGCTATGGCTCCACACAATCCCCAACTTCAATCTTTGTTTCAAGCGAAGTTCCTGTGACCTTCGGAACCGAAACTTGGGCTACGTCCTTTATGGAAAACATGGAAATTGTCTGCGACCCGACCGGCGAAACAGCACTTCCTGAGACGGATTGGGCCGATATTAAGTCCGAATTTGATGCGCTTTCCATCCCCGATAAGATGGCTATTAAATACGGAACTTCGGATGGAACTGAAATGAGTAAAGCGTTAAAGGCTTACGATTTCGTTGTGAATAAGTATGTTACCTATGATGATTTCTTGGGACGCCGCACTACAACGAAAGCCAATGCCTTGATGCTCCCGGGTGCAACGGATTCCACCACATGGTCTCTTGTTGGCATTGGAACCGTTACGATTGCCGCTAGTGCATCTCTACTCTTCTTCCGTCGTAAGAAATCCAACTAATCTTAAGGATATTAACGATGTGGAGCCGCTTCAAAACGCGGCTCCATTTTTCGTCGCTTAGAACTCTACCTCATTATCAAGTTGTTGTTGCGATGAGAACAAGCTTATTGGTGATCATTTATTGCATTGTTAAAACTTTGATCTCGTAGTTTAAGTGGGGCATGCGAAAACCCGGCAATCCCTTTCCTGTCAGCTGTGTTTATGGAAGCCCCGTGATAGAATATAGACAAGATAAAAAAAGGAACTTGAATGTCATTTACTTTTGAACAACTTAAAAAGTTTGTTTTGGAAAAGTCCTTCTCGAAAAATTGGAAAACTGCAGTTTCGGAATGGGAGATTGCGGATGCGGATGAAGATGAGTCGTGTTCTTCATCGTGTGTTTGTGGAAAAGAAAATATTCGCTACCTCTATACCATCGAAAATTCAAAGACCAAAGAAACTCTATTCCCGATAGGAAGCTCTTGCATCCGGAAATTTGAGCGAAGCGACCTAAACAATCAGACTTCTCTTACCGAGCAGCTATTCAAGCTTTATCACGCGGTGGAAGAAAACGTATTCTTATGCTTGAGCACTGATTTATTTAGCAGAAATCTTTTGAAACACTTATATGAAAAAGGGGCTTTTTATTCGGCTGACGGGAACTACGACGAAGAGGATAGCTATAAGTTTTTGCTTAAGATGTTTAATAAAAGAGACAAAGAGGCGATTACTCAATCACAACAGAAGAAGATTTCAGCCATTCTCCTAAATAATATAAAGCCATTTGTTCAAAAAACTGGAACCTAAGGTGAGACATTCTCTTATGAAATGAGAGAAAAATAAGAAATATTTGAGATGCTCTCGAGAGGACATTTGGCATCATTGCAGACAAAAGTCGGCTTTTTCTGTGGTCATTCCGCCCCTGCGAAGCAAAACTATCGGAAATCCTTTTTGCAACTACAGTAGACGAGAAAACGGGAAGGGGGATTCCGATAATTTCTTCCAAATATGACGAAGGGCATTTGATTTCTACGGTAACGGACATTAACGTAACCATTCCATTCCGTTTCCTTCACGAGGTGGGTAATAAAGTGGGTAATAAAGTGGGTAATAAAACCGAAGAAAATGGGTTAAGTAACCCCAGAACATGAAATTGGTTTTACATGGAACTGTTAAGGTTAAACTAAGTGCTATGCTAAACAGATTGCGAATGGAGAGTGCGCTAGAAAGTAAATTTATACCCAACTTTATCCCCAACCAATATTGATTTATTCCCAACTTTTTGGTCATGTTCGGTTGGTAATAAAGTTGGTAATAAAGTTGGTAATAAAACCGATGCCAAGATGACATCCAACCGAAAGAAAATTTTATCTGAGGTCAGGAACAATCCGAACATAACCTCAGCTCAGCTCTCTGTGATTCTTGGGATAAGCATCACCGCAGTTCAAAAAAACATCGAGTGTCTAAGGTCTGCTGGGTATATCGAAAGAATCGGATCAAACAAATCCTGGTATTGGAAAGCTAAGGATTAAGCGCTTAAAAATGGGTACCGAAAAGTACCAGTAGCGCCACTTTGCGGTTCATCCATATCGGATGTAGACATGATGGGTATGGCATAGATCCGACGAGGTAGCAGAGGAGGCTGGACGTGTTGCGATTGTGGAAAGTTTGGGAACGTAAGCATTAATTGGCTATTCACCCCCTCTAAACAGGCCTAAAAAGCCGACCCAATAACATCAACCATAGATTTTTCGGGGACCAAAATATCCAAAAAAGAAATAGTTTTCTCAAAAAATAGTAGCAAAATTACGAGTAAACGAATGAATTGTGAGAAAAAATCCCCTCCTGCGAAAGCAAGGGAATGAAGCTAGTCATTTAACTTTATAGTAGAATGTCGCCTTTCCGACGCCTTCCTTTTTTATTTTTCCTTCATCGCAGAGCTTTTTGAGAGTCTGTTCTACGGAGCCTTTGCTGATTTCTGGGCATAGCTCTACGATGTCGGCTTTGGTGAACTTTCCGATTTTAGAATGAACGGCCTTTTCGACCATTTCCCTGGCAGACATCTTCTTTCCGACGATATTGACCCTGTCCTGAAAATCGCGATAGGCAGCTAGAATCGTCCCAAGGAGGTATTGGATGAAAGGAGTATCATCGTTGCTCCCCTCGATCCAACCGCGGGAGCTTGCCTGCAAGGCATCGTAATAGTCACTCTTGGTGATTTGTATTTTCTTTTCCAGCGAGATGTATTTCCCAACCTCATATCCGTTTTGATAGAGAAGGAGTGTTGTAAGAAGCCTGGACATTCTTCCGTTTCCATCGTTGAAGGGGTGGATGCAGAGGAAGTCATGGATAAAAACCGGGATGACGATGAGGGGGTCGATGCGGTATTGGTGGATGGCCTTGTCGTATTCCTTGCAAAGTTTTTCCATCGCTTCTGGTGTCTCAAAAGGTTCTAGCGGGCGGAAGAGAACCATCTTCGTCCCGTCTTTTGTTATGGCGTCGATCTCGTTAGGGGAATCCTTGAACTTGCCGCCGAAACGCTCTTCGGAGAATTGGTACAGTTCCCTATGAAACTGAAGGATCATGCTAGGGGTGATGGGGATGTAGTCAAAATTTCTGTGAATGATGTCAAGGACATGGCGGTACCCTTTGATTTCTTTTTCGCTGCGGTTTTTGGGTGTCGTCTTATCCTTCATCAGCTGGACAAATCTCTGGTTGGTCGTAACGATTCCTTCAATTTCGTTGCTGGATTCCGTGCTTTGGATTTTGGAAAGCTCGATGAGTCGATCAAGTTCCTCTGGCTTCTGTTCTAGGTAAAGCTCCTGCCTCCCCTTATATTCATGGACCAAGCCGATGTAATTGATGGTTTCCCTATCGAAGGTTCTCTCCCTTAGTTTGTAGTAATCCAATTCTTTCCGCATTTTCTCACAATCCTTTCTGCTTACTCACAAAATATAGCCTAAATTATGTGCAAACTCAATTTTTATGGGAAATAGGTGATAAGAACGAATTCCAAGTGTTCCTGTGAACAAAAAGTTGTCCGATATATTCCTGCAACTTCATATTTCCGAAAGAACGGGTCGAGGCGTCCCGAGAATCATCCATTCTTATGGAAAACAGGCCTTTGAGTTTCTTGGCGATGGTATCGAGGTTACCGTTCCGTTCCATCGGATAAATATCACCTCATGGGGTGATAAAAGGGGTGATAAAAAAGATGCCCGAAAGGGTTATGAGATGAGAGCGGAAGATATCCCACCTCCTCTAAACAGGCCTAAAAAGCCGATTTTGCTTTCTTCCCCGCTTAATGCGCGATAAACTTAACATATTAGTTAAAAAGAAGACGAAAGGTTGATGGACTCCATGGCAATTTCCGAGCAGGCGAACGAATACAAGAAAGCAGGGATTGCTTTTGATTCCGGTTCAGAAGGAACCGTGGATAAAGACAAAGCCATCGAATGCTTTTTAAAGGAAGCCGAATGTGGGGATCCCAATGGTTATTTGTACGCGGGCAAAATCTATCAGTTTGATAAAAAGGATGATGTCAAAGCCTTCGAATGTTTTCTTCAAGCCGCGGAGCATCAAGTCCCCCAAAGCTATAACTATGTTTCGCTTTGCTATAAAAAAGGACTTGGTACATCCATGGATGAAAATAAAGCCATGGAATACGCAAAACTCGGCAAAGAAGCCGGGGATTTCTTCAGTGCTTATAACCTGGGGTTATGGCTCTATAACGATGGCGCTAAACGCCTAGAAGCCTATGATTGCTTCTTGGCCGCGAAAGCCTCCAAAGGGTTTGCTAAGGCTAAGCCCGAAATCCAACAACGGATTGAATCGTTATTATTAGAACTCGCCCCCCAAACCAAGGAGCAAGAAGAAGTAGTTCAACCCGAACCCAAGAAAGAATCCAAACCTTGGTTGCTTGGTTTCTATATCATCCTGATGGTATTAGGAGTCGCGGGGATAATTCTCAGTTGCTTTGCCGTGTCTCAATTAAAGCAACCCTCCTGGTATGGGTTACTTGGATTATTTATCCCAATGGTATTATTTAACGTGGTTCCTTTTATCTTTAAGAGACTCCGTTATAACGACATCCATTTCTATATCGATTGCGTATTTGCCCTAGGCTATATCGTCGCGATTTTAGTCGCGGCAATCCTCTGGTACAAGGCGAAAGGCATCTAAAAAAGTAATTCGAGTTTTTTCCTTACTTTTGTCTTAAAAGTTCCCATCAAAAGGCCCGATTGCATCGGACTTTTTATTTTATTTTTCCCAATTTTTGACTCCCTTTAGCGCTTTTTTGGCGTTCCATGTCTACAATGGGTCGTGCGTGTACGCGTATTTTTTTCATTCCTATCGAAGAAGAAACCACGCGTACACGACCTATCAATAAAGGGGAATAACATGAAAAACAAAAAAATGGCTGTAGCAGGCATTTCCCTGCTAGGGTCCATCGGCGTGATTTCCACCGGCTTTGCAGGGTGGATTATC
>CAKUXV010000015.1 GCA_934700895.1 uncultured Bacilli bacterium
GTTTTCGAGCTACTTAAGACAACACTGCTCTCAAACCTCAAATTTTTGGGGCTTTAAGCGGTTGTCTAAGGAGATTATATCACATTGAAACGACGCACATATCTTGATCAACTACGAGTTTTTTCTCATCAAAAATGACGTTTTCACATGAAAATGTTTCGATATCTACTAATGTAATCCCCCGATATTGCAGTTCTTGGATGAAGTCTTTGATTTTTTCGTCCTCAAGATAGTCTCGAAGATGGTTGATAAAGACCAAATTGACTTTTCGCAACTCTTTTGACGCGACAACATACTTGGTTAATCGTTCCAAAAACGACTCAGAGGTCTCGGCGAACTTTAGATTTCCCATCTTAAATACGTCATCTACCCTTAAAGCTCCGTCCATTTCCAGTTCCGCCTCAAAATCCAGCCGAATTTCTTGGCATATTTGGTTTAAATTTTCTTGGATTTGCTCAACGCTTTGATTCAATTCATCAAAATAAGATTTCTTTAGGAGTTTATAAAGCGCATTCAAATTAGCCTTGGTATTCAAATCAAGATTCAAAGGGTTCTCTATATACAAGGAGCAATCCTCTATCGCGACATCTTTTCCGTCTTGGGTTAAAGAACACAAACCAATATGATCGGGAAATCCGTCATAAAGATATTGGCTAAATCTCCAGTAAGACGCCTTCCGTTCTATGATAACGGTAATAAATTGAGGATCCGTTATATCAAATTGGCCGATGCCAGGATTTAAATAAAGTGTTCTCATAACGTAAGCACCTTTTCTTCGCTCATCACCACGTCCGTAACCATATCGCCAAGCAAAATATCGATGGCATTGAATTGCTTTTCGGTAATAGTCAGGCACGAGATGGCCCCATCCGGAGGCAACGCAGCCTTTAATTCGCGCAAGGTTGAGTCCACTACGGATTCATTGATAGAGAGTTTTGTGTAAACACTTTCTTGAAGCATCGCAAAACCCTTCTTTTTTAATAACTTTACGAATTTCGTGTATTCTCTATGGTCCTTTTTCGTCACTGATGGCAAGTCAAAGAAAAGGATGGTTCGCATAAATCTACCCTCCAGAATCATAATCAATAAAAGCAATGCGGCTGATATCACCCGTCGTTAATGCCGTGAAAATAGAATTGCAGTAAATACCGATGGCATTCACTAAGCTTTGACTTTTTCCCAGCTGTTTTACATCGCTACCAAGCAAGGAAACCATCGCCTGTTTAAAATCCATTCCTTCCTGCAATGTTGCAGCCTTTTTATCGACTAAAAAACGAAATGGCTCAATCAAGTCGCACGAAAAATTGAATTCGTTGAATTCGTTTTTATGGTGAATGCCCCACTGGGTCAAATATCCAGCGGCCGTTATAGCGCGGTTAAACTCCGAAAGAAGAATGGTGTAGCCATAGTCCAGACAAGCATTCAGAAAACAATCTTTGTCCCTAGTAAACCCCTCAAAAAACGCATGATTGAAATAAACTTTGGCCGCATGTCCCTCCCGATTTGTCGTATCATGAGGTTCTACGTGATTTGCAAAATCATCTAAAAGTTCCGCGAATTCAAATAATCCCTTCTCGTGCAGGAAAAGGGATTGATTTTGAATTTTACGTTGGGCAATTAAACGCCAGACTTCGCCGACAATATCAGGGGACCAGCCAACCTGTTCTTTGATTCTCTTGGGCGAATTGCTATTCCCGACGCATGGAATTAATTCCGATGACGGGTTGTGCTTTTCATCACAGAAAATCACTTTGATTTTCCTCTTGGTCAATTCATTTAACAAACTTGTCGTCAAAGAAACCGACGTGGATGAAACAATCAACGTATGCACTTCATCAAGCAAGACCTTTTTCGTGACTTCCGGGGTTCGAAAAACAAGATATGAAAGCGAATATTCAAGTTTCGAATGGCTATCAACCACCAAGGTCCTGAAAGCCATTACAACTTTTTCTCCGTTTGGTAGAGACCAGTAATGGACTTTGACACAACCTCTATTTCGTCCGCCAAAATTGTAGTTCTGCTTTTGCGGAAACGCGCCCTATCTGACATCGCTTCAGAATTTCTTGTAAATACTCCAATTATGGATCGAATAATTTTCAATTGTTCTGAGAAAGACGATAGTTGAATTTTTTCTCTAATTTCTGCCTTCTTTTCCTCATCTCTCAAAACGCAAACCATCGAGCAATAATCGAAGCATCGCTGATTTGCTATTTTTAATAGTTCATTTGCGACGGACAAAGATTGTTCGTTTGAAAATCTAATGGAACCATTCGAGTAACGGTTCTTAGCAATTTCCAAGAATTGGTTGAATGCTCCTCCGTTATTCGACATTAGATCATTTCTTTTCTCAACATACCTGATAAGTTGATAGAAATACTCTGACGATTTTGGGCTTAAGAATATCGGCGTAACCGGCATTAATTTAATTGCATCTCCATAGCTTCCAAGCAAATATTCAACACCAGCCACTTTGATGGTTGTCCATGTAGGAATTTTAGACGCCGTATCAACTGAAACGTAATCGCCTTGTTTATGTGGAACCATCGCTGCTAATTGTTCGTCAACATTGAAACCGTGCTTAATACGCTCAGTCAAAATGTGTGGAACGCCCAACAGATATCTTGCTGTTTTCTTTGAATTGTGGATAGTTGCGACACAGTTAAACTCAACTTTCATGTCTTTATAACCGCCATATCTCTTAGGGTCCATAGAATCATGGGTAGGAATCAGCGATTCCACCTTATGACTGAGGTCGCGTGGACTATAGATAGTTTGATTATAGAACGCGTCATCTTGATAAAGGAACCGATACGTCAGCAAGAAGTCATGTCTTTGTGAATTGGTCACAATCTTATTTGCCAAATCAGTTAAAACACCGTCTTTGTTTGCAAGAGAACGCGATACGAACTTCTCCATGTTCAAAGAGGCTTTTGGTTCCTCTTCTTCATTCATGGATTCTATCGCTTTCTTAATGATTTCCATTCTTCCGAACGTTTTGGTCAGCATATCACCACACACAATATTCAAATAGGCGTCAACCGCATGGTGGGTATCATTCAAATCGCGAAGTTTTGGTATCGACAGTTCCTTACGAACCTGAGACGGATATTGGGCTTTGGAGAAAATTAAAATGGCGCGAGGATAAAGGACTTTCAACGCGTCTCTTATCGCCACGTTGGAGTGATTGACCACGTTAATTTGAGCGGATACGAAACTATTGAGTTCGCTTTCCGTTAACGGAGTTGTGCGGGTTAAATTCGCATATTTTTTCGCGGACAGCATCCCGGCGTCCCGTAGCCTTCTCCATGTCGGCTTCATCTTGCATTGAATGGACGGAGGCAAGGGATAAGAATTCGACTTATGTTGATTGGTTGCGCGATTGACGAGAACCAAATTGTCTATCGAGTCATCCTTAATGAGACTTTGAGGCAAAATGTGGTCCGTATCATAGGAGCTGCCATCCAAAATTCTTTGGATATCAATTTTCTCTCCTGTATACAGATCAATTCCGCATTGCAAGAAATAGAGGTAGAGGTGTTTTCCCCGTAATTGATCAATCCCATAGTCCTGCAAAAGCTCGCGGGCATCCGACGCCGCTTCTTTTAAAGAACCGTCGTTCCCTTTGGTTTTCTTTTCTCCGGATACAAGCCCCTTTAAGAATTCATCCAATTGATCTTTCCGGGACTTTGTGACTTTCTTCTTCTTTTTAGCTTGATCATTATCTTCGCGAGTCACCTCGATGGAAATAACGGCAGGATCCTTTTTGGCTACCTTAGAGACCTCTTTAACGATACGAATAGCCTGAATCACAGAACGACGCATCTTAGGCGGGATCGATTCGACAATCTCTTCAACCGCGTCATCTTTGCCGTAGCCTTCAAATAGGGCGGCATTATATCGATCCACTTTGGCACTGAACTCATATTTTGGCGAATGGAGCACTTCCATCATATTGCCTTCACCCGCCATCATAACATCAATAAGGCGATTTGGTTCGACGCACGTCTTGTCGCTAGAAAGGGTCAGGAACTCCTTGGACAAAGTAGCCCATCCTTTGCATTTTAATTTCTTAACCGCCTTCAGTTGATCGTCGTTCAGCGAATACTTCTTGGTGATGGCTTCGATTGCATCTTTTTCCGAATCCGTGAACACCGTTTTTAGATAAATAATGTCTTCGCACATCTGATATTCAGGGGTGTTCCGATCATCCGTCAAATGGAATGCGGACTTTAATGCTGCACGTGGGGAATTATCAATCGCATCTTGGTCATTCCAACCCGTAACCACGTAATCTCCAGATTTAGAAGGCTCGCCTCCCATGTGTTTAACGATGAAATTTTTGACTTGCGAAAGTGTCGTCTTGGGACGCAAAACGACAAGTTCGTTGTAAATCCGTTGCATCTCATCAGGAGTTAAGCGATTCCCATTAACACGTAGGTTATTGAGTTTATCCCACGCCATCGCATCGCGGAATAGCAAGGAGGCGGACGGCAAGACCGAACAATCCTTCAAATAGGTGCATTTGTTTGTTAAGCCCATCATGAATTTCTTTTTGGTGGCTTCGAAATCGATTTTATCTTTGTAGTTCCAGGGATTAATCGGGCCAGAAACACCGTCTTTTAACACCATATTGGTAAAATCGCTTTGGGCATTTAACGGTCCGCAGTAGTAGGGAACGCGGAAGCTGAAAAGCTCAATGAGTTGATCGCGGATTTCTAAAATCCCAGGGACGTTAAACTTAATCGCGTTATTCAAAATCGCCACCAATTCTTTTTTATGCAACTGCATGGGGATGACGCTCGTAGAACGAATGGCGACCGTTTGTAACATCTCCTCTCGTTCAATCAGCATTTTGAGTTGTTCCCATTCTCGGCGTTTGGTCTTAATCAAATCAGCTTTGGGTTCGATGGTTTCCAATATAAATTTATTAAATTTTTGAATATCGCAGCGGCCCTGATTAGAATCGTTGTGAGTGAACGCGCAATAGTTGGTCGCACAATCGGGGTTTTTGAAAATTAAATGGAGGACCCCTGCTTCCGTTCCAAGGTGGCCTTCCGCTTCATCAATTTCTTTGCAAATGGCCTTTAGGCACGCCTTTTGTTCCTTGTGGGAATCATAAATCGCCGCAAATGCTGTGGATAGATTGGGTTGATTATGGAGAATGTCAGATAAATCGCAAAAATCGTAAACAGCCTTAGCGATCTCCACGACGCCAAACAAATCACCGAGAACATCGTGGTAATTGGCTTCATTTTCATCGTATTTTTTATCAATGATAATGTCGACTTCTTCAAAACGGGGGTCCTCGTTTTTCGAGTTTAATTTCTTGGTGTTGAATTTGCCCCCCACCGCCAAGGTGCAGAACATTTCGAGAAGGCCTTTGGCAAATTCGTTGCCCCCACTATCGGTTAACGCGATTAATTCCTTTTTACGTTGGGATTTCCCTTTGCTCTTATCAAGAGCTGTTTTAACAAATGATTCGTAATTACTTTCCGGAATGCCAGCAAAAATCATTTCATCGCCATCATCATCCGTGGATCCAATCGCCTGTCCGATTAAATCATTGAGCATACCAAATTCCGCCACATCAAACTGGTCGGTGTTAATTTCACCCTCCCGGAGGAAATTGCCACGGTATTTAATGATGTGATGAATGGCTAAATAGAGGTAACGAATATCCGAAAACGCCTTTTCGTCTCCATTAATCATGTCTCTACGTAAATGCCAAATCGTGGGGTATGCCTTGTAGAACTCTTTTTCTTGTTTTTTATCTAAGAAAAGCAAGACATCCGAATGGGCCGATTCCGGCTTATTGGGGTCATCGTTTTGCAAGGTGGAATATTCCAACCTTTGCAAGAATGTCGGATCGACTTCCTTTAGAAGGGGATCAAAAAGGGTATTTAATAAGTTGATACGTCTTTTTCTACGTGCCAAGCGTCGCCCAGAAACGCGGAGCGATCTTCTTCCTTTTGCATCGCTTGCAGCAGTAAATAAACGAGCGCCCCAAGCCGTTTTTCCTTTTAAACGATAAAGGTTATAGTCTTCGTCTGTTGCGGCCCATCCGACGGAATCGCTTCCAACGTCTAAGCCAATAAAAAGCTTTTTGTTATTGTCCATGAGTGGTCATGCCCTCTTTCTTTGTTGAGAATTATAACCCAGGAAGCCAAATACAAAAATAGCCAGCCGATTGGCTGGTTACTTTTCGACCTAATGGTCACCCTTTCGGGCCTTGTAGCGTCGCTTTCGTTCCGCTTATTTGAACCTTGCAGTGTTGTCTTACAAAGCACCATTATTATCATGACCATAGTGCCAATTTGCAAGCGGTTGTAGCAAAGTTTCTTGTCCTTGCTTAAGCAAGAAAAACCTTAATCCTCCTTTAACAGGTGGCAAAATTATTCTCGCTCCACCGCCTCTTTCTTCTGGAAATCCGCAATCTCGGGATAGGACTTGCCACTACGGAACTCATCGACAAACGCTT